>CAWIGC010000043.1:0-521069 GCA_963835555.1 uncultured Solibacteraceae bacterium | reverse complement strand
GCGATAAAAAATGACGACATCTACCAATTTGAGCTTTGCAACTTCAAGCGTTTGCTGCATTCCCTTTCGCTCGCGCCATTCCATGCCGGTATATTTATCAAAGAAGATATGATCTACTGAAAGGTAAATGCCGTTTTCTTGGCAATACTGCGTGATTTTATCTCGTTGCATCCCAAGGGAAAAATTTGCTTCTTTCCTGGGGTGCTGCGGCGCAAATATGCGGCTGCTCGTAACACATGATCCTTTGGCAAGAGAAACTCCCATTCTTTCTGAATAGGTATATGAGAGGTATCTTCCATTCCACATGGTAAAGAAGCGTGGTGAGGGATGGTGAAACGGTGTCACCAATGAGTGAGGATACCTCTCAAGTATACCCGATAATTGAACACATTTTCAAGACTATTTGACTACAATTCTTGTAAGCTCTACAAAAATGACATCTAAAACGGCGCTTCGACCTTGAACCGTTGCATGGAGTACTTCACTTGGAGTAAATGAGGAGTTGCATAGGTGACAAACTGACACGTCCATGATGCAGCAACAAATTTTTCCGTTGCATTCATGATTTCTTTACAAGGATGAGCAAGCAGGCCTGCAAATGTGCGCTGAATGAGTACATTTCTTGCTTTTTCAATAGCTCGTTGTATATCCTGAACTGTCACAATGGGAACCGAATAACTGTCCATGCCTCCGCTAAATGATTGAAGATTGCGGATATAAATGCTGGTTCCTTCAACCGTATTAATGACCAATGCCGCAATATTCCCTTGTTTGCCACTGAGAATCGCATGTGCTGAAACGGTTGCGTACCCATACCCTGACGCGTTTCCTGCCGGAACAAAAACGTTGGAGTCTGTCACTATTTCAATGTCATTTCCAAAAAAGTGAAGTCCCTTTGGATAACCATATGAAAGTATAGAGCCGTTGGTTAATGTCAATATCCCGTGGGCTGTTGTTGCGGGATAGGTCTTAATGCCTGTGGGAATGACTTTCACTGAAGTCGTAAATGTTTGGAGCGGAAAGAGGAGAGCCGGAACACGAATGATCTTCCGTATTTCCGGCTGCTGATAGGGGAACAAACCGACAACAATGAGGATCAAGAGAGCAAACACTGACAGGAAAATGGGAAGAAGCGAGGGGCGTACTTCCTCCCTGACAACATAAATATGCACGGTCTCAGGCTTTTCATCCACTTGGTACATATTTTTCCTCCTACTGCTGCGGTTTGAATTGGGTGCCATCATTGAGGTAAATGATTGATTGGTCGCCGATGTGAACAATCATGTCAATTTTTCCGTCTCCATTCACATCTAAATTCGAGGGTGACAGGGATGGTGTCGCCATTATCTGAAAATAGTGTTGGGCCTGAGTAAATACGGGCGTGGGAACTGTCACTGCCGGGGATTTCAATGATTGTTATTCGGGAATAGAGGTTTATCGCGATAAAATGTGATGGATGAACAGTGGAGTCAGCATGTCCCACAACTTGATCTGTCTGGTAGGTACGGGGCATACCATAGGTGCTGTCTAATTGGTGATTGCTCCACCAACTCACAATAGAGGAACCGCCAACCCATAAACCAATCATGAGTAACATCCCCAAGCCAAGAATAAGTGACCAATGTAGATGTCTGTTTTGGGAGTGGCTCATGATGAATGACAAGTCTTCGGTTGCCCTGCTGGATAACCTGCTGATTATTTGTCTGGTACCGTCTGGCACTCGATGGAGGCCGTGTTTCATAATACCTCTCATCTTCCTCTAAATCCCCTGATATGAATGGTTGATCCTCAGGATGTATCCCCGTGCTATGGCCTGAGTAGTGTGGATTGGAAAGTCAGTTTGTCTGCTGGCTCGTTGAATTGGTCTCTGGTTTGCGGTTTGCTTTCTCGGTAGTGGTTAGGTGGTAAGTGATGAGGTAGAATTGGGGTCATGATTTAAGAAATGATGACATACGTCTGCCGTGTCTGTGGAATACAAATATTGTCAAAAATGGAACCAATCATTATGGGAATGCTCAGTACCATTGTAAGGACTGTGGCACCTATCGCGTTCTCATGCCAAAGCAAGTATATTCAGAAACTGAGCAACAAACTGTGCTGCGGGCTTGCCTGGAGCGGTGTAGCCT
The DNA here is from genome assembly GCA_963835555.1 of uncultured Solibacteraceae bacterium. Lineage (GTDB taxonomy): Bacteria > Acidobacteriota > Terriglobia > Bryobacterales > Bryobacteraceae > Sulfopaludibacter. The sequence goes on along the minus strand of CAWIGC010000043.1, from coordinate 518,943 downwards.
GCGTGGAGTGGCACGGATCTTTGCCATGGCACGGCAAACCATTGCGGGGTGGCTCAAAGCGCACGTTGAGAACCTGCCTGATGTCAAAGGGACCCTTCTCCCTGCAATCCCAGATGATGTGCTCGAACTCGATGAAATTTGGAGTTTTGAGCAAAAAAGACCAGGCCCGGTGGTGGTGGACGGCGATGTGCCGCCGAACCCGCCAAATCGTCGCCTTTGCCGTTGGAGACCGAAGCCCGCGCGACCTGTCTTCGGTTATGGCAAGCCATCCCGCATGAATACAAACACTGCCATACCTTCAGTGACTTTTGGCATGCCTATCAATACTGTTCCCGGCTGAAACCCATCATTGTGTTGGGAAGGAGCCTGGGGAGACTGCGCATATGGAACGCTGGAACAACACCTTACGTCAACGCGTAGGCCGCTACGTTCGACAAACATTGTCCTTTTCCCGCATCTGATGAGTATCATGATATGGTTACCAAGTGGTTTATTGTTCAGTATAATTTGGGCTTATCACTTACCAGCTAACCACTACCCAAGGAAGAAAGCCGCTTGAGGCTTTTTTTCTCGCGGCACCGATTGACGGCTCAATCCCAGGCGGGCACGGACACGGTTGAGTTGGCTGACACTGGGGGCAGAACCGAAGCGTTCAACAAGAGTACGTTGTACCTGAGCACTTGAAACACTCGGGCAGGTCTGGCAGTGCTCTATCAGGTAGGTGAGCACCTCCCCACGCAGCTTAACCGGGTGTCCATACCGCCCATCAACAAAGCCGCTCTCCCCTTTGCGCTGCACCCGACACGCGCAGCCGATACACCGTCGTGCGATGCATCGGGACCGCACTGCGTACTCTCGCCTCATGAGCTGATACCCCCTGCTCCATAGCTCTGATGATCTCTCGCTTGGCGGCTTGGCGTTGTTCTGGGGTCACGGTGGCGGGCATGGTAGAGAGCCTCCTTCTTCGTCGCACTCCGGGGTTTTTCTCAGTCTACCATCCTTTCCCGTTGCTGTCTAGGTGCGCAGAGCTTCCTTTTACCGTGAAACCCTGATAGTGGCAAAGGATACAGAGAAATATCAGTACTTTACGGTTGGCTTGCTCAAGAGTTCATTTGCTCTAGAGGCGCTCAAGGCCGATGCCATGAAGCACCACATGATAGAACAGCCTGCTAAGTTAATTGCCTTGCGTCTTACAGAGTACTACGACCTGCTTGCACGGGTTGGGCCGCCCATGCCCAATGTGTCGCTTTTTACAACGGACAGACCAGAGATGGGGAACGGTTCCAGGTCAAATTCTGTCATTGAGCATGATGGTCAATTTGTTCATGCTCCTGATGATGAAATTGCCACACCGCCTGATGAGCATGAGGAAGAATTTGTCACCATCTCTGCTGATGCGGAACAGAATGCCGACCTGGCTGCAGACTATTGGGCTGTCTTGTAGAAGTGAACATCACGCCATAACACTGACATCCATGAGCAGCCCTCATGGCAGGAAAAGATATTTATTTTGTTGCTGTTTATGGATGTAGGTTAAGTAGGTTACCAAACCATCCGAATGTTCCCACTCAAGCTTTTAATGGACCGGCGATGTTGCTGGTAAGCCAGTCGTGGATTAAAGCACAATATGCACTGCTTAGCTGGAGAGTCTAGCGCAATCCTCCTTCCATTTTTCGCTAAGAGTGTTTCTGAAGATCACTATTTCTGACAAAGACTCTACCACAGTATGGCAACCCCAGAATGAGTGAGATTTTCAAATGTTGATCACGGAGAAGAGCGCGTACTCGAAGCCCGTCGGTTCCGGTTTTGACAACTTTTGGGCTAGATTCCGTGACAACTGATGCAAGCACGGAACGGCCCTTTTCTGTTGCCCCCGAACCGCTCACAACCACGCAAGCAACGACGCCCCGGCCCTGCAAACCCACAGTATGGTATTCCCCCTGAAAACTGGCCCGATGTGCTCCACCGCATCGAGCAAGGCGAACCCCTCCGCCAGATCGCGCAAGACTACGGCGTCTCCTATGAAACCGTACGCCGCACGGTCAAAGCAGCCCATAAGCGCGAGAGAGGGGGGAAGTAACATGACGCTCTCCACCACCGCGCTCACGCACGATGACGCCCACAAGCAGGAGTCTCTCTCACGCATTCAAGAGCCACAGTACCAGCATATCCCGCTCCAGCTCAGAACCGGAAAAAGGCACCTCGTATGGATACCTGAGCAACGCGGCGATACGATCGCCAAGACGCCCTACAACGCCCGCGCACTGCTCCAGAGTGAGCAGTACTTTAAGGCCAGTGCGACCAATGAGCGATCATGGTCTTCCTTCCCCCAGGCCGTGAAAGCTTGCCAGCAACATCGCAACGTCGGCGGCATCGGGCGCGTGCTCGCAGACGGCATTCTGCAGATTGACCTCGACCACTGCATTCACCACGACACCAACGAGGTTCACCCCGCCGCTCTGGAAATCCTGGCCATGTTCGACACACATCGCGAGCAATCCCGAGGCGACGGCGTCCATATTTTCCCCCTGGCCCAATTGCCGGAGGGCGCGAAGCACGTCTACTTCTACAAGGGCATCAAGGTGGAATTGTACGACTCAGGCCGCTATAGCACTCTTACCGGCATACCCGTTCCCGGCGTTCCCCCTATTCCAGAGTTGAAGGACCAGCAGGCCCAGGTGAACGCGTTGGTGGAACGTCTCAGGACATGGGAGCATGAGAACACTGGTGTGTGTGTGTGTGTGTGTGACCCGGCCCGCGATGTTGCCCAACACGGCGACCAGGCCAAGCACCACTGTACGTGCCAGCTGCCGAGTCGCACCGTTGCCCAACAAGAGCCAGTCAGCGCTGGCAGCAAGCGCACAAAGCGTCACGAACAGGTTACGAAACGCAGATTGAGCGCCAGGCACCACTAGCCCCCGCGATCCGCGAGGCCGATTTACCCCAGGGCGATCTCCTGGTGCTCGACAAGGCCAGGGCCGCGAAAAATAGCGCAACCTTCCGGGCACTCTGGAACGGCGGCGATCCGCACCAACGCAACGACACCAGTCGGGCCGACTTCGATCTCATCCTGCTGCTGCTGTACTGGACAGGCGACAGCGCGAGCAACGATTGCAGCGCCCAGGTGGAACGTCTCTTCAGGGCATCCGGGCGCAACCGCAGAGCGTTGTACAAGATCAGCACCGTGAAGGGCCGCTACACGAAGCTCCAAGTGTCGATCTACAACGCCAGGTGCAAGCAATACGGCGTGATCCTCCCAGAGCGCGGGCCAGATCCAGCACCACCGTCGCCATCTCCCGGACCCGGAGGCCCGACACCCGAGAGCGAGCGCCAGGCCGAGAAACACCAGCGCACAAGCGGCTACCAGGTCATCCGGTACGTCTATGAGTGGATGTCAGATATTTTGACCAGGCGCAGCGCAATGCCGAGCTCTACGCATCAGTACAGGGCATCAAGAACCGGACGCTAGCGCACCTGAAAGCCTCAGACACCGCACTCTATGTAGCAGCCGCAGCGCCGGGCCTGGGCAAGAGCCATGCCTACGCCGAGATCTGCGATCTGCTCGATACCGCCGTGATTGTCCCTCGACATGAACTCGCCGATGGCGTCCCTGGATACCAGAAGCAACGGCGCATCCGCACCGCGAACGAACAGACGTGCCCAGATCATGAGAAGCACCACCGGATAGGGAGCATGGGGTACAATACCAGGCCAGTGCATAAGGCCCACACCGAGCCCTGCGCCCATCTGCTCCAATATGAAGAGCAGGGCAGCGCGATCTACCAGATCGCCCACAGCGAGACGGCCTATGTTTCCCACCATGAAGCCATCCTCATTGAAGAGTTCAACCTGCCCGACTGGCTTGCAGGAGAAGCGGTACTGCGTCGAGCGCCTGGCGAAAGCTGCACACCAGTTCGCAGTTTCGGCCCCGGCGAGCCGGTTCTTTCTCGCATGGCAAGCCACGATGACCGACCTGGCCCACGAACGCGGAGAGGGCAGCTACCAGGGCAAAGACGTGCTTGACCTGCTGAACCAACACCTGTGGAGCAACAACCGGGAAGACCTGGCCCAGATCCTGGGAACGCTGCACAACGATTATCACGCGACCGACGCACACCCCTGGCCGAAGAGTCTGGAAGACGACGCAGACGTACCAGAGGTGGTGTTACCCGTCCTGTTCTACGCGGCACTCGACGAGCTGGTGAAGTGGCAGCGCGGACAGGACTACAATTCCTGTCTCCGTATCGTGGTCAGCAAGCAGAAGCGGGCCACGCTCTTCATCACCACGACCAGGCGCATCAACGCCACCACCCAGGACGGCCACCGCCGCGCTATCGGCATGGCAGATGCAACCGCGAACAGAGCAATCCTTGAGCGTTGGTACGGCGGCGAGGTCATCATTGACCGGCCAGAGGTCAAGCCACCATCGCACACCAGGCACTACCATGTCAATGAACGGTGCAGCAAGACCAGCATGCAGCAAGAGCACGGACGCGACCTGGCGCGAGCGATCCGCAAGCTGCGCTTCTTTCTCAAGCAGGTTGACCCGCAGGGCGAGAAGGCCAGGGAGGGCAAAGTTGGACTGATTACCTACATGGGCAACGAAAAGGCGATGCGTGAAGCCCTGGGCATACCGCAGGGCAGGAGTAACCACTTCTGGGCAGCGCGAGGCAGCAACGGGTTAGAGCAGTGCGAGATCCTGTTGCTTGTGGGCACGCCGACCCTGGCACCCGAGACGGTGTACAGGATAGCTCGCACGCTCTACCGCGACGATCCGCAGCCGATCAGAGAGGGCAGTCACCCGACAGAGAACGGGCGCAGCGACTTTGTCTACGACGACGATCGTGTGCAGCACCTGGCAGAGTACTTGACCAACGCCGAGCTGACCCAATGTGCGCACCGGCACCGGCCCTTGAGGTACAACGGACGTATCACGATCAGCTTGTGCAAGGCCGACATCGACTATCTCCCCGTCACCCACTTTGTCTCAAACATGCCCAGGTTGACCAACCAGGGCGAAGAGGCCCGCCTGGTGAAAGAGGCCGAGGACGACGCAAAGCTTGACCAGGCTCGCCGCCAGCTTGAGGCCCAGGGCATACGGCTTGCTATTCACCGGTTAGGCCGAGCGGCAGGCGTAGCGACGGACACGGCAGCCCGCTACCTGCACAAATGGAGGGCGGACCAGGCGGAGACCCACGAACAACAACAACACCACACACACACACACACCAGTGTTCTCCGAACGTACCTGAGAACCCATATAGAGAGACTCTATGCACTGTTGGGTACGCAGAACCTGCTTCCAGCACACAACCCGCGCCCGCGCAGCCGGAAAAGCGAGCAGGCTGTCCACGTCGAACGTGGCGTAGACGCAAACGGTTCAGCAAAGGCGGATCGGTCCGCTTGTTGCTGAACACGCCGCCACACGAGTTGGCGCGTTGCAGAACACCGATTGAGCATCCATCAGAACCTGCGCCCTTGCCCAACGTCCAGGATAGTGGGCAACTCGACGGCCAGGCCGAGCAGGAACACACAACGAACCTGGTGCAAGGCATGCGTGTCAACACACCGGCGGGTATCGGGGTGGTGAGCGTTGTTCGGTACTTTGGCGGTGGCTTGTGCTGCTGGCGCTGTTCGGTGTGGCTTGATGGAGCGCCAGCGAACGGCTCACGCTATGCCATCTTTGATGCTGCTGAGGTGGAGTCACTCGAGCAAGGACGGTTGCTATGACCACAAGCGTCAGTCGCCAGGCCGTTGACGATTGCCTACCAGGAGAGCAGGCTCGTTTTAGCCAAGGAAACCTTACAGACGAGCAGCGATACAATTATGAGTTTCAAAGCGCCGGTAGTGGCACAAATAAGCAGGATATGGTAGACTGTGAAGAGCAATCCAGTTCTCAAAAAAGAGGAGCCTTTCATGGTCACCATCACCGTTCACTGCCCTCACTGTCAGAGCGACGCTCTGGTACGCAATGGCCACGCCCCCAATGGCAAACAGCTGTATCGCTGCCGCGCGTGCGGACGGCAAAGCCGCGAGAACCCCACTCCCCACGCCTATCCCGAAGCTCGCCGCGAGGAGATCCTGCATGCCTACCAAGAACGCAGCAGTTTGCGCGGTCTCACGCGCACCGTTCGGGGTTTCGCGTACCACCGTCTCAAGTTGGATCAAAAAAAAGTAGCTCAGCTTCCGCCTTTGTGGACCACTCTGCTCGCCCCGGATCCCGAAGATCCCACGTCCACGATCCTGGAACTGGATGAGCTCTGGTCGTTTGTGCTCAAAAAAGCGCAACGACTCCTGGATTTGGATTGCCCTCTGCCGCAAGACGCGACAAGTGGTCGCCTATGCGATTGGGGATCGGAGCAAACAAGACGTGTCAGCGGTTGTGGGAAGCCATTCCAGAGGGGTATCGCCAGGGGCATTGCTTCACCGATTTCTGGGCGGCCTACGCGGCGGTGATCCCGGAGGAGCAACACATAGCCGTGGGCAAAGAGACCGGAGAAACGGCTCACGTGGAGCGGTGGAATAACACGCTGCGCCAACGACTGGCCCGTTTTGTCCGCATGACGTTCTCCTTTTCCAAGTCAGTGGTCATGCACGAGGCGTGCCTGCTCCTCTTTCTTCATCGCTACAATCGAGAGCGGGCCATCCTGCTCAAGTGAGCCACTACCCAATCCCTCAATCGGGCGTGGGCCTGTTCTGACCGTGAACTTATCGCGTGATACGTACATTGCATTTGTTGCAATCCCTCAATCGGGCGTGGGCCTGTTCTGACGTCGGCGCGTCCGAGACACCGGCATATATACTATTGTTGCAATCCCTCAATCGGGCGTGGGCCTGTTCTGACGCTTTACAGCCCGCAGCGTCTCCATTATGATTAGTTGCAATCCCTCAATCGGGCGTGGGCCTGTTCTGACCTGAGATAGCAGTACTATCAGTAGAGTAGCACTACCGTTGCAATCCCTCAATCGGGCGTGGGCCTGTTCTGACGTGTATAGTTATATTGGCTGGCAGTTATACGGTCATCTGTTGCAATCCCTCAATCGGGCGTGGGCCTGTTCTGACCTATGGCCACAGCTATTCCAGAGCGTGTCAGATTCGATAGTTGCAATCCCTCAATCGGGCGTGGGCCTGTTCTGACGCGTCTATCGCCAAGTATCAAGGTGTTGATCAGATTAGTGTTGCGATCCCTCAATCGGGCGTGGGCCTGTTCTGACGCGAACGAGCAGGGGCAGCCTCGTTATGGAATTGTGGGGTTGCAATCCCTCAATCGGGCGTGGGCCTGTTCTGACCGTCAGAGTAGTTCAGGCTGACGCATGACTGCAGGGTTGCAATCCCTCAATCGGGCGTGGGCCTGTTCTGACCTTGATGAAATGTCTCTAGTAAGTTTTCAATGCTTGTTGCAATCCCTCAATCGGGCGTGGGCCTGTTCTTTGTACCCTCGTGCTCGCAGTATAGCATGGCTGGCTGTCGGAATCCAGCATTTGCGAGAGGGTATTACTTTTTGCTGTTGGAGTGCTGTTCATGAGACGCAACATTTCACCTTCGGTTGTTTCTTTGCGCTTTTCATGCACTTTCATACGAAACCTCGCCACGCATGGTTTACAAATCTTCCCGGCAGCCACGCTGACAGATAGCACACCAAGAAGGCCCAGAGCTACGTGGCCCAGAATGAGCGACAGGGTTTCATGCCAGAACAGAGCTCGCCAAGACCTTGTGACACATACCTTTCCTATCTATTGGACTAAAAATGCTCGTTGAACTTGGTTTAACAGCCTGGAAAGCTGATTGAGTTTCTCTGAAAAAGCTCATTTTGGTCTAACAATTAGGTGGTGATCGGCGCGAAGGGTCGATCTTACACAATCTTGGTGAAAAGGCTATTGTAGAGCTACGAAGACACTTCCAGAAATCGCTGCCAGAGCGGGTGAATATTTTTTCAATGTCCCACGCTGATCAGCTTTTATCACCAAGATTGATACTGGTGGCGAAGTCGACTTTCGAAGGGACGTTCTATTTTTTCTCAAGCACGAAAGGTGGTTGACATTCCCCACCAAGAAGAGAAAAATGACCTTTTTTGTGGTCTCTTTCCCCACTTTTTGACTTCGCCACCGGCATCAAGATTGTGTAAGAACGACTTTTCTCAGGGCATTTACCAATTTGTGACCTCCTTGAGATGTTCCTCACTTGCGCTGTGATCGTTTTGGGACACTCAAATGCTACACTCTGGGGGACGCGACAAGCTGGGTCTTGATGGATGTGGGCTGGGAATGCGGCCAAAAACGGGGAGTGAGGAAGTACCTCACGTCTCTCAAGAAGCCGTTTCACCTCTTGCCCGGGCTGATTTTTTTGCAGGTTGGACTACCCGCTAGTGTCAAGGATCAGATGACGGCGTGTCGACTCTGGAGAACAAGAGCGAAGCAAGAGCACTGAAAATCTTCCATTCGTAAAGGAGAAGATGGAGAGAGACCTCTCTGACGACAGGTAGCAGAGGGATCATCAATCCCAACGCCAAAACGTCTCGCAACGCGTAAAACGCCTCACAGAAAGGAGAAAAAACCATGCCCATGAATTTCAAAGAGCTGTTCAATACTGCGCGGAACCTCTTCCAGCAGATGAAAACGGGAACGTCACCAGCCCCCATGCCGCCGCAGCAAGGGCTATCCTCAACAAGGCTATCCCCAGCAACAAACTACCCAGGTCAGCCTGAATATCCACCGCCGCAAGGCTATCCCCAGCAGAACTACCCAGGTCAGCCGACATCCACCGCCGCAAGGCTATCCCCAGCAGAACTACCCAGGTCAGCCTGAATATCCACCGCCGCAAGGCTATCCCCAGCAGAACTACCCAGGTCAGCCTGAATATCCACCGCCGCAAGGCTATCCCCAGCAGAACTACCCAGGTCAGCCCGGATATCCACCGCCGCAAGGTTATCCTCAGCAGGGCTACCCAGGTCAGCCCGGATATCCGCCTCAACAAGGAGCTGTCGATTCCCTTGTTGGCTGGTGGCCTCGGTGCTGTTGCTGGCGGCTTCGCCGGTTATGGGCTCGGTCAGATGGAAGGGAAGGGGAAGCGAACACCACCGGGCCCCATCACGATGATGAGGAGGACCACGATGATGAGGACAACGAAGAAGACTAACGCGCGTCCCGTAACGATGAATCATCTGAGGAAGACGCACGAAGACACACAACGAGGGAGATACAGTAATGCCGGATAGACAACGCATGCACCCACTCATGATCCTGCTGCTTCTCTCCCTGACAGCAGAGGCAGAGAAGATCAGCCACAAGTGTGCCCTCTGCTGCACCCAAGCAGCGTTGGCCCGGGCGATTGTGGCATATGGTGAAACACTACCCTCTTCCTTGCGGGGCGGTCGCGCTGATGACCGTGAGCCTTGTGCTCTGGCTTGCCGGGTACGGTCCGCTTGCCAACTGGACGCTGCTTGCGGTCGTGCTCCTGGGGGGTATTCCGCTGCTGTGGGAAACCGTGCAGCAGTTCCTGCACAAGGAATTTGGGGTCGATGTGATCGCGATCCTGGCGATTGCGGGGTCGGTCGTCCTGGGGCAATACCTGGCAGGCGCACTGGTCGTGTTGATGCTCTCCGGCGGCGAGGCACTGGAAGCGTTTGCTCTCCGACGTGCACGCTCCTCTCTCTCGGCACTCGCTGAACGCGCTCCGCGTGTCGCGCATATCTGGCAGGGAGACGAACCTGGTCAACATTCTCGGCTGACCAGGTCGAAGTCAGCATGGAGATCGTCGTCAAACCGGGGGAGTTGATCCCCGTCGATGGCGTCGTGACCTCCGGCTCTGCCAGCCTTAGCGAGGCGGACCTGACGGGCGAACCCGTGCCTGTGCGCAAAGCCCCTGGGATGCTCGTGCTCTCTGGCAGCGTCAACCTGGACGGTGTCCTGGAAATTCGCGCGAGCAAGCGCAGCGCAGAGAGCAAATATGCGCAGATCGTGCGCCTGGTCGAGGAAGCTCAGACGCAGAAAGCCCCGATCCACCGCCTGGCCGATCGCTATAGTGTCGGCTTCACCCTTGCAGCGGTGGGATTGGCCTGCCTGACCTGGGCCTCTCTGGCGATAGCATCTACGCGCTGGCCGTGCTGGTCGTCGCCTCCCCCTGTCCACTGATCTTAGCCACGCCGATTGCCATTATCTCCGGCATCGATCTCGCGGCACGTAACGGCATCATCATCAAGGGTGGTGGGGCCATCGAGCAACTGGGAGAAGTGACGGTCGCCGTCTTCGATAAGACCGGCACGCTGACACTGGGAATACCCAAAGTGACCACCATCGTCCTCGCGCAGCAGCGATGAGCAAGGTGCAGACGTGATGGGCGCAGACGATCATGCCGGGTTGCGCAGTCCCTCCGGTTACGATGAAGACGCGCTGCTGCGCTTCGCCGCCTCTGTCGAACAGCTTTCAGCGCACATCCTGGCGCACTCCGTCGTGGAGGCCGCCCAGGAACGCACCTTACCCCTCAGTACAGCTAACGATTTCGAGGAAATCTTCGGCAAGGGTGTGCAAGGACGAGTGCCGGTGGAGGCTTCCGATCGGCAGGTGGAGGGGCAAAGCACAAGGGATGACGTTGAAGTAGCAGTCGGCAATCGTACCTTCATGCAGCACCTTGCTATCCCTGTACCGGCCTCCCTCCTCTCCGAACGCGAGAGGCGCGTCGAGCGTGGTCAAATCTGTAGCTACATTGCCGTGAAGAAACAGGTCGAGGGACTCCTGGTCCTTGAAGACGTTCCGCGTCCAGAACTTGTCACGCCTTTCGACAGATTTGCGCGCGGCCGGGATCAAAGAAACGATTCTGTTGACGGGCGATGGCGACGTGGTCGCGCAGCAAATTGGCGAGATCGCGCAGGTGGACCACGTGATCTCGCGCTGCCTGCCGGAGGATAAGGTACGCATCGTCAAGGAACTTGAGCAACAGGGGCAGCGTGTGCTGATGGTAGGCGATGGCATTAATGACGCCCCGGCGCTGGCAAGCGCCACGGTTGGTATGGCACTGGGCACGCAAGGCTTAACCGCCGCCGCCTCAGCCGCTGATACCGTGTTGCTTTCAACCGATATCCTGCGTGTCGTGCGAGCGGTGCGCATCGGTCGCCATGTCATGCGTGTGGCCTTGCAGGGCATCTGGGTCGGCATGGGCTCAGTCTCATCGCCATGCTCTTTGCGGCCTTTGGCTTCATTAGCCCGGCAGCGGGCGCTCTTTTACAGGAAGCGTTTGACGTGATTGTCATCCTGAATGCCCTGCGAGCAGGAAGGGCCACATTTTAAGGAGGTGCAGAGCCGATGATCACTAGAGAACAAATACATAGGTTACCCATGAGCAAACGAGTAATAACCTGGAAGAGTGAAGACTCTTTTAGAGGTACAACATACAGGGAAGAGGACAATCATGAACAAAACTGAAACCAACCTCCAACAAGCCATCACCGGTGAGGCGAGAGCGAGACTGAAGTACACTGCTTTCGCCATGCAGGGATGCAGGAAGGACATCCCGAAGTTGCGCAGTTATTCCTGGAAGCGGCCGGCGCCGAAACGATTCACGGAATCAGCCATCTGCGGGTCGCAGGAAGTATTACTTCAACGCTGGGACACCTGGACGAGTCGGCCAATGGTGAGGACGACGAGATTGAGGAGATGTATCCGCGCTTCATTCGTGAGGCTGAAGAAGAGGGACGCGCTGACGCGGCTGCCAGCTTCCGTCTAGCCCTGGAACGCGAAAAGCATCACCGAGCCATGTTCAAGGATGCCTTCCGGCATTCAATGCATAGGTCGCCTCGTCGGCCTATTAGTGCTGCGTTCCTCATTGGTGCTATCATTCCGTGCGTGCGGTGATCTGGACAGAAGACCTTTTCTTTGGCTCTGGGCTTCAGCTAGAGGTTTTCTTTGACATCAATGAGGCCCAGAGCCAAAGAAAAGGTCTACCTGAAGGAGGTGTTGGCGGGTTTGGTGGCAAACCTCGCCAAGACTTGGGTAACACCGGCGTGCAGTACTTGTTGCAACAAAATGAGCCATCTCAGATGAGCGAGGAGGCTTCTCAGGTGGAAAGACCCTCAAGACCAGAGTGATCTTTTTGCAAACATTCCTGCATACTGCGGTTACCAAAGCTTTGGCGAGGTTTGACGTTGTCAGTGCGAAACTGACGGAAAGAGTCGAATAGGTGACCAGCGCGTTCCCCTTACAGGCACGTTTCCAACCGCCATAGTTTGCTTCGCTTCTATTCCGAACATTAACATATATTGTAGATCATTGTTACATCTGGTTTTTTTCCGTAGCATAACCTGGAGAGAGTCGCCAGGCAAAGGATATGCCCCTCTCTCTTCTCCTTTACCCTTATCCAGGAGTACGGGTATGCCAAAACCAAGCGAGAACGCAGAGAACAGACCGACAACTATCATCTTCTCCTGCAATGGTGTCGGACACCTGAACAGCTGTATTGGCTACTTAGGACATCCGTTCAAGAAAAAGACTCTTTGGGCCTTCAATAGCATACTCTTTCTCGTTGTCAGGGGGTACTCAGCCATCGATCGAGGAGGGGAATGTTCCTCGTGCACAAGGGAAAACACGGGAGTATGGGCAGCAAACCATCAGGGAAGGCATGCAAAAGCTCCATGAGAGGCCTGCCACAGACCTCTTCAGTCATGAGCATCCAGCTGGATGCTCTCACACGTGGTCCAGCTTCAGGCAGCCCATTGATAGTCATGGTGCAGCCCACCCATGACCGGAAGAGCGATCACCTTCTTGCCTGTGTGATGAGAGGAAAGCGCTGATCGGCTCGGCTCAGGAATCTGCTGCTGGATACCTTGATGCGGTCGTGCCTGGTTGAAGTAGGCGACATAGGCATTCAGCACGCGCTGGAGTTGCTTCTCCTCAAGGATCAACAGGTGGTCCAGGCATTCTTGCCGCACACTCCTCATGAAGCGTTCGCAGATGGCATTGGCGCGTGGCGCATGATAGGGCGTTTTGAGCATCTTAATGCCACTGGTCGTTGCCACTCGGCGGAAACAGGATCCAAACTTGCTATCGTGATCACAGATCAGGTACTTCGGCGCATGCCCATACGGGGTGGCTTCCCGAAGCTGTTGCGCGGTCCAAGCATCGGTGGGAGATCGTGTCACGCCGACATGGATCACCCGTCGCGACTTCAGTTCGATGACGAAGAACGCAAAGAGCGGTCGAAAGAACAAATCGGTCACCTGCAGGAAGTCGCACGCCCAGATCTGTCCTGCATGGTTGCGCAGAAAGGTCGCCCACCTCTGACCTCGTGGTTGGTGGGTGCGAACCGTCCTCATGTATTTCTGAATGGTGCGCTTGCAGACGCGAAGGCCCAGTTTCAGGAGTTCCCCGCGAATGCGCTCAGCACCCCAAAGCCGATTGTCCTTCGCCATCTCTCTGATCAAGGCGATGGTTTCGGCGGCGACCTTCGGCGCATGAGAAGCCGTCTTTGACTGACGTTTCCAATACATGCGGAAGAGCTCCCGATGCCAGCGCAGCAATGTGTCGGGCTGCACGATCACGAGAGCCTGCTGCCAGGTTCGAACCAACCTTGCTAACAGCACGAGGAACATCCGATCCGTTTTCGTACATGCCGGCCGCTTCACCTGGCGCCTGAGGATGATCAGTTGTTGACGTAAGAGGGCATTTTCTGCCACGAGCTCGGATTTGCTTCGTCCAAGGTCGGTGAGGGTGGCCAGCGGCAAGGAGGTCACGAGCGGCTTCGTCCAATGAGTCAAGCGAGAAGAGAGCGCATCCAAGCAGCTATTCTTCAGCCGCCGCAGATGGGTCAAAATACGAGCCATACCAAAAACTTCTCCATCACATGAGCGTCTCGTCGTCCGTGCATGAGGATGCTGGTGACGACGCGCGGATTGTACACCAACCCTCGTGTGTTTGCAAGCCGGGGAAGGAGATCTTTCTCCGTCTCGATGTGCCGGTTTTTGAACGGATGACCCAAGTAGCCAGTACAGGCACAAGAAAGCCAAGGCCGAGCAACAGGCCGCCTTTAAAAAACACTTTGGGGACTTGATCACCCACCCAGCGTTCAAACGCATCGTGGCTTTCGATGAGGGCCGTTTTGGCCTGAAGACCTGGCTGCGTCGGCGCTGGTGTCCGCTGGGAGAACGTCCCCCTTGGATCATGCAAGACGAGTATGAGTGGCTGTGGCTGTATGCGGCGGTCGAACCCACTACCGGCACCGGTGTCTTTTTGTTGCTTCCGACTATGGAAGGTCACTGCTTGGAAATCTTCCTGCGACATCTGCGCCACGAGTTGGGAAAGGGTCCGATCGGGGTTGTGCTGGACAGTTCGGGCAGTCATCGGAGTGGCGAAGTGAGGTGGCCAGAGGGCATGCATCCGTTCTATTTACCACCCTATAGTGACAGGGAAGGCAGGTTTTGTACAGGCCGGCACGGGGGCCGATGAGTACCGTTCGTTCCGAAGCCAGCGGGCTATCTTGCGGATCGCCCACAACCCATAGAAGGCCGCTTGCCGGGAGAGCACGGCTGAGGCGAGAAAGAGCACCACGTGCCGCGCCCCCGCTTCACCAAAGGCCCTGAGCTTGCCTGCCACCTGCTCCGGGGTCCCCCAGAGCAGCCCATAGCCAAGCAACTCAGGCGGAACCGCAGCCATCCCCTCTTCAAGCATCTTGCGATCATAGCGCTCGGGCATCCAGTCGATGTACCCCCGGAAGTGCTCCCCAAAGGGATGCTGCGCCCCGACCTTGCGCCACTCAACGGATGGGGCGCCCAGTGCGACGAAGCGGGCAGCCCTCGTGTCCAGCATCTGCTGGGCCTCTTGCTCGCTGGGAGCCACTACGATGAACTGGATGTGGGAAGGAGTGATGGCTTGCGGGTCCCGTCCCGCTTCCTGGGCCGCGCTCCGCATGAGCGCCAGTTTTGCCGCATACTCCTCGGGAGAGGTAATCCCGGCGGGATACCACCCATCGGCGTACTGACCGGTCAGGCGGAGCATGCGCGGCCCCTGCCCTCCGACCCAAATCTCGGGGGTCTTGCCTGTGGGTGCGCGCAGGTCCATTATGGCGTGCTCCAGCCGATAGTGCTTGCCACAAAAATCGATGGATCCCTGGTGTGAGAAGCACCTCCGGATGATTTGGAGCGCTTCCTCCAACCGGCCGACCGGCTCGGAGAAGTCCAGCCCGTAGGGCTCGATGTTCATCCATTCCCCGGCCCCGATCCCCAGGATCGGGGGGCGCTTGCAGAGGTGAGCCAGAGTCAGCATGGCCTGGGCAATGAGCACCGGATGGCGGCGCATAGGATCGGTGACCCCGACCCCGAGGCGAAGTCTGCCTGCGCTCTTGGCGAGGGCGCCCAGCAGGACCTGGAAGTCGAACAGTTCGTGGGGGCTCTTCTGGACGGCCGCAGCCCAACTAAATTGCTGATCCCAGATGGCGCTGGGAAAAGGCCCCTGCCAGTGGTCCGGAACCCACACCGAATCGAATCCGCTCAAGCGGGCAAAGTGAACAAGCGCACGATCCATACCAAGTGGAGGCATAACCCTCAGTTGAAAGCCGATAGCCATTCGTGAAGTAACCATATTCTTCTCCTTGTGAGGTGCATTAGCCTGCCCTGTGGTATGCAGGACACGGCAGACCACCAGTCCATGGTTGCCCAGCTCTCGCCAACCGCGTGGAACCTCTGCTCTTACGAGTACAGGTAAGCGGACTACCAATTTCCCTGCTGCGGCTATGCCGAGTATAGAAGAGAACAACACTTCTTCCTTCAGAAGGATAGGATGTTGACCTCACTGTTCTATCACAGCAGTGAACCTGCCCCTCACGAAGTGATCACAACTGAATTGCACTACCCAGACCCACTGGCACTTCCGCTGGAGAATGCCTTATACTCTTTCCAAGTGAGAATGATATTTCATTGTGCTATGCAACGTACTGGCAAGCCAACTTGCTGGTTGAACATATCATCCCTTTCCTGAAAGAGTATAACTCATTATTGTTATTATCGTAAACCCTAAGCTCTTTCTGGTGAAAAGTTGCGTTATTAATCATCTGCTGGACTTGTTCAATTGTTGCAAATATGGGGTTGTTTGAGGGGGATGCTTTAACGGTTTCCACAAAGAGCAAAAGAAGAAAAAGAAAACAAGCCGCGACTACAAGAAGTTTTCTATGGGGCTTCATATTTTTGAGTTTATAATAATGGTTCGCTTGCTGTCAAACTGTCTCATAAACCTTGCAGCCTGTTGAAAAAGTCCTCGGTAAACTCATCAGCAAAGAGTGATACGTGACGCTCTCAATAGTGAGGAAGATGAGCTAATTGGCACCAGCAACCCTCCCTTCTCGAACATGGGGACCTGCACACTACGCAAAAGGCCCAAAAAGAGGCACAGAGGGCCTCGATGGGGAACGGACGGCGTCCCCAGCCGCGTTTCTTGAGCAGGCGTTTGAGATTTTGGCCAGCCGCAATCCGCAAGGCTTCACAGTTCACTCGCCAGAGCAGTCGCAAACGAAAGCGGCGCAACCCATGCCAGTCTTTGGCTTCCGCAAATAAGGGTTCGACCCAGACTTTCCGTTTGTTCATCGCTTTCTGGTAGGCTGGAGTGTGCTGATAGGTACGCACCCGCTCGAGATACTCCTCTCCCACATGACGATAGAGCGCGACGCCCCTGATTACTGGTCGTACACTGCACCTTGACTGGGCAGGCATTGCAGATGGAAGCAGGAGCGCGATAGAGCTGACGCCCGTCGGGATTGACTCCCCCACCCGTTGCAACATCTGGCCTTGCGGACAGCGATACTGATCCGCCTGCGCTTCATAGCGGAAGTGGGAGGCCGACCAGACCTCATAGCGCTCTTCCCAATTGGGCAAGGGCACATAGGCACGGATGCCAGCATCTTCTAGCGCTTTGATGTTCTCGATGGTGCCATATTTGGTATCCCCAGTCACGTGGCGAGGCTGCAGTTTCCAACGAAAGCGGGTGCGAAAGATGAGGTCGCGCATGGGCTGGTTATCCATCACTTCAGATGGCGTTACCAGCACTTGGAGGATGATGCGAGCTTTGCCGCCATCGACAACATAGTGAGTATGATAGCCCAAATGCGTGCCTCCCCCTTTTAGCCGCATGGGCGTCGCATCAGGATCGGTGGCGCTGACTTTGAAGTCCGATGTGCGCTGGTAGAGGCCATGCACCTCCCGTTGTTGCCGACCTTCCTCGGCGATCCAATCATGCCGCGCCGCATTCTCACTCGCCAGTTCCTCTTGCTCTGCTTGGGAGAGGTTGATGGGGAGCGCCATAGGCACGGTGCTGGTCACCACCTTTGATGAAGTCACTTCTGCGTGACACGGCACCGACCTCTGCCGCTGTTGGTTCTCCTGTTGGCTGTCTTGCTCAGCGAACAGAGCGGCCAGATGGCCCTGGATGGCTGCTCGTGCCTCGACGGCAAAGCGAGGAGTCAGCGAGTCTAAGTCGGCATTCGCGTTGACTTGGGTGCTATCAATGTAGAGTTCTTTGCCCCAGACCAGCTTCTCCTGCTGGCATTGCTCCACGATGGCGTCGAAGAAGTGGCGAAAGACCTCCACGCCATAGCGTTCACGAATACGAGTCAGACTCGAATGATCGGGTAAGGGCTCGTTCAAATCATAGTAGAGTAGGCAGCCAGCGAGGTTTCGATATTCCTTAGACCTGCTTCACATGTGAAGTGGTGTCATAAGTCGCTCCTTTTCCGACTGCCCCTCCCCGAACCGTGCTTGCACCTTTCAATGCACACGGCTCTTCAGACGGTCTTCTTTTTCAGAACTTCTTCAAGGGATAAGATCGTCCATACAATTGGCAGTCCATGTTCAACTGCCTCATGGCATCTTTTGCAGAGAACGAGCGTCTTTCGCGAAAGTGCAATCATCCGCTTGACCCATGCTGGCTTTGGCCTTCCAGGGTATTCATGGAGCTTTCTCATGGCTTGTACATGATGGACTTCTCTACACGCCTCCCACAATGTTACCAAAAATGTGTTAGACTGGGAGTACACCACAGAGATCCTGCATAGCGACCTTCGCACTCGTCTGAGAGACCAGCTTCAAGCCTCGCCTCCCCGTTCTGTATTGTCCCATGAAGGCTCATGTCCCCAGGGTCCAGGAGCATTGCATGTCCAAAGTATCCCGTCGTAAGAAGCCGCCTCTGGAGGTCAAAGTCATGTTTGAGCCACATCGCCTGCAACACGATCTGCTCCGGGAGGCCTATTCCTCTCTCATCCCAGAAGCCCGACGACGCCTTTCTTCAGGAAAGCGGTCGTCAGGAGTTCATCGCATTCAGTCGCCCGAGGGCGCAGAAAGGAAAATGGCATGAATACGAAACAAGTGGCACTCTACGCGCGTGTTTCCTCGGAGCAGCAAGCAGAAGCCAAAACGATTGAAAGCCAGTTGGCAGAAATCCGTGCTCGGATCACTGCAGATGGCTTTGATCTGACGCACCATTCTCGAATTTATTGATGATGGATATAGTGGCTCGACCGTGGTACGACCAGCATTGGAGCGCTTACGCGATGTGGCAGCAACTGGAGGGATGGATCGTCTCTATGTGCATTGTCCCGACCGTTTCGCTCGCAACTACGCCTATCAAGTCTTGTTGCTGGATGAGTTGACGCAGAGAGGAGTGGAAGTGATTTTTCTCAATCGACCGCTGGGACAGACCCCTGAAGATCAGTTGTTACTGCAAGTGCAAGGGGTGATTGCCGAATACGAGAGGGCCAAATTTCTCGAACGGAGTCGGCGAGGCAAGCGTCATGCCGCACAAGAGGGACGCGTTGGTATTCTGTGCCATGCCCCTTACGGCTATCGGTACGTGAACAAGCAGGAAGGAGGAGGAGAAGCCCGCTTTGAGATCGTCTTTGACGAAGCTCGCATCGTGCAACAGGTGTTTACCTGGGTCGGTCAAGAACGCTGCACCCTCAATGAGGTGTGTCGCCGCCTCCACCAGGCTAGCATCCGCACACGAACGGGCAAAGAGTACTGGGATCACAAGACCATCTGGGATATGTTGAAAAATCCAGCGTATAAAGGCGAAGCCGCTTTTGGCAAAACCCGCTGGACGCCCGTTGGTCCACGCCTGCGAGCACCGCGAGGCAAACCGGCACAGTCGCGACGGGGATACTCGGGAAAAGATGCTCCTAAAGAAGAGTGGATCACCATCCCTGTGCCTGCGCTGGTCGATCGCGCCTTGTTTGAAGCCGTGCAAGAACAGTTAGAAGAGAATAGGCGGCGAGCACGTATCCCGCAGAAAGGAAGTCGCTACTTATTGCAGGGCTTGCTGGTGTGTGCGAAATGTGGGTATGCTTATCATGGACTCACTGCAGATGAGCGCAATGCCTATTACCGCTGTAGTGGCTCGATGAGCCTTCCTCGCTTTGGTGGCAAGCGCTGGTGTTGGAACAAAGCGCTGCGCATGGACCAGACCGATGCGGCGGTCTGGCAAGAAGTGTGCCGACTCCTTGAGGAGCCAGAGCGACTGGAACAGGAATACCGACGCCGTCTGCATCCCCAACAGCAGCCCAATGAATACGACGGTCTGGAAACCCAGATGGGCAAACTGCGCCGAGGCATCGCACGTCTGATCGACAGCTATGCTGATGGGCTGATTGACAAACAGGAATTTGAACCGAGAGTGACCCGCATGCGCGAACGGATGCAACGTCTTGAAGAGCAGATACAACACCTCAAAGAGGAAGCCGAGGTGGAGGGAATCATATATTTCTTTACCTTTTTCCTCTATAAAATATTTTGTATATAACTCTTTTATTCCAAATATCATTGTTCCTATCTGATAACATGATGTATTTACATCTTTTCATATTATCTTTTTTCACACATATTCGCCCCGTATAGGATTTGAACCTATCTCTTTCGGTAACAGCCGAATGCTTTTCCTAATAAGCTAACGAAGCATAGGGTCCTACGGGAATCGAACCCGTATCTTCACAGTGAAAGTGTGATATTCTACCACTAAACTAAGGACCCCACACACATAATTATAATCAAATTTATTAAAAAAATATTACTAAAAAAATCTTAAATAAAAATATTCTTCAATCATACATAACACAATTAGTTTTACGTCTATTACGGACGAAGCTTAAAGATAATAAAAAAATACACATTATTTATAATTTATTACATATCTTTTGCGCACAAGGTGGGATTTGAACCCACAATCCATAAGGAAACGGTTTTCAAAACCGCCGCATTAGCCATTCTGCCACTTGTGCTTTAGGCCTGGATGGACTTGAACCATCTTCTTACGCTTATCAAACGTACGCTCTACCTCATAAGCTACAGGCAGCCGAACACGGGATTCGAACCCGTACCGCTAGTGCGACAAACTAGTATCCTACCCTTAGACTAGTCCGGCTTATTAAATCTAAATCTAACTAATTATTATTTCTTTTTAAAAACTTAAACTAATTATTATTTCTTTTTAAAAACTTAAACTAATTATTATTTCTTTTTAAAAACTTAAACTTCTTAAATTATTTATTTCTTTTTAAAAACTTAAAAATCATCTTTTACTGTTATTACTCTAACATCTTCTGGATGATTTATTACTAAACTTATACATTCTTGAAATTCTTCTATAGACATATTATGTTTAGCTCAATCAAGAATATAAAAATCAACATTATCTAATTGAAAATTAGATAATTGTAAAACATACATTTTTTTTAAAGTACTAAACAAAAACATATGATGTGATTCTCAAGGTCCAAATAATTCACTATCTATTTGTTTTCCATATTCTTCAACAAGAACACGTAAATAATCACCATATGTATCAAAATGAAACATAGTACCATGAAAAAAATATCTTACTTTTAAAAAATTTTCATCTACATATCTTCACATATCATAATTTAAAACAGGAGCAACATTATCTAACATAAGAACATTTGAAAAATAGTCTAAATTATCATAATTTAAAATATAATCATTATTATTTAAAGCCAAAGCAATATTAGCGGCTTCAATTTCATTAGCACCGATAACTGGTGCTTTAAAGAAGGACATGATATTCCACATTCACAATATTCAACATATTATCATAAACATTTTAATAAGTTAATTTTTGTATACTTGTATGAACAGGCAACTTTTCTTTAATTAAATGTAACATTCTAAAAAGTTTTTGTTTTGATAAATTTATACCTCCTATTTCAAACAAAATCATCCCTTTTTTAATACTACACTCTCAATGATCTCTAGCTCCTTTTCCTTTCCCCATCCTTACTTCTCGTGGTTTTTTTGTAACTGGTGTAATTAAAGATACATTTAAACGTAAACTCAATTCTTTTTTAAATGTTTTTTTAATTAAACGAATAAACGCATTCAAATGATTTAAGCGTATTTTACATGTTCTAAAGCTTTTAATCCATATTGATAAAATCATATATTTAAAAAATTAACAGATATCTGCTTATTTTTTAATTTTACTCTAAAAACTCTACCATATTTAAATTTTTTAGGAAATTCTTTCATTATTTAAAAAACTCTATATTTAAATTTAGGAGATTTGGCTGATTTATATAACCATACTTTAACAGTACAAACACTATATCTCATTATAACTGTATAAATAGCATAATCAACATTTGCTACTGCTGAAGAATTTGCTAAAGCTCCCAATCTATATCATAAATTTGCTGCTTGTTGTTTTCTTGTAAAACGTCCTACAAAATGAAATTTATAACCATATAATATTGCTGAATTATCATCAAAAAATTTCATACGTCTTGTTTTATTATATAAAAAAATAGGTACTTTTTTTTTATCTCACTCGTAATCATCAATATGTGGAACACGATAAGATTCTTCTCAATGAATAGATTTATATAATTTAACATATTTTAAATTTTTTTTAAAAACTATTCAATTTATATTATATCTAAAATAAAAATTATTTATATCATTAAAAAAATAAAAAAACATATTTTTAACTCTATCTTGAGTTACAAAAGCAGTTATTTTTTTAAATTGATAATTAGTTAAAAATTTTTTAAAATATTTATTATTATAAATAATTAAAGAATTAATATTAAATAATTTATTAGTATTAATAGTAAAATACTTTAATAATAACATTATTTTATTATAAAAACGCATAATACTAAATAAATTTAAATAACGTAATTCATTTTTTTTTTTTTTAGACCTTTTTTTTTAGCAAAATAAATAAATTTATAATTATAATATTTTATATTTATATTTAAATTTTTTAAATATTTAGAAAAAAATTTATAAATTAAATATAAATTAATAAAAGAAAAATTTATTAATTGACTTGAATAAATTAATATTTTTTTTTTATTTGTAAAGGTATTTTTAAATTATAAATTTTATCAAAAAGAACATATTTATCAATATCATATAATTCATATAAATTTTTAATTTTACGAGAAAGTTTTTTAAAATGTTTATAATTCGCAAATTTTTTTTTCATATTTATCATAGAATTTAAATTTTTATTAAAATATTTAAATATTTTTATATATTTTAATAAATATATATATTTTTCTTTATTAAAAAAATATAAAAAAGAATAAGACTCTCTTTTATTATAAAAAGAATTTAATATAAAATTATTATACTTATTGGTATAATAATAATAATTTCTATTATAAAAACAATAATTAAAAATTTTATAAAATATATTATTATTCATTAATGAAGAACTATAAATAAACATTTTTTTAAATATATAAGTTCTTTTATGTTTAAAATATAAATATTTTTTACGTGCTTTTTTATTTTTAGAAAAAGGTGAAATATATTTATATTTACGTTTTCTATAATATTTAATATATTTTAATTTATAAGAAAATCTTTTTCTTTTACATAAATAAGAAAACTTTAATTTATTATTTTTTTTTAAATTTAACTTTAAATTTAAAATTTTTCTTTTTAATCTTTTATAATATAAAATAAAATATTTTAAATAAAAATTAATAAAAAATTTATATTTATTTTTTATTAAAAAATAAACATCATGTTTTAAGTGATATTTCTCTTTAATATTCAAACCAGTTCTAAAAAATAACGTTAAATCATATAAACCTAAAATTTTAATATTATTTTTTATATTTATATTTTTAAATCTAAAAAATGAACAATAATAAAAAAACATTTTTTTATGTAAAGAATTTCATAAAAGTTTAAACATAGAAACATAATATCAAATAGGACCATAAAAAATAAAAGGAATTCTATTTTTTATAAAATATTTTTCAATAAATTTTAAAAATAAATTTGATTTTAAATTAAATTTTAATAAACTTAATTTATAAATTATATTTTGAATTAATTTTATATTAAAATTTTTATTTTGAAATAAACTTAAATTATTAAATTTTTTATAAAACTGCAATTGTTTAAAATGTTTCATATTATTTAATAATCTATAATTTAAATAAGAAAATCTATTTTTTTTTTTTTACTATATTTATGTTTAAATCTCAAAAAATTATTCATTATTTGCATACGAAAAAAAAATATATCTCTTAAAGTAGTTATTAAAGCAATTACTTCCATTTGTTTATCTTGATAATTAAGAGGAAACTCTAAATTAGATTTATGTCATTTTTTAACATACATTTGTTTTCTTAAATTTTTTCTAAGAGGTATAATCATATCTCAATAA
Organism: uncultured Solibacteraceae bacterium; assembly: GCA_963835555.1. GTDB lineage: Bacteria > Acidobacteriota > Terriglobia > Bryobacterales > Bryobacteraceae > Sulfopaludibacter. The sequence continues at coordinate 495,283 of CAWIGC010000043.1, read as the reverse complement.
TCAAATTTACAACGTAAACAAATAGCTATATATCTAGATATAAAAGTTGCTCCTACACTATTATTATTCAAAATATAAATTTTAACATTAAAATTTAAATTTAAAATTCCTGCTACATATTCTACTAATTTTCCATACGTTTTTATAATAAATTTTTTTAAAAAAAAATAAGTATAAAAACGTATAACTTTACGTACTCATCTACGAGTAAATATTTTTTGATCATACATAAATGTCATTGTAGAAAATAATTTACTTAAAAAAGCTAAAAATGTAAATAATAGACGATTATTTGATTTTATAAAACGAAAATATAAATTTTCTTTATTTAAAAATTTTTTACTAAATCTTCTTTCATTTATAAAACCTTTTATATCCATAATTTCACGTTTTCGCTGTGTTTTTTTATTTTCTATACGTTTAAAAAATTTACGAAAATATCTTTTTTTACTAATTTTTGAATTTTTTTTTTTTTAAATTCAAAATCTTTTAATTTTTTTAAATTTTTTAATCGTTTTTTTATATATACTTTTTCATTATTTAAAATTTTTTTTATACTATTTTTATAAAACATACGATACCTATCTACTCATCATTTAACACTTAAATGATTTGTATTAAAAACCATATTTCTAACAGGTAATCTATAAGGTTTTATTTCTTCTCATGATAATCAAAGACCACTTGAAGGATTAATAAAATTTGCCATTCTAAATGATTTTAATTTTTTATTATAAAAAAAATAAATATTTTTAGCCATAGCATTATAAGTTTTTTTATTATGTAATTCTTTTAATTTAAAAACAGTTCTTCTATCTTTTCTTAAAACATATCTAAAATCTTCATAAATAAAAAAATCATAAAGAAAACGAATCACTCTAGTAAAATAATGAAAACGTTTTACTCTACTTTTTCTATCAAAAAAATGGCCTTTAAATCAACCAGAAACAGCACTCATTCTATACCAACCAATTTTTTTAAATCTTCTAGAAATATTATAATACATTTGAACCTCACTTGCATCATATATATATAAATTAACAAATATTTTATTATTAAATATATATATATTCGAATGACTATATAATCAAAAAGCACGTTTATAAGAAAAATAACGATAAAAGAGAAACAACATCATAGCTTTAAAAGCTAAAACGTCGTGTACAAATACAGAATAAGTTAAACGATGCGAATATCACGCATCAAATCAAGAATATTTATAACCCACACGATAAGCAACTGGATTTAGAACAACGCCCATAATTAATTTATATATTTTATTTTTTTTACTTTTCCTTTATTTCTATTTATAATTTCTTTTCTTTCAGCAACTAATTTTTTATTAGATTTTGAAACTTTTTTAACTTGTTTTTGTTTACCAATATGAGGTGGTTTTTTTCTTGTAATACAAAAACTACCTATTTTGTAACCTATTACTTGTTTAATAACATTCAAACTAATAAAAACTCTTCCATTATAAATAGAAATTTTTTTATCTAATAAATTTAAATTTATAGGGCTATTTTTAGCTCAAAAATATAAAAAACGAGGTATACTTTTGCCTATATTATCATTAAAATTAATATTATTTATTTTCATAATATTCTTTTCTTTATTAATTAAACATTCATCAAATAAAGATTTATGAACATACTTAGGTTTATATAAAGAACGTGACATTTATTTTTTTTTAAAAACTTTAAATAATATTCTATTTCTTTTCTGAAACTTTTTATTTGTTGTTGGCGATTTTGTTAATTTTCCATAAGGTGTTTTATGTGCTTTTGGTGGAGAACCTGTTCCTTCACCTCTCCATGTGGATGATCCACAGGATTTTTTGCAACACCTCTTACTGTTGGACGAAACCCTAATTTTCTATTTTTACCAGCATTTTTTATTCTTGTTACAAAATGTAATTCATTAGACATTTTTCCTAATATAGCAATACAATAATTTGATACTTTAAGCATTCATCCTGATTTCATCTTTAAAAAAGAATAATTATTTTCTTTACTAATAATAAAACCCATTGTTCCTGCTGCTCTCATTATTTTTGCACCTTTTGTTGGTGTTGTTTCAATATGATGAATAAAATTCCCTGCTGGAATCAAAGATAAAAAAGAAGGAGCATATTTATAATAAATAACAAAACCACTATAAATAGTTTTTATATTTTTTATAAAATCAGATAAAAAAATATAACAAAAATAACCATTAGAATAACAAATAAATCCTAAAAAAGAAGTATATAAAACATTTTTTTCTATACGTAATAAAACAAAAATATCAGCTAAATTTCTTTTTAAATCAATACTATTATAAAACAATTTATAACCGCCACTTTGAGTAAAAATTGTTTTTCTTCCAAAACAATTTTTACCTGCTCTTTTCGAAAAACCTATAATCAAAAAATCTCTTATTCTATTTATTAACAAATTTTTTTTTAAACCTAACATATTTATTCAATGATTTTTAATATAGTACCTGCACCTATTGTTTTTTTACCTTCTCTCATAACAAATCTTAATCCTTGATTTATTACAGATTTTTCTACTAAATTTACTTCTATAATTAAACTTTCACCAGGCATAACTATATCAATTTCTTCCTCTTCTTGAGGTATATTTTCTTCTATAACTTTAACAGTTTCTTTTAATTGTAAATTTTCATCACTTTTTTTATTTACAATTATTGTACCTGTAACATTAGTTACACGAAAAAAAAATTGAGGTTTATAACCTGAACGAAAAGGATTTGCTCTTCCTCCTTCTTTTTCAGTTAAAATATATACTTTTGCAGTAAATTTATTTGAAGTTTTCATTAAACCAGGCGCTGCTAAAACATAACCTTTATAAATTTCTTTATTAGGAACATTTTTTAATAAAACACCTATATTATCACCTGCTTGCGCTACATCTAAAATTTTTCTAAACATTTCTAACCCCATACAACTTGTTTTAAAAATTTTTTTACCAACTGCTTCTAATTCATCACCTATTTTTATTGTTCCTGCTTCAACTTTTCCTGTAACTACTGTTCCTCTTCCCTGTGCAACCAATACTGTTTCAACAGGTAATATAAAAGGCGCATTTAACAATCTATTTGGATTAACTATATAATTATCTACTGTTTCCATTAATTGTTTTATTCCATCTAAATATGTTTTATCACCTTCTAAAGCTCTTTTAGCTGAACCTCTTATTACAGGTGTTTCCGCAGAAAAACCATAATTTTCAATAAGTTCTCTTATTTCTAATTCAATAATATCTAACATTTCTTTATCATGAACAACATCTATTTTATTTAAAAAAACAACTAAATACGGAATCCCTATTTCTTTTGCTAAAATAACATGTCTCTAGTTTGAACTTGAACACCATCAGCAGCTGAAACAACTAATATCACACCATCCATTTGATTTGCTCCAGTAATCATATTTTTTATATAATCTTGATGACCAGGACAATCAATATGACTATAATGTCTTTTATTTGTTTCATATCAACATGCGCTGTATTAATAGTAATACCACGTGCTCTTTCTTCTGGATGATGATCTATATCCGAATAATCTTTAAATTTAGTTTTTCCTATTCCTGACTAAAGCTTTTGTTATTGCAGCAGTTAATGTAGTCTTTCCATGATCTACATGTCCAATTGTTCCAATATTACAATGTGGTTTATTCCTCACAAACTTTTCTTTTTCTAATTTTTTAGCCATTTATTTCGTTATTATCATTTAATAAAATATAAAAAACATAAATTTCAATTAAATTTATAGAATCATTTTCATTTATATCAAATAAATCATCATTAAATAAATTATTTGAATTTTGTATTAAAATTAATTTATTATAAAATAAATTTAATAAACTATTAATAAAAAATTTTTCAGATAAATTTAATATAAGCTCAGAAAAAATAAAATCTAAAGAATAATTAACATTATACAAAACATACATTTTATATTCTAAAAAAAATAAATATGTTTTATTAATATTTAATATAATCTCTTTACTAAATTTAAAAAGTAAAATAAGATTACTAAAATGAATTCATATTGTTTTAGAAATACTAATAAAATATTCATTTAAACTAGTTGAAAAAAAAAAATAAATTAAACTAATTAAAAATATAAAACTAAATGCAATTACTAATTCAACACTATTACTTCCTAAAATAAAAAAAAATAAAAAAAAAAAGAGATATAAAAAAGGACATAAATAAACAACAATTTAATTAAAAAATTATAATTTTTTATCATTTTTTTAATGTTTATTTAAAAGTATAGTAAATATAAAATTTTTTGAATATTTATTATAAATTACTCTATTTAATTGAAAAAAAGAATAAAATATATTAGATACTTTACCAAAAAAAATATCATAAGATGATAAAATATATAAATTTTTATATACATATGATTTATTTACAACAATATCAAATTCTGGAGTAATATGAATTAAATAATTATTACCAAAATTAACAATTTTAATATAATCTCTTATCATATAATAAATTAATAACATAAAAACTAATAATCCAATAAAAGATAAATAAGCACCTACAGAAGAAATAAAATTTCAACTTCAATAAATATCAGGATAATCTGAAATACGTCTTGGCATACCAGCAATACCTAAAAAATGTTGAGGAAAAAATGTTAAATTAACTCCAACAAACGTAATTCAAAAATGTAATCTTCCTAAAAATCTACTATAAAAAAAACCATAAAATAAACCTATTCATTGATAAAAACCAGCAAAAATACCAAAAACAGCACCCATAGATGAAACATAATGAAAATGAGCAACAACAAAATATGTATCATGTAAAGCTAAATCAATTCCTGCATTAGATAAAATAACTCCAGTTAAACCTCCAACTGTAAATAAAAATAAAAAACCTATAGCAAAAAGCATTGGTACTGATAATTCAACAACACCTCCAAAAATAGTTGCAAATCAACTAAAAACTTTAACACCAGTTGGTATTGCTATAATCATTGTTGTTGCTGTAAAATATGCTCTTGTATCTACATCCATACCTACTGTATACATATGATGTGCTCATACTATAAATCCTAATAAACCTATTGATAACATAGCATAAACCATACTTATATATCCAAAAACTGTTCTATTACTATAATCAGAAACAATATGACTAATAATTCCAAAAGCTGGTAAAATTAATATATATACTTCAGGATGTCCAAAAAATCAAAATGAATGTTGATATAAAATAGGATCACCTCCTCCTGCAGCAGAATAAAACGATGTATTAAAATTCTATCAGTCAATAACATAGTTATTGCTGCCGCAAGAACAGGTAAAGAAAATGCTAATAAAAATGCAGTTACTAACATACCTCAAATAAATAAAGGTAATGTATGCATAGTAATTCCTGGTGCTCTCATATTAAAAACTGTTGTAATAAAATTAATAGCACCCATCAATCCTCGCGAAGAGCACGATACCATCCCAGGGTTCTGGAATGCAACGGGATGCTCACGCAGCCGTCATCGGAGGCCTCCGTGTTACGCGATGTGACACAACGGGACCGCCCAGCCGACCACTTTCCGGGGCCGCACAAGGCGGGTATTTCCACTTCAAGCCCAACAAATGGCGGAAGTTTTACAACACGGGTGGCAAGCGGCGGCCGTTTTGCAGCGTAAAATCAACGGCAATCGACCATACCCTCTTGCGAAGCGTTCCGGACTATGAAAACATGCGCACCAAGGCACTCTGAGGACCGGACCATGTCACGTCTCGCGTCGATCGAGAACTGCGTTTTAATCACATCGTTGGCCGGTGCGGAGGTGAGCGCGTTTACCCGCGGGCAGCGGCAGCATTACCGATACAACATGCGAGCGAATTTGCTGAGAGGGAGTCAGTCATGCGTCACGTTGTAACCTGTTTCGCATTACTGGTCGCGGCCAGTCCGGTGTTCGGGCAGGTCGGCGGTACCGGTACAATTCAAGGTACGATCACGGATCCGTCGGGAGCAGTTGTGGCCGGCGCCTCGGTGACTGCGACCAACGCTGCCACCGGCGTTCAGACCGGCCGCAAGACCACCGCCGCCGGCTTTTTTGTGCTCCCGCTGCTTCCCGCGGGAACGTACAACGTGACCGTGCAGGCGGCCGGCTTTCAAACCTTCAACCAGCGAAATATCGTGCTGGACGCCCTTCAGGTAGTGGGCCTGAACCCCTCGCTGGAAGTCGGACAGGCGAACCAATCGGTTACCGTAGAGGCAGCGCCCCCGGTATTAAAAACGGACGATGTGACGCTGGGATCTTCCATGCAGAACAACGTCTACGATGCTCTTCCGCTGGCCATGAACGCGGCCGGTTCTCCGCGCGACCCCTCGGCATTTGCCGGTCTCGCCATCGGCGTCAGCAGTTACAGCACGCAGGCGGCCGGCCCGTCATTCGGTTCGTTTAACGGCGGCCAGACCTATCAGAACGAGGTGTACGTAGAGGGCCTGCCGATGACCAGCGCGGGCACCGAAGCCGATACGCGTAACCTGGCGTTCGGGGTTTCGGTGGAGGCCGTGGAGCAGTTCCAGGTGGAGACGTCCGGCGCCAAGGCCATGTACGATGGGCAGGGCGTGGAGAATTACGTCCTCAAGTCGGGAACCAACCAGTTTCACGGAGGCGTGTACGAATATTTCCGAAACACCGATTTCGACGCGCGTGGTTTCTTCGCGGCAGTCCTGCCGGTTGACCATCAGAACGAATTCGGCGCCAGCCTGGGCGGTCCAATCAAGAAAAACAAACTATTCTTCTTCAGTAACTACGATGGTTACCGCTTTGTTTCGGCCACCAACCCGGTAGGTTACCAGAGTATACCGACTATCGCCGAACGAACCGGCGATTTCAGCGCATTCCCGCAAATCATTTACGATCCCAATAGCGCCGCCGGCACCGCGCCGCGGACACCGTTCCCGAACAACACCATTCCGACCAACCGCATCTCGAAGGCCTCGCAGTCATTTCAGTCTTACCTTCCTCCTCCCACCAACGGCGCGATTACAAACAACTACCTGGCGATGCTTCCGAGCACAGTCAATAACGATAGCAACACCGACAAAGTGGATTACAACGTCAGCGACAACAACCGCCTGTTTGCTCTGTTTTCCTGGGGTAAGTATGCCTGGCCCATCGTCGGCAGCCTGACTCCCATCTCTACGTCAACGCTGCCCACACCGTACACGGATGGGCGCGGCGTAATCGAATACTCGAACGTGGGGCAGATTCACGATTCTCACGTGATCACTCCGACCCTTTTGAATCAGGCCAGCATCTCTTTCAGCCGGATGTTTATCCCGCTCACGGATCCCACCGCCGACGGCAATTATCCGGGGAAGGCGGGCCTCACCGGTCTGCCGTCGGGCTTCGCCAGCACAGCGTTTCCCGACATCAGCTTCAGCGGCGTCAACTCTCCCGTAAGTTGGCGGGGAACCAATTCCCACGTGTTCAATGAGGCGCAGAACACCATTGATCTTCAGGACAATATTCTGTGGACCAAGGGAAGGCACAATCTGACTTTTGGCTTCCAGTGGCAGACGCTTCAGGACAACGAGACTTTTGCTTTGAACGCTGGCTTTACGTTCAGCAACAATCAGACGGCGCAGTTCGTGAATGGCGCGCTGAGCCCCACCACCGGCCTGGGCTATGCCAGTTACCTGATGGGCATGGTGAACAACAGCAGCAACACACAGGATTCGGTTGCGGAAACCGGCGGCCGCTACAAGACCTACGCTTTATACGTGCAGGACGATTTCAAGGTGAACTCACGCCTGACGTTGAATCTCGGTCTGCGCTGGAATATGTGGAGCCCGTTCACGGAGGTGGCGGACCGGATGTCCTTCTTCAATCCGGGCCTGGCAAATCCGGTCGCGGGAGGCATCCCCGGAGCGCTGCAATTCGCCGGGAACGGCACGGATAGTTGCCACTGCTCGACGCCCGTTCAGATGCACAACATCAACCCCGGGCCCCGGCTTGGGTTGGCCTATCGCGTGACCGACAAAACCGTGATTCGCACGGGCTACAGCATTTTTTACGCCCACGCCGGCGGTGTCGGCGGCCGGACCAATGGACGGCAGGGGCTGGGCCAGGTTGGGTATAACGGCACCAACGCCCAGTCCTCGGTAGTCACCGGACAGCCGGCCTACGTTTGGGATAACGGCGTTCCGGGCATCAAGTATGCACCGCCATACATCGACCCCAGCTATGGAGTCGGCTTCATCACGGCAGCGGCCGCTTTGGCGGCGGGGGCGCCGTGGGCCGGGCCTTCCACGGCCATCGGCATGACCTATGGCGATCCTGCTTTCGGCGGCAAAGCTCCCTACTACGAAGACTGGAGCTTCGATGTGCAGCGCGCTTTGACCTCGAACCTGACCTTGAGCGTGGCATACAGCGGCACGGCGGGCCACTGGCTCCCTGGCGCCGCTGTCAACGGACCGTTTACCAACCAGATTCCGGTTCAGTATCTGCCGCTACAAGGGCTCCTCAGTTCCACCCTGACTGCGACCTCTCTGGCGCAGGTTCAGGCTATGTTCCCGGGTTTCCACACTCCGTTTCCGAACTTCACGGGCACCGTCGCACAGGCATTGAAGCCCTTCCCGCAGTATGGCGGCATCTCCGATCCCTGGCTGGATATTGGGAATTCGACTTATAACGCGCTACAGATTTCGCTCAACCAGCGGTTGTCTCACGGCCTGACGTTCATGTTCAATTACAGCTACAGCAAAGAACTGGACGACCTGGCCGGGGCGCGCTATCCGGACAAGAACTTCCTGGAAAAAGGGCCCGGCACCATCGATCGCGTGCACGTGGCCAGCGCCACGTTTGTCTACCAGTTACCCTTCGGCTCCGGCCACAAACTGAACAGCGGGTCGCGAGTGCTCAGCGGCGTCATCAGCCACTGGCAGGTGTCCGGGATCTTCACGCTTGCCACCGGCACCCCTTTGACGATCACCGGTTCCTGCGTCAGCGGCGGCATTCTGGGCAGTTGCTATCCGAATTATGTGCCGGGATTCTCCGGAAGCGTGTGGCAGAACGGCACTCCGGGCACCGGGAATATCACCACCACCAGCTATCTGAGTAAGGCGGCCTTCGTCGATCCTTTGCCTTACACCGTGGGCGACATCCCACGCTCGGCGCCGCTCGGCTTGTTCGCTCCCCGCAACGCGGATCTGGACCTCTCGGTGCGCCGTGAGTTCGTCGTCCGCGAGAAGATCAGACTGGCGTTGCAGGCGGATGCGTTTAATGTCAACAACGCCGTTCATTTTGCGGCTCCGGGAACAGCCATCGATTCGGCCAGTTATGGCATTTTCACTTCCATGGCCAACTCGCCTCGTAAATTGCAGTTCAGCGCCAGGGTGACGTTCTGACGGGAGGCGCCCATAATGGAAGGAGCATCATGCAACGCAGGACTTTTCTTACCACCACAGCCGCTACGAGTCTGGGGCTGGCGGCACTGGAGCGTGCGGCTTCTGCCCAGGCGGCAGCGAATCAATCGGGGCCGGTCTCCTTACATTGGTTGGACGGAGCACCTCCGCTCACCGAAGCCGGCGTAAGCTGGGGCGTACCGTGGCCGCGCGGCGCCGTTCGGAAGGACCAGAGCTTTGTACTTACCGCGGGCGATGGTAGCGCGCTGCCGCTACAAAGCTGGCCGATGGCGTATTGGCCGGATGGTTCGCTCAAGTGGAGCGGCCTGGCCACAGTAGCCGCGGCCGGCGCCGGCGGACCGTTCCACCTGGCGCCAGGAAACCCTTCAGGCAATGGCGATCGCCAAGCGGTTACCGTCCGGCAAAGCGCGAACGCCATCGATATCGACACCGGCAAGCTGCAATGCCGCATAGGGCGGCAAGGCGGCGCCTTCATCGATTCGATGACCATGGAAGGCCGCGTGGTGGCGCGCCAGGGCCGCCTGATGTGCACGCTGGAAGACAACTCGAACCCGGACGTAGTTCGTCTCGAACATTTCAGCAGCACCATAAAGAACGTGACTGTGGAACAGTCCGGGCCGCTGCGCGCCGTCATCAGGATTGAAGGCGTACACAAGGCCGACAGCGGGAGCCGCGAGTGGCTGCCCTTCACCGTTCGACTCTATTTCTTCGGCGGACAGGCGGCGGTGCGAATGGTCCACACCATCGTATTCGACGGCGATCAGGAGAAGGATTTCATTCGCGGGCTGGGCGTCGCCTTCGCGGTGCCGATGCGCGAACAGGTGCAAAACCGGCACGTCCGCTTTTCCGGGGAAGCCGGTGGGTTGTGGTCCGAGCCTTTAGAGCCGGCAACTGGCGCCCGCAGCCTGATGACGCCCGGCGCACCGCCGCCCGCGCCCGGTACGTTCGCCGCCAACGATCTGTATACGAAGCAACTTGCCGGCCAGCGCATTCCCAATAAAGAAGAGTACAACCAGCAGGGGCAATATCTCCTGGATAACTGGGCGACCTGGGATTCGTATAAACTCACGCAGCCGGCGGCCGATGGTTTCCAGATTCAGAAGCGTACCAATCCGCAAAGCTGCTGGGTGTCTGCCGGAGCCGGGAAACGCGCGTCCGGCCTGGTATTCGCAGGCGATGTGAGCGGAGGCCTGTCGGTAGCAGTGAAGAACTTCTGGCAGTCGCATCCGGCGTCCTTGGAAGTGCTGAATGCCACTAAGGACGCCGCGGACCTGCAAGTGTGGCTGTGGTCGCACGATGCCCCGGCCATGGATCTGCGCCACTACGACACCAGGAACCACGGCCTGCAGGCCAGCTACGAAGATGTGCAGCCCGGGTTCAGCACTGCCAACGGCGTTGGCCGCACCAGCGAATTGACGCTCTATCCCAGCGCCGCCGTGCCGGTGAAAGAGGAGACGGTGAAACAGGCGCGCATGAATGCCTCTCCGCCCCTGCTGGTATGCGCGCCCGAACACTACCACGCGGTTTCGGCCTTCGGCGTGTGGAGTCTGCCGGACCGCTCGACGCCTTTGCAGCGGACCGTGGAGGACCAGCTCGACAGCGCCGTCGATCTCTACAAAAAGGAAATCGAGCAGCGCCACTGGTACGGATTTTGGGACTACGGCGACGTCATGCACGCCTACGATCCCGCGCGCCACACCTGGCGCTACGATATCGGCGGCTACGCCTGGGACAATACCGAACTGGGCACCGATATGTGGTTGTGGTACAGCTTCCTGCGTACCGGACGCGCCGATATTTTCCGTATGGCGGAAGCCATGACGCGCCACACCAGCGAAGTGGATACGTACCATTCGGGAAGATTTGCCGGCTTGGGATCGCGCCACAACGTGCGGCATTGGGGCTGCGGCGCCAAAGAGGCGCGCATCAGCCAGGCCGCGTTCCGCCGCTTTCATTACTATCTCACCACCGATGAGCGCACTGGCGACATCATGCGCGCCGTGGTGGATGTGGATTACAAGGTGACTGAAATCGACCCTATGCGCCTCGCGTCACCACGCACCGGGACGATTCCGTATCCCGGCCGCATCCGCGGCGGTCCCGACTGGCTGGCGTGCGCGGGCAACTGGATGACCGAATGGGAGCGCACCGGCGACACGAAATATCGCGACAAGATCCTTACCGGAATGGATTGCATTGCCAAAATGCCGTACGGTTTCATGACGGGACCGAATACGTTGTATGGGTACGACCCCAAGACCGGAATGCTTTATCCTCTGACGCCGGACGGCTTCGGAACTTACAACCTGCAAGTGATCCAGGGCGGGGCCGAGGTGGCGTTCGAACTGAACCAGTTGATCGATCATCCGGGTTGGCAGAAGGCCTTCCTGCAATATTGCCGCCTGACCGGCGCGCCGAAAAACGTGGTGGCGCGGGACATGACCACGGGCGCGGAGGGCGCCGACGGTTCCTATGCGGGCGCCGGGCGTCTGGCCGCCTACGCGTTTTCGAAGACCCGGAATTCCGCATTCATTGCGCGCGCCGTGAGCCAGCTTCGCGGCGGCGGCTTCCGGCGTTTGCCCGGAGGCCCGTACGCCACGCAGCACGTCGAGGGTCCGGACGTACTGAACCCAATCGATGAGGCCCCGGGCGTTTCCACCAACACCACCGCCCAGTCCTCTTTAACGGCCATCCAGGTTCTGGAGTTGTGCAAAGATCAGTTGCCTGCGGAATTGCCGCCTCCCGCCGAACCGCGACGCCGGGGGTAATCTCTCACGCGGCCCAGCCTGATACTCTAAAGGACGTTTGGCAACTTATTCGATTCGGGTCCCGGAAGTGGAGCTGAAGCTGCCAACTGAGGAGATCATCGATGTCACAGTCTTACTTTGCCGGCATTCCGCCGATACCGTTCGAGGGTGTCGAGTCAGAGAACCCGCTTGCTTACCGCTATTACAACAAAGACCGCGTCGTGCTGGGCAAGAGGATGGAGGACCATCTTCGCATGGCGGTGTGCTACTGGCACACCTTTTGCGCCGAGGGCGCCGACATGTTCGGGCCGGGCACCTTCCATCGCCCCTGGAACGCCGGACCGGTGGATCAGGCGCGCGCGGAACACAAGCTGAACGAGGCCTTCGAATTCTTCACGCGGCTGGGCCTGCCGTACTTCTGCTTTCATGACACCGATGTGATGGCCGAGGCGCATACGATCCGCGAACACGTCGATAATCTGGCGCGAATCGGCGACCGCATTCAGGAGAAAATGGCGGCCACCGGAGTGAAGCTGCTATGGGGCACGGCGAATCTCTTCAGTCATCCGCGCTACATGGCGGGCGCGGCGTCCAGTCCGGATCCGGATGTGTTCCGGTTTGCCGCGACGCAGGTACGGCACTGCATCGAATTGACTAAGCGTCTGGGCGGCGAGAACTATGTCCTCTGGGGCGGACGCGAAGGCTACGATTGCCTGCTGAATACAGACCTGAAGCAGGAGAAGGCGCAACTGGGCCGCTTCCTGAAGATGGTGGTCGAGCACAAGCACAAAATCGGCTTTACGGGAACCATTCTGATCGAGCCAAAGCCGCACGAACCTACCAAGCACCAGTACGACCGCGACGTCGAGACGGTCTATGCTTTCCTTCTCGCCAATGGGCTGGAAAAGGAAGTGAGACTGAACATCGAGGCGAACCACGCCACCTTGGCCGGCCACAGCTTTGAGCACGAGATTGCGACCGCGGTGGCGCTTGGCGTTTTCGGTTCGATCGACATGAACCGCGGAGATCCGCAGAACGGATGGGACACCGATCAATTTCCGAACGATGTTCGCGAGATCACGACGGCTCTCTACTACATCCTGCAAGCTGGAGGCTTCACCACGGGCGGCAACAACTTCGACGCGAAGCTCCGGAGGCAGAGTATCGACCCGGCGGATCTCTTTTACGCACACATCGGGGGAGTGGACACGGTGGCGCGCGGACTTCTCAACGCCGCGGCGATGATCGAGCGGGGAGACTTCGCCAGGATTGTCGGCGAGCGGTACGCAGGATGGAAGAGCGACTCCGCCCGCGCCATTCTGGAGGGTCAGGCAACCCTGGAAACGCTATCGGACGGAGCTGTTGCGGAAGGCATCGATCCGCGGCCTCACTCCGGCAGGCAAGAGCTCGTTGAGAACACGCTGGGCAGGTATATCTGACGGTTTCGCCTGTCACGCGGCGAGCCTGAACCTGAGAAACTCCGCAACTTCGCTGAGTGCCTCGCGGGCCAGACGGAGGGTGCCCGGCATGGTGAAGAATCCATGGATCGCGCCCAAATACCTTCGTGCCTGGACCGCGTTACCGGCCTGGATCAGTTTTCGCATGTAAGCTTCGCTTTCGTCTCGCAGCGTGTCGTACTCCGCAGTCAGTATGAATGCAGGTGCTACACCAGCCATGTCGAGGGCATACAGCGGCGAAGCCAGCGGATCGCACGGATCGCTTCCTTCCGGCAGATACTCGGACCAGCCCCTCCGCATATCTACGGCCCCCGGCCCGTAGTCCTCCGCATAAGTCGCGAAGGAGGGCGAACTGCACGTGGCGTCGAGCATCGGGTAAATCAAAACCTGGCACCGTATCTCCGGCGTCCGGTGAGCCAGGGCGGCGGCCGCGGCCAGGTTCGCCCCGGCGCTGTCACCAGCCAGTGCAACCGCTACACCCTGTGTTGAAGCCCACTCGGCGGCACGGCATGCGTCTTCCGCCGCGGCGGGAAAGCGATGCTCGGGGGCCAACCGGTAATCCACTGCGACGACCCGGCAGCCGGCTTCAATAGCCAGCAGGCGGCAAAGTGTATCGTGGCTTTCGAGATCGCCGCTGAAGAACCGGCCTCCGTGAAAGTACAGAACTATGGGCAGCCCATCCTCCGTCGCGGGCCAATACTGGCGTGCTCCCAAGCGCCCCGGCAGCGCGAGATCCTCTACCCTCGGAAGCGCAGGCGGATTCCCGGCGAGCGTGGCAGCCCGCCGCATCGTCTCCCGGGTCTCGGAGACACTGAGGGATGAGCGCGGCGGCAGATTTTTCTGCCGCTCCAGCAGGGCGCTGACCTCAGGATCGAGCGGCACTGGCTTGGCCCGAAAGCTGAGCGAAGATTTCACGATAGAAAGCGGGATGCGATTGCCACGTTTGCGCGGTGACGATGCGCCCGTCTCGGACCGTCTGTTCGTCCACAAACGTCCCCCCGGCCTGCTCCGCTTCTACGCGTACGTGCTCATAGCAGGTCAGCCGCTTCCCGCGCGCCAACCCCGCCGCCGCCAGTACCTGCACGCCGTGGCAGATGGCGAAGATCCATTTCTCCTGGCGATCGAACTCCCGCACAATATCGAGAAGTCTCTTGTTGTTCCTCAGGTACTCCGGCGCTCTGCCTCCCAGCACGAGCACCGCGGCATAATCATCGACTTTGACATCGTCGAATGCCAGGCTGGCTTCCAGTCCGTAGCCGCGCCTCTCGATATAGGTGTCCCAACCCGGCTTGAAATCGTGCATCACCAGGTTCAAACGGCGTCGCGAGGGAGCCGCGACCACCGCCTTCCAGCCTTCTTCTTCGAACCGGTGCACGGCATAGAGGGCCTCATAGGATTCTCCGCCGTCGCCGGTGATGATCAGGACTTGTAACATGTCTCCACTTTAACCCGAAAGCGCTTACAAGCCTGCGGGTCCGCGGGAGCGCACTGGAAAGCCGGCAAGCCGGACTCACGGATCTCACTTCATCAGTTCTGCGAGCTTGTCTTTTACCGCGGCGCCCCAAATGTCATAACCTTTGGCTTCCGGGTGAAGATTGTCGGCCCGGAACGCACCCGGGAGGAAATAGCCTTGATCGTCCAGGAACCTGGCGCCAATGTCCAGATAGAAGACGTGGCGCTGGTCGTCCAGTCTCGCGATGATTTTGTTCATGCGAGCAATCTTGTCGCGCACCGAATCGGCGGGCAGCCCGCGCGGAAAAACCGCAAGCAGGAGAATCTTAGCCTCGGGAAAATCGGTTCGCATCTCCTGGACGACAGCGCCGATGCCCTCCGCAATTTCCGCGGCCGTCGCGGTGCCGGCGTTGTCGGTCCCACCCGTGTTGTTGGTGCCGATCATCAGCATGATCGCCTTCGGCTGAAATCCCTGGCCTTCGCCATTCTTGAGGCCCCAGAGAACCCCTTGCGTGGTATCGCCGGCGATAGCGAAGTTGGCCGTTTTGATGCCGCCGAAATACTTTTCGAACATCGCCTTATTGGCATCCCCCTGCACCCACCAGTCGGTGATCGAATCTCCGTCCAGCAGGAGATCGATATTGCCTTTCCTGGCGATCTCGACGAAGCCTTCGTGGCGGGGGCCCCTGCGTTGTACGGTCTGCGTGTATGTGGCCGCGACATTCGGGCGCGGCAACTGAAGCATTAGCGACGATTCGAATTTCGTCAGAAGCGGCTTGGCGGGGGAATCATCGGCTTCGATCAACCTTCGCACCGCCTGGTTGACCTGCTCCAACTCTGCGGGCGTCGGACGTAGGATCGCTACCTCCGGCGGAACAGGCGCGGGCGGGCCGGTCACGATGGGTCCAATCCCCCCGCGCCCCGCGCCCGGCCTTGTGACGGGAGCGTTCGCCGCGGGCGGAACCTGGGCAAGTGCGAAACCCGCCACCGTCAGGAAAACAACTCCGGCATAGGGGATGCGTCTCATACGAATCTCCTTCTCTGCATAGCTTGTTCTAACTCGCGAAGCGCCCGTGGTAGCCACCTCCCGAACCGGTCATCGGCCTCCGCGACGGCCCGCTGCCGGGGGATTACTGAGCGCGTTCAGACCGTACTTATAGTTCGGATCCATGGCCGCAATATCGCTGCGGTAGGCCACTACGGTCGCGCTCGGAAAGTCGGCGGGAATCTTCAGCGTGACTTTCCCGGTCGCGGCCCACTCCGTTCCCCGCTGGAAGGTCGCGATGAAGCCGACACAACTGAGCGCATTGATGTCGTGGCCGAGCGTAGTGTGAAACACGCGTCCTTTTCCGTAGCTGAGCGTCAGCAGCATCGGCTCATCGTGACCGGTCCCGTGATTCTCGGGATCGGAATAGGCCGTGGCAAGGACTGTCATGTTCTGGCCGGGACCGCGCAAGCTGTTATATAACTCATCCCCCTGATGCATCCAGACGTGCGGGAGTCCTTTGGTGATCGGATGGTTCGCGTCCCGTACGGTAAGCGCGAACGGTACCCGATTGCCATGATTTCCGGCGCGCCCCGGTTTGTCGTCCGAGACCGGCTTGCCATCCTTGAAAAACCAGAGGGGGCCCGATTTTTCGGTCCGGCCGCGCCATCCTCCAATACCGATCATCTCGTTAAACGCCGGCCATCCCCCAAACGCATTGTCAGCCGCATGAACCGTCACAAGGCCGCCGCCCCCACGGACATATGACTCGAACGCAGCTTTCAGAGGTTCCGGCCAACGTTCATCGGGAGCGTCATAGTTCATCACGATGACCTGATACTTGCCGAACTCCGGTTTGAAGGCGCTGAAATCGCCGTCGCGGCCAGGTGCTGTCACAACATCGACCCGGAAGAGACCGGTCTCCTCCAACTCTTTCTTCAGCACGGGCGTTGTGAGTTGCCAGGCGTGATAGGGGCCGCCGCTTTCGCCATCCAGAAGCATCACCTGAATGGGGCCCGCGGCATGGGCATGAGGCTGGAGTGCGAGCGCCGTCGCGATAGCGAAAGCCAAGAGAAATCGATTCATTTTCCCACCGTCTTGATTACTGGAGACGAAATGCATAAAGGTTTGCGCCACCCGCCACCAGAACGTATTGATGCCCGTCTAGCAGATAAGTGATCGGGGCGTTGCTGGGATTCGATAAGAGACCGGCGTGCCAGAGAGGTTCGCCGTTACGCGCATCGAACGCGATGAAGTTCCCGGAACCGTCGCTGCCGAACAGCAGGTCGCCGGCCGTGGTTAACAGGCTTTGCGCGCCGATATTCGTAACGTGCTTCCAGGCGATTTTGCCGGTCTTGACGTCAATGGCCCGAAGCTCCGTTTTTACGATGCCGCCTCCGCGCTCCGTACCGGAATAACCTTCCGGTTGAGGATCGGTGTCCGTCTTATAGAAGATCGTATACGACTGCGTGGTCCCCACATAAAACAGGCCCGTGTCCGGGTTATACGCGGGGTTCGGCCAGCCGGTCGATCCGCTGGAATTTGGCGACGTGAGCGCCCCGGCGACTTGCGGTTCCTTCATCGGATCGCGAATGGGTTGGCCGTTCGGCGCGATTCCCTTATACCAGTTCAGCCCTTCCATGAAAGGGGCCGTCAGGATGCTCTTTCCGTTGGTGCGGTCCAGAACGAAAAACAGTCCGGAACGATGCGCCTGCGCCAGGAGCTTCCGGGGTTTGCCGTCGATCACGCCATCAAATAGAATCGGCGTCTGCGCTGCGTCCCAATCGTGCGTGTCGTGAGGCGAATACTGGAAATACCAGGCCATCTTACCGGTATCGGGATTCAGCGCCACCACTGAGGCCGTGTAAAGGTCGTCGCCTTCCCTGCTTTGACCCGCCATCACCGGATTCGCGTTCCCGGTGGGGATGTAGAGAAGATTCAGTTCGGGATCGTAAGTAGATGGATACCAGACGCCGCCGCCGCCATGCTCGACGGCGTTCTCGTTGGGCCAGGTCTTGAATCCGGGGTCGCCCTCATGCGCAGTTGTCCAGAAATGCCATTGCACGTCGCCGGTTTCCGGATCGCGCGCTTCCGCAAAGTTCGGGACATCGAGAAAATCGCCGCCGACTCCCACGATCACATGATTTTTGATCACCACCGGAGCGACCGATGAAAAGTAATCGCGCTTCACATCCGCCAGTTGTTTGTTCCAACGCTCTTTACCGGTCTTCATGTCGAGCGATACCAGGTGGTTGTCGTAGGTCTCGAAAAAGAGCCAGTCGCCGTAGATTCCCACGCCGCGATTGCCCAGGGCAACGGACGGCAAACCTTTCCACGTGTATTTCCAGATCTCGCGTCCGGTCCGGGCGTCGATCGCCAGCACGGTGTTCGGTTCGGTAATGTAGAGGACGCCCTCTACCAGCAAAGGCGCGCATCGCGTGTTGGCGAAGCCGCCGGAGGGTGGTTCGGGCCCGGGGCCGCCGATATTCGCGCCGGGCGTCATACTGATCTGGTTCACCCACGCCAGCGTGAGGTTGTGGACATTCCCGGAGTTGATTTCTTTGAGCGGGCTGTAATGGCGTCCGGAATAGTCTCCGTGGAACGTCGGCCAGCTATCGGGCTTTGGATGCGTGATCGCTTCGGGAGGCAGTTTCTGGCTCCATACCGTCATTGCCAGTCCGCCAAGGGCAGTCAATAAGACTGAGAGTGTCGATTTCATTCGGGTCCTCATTGGAGCGTGGCCAGATAGGCAGTCAGATTGTGCATGTCGGTATCCGAAAGCCTCGTCATGATATCGATGTGCGCCTGAAGTGGGTCGGTGATCTCGACTTTGGGAACGCCGTGTTCTCTGGCCCACGTTCGGGTACTCCCGTCGGCCAGCCGTAGGGTCACGTCAAAGTCGGTGACGCGCAGAGGCGCGCCCTTGATGGTTTCACCCGAGGGCAGCGTGACTGTGGCAGTTCCCCGGCTGGAGCCACCGCGTCCACTACGCGGCATGACCAGTCTTTCCTGAAGTGTCGGAGGATCGTACTTACCGCCGATGCCCTTGAGGTCGCCGCTGGGGGAATGGCACTTGTTGCACCCGCCGGCCCCGTTGAAGTATTGCTCGCCGGCCTTGGCATCGCCCACCAGAACCTCAGGGACGTGCACGTTGCCGCGCCCTGAGGCATAAACGACACGGGAATGCAGGTAAGCGGCGATATCGTAGAACTGACTGTCCTGCTCCTCTATTTTGACGACTCTCGAATGCTCCGGCGCTCTCACAAACTTGGCGAGTTGGATGCCGTCTTCGTCATGCAGTGTGACCACAGACGCTATCAGGTCGGGACCCGCCTTCCCTCCCTTGCCTCGCTCCCCATGGCAATAGCCGCAGGTGGAATTGTAGGCGGGAAGGCCGCGCGTGATCGCGTCCTGAGGATAGATCTTGAATCGGGAACCTCTGACGCCACCACCGCGACCGCCGCGACCGCCCCGGCCCGCTGCTGCGCCTGGCGGCGCTTGGGCGACGGGAGGCTGAGCCTCGACTATGGCCATCATGCCGAGGAGGGCAAGCCCCCCCGCAAGAACAAGCAGTTTCTTTGAGTGCACTGGGGATAGCATATCAATTTGTCGCCGGTCAATTCTTGTGGTCGCTACGATTCCTGCGCGCGAAACGTATGGGTGAAGTTCGTGCTCTTGCCATCCAACCTGACAGTTGTTGGCTTGATCTTCTCGGGATAGTTGATCTCCCCGGTCGTGAGCCCGTAGAGAAAGCCTGAGGAAAGAACAAACGCCCGGAGTTTCTCATAGACCGCCTTTGGTGAGGCAGCCGGGCGCGCTCCCGCAACCGGCTGCCTCACTGAAGGTCAAAACATCACGCGCACTTCCAAGGCAATGACCCGTGGCCCGCGTTCGCCGGTCAACGCCCCTATGTTGGCATTCGTATTGACGCCCTGAGCGTTGAAAATATACGAGGTATTGACGCCTGTGAACTGCGGGTGGTTGAAGACGTTGAACGCCTCAACCTTCATTTGGAGTGTACGGCTCTCGCGCCCGAGAGGAACGACACGGGCGAGGGTCATGTCCCAGTTCATGTACCCCGGTCCGTACATCACGTTGGAACCTGCGTTGCCGATCGTCCCCACCGCGGGCTCTGCGAATGCACCCGGATTGAAGTACATCCTGCCGTGAGGCAGCCCCGGACTGCCCGCTGGGATGTTCGCGTAGGGATTGCCAACCACGTTGATGCGCGCGCCCTCACTGGCTGAACCTGTGATATCGAGACCATTCGTCGTGGAAAAACCTGGTGTGAATGGCGAACCGGTCGCGAAGCCGGTGATGCCCGACAGGTTCCAGTTGTCCGCAATGATTCCGAGCGGCTTGAAATGCAGCAACTGCCCAGGTTTGGGTAGATCGTAGGAGTAGTTGATGGCTCCAACCTGACGCCGGTCCGCTCCCTGCGGTCCATAATAGCGCGAGACATTGGCCTGTTCCGATAGCAACTCATCAAGCGTGAATATGCCCATCATGCGAGACCAAGTGTAGGACACGCCGAAAGTCAGGCCGTGTTGCAACCGGTGCCGGAGTGAGACCTGAAGAGCGTTATAGTCCGATCTGCCGAAGAATGACTGCACCCTGATATCGCCGAATCCCGGGTAAGTCGGTCTCTCGAAGGCGGAGGTCAAGTGCTGCGGCTGCAGGGGATTCGTCGTCGCCACAGTCGGATCGGCAAACGCCGGGTTGAAGTCGGCATACAGGGGAACGGGGTTGACGTTCGCCAGGATATTCCGGTTGATGCCCCAGGTGCCCTGATACGAGACGTCTAAGACTGAACCGAATCCGATGTTCTGCTGCACGCCAAGACTGGCGCTGCGGCTCTGCGGAGTGGGCGTATTACCGGAATACTGGCTAACGCCGGGCGGTCCGATCAATCCACCCGCGCTCGCCAGATTGGTCATGTTGCCGTAATAGGCGGTTGGTTGATAACCGACGGGCGGTTGGCCGGACATGAGGTAGACTTGGTTACCGTCGAGGCGGTCGTAGTACATTCCCCACCCTCCGCGCAACGCCGTCTTTCCATTGCCGAATACATCGAGGGCAAACCCGACGCGCGGCGCGGGGATAATCGTCCGGGTCGTGTAGGTGTTCAGGGGAGCACCGTTCAACCCGTCTACCACCATCCCGTTCGCCGGGTTTCCGCTACCCGGAACGAACAGGCCGATGTACGAAGCCGGATACTGTTGTCCGTTGGCGGGGTTGATGGCGACACGGTTCGACCCTGAGCACGGATTCCCACCGTTCTTGCAGAAAGGAGAATATATCAGCGGGGACGCCCCGGCCTGATACTGCGCCGGATTGAAGTAAGAGAATTCGTGCAGGATGTCCACCTGAGGAGACATGTTGTAGAAGCGGACGCCGTAGTTCACGGTCAGGCGCTTACCCACGCGCCAGTCATCCTGAACATAGAACTCCCGATTCCAGTACCACACGTCGTAAACGAAGTGGCCGCTATTCTCGTTGTAGGTATCGTAGTTACCTAGCAGGGCATTGGCGAATCCGTCCCCCGAGTCCAGCGGATTGTTCACATCTCTGCCGAAGTTGTAGCTGCCCGTATAGGAGGGGCCGCCCGGCTGCAGCTTACGGTTGCGCTCAATGTAGACGCCGGCTTTGATGGTATGGTTTTCCCAGATCTTCGTCAGGTTATCTGAAAACTGGTAGATGCGGTTGGTATTGACATAGTCAACATTGGATTCCCCAAAGCTGGCAGCGTTCACGGGCGTGCCGCCGAAACTGAAGCCCGGAAGGTAGGGGCAGTAGCCGTTGGAACAACTGGCGGGGCCTTCCAGTAAATCGCCGCCGGGACCGGGTCCAAGGGGATGGAGCGGGAAAAGGCTCGGGAGCGGCTGTCCCGCCTCCGGTGTACCAGTGGTTCCGTTGCCCAGCGAGCGCGCAACCTGCGCGGGAACCTCCTCGTAGTAAGAGAAGTAATTGTAACTCCAGTTATACGTCGCCTGGTTGACAAGAGTGGGGCTGAAGGTATAGTTTACACTTCCCACCAGCCCGGTTCCCGGGTTGGGGTGCCCTTGAATGGCCGAGTTAAACTGAATGCCGGCGTAAAGCGCATCCGAAAAGTCGTAGTCGTGTCCGTAACGAATGTATCCCGTCAGTTTTGAAGTCAGATTGACATCGCCTCGAATGATGTCGTCACGCCTCGTGTGGGAGCCCGAAGCCTGGGACTGGAAGTTGTCTACCTGGTACTGAGAGGAGCCGGGCTGAAAAACGGTGTTAGGCTGCGGGAAGAAATTGAGCATGGCCTGTCCCCATCCGTTGATCCGGTTTTGCGGAATAACGTTACCCGGAAAAGGACTGCCGGTGGTGGGATCTTTGATGACGATCAGCGCCTGACCGGGATTGTAGCTCTGCGAGAAGTCACCGCCGCGCTCGAGCGCCGAAGGCATGGTCCGGTATTGGTTGGCGGCGTTTAGCAGCGATCTGGTGTATTCCTGCGAGGCAAAGAAAAAGAACTTGGTCTTCCCCGTGTTGAAATGCTTGGGAATGAATACCGGCCCTCCGAAGCTCCATCCGGCGATGTTATACCGGTAGCGGGGAATTATCGCGCGGTTCTGATTATTAAAGAACTGGTTGGCATTCAGGTCTTCGTGACGGTGCGTCCACCAGCCCGAACCGTGGAATGCCTGTGTGCCGCTCTTGGTGGTGACGCTAATCGTAGCGCCGGAATTGCGGCCGTATTCGGCCGCGAAATTCGACATCAGCACTTTCACTTCGCCAATGGCATCGATGTTGGGTTCGAAGTGCGCAAAGCAGGTCGCGCAGCCCGTGTCCATGTCGGTAGCGCCGTCTACGGAGAAGCCGGTGATTCCCGTATTCCCGCTGAAGGTCAAACCGCCCATGATCGATCCGCCGCTAATATCGCGGCCATTGTTGGTATCGACCACGCCGGGCAGCAATTTCATGTAGCTCATCAAGTCGCGGCCTTTGATGGCGTCAACATTGAGCTGGCTCGAGTCTAAAAGCGGCGCTTTTTCACTGCTCGCGGTTTGCACCGCGGCCACCTCGGCAGTAACGCTAACCGACTCGGTCACTTCACCCAGCACGAGTTGAAGACGCCCCAAATCGTGCGCTTCACTCGCATCCACCACAATGTCCCTGACCGTCAGGTTCTTGAACCCCTTCCCCTGAACGGCTACCGAATAGGTGCCGGCATAGATGTTTAGGAAGCGGAATAATCCGGAGCTATCTGTGAGTGTTCGGCTTACAGTTCCGGTGCTCTGATTGGTAAGTCGGACCTCGGCGGTGGCCACCGAGGCGCCTGCCGGATCGATGACTGTACCTAGTACGGAACTGGTGATGGTTTGCCCTAATAGGCATGCGCTGAACGAAAGCAACAAAGCAATCGTCCACGCGCTATTCGCACGCGTCATGGCTTGCTTTCCCCCCTCCCAGATGCTTCTTACGACGCCAGCCGGGTATCTGGCGCCGTGAGGTAGCTGGAATGTTATATCAAGTTTTTCGTAAATGCAATCGCTTTCAGCAAGAATTTTTGCCGGCGGAGAAACTTACATTAGTGAGAGCACGATTAATCAAGGGAAGCGCTGAGCCACATTAGCGTTAGCCGGCTTGGGCTTTTCCAAACCTGCGTCTGGCCACGATACCGGACCCTTCGCGGATGACGACGAGTTGGTCTGCCGCGACTTGCGCAATGCGCTCGTCCCTCCCGTTCGGCCAGCGGATTTCGAGACTGGCTGACTGCTCGGCGCCAAGACCGAAATGTAA
This sequence comes from uncultured Solibacteraceae bacterium, assembly GCA_963835555.1. Lineage (GTDB taxonomy): Bacteria > Acidobacteriota > Terriglobia > Bryobacterales > Bryobacteraceae > Sulfopaludibacter. The sequence goes on along the minus strand of CAWIGC010000043.1, from coordinate 471,456 downwards.
ACGGCGGTCGTTTACGGAGAGGTAAGAGGATTGCGCCAGCACCGCTTGCACCTGCCGAGATCGCCCATACGCGGCAACCACTTGCGCGCCGATCGCGGACCGGTTGGACTCGACTCCCACTAGCTGCACTTTGAGCCAGTGATGTGAAACGCTTACATCGTTTCGCAGGAGCGACGGCGGTTCGTTCATGTTCATAACGACAATATCGATATCGCCGTCATTGTCGAAGTCTCCGAATGCCGCCCCCCGGCTGGAGTGTAGTTCCTTCATAGCGGGTCCCGCAAGATCGAATAACTCCTCGAATTTGCCCCCGCCGAGGTTCCGAAACACGACGCTCGGCGTCTTGTAAGGCGTATCGTGCAGATCGCGTTCCAGTTCGGGTGAGACCATGCCGGTGGTATAGAACAGATCGGGAAGACCGTCGTTATCGAAATCCTGAATCGCCGCGCCCCAACCCACGAACCGGGTTTCCACCGCTAATCCGGAAACGGTTGTTACATCCCGGAACGTTCCCCTGCCGCTGTTCCGATACAGGATGTTGGTGTCCTCCGCGAAATGTGTTTTGAAAATGTCCAGGCGGCCATCGGTATCGAAATCCCCGATTCCAAGCCCCATGCCCGCCTGCTCTTTCCCATCCTCGTTGATGGCAACACCGCTTTCCAGGGCGCGTTCGGTGAACGTTCCGTCGTGGTTATTCCGGAATAGGAGACTCGGCGAGCTGTCACATGCCACGTAAATATCCGGCCACCCGTCGCCGTCGAAATCGGCGGCAACGGCGGTCAGCCCGTACCCGGCCGAATCGAGTATACCGGCCTTTTCACTGACGTCGGTAAAGGTTCCGTCCCCATTGTTGCGATACAAACGGCAGGGTTCATGCGGCAGCCCCATGGGCCCACAATAAACCGCCGAGCCGCGCCAGTTGCAGGCGGGATTCTTTCCACGAGGCTGAATCTTCTCCTGGTCGAAGACCACGTAGTGGGCGACAAATAGATCCAACTTGCCGTCACGATCGTAATCGATCCAGGTACAGCCGCTCCCGAAATGAACACCGGGACGACGCAGCCCTGCCTTCTCCGTCACATCCGAGAATGTGCCGTCGCCATTGTTGTGAAACAGAATATTGTTGCCCCAACAGGTGATAAAGATATCGTCGAAGCCGTCGTTATCGTAATCGCCCACCGTCACGCCAAAGGCCCACTCGCTGCGGCCCAGGCGTGCCAGTTTGGTGACGTCGGCGAACGTTCCGTCGCGGTTGTTCTTATACAACCGGAATGTCGCGGAGGGCGGCGTCGCTCCCGTCCGGCGGCGTCCGGTGAGCGTAAGTATATCCAGCCAGCCATCGTTGTCGTAATCCAGAAAAGCGATGCCGCATCCGATGGATTCCAGAATATAGTCGGCCCTTCCCTCGTCGCCGAAAATCACGGGCGCGCGCAGTCCCGCCTGCGCGGCGATGTTGACGAACTTCCCGTCAAATGGCAATCCCGATGGCTTTCCGCGCGGTGCAGGGGCCACCTTGCGCGAAGCCATGCCGCTCAATCTCTGGCCGCGCGCGGAACCAGAAACCGGAAGCGCGAGGGAAGGAATCGAGAGGAATTGCCGCCGCGTCATAAGCTGTCCCGTTGAGCATATCAGCGCCGCTTCAGACGATACAATAGGCGGTAACGCAATGTTCCGCACTTTCCCCGTTTTCGCGGCAGCGGCATTCTCCATTCTCCTGCCGTTCGCGCGCGCGGCGGATAACGCGGCTTTGCGCGAAGCCGCGGCGGCCTTGCAGCACGGGGATTACGCATCCGCGGAATCCCGCCTGCGCGCTGAACTGAAGCTTCACCCGGCCGATGCAGAGGCTCTCAGCCTGATGGGAATGGTGCTCGATGCGCGCAAAGAATTCGCCGAAGCGGACGCGCGGTACCGGAAAGCCATGGCAGCGGCGCCCCGGTCCGCTCCGGTGCTTGGCAGATATGCCAATCATCTGCTGGCGGCAGGCGATGAAAAGGGCGCCCGCGACGCATTCGAGCGCGTGGTGGCGATGGACCCGGGGGACGCCTATGCCAATCTCGCACTTGGACGCATGGAATTAAAGAACAAGGGCGAGGCACACGCCAAACAGGCGCTCCGTTATCTTGACCGCTTGCCCGCGGGTCTGCGCGACTCGCCCGAAGCGGCCGTGCCGAGATTGATCGCGCTCGACCGCGCCGGCGACACCGCGGCGGCGGGGGCCCTGTTTGTGCAGCTATCCAATGCCACCCAGAGCGATCCGAAGCTGAGTTCCTCCATCGGCTGGACGCTTGCGCGCGCGGAACAGTTCGTGCAGGCTGAAACGTTCCTGACCCACGCCCTCGCGGGCAACCCGTCGGACTCTCAGCTCTTGTACGACCTGGGCGTTGTCGCTTTGTATGCGCAGCACTACGACCGCGCGCGAGAAGTCCTGGAAAAGGTCGCGCACCAGCAGCCGCGGAACGCCGATGCCCTGTATAGCCTGGCATTTGCTTACAGCTCCCTCAAGCAGCCGGAAGCGGCTCTGCGCCTGCTCGCCGAGGCCGCGAAAGTTGCCCCGCAGCGCGCCGATGTACAGCGATTGATTGCCGTCACCACCGGCGAACTGCAGGCTAATGAAGATTCGGCCGCCGCATGGGATCGCTATGCCGCACTGGCGCCGCATGACGACACCGCGCGGCGCGAGCGCGGGTTTGCCCGCATCCACATGCATCAGTTCGACGCCGGCATCGCGGACCTGGAATGGTACATCGCGCGGCATCCCAACGATCCTGTAGGCTATTACGAACTGGGCCTTGCGCAGAGCACGAACGACCCCACTAAGGGTCTTTCCAGCCTCGATAAGGCTCTTCAACTCAAGCCGGATTTTGTCGAGGCGCGCTCGGCTCGAGGCGCACTGTTCTACCTGCAAGGAAATCCCCAAGCCGCTGTGCCGGATCTGGAGGCTGCCGCGAAGAGCCAGCCGGATAACGGGCTGATTCTCGACCGGCTGGGCCAGGCCTATCGTGCCCTGGACCGCCTGGACGATTCCATCCGAGCTCTGCGCAGGGCGGCGCAACTGGCCCCGGATGAACCGGCAATCGTCCTTCATCTGGCCAACGCGCTGAGCGAGGCGGGAGCAGATTCGGAATCGGAAACGCTCCTGGGGCGCTATCGCCAAATGCGCCCGACGCAAGCTCCGCGCGACCTGATGCGTTATCTCAGCCTTTCACCGGAACAGCAACGCGCGGACTATCGTGCCCGCGTGGAGAAGGCTGTCCGGGATAATCCGGGGGATGCCAATGCGCAACTGCACTACCTGAAACTTTCGCTGGAAGAAGGGCAGACCAGCCAGGCCCTCGCCACCGCGCGCATCATGGCATCCCTAAAGGCGAACCCGGCCATTCTCGCCGACGCCGGACGGGCGCTGCTCGAAGCGCGCCAATATGCCATGGCGCGGGAATTCCTGCGGAAGGCCGCATCCGCCAACCCTGCCGCCGGACTGGAATTGCCCCTCGCCATTGCGACTTTCCATTCCAGTGGAGCGAACGATGGATTGAAGCAGATGGAGGGGATGCCGGAGTCTGCGCGCCGCGCGGATTACTACCTCGCGCTTGCCCAGATGCAGGATGCCGCCGGAAAGAACGCCGATGCGCTTGTCGCCATCGACCGCGCGCTGCGCGCCGCGCCGGATCGTATCGAGATCTACTGGCAGAAGGTCGTCTTTCTAAAAGACAGCGGCCATGTCGAAGACGCCCTCGGTCTGCTGGATCGCGCCGGGAAATCGCTGCCGCGGGAGCCTTCGATCCCCGTCCTGCGGGCCGCGTTGCTGGAATCGAATGGCCGAACGGAACAGGCGCGGCAGTTGCTCGACGATACCCAGCGCCATTGGCCGGAAGTGCCCGCCGTGTGGGTGGCCGAAGGTTTGATTCTGGCCGCCCACGGAAGTCCGGAGCCCGCGCGCCACGCGCTCGAAACTGCGGTGTCGCTGGGGGCGCGCAGCCCGGAAGTGACGGCATGCCTCACCGCTCTCAGACAGGGTACGGCCCCTGATCCCGAGCGTCTCTTTTTCACGCGGCCGCCTCAGGATTGGTGATTTGGCCGCCTGCTCATCGTTCCCCAACGGTGCGGTTCCATCCGATTTGGCCGGTTCTGATATTATCAGCCTCAAGCGACATGACACGGCGGCAAATTCTCTCCGCGTTCGCTCTCGGGCTGGGCGGTTCCCGCTTCGCACTTCCGCAACGATACACCGGAATGGCGTCGCACGGAGTCACACCGGCGCCGCGGGGCAAGCCTTCCGGACTGCCTTTCCATGCCAGGTTCGTCAATGTGGCCGCGCAGGCGGGGTTGCACACTCCTACCGTCTACGGCAACGAGGGCCACGTAGACTACATTCTCGACGCCATGGGATGTGGCGTGGCTTTCATCGATTACGACAACGACGGGTGGCTCGATGTGGTGACGCTCACCGGCCGGCGGCGCAGTGGGCGAACGCCGGACGACGCGACAATCCGCCTGTATCGCAACAATCGCGACGGCACCTTCCGCGATGTCACCGCCCGCTCCGGCCTCGGCCGCACCGCCTGGGCCGCCGGCATCACCGTGGGCGATTACGATAACGACGGGTTCGACGACCTTTTCATTAGTTGCTGGGGTCAGAACATTCTCTTTCACAATAACGGCGATGGCACGTTCACGGACGTAACCGCCAAGGCAGGTCTCCTCCATCCCGGTACGCGCTACGGCACGGGCTGCACCTGGATCGATTATGACCGTGACGGCAAGCTGGACCTGTTCGTCAACCACTACGTCGCTTTCGACCCTGACAAAGTTCCTGTTCGCGGCACGAATGAGACATGCAATCGCGGCGGTGTGCCCGTCTTTTGCGGCCCGGGCGGTCTTCCGCAGGAGCCTTGCCGCTTGTATCGCAACAACGGAGACGGCACGTTCACCGACGTAAGTGAAAGTTCGGGAGTCCTCGCCGTAACGCCGAACTATCCGTTAACCGCGGTGGCAGCCGACTTCGACGGCGACGGCTGGCCCGATATCTACGTGGCCTGCGACACCACCCCGAGCCTGCTGTTTCGAAACAACCGCGACGGCACCTTCACCGAAAGAGGCCTGGAAAGCGGAGTCGCCCTGAACGAAGACGGACGCGAGCAGGGCGGCATGGGACTGGGGATCGGGGATTTCGATACCGACGGTTATCTGGATATTTTCAAGACCCACTTCAGTTCCGATACTCATGTGCTCTACAAGAACAACGGAAACGGTTCCTTTCGCGACGTGACAACCAGAGCCGGACTGCGGGTGGAGACTCGATTCGTTGGATGGGGCGCGGCGATTCAGGATTTCGACAACGACGGCCTTCCCGATATCTTCTTCACTACGGGCATGGTCTATCCGGAAGTGGAGGCGTCCGATCCGGGCGCTCCTTACAAGACGCCCAGCGTGATGTTCCGCAATCTCGGCGGCGGCAAGTTCGAGGAACTCCTCGGTCTGGCCGGTCCCGCGATGAACGAACTGCATTCCAGCCGGGGCGCCGCTTTTGGCGATTTCGACAACGATGGCGACATGGACATTCTCATCATGAATATGAATGAGCCGCCCTCGCTCTTCCGCAACGACATGAGTGGAACGCATCACTGGCTGAAAGTGCTGCTGGCCGGCGTGGAATCGAACCGCAGCGCGATCGGAGCACAGGTGGTCGCCACCTATGGCGAACGCAGACAGATGCAGGCGGTGCTGGCGCAATCGTCTTATCTCTCCGCAAGCGATCGCCGCCTGCATTTTGGCCTTGGCGCGGAGCAGTCGGCCAACCTGGAAATCCGCTGGCCAAGCGGGAAGCGGGAACGGATCGCGGACGTGCCGGCAAACCAGCTTGTGGTGGTTCGCGAAGGGTCGGGTATCGTCCGGCGGGAACAGTTCGGCCCGCGTGCCGGCGAACCGAAACGATAACATGCTCCGGCTAAGTGGCTTATCACGGACAACCGTTTCGATCCTCGCGATCTGTCTCCCTCTCTCGCTAGCGGCGGCCAATACCTACGTCAATCCGGCAGTTTGCGCCCAGTGCCACGCCGGCAAAGCACGAACCTACAGCCAGACAGGTATGGCCCGGGCCTTCTACAGAATGACCCCGCAACAGGCCGTGGAAGACTTCAAGTCCGGCCTTCCCTTCCATCACGCGGCCTCCGACACCGATTTCAATATGTTCGAGCGCGGAGGCAAGTTCTTTCAGCGCCGCTGGCAGGTGGGCTACGACGGGCGGGAAACCAATGTAGAAGAGAAGCAGATCGATTTCGTCCTGGGCTCGGGGAATCACTCGCGAACCTACCTGCATCTGACTCCGCGGGGCACGCTCCAACAGCTTCCGCTCGCGTGGTACTCCGAAAAGGGCGGCTATTGGGCTATGAATCCCGGTTATGACACTGCCGATTATGGCGGCTCGACGCGCGTCATTCACTACGAGTGCATGTTTTGCCATAACGGGTATCCGCGGATCCCGGAAGGGCATCAGGAGGCGGGGGCCGAAGCGCAATACATCGAGCCGCTGCCGCAGGGAATCGATTGCCAGAGATGTCATGGACCCGGCGGGGAGCACGTGGAAGCCGCCCAAAGACCGAATGCCACACCCCAGCAGATTCGCGCGGCAATCGTGAACCCCGCGCGGCTGAGCCCGGAGCGCGAAATGGAAGTCTGCCTGCAATGCCATCTGGAAACCACCAGCCGGCTTCTGCCGCATGCGCTGCAACGCTTCGACCGCGGACCCTTCTCGTACGTACCCGGGCAGGCGCTGGGGGACTTCCGTCTTTCGTTCGATATGGCGCAGGGGAAAAACTCGGACTTCGAGGTGGCTCATGCGGGTTACCGGCTGCGCGAATCCGAGTGCTTTCTGAAGAGCGCCGGAAAGCTCAGGTGCACCACCTGCCACGATCCCCACGATATTCCGCGCGGTGAAAGCGCCACCGCGCACTACAACTCAGTCTGCCAAAGCTGTCATCATGTCTCGCCGCAAACCCGCGCCGAGCACGCCGCGGGCGCGAACTGCGTCGCGTGTCACATGCCCCGCCGCCGGACCGACGACGCCGTTCACATCGTGATGACCGACCACAGGATCGTTCGCCGGAAACCGTCGGGAGACTTGCTGGCGGACAAGCCCGAAGTTCATGAGTCCCCGGCCACGTCGTATCGCGGCGAAGTTGTGCCCTATTACCCGTCGAAGCTGCTTCCCACCGCCAACGACTCGCTTTATGCCGCCCTCGCCCAGATTACGGATCGAAGCAATTTGACCGCCGGCCTGAGCCGGTTGGCCGGGTTGATCGACCGCTTGCATCCGGTTCAGCCAGGCTTTTATGCGGGTCTGGGCGAAGGGTACCGGTCCGCGGGCATGAACACCCAAGCGCTCGCCGCTCTGGAAGAGGCCGCGCGTCGCGGGCCAAACTCAGAGATCATTGCGCTGGAGTTGGGGAATGCGCTCATGGAATCGAAACAGTGGCCCCGGGCCGAAGCGGCATTTCGAACGGCCGCGAGGCTCAGACCCGGCGACGCCGCCGCCTGGGGATTTCTTGGCTGGGCTCTCTGGCAGCAAAACAAGACCGTCGAGGCAAAGAACGATCTCGAAAAGGCTATCGCAATCGACCCGGATGACGCGGGTGTGCACAACAATCTGGCTTCGCTTCTGATGGGCACCGGAGACCTGCCGGGCGCTGAGAAGGAGTTCCGCACGGCGCTTGTAATTAACCCCGGAGTCGCGGAGTGGCAGAGCAACCTGGCCATGCTGCTGGCGGTGCGAGGCGAAACCGCGGAGGCCCGCTATCATTTCCAGCAGAGTATTCGCTTGAACCCTGCCTCCGTGTCCACGCATCTGAACTACGCGCGGGCGCTGGCCAACGCCAATGATATCGACGGCGCGGAACAGCAGGCGAATGCAGCCCTGGCGCTCGATCCGAAGCTGGGTCCGGCCCACGAGTTGTTGGGTTCGTTGCTTGCGGCGAAAAGCGATACCGCCGGAGCCGTGCGTGAGCTCAATACTGCCCTTAGCCTCAATCCTGAATCGGGCCGCGCCCACTATGAACTTGGCGCGTTGCTGAGCCAGTCCGGCGACTCCGCGGGCGCCCTCCCCCACTTCCGGATTGCCGCGCGCGATGCCGATCCGAACATCGCCGCCGCCGCCCGAGAAATGCTGCGCCGCCTCGGACAGAAATAGCAGTCTCGCCTGCGTTGACCCCGGATGCGCAATCGGCGACACTCTTTCTTGGGTTCCCAAATTCGGAATCTCAGATGAGGTCAGTTTATGCGACGTCTTTTCCCCGCCCTCGTGATCTGCACCGCCGCGGTATTGCCGGCCTTCGCCGCCGACCGCGTCAAGATTGCCAACGGCGTCCTCGAATCCACCGCCGCGCCCAAAGACGGCGTGCGCAGTTTCAAGGGCATCCCGTTCGCCCAGCCTCCCGTCGGCGACCTGCGTTGGCGCGAGCCGCAGCCCCCCAAAAACTGGACCGGCGTCCGCAACGCCGACCAGTTCGGCCCCCGGTGCATGCAGCGCACTTCACCCGGCGCCGACTACTGGTTCCGCAGCAACGGCATGAGCGAGGATTGCCTCTACCTCAACGTCTGGACCCCTGCCAAATCCGGCAAGTGAAAAACTCCCGGTTCTGGTCTACATCTTCGGCGGCGGCTTCCAGAACGGCGACGGCTCGGAGCCGCGCTACGACGGCGACAGCATGGCCCACCACGGCATCGTCGCGGTCTCGGTCAACTACCGCACTCAATATCTTCGGGTTCTTCGTCCATCCCGAGTTGACCAAGGAGTCCCCGCACCACGCCGCCGGCAACTACGGTCTGTTGGACCAGGTGGCCGCCCTCCAGTGGGTGCAGCAGAACATCGCGGCTTTCGGCGGCGACCCTGCGCATGTCACCGTCGCCGGTGAATCGGCCGGTTCGATCTCCGTCAGCGCGCTCATGGCTTCGCCGCTTTCCAGGAATCTGATGGCCGGCGCCATCGGCGAGAGCGGCGCCGCCATCTCCAGCCTGCCGCCGCAGCCTCTTGACGCGGCCGAACAGAATGGCGTCAAATTCGCGGCCGCCGCCGGCGTAAACACGCTTGCCGATCTTCGCGCCATGACCGCGGAGCAGATTCAGGACGCCGCCGCCAACGCCAGGGGCGTCCGCTTCAGCACGGCTATGGATGGCTATTTCCTTTCGAAGCCCCTGGCGGAAACCTTCGAGGCGGGGGAGCAGGCCAAGGTCCCGCTGCTGGAGGGGTCGAACACCCAGGAGCAGCCGCCGCGCTCCGTCCTGGGCGCTGGCGACCCCACGCCGGAGACCCTCGACAACGCCATCCGGAGGTTCTATGGGGATAAGGCCGACCCGGTGCTGAAGGCATACGCCGCTGCCACCACCGATGAGGTTTACGAAGCCGCCGCCCACTTGGCAAGTGCCCGCTTCATCTCATACGGCACCTGGAAATGGGCTGAACTTCAGATGAAGACCGGCGGGAAGCCGGTGTATCGCTACCTCTACGCCCGTCCTCGCCCGGCTTATCTCGGCATGCCGGGCGAACCCCCGCCCCCTGTGCCTGCCGCCGGCAGGGGCGGCAATACAGGCGACGGAACCGCCACGCACCAACCCCCGCCTCCCCGCGGCGCCGCGCATTCCGCCGAGATCCAATACGCCATGGGCAACCTGCCTATCGACAAGCGCTACACCTGGGAGCCCGCCGATTACGAAGTATCCAAAACCATGCAGGCCTACTTCGTGAACTTCATCAAGACGTTCAATCCGAACGGCGCGGGCCTGCCGGACTGGCCGGCCTACCGCACCGACAATCAGTACCAGCGCATGCGTATCGACGTAAAGTCCCACGCGGAACCCGAAGGGGACCGCGATCGCTACCTCGCGCTGGAGGCCGCAACGGCGGCGCGATAACCGCACAGCGTGCTATCCGGCGCTGGCAGGTGTGGTTCGCGGCGGCTCTTTTCATGATCGAAGGGAAAAGCGCTCTGGAAATACGGCTGCAATTTGACGACGCGGCTTCGCACGTACCAGGATCCGTCCGGGAACTGAGTATTCAGAAGATACTGCGCCCCTCGTCGGTAAGCCGGCTCGGATATCTTGAGGAATCCCGTCGTTCGCAGCGAATATAGTGCCGCGGCCGTTCCGAAAGCGTCCGAATCCAAATGAGGAGTCTGCGCCCAGCCGCCATCCTCACGCTGCCGGCCCAGCACCACCTGACTCGCCTTTCTTAAGTCGCTCTCCCCGGCGCCCGCAAGCCAGAGCCCCATCAACCGGTCCGCCTCATCCACGGTCGTGGCCGCAGGAGCATTCACTTTGGCATTGACGTCGCCGTGCCGGTCAACCATCAGCGAATGAGCGGCGTTGCGCGCGACTTGTTCCGCGCGTTCGGATCGCCGCCGGCTTCGAAGATGATTCTCACCGCATCCGTGCTGCCATAGAGAGTGGCAAAGTGCAGGGGCGTCCAGTCCAGGCGGTCGCGCACGCCGCCGGCACCGGGCTTGCACAGGGTCTTGAGCGATGCCAGATCGTTGGCGCGAATGGCGCGAAGTATGCGTCCGCGCTCGCTGGAGTGGGTTCAATCTTGGTCACCCGCCCTACTTCGATAAATAGACGAAGCGCATTATAAAGAGAAGCGTCAGAGCATACACAAACCAGTTCACCTGGCGGAATTTGCCGCGCAGTACCTTCAGCAGGGTGTAAGCCGTGAAGCCGAACGCCAGACCGTTGGCAATGCTGAATGTCAGTGGAATGGTCATCATGGTGAGAAAAGCCGGGATGGCGACTTCTGGATCGGCCCATTCGATTTCGGCCACCACCGCCATCATCAGGCTGCCGACAATGATCAACGCCGGACCCGTGGCCGCCGCGGGAATCGCGCCGACCGCGGGCGCCACGAACAGCGCCGCCACGAACAGGAGCCCGGTGACGATGGCGGTCACTCCGGTTCGCCCGCCCGCGGCCACTCCGGCGGCGCTTTCGATGTAGCTGACCACGGTCGAGGTGCCGGTCAGCGAGCCTACGATCGTCGCAATGGCATCGGAGAAAAGGATGCGGTTCACGCGCGGAATCTGGTGGGCTTTATCGAAGAGGTTGGCCCTCTTGCCCACGGCGACCAGCGTGCCGATGTTGTCGAACAAGTCGATGAACAGAAACACAAAAACAATCTCCAGAAAGCCCATCCGCAGCGCGGCGGAGATGTCCAGTTTGCCCGCGGTGGCAGAGAGGTCGCGCAAGCTGTAAGTCTGGGGAGCCCACTTCGCCACCCCGGTCGCGAGTCCGATGAGGGTGGTGCTGAGGATTCCGATCAGCATCGCCGCGCGCACGCGCCAGGCCAGCAGCGCGCCCATAAGGATAAGCCCGAACAGAGCGAGTGCCGTGCTCCGGCTGCCCAGGTTCCCCAACGTTACGGTCGTGGCCTGGTCCGGCACAATGATGCCCGTATTGCGAAAACCGATCAAGGCGATGAACAGCCCCACGCCCGCCGCCACCGCGGCGTACAGTTCGAAGGGAATGGCGGAGAGAACGAGTTGGCGCACGCCCAAGGCGGTCAGCACCAGGAAAGCCACGCCGGAAAGGAACACAGCGCCCAGCGCCGCCTGCCATGGGACCCCCATCTTCAACACCACCGAATAGGTGAAGTAGGCATTGAGGCCCATGCCGGGAGCCAGCGCGATGGGATAGCGGGCAAAGCCGCCCATGAGGAAGCTACCGATGGCGGCCGAAAGACATGTGGCCGCGGTGACGGCGGCGAGAGGCATTCCGGTTTCATGCAGGATGGCCGGATTCACGAAGACGATGTAAGCCATCGTCATGAAGGTGGTGAACCCGGCCAGAATCTCGGTTCGCCAATCGGCGCCCAGTTCCCGGAATTCGAAATAGCGTTCCAAACATTGCCGCAGCGGCATGGTTTTTCATTGTACCTTTATGATTTCTTTATTCTTCAATTACTACTTCATTATCGGCGCCGCCTTAATTTGGAAGCATGATCGTCATGAAATTCGGCGGATCCTCAGTGGCTTCCGCCACCGCTATTGAATGGGTTGCGGGAATCGTCCGGCAACACCGGCAGGCGCAGCCGGTCGTCGTAGTCTCCGCAATGGGGAAGACTACGGACCGGCTGGAAGATGCGCTGCGCCATGCTGTCCGCGGGTCGTCCTACGCGGCCTGGCGGCAGCTCGAAGACTTGCGCATGTTCCATACTCACGAAGTCAAGCGCCTGCTGGGCGAAAACGCCCGGGCTTTCCTGGACGCCAAACTGTCTCCCCTGTTCCACGAGTTGCACGATGATCTGGTGCAAGTAGAGGAGGGCGCCGCGGCCACACCGGAACTCAGAGATCGCGTGCTCAGCTTGGGAGAAAGACTGTCCAGCGAGATCGTCGCCGCGGCGTTCGCGCAGGCAGGCATGAAGGTCGCGCATATCGACGCGCGCCGTGCCATCGTCACCAGCGATACATTCGGGCACGCCGAGCCTCTGCTGTGGGAAACATATGCCAGGCTGCGCCGCACCGTCGCGCTTGCCGCGCGCGACAGCGTAGTGGTGATGGGCGGCTTCATCGGCGCCACCAACGATGGCCGGACTACCACCCTGGGACGCGGTGGCTCGGATCTGACCGCATCGCTTGTGGGCGCCGGCATTTCCGCCGCGGAGATTCAAATCTGGACCGACGTCGATGGCATACTCTCCTGCGATCCGCGGATCCTGCGTGGAGGCTACCGGCTGCGAAACGCCGGTTACGATGAAGCCGCCGAAATGGCCCGCCTGGGCGCCAAGGTTCTGCACCCGGCTACCGTGGCGCCCGCCGTCCGTCAGAGTATTCCGATCACGATTCGCAACTCGCGCCACCCGGACCTGGAAGGTACGGCGATCGGTCCGCGCGCCGGCCATGGCGCCGGCGTGGTGAAGTGCATCGCCTGCCTCAAGGACATGGCGGTGATCCACCTCAACCTGCGCGGCGCCGCCGGATTGGCCGCCGTCTCGGACTATCTGCACGATCTCTTCGCGCGGAACCACGTCGCGGTGCACCTGGTGCAGGCGCGGCCCGACGGAGTGTCTTTCACGGTGGCGAATTCTGCCGGGATCCCCGGACTGCTACGCCACGTGGACCACTCCATCGGAGTCGCAGTGGAAGAGAACATGGCGGTGGTTTCCCTGGTGGGCTCCGGCATCACCGCCGGATATTCTGTGGCCGGCCGGGTTGCACAGGTGCTGCAGGGGCAAAACGTGCGCATGACTGCGCAGGGTTCTTCACCGCTCAGTATGAGCTTTGCCGTTCCCGAAACCGCTCTCGCGGATTGCGTGGAGCGGCTGCATCGCGAATTCTTCCGCGCACCCGATCCCGAAATGTTCGCCGCGCCGTCCGATTCGTCGCGCGCGGTGGTTTCCGGACCGCTGCCGGACAGCGCTTCCGCCGGCATGCAGTTGCGGGAAGCGGCAATCCAGCACGGAATTTAAATAAGAGCAACTGGATTCTTTTCTCTTATTAACCTTCGCTATTCCTAAAGTAGTAGTCCGTACCCGCACCCGTACGTATAGTTCTTTACCGCGCATGTTCGTTGGCAAAATACTGGTAGTACGCATACGCGCACTACATGACGACAACATTTTCATCGCGGACCGTACGTTGCTTACTGATCGGTCTGCTCACTTTCGCTGGATTTGCTTCGGCTAGCACAATCACGGCCACTGGCGTGGATGGGAGTCGCGGTGGGTCCGTCTGGATTAACGAGGATGGGACTTCTACTAATGCGGAATTTGCCGGTGTCGTTCTTATTACGCTCTCGGAAGACGGCCAGCAGTATAGCCGGGACACGTTATGCGTAGACTTATTCACCAATATCTACATCGGAGTGACGTATAACACAACAGTCGTTGATCCCAACTCTGTTCCGGGTAGGAATTTGAACCGGGTTGCCTGGCTCCTGAATAACGCTCTCATGCCAACGCAAGGTCCGATTTACTCTTCCGCGCTTCCCGCATCGGATTGGGTGACCACCGCAAGCCAGGGAGCCGGGATTCAACTCGCAATCTGGGATATCACCACGGACAACGGCGACGGATTCTCCGCCGGGAGAGTGCGGGCTGCAACCGCACCGGGCGCCTCGACCGACCCCGCGGTGCTGACGTGGGCCCAAATCTACGAGAGCCTCAGCGCCGGCAAGTCATCCAACCAGGCGTTCGTCTACGAAAACTCCGCAATCGGTTCGGGAGTGCCCGCGCAAATGCTGGAAGGACCAGTATTCCGGGACGGCGGCCCCACACCGTTGGGCATGAATCCATCAGGCATCGATCCAACTCCGGAGCCGGCAACCTGCGTGCTAGCGGGACTGGCACTGCTGGGGCTCGGAATCGTCAAGCGCCCCGGTAGGACGTCCTCTCGGTAAAGCCAGCGGCAAAAACAACTGTAAGGGCCCCCGCAGTTGCTGGGGGCCTCCCGACCGGCGCTCATCAGATTCAGCCCACACACTCGAAAATGTAGTATTTCCTGCCGTCCTCCCGGGCAATCTGTCCCGCGATCCGCCATTCGTGTCCGTCGGCCAGGTAGATCCGCCGGTAGGAATCGTACTCCATGCCGATCTCTTTATGGACCCGCGACTGCTCCACTTCCCGGGTGTCGCCTGGCGACCAGGATGTCTTGGCAATCGGAAATGGATCCATCCTTCGATTATTCCACCCCGGGCCGAAATATGTTCCAATCAGCTTGAAGAGCCATGTCCTTTATCCACGACGATTTTCTCCTCAGCACGAAGACCGCGCGACGCCTCTTCGTCAAGTATGCCCAGCCTGAGCCAATCCTGGACTACCACTGCCACCTGCCGCCGCAGGATGTGGCCGCCAATCGTAAATTCGGGAACCTTTTCGAGATCTGGCTGGAAGGGGATCACTACAAGTGGCGCGCCATGCGAGCCAATGGCGTGGACGAACAGTTCTGCACCGGTAATGCCGCACCGCGCGACAAGTTCATGGCCTGGGCGCGCACCGTGCCGCAGACCCTGCGCAATCCCCTCTACCACTGGACGCACCTGGAGTTGAAGCGCTACTTCGGCATCGACAAACTGCTGGACGAATCCACCGCCGCCGGGATCTGGGATGAAGCCAACGCACAGCTTGCCGGAGAGGAACTGCGAGCGCACGGCATTCTGAACCGCTTCCACGTGAAAGCCGTCTGCACCACCGACGACCCGACCGACGATCTGGCGTGCCACAAAACCATCGCGGCTTCAGGCCTCTCCACCAAGGTGTTCCCCGCCTTCCGGCCCGATAAGGCGCTCAATGTCCACCTGCCGGAGGTGTTCAATCCCTGGGTACTGCGCCTGGAAGCCGCGGCTAATGCATCTATCGGCAGCTACCGCGATTTTGTGGATGCCTTGCGGAAGAGGCACGATTTTTTCCACCAGATGGGAGGGCGGCTGTCCGACCACGGCTTGAACCACCCGTTCGCCGATTTCTGTACCGAACAGGAAGCTGCGGCGATCTTCGACAAGGTGCGCGCCGGACAGGCCGCGACGCCCGCCGAGCAGGCTCGCTTCGCTTCAAACATGATGCTGCACTTCGGGCGCTGGGATGCGGCCAAGGGCTGGACCAAACAGCTTCACCTGGGGGCGCGGCGCAATAACAACAGCCGCCGCTTCGAGCAGATGGGACCGGATACCGGATGGGACTCCATCGGCGACTGGCCCCAAATCGACGCGCTGGGCGGCTACCTGGACAAATTGGAGCAGGAGAACTCGCTCCCCAAGATCGTCATCTATAACCTGAATCCAGCGGACAATTACGCGGTGGCCACCATGATCGGAAACTTTCAGGACGGCGTCACCGCGGGCAAGATCCAGCATGGCAGCGGCTGGTGGTTCCAGGACCAGAAGGAAGCCATGACCTGGCAGATGAACGCCCTTTCCAATTGCGGCCTGATCAGCAAATTCCTGGGGATGCTGACCGATTCGCGGTCCTTTATGTCGTACCCGCGGCACGAGTATTTCCGCCGCGTCCTCTGCGATATCTTTGGCCGCGATGTCGAAAACGGCGAACTGCCGGATAGCGAGGAACTGGTGGGCGGCACTATCCGCAACATTTGCTACGGGAATGCTCACCGTTTCCTGGGGCTCGAAATCTAACAGCACTCGATGACGGCGGAACTGCTCGCCCAACTCCGGAATGAAGGCGTGGCCATCCTGCCCAACGCGATCGACGCCGAATGGCTGGAGTCTTTGCGTGCTGCCGTAGCGAGGCAACTGGAACTGGAAGGCGAGAATGCCGGCGCGGAGTTCCGCAAGGAGGAGCACGCGCAGCGTCTGGCCAACCTGGTGGACAAAGGCGAAGTGTTCCGCCGCGTCATTTGCCATCCGGACTTGCTGGAGGGGGCACAGGCAATACTGGGACCGGATTTCAAGCTGGGAAGCTTGAACTACCGCGGAGCGGATCCGCGGTCCGATTCGGCCCAGCCGCTTCATTGCGACATGGGCATGACGCCGGATGCGCACGGCAACGCCGTCTTCAACTCCATCTGCTTGCTGGACGATTTCACGCCCGCGAACGGAGCCACCCGATACGTGCCCGGGTCGCACCGGTTGGGAAACCTGCCGCAGGCAGTATTGCGGGATCCCAGGGCGCCACACCCGGAAGAGCGTCTGGCGCTGGCCGCGGCAGGGGATGTGATTCTCATGAATGCCCACCTGTGGCACGGCGGGACGGCGAACCGCACCGGTGCGCCGCGCCGTTCGCTGCACGCTTTTTTCGTGCGCGGAGATCTACCGCAGCAACAGTACCAAAAGCGGCTGCTGCGTCCCGAGACTCAGGCGAGCCTGAGCGCGGAACTCCGGCGAATACTGGCGTTGGACGACCCGCGAAATGATGCACTGAGCGCCAGCGGCAGCAACCGCAGCGGGTTCCTCCGGTAAAAGACCAGGCAGCGGAGACTCATGCCGGACGAGCCGCGGCTTTCTTTGCGCCCGTCCAGGCGCTGCTGCCACCCTGTGTTTTGGCGATGAACTCGTCCACCTTTTCGAATAACGCATCCAGCGAGGCGAAGTTGTTCTGGGCGAACACGGCCCAACTCAACGATACCGGCAGGCGGATGGACCGGTCACCCACATCCACAGTGGGGGAAATCTGGATGGATGCGACGGCCGATAACTCGGCGCGGATTTCATGTATGGACCCGGTCCGTTTGAGCGATCCCAGGAAAGCCGCCCCCTTCCAGCGGATGATGCGGTCCGCCGGCAATAGCGCCTCTTTGAGATGCTGGCTCACGAACCGAAGAACCTTGTGCCGCACCTCCTCACCGAATCTCGCGGCAATGGAGTTTTCCCGGTCCAACAGAAAGACCACCACAAACTCGATGATCTCCTCCGGCTTTTTGGCTTCGGCGGGAGGAAGTTTCAGAGGGTCGGCGCGGGGAGGAGGCGCCAATTTCGCCTTCGCGGTCTGGATTTGGCGTTCGAAAAGCTGAATGGTTTCCGCCGATTGCTTTTGCTGAGTGGCCGCGGCCTCCCGTACCGCTTCCAGGCACTCCGACAGATTGGCTTTCAACGAGCGGAGGTCCTCCAGTACAGAGGCTTGCTCGATTTGCCGCTCCACCTGCTGCAAACGCGTGACGGAGCTGGTTCTCTGTACCGACAGAGCCGCCACCGTCTCGGTCAGCATGGAAATCATGTCCTGCAGTTCTTCGTGCTGGAGGCGGTAGCGGTCCGCCGTAACCCGGTTATCCTGCTGCAGCACACTCAGCGCGTCATTGGCAACTTCCAGAACATCGAACGGAACCAGAGGCGGCTCCAGGCGACGCAGCAACTCCGCCACCGCCGGTTTGCCGGAAGCACGTGGATCGATCCCACCGGCATCCTGTAGCGGCAATCCGGACAGCAGCAGCCGCAGCGCCTGTAGTAAAGAATCGGCGAGGTCGGCACGCCGGTCCGGCGTCTGACATTTGCTCTCTTCCGCCTCCGGGACCGCCCTGGGGTCCGGGTGCAAAAGAGCCGCCGCATCGCTGGCAATTTCAAAAACGTCGAACGGCATCAGGGGCTGTTCCAACCGCCGCAACAAAGCATCGACCGACTGCCTGCGCGGAGGTAGCAATTCGGCGGTGGCTCCAGATGTCGAGAGATTCTCGATCAGCATCTGTAAGGCTTGCACCAGAGCCCTGGATAGACTCTCCTGCCCGCCCGCGGACTCCGATGGTTGCTGTTCGGCGCCGCTCCCGTCCTGCATTTCCCGCGCCGGCCGCTCCAGCGCTCTGGCTGCCGCCGCCGTTGCCTGATCGACAATGCCGGCAACGTCGGAAGCGGAAAGGGGCTCCTGCAAAATCCGCATCCACTCGGCCAGACTACGCTCTTCCCCATCGGCTCGCGGCAGAACGCCCACCAGGGTTCTCACGGCGCGCAGCAGGGCCCCGGTGAGTTCGCCTTGCCTCTCCGCGGCCTCCGCCTGGCCTTCCAGAAGCTGCTGGCGCTCCTGGACAGTCCGGGCGTCTTGTTCCAGCACTGCCAGACCCTCCCTGGCGATAGCCGCCAGGTCCGCCGGCGGCGGCGGTTGGTCCAGCCGGTGCGCCAGTCCGGCAAGCATGCGTTTCGCGCGACCGCCCGATTCGCTGCCGGTACCGCACGGCAATCCCTCCAGCACGACGCGCAGAGCCTGCAGCGAGGCATTGGCCATTTCCGTCTGCTGCAAACGCTGGCGGTGATCCTCCTGCGCCGCCATGGAGTTTTGCTCCAGAAGGGTCAGCGCTTCGCCCGCAATTTCGAGAATATCAAAAGGTTCCAGCGGACCTTCCAGCCGGCGCACCAGGTCCGCGATTGCCTGTCGGGCATCGCCTTCCTCTTCCCCGGCCGGCAGGGGTAACCCTCCGAGCAGCGTTTGCAGCGCTTGCAGCAATGTGGACGCCACCTGGCTCTGCCCGGTGGTGCTTAGCGTTTGTGTCTCGACCAGGCGCTTCTGCATGGCCTGGAAGTTCTGTTCCAGGGCGCGGACCCCTTCGCCCGCGATTTCCAGCACGTCAAATGGTTCCAGCGACCCATCCAGCCGCCCGGACAGTGGCTCCGCCATTCCCGCGGTCGTCGGCACCGCGGCTAATAGAAGGCGCAACGCCTCCAGCAGCGCCTGCTCCAGTTCGGCCTGGTTGCCGTCAGGCGTCCAGGGCTCCGTGCCCGCCGATTGCTCCCGGTCTCCCGGGCGGCCGGCGTTGCCGGCATCCGGATCGACCCAGTAGAGAAACTTACGAAGCGAAATCATGGTTGTCCCCCAGGGGTTCCCGGTGCGAAACTCAATTCGCGAAACACCACCACGGTGCCGCTCACGGTCTTGTGTCCGTCGCTGATGGGCGCGATACTCTGCTCAATCAAAGTCCTGCCGCCGTCTTTCCTCAGGAGCAGCCGGACCTGACGCCCCCCGTGCTGTCCCTGGTTTTCAATGAGCGCGGCGAGCGACGGCACATCCACAGGTTGACCCGTAGCGGGATCCCGCACCGGGTAGACTTCGGCTAGATCCAGCCCGGCGGCGTCGGCGTGTTTCCACCCGCCGATGCGCTCCGCCGCGGCATTCAGTACTTTCACGGCGCCCATGGCATCGGCGGCAATCACACCGTCACTGATGCTGCCCAGAACGGTCGCGAACCAGCGCTCGTTTTCCTCGATGCGCTTCTCTGCGCGGTGACGGTACAAGGCCATCTCGATGGTCGAAAACAACTCGCGCTCCTCGAAGGGTTTGACGATGTACCCGAAGGGCTCAGTCATTTTGGCCCGTTGCAGCGTGGCCTGGTCGGCATGGGCGGTCATGTACACCACCGGGATGTCGAATTCTTCGCGCACCAGGCGCGCCGCCTCGATGCCGTCTCCTTTTCCCTTCAGCACGATATCCATCAGCACCAGATGGGGCGACGTCTGACGGATTCCGGCCAGGGCCGCATCGCGGCTCGAAGCAATGCCGGCCACCGTATATCCGCGTGAGTCGAGTGTCACCCGGATATCTTCCGCGACGATCCGTTCATCCTCCACAATGTAAACGCTGATGCTCATCTCATCTCTCCCCTGATTCTTCCGTCGCCGGAAACAGCACGCTGACGCGGAACGTGTCGCCGCGCTCGATCTCCACATTTCCACCCAACTGATCGGCCAGGAGCTTCACCAGTTCCAGTCCGAAAGAAGCGCCGCCCACGGGATGGTCCGGCAGACCCTCCGATCGAGTGACGCCGCCGGAGTTCTCCACTTCCAGCAGCCAGTGCGGCTCTCTGCGCCGGTGAAACGCGATCCGCATTGCGCCGCTGCGCGCCACGGCGAAGGCGTGCTTAGCGCCGTTGGAAATCAGTTCGGTCAGGATCAGGGCGCAAGGGATCGCGATGTCGATAGGCAAAACCGCGCATTCTACGTCCTGGGTAAGGGCCACCTGCCGCATCGTCAGGCCATACGCCCGCAGCAACTGCTCCGCCAGGCGCGGAATGTAATCGCGGAAGTTAATGCCCGCCAGATCTCCGGACTGGTACAGCGTTTCATGCACCAGGGCCATCGCCTTCACGCGGTGTTGCGTGTCGTCGAAAATGTGCCGCGCCTCGGGGTCGCGCAGGTTTCGCGAATTGAGCTTTAGAAGGCTGCACACGATCTGCAGGTTGTTCTTCACCCGATGATGAATCTCGCGGAGCAGTGCGTCCTTTTCTTTCAACGACGCGGCGATCCGTTCCTGCGCCGATTTGGTCTCGGTGACATCCCGGAATACGATCACGGCTCCGACGAGCTTGCCATTCTCCTGTTTCGGCGTGCTGATGTACTCGACCGGAAAACTGGCGCCCCTCCGCGGAAAGAACGTCACACCCGTGCCACGATGCGCGGAGCTGTCGCGGAGAGACTGCAGAAGGTCGCAATCCGCGGGCGTGCATCTGTTCCCGTCATTGCGGGTATGCGGCGCCACTTCGCACAACGGCCGGCCAGTCAATGCGCGAGGCGCGTAGCCCAGCATGCGCGCCGCGGCCGGATTGACAAATGTGAGCCTTCCTTCCGCGTCCAGCCCCATAATGCCCTCGCCGGCCGCGTTCAGGATCAACTCCGTGCGGCGTTGCAGGCGCTCAATGACTTCCGCATAGAGCTTCCGCTCGGTAATGTCCGTGACGCAGCCGTCGGCATACCGCGTCCCGCCTTTCAGGTAACTGCCCAGCGCCCGGTCGTGCACCCAGATCAGTTGACCATCCTTCTTATGGATGCGGTACTCCACATGATATCCGCAGTTGCCGGTGAAGATTGCCGTGTAGGCCTCGCGCACTCGCTGGCGGTCTTCCTCATGGACCCAGTCGAACCGGCTGCCGGTCTGGCATATCTCTTCCGGCGTGTATCCGTAAATGCGTTCGCAGTTGGGGCTGATAAATACCGTGTGACCCTCAGTGTCCGACGTCCATACAGCGTCCGGCACATTGGAAATCAGGGCGCGGTACTTCTCCTCGCTGGCGCGCAGCGCCTGTCCGGCTTGCTTGCGAGCCGTTACGTCGCTGAATACTCCGTCGGTAAAGCGGACGCCCTCCTGCTCATAGCTCCGCACGGAACGAGAGTGAATCCAGGCCCACTCCCCATCCTTGCGCAGGGCTCGGAATTCCACGTCGAAAGGCTGGTTCCGATCGAATAGGGCGCGATAACTTTCCAGAACGCTATCGCGATCTTCGGGGTGGACCATCTCCAGCCAAGACCGGGCGCCCCGCCGCGAAATTTCCTCCGGTGTATAACCAAAAACAGACTCCAGGTTGGGACTGATATAGGTGATCTCACCAAGGTGATTTCCGCTCCAGATCACGTCCGGGAGGTTGTCCACCAGCCGGCGGTACTTTTCTTCGCTCAGCCGCAGGATTTCTCCGGCTTGGCGGCGCTCGCCGATGTCTTCGACATAAGTAACGAAATGCTGCCGGCCATGCGGTTCGTTGACCGTCGAGATCCGGATGCGGGACCAGACCAGATGTCCGTCCCGGTGGACGTAGCGCTTTTCAAAATCGACCACTGGAACGCCCTCGCGGGTTAGCGAACAGTAGGCTTGCTGCGACCGGGCAAGATCCTCAGGATAGGTGATGGCCCCCCAGCCCAATTCCATCAATTCCTGTTCAGAATAGCCCAGCATGCGGCGGAACGCTCCATTGGTCAGCAGAATCCGCTGGTCCAGCGTGGCCAGGCACACGCCCACGGGAGCATGTTCGAAGGTACTGCGAAAACGTTCCTCGCTGTCGCGCAACGCCCGCTCCGCGCGGCGTCGCACGGTGACATCGCGGACGACAACCGCGCCGGCGGTAACTTCTCCGGCGCCGTTGCGGATGGGCGAAAGCGAAATCGAAACGTCCGCCCGTTCTCCGTTCTTGCGGACGATCGCGCTGTCCAGCAGGCGGTATCTCTCGCCTCGCGCCAGCCCTTCCAGCAGCCGTGCATGACGCTCCCGGTACTCCGGCGCCAACAGCGTCACCATCCGTTTTCCCAGAACCTCTTCCGCCAGATACCCGGACAGTACCTCGGCCGACCGGTTCCAGGTCACGATCCGCCCATCCAGCGTGAGTCCGATCACCCCGTCTTCGGTGGATTCCACGATGGATGCCAGGAACGAGCGCGCCTGCTCCGCTGCCCGCCGATCCGTTACGTCCTGTTTGATGGCAATGAAGTGCGTGTTCACCCCGCGCTCGTCATGCACCGGAGTGATCGTCATTTCCTCCGTGTAGTGGGTGCCGTCCTTCCGCCGGTTGGTCAGTTCTCCCCGCCAGACCCGGCCATCGAGAATGGTCTTCCATAAATCCTGATAGTAGGCCGTGCTTTGCCGCTCAGAACGTAGCAGGCGCGTACTTTGCCCCAGGGCTTCGGCGGCGCTATAGCCGGTCATGACGCTGAATGCAGGATTCACATACCGGATGATGCCCGCGGCGTCGGTAATGACTACTGCTTCGGCAGCCTGTCCGACGGCAGCGCACAGACCGGCTGCCTCCATCTCGCGATTCCACGAAGAGTCTGGCTCCGGAACGGAGTGCGGGGACGGTTCGCACGCAGCGGTCTGCCCGGCGGTGAAGTGTTCCACATCAGCCTCTGGGAACTTATCGGCGGAAACTCCAATTAACTTGAGATCCCCGGCTTTCCGCGGGAATGATATGGAAACCGGATTGCAACAAACGCGTCTCAGTCCATACGCCCATGAGATACGTCCTGACCCTGGCGCTGTTGCTGAGCCTCTGCCTGCGCGCTCAGTACCCGCCCGATCAGCAGTGGCAAAAGGTTCGAACGCCCCATTTCGACGTGATTTTCCCGCGGGAAATCGCGGCCGACGGCCAGCGCGCCGCCAACGCCCTGGAGACCATGTATACGCCGCTGACGCAATCGCTGGGCGCTTCGCTTCCTCGCCATACCGTGGTGCTTCTGGCGAATGAGAATGTCACGCGATTCCAGGGCGGCTCGGTTTCCCTGTTTCCGCGCATGGCAACCTTCAACATGATGCCGCAGCAGGGCTTCTGGGGAACCAACGACTGGATCACGACACTCACCGTCGCCGAGGCCCGCCGCCTGGTCCAGATCGCCAAGATGAACCACGGCTTCGGCAGACTGGCCACCATCTTCTTCGGCGATGCGGGCCTGGCGTCCACCATGGGGATGTCGCTGCCGGACTGGTGGATCCAGGGTGACGCGGCGGTCGCCCAGGCCACCACCATGCGCGGCGGCGCGGCCCAGTTCGCCTCCTCCGACATGATGACGCGCGCCACGCTGCTTTCGGGCGAGCGCTTTTCCTATATGAAGGCGATGCACGGCTCGCTCAAAGATGGCGTCCCTTCCCAGACGGAGCTGGGCGCGTATCTGGTGAGCCACGTGGACCGCACCAACGGTCCCGACGCCTGGAAGGAAATTCTCCGGCGGACGGCCAACCGTTCGTTCAGCCCGCTTTCCCTGTCGCAATCGATGAAAGAGGTGACCGGCCGCAGCGCCGCCAGCAATTATCACGACACCATGAGCGAACTCGGCGAACTCTGGAAGAGCCAGGCGGCGGATGAGGAGTACACCAGGCCCACCATCCTTAACACCGCACCCAGGAAAGTCTTCACCGGCTATTACCAACCGGTGGCGGAGCCGGACGGCAGCGTGGTGGCGCAGAAGATCGGGTTCGACACATACCCCGCCGAGGTGGTCCGCCTGCGGCCCGATGGCCGCGAACAGACGTTGTTCCGGTTTACTCCCACCGTCCCCGGCGCCAACCGTACATCGATCGTTACAGGCAAGATGGTGTGGGACGAATACGTTCCGGATGTGCGCTGGCTGCGCGGGTACTCCGAGATTCTGATCCGCGACCTGGACGCGGGACGCACGCGCCGCCTCACACACAAGACGCGCTTTATGAATCCGGTGCTTTCACCGGACGCGGCCCGCATTGCCGCGGTCGAATATCTGACCGACCGTTCCTGCTCGCTGGTCCTTCTGGATGCGGCCAGCGGCGCGGTGCTGCGGCGGCTGGCTTCGCCCGGCAACGCCATGATCTATTCGCCTGCCTGGAGCCCCGACGGGCGCCGCATTGCCATGGTGACGCAGGCCGCGGCCGGCCGCGCCCTGACCCTGGCCGACCTGGAGTCCGGTACATTCACCGATGTCATTCCGGCCGCCGACGAAGAGATCGCCAGCCCGGTTTTCTTCGGCGACTATATACTCTATAAGTCCTCGCCCAACGGAACGGTGGATATTTATGCCGTGCGGATGTCCGGAGGCCTGCGGTACCGGGTAACATCGAGTAAGTTCGGTGCTAACTTCCCAAGTATTTCTCCGGACGGAACAAAACTGATTTATAGCGACTACACCGCGCGCGGTTACAACGTGGCGGAAGTGCCGCTCGATCCCGCCTCCTGGGCACGGGTCGATTCCCTGCCCTTTGCCGGCCTGGGCTACCATGGGCAGGCGCGCGACTACAGCCGGGATATTCCCGCCACCGGCTATCCGGTAGCGCGCTACAACCCGTACCTGCACCTGTTCGACGTGCATTCCTGGGGCTTGACTTCCGGGCCGCCCAACGTCGGGTTCGGCCTGCAATCCAACGATAAAATGCGCCTGATGAGCTACGATGCCTCGGTGATTTACAATACCAACGAGCATACCGCGGGCTTTGCGACCGGAGTCAGTTACGCCCGGTTCTTTCCGGTGCTGTACCTGGGCTTCAGCGACGAGGGCCGCCGGCTTCAGTATGTGGACCACATCGTGGATTTCACGCAGCGCACCGGTACCGCCGGCTTGTACCTGCCGTTCAATCTCTCCCGCGGGTCCTACTTCACCGGAATGAGTATCGGAGCCTATGTGCAGGATATTTCGATTCAGGGCGGCGGCCTGGCGCCCATCGGCTATAGCTTCGGCTTCTCGCGGCAGCGCCAGCGGAGCGCGCGGGACCTGGCGCCGGTCTGGGCCCAGACATTCCGATTCACCTATACCCGGACTCCATTTGCCGGCCACTATACGGGCAACTTTCTTTCCGCGGACGCCCGTTTCGCAGTGCCCGGCCCGATCCAGCATCATGCCCTGATTCTGGAGAGCGGATACGAGCGGCAGCATGGCACCTACACGTTTTCGAGCAACATCCGTTTTCCGCGCGGCTACGATTCCTTCACCGGCCAGAGTCTGACCAAGTATTCCGCCACGTACGCAATGCCGCTGTTCTATCCGGATTGGTCTATCGGGCAGGCCGCTTACATCAAGCGCATTTCCGGGAATCTGTTCTACGATTACGGCATGGTGGGGAGTGTGTTCTACCGCTCGACGGGCGTCGAAGCGGTTTTCGATACGAACTTTCTGCACTTGCCGCCGCCGCTGCGTTTCGGATTGCGCTACGCCTGGCGCATCGACTACGGGAACAAGAGGATCCAGCCGTTTATCGCGGTCAGTTGGTGAGCGGCGTCAAGCCGGCTCCGGCGCGCTTCAAAACGGATCACCATTTGTAGCGCGAACGGCATAACAGCGATCGCCAGTGGGGCGGCAACGATCCGCGGCGCCACGCGTCTCCCCCCGGGCGTCTCATGACCCGGATGGTACACCCTGCCGTTTCCCGGGACGACCGGGTACGGGGCGAAAAAACAAAACGCCGCGGACAGGACTTGCGTCCCATCCGCGGCTCAAGGAGAAAGGAAATTCCTTCGATTATTCGGCTTTGCCGTCTTCTTCTTCGCGGCCTTCGCGCTGCGCCTTCAGGCGTTCTTCCTTGCGCTTGGCGCGATCGGCGGCGCGCTTTACCAGTTCGGAACCGACCAGTTCCAGCATGCACTGTTCGGCGCCATCGCCCTTGCGGGGACCAAGCCGGGTAATCCGGGTGTATCCGCCATTGCGCTGCCCAAAGCGCGTTCCGAGACTATCGAACAGCTTCTTGACGGAAGCGGGCGTAAAGAGCACCATGGCGGCCTGGCGGCGGGCGTGGAGGGTGTCCTCCTTCGCCAGCGTGATCATTTTCTCCACCAGCGGCTTAACAGCCTTCGCTTTCGGAACCGTGGTGACGATTCGCTCCTCCAGAATCACGCTGGTGGCCAGATTGCGCAAGAGCGCATTGCGGCTATCGACGGGCCGCTTCAGTTTGAATCCTGCGTACTTATGTCTCATGCGCGCTTACTCCCCGATTTGATCCTGCGAGCCCTCATCGTCCGGGCCGTAATCCGGAATACTGCCGGCCGGCTGCTGCGGCGGGGCCACCAGACGGCCATGCGCGTCGATGCGCATACCCAGAGCCAGCCCCATATTGGCCAGAATTTCCTTAATTTCGTTGAGCGATTTGCGGCCGAAATTCTTGGTGCGCAGCATTTCGGCTTCGGTCTTCTGCACCAGTTCCCCGATGGTCTGGATATTGGCGTTCTTCAGGCAGTTGTAAGACCGGACGCTGAGTTCGAGTTCTTCCACCGAGCGGTTCAGGACTTCGTTCATCTTGTCCATGCCGCGCTCGCTGATCTCTTCGGTCTGCTCCGGCACTTCCTCGAAGTTGATGAAGATGGACATGTGGTCCTTGAGCAGCTTCGCGGCATACCCGATGGCATCCTGTGGAGAGACTGCGCCGTTGGTCCATACTTCCAGGGTGAGTTTGTCGTAGTCGGTCATCTGGCCCAGGCGCGCCGCTTCCACGGCGAAGTTGACCTTGCGGACAGGCGAGTGAACCGAGTCGATGGGAATGTATCCCAGGGCCAGGTCTTCGTCGAAGTTCTTGTCGGCGCTCACGTACCCCCGGCCGCTCTTGAGGCGCATCTCGATGGAGAGTTTGCCGCCTTCGCTGACGGTGGCCACGTGCACGTCGCGGTCAAGCACTTCTACGTCCGGACCGGTTTCGATCTGCGCGCTGCGCACGTCGCCGGGCGCATCGACAGTCAGGTGAACGGTTTTTATGCCTTCACCCATAATTTTGAACGGAATCTGCTTCAGGTTGAGAATGATATCGGTAGCGTCTTCAACCACGCCCGGGATTGGGCTGAATTCGTGCTCGACGCCTTCGATGCGAACGGCGGTGATCGCCGCGCCTTCAATCGAGCTCAACAACACGCGGCGCAGACTGTTGCCGATGGTGGTGCCGAAGCCGCGTTGAAAAGGCTGGGCCGTAAACATGCCATACCGTTCCGTTAGGGTTTCGGTATTGGCAACCAGACGTTTTGGTTTTTGGAAGCCTTTAAACATAATAACCTCTCCGGGGGCCGGGGGCCGGGGACCGGGGGCCGGAATGAAACGGCTGCGTGCGAAGCAAGCAACCTCTCCCTGACCCCTGGCCCCTGACCCTGGCCCCCAATCTTTTACTTGGAGTACAACTCCACAATGAGCTGCTCGTTCAATTGGATCTGCACCAGTTCGCTGCGTTGCGGCAGGCTCTGGACGCGACCCTTTAAGCCTTCCCGGTCCACGTCGATCCAGTTCGGCGCGGGCGCGTGCGCCGTAGCGTCGCGGGCAGCCAGAATGGTGGGGTTGTTCTTGCTGCTTTCACGAACGCCGATCAGGTCGCCGACTTTGACGGTTGCGGAGGGAATATTGCATTTGCGGCCGTTGACTTCAATGTGGCCGTGGCGGACGATCTGGCGGGCCTGGGCGCGGCTGGTGCCGAAACCCATGCGGTAGATGACGCTGTCGAGACGGCGTTCCAGGGCGGACATCAGGTTCTCGCCGGTGATGCCCTTCTCATGCGCCGCCTTTTCGAATGTGCTGCGGAACTGGCGTTCCAGCACGCCGTACACGCGGCGCACCTTTTGTTTTTCGCGAAGCTGCAAGCCGTAGCCTACAATCTTCGCTTTCCGATCTTTGCCGTGCTGTCCGGGAACGAAATTGCGCTTCTCGATGGCGCATTTTTCGCTGTGGCAGCGCTCGCCTTTCAGGTAGAGCTTCATGCCCTCGCGCCGGCATTGCCGGCAAACCGGGCCGATATATCTTGCCAAGTTACGTTCTCCTTATACCTTGTTGACAGGTGCGGTTTACGGCCATGGCAGGCCTTCGTCCCGCTTGCTAACTACGGGGATTGGGGGTGGGGTTTGGGGGCTGGGGAATGGTAGCGCTTCGCGCGGCTGTTCCCTATCCCTAACCCCCATCCCCAACCCCTGCTTCTCATACTCTCCGCTTTTTGGGCGGACGGCAACCGTTGTGAGGAATCGGGGTGACATCTTTAATGGCACGCACTTCGATGCCCGCGGTGGACAACGCGCGTACCGCCGATTCGCGGCCCGAACCGGGCCCGGCTACCCGAACTTCCACCGTCCTCAACCCGCTCTCCGTGGCCTTGTTGGCCGCCGTCATGGCCGCCTGCTGCGCGGCGAACGGCGTCCCCTTGCGGGATCCCCGGAAACCCAGCGAACCCGCGCTTGACCAGGAAATAGTATTGCCTTCCTGATCGGCGATGGTCACGATGGTGTTGTTGAAGGTGGCCTGGATATGCACGATGCCCACGTGGACAACGCGCTTCTCCTTCTTCTTAAAACTCTTCTTCTTGCCTGCTTTAACTGGTGCTTTCGCCATGCCCCACCTTTATGTCTTACCCGTGGCCTTCTTCTTATTGGCCACCGTGCCGCGGCGCGGTCCTTTGCGCGTACGGGCGTTGGTATGTGTGCGCTGGCCCCGCACCGGCAGGCTGCGGCGATGCCGCAATCCACGGTAAGAGCCCATCTCGATATGACGCTTGATGTTCATCGAGATCTCTTTGCGCAGGTCGCCTTCCACGGCGCCCTCTTCTTCCAGAATCTGGCGGACCTTGTTGACTTCGTCTTCGGTCAGGTCGCGGATCTTTTTGTCGAATTCAATGCCTGCCCGGTAGAGGAGCGAACGCGACCGGGTACGGCCCACGCCGTAAATATAGGTGAGACCGATCTCGGCTCTCTTCGCAGGCGGCAGATCTACACCGGCAATACGTGCCATATTTCCTTGATTACCCCTGTCTCTGTTTGTGTTTCGGGTTAACGCAGATGACCCGCACAACGCCTTCGCGATGGATCACCTTGCACTTGTCGCAAATCTTCTTTACCGACGCTCGAACTTTCATATGCCACCTTTCGGGGCCGGGGGCCAGGGGCCAGGGGCCGGGGAAAACCGTCCCGCGCGTCCCTTCCCTTACAGCTTCCGAATAATTCTGCCGCGCGTCAGATCGTGAGGACTCAATTCCACCTCTACCCGATCGCCCGGCACCAGCCTCACAAAATTTCGTTGTACCGCACCCACTAAGTGGGCTAGAACCTTAGCCTGGTTCTCCAACTTCAACAACCAAATCGCGGAAGGCCGCTCTTCGACCACGATGGCCTGCACTACCCTGGCCCCCTGGCCCCCGGCCCCAGCTTCCGGCCCCCTGCTTCCGTCACGGCCTGGTCAGCACCCACGGCCCGTTTTCGGTAACCGCGATGCAATGCTCGAAATGAGCCGAATACGACCCATCCTTGGTGACCGCCGTCCACTTATCCTTCAGAACCACGGCTTCCGGCCGCCCGGCATTCACCATGGGCTCGACCGCCAGCACCATACCCGGCTTCAACCGTGGATTCTCGTTCTTGCGATCCACGTAGTTGGGAACCTGCGGCTCCTCGTGAAGCTGTGTGCCGATTCCGTGGCCCACATACTCGCGCACTACCGAAAACCCGTTGTCTTTGACGTGCTGCTCGACCGTGCCGCAAACATCAAAGAGCCGGTTACCCGCGCGCACCCGGTCAATTGCCAGTTCGAGCGACTCCTGCGTCACCTTCAGCAGCTTCGTAGTCTGCTCGCTGACCTCGCCGATCGGAACGGTAATGGCCGAATCGCCATAATAACCGTCCAGCTTCACCCCGGTATCGATGGAAACGATATCGCCCTTCTTGAGCAGTCGCTTCGCATTCGGCATTCCGTGAACAATCTCGCTGTTCACCGAGGTGCACAACACAAACTTGAAAGCCTCACCCGCCGCCGGCACATAATAACCCTTGAACGCGGGCTTGGCGCCGGCATCGGCGATCATCTTCTCGGCGGCCATTTCCAGGTCCATCGTGCTGACCCCTTCCGCCGACATCTCTTTCAACTTCTGCAGGACTTGAAAGACCAGCAGCCCGCTGCGCCGCATCTTTTCGAGTTCCGCAGCGGTTTTACGAACGATCATCCGATTCCATAGCCTGGCGAATCTTGTCGAACACTACGTCGGGCGGATCGTTGCTGGCGTCCACCTCAATCACGCGCTCCCCCGAGGCGCTGAAGAAATCCAGCACGGGCCGCGTCTGCCTCTCATACGCCTGCAGCCGCTCCCGGATCACCTCTTCCCGATCGTCGTCCCGGATCCCCAAGCGGCTCACCGTCCAGATCGCACAAATTATCCACCCGGGGAGGCTGGGATGCGATATTATACAGAGTTCCGCAGCGAGGGCACTGGCGGCGACCCGTCAATCGGGCAATAATAACATTGTAATCGACTGCGAGATGAATCACCACCTCGCGAATCCCCCGCCCCGTCAACCACTTAAACAGATGCTCCGCCTGCGGGATGGTCCGGGGATATCCATCCAGCACAAAACCTTGGGCGGCGTCGGGCCGGCTCAAACGCTCTTCCACCATCCGGTTGACCAGATCGTCGGATACCAGCGCACCCGACTGCATGGTGGCCACGAAGCCGGTCGCGACCGGGCTACCCTGCCGCATACGGTCCCGTAGCATATCCCCGGTAGAGATATGGGGGACGCTTAGACACTGCGTCAACATTCGCGCCTGAGTGCCCTTTCCGGACCCAGGCGACCCGAACAGGACAATCGCCTTTACCAATCGTCGGTACCAAACCTCTCAACCTGGAGAACGACCTTAGAAACTGGACCGCCGGCCACGGATTCGCCCGCTCCGCGGAGTGAACCCTTCGTAATGCCGCATGATGAGCTGGGCCTCGATCTGGTTGATGGTGTCCATCGCCACGCCCACCACAATCAGCAGCGAAGTGCCGCCGAAATAAAACTGCACGTTCAACCCGTCCAGCAGGAAGCGCATGTGCGCGTTGGTGAAGCTGGTATCGATAGCCTGACCGATGAAGGGCAGATGTTGCAGCTTGATTCCCGAGATCATGATGTCCGGGATCAGGCAGAGAATCGACAGGTAAATGCCGCCCACCACCGTGATCTTCGTGAGAATCTCGTTCATGTAGTCGGAGGTGTTCCGTCCGGGGCGAATGCCCGGAATGAACCCGCCGTACTTACGCATGTTATCGGCCGCTTCGTTGGGGTTGAAAATGATCGAAACGTAGAAGAAACAGAAGAAAATGATGGCCGTGACAAACAGCACGTAGTACAGCGGCTCACCGTGCTGGATCGATTTCAAAGTGTTGGCCAGCCAGGAAATGTCCTTCACCTTGCCCATCAGCAGAAGCTGTTGCGGGAAAGCCAGGATGGACGAGGCGAAGATCACTGGGATAACGCCGCCGGCATTGACCTTGAGCGGCATATATGTGGATTGGCCGCCCATCACACGCCGGCCCACCACGCGCTTGGCGTACTGCACCGGAATTCGGCGCTCGCCGCGCTCCACCAGGACGATGAAGGCCACTACCACGATCATCATGGCGATGATGGCGATCAGTTCGATGGCATTCCATTCGTGCGTGACGAATACGTTGTAGTAGATGCTCTTGATGGCACCGGGCAACCCCACCACGATTCCCGCGAAGATGATCAGCGACATGCCGTTGCCTACACCGCGCTCGCTGATCTGTTCGCCCAGCCACATAATGAAGGCCGATCCGGTAGTGAGGGAGAGAATGGTCAGGGTCACGAATCCGAATCCCGGATTAATCACGATGCCCTGGCCCATGCCTTCAAGGCCTTTGGCGATACCGAAGGATTGGATGACGGACAAAATGATGGTCAGGTAGCGGGTCCACTGGGTGATCTTGCGGCGGCCCAACTCGCCTTCCTTCTGCAGCTTTTCGAGGGTGGGAACCACCACCGTCAGCAACTGCAGGATGATCGATGCCGTGATGTACGGCATGATGCCCAGGGCGAAAATGGTCAACCGGCGGATATTGCCGCCGGCGAACATATCGAAGAAGCCAAATACACCGCCCTGCTGCGAGTTGAAGAAGTTGGCCCACTGCTGCAGGTTAATTCCCGGGGTGGGGATGTGGCCGCCCAGACGA
Source organism: uncultured Solibacteraceae bacterium (assembly GCA_963835555.1). Taxonomy (GTDB): domain Bacteria; phylum Acidobacteriota; class Terriglobia; order Bryobacterales; family Bryobacteraceae; genus Sulfopaludibacter. The sequence goes on along the minus strand of CAWIGC010000043.1, from coordinate 438,932 downwards.
TACACCGCCAGCAGCCCCAACGTGAACATCAGGCGCTTCCGAAGGTCGGGCACCCGAAACATGTTCACGAACGCTTCAAATAACTTGGTCATGGATCCCCTCGATTTCCGGCGCTACTCGGTAGCTGCGCCGATTACCTGTGCCGTTCCGCCGGCCTTCTGAATCTTTTCCAGGGCCGACTTGGAGAAATGACGGGCTTCCACCGTGATCGGGCGCGTTAACTGGCCCCCGCCGAGGACCTTCAGTCCTTCACCCGCCTTTTTGACCACTTTGAGTTCGATCAACTTTGCCAGGTTGAAGGTGTCTCCTTCCAACTTTTCCAGCCGTTCCAGGTTGATGATCGCAAACTCTTTCTTGAAGATATTGGTGAATCCCCGCTTGGGGAGGCGGCGGTGCAGCGGCATCTGTCCGCCTTCAAACCCGCGCTTCTGAGAGAAACCGGTGCCCTGCCCCTGACCTTTATGACCTCGCGCGGAAGTCTTGCCGCGGCCGGAGCCCATACCGCGTCCGACGCGCTTGCGCTCTTTAGTTTGCCCGGCCGGAGGTTTCAATTGACTGAGATTCATTGCTTATTCCACCACTTCCAGAAGGTGCGGAACCTTCTTTACCATACCGCGAAAGACCGGCGTGTCCGGCCGCACCACTATCTGGTTGAGCTTGCGCAGACCGAGTCCCTTGACCACCCGCTTGTGCTTCTCCGGAGTGCAGATCGGGCTGCGAACCAGTTTGATTTTGATCATGCCTTCCATTAGAGTTTCTCCACGGCCAAACCGCGCATTTCCGCCACGGCGGCTTTGTCGCGCAGCGATTCCAGCGCCACGATGGTCGCCTTGACGACGTTGTGGGGATTGCGCCGCCCGATCGACTTGGTTTGCACGTTGGGAATGCCGCAGGCCGAAATCACCGCGCGCACCGCACCGCCGGCAATCACTCCGGTTCCCGCGGGGGCCGGTTTCAGCAGCACCTGTGAACTGGCGAACACGCCCAATACGCGGTGGGCGATGGTGGTATCCACCACGTTGACCTTGCGCAGATTCTTCTTGGCCGCTTCGATCCCTTTGCGGATGGCCGACGGCACTTCCTTGGCCTTGCCGACGCCGTACCCCACCACCTTCGCGCTGGGATCGCCGATCACCACCAGAGCCGAAAAGCTGAGATTCTTGCCGCCCTTCACCACTTTGGTGACACGGTTGATCGCGACTACCTGCTCTTTGAGATTGAGCGTAGCCGGATCGATGCGCTTCTGAGTCGTTATCATGAATTAGAACTCCAGTCCCGCTTCCCGCGCCGCGTCGGCCAGCGCCTTGATGCGGCCATGATACTGGTAGCCGCCCCGGTCGAAGACCACGCTCTTGATGCCCTTTTCCCGCGCCCGCTCCGCCACCAGCTTGCCGATTGTTTTGGCCGCCGCGACATTCCCGCCGTTGGTCTTGCCGGCCTTGTCCACACTCGATGCCGACACCAGGGTGGTTGCCGAAGCATCGTCAATCACCTGGGCGTAAATGTGCGCCACGCTGCGGAATACCGCCAGGCGGGGCCGTTCGGCCGTGCCCGCCAGTTTGCGCCGGATCCGCCGGTGAATGCGTTTGCGGATTTCCTTCTTTTCGATCATCTTAATCATTTGCCACCCGCCCCGGTCTTGCCGACCTTCTTGCGCAGCGCCTCGCCAGTGTACCGGACGCCCTTGTTCTTGTAAGGATCGGGCTCGCGCAGCGCGCGCATCTTCGCCGCCACCTGCCCCAGCAACTGCCGGTCGTACCCGCTCAACACCAGGTGCGTCTGCTTGTCGATCTTCAAATCCACGCCGTCTGGCAGGAGGAATTCGATCGGGTGAGAATACCCCAGGGTGAACGTGGCGATCTTGCCCTTCACGTCCGCACGGTAACCGATGCCGACGATGTCCAGTTCCCGGATAAAACCGCCGGACACGCCTTGCACGGCGTTGGCCGCCAGCGCGCGGGTGAGACCATGCAGCGCCGCTTGCTGGTCGGAAGCCCGCTTCACGTTCAGGATGCTGCCATTCTGCTCCAGGCTGATCCCTTCGGGGATGGGCACGGTCAGCGTGCCTTTCGGCCCGGTCACCTGCAAATGTTCGCCGATCTGTATTTTGACGCCGCTCGGCAGCGGAATCGGCTTTTTACCAATTCTAGACATATAGCTCCAGGAAGCCTTCAGCTATCAGCTGTCAGCGCTCGACTCCTACCATACGCGGCACAGAATTTCACCGCCCAGATGCTCTTTATGAGCGTCCCGGCCGGTCATCACACCGCGCGGAGTGGTCATTATGTTGATGCCCAGCCCGCCCAGGACGCGCGGGATGTCCGTCTGCCCCACATACACCCGGCAACCCGGCCGCGATACCCGCTCGATGGCGGAGATCACCGGCGAATTGTTGGCCGAGTACTTCAAGTAAATCTTGATGGTCTTCTTCGCGCCTTCTTCGGCCACCTTGAAGTTGGTGATGTAACCCTCTTCCTTGAGGATGCGCGCGATTTCCGTTTTCAGCTTGGAGGCCGGCACGTCCACTTTCGGGTGGCGGGCCTGGATCGCGTTGCGCACGCGAGTCAGCATGTCGGCGATGGGATCGCTTGTCATAGTTCTCCTACTTCAATTCCTACCAACTGGCCTTGGTCACGCCGGGTATCTCGCCGTTCAAAGCGAGCTGGCGGAAACACAGGCGGCAAATGCCGAACTTCCGCAGGAAGGCCCGCGGCCGTCCACAGCGCCAGCAGCGGTTGCGATGGCGTGTGGGATGCTTGTCGATTCCGGGCTTGCCTTGGGCCTTAGCCAACTGGGATTCCCGGCGGATCTTCTCCAGCTTGATATCTTTGGCGATTTTTGCAGTCGTGGCCATTCGTTCTTAACTCTCCCTCTACTGCCGGAACGGCATTCCCATCTGGCGCAACAGCGCCAGGCCCTCCGCATCGGTTCTGGCGGTGGTGGTGATGCAAATATTCATGCCCTTGGTCTTATCCACCTTGGCGTAATCGATCTCGGGAAAAATCAATTGGTCCTTCACGCCCAGGGTGTAGTTCCCGCGGCCATCGAAGCTCTTACTCGACACGCCGCGAAAGTCGCGGACGCGCGGCAACGCCACGTTCACCAGGCGGTCGAAGAATTCAAACATCCGGTCGCCCCGCAGCGTCACCATACAGCCGATCGACTGGCCTTCGCGAAGCTTGAACTGGGCGATGCTCTTGGTGGCCTTGGTGACCACCGGCTTCTGGCCGGCGATCTGGCCCAACTCGTTCACCGCGCCATCCATCAGCTTGGCGTTCTGCGTGGCTTCGCCCATGCCGATGTTAACCGAGATCTTGGAGATCTTCGGCACCGCCATGATGTTCTTGTACCCGAACTCCTGGGTCAGAGTCGGAACCACTTTCTTCAGATAGTGTTCTCTCAAACGTGCTGCCATTGTCGCTTCGCTCCTGGGGCCAGGGGCCGGAGACCAGGGGCCGGGAAAACCGCGCAGAGCGCGTCCTCACCCTGGTCCCCGACTCCTGGATCCCGACCCTCATTCCTTTACTTCCTGTCCAGCGTCTGCCCGCATTTGCGGCAAACCCGGGTGCGGCGGCTCTTTCCGCCGGCAACCACATCCACGTGATGCGCGATGCGCACCGCCTTATTGCAGCCGGGGCACACGATCAGAACGTTGGATACCGGAATCGGACTCTCACGTTCCGCAATGCCGCCCTTGATCTGTTTCTGCGGGTTAGGCCGGGTGTGACGCTTGATCATCATCACGTGTTCCACCAGCAGTTTTCCGGTGGCGCGATCCACGCGTAGAACGCGCCCGGTCTTGCCCGAATCCCGGCCGCTGATCACCTTGACGGTGTCTTCCTTCTTGATCTCTATCCGCGCCGGCGGGACCGGCTTCTTCTTTGCGATTCCCATCAGATTACCTCGGGAGCCAGCGACACGATTTTCATGAATTTCTTGTCGCGCAGCTCGCGCGCCACGGGACCGAAAACACGGGTACCCACCGGCTCGCCCACATCATTGATCAGTACCGCGGCGTTGGAATCGAAACGGATATACGTACCGTCCTTGCGCCGGGTCTCCTTGCGCATGCGGACAATCACGCAGCGCACCACTTTCCCTTTTTTAATTGCCGAATCGGGAGCGGCCTCTTTCACGGCGGCCGTGACCACGTCACCCAGGCCGGCGCGCAGGCCGAGGTCGCCACCGCGCGGCAGGATGCAACTCAGCCTGCGCGCGCCGGAGTTATCGGCCACCTCGAGAATTGTACGCATTCCAATCATAAGTCGCTTCGCTCCTGGAGCCGGGATCCGGGGGCCAGGGGCCGGGGATTATTCACCCTGGCCACCGGCCCACAACCCCTGGGCCCTGTACTTAAACCTTCACATCCAAAACCGACGGCTGCGCGCCTACCTGGGCCGCACGGCGAACCACTTCCACCAGGCGCCAGCGCTTCAACTTGCTGAGCGGCCGGCATTCTACGATACGCACCACGTCGCCCGGCTTGGCCGTGCCTTCCTCATCGTGGGCATAAAACTTCTTGCGCTTGCCGATGATGCGCTTGTACAGCGGATGCGGCACCCGGCGGCTCACTTCCACCACGATAGTCTTCTGCATCTTGGTGGAAACTACGGAGCCCACTTTTTCGTTCTTGTGACCCTGGCTGGCTTCTTGTTCGGCCATCTTATTTCTTCGCTCCCGCGATTTCTCTTTCGCGCAGTACGGTCAAGATCCGGGCTCGCGTCTTTTTCATCAAGCGCGCTTTCTTGAGCCCATCCATCTGCCCCATGGACATCTGAAATTTAAGACGAAACATCTGCTCGTCCATTTCAGACAACTGGCGATTCAACTCATCGGTGTCGAGATCGCGAACTTTCTGAGATTTCATAAAGCCTTACTCCACATCGTCGCGGCTGATGAATTTGGTCTTGATGGGCAGCTTGTGAGCCGCCAGACGCATCGCCGCCGTGGCGGTTGCCCGGTCCACGCCTTCCATTTCGAACAAAATCTTCCCCGGGCGGATCACCGCCACCCACTGCTCGGGAGCGCCCTTACCTTTACCCATACGGGTTTCAGCCGGCTTCTTGGTGATCGGCTTGTCCGGGAAGAGCCGGATCCAAACCTTGCCGCCGCGCTTGATGGAGCGGGTCATGGCCACACGGGCGGCCTCAATCTGCCGGTCCGTAATCCACGCGCATTCCAGGCTCTTCAGCCCGAACTCCCCGAAAGCAATCGACGAGCCGCGCCAGGCCTTGCCGGCCATGCGCCCGCGCTGCTGCTTTCTGAACTTGACCTTCTTTGGCATCATCATGGCGGTTTGCCCTCAATCCTTTATTGGTTCTCGCCCGAACCTTCCGGCTTATCGGTGGCCGGTTTGGTCTCGGTCTCGGTCTCGGGAGCCGGATGTGCGTCCTGCCGCACTTCCTGCTTCCATGACGGCGCCTGCGGCGACATCATCGGCGGTAGAATCGGCGCAGCCGGGCGCGCTGCCGGACGCGGCAGATCGCTGGGCGGAGTCTGCGTGGCCGGCCCGGTCTCCACCGGGGCCGCGCTCACCGGAGCCTGGCTGCTGGGCGGCGTAAACGGACGGTCGCCGCGATCCCGACCGCGGCCTCCACGGTCGCCGCGATCTCCACGGTCGCGCCGTTCCCCGCGGTCGCGCCGCGGTTCGGGCTCGGGCAGCAGGCCGCCGCGCCGCTTGGTCAGATCCAGAATCTCGCCCTTGTAAATCCAGGTCTTGATCCCGATCACGCCGTACGTGGTGTGGGCTTCCGCAAACCCGTAGTCGATATCCGCGCGCAAGGTGTGCAGCGGAAGCTGGCCCTGCAAATACCACTCGCTGCGGGCGATTTCCGCACCGTTCAAACGGCCCGATACCCGCACCTTAATGCCCTTGCAGCCGAAGCGCAACGCCGAATCCACGGCCTTCCGCATGGCGCGGCGAAACGCCACGCGCTTCTCCAGTTGCAGCCCGATGGATTCGCAAACCAGTTGCGCGTCCAATTCCGGCTTGTGCACTTCCTGGATGTCGATGAAGACCTCGCGCTTGGTCCGCTTGGCCATGTCCTGCTTCAGCTTTTCGATCTCCGCGCCCTTGCGTCCGATGATGATGCCGGGACGCGAGGTGCGAATGGTGACCCGCAGCTTGTTGCCGGGCCGGTCCACTTCAATCGAGCTGACGCCGGCACTCTTCAGACGGTCGCGCAGGCCTTCTTTGAGTTCCAGATCTTCCTGAAGCAGCTTGGCGTAGCCATGGTTCGCAAACCAGCGGGACCGCCACGGCTTGTTGAATCCCAGCCGAAAACCGTACGGGTGAACTTTCTGTCCCATCTATGCTTCCTTCTCCGCCACCTTGATGACGATATGTGCCGAACGGCGCTGGTACCGGTAGGCGCGGCCCATCGGCGCCGGGCGCACGCGCTTCATCCGCGGCCCTTCGTTGACCAGGGCGCTGGAGACGTACAGGCGGTCCACATCCACGTCTTCATTGCGGTTGACCGCGTTGGCAATGGCCGACTGCAACACCTTTTCCACCGCCGGCGCAATGCGTTTGTTGGTGGCGCGCAGAGTGTTCAGCGCTTTTCCCGCCTGCAGGCCTCGGATCAGGTCCACAACCAGCCGCGCTTTCTGCGGCGAGATTCGAATGTATCTTGCTTCCGCTTTGGCTTCCATCGCAGTTCCTCTTGGCGGCTTATGAGGGCTTCGCCGTTTTCTCCGTCGCCGCCTTCACCGAGTGGCCCTTGAACGTCCGGGTGGGTGAAAACTCACCCAGCTTGTGGCCTACCATATTCTCGGTAACGTACACCGGAATGAATTTCTTGCCGTTGTGCACCGCCACCGTCTGGCCGACGAACTCCGGCAGAATCGTGGAGCGCCGGGACCAGGTGCGGACCACCTTCTTCTCATTGGTGGCCACCAGCACGGCCAGCTTGGCTTCCAGGTGCGTATCGGTAAACGGCCCTTTTTTGACTGATCGACCCATGTTCGCTTACCTCTTCTTACTCTTGTGCGTGACGATCCACTTATCGGTGCGCTTGTTGTTGCGCGTTTTAAAGCCGCGTGTGGGCTGACCCCACGGCGTCACCGGATGACGGCCGCCGCTGGTTTTGCCCTCGCCGCCGCCGTGCGGGTGATCGACCGGATTCATCGTGACGCCGCGGTTGTGCGGAGTCTTTCCCATCCAGCGGGTGCGTCCCGCCTTGCCGTGGGAAACGTTTTCGTGATCCACGTTGCCAACCTGCCCGACCGTGGCCGCGCAGTCCAGAGGCACCCGGCGGACTTCGCCGGAGGGCAGCTTGAGCAGCGCCGTGCCGCCTTCCTTGGAAACCAACTGCGCCTGCGTGCCGGCCGAACGAGCCATCTGCGCGCCCTTACCCGGCTTCAGTTCGATATTGTGGACGATCGTGCCGGTGGGCATGTTCTTCATCGGCAGCGAATTGCCCAGCAGGATATCGGCTTCCGGACCGGACATCACTTTCTGCCCCACCTTCAGGCCGTCCGGCTGCAGAATGTAGCGCTTCTCGCCATCGGCGTAATGCAGCAGCGCAATGCGCGCCGAGCGGTTGGGGTCATATTCGATGGAAGCCACCACCGCCGGAATTCCATGCTTGTCGCGCTTGAAATCGATCACGCGATACGCCTGCTTATGTCCACCGCCGATGAACCGGGACGTCACCCGGCCGGTGCTGTTGCGCCCGCCGGTGCGTTGCTTCGGCCGGACCAGCGACTTTTCCGGGGTCTGTTTGGTGATGTCCTCGCGCGATACGATCGTCGTGAAGCGGCGCGTGGGCGTTACGGGTCTGTATTTCTTGATGGGCATTCTAAATCTCCGCGAAGTCAGGCACTTTCTCGCCCGCCTTCAGCTTCACGTAAGCCTTCTTCCAATCCGAGCGATATCCCGAGAAGCGACCGCGACGCCGCAGCTTGCCGTCGAACGTGGCAGTGCGGACCTCGGAGACCTTTACCTTGAACAGCTTCTCGACCGCGGTCTTCACTTCCGTCTTGGTCGCTTGCGGAGCCACCTCAAAACACAGGGTGCGCTCATCGTCTTTCTTGCTGACGCCCTTCTCGGTAATGATCGGGCGGACGAGTACTTTTTGGATAATCATTTCGCCAGTGCCTCCGAGAACTTGCGCGCGGCGGCTTCGCTCAGCAATACGCTCTGGTGCCCCAGAAGATGATAAGGATTGACTTCCCGGGTGGCCAGCAGAGTCACGCCCTTCAAGTTGCGCAAGCCCAGTTCCAGGTTGCGATTCTCGCCGTTATCCACCACCAGAACCGTGCGGCCGCCCTCCAACCGGGCCAGCGCACCCATGGCGTTCTTGGTCTTGTGGTCGGAGAGATTGAACGCCTGCACTACTTTCAACTCGCCATCGCGGACCTTGGCGGAAAGCGCCGAGCGCAGCGCGCCCAGCAGCATCTTGCGCGGCAGTTTGTAGCTGTAATCCCGCGTCACCGGCCCGTGAATGGTGCCGCCATGCCGCCAGATCGGCGAACGAACCGAACCCACGCGCGCCCGCCCGGTGCCCTTCTGCTTCCAGAGCTTCTTGCCGGATCCGGCCACTTCGCGGCGCGTCTTGGTCTTGTGCGTGCCGGCATGCTTGCCCGCCTGGAACTGGCGGACCGCTTCGTACAGGAGATCGTTATTGACCTCGGCGCCGAAGACTTCGTCGGCCAGTTCTACCGAGCCAACCTTCGCATTATTCAAATCCACTACATCAAGTGTCGGCATGTCCGTTACCTCTTCGACCTCCGCACCAGCACGTAGCCGCCGTTGGGACCGGGAACCGCGCCCTTTACCACCAGCACGTTATCCTCGGTGTCCACCTCGATCACTTCCAGGTTGCGCACCGTCACACGGGCGTTGCCCATGTGGCCGCCCATGCGCATGCCGGGAACGACGCGCGAGGGGAAGCTGGACGCTCCAATCGAACCGGGAGCGCGATGGAACATGGAACCGTGCGAGCCTTCGCCGCCGCGGAAATGATGACGTTTCACCACACCGGCGAAGCCTTTGCCCTTGCTGATGCCGATGACATCCACCTTGGCGCCCGGCTGAAACTCTTCCACCAGCACCTTGTCGCCGGCTTTGAGATCGCTGTTGCCGGGGCCCAGCGGGAATTCGCGCAGGAATTTTGCGCCTTCCGCGCCTCCCTTCTTCAAGTGGCCGGTCAGGGGCTTATTGATGCGCTGCGGCTTGACGAATTCCGAAAGGCCAAGCTGCACCGCGTCGTACCCGTCGGTGCTGGGCGTCTTGCGTTGCACCACCGTGCAGGGTCCCGCTTTTAACAGCGTGACCGGCACGGCCTGGCCATCCGGCCGGAACATCTGCGTCATTCCGATTTTTTTGCCAAGGATTCCTGGGCTCATCTTAAAAATCCTTCTTTACCGCGGAGGCGCAGAGTCGCGGAGCAAAACGCGGAGAAATCCGATTCAAGATCTCCTCCGCGACTTCCTCTGCGTCTCCGCGTCTCCGCGGTGATTGTTTACTTCCCAAACGCTTTAATTTCCACATCCACACCCGCCGGCAGGTCGAGCTTCATTAAAGCATCGACCGTCTGCTGGGTCGGTTCCAGGATGTCCAGCAGCCGCTTGTGCGTCCGGATTTCAAACTGCTCGCGCGACTTCTTGTCCACGTGCGGCGACCGCAACACCGTGGTGATACTGCGGCTGGTCGGCAGTGGAATCGGACCGGCCACCGTAGCGCCGGTCCTTTTCGCGGTATCGACAATCTCCGTGGTGGATTGGTCCAGCACACGGTGATCGTACGCCTTCAAGCGGATGCGAATGCGTTCTCTCAAAGCCATAATTGTCTACTTTATGATCTCGGACACCGTACCGGCGCCCACCGTGCGGCCGCCTTCGCGAATGGCGAAGCGCAACCCTTTGTCCATGGCCACGGGCGTGATCAGTTCCACATTCAACTGCACGTTATCCCCGGGCATTACCATTTCCGTGCCCTCCGGCAATTGCGCCACTCCCGTCACGTCGGTCGTGCGGAAGTAGAACTGCGGCCGGTATCCCTTGAAGAACGGCGTGTGCCGCCCGCCTTCTTCCTTGCTCAACACGTAGACTTCGCCCTTGAAATTGGTGTGCGGCGTAATGGTTCCCGGCTTCGCAATCACCTGCCCGCGCTCGACTTCGTCTTTTTCCACGCCGCGCAAGAGCAAGCCTACGTTGTCGCCGGCCATCCCCTGATCCAGCAACTTCTTGAACATTTCGACGCCGGTCACGACGGTCTTGCGCGTCGGCCGGAAACCTACGATTTCCATTTCCTCGCCGACTTTGCAGATCCCGCGCTCGATCCTGCCGGTCACCACCGTGCCGCGTCCCTGGATCGAGAAAATGTCTTCGATCGGCATGATGAACGGCTTGTCGGTTACGCGCTCCGGCATCGGAATGTAGCTGTCCACCGCTTCCATCAGTTCGTCGATGGTCTTTTCCCACTGCGGCTCGCCATTCAGCGCACCCAGCGCCGACACGCGAATCACCGGCAGATCGTCGCCCGGAAACTGGTAGTTCTTCAAAAGCTCGCGAACTTCCAGTTCCACCAGGTCCAGCAGTTCCGGATCGTCCACCATGTCCACTTTGTTCATGGCCACGACGATATATGGCACGCCCACCTGCCGCGCCAGCAGAATGTGCTCGCGGGTCTGCGGCATGGGGCCGTCGGTCGCCGCCACCACCACGATGGCGCCATCCATCTGCGCCGCGCCGGTGATCATGTTCTTGATATAGTCGGCGTGGCCGGGGCAATCCACGTGGGCATAATGCCGCTTGGCGGTTTCGTACTCCACGTGCGCCACCGCGATGGTGATGCCGCGGGCCTTTTCCTCCGGCGCGTTATCGATCGAATCGAAGCTCCGGAATTTCACTTTCGGATTGTGCTTGGCCAGCACCTTCGTGATGGCCGCCGTCAGGGTCGTCTTGCCGTGATCGATATGTCCGATCGTCCCGATATTGACGTGCGGCTTGCTGCGGTCAAATTTTTCCTTTGCCATATGCCACCAATCTCCTTATGAATGCCTACTTCGTTACTTTCCCTTGGACCCGGCTGACGATTTCTTCCGCCACCGACTTGGGCACTTCTTCGTAACGCGAGAAGTGCATGGTGAAGCTGCCCCGGCCCTGCGTCCGCGAGCGCAGTTCGGTCGCATACCCGAACATTTCGCTGAGCGGGACACTGGCCCGGATCATCTGCGTTGTGCCCTGGATTTCCGTGCCTTCCAATTGGCCGCGGCGCGAGATCAGATCGCCGTTGACGGTTCCCATATATTCGTCCGGCACCACCACTTCCACCGCCATCACCGGTTCCAGGAGCACCGGCTTGGCTTTGCGGCAGGCTTCTTTGACGCAGATCGAACCGCAGATCTTGAACGCCATTTCCGAAGAGTCCACTTCGTGATAATCGCCGTCGTACACGGTGACCTTCAGGTCCACCATGGGGAAGCCCGCCAGAATGCCGCCTTCCAGCGCTTCCACCACCCCTTTGCCGACCGCGGGAATGAATTCCTTCGGAATATTTCCGCCCTTGATTTCGTTTTCGAACTCGTAACCCTTGCCCGGATTCGGTTCCACGCGGAGCTTGGTGCGCGCGTACTGGCCGCTGCCGCCGGTCTGCTTCTTGTGCGTGTAATCGGCTTCCGCCATCTGCCGGATCGTCTCGCGATACGCCACCTGCGGCTTGCCCACATTGGCCGCCACGCCGAATTCGCGCATCATGCGGTCCACAATGATCTCCAGGTGCAGTTCGCCCATTCCCGAAAGAATCGTCTGCCCCGTTTCCGGATCGGTATTGACCTTGAACGTGGGATCTTCCTGCGCCAGCTTGGCGATGGCCATACCCAGCTTTTCCTGGTCGGCCTTGGTCTTCGGTTCCACCGCGAGCTGGATCACGGGCGTCGGGAAGTCGATCTTCTCGAGCGCTACCGGATGGTCTTCATCGCAAATGGTATCTCCGGTGGAAATGGTGCGCAGCCCCACCGCGGCACAAATATCGCCCGCCAGAATCTCGGTGATATCTTCGCGTTTGTTGGCGTGCATGCGCATCAGGCGGCCTACCCGCTCTTTACGCCCCTTAGCCACGTTGAACACCGATTCGCCGGCGCTCATCTTGCCCGAATACACCCGGAAGAAGGCGAGCTGGCCCGAGTACGGATCGGTCATAATCTTGAAAACCAGGGCCGCGAAAGGTTCGTCGTCGGACGGCTTGCGGAATATTTTGATTTCCGGATTGTCGATGTCGATGCCCTGCACCGGAGGGATGTCCAGAGGCGAGGGGAGGTAATCCACCACCGCATCCATCATGGTCTGCACACCCTTGTTTTTGAATGCCGATCCGCAGATCACCGGGAAAATCTTGAGCCCGATGGTGGCCTTGCGGATGCCGGCCCGGATCTCATCGTTGGTGAGGGACTCGCCGTTGATGAACTTCTCGAATAGCGTATCGTCGAATTCGGAAACCGCTTCGATCATCTGCTCGCGGTAAGCCTGTGCCTTTTCGACCAGGTCCGCCGGAATGTCCACGATGTCGAATTGCGCCCCCAGGGTTTCGTCGCGCCAGATGGTGGCCTTCATTTCCACCAGATCCACTACGCCCTTAAACTGATCCTCGGCGCCCACCGGAATCTGAATCGGCACCGGCTTGGCCTTCAGCCGGTCCACAATGGTATCGACGGAGCGGTAGAAATCGGCGCCCACGCGGTCCATCTTGTTGATGAAGCAAATCCGGGGTACGCGGTATTTGTCAGCCTGCCGCCACACCGTTTCCGATTGCGGCTGCACGCCGGCCACGGCGTCGAATACCGCCACGGCGCCATCGAGCACGCGCAGAGAGCGCTCTACCTCGGCCGTGAAATCCACGTGACCGGGGGTGTCGATGATATTGATCTGCATGTCCCGCCAGAAGCAGGTAGTGGCTGCCGACGTGATGGTGATCCCGCGTTCCTGTTCCTGTTCCATCCAGTCCATGGTGGCAGTGCCCTCATGGACTTCGCCAATCTTGTGCGAACGGCCGGTATAGTAAAGGATGCGCTCCGTGGTTGTGGTTTTACCGGCATCGATATGGGCCGCGATGCCAATGTTCCTCATCCTCTCAAGTGGGGTCGTTCTTGCCATAAAAAAGCTTTCAGCTCTCTGCTTTCAGCGGCCGGCTATTTCCATTCCGCCGCCAAATTCCCTTTCTCTATGAACTTAGTTACCACCGGTAATGCGCAAAAGCCTTATTGGCTTCAGCCATCCGGTGCACATCGTCTCTCTTCTTGATCGCTCCGCCGCGCAGATTCGCGGCATCGTTCAACTCGTTCGCCAGCTTTTCGGACATCCCCTTTTCGGGGCGGGTCCGCGCCTGGGTGATGATCCAGCGCATGGCCAGCGAAGTCCGGCGATTCTGCGGAACCTCGATCGGCACCTGGTAGTTGGCGCCGCCCACGCGCCGCGTCTTCACTTCCAGCAGCGGCTTGGCATTTTCCACGGCCTTCTTGAAGGCCTTGAGCGGATCGTCGCTGGTGCGCTCCCGCAGTTTGTCCATGGCCTGGTAGAAGATCCCTTGCGCGGTGTTCTTCTTGCCTTCCCACATCATCGAGTTCACAAACTTCTCGACAAGGGTGGAATTGTAGACCGGATCCGGCAATACTTCACGAATGACTGCTCTTCTTCTTCGCGGCATACGTTCCTACGATTTCGGCCTCTTAGCTCCGTATTTGCTTCTGCCCTGCTTGCGATTGGCCACACCGGCGGTATCCAGCGCGCCGCGGATCACGTGATAGCGCACGCCGGGAAGGTCCTTCACGCGGCCGCCGCGGATCAGCACGATCGAGTGCTCCTGCAGGTTGTGGCCGACGCCCGGAATATAAGTGGTGACTTCGATCCCGTTGGTGAGCCGCACACGGGCGACCTTTCTCAGAGCGGAATTGGGCTTCTTTGGGGTGGAAGTATAAACGCGCGTGCAAACTCCACGCTTCTGAGGGCACGCTTCCAGCGCGGGACTGGAGGTTTTCCAGCGTGGCGGCTTCCGCCCATTACGCACAAGTTGGTTAAACGTCGGCACGAATTTCCTCTTTGCGGCAAAAAACTTCTAAACTAGTGGTGCAACCCGAAATTCCAGGCTGCGGACAGCGAGGGTTACTTGCTATCGGACAGGCCCATGTTTCATTCGGCGTAACCGGTGAAACCTCGGGGCCTCACCCCTGGCCGGACCCGCCACAGACGGGTGGTAGCTCAGGAGCAGAAAGCTTTTCTCGCGAAACCTCTCAATCATACCGAAGTGGATGGAAAAGTGCAAGTGCCGTCGATTCAGTTCTCGGTTTTACTGCCAGCCGCCGCCCAGGGCACGATATAACTGCACGAACGAAAGCAGTTCCTGGAGGCGCAAGCGGGCCAGGGACAGACGGCCCTGAAACAGGGCCGCGCTCCGATTCGAGAACCTGCAGGTAGCTGTCCATGCCCCCCTGGTAGCGGAGGTGAGAGAGGCGGGTGGCTTCCTCCACCGCATGCACGAACTGATCCTGCTGGCGGCGCTGCTCGCGCGTATCGCGATAGCCGATCAACGCATCGGAGACCTCGCGGAAAGCGTTGTAGATGGTCTTCTGGTACGCGACCACCATCTCCCGCTTCTGCGCTTCGGTGAGGCGCACGGCCACACGCACCTGGCCGGCATTGAAGATCGGCACGTTGGCGACGGGCGCAATGGTCCAAAAGCGGGCGGGTCCGGTGAACAGTTCAGTGAGCGCGCGGCTCTGTCCGCCGAGGAAGCCGGTCAGCGAGATTTGCGGAAAGTAGTATGCCTTGGCTGCGCCGATCTGGGCGTTGGCGGCAATCAGCCTTTGCTCGGCTTCGCGAATATCGGGCCGGCGTTCCAGCAGCGAAGAGGGCAGGCCGGCCGGCAACTCGGGCGGCAGGCCGTAGTCGTCCATGGGTTTCGCGCGCGCGATGTCGCCGGGGAGCCGCTCCGAGCAGCAGGCTCAGCGCATTCTCCGTCTGGCCGATGTCGCGTTCGGTGCTGGCGATCTGGGCGGAGGCGATATACAGGAGTTGCTCGGCCTGGTGAACGTCGAGCGCCGTGACGGCGCCGTGATCGTGGCGGAGGCGCACCAGTTCCAGGTTGCGCGCCGCGATATCGCGCGTAGCAGCGCGCGATTTCCAATTCCAGATCGCGCTCGCGCAGAGTGAACCAGGCGCCGGCTACGTCGGCGATCGAGCGAGACGATCACGCCGTGCCGGGCTTCCTCGGTGGCCAGGTATTGCGCGCGCGCCGATTCGGTGAGACGGCGGAGGCGTCCCCACAAGTCCAGTTCCCAGGAAAGCGCTGCTCCGGCTTGCGTATAACTGAATCCAGCGACGCTCCGGGCGGCGCCGAGACATTGGAGCCGACCACGGAGGGCCGGTTTCCGGTGAACTGGGCCTGCGCATACAGGAAAGGATACCGGTCCGCCCCGGTGATGCGGAATTGCGCCCGCGCCTGCTCCACGCGCTCGGCGGCCAGCCGTAAGATCCAAGTTCTGTGCGAGCGCGGTCGCGATGAGTTGCTTGAGGGCGGCATCCTGGAACAGGTCGGGCCACTTCGTCTCCGCCAGCGAGGCGGCGGAGGCGGGCGCGGTCTCCCCGCGAAACTCGACCGGCAGAGGGACAGCGGGCCGCTTGTAGTTCGGGCCTACCCGGCACCCAACCGACAGCGCAAGCGGGAGGAAATAGAGAAAGTGTTTCATTCGGACTGGCTCCGTCACCGGTTCGGCGCCCGCCGCCGGACTGGTTTTCTTCGCCGCCATATTCTGGATGACGAAGAAGAGCACCGGCACGATGAAGATGGCCAGCAGCGTGGCCGCATTCATGCCGCCGAACACCGCGGTCCCCAGCGACCGGCGGGATGCGGCGCCGGCGCCCTTGGCGATGAGCAGCGGAGTGACTCCCAGGATGAACGCGAAGGAAGTCATCAGGATGGGACGCAGGCGGAGGCGCGCGGCTTCCATGGCGGCCTCGCGGATGGACTGCCCGCCCTCATAGCGCGTGCGCGCGAATTCCACGATGAGGATGGCGTTCTTGGCGGCCAGGCCGATCAGCGTGACGATTCCGATCTGGGTGTAGATATCGTAGGGGTAAGCGCGTACCCAGACCGCGAAGAGCGCGCCAAACAAGCCGAGCGGCACCGCCAGCAGAACGGCGAACGGAATGGACCAGCTCTCGTAGAGCGCGGCGAGGAACAGGAAGACCAGCACGGCGGCGAAACCGAAGATCACGCCTTCATGCCCTTGCGCTTCTTTCTCCTGGTAGGTGGTGCCGGTCCACTCATAGCCGTATCCGGAAGGCAGCGCGGACGCCGCCACGTCTTCCATGGCAGCCACCGCCTGTCCGCTGCTATACCCGGGCGCCGGGCCGCCCAGCAACTGAACGGCGCGCGACCGATTGTAGCGGTAGATCACGTCGGGCCCGGCGGTGGCCGTCACCGTGGCGAGGGTGCCGAGCGGGACCATGTTGCCGTCGCCGGTGCGCACATAAAAGCGATTGATGTCGCGCGGGCTGGCCGCGAAATTCCGGCTCGGCCTGCACCAGCACCTGCCAGGTCCGGCCGAACACGTTGAAGTCGTTCACGTACAGGCCGCCCAGGAAAGTCTGCAGGGCGTTGTAAGCGTCGGTGACGGGAATTCCCAGAGTCTGGACCTTGTCCAGATCGACGTCCACCTTGTAGGCGGGAACGTTGGAGCGGAAGGTATTGACCACGGTAGCCGAGTTCGGGGCGGCGCCGCGCGGCCTGCACCACCAGGTCGGCGGTTTGCGCCAGGTCTTCGACGCCGGTGCCGGCGCGGTCCTCCAGCATGAACTGGAAGCCTCCGGTGGTGCTCAGCCCGAGGATCGGCGGAAGGCCGAAGGCGAAAACCGCGGCTTCGGGCACGCGGGCGAACTCCGCCTGCATGCGCGCCAGGATGGCGCGCAGATTCCGGTCCGGAGAATGTGCGTTCCTCCCAGGGAGTCAGCCGGGTAATCACCGTGGCGACGTTGGAACTGCTGGTGCGAGTGGCGATGTCCATGCCGCCGAGAACGAAGGTGCCGGCCACGCCCGGAATTTTGCGGACGATATCTTCGACTTTGCGGCTGGCTGCCTCGGCGCGCGGCATGGAGGCGGCGTCGGGAAGGCGGACGGATACGAAGACGGTGCCCTGGTCTTCTTCGGGAAGGAAGCCGGTGGGAAGATGGCGGAACAGCGCGCCGGCCGCGACCCAGAAGCACGAGCAAGCCAAGCAGCGCGAGGACGGGCTTGCGGATCAGACCGCGCGACGCCGGCGAGGTAGCGCTCGCGGGTCCATTCGAAGGCGCGGTCGAACCCGCCGAAGAAGCGCGCGAGCAGGCCGCGAGTCTGCATCTTCGGGCGCAGCAGAATGGCGCTCAGCGCCGGACTCAGCGAGAGCGCGTTGAAGGCGGAGATCAGCACCGAGGCGGCGATAGTGAGGGCGAACTGCTTGTAGATCTGGCCGCTGATGCCGCCCAGAAACGCCACCGGGATGAACGCGGCGGCCAGAATGCAGGCGATGGCCACCACCGGCGCGGAGACTTCCTCCATGGCCAGAATGGCGGCCTGGCGAGGCGCCACGCCCTCGTCGATATGGCGCTGCGCCGCTTCCACCACGACGATGGCGTCATCCACCACGATGCCGATGGCCAGCACCAGGCCGAACATGCTGGTCATGTTGATGGAGAAGCCGAGCATCGGGAACAGCGCGAACGTGCCCACGATGGCCACCGGGACGGTGAGCAGCGGAATCAGGGTGGCGCGCCAGTTTTGCAGGAAGAGAAAGACCACCATGATCACCAGCCCGGTGGCAATGAACAGCGTCATCCATCACTTCCCGGATGGCCGCGCGGACGAATACCGTGGAATCGTAGGGGATGACGTAATCCATGCCGGCGGGGAAGCTCTTCTTCGCCTGCTCCACGAAATTGCGGACGCGGTCGGCGGTGGCGACGGCGTTAGCGCCGGGCGAAAGGTACACGATGAGATTACCGGAAGGAGAGCCGTTCACGCGGCTGAAGCCGGTATAGCTGAGGGCGCCCAGTTGCACGCGCCCGACGTCGCGGATGCGCAGGAGCCCGGTGTCGGGCCGGGCGCGCAGCACGATATCTTCGAACTCGGAAGGGTCCACCAGGCGGCCGGGGGCGGCGATGGAATACTGAAAATCGGTGCCGGGCGGCGCGGGCGGCTGGCCCAGCGACCCGGCCGGATTCTGGCGGTTCTGCGCCTGAATGGCGCTATTGATGTCGCTGGCGGTGATGCCCAATTGGGCCATCCGGTCCGGATTCACCCACACGCGCATGGAGTAGATCTGGTTGGCTCCCAGGCGGCATTCGCCCACGCCATCGAGGCTGGCCACCTGGTTCAGCAGGTTGATCTGCGCGTAGTTGGTGAGGAACAGCGAATCGTAGCGGCCGTCCGGCGACGATCAGGCTGATGCTGGTGAGGAAGGCGGTGGAGACCTTCTTCACCACCACGCCCTGGCGCTGCACCTCCGGAGGCAGCCGCGGCAGGGCGATGTTTACGCGGTTCTGCGTCTGCACGGTGGCGATGTCGGGATTGGTGCCGAGGCGGAAGGTGACCTGGATGTTCAGCGAGCCATCGTTGCCGCTGTTCGACAGGAAGTAGAGCATGCCGTCCAGGCCGATGAGTTGCTCTTCGATCGGCTGGGCGACGGTCTTTTCCAGATCCTGCGAATTGCCGCCCAGGTAGCTGGTGGTGATCTGCACCACCGGCGGCACCACTTCGGGATAGCTGGCAACGGGCAGGCCGGGGACCGCAACCGCGCCGAGGATGACGATCACGATGGCGATCACCATCGCGAAGACGGGATGGTTGATGAAGAATCGCGCCATGGTTCAGACTCCCGGTGTGCCGGCCTGGTAGGGCAGCGGGCGCACGCGCATACCCGGCCGCACCTTCAACTGGCCTTCGACAATGACGCGGTCGCCGGGCTTGCAGGCCCTGCTCGATGATCCAGGAAGAGCCGACGCGGTCGCCGGTTACCACGGCGCGCTGGAGCACCTTGTCACCGGAGTCTACGGTGTAGACCATCGGCAGGCTTTGCAACTGCTGGACCGCTTTCTGCGGGACCACGAGCGCGTTCTTGCGCTCGGCCACCTGCACACGGACGCGGCCGAACTGGCCGGGAAGAACGGTGCGCTTGGGGTTGGGGAAACGAGCCTGCAACTCCAGCGTGCCGGTCTTCGGATCCACCTGGTTCAGGGCGTTTTCGATGTGGCCGGCCGCCGGATACTCCGATTTGTCCGCCAGCACCAGGGCCAGAGGCAGATTCCCGCCGGGCAGCGCCTGCGCGCCGCTCATCCACGACAGATACTCCGACTCGGTCACCTTGAAGCGGACCCAGATGGGGTCGAGCGGCACGATGGTAGTGAGCGGCTGGGGCGAATTGGGATTGACCAGGCCGCCCACCGGCACCAGCGTATCGCCGACACGGCCATCGATGGGCGAGCGAATGGTGCCGTATTGCAGATTCAGTTCCGCGGTGCGGAGCGCGGCGCGCTGAGCCTCCACCTTGGCCTGCATGGAATCGATTTGGGTGCGGGTGGAGAGCGCGGCCTGATCGACGCTGGCCTTCAGGGCGGCGACGTTAGCCTGGCTGGCGGTGAGCGCGGCGGCGGCGGCGTCCAGATCCTGTTTCGGACGCGGCGTCGGCCTGCACCAGGGGCGTGAGGCGGTCGACATCCTGTTGGGCCTTTAACAGGCTGGCCTGGGCCGCGGCCAGGTTGGCCTGCGCCTGCAGCAGCGAGACCTGTTTCTGCGCAAACTCCAGGTCGGCTTCCGTCTGATGGAGATTTCCAGCGGCCTGCTGCACGGCGGCTTCATAGGGCCGCAGATCCAGCACGTAGAGAACCTGGCCGGCCTTCACATCCGAGCCCGGCCGGAAGAGCCACTGGTCCAGGTAGCCCTCCACGCGGCCTCGAACTTCGACCATGTCGCGCGCGTAGGTTTGCGCCGCGAAATCCGAGTAGATGGCCACATCGCGGAGAGAAACCTCCGTGACCGTTACGGGTGTCAGCGGCGGTTCCGGCGCCGGCTTCTGCCCGGAGGCGCGGCATCCGCTCCCGAGAAGAGACAACAGTCCGGCCAGGGCGGTCAACCACAGGCATGAATCCGGATGCTTGCTTCGATGTGCCACCGATCACCCTCCAGGGGCGCGCGTCTCGACCGATGCGCATCCAACATTAATTAATACCTGATTATCCGATCAGGCATACCCGGTGTCAATCCCGGCTGTTATGAATTCAAAGAGGCCTATTATGCGCAAGGCCATGGGCCTGGTGCTGCTGTTGTGCGGCGCGGCGGCAGCGGGTGACGTCGCAGCGAACATTCGGCTTCCCAAGCCGGACATGAAGGGCGGCATGCCGCTCCTGCAGGCGTTGGGCGAACGCAAGAGCGCGCGCGAGTTCAGCGCGGAAAGACTGCCGCCGCAGGTGCTGTCGAACCTGCTGTGGGCAGCATACGGCGTGAACCGGGACGGCAGGCGAACGGCGCCTTCGGCCAGGAACCTGCAAACGGTGGACATCTACATCACGCTGCCCGAGGGAGCGTACTTGTACCGGCCCAGGTTGAGCATCGCCTGGACCTGGACACGCCCGGGCAGAGCATCGGCCCCGACGTTCCGATCACAGGCCAGCTCCGCATCTGCGGGCAGCGGCGGGGCAACAGCGATTTCGTCGGCGAAGGCTCCGATGAACCTGGTGTATGTGGCCGACTTTTCGAATCTGGCCAACGCGTTCGCCTGGGAGACCCAAGATGCTTTACTCGGGAGCCGAGCGGGCTTCGTGGGACAGAACGTCTACCTGTTTTCTTGGTGGCGCCTCCGAAGGGCTGGGCACGGTAATCCGCGCGATGATCGACCGCGCCGCGCTGGGCAAACTGCTAAAGCTTCGTCCGGAACAGAAGATTACGCTGTCGCAGACGGTGCGGCTATCCGGCGCCCAAGCCGGTAGGGGCTACCAATCCACGACGGAGCCGTCGTCGGGATCGTAGCTCTCCTGGTTGCGCCAGTCGTGGTTCATTTTGCCGGCGAGCGCGTTCTCGTCGAGTTCGATCCCCAGACCCGGACCGGTGGGAAGGTCAAGATAGCCATCGCGGACGGTGAACGGCTTTCTTGATATAGCCCTCGCCGAGCGAGACCTGCTCCTGGCAGAGGAAGTTGGGAATCGCGGCGGCCATCTGCACTCCCGCGGCCAGCGAAATCGGACCCAGCGGATTGTGCGGGGCGATGGAGGCGTAATAAGCCTCGGCCATGCCGGCGATCAGGCGCACTTCGGTGATTCCGCCAGCGTGGCACATGTCGGGCTGGAGCACGGTGGCGGCGCGCTTTTCCAGCACTTCGCGGAATCCCCACTTGGTGAACACGCGTTCGCCGGTGGCGATGGGCAGATGCGTGCCGCGCGCAATCTCGGCCATTACGTCGTGGTTCTGGCCTGGCACGGCTCTTCAATGAACATCGGCTGGTAAGGTTCCAGCGCTTTGATCAGCAGTTTGGCGGTGGCGGGGCTGATGGCGCCGTGGAAGTCGATCGCAATATCCACGTCGGGGCCCATGGCCTGGCGCAATTCGGCGAACCGGTCGGCGGCATAGGTCACGGCAGCCGGGGTTTCGATATAGCGCGGACGGACGCTTTTTGGCGGGTCCGGTCTTGAAGGCGCTGAATCCCTGGGCCTGCATGCGCTTCATTTGTTCGGTGGTGCCGGCGTGCGCGTAAACCCGGACGCGATTGCGCGTGGGACCGCCGAGAAGTTCGTACACAGGCACACCCAGCGCTTTCCCCTTGATGTCCCACAGCGCCTGGTCGATGCCGCTGAGCGCGCTGGTGAGAATCGGCCCGCCGCGGTAGAACGCATGGCGGTAGATGGCCTGCCAGTGGTGCGCCACGCGGCGCGGGTCTTTGCCAACCAGGTAGGGCTCAATCTCCTTGATGGCCTCGGCGCAGGTGACCGCGCGGCCTTCGGTGATCGGCTCGCCCAATCCCACGATCCCGGCGTTGGTGTGGACCTTCAGAAACAGCCAGCGCGGCTTCACCAGGAAGGTCTCCAGCCGGGTGACTTTCAGATTGTCTTTCGCAGAGATGGGTGCGTCCTTGCCGGCTGCCTGCTGGGCGGCGGCCTCGGTTTGCTCCACGGCCGCGAGGCTGGTACCGGCGAGGGCGGAGGCGATCACGGATCGGCGTGTCTTTTCCATACTGCTCCTTAGCTTACTGTTTTTCGAGGACGATTCCATGCGCTTTGGCTTGCGCCAGAGCGTCGTTCAGGGCCTTTTGCAACACACTGTTGCCGGGATCCCGCCGCAGCGCCTGGCGCATCTGGTCTATACCTTCCCGCCAGTTGCCGAGTTTCAAAAGCGCCACCGCGAGGTTGGTTCGGATCCCCACATGGTCGGGCAGGAGTTCCAGCGCCGCGCGATATTTCTCTAGTGCAAGAGAGACTTTGCCGGCCTTTTCCAACTCCGCGCCGCGATTATTCAGTTCCAGCGCCGCCACCATTTTCTGGTCGGCCTGGTCCCGCGCCCGCATCGCTTCGGTCAGCCTTTGCTTTACAACCTCCGCCCGCTGCATCTGGCCATCCTGCCGCAGCGCGCGTAGTAAGGCGTTCAGCGCCGACTGGTTCCCGGGATCGAGCCGGATGGCCGCGTCGAGGGCTTCGACCGCCTGGTGCGCCGCGCCGCCATCCAGCAGTTGGGCCCCCAGCCGGTACTGCGCCACGGCATCCTGGGAATTCAGCGATACGGCGCGGCGGAAAGCCGATAATGCGCCGGCATCATCGGATAGAAGTTTACGGGCGCTTCCCAGATCGCTCCACGCCTCGGCGAATTCGGGACGCAGTTCGACTGCTTTTTCCAGTTCGGAAGCCGCCGCGACGGCATCGCCCTGCTCGCTGTAGATTTTGGCCCGCTGGTAGCGAGGATAGGCCGCGTCCGGCTTGCTCCCGAACAGCCGGATGGCCTGATCCAGGTGCGGGACGGCCGCCTGCGGCTGGTTCAACTGCAGGAGAACATCGCCCAGGTTCGCCTGTGCTTGTGCGTGATGCGGATCGAGGGCCACCGCGCGCTCGAATTCCGGCCGGGCGGCGGCCGGGTCCCCGAAGTTGTTGCAAGCTTCGCCCAGCGCGTTGTGCGCCTCGGCCGATTGAGGAAGCAGCCGCACCGCCTCGCGGAGTTGCGCGATCGATTCGGAGCGCTGTCCGGCCTCCATCAGAACGCTGCCCAGCAGCAGGCGCGCGTCGGCATTGCCGGGATTAGCCTGAATCAGGTCATGCAGCAAAGTGACCGCCTGATCGCGTTTGCCCTGGGAAAGCAACTGCCAGGCCGCCTCC
This sequence comes from uncultured Solibacteraceae bacterium, assembly GCA_963835555.1. Lineage (GTDB taxonomy): Bacteria > Acidobacteriota > Terriglobia > Bryobacterales > Bryobacteraceae > Sulfopaludibacter. The sequence goes on along the minus strand of CAWIGC010000043.1, from coordinate 415,613 downwards.
ACCGGCGGCTTCTGGGCCACCGCGAGACTTGCGAGAACCATCGCCAAAGACGCCACCGGCCTCATTGCTTGCGTATACCGAAGCGCTCGGCCCGTATAATTCCGGAGCCTTCCCGCACCCAGACCATTTGGCCGGCCGCAACCTTTTCCAGTCTCTCGATGCGTCCCAGGGGCCACCGAATCTCGACGTTTGCCACGCCTTCCGGACCGAGCCCGAAGTGCAGACGGCTGTCGCTGACCGAGAGGTACGATGACTGGCTGAGCACCTCCTGAACCTGCACGTTGCCGCCATAGCGTACCGTAACCCGCGCTCCAATGGCGCTGCGGTTCGATTGCACCCCGGTCAGTTTGATTTTGAGCCAGCGATTGGCCGGATCCACGTCGTTCCGCAGCAGCGATGGCGGCTCGTTGTGATTGACAATCAACACGTCCATATCGCCGTCATTATCGAAATCTCCGAAAGCGCAACCGCGGCTGGAATGCAGCGCATCCACGCCCGGACCCGCCGCACCCACAAGCTCTTCGAAGCGCCCGTGGCCCAGATTGCGGAAAACCAGCCGCGGAGTCTTGTAGGCTTCCCGCAGTTCCGGATAAATGCCGCCGGTCACAATGAAAAGATCGGGATTGCCGTCGTTGTCCAGGTCGGTGACGCCGATGCCCCACTCGATGAAGCGGGTTTCCCCCGCCAGGCCGGAGCGCAGCGTTCCGTCGCGAAAATTCCCTTTGCCGTCGTTGAGGTACACAGCCGGAGTATCTCCCGAGAAATGCGTCTTGACGATGTGAAGATTTCCGTCCAGCAGAATATCGCCCACGGCCAGTCCCATGCCGGCCTGCACCATGCCATCGTCACTCAGGGCCACTCCGGTTTCGAGCGCCTGTTCGGTGAAAGTGCCGTTATGATTATTGCGGAACATGAGGCCTGGCGTGGAATCGCAAGCTACGTAAATATCCGGCCAGCCATCATTATCGAAATCCGCGGCAACGGCGGTGAGGCCATACCCGCCGGGCACTTTGCCGATACCGGCGGCCTCGGTGACATCGCTGAAGGTGCCATCGCCGTTGTTGCGATACAGCGAGTGACGGCCGTATGGAAGGCCGCGAGGTCCGCAGAACAGCTTTTCACTGCAACTCTGCGACTGGCCGGCCCGCGGCACGTTGTCCAGGTCGAAGGTGACATAGTTGGCTACAAACAAATCCAGGCGTCCATCGCGATCGTAATCCACGAAGGCGCATCCGGAGCCGAACCGGGGCTTGTCGAGGAGCCCCGCTTCTTTGGTGACATCGCTGAAGGAGCCGTCGCCATTGTTCCGGTATAGGGTGTTCCGGTCCCAACCGGTGACGAACAGATCCTCGAACCCATCGTTGTTGTAGTCGCCCACCGTTACGCCGTATTGATAGCCCGTGCGAAACAGACCGGCGCGCTTTGTCACGTCGGTGAATGTACCGTCCCGGTTGTTCTTGTAAAGACGAGCGGAAGCGTCAGCCGGGGGATCGCCAAAGCGCGACCCGGTGAGCAGCAGGATATCGAGCCAACCGTCGTTGTCGTAATCCAGGAACGCAGCGCCGCAACTCATCGCCTCGATAACGTAATCCGCGTGTTGCGCGTGACCCGCCACCACGGGAGCGTGTAGCCCGGCGAGGTTCGCAATATCGGTGAACCGGGCGTGAAAGGGGAGTCCGGAAGGCTTGCCCCGTGGGGCGGCTTTAACGCTGCGCGAAGCCATCCCGGTCTGAACCTGACCGAAGAGCGTGGCGGCAGGCAGGGCTAGAAGGCCAAAAGCGCTACGCCGCGTAAAGGAGCCTGTGGACCTGATGGGCATACCCCGAACCGTTATAGACACTATAATCGGTTTCCGCGGCGGGAAGACGCGACAGAACCTATGCCGCCAGCCTAGAAAAGTATCTTCAGGCCTATTTCAGCCTGCCGGCCGCTTTGGTTCCCGTAGGTTGCGCCCTGTGCGCCAAAGGAGCCGCCGGGCGAGCCCTGATACAGCGCCTGGCCAAAGGTGGAATCGTAGACATTGGTGTCCGGATCGCCCCGGTTCAGCCGGTTCGTAACATTGTAAGCCGCGATCTTGAGTTCCGCGTGCACTCTCTCGTAAATGGTGAAGACCTTGGTCAGGTTAGCGTCCAGATTCCAGAAGTGAGGCCCTGTCAGGCAGCCATACTGCAAAGGATTGGTCCGCAACACGTACGTGTTGGCGGGCAAGGGAGAAAAGGCCGACGTGTTGAACCAATGCTGCGGCGTAGGGTTGGAAATGCAGGGATTGCCGGTCACCAGCAGGTTTCCAAATTGCGGAAAGTCACCGGAGATGAAGGTCCACAGACCGGCCACCTTCCACCCTCCGATAGCCGCATCGGCGACCTTGGGCAGTGCACTGAGGAGAGGCTTGCCTTTTCCAAAGGGCAACTCCCAGGTACCCGCGATATTGAAACGGTGGCGCGGCTGGTTGCTGTCCTGATACTGCAGGTCATTCGAATACCACTGCACGTCGTTGAAGACGCTGCCGTTCAGGAAGCCGTTGGTCTGCGCCTTTTCCCGGATATACACATAGGTCACCAGGAAGTTATACCCCTTGCTGAAGGCCTTTTGCGCTTTCACTTCAAAGGATTGGTAACGCTCCGCCGCCCCCAGCACGCCCAAATCGTATAATCCGCCATATTGCGGATAGGGCACCAGGAGCGAACCCAACGAGACCGTCTGCTGGTTAAACAGCGGGCCCGGGAACAAGGTTTGACTTTGGTAGCGATAGAACGGATTCGTTACCTGCGTGTTCAACTGATTCTGGTACTGCGCCTGAAGTTGCGGGTTGATCTGATTGTAGGTCCTGGTGTACTGCTGGTTGCCGATATTCAGGAAGTAAGTTCCCGAAACTACAATCTGGCCTTTCAATTGATGTTGGATGTCGAAGTTGAAGCGATCGTTGCGGGCCTTTTGCTGGTTCGGGTTATACCACAGCAGAGCTTCGCCGCCACGGCCGAGATTGCCTCCATACGCCTTACCCAGAATCGGCAGTAACGGATTGCTGCCGGCCGGATAGGGGTCGTTGATGGTTTGTTGCGGCACGCCTTCGTGGGGAGCAAGCGTGTACTGGTAACCCGTCATGCCGAGGAAAGGAGGTTCCAGAAAGCCCACCGTCTCGTAACCGGCCACCGGCGCCAGGGAGATCTGCATCTCGTAGGGAGTCAGATAGCGAGCATAGCCGAAGCGGAAGGCCGTCTTGTCATTGATCCGGTAAGCCAGCCCTACGCGAGGCTGGAGCGCCAGTTTCTGCGGATTAAACATCCCCGGATGGCTGGCGCTGGTGAATTGCCACTGGCCCGTGAAATGGTAGAAGTTATTGCCCACGATCGAGGTCGCGGCGGCCGGCATATTCGGCGGATTGGCCGCCATTTCCGGCACCGGCGCATTCAGGTCCAGCCCCTGCGAGAAGTTGTGCTGCGGGTCGTAAATGGAGGTCTCGTACTCATTGCGAAGTCCCAGATTGAGCGTGAGGCGGGACGAGACCTTCCAATCGTCCTGGATATACATACCGTAGAACCTCACGTGAGAGTCCGGTACCGGGCCGCCGATCATCTCCGACGAGCCATCCAGCGCTCCAAGGAGGAACGTGGCGTACGGGTCGCCGTAGTGCAAAGTATCCGGGTTATTGAAGGTATTGGCGGTAAGTGCCTGGTTGAAGTAGAAATTGGAAGTACTCGACACGTAGCTCAGGCCGTAGCTTTCGCGCTCCTCGAAGCCTGCCTTGATGTAATGCGATCCCCGCTGCTGTGCAATCTTGACGCTGGCCGCCTCGCCCTTGGGATGCTGGTTCCAGTAGAAGCCTCCGCCTCCGAATCCATTTCCGCCGATGTTCATATCCGGGAAGTAGACCGGGGCCCCCACCGACGCCGTCTGATAGGGCGTGTACCAGGGATTGTTCGGCCAGATGGAGGCCCAGCCATTGGACCCGAGGCTATTTGACACGTAGGCGTCCAGCAGGCTGTGCCAGTCGCCTCGAAACTCCAGTACCGTACGCGGATTGATGCTCCAGATGGCATCGCCTCCCGCGTTCCATGCGCTTCGCGCGGTTCCAGTCGGCACATAGAGCTCGGAGTTATTGGGTGTAGGATTCCCGGCGATGTCGTTGGTGTTGTATCGGGCCATGCGTCCGAACACCTTCCACTTATCGTTGATCGCATAGTCCACTCGGTCGGAGAAGATTGTAGTAGCCGTACTTCTCGATAAATCCCTTCGAGTAATTGTTCAAGCCCGTGATATTCGCTCCCGGATTATTGGGGGCCCAAAACTGTTTCATGAGACTGCCGGCCAGGGGATCCCACCGGTTCTGCGGAATTTTGTTTCCCGGAAATGGCATCACACTCACGGTGCCGTTCGAATTCAAAACCGATGTCCAGGGGTCGTAGACCGTCCGGACGCCGCCATCGATATTGAGCGACTGCGAAAAATCGCCCTGCGCTTCGAGAGCGGTCGGAACCGTTCTGACGTAACTGTTCGGATAGCCCACCCGCCAGTCCTCAATGGAGAAGAAGTTGAACAGTTTGTTCTTCTTAATCGGATTGCCGAAAGTGCCGCCGAACATGTTCTGCCGTTGCGAATTCTCGCTGAACCTGGTACGGTCGGCTTCCGCGCTGAGCCATGGATAGCGGCCCAGGTAGAACGCCGTACCGTGAAATTCGTTGGTCCCGGCTTTGGTGGTCACCGTGATAACGCCACCCGCGCTGTGCCCGGATTCCGCATCGGTGCTGTTAGTGGAGACAGTCACTTCCTGCACGGCGTCGGTATTAGGCGGGGTGGTATTCTTCTGTCCCATGCCGATGGGCATACCATCAACCTGCAAGTCGTTCTTGAGGTTGGTGTCGCCGCCTAAGTCGACGCTGTTGGCAGACCAGGAATGGTACGGCATCATTTCCCCGCGCGTATTAACCGCGGAGGGCGCAATCAGGCTCAGCTTGAACGGGTTGCGATCAAACCGGGGGATCTCCGCCGCCATTTTCGAATCGATGGTGAAATCCTTGTTAGCTGAGTTGAATTCCACCGCGGCGGGCGCTTCGTTGACCGTGATGCTTTCCTGGACCGCACCCGGTTTCAGCATGGCGTTTACGGTGATATCGCCGCGCGTCTGCACCACAATATTTTCCTGGATGAATCGATTGAATCCGGTCGATTCGACGGTTACCGAGTAGGTACCCGGATCGACCAGGTCGAACACAAAGAGACCGGTGTCGCTGGTCTGGCGAACAACGTGAACGCCAGTATTGATATTGAGGAGTGTTACTGTGGCGCCGGCGATCACGGCTTTACTCTGATCGGTAACTATCCCCTCGATCCTGCCGCGGTAGTCCTGCGCCGTACACAAGGCGGCAAAAAGAAAGAAGGCGACCACAAGGGAGGACTTCGTCTTCATTTTTGGATCCTTTCGATTCAACAAAGAACCACCAGATCGAGGAGCTTCACTCCCCTTCAGAGCGCAGCCGGAGCCGCGGACGTGAATTAGTGAGCGGCGTACCGATACTGACTCGCGATATGAAGAGACGGATTGCCCCACCAGACAAAAGGATCTGTGACCCTTCTGGTAACAATGTGGGGATTATATGTTTGAATTTACATTGCTGTCAATTTATTTAACTAACTGGAATGTTACTAATAGAACATTTGCCGGTTTTGTGAAAAGGCTCGCGGGCGGGATCCCCTCGCGCGTGATGACACCGCGTGCGAAACTGGCCTTACGTAAAACCATATGAAACCCGCCGCTATCGCATCCGGCGCGCTGGCAGTTTTGGCGTGTTGCGCCTTCCCTGCCTCGCTCCGCGTGGACCGGCTCACGGCAGATCATGCCGGCCAGCCGCGATTTAGTTGGACTTTAGCGGCCACCAATCCCGCGGAACGGGGCGTGACCCAGACGGCTTACCGTATCCTTTTCGCCACGACTCCGCAAGCTTTGTCGGGTGGCAAGGCGGACGCGTGGGACTCCGGCAGAGTCTCATCGAATCGAACCGCCGGTATCCGGTACGCAGGGAAAGCGCTCGAACCTCTGCGCGGGTATTACTGGCAGGTGCAGGTCTGGGACCAGGCGGGCAGACCCTCCCCATGGAGCCGCGCCGAGACGCTGGTTACCGGGATGGCGAGTTCGCAGGCGTGGAAGGCGCAGTGGATCGCCGCGGCTCCCGACTCCACTCCGCAGCCACAGGCGCGGGAATATTTGATGCCGGTGCAGGAAAAGACCGGAGGCATGCCGCTGTTCCGCCGCGATTTCGACGTGACGAAACCGCTGGCGGCCGCGGTGGTGGCGGTCTCCGGCGTGGGCCAGTACGAGCTTCGTTTCAACGGGAAGGACGTAACGGACACGGTGCTCAATCCGGGCTGGACGAATTACCGGCAGTCCGTTCTGTACAACACTTATGAGGTGACCAGCCTGCTGCACCAAGGCGCAAACGCAATCGGGATGCTGGTGGGCAACGGAATGTACAACGTCGAGCGGCAGCGCGGCCGGTATACCAAATTCAGCGGCAGCTCCGGCCAGCCCAAGCTGATCCTGGAACTTCACCTGCGCTATCGCGACGGCAGCGGGGCGGTTGTGGGCAGCGATGGGTCCTGGAAAACACATCCCGGGCCGATTGTTTATTCTTCGACTTACGGCGGCGAGGATTTCGACGCGCGCTCGAGCCCAAGGGCTGGGATGGGGCGGGGTTCGCCGCGACAGACTGGGCGCCCGCCCTCGCCGTGCAAGGTCCCGGCGGAAAACTGGAAGCGCAGCAGGCTCCGCCCATCCGCATTATGCACCGCTATGACCCGGTGACGGTCGCCGAACCGCGGGCGGGAGTGCTGGTGTACGATCTGGGCCAGAACATGTCCGGCTGGCCGGAGATCCGCATCGAGGGCCGCGCCGGCGATACCGTGAAGCTGACCGGCGGAGAACTGCTCGATGCGAACGGCCTGGTGAGCCAGCACAGCGCCGGCGCCCGGACGGGGGCGGAGAACTCGTTCCGCTTCACGCTGCGCGGCGGCGGACCGGAAGACTGGCATCCCCGGTTCAGTTATTGGGGCTTTCGCTACGTGCAGGTGGAGGGGGCGGTGCGCACGCCCGCGGAATCCGGCGGCAAGCCGGTGCTGCTATCTCTCCGCGGCGCCTTCCTGCATGACGATCTCCGTGTGGCGGGCAGTTTCACCTCTTCGGACGAATTGCTGAATCGGATTCACCGCCTGATCGATATGGCCATTCTGAGCAACTCGTTCAGCGTTCTCACCGATTGCCCGCACCGCGAGAAACTGGGCTGGCTGGAACAGACCTATCTGAACGGCGCGTCGCTCTTCTTCAACTACGATTACCAGTCTTTGTACGAAAAGCTGGCCGCCGACATGGAACAGGCGCAACTGGCCGGTGGCATGATTCCCGGGATCGCGCCGGAGTATGTGGCGTTCGTCCGGCCCAACGGGGAGAGCACGGCTTTCCGCGATTCTCCGAGTGGGGGAGCGCCGCCATTCTGAGTCCCTGGACAGCATACCAATTCACCGGCGATAGGGAGGCGCTGGCGCGCGCCTATCCCATGATGGCGAAATATGCCGCTTATCTGCGCGGCAAAACGGAAGGCGGATTGCTTTCGTTCGGGCTCGGGGACTGGTACGACATCGGCCCAGGGAACCCCGGGGTGTCGCAACTCACCAGCAGGGAGGTGACCGCCAGTGCCACTTATTATTACGATCTGGCCGTGTTGGCCCGCGCGGCCAAGCTTCTGAACAAACCAGCGGAAGCTGCGCAATTCGCCGCCGAGGCCGTGACCCTGAAGCAGGCGTTTAACGCCAGGCTCTTCCATCCCGCGACCGATCGGTACGATCGCGGCAGCCAGACGGCCAACGCGATGGCCCTGGTGGTGGGGCTGACGCCGCCCGGACACGAAACCGCCGTGCTGGAAAACCTGATCGGCGACATCCGGCGACATGACAACCATGTGACGGCGGGCGACGTCGGCTTCCACTATGTGGTGCGCGCGCTGACCGACGCGCACCGCAGCGACGTGCTGTACGACATGCTCTCGCGCACGGATTCGCCGAGCTACGGCTACCAGCTTGCGCAGGCGCCACCACGCTCACCGAGGCATGGGATACCAATCCCAACAGCTCGCAGAACCATTTCATGCTGGGCCACGGCGAGGAGTGGTTCTATCGCGGACTGGCCGGCATTCAGGTGGATATGAGTGCGCCGGGGGACGCGCGAATCCGCATTCGGCCGCAGCCGGTGGGCGCCATATCGTCCGCGTCAGCCAGCTACGATTCGGTGCTCGGAACGGTGCGAAGTTCCTGGACGCGATCCGGAAAGGCCTTCCAGTTGGAGGTGGCGATTCCGCCGAACGCAACGGCCCTGGTCGAAGTGCCGTCGAGCGACCCGGGCGCGGTAGCGATCGATGACCAGGGCCACTGCTCTGCCGGGAGGGAGTCGGTCACCTGTACCCTGCCCTCAGGCACTTACCGCTTTTCGTCGCGGCTGTGACTCATCTTCTACACCATGATGTCGGAAGTTGTCCGTTTCCAATAGGTTGCAATTTCGAAAACGGCCTAGTGACACGCTTTCTCTCCCTCTCGGCCGAATTGAGACAGGTTCAGCATGGTCGCAGCGTCGGTGGCATGGCGACGCCGCAGGCTTGAAAAACCTTGCCCGCCACCCCGGAGTCTGGCCGCGAAAAACGTAACCTTTGCCGCTGATCGCAACTTCCATCTCCATCAGGTTGTCCAGATCGCGGATGACGTCGGCCCATTCCAGCTTCCACTCCTTGCGCTCCAAACGCTCTTCCAGTTCCTTGCGCAACAGCAACGCCAGAAACGAGCAGAACACGTGCCCACGAATCGTTTCGTCGCACTTGTGAAAGATCGGCCGGGTATCCAGCAGCGATTTCATCGAGCGGAACACTTCCTCGACCATCCACAGTTGCTTGTACTTCAGCGCCACCTCGCGCGCCGGCAGATCCGTGTTTGTCGTCAGCACCCACTTGCCGTCGTAGCGCGCTTCCTCCTTGATCTTGTCCTCGTCCACCGTGAACTGTTTGCCTCCCGCGCGCAGGTATTTACGGTACCCTTTATTGCCTACCAGCGACTTGTCTCCCTGGCCCAGCGCGTCGCGCAGTGAGGCCACCACCGCTTCGCGGTCGTGGCGGTCCTTGGTGGCTTGATCCTCGTTGACGCACACCACATACCGGCGTGCATCCTCGACCCAGACTTCTTTCACCTTCAGCGGCGAGGGATCGTCCCGGTCCTCGCTTTTGGGATGCACTTCGGCATAGCGGCCGGCGCGCGCCACCACCGCCTTGGCTTCGGTCGAGCTCCTCATGCGCACGCCCAGGATGTACTTCCACTTGAGTAAGCATCAACAATGCCCGCGAGTTCGAGTTCCGTCAACCACCGGTGATGCGGTGTTACGCCAAAAACGTAAGAACGGATCTGACCGCGGACGAGAAGAAACAACTGCGGCAAATCGCGGCTTACCTGAAGGGAGCGCAATAGAATGCCCAGGAAAACCGGCCGGGAGAAGACGGGCTTCGGCGCAGATCTGATTGATGGAATGAAACTGGTCCTGGCGCACCGCCGGGGCAAGGTTGAGTTGGATCAAGTCTGGCCGAAGCCGATCGATGTCAAGGCCATTCGCAAACGGGTGAAAATGTCGCAAGCCGAGTTCGCCCGAACGTACCGAATCAGTAAGCGCGCATTGCAGGAGTGGGAGCAGGGCGGAAGGCAACCAGATTCCGCCGCACGCGCCTATCTGACAGTCATAGCGAAGGAACCAGCCATAGTGCGCCGCGCGCTGGCGAGCCAATAAACGAGAAGATCAACTTGAACGAGTCGGCGTGCCCGCGGCGAATGCCAGCTCTTCATCGAAGCAGACGGCGACTTTGCCGCATTTGCCGGACGCCATGAGGGAGTATGCGTCGGCCACGCGGTCCAGCGGAAAGCGGTGCGTGATGAGATCGGCGGGATGCAGATTCCACCGCACCAGCCGCTCCACCAATTCTTCCATCAGCCACGTGGAGGTGACCCACGACCCGTAGATGGTCTTCTGATCGTGGATGATATCCGGCGAAGGATTGAACTCCACGCGCCCGCCCTCGCCCAGGAAGACGATGCGGCCCCATTTCCGCGTGGCGCGGATGGCCACGGCGCGCGCGGCATCGTTGGCGGAGCAATCCACGGCGCGCTCCACGCCGTTTCCGCCGGTAAGTTGGCGCACCTCGGCGACGTTATCGGGACCGCTGCGCAGCACTTCGTCGCAGAGGCCGAGGTCGCGCGCGAGTTTCATGCGGTCCTCCACTACGTCGATTCCGATGATCCGGTTCGCGCCCAGTTTGCGGCAGAGCGCGCCGGTGGCGAGTCCCACGGGTCCAAGACCGGTGATCAGCACGGCGTCGTTGCCGCTGATACCGATCTTCTGCAGGCCTTCGTAGACGGTGCCGAAGCCGCACGCCACCTGCGCGCCATCGGCGTAACTGAGCTCAGCGGGCAGGAGAATCAGGTCCTTCTCTTCGGCCAGCAGATAATCGGCCATGCCGCCGTCCCGCTGCCAGCCGTAGGCGCGCCGGTAACGCGCGCTGGTGCAGGAGATCATGTAGCCGCGCCGGCAATCGTTGCAGACGCCGCACCCGGAGATGTGGTACACAATGACGCGATCCCCTGCCCCGAACCGCCGGCAACCCGGGCCGGCCTTGACGATCTGGCCGCACGGTTCGTGGCCGGCCACTACACCCTGATAACCCTCAGGCCCCTTGCCCAGGTGCTCATGATAGATGCAGCGGATGTCCGAGCCGCAGATGGTGGACGCCTTCATGCGGAGGAGCACCTCGCCATGCCCGGGCTCGGGAACGGCCACTTCTTTCAGTTCCACAGTGCTGTTGCCGGGTAAGTATGCGCCAATCATAGTTTGATTTCTCCGTTGAGGTCCCACAGATCTTCCCAGGTCTGATTATCACGCCACAGGAACACCTGGCCCTTGATCAGGCGGCACTGCTTGTCGATTTCGGCGATGGCCTGCATGTCGGCATCGGTCAACGGCTCACTTACCGTACACGCCAGGTTGGCCAGATAGTTCCGGCGCTTGGTGGAAAGCGGGATGGGCGTTTGCCCGCGCTGCACGGCCCACTTCACGCACACCACCGCCGGATGCACGCCCAGCCGCCGGGCGATTGCCGCGATCACCGGATCTTCGATATCCACGGTATCTTCCGGCGTGCGGTCGCGCTCCGGCCGCGCGGGCGAACCGATCGGGCAGTAGCCCACCGGCTGGATGCCGCGCGCGCGGACATAATCGAAAAGCTCCGGCTGCTGGAAATGCGGATGCAGCTCCATTTCATTGATGGCGGGAGCAATGCGCGCGTCGCGGAGCAGCAGTTCCAGCTTGGGAATCGTCATGTTGCTGGTGCCGATGTGGCGCACCAGGCCAAGATCGACCAGCTTTTCCATTTGCCGCCAGGTCTTCATGAAATTCTCGTGGATGTAGGGCCGGGCATGGGGACTGCGCGAGTCCACGGAGCATCCGGGCGGGTGGAAATTCGGGAAGGGCCAGTGCACCAGGTACATGTCCAGGTAATCCAGGCGAAGGTCGGCCAGAGACTTCCGGCAGGAGGGGATCACGTCCCCTTCGGCGTGCTTATCGTTCCAGAGCTTGGAAACGATCCAGAGTTCCTCGCGTTTCAGGCCGGCGGCAAACAGCTCTTGCAGCGCTGCTCCGATGCAGTCTTCATTGCCGTAGACTGAGGCGCAGTCCAGATGCCGGTAGCCTGCCGAGACGGCGCCCTTCACCGCTTCGGCGATTTCCACGCCGGTCACGTGGTCGGAGCCGAAGGTGCCGAGTCCGATGGCGGGCATGACGGCTCCGGTGTACAGAGTGCGCTTCGGAACCAGGCCGGGATCGATGGCGTCCGGAGATGGGATCATAGTTCTTCTTGTAGCATGATCGCACTTGCGTATTTCCTGCTCGCTGTCACCGCGTCGGCGGCTGACAGCTATCGCATCCTCGACCCTCTGGCCGTGCCGGCGGAGGGTGATGTGCGCCAGGCAGTGGTGGAAGTGGAACGTCCGGCGCGCGCGCCTGTGGTGACCTGCGATTTGGTGGTGGCCGGCGGCGGCATGGGAGGCGTAGCGGCGGCGCTGGCCGGCGCGCGCAGTGGGGTGCGGGTCTGTCTGACCGAAGTTACCGGATGGCTGGGCGGACAGATGACCTCGCAGGGCGTTTCCGCGCTGGATGAGAACCGCTACATCGAAACCACCGGCGCGACGCGAACCTACCAGGAACTGCGGCGGCGCATCCGCGCGGCATACGGGGCCGCGGCGCCCAACCCCGGCAAGTGCTGGGTAAGCGCGCTTTGTTTCGAGCCCAAGGCGGGTGTCGCGGCCATTCAACAGATGCTGGCGCCGTTCGAAAAATCGCGCGCCCTGCGGGTGATGCTGCGCACCGCGGTAGTGGATGCCAAAGTGGCCAATGGCCGCCTGGAGAGCCTGCTGGTTTACAGTTTCACTACGAAACAGTTCACTCGCTTGAAAGGCGCCGTTTTTATCGATGCAACAGAGTTAGGCGACGTGTTGCCGCTAGCCGGCGCTGGATTCCGGAGCGGCGCCGATGCCCGCGCCGATACCGGAGAACCGGAGGCGGAAGATGCAGCCGGTCCCGGTGCGCTGCAGAGCTTCACGTACCCCTTCGTGCTGGCCAATGGAGGCGGCGGAACCGTTCCCGCCAGGCCCTCGACTTACGACCGTGACAGCGGCCAATACAATTTCGTGGTCACCTACCCCGATGGCCATTCGCTGACCTACGGCCTGTTCGAAAAATCCCCCGGCACGCCAGGCTCGTTTTGGGACTATCGAAGACTCGTCGCCGGCTCCACCGATCTGGCCATGATCAACTGGCCTGGCAACGATGTGTGCGACGCGGGTTATCTCTCCCGTGATCCTCTCACCGCCGGGCGCGCGCTGCAGCACGGTAAGCAGGTGTCGCTGGGTTTCGCCTGGTGGCTCCACCAGCAAGCGCCGCAACTGCTATTGCGAACGGACCAGATGGGAACCGCCGACGGCCTTTCGCAATATCCATATATACGCGAAGCGCGCCGCATGAACGCACTGGTGACCGTGCGCGAGCAGGACATCGCCGCGCCCTGGCAGCCGGGGGCTCGCGGCCGGGCCTTCGACGATACGGCGGGCATTGGCCTGTACGCCATCGACATCCACGGCTGCTCGCCACGCAAGCCCCTGCCCGCTTCGAAACCCTACCAGATTCCCATGGGCGCACTCATGTCGCGCGACGTCGCGAATCTGCTGGCGGGCGGCAAAAGTATCGGTACCACCCATGTCACCAACGGCGCGTACCGCCTGCATCCCACCGAATGGGCCATCGGCGAAGCCGGCGGCACTCTGGCGGCGTACGCCGTGCGGCATCACCGCACTCCCGCCCAGGTATACCGTGACCATGACTCTCTCCGCGCCGTTCAGCGGGAACTGCTGCGGGCAGGCCATCCCCTGATCTGGTTCGACGACCTGACCCCGGATGCCCCCGGCTTCTTCGCCCTTCAGTGGGACGCCCTGGAGGGCCGCACCGCGTTAAACCCCGGTTCTCTCCACGCGCACGCCGGGATGTAAACTGGAGGCGGTGCCAATCGCGCGCGCCGCCAACCTTCGTGTTGCGGCCCATCCCGCGCCAGGCTCTCTCGCGGGGTCTTGGAGGTGATGGATGGTCATTGCATCGCAATTGCGTGCTGGAACCGCTATCCGATTCCAGGGAGCGAATTACAAAGTGGTGGCGGCGGATTACCACCCCGGCCAGGGGCAGATGGGCGGTTCCACCCATGTGCGCCTGCAGAATCTGGATACCCACACGTTCTGGGAACAGAATCTCCGCGCCGATCTCAAGCTGGAGGAACTCCCGCTGGAACGGCGCGGGCTGGAGTTTCTCTATAACAATGCGGGCCAGTGTTGTTTTATGGACCCGCAGACTTTCGATCAGACCGAAATTCCAGCGGAGATGGTGGGTCCGCAAGCCGGCTTTCTGGAAACCGGGATGCGGCTCGCCGTTGAATTTGTGGAAGGACGGCCGGTGGGCGTAGTCATGCCGGTGGCGATTGAAGTCCGCATCGCCGATACCGCGCCGCCCTCGCACCAGCAGCAGGACGCCAATTTCAAGACGGCCCGGCTGGAGAATGGAATCGATGTCCTGGTCCCGCAATTCGTCAAAACCGGAGACGTGGTCCGGCTGGACTTGACCACCCTGAAGTACATGGATCGCGCCAAGGTGAAGCACGGATGATCGAGGAACTGCTGCTGGGCCTGGATTCCGACAAGCCGCGCATTCGCTACGGCGCGGCCAATGCGATGGCAGCGGCGGCGCAAATCGCATGCGCCAAGCCACACTTCTCCGACCGGAATGCCGGAACGTGGCAATCGGCCATGCCTTGCGGGCGCTCGACCGGTTCTTTCCGCAACTCCAGAATCGGCCCCCGGTCCTGGCATTCGCAAAGAGTCAACTGGCCAACCCGCGTCCCGCGACGCGCCGCCATGCGGAACGTTTTTTGAAGCATTGGGGATGAAATTATCCACACCCACCGATACGGAAAGGCCCTTCCGGGCTATGGATAGTGGAGCGGTTCCGGCATAGTGTAGGAAGTGATGAGATGGATTTGGGTGCTGTGTCTTTCTTTAGTGTCGGGATTCGCACAAAGCGCGGATCATCGCATGTCTCTGGATGTGCTGGTAACGGACAAGGCGGGGAAGCCCGTTCCCGGCCTGCAGCAACAGGACTTCACGCTGCTGGATAACAAGAAAGCTCAAAAGATCGAGAGCTTTCGCGCAGTGGAAGGGTCGAAGCCGAACGAACCGGTAGAGATCGTTCTGCTGATCGATTCCGTCAACACCGCTTTCACCAAGGTGGCGTATGCGCGCGATCAGATCGAAAAGTTTCTGCGCCGGGACAACAGCGAACTGGCGCGACCGGTTTCCCTGGCCTTTTTGAACGATAACGGACTGGCGTTCGGCAACCCGCCCACCAGGGATGGCAATGCGATTGCCACCGAATTGGATCAAAAATTATTGGGTCTGCGGACCTTCGCTCGTCGCGAGGGCGTCCTTGCCGACGATGAACTGCTGACAACGTCCCTGAACGCGGTGGAGCAACTGATTCAGCATGAGATCTCTAAGCCCGGACGTAAACTGGTGATCTGGATCAGTCCCGGTTGGCCGCTGCTTTCAGGCCCCGGCGTGGACCTGCAAATGACCGCCAGGCAGAAGCAGCAGATTTTCAACTCCGTGGTGGGCTTTTCAGAGGGTCTGCAAAAGGCGCGGATCACGCTGAACGATGTGGACCCGTTGGGGATGTCGGATGCCGGCGGCTTCCGGACGTTCGCTTATGAAGAATTCCTCAAAGGCGTAAAATCTCCCTCCCAGGTGCAGTACGGAAACCTGGCATTACAGGTTTTGGCGATGCAAAGCGGCGGCCGGGTTCTCAATTCCGGCAACGATGTGGCCGGCGAAATTGCACAGTGCGCCGACGATGCGAACGCATTTTACGAGCTCTCCTTCGCCCTTCCCGGGGAGGGTCCGGCGGAGTATCACGCACTGGAAGTCAAGATGGCCAAAAAGGGGCTCACGGCGCACGCCCGAACCGGATATTACGCGCATTGAGCTGCCGGCTCATCGCCGGAATGGCCCGGATCAAGTTCGATCGCGAGTAGTGGAATACAATGCCGCCGCGGCCACGATCAGGTTCGCCGCCACTACCGGCAGGGCGTGAATCGCCAGACCGTAGGCAATCCACAGGCACGCGGCGGCGGCCTGAATGCGGCGAAGAACCGCCGGGCGGCGGGCAAAATACGATGCCGAAAACGCCGCCGTAGCCACCCAGCCAAGAACGCTTTCCATCACCCCACCTCACTGGCGGCCACGGCCAGCGGCTTGGCCGGGCAGATGGTCAACGTATCCGTCTGCACTTTTTCCCAGTCGCGAAGGGCGAACCCGTGGCCCTCGAAAAACCGGCGGATGCGAGTGGAGTTCCAGCCTGCAATCTCTTCCAGCACGGGAATCAGCACGCTCAGCGCGTCATCGCTAAGCACGGTGCGCTGGGCAATCTGGTTGATGTACTTGTTCTCCGAAACGGCGATGGTGAGGCCGTCCAGCCGGTTGATATGCAGCATCACATGCACGTCCGAACTGCCGTCGCCTACATAGACGATGCGGTTGTGGCTCAGCGGATGCGCCGCCCGCAAATCATCGATGACGGCGACTTTACCGTATCCGGCGGGTACCCGGATGATGGATTCGATCTCACCGGTGGACTGGTTGTAACGGAACTTGGTGCCGAAAATGTGGTTCGCCGGCACAATGCCTTCGAGGGCTGATTCGATGACCTCCTGCGGAGCCGCCGAGATTACATAGAAGGAGAAACGGCGCCCGTCGAGATCGCCGAGCAGGCGGGAAAGTAGCGGAATGTTCTGCTTCAGGCGAATGCGTTTGCCCACGTCGTGCAACTGCTCTTTCCGCACGCAGCGGTACTCCGGGTCATGCAGCAGCAGGTATGCGAGTTCCCCGCCCTGCTGAACCAGGTGAATGTTCGAGAGTCCCCGTATTCTCTCGGCGAAATCCGGCAGTCCGATCACCTGGCTCAAGACGATACCGGAATCGTTGAAGCTCAGGGTCTGATCGAAGTCGCTGAGAAACAGGTAGTCTGCGGCCCTGGATTCTGAATGCATATAGGTCTCCTTGGCACTTGGATGTGACGGGCGGGCGGAAAGTTGCTATAGTTTCATTGAAAGCTGTAATGACAGCTATGCAAGTGCCTAAATATCAACAGGTTCTCGAAAAACTGGCGGCCGAGATTCTGTCCGGAAAGTACCAGGCCGGACAAAAATTCCCCAGCGAGGCGGCCCTGGTCCAGCAGTTCCGGACCTCGCGCATCACCATCGGCAGAGCCCTGCGGGAACTCAGCCGCCGCGGACTGGTGCAGCGTATCGCCGGTTCCGGCACCTACGTGCGCCCTGTCCCGGAGCACGATAGCGGCAGCCTCTTCGGCCTGCTGATTCCGGAGTTGGGCCGCACCGAAATCTTCGACCCGATCTGCCGCGGGATTGCCGGCGCGCCCCTGGTGAGCCGCCACGCGCTGTTGTGGGGGCACACAGCCGCCGACGATGCGTCGCCCGGCCAGCAAGCGCTGGAACTCTGCGAGCAGTTCCTTCAACGGGGCGTTTCCGGTGTGTTCTTCGCGCCGCTCGAATCGGGCGGCGAATCCCGTGAGACAAACCTGAAGATCGTGGCGCAACTGGAGGCGGCCCACATCCCCATCGTGCTGCTGGATCGCGATGTGGTGCCTTACCCGCACAGGAGCCGTCACGACCTGGTAGGCATTGACAATCGTCGTGCCGGGTACATCGCCGCCGAACACCTGCTGCGGGCGGGCGCCGGGCGCGTCCATTTCCTGGCGCGCGCGGGCGCAGCGCCCACGGTGGAGGCGCGCATCGCGGGCTTTCGCGAAGCGCTGCTGGACGCGGGCGCGCCCTTGCACGCCAACCCGGTGCATCGCACCGGCGCGATGGATGAAACCGTGCTCCACGGCGTACAACCCGGCGACGGGTTTGTATGTGCTAACGACCGGACGGCCGGCGAATTGATGCGCGCGGCGCTGGCCAGGGGATACGGCATTCCGCGCGATCTCAAAATCGTGGGCATTGACGATGTGGAGTACGCCGGCCTGTTGCCCGTTCCGCTAACCACGGTGCATCAACCCTGCCGCGAAATCGGCGAAGCCGCGCTGGCTGCTATGTTGGCGCGAATCGGGCAGCCCGGGATGCTGCCTCGCGACATCCTGCTGGAATGCCGCCTGGTGCCGCGCGCCTCCGCGTGACTCGCTCAGTGCAGCAGGTTCAGCGTATTGTTCCCGTCATCCACGAAATACACACCGTGACCGTTCCGATCCACGGCAAGCCCAAACAACGTCCCCGCTCCCTGCATGCTCACGTCGATGGCTTTCACCCCCACCTGTTGGCCGAAGGGCGTAATCTCGACGATGTTGCCGTCGCCGGCGTTCACCGTCAGAATGTCGCCATTGGGCGCAATCGCCAGACCCAGCGGTCCGTTCAGCGCGCCGTTATGAAAAACTGTGGTTCCAGTCCCGGCGCTGTCGAACCGAAATAGCGCATTCGGTATCGCCGCGACGCGATTCTCCACAGTATCCGCCACAAATAACCGGCCATCCGGCGAGAATCCCAAACCCGTGGGACCGACTACCAGGGCAGCCGGATCGCTGCGCTCTGCGAAACCGCTCGCGATCACTGTGCGGCCTAACTCCACGGGCGCACCGAACAGCGGGGTGGACAGTGCGATGCGCAAAACCGTGCCGCCATTCACCACCTGCCCGTTCGCCGCCACCGTGCCGTTCAACACGTTGGTTACAAACAGCACCGCGAACGGTCCAAAATCGACGGCGGTCATGTCCCAGGGTCCGTTGATACCGTTGCCGGAGAGGGTGCTCACGGCATCGCCATTTTTGTCCAAAACGATCAGGCATCCGGCCTGCGCGGTCGCCGCGGTGCCATCGGTAGTGGGCAGACTGCCCACAATGACGAACCCGGATCGAAGCGCGACCAGCGCGGTGGTCAGGCCCACGCCTCCGGGGCAGGCTCCTGGCAGAGATCCGCCCAGTTGCGCGAAGGTCTTCACCTTTCCGTTCGGACTGATTTCTACAATTGTGGTTCCGGTGCCTTGCGCATTTCCGGCATTGTTGAAGTTACTCACCAGCACGCTTCCTTCTTCCAGCGCACCAATGGTTTTGGGCACCAGCGCCTCCCCGTAAGGGTTGACATCGCCGTTCGCGGGCACTGTGGACGCCACTGTCTTGATGTTATTCAGACTCTGAAGGAACGCGTGGTCGTCATCGGCAACAGCCGCGAACGTGAACAGAATTACAGGCCCTAAAACCTTAAGGGCAGGTAGCCATATCCGCATTGCAATCCTCTCCTCACCTGGAATTATCCGGCACTCGCCTGTGAATATGGCGTTTCCCGATGTAAAACCTGTGCCGCCTTGGTTTGGAATGACACAGGGGCAGACACTCCGCTAACCTGGAGGTCCGGTTTCGAAGGAGTGGAAAGACCATGCGCGCGATTGCCTTGGCGTTACTGATACCGGCACTGGCCCTGGCGGCAAAAAAGCCGGAGGTCCTCAAACTGACAGGCGACCTGGAAGGCGTTCACGACCCGGCGCTCATGCGGCAGGGCGGGACCTATTACCTGTTTGTAACCAACGGGCGGCCCGGCGACCTGATTCCCATTCGCTGCTCGCCCGACCTGCACGCGTGGAAGCTGTGCGGCCACGTCTTCGACAAGTTGCCCGAATGGGCCACGCGCGAAATTCCCAAAGCGCGCGCACCCTGGGCGCCGGACATCTCTTTCTTCAACGGTAAATATCATCTCTACTATGCCGTCTCGTCGTTCGGCAGCCGGGATTCCGCCATCGGTCTCGCGACCAACGTCACGCTCGATCCCGAAGAGCCGAACTACCATTGGGTGGACGAAGGCATGGTGCTGCGCTCCCATCAGGATAAGGACGACTGGAACGCCATCGACCCCAATCTGTTCATCGCCGGCAATAACGAGATGTGGCTGGATTGGGGCAGCTTTTGGGGCGGCATCAAGATGCGGCGCATCGACCCGAAAACCGGCAAGCTCTCGCTGCAGGACAGCACCATGTACTCCCTGTCGAGCCGGCCGCGGACCCCGCCCACCGGCGGTTCGGTGGAGGCGCCGTTCCTGATTCGCCACGGCGGCTATTTCTACCTGTTCGCATCCTTCGACCGCTGCTGCCGGGGCGCGGACAGCACATACAACGTGGTGGTGGGCCGCGCCCGAAAAGTCACCGGCCCTTACGTGGATAAGACGGGGAAACCGATGACCGAAGGCGGCGGATCCCTGGTGATTGCCGCAACCACGAAGAACTGGCGCGGTCCCGGCCACGAAGCGGTGCTGCAGGAACCCGGCGGCGATTATCTGGTCTTTCACGCCTATAACGGAACCACCGGCAGGCCGTTCCTGCAGATCTCGACGATGGTGTGGGAGAAGGGCTGGCCGGCGGTAGGCGCGTTGCCCTAAACACGGCCCGCGCACTTTGCGATAATCATAGTTTCAGAGTTGTAACTATGATTACGAAAGTTACCTGGTTAGTTGGAGTCGCCTGCCTCGCCGCGGGCGCAGCCGAGGCCCAGCCCTCCGGCTTTGTGCCAGTGGATCCGTGGGACCAGATCAAAGCCATGCGCCGCGGCGTCAATATCATCGGGTACGACCCCCTGTGGCGCGATTTCGAAAAGGCGCGCTTCCAGGAGCGGCACTTCCAGCGCATCCACGAGGGCGGATTCAAGACGGTTCGCGTGAATCTGCAGGCCTTCTCCCACATGGATGCCCAGCACCGTCTGGACGCGGCGTGGTTCAAGACCCTCGACTGGGTCGTGAAAAACGCTGTGACGAACGGGCTCACGGTGATTCTCGACGAGCACGACTACGGCGTTTGCGGCAAGGACGCGGAGGCGTGCAAGCCCCGGCTGATGGCGTTCTGGGAACAGGTGGCCGAACACTATAAGGATGCGCCCAGCAGCGTCGTGTTCGAGATCCTGAACGAACCCAACAGTCAGGTGACCCCCGAACTGTGGAATGCCTGGCTCAAGGAATCGCTGGCCATCATTCGCAAATCGAATCCCCGGCGGAACGTGGTGGTCGGCCCCGCGTCGTGGAATAACATTCGTTACCTGGACAAACTGCAACTGCCGGAAAGCGACCGCAATCTCATCGTCACGGTGCATTATTACCTTCCCATGAATTTCACGCACCAGGGCGCCCCCTGGAATGCGGCCACGGCCAAACTCTCGGGCATCGCATGGGGCTCCGACGCCGAAAAGCAGAAGGTCGCGGAAGATTTTGCCGGCGTGCAGCAGTGGTCCAAGGGTCAGAACCGGCCGATCCTGTTGGGCGAGTTCGGGGCCTACGACCGGGGCGGGGCGGACATGGAATCGCGTGTCCGCTATACATCCCACGTCGCACGCACGGCCGAATCGCTGGGATGGGCGTGGACTTACTGGCAGTTCGATTCCGATTTTATCGTTTACGACATAGCCAAAGACGAGTGGGTCCGCCCCATCTGGCGAGCCCTGATTCCGAAGGAGGAAGGACGATGAGCAACTTCAGCAGGCGGCAGGCGCTGGCCGGTGTGGCCGGCGGAATCCTGCTGGTGAAGCCGGAAACCGCTTTCGGATATCAGGCCAACTCGGCAATATCCTTCGGCGTCATCGGCACCGGCGGTCGCGGCACTTATGTCGGCACCCACATGGCGAACGCCTCTGGCACGCGCCTGGCGGCCATCTGCGACATCTTCCAGGACCGGATCGATAACGGCAAGACGAAGATCCCGGGCGGTGACGCGGCCACCGTGTACCGCGACTATCACGAATTGCTGGCGCAGGCGGATATCGACGCGGTGCTGATTACTACCCCCGTCTACCTGCACCCGGAGCATTTCGAAGCCGCTGTCAAGGCTCGCAAGCACATCTATTGCGAGAAGCCCGCGGGCGCCGATGTGGCGGGCGTGAAGCGCCTGCTGGCGGCCAGCGGCGCGGCGGACAAATCCAAGACCATCCAGTTCGGCTTGCAGCAGCGCTTCAGCCCGGAATACCTGACTGCCATGCAGTACGCCAAGTCGGGCAAAGTGGGCGAGATCAAAATGATGATGAGTTACTGGGTGCTGGGCGGAACGCCGCCCAAGCCCGGCAACGCTCCCGCCGCGCCTCCCACAGAGGAAGAGAAGATCCGCCGCTGGGGAAGTTGGATGGCGCAATCGGGCGGCGTAATCGTGGAGCAGGACTGCCACGGTATCGATATGCTGAACTGGTTCGCCGGCGACCAACATCCGCTGAGCGCGCGCGGCGCCGGCGGCTTGCGCTATCCGCTGGCGTATGGCGATCAGGATTCCGACCATCACGAGATCGCCTACACCTATCCGAACGGCATCGAAGGCTGGCTGATCAGCGTCAAGCATACCGCCGGTTTCCGCGATGTGAAGGAACAGTTCTACGGGTCCGCGGGCATGCTGGAGACGGCGCGCACTTACTACAAACTGCACGGACCGATTGCCAACTCGCCGTATAAGAATGCCGACGATCTGACGGATTCCAGCCTGATCGAGCGGCGCAACTCCAAGCGCGAGATCACCATTGACGCGGTGGAGGCCTTCTTTACCAGTATTCGGGAGCAGGCGCCGTATAATTTGGCGCAGGCCGCCGCCGATGCCACCCTGGCGGCGATTCTGGGCCGCCTGGCGTATCAGCAGAAGCGCGAAGTTACGTGGGACGAGATGCTGAAATCGGTGTAGATCCGCGCACCGTCTACCCCAATCGTTTGCCCCGCGGTAGGTACCGCGGCGCGCAATAGCGGTCGCCGCGCATCGGCGCGGAGGCCTGTTTCATGTCGCCGTAGGGATCGTCGAACTGGTTCATCAGTTCGTACAGCCGGGCGCGCATATCGTCCACGTTGGCGCGCTTCTCGCCGCGTACTCACCAGGTTGCGCATCTCTTCGGGGTCTTCGGCCAGGTCGTAGCATTCGTCGATGTCGAACCCGTTGAATACGTACTTGAACCGGTCGGTAATCGCGATTCGCTGGGTATACAGGAATTCTCCGCCGTAGTAAGCGCACAGGATCTGGTCGCGCCACGCCTTGGCCCGCGGGTCGTCAAACAGCGGCAGCAGCGACCGGCCATCGGCGTAAGGCATGGGCCGCGCGCCCGCGGCGGCCACATAGGTATGGGCCAGGTCGTGAGTCTGCACCAGCCGGTCGCTGCGGCTTCCGGCCTTCGTGTGCCCCGGCCAGCGCACGATCAGCGGTACGCGATACGCCTCCTCGTACGGAATCCAGCCCTTGATCCACATGCGATGCGCTCCCGCCATGTCGCCGTGGTCCGTGGTGGCGACCACGATGGTGTTGTCTTCCTGTCCGCTTTCCCGCAGCGCATCCAGCACGCGGCCGATCTGCGCGTCCACCTGCTCGGTGAAGGCGTAGTAGTGCGCGCGCCCGTTGCGGTAATCGTCCGGCGTGACGTGCCCCCACGTCTCGGATTCGCGCCGGTGCAGGCCGGGTTTGCCCTCGAAGGTATCGGAAAAGCTGGCCGGCACGCGGATGGCCGCGGGGTCATACCGGTCCAGATACTGCTTGAGCGGCAGATAGGGATCGTGCGGCTGCACGAATTGGACCTCCAGATGCCAGGGCTGGCTCGCGCGGGCAAAGCGCCGCATCATGCGGATGGCGCACTCGGCGCGATAGTACGGCGCGGTCGCCTCTTCCGGCCCCTCGCGATAGCCCCACATGGTGAATGGCTCGGAACCGGGCCACTGCATCTGGCGCTGCGCCACGGTCCGCAGGCCGCCCCGCGCGTTCCACGCGGTCAGGGTTGGTGTTCAACTGCCGGATGAGTTTCGGATCGCAGCCTTCCAGGTCGGCCACTTCGTGGAATCCGAAATCCAGCGGCGTCCGCACGTACGAAGCATGCCATTTCCCCACGTAGCCCAGCCGGTAGCCGGCGTCGCGCAGGCGCTGCGAGTAGAGCACCACGTCCGCATTCATGTCGCGATGCACCGAAGGCGGCGAATGCACCTGGTTATAGACTCCGTTGTGCCAGTGATAAGCGCCTGAGAGCATCATCGCGCGCGCCGGACAACAGACCGCCGAGGGCGTGTAGGAGCGCTCGAACGTCATGCCGGAATCCACCAGACGGTTCAGGTTGGGCGTGCGGCACTCCGACCGTCCGGCGATGGTGGCCCACTGCTGCTGGTCGGTCATGATGTGCAGGATGTTCGGCGCGGATGGGGCTGCGCCGGCTGCGCGCGCCGAACGCCGCCCCCGCCAGCGTTCCGGTCAAAAGGGCTCGACGATCGATGGGTTCCGGCATGGCGGCACTCCTAATCTTTGGGTGAGCGTTTGATCTTCTCCAGCAGCGCAGTCATTCTGGTGACAAGGTCCGGATGCTCTTTGGCCACATCGATCTTCTCCCCCGGATCGGTGCGGATATTATAAAGCTGCGGCGCCGGTCTGTTGCCCAGTTCGGTTCCCGTTTGCGCGTTGAACGCCGGGCCCTTGCTGCCCTCAATCAGTTTCCAATCGCCCTGTACGACAGCGAGCGCGCCGGCGTATTCGGTGAGGCTGTCCCGTCCCCGCGGAGTGCGGCCCAGCAGCACGGGCAGCAGGTTGCGGCTGTCCAGCGCGGCCGCGGCGGGCGGCGCTTTTCCGGTGAGTGCCGCCAGGCTCGCCAGCAGGTCCACCTGGCTCACCAGGGCGGGCGAGACGGAGTCCGCGCGAATCTGCCCGGGCCAGCGGGCCATCAGCGGCACGCGCGTTCCGCCTTCGAAATTGCTGTACTTGCCTCCGCGATACACGCCTGCGGGCTTGTGCGTTCCCACGCGTTCCGCCGCCTGATCGCGATAGCCGTCGTCCAGCACCGGCCCGTTGTCGCTGGAAAACAGGACCAGCGTATCGCGCGTCAGGCCGTTGCGCTCCAGCGCGTCCAGAATGCGTCCGACGCACCAGTCCAGTTCCGCAATGGAATCGCCTCGCGGACCCATGCCGGTCGAGCCTGCGAAGCGGGCGTTGGGCATTCGCGGTACGTGGATTTCGTGCGCGGCATAATACAGGAAGAACGGCTCCTGCCGGTGCGCATCCACAAAGGCGGTCGCCTTGGTTGTCAGGATGTCCGCGAAATTCTCGTCCACCCACAGCGCCTTGCGTCCGCCCTGCATAAAACCGATGCGGCTCACTCCGTTCACAATGGCGCCATCGTGCCCGTGGCTAGGCTTCATCTTCAACAGCTCGGGATGGTCGCGGCCGGTAAGTTCGCCCGGAAACGCCTGCTGGTAGCTCACCGAAATCGGGTCGGCGGGATCGAGATTTACCACCCGGTGATTCTCCACCAATACGCAGGGCACGCGGTCCGGCGTGGCCGGAATGATGAAGGAATAATCGAAGCCGATCTCGTTGGGCCCGGGCGTGATTTCTCCGTTCCAGTCGATCTTCCCCGCCCCCAGTCCCAGATGCCACTTGCCCACCACGCCCGTGCGATATCCCGCCGAGCGCAGAATTCCCGGCAGCGTCAGCCTGCCCGGCGCAATAATCAAAGGCGCATCGCCCGGCAGAATGCCGGTGCCTTCCTGCCGCCAGGCATACTCCCCGGTGAGCAGGGAAAAACGCGACGGCGTGCAGGTGGCCGCCGTAGCGTGAGCATTGGTGAAGCGAACTCCCTGGCCGGCAATCCGGTCCAGGTTCGGCGTGCGCACCGCCGTTGCGCCGTAACACCCGATGTCCCCATAGCCCACGTCGTCGGCATAGATGAGCACGATATTCGGCCGGCGCGCGGCACGCAAAACCGGAGCCGCGGCGAGCCCCAGCCCCGCCTGCCTCAGAAACCACCGCCGATTGAATTTGTCGGCCATCGCATTTACCTCGCAGGGTGCAGCAGCAGGCGCACCGTCGCGATAGAGTGGGGAGTCATCGCAACCTCCACCCCGTTTCCGCCCACGGCGACCTCTTGCTGATTATCCTCCACGGCGTTGCACCTCCAGGCGCGATCGATCCGGAGCAGGCCCGACGAAGGCGTGCCGTGCCGGAGCGGCCGGCGGTTTCCACCAGCCGGGCGATGTAGCCGTTGCCATCCTCGGCGGGCTTGAGCGTTTCCATCTCCACGCCATCGCCGCTGAGACTCAGAAACGATCCGGCCGTTTCGGGCAGCGAGCCGCGCAGCCCCACTTTATCGTTGCGCGTCAGTTCGTCCGATTCGAGCGGCGTCAGGGCTTCGCGACCCAGGCGGCTCAGTGCCGCCGGGTCCAGCGTGGCCCCGCTGGTGAGTACGTAATCGAAATGGAACTCGCCGCTCTGCACGCGCGGAAAATTGGTGTGCCAGTAGTTGTTCAACGCGTAGGAGAAGATGGTGGCAGAGCGCGGGTCGAACTTCTCCGGCCAGAGTCCTCGATTGATATCGCCGAACGTCACCAGCGGCGCATCGAGCGGGATCACGGCCGCGCTCATGCCGCCGCCGCTCACGCGCGACCAGCGCCCGCCCGTATACCATTCGCGGCAACCGCCCGCCAGTTCGTCGCGCGCGGGATTCACCGTGCCGGTCTGCCCCTCGTATTCGAATTCCGGATTCGGCGCGGCGAAGGGGAAAGCGAAGTAGACCGCCTCTTTCTGGTCCACCGGATCCTTGGTCAGGCGATTGCGAATCTCGATCTTCTTTTCGCCATCGAACAGGCGGATCTCCACGGCGATCTCCGGCGCGTCGGGTCCGCTCACGCGGTAGGTCAAGGTCGTCCCCACGGCGTCGTCCGGGCGTTCACCATCGCCGCGCCGCCCGAAGGAGCTCACCGTGAGCTTCGCTGTGGGCAAGTGCTCGGTAATGTGAATCAACCGCGTGCCCTCGCCTCCGGACACGTGCAGATATTGCCCCAGCAGGTAAGGGCTCGCGGAATCCACCAGTTCGCGGCCGAGCTGTTTATCGAAAATGCTGGCAACGCCGCCGCGCTGCGGATCGACCGTCACACGGTAGAACGCGTTCTCGATGGCGTTGCCGGACTTCTTCTCGCGCTGCATTCGCCACCGGTCCTCTTTCCAGCCGGTAGACGCGATATCCCATCGCGGGAATCTTCGCGGCCAGGAAGCGCACGCGCCGGTATCCGCTGCCGCCGTGGACATTCTCCAGCGCGGACCGTCGCGCCGCTCGTCGTCCTTCAGGACTGCATCCCATTCGAAAGATCGAGTTCCACCAGGCCGCTGCGCTCGTGCGCCAGCGAATTGAACACCACCATCGCGGGCGGCGCGACGCGGATGGAATCCAGCAACCGGCTCATGGATTCCTGCGCGATCCAATGCGCCGTCTCGCGGGCATCGTCCACGTGGAAATGCTTGGTCTCGATCTGGCGCACGCTCTGTTCGCTATCGGGCCTGGAATAGCCGCCGGAGGAGGTGTAGGTGTGCTCGGCGTAGAGAATCAGAT
Organism: uncultured Solibacteraceae bacterium; assembly: GCA_963835555.1. Lineage (GTDB taxonomy): Bacteria > Acidobacteriota > Terriglobia > Bryobacterales > Bryobacteraceae > Sulfopaludibacter. The sequence goes on along the minus strand of CAWIGC010000043.1, from coordinate 388,588 downwards.
CGCGCCACAGGCGGCGAACGCTCTCCAGCGGCGGCGCCCATGCGGCATTCTGAAGGGCGGCCAACGAGGACAGCGTCTCCACCGCGGGCGCGCGGCTTTCGGTCTGCGCGGTACAGCGCGGCATACTGCGCATCGGTGCCGATGCCGTCTTCCCAATACGGGCCGAAATCGCCGCGCACGGTTTCGAGACGGTCGCCGTACTTTTTCGCGATCAGATCGAAGTAATCCGGAAAGGTGGCCAGTTGCAGGTGCGGCCAGGAGTACTTGGCGTTCCAGGTTGCGCACGAACTCGCCTTCACCGGGAATCAGGTCGGTGTTTTCCAGTTGGCTGCCGAACATCAACACGGTGTCGGGCAGGTAGCCAGGCGATTCGAAGGTCTGAAAAAATGTGGGCAGGCTTTCGCGGCAGCCGGCCTCGCGCCGGCGGCAGGCCGCAGACGAACCAGAGGTTCGAATACTGGCGCGTGTACGCCATCAGCACTTTCGCGCCGTCCGGACCCTGCCACCAGAAGGGCGAGCGCGTCTGCCAGCGCCCGTAGAGAGGCTGCGGGCCGCGGTCGTCGTTCGCCCCGGCGGCGAAATACTTTACTCCGGACGGCGGCCAGCACGGAGGCATACGCCCACGGATACGCCGGCACGTCGGTGATGTTCGCGACGTCGCTGTGCCGGCCCGCATTGCGGTTGAGCGCGCGGCCCGCGTAGAGCGAGCGGACCAGCGTTTCCAGGCTGGCGCCTCCGGCCATCAGGTTCACGTATTGCGCGGGAATGGAAATGCGGCCCGCGCGCACCGCGTCCAGGAATTCCCGCTGCGCGGCGGCCGAGCGCGTGCGCAGGTACTGCTCCGCCAGCCATGCGCCATCCAGCGAGAAGCGCAAATCGGCGTCGTGGCGCATCTCTTCCAGCAGGCGGTCCAGGTTGCGGTTCTGCAGTTCCTCGATCTTCGGCTGGTAATCGGTGAAGCCGATATCCAGATGCGTGTGCGGGACGATGTAGACCGTGAGCTTGCGTTTCGGCGTCAGCCGTTCGACATGCTCGGAGCTCGCGCCGTTGAGCCTGGACCGAAACGCGCGCTTCGGTTCCCGCCGCGAACTCCGGAACCCAGAATTCGAAGCGCTGCTGGCCGAAGCGGGCCGGGGTCAGGTCGGCATGATAGGCCGCGCCGGCCAGGTTCAAGGTCAGGTTGCCGCGTGAGACGATCTCCGCGGTAGTGACCGTCACCGCAACCGATTCGCGCAGGCCGCCGTCTCGCTGCAGCGAAGAAGTAGCCTGGCTCCACGGTCACATCGGGTCGGCGCGGCGGAGGCTTCGCCGCGCACCAGCGCCAGCGCGTCCCAAGTGATTTGCGAATCGCCATTGGCGTCTGGCACGTCGTCCACCGCGGTGATGCGGAGCACATTGCCGCCCTGCCGCAGCGCGCGGCGGGAACGGGAATGCGCACCCGGGCTTCGGCGTTGATCGGCGAATCGGCGCGTCCTTCGGCGTGATAACTCAGCCGGCGGTCGAGATAGGCCCACGCGCGGCGCGCCGTTGAGGTCCAGTTCCAGGCGCGGTACGCGGGGATTGCCGGCCATCACCGCAAGATCCAGCGCAAACGTTCCCTGCGGAGCCTCGTCGAGACGAAATTGGATCGCGCGCGAATGCGATTGCGGGCCCGCGGAGGCGTTCAGCGTTCCGGCTTGCGAAGCCGGCCAATTCCTGGCTGCATCCGGTGCGCCGGCATCCACCACTACCGGCTGGTTTCCCACCCGGCCGCCGAACTCGGCCGCCGTATGATCGAAATTCCCCAAATGCCAAACCGTATGCTCCTGGGCTGACAGCACCAGGACTCCCGCAATCAGGTGCAACAAGGCGATCCCTGCGGGAAAAACCGATCGAATGCGCATGGCACCGATCATTCTAGCCCCGCGCACCGCTCGCAAAACGAACGCTACGGCCGCCCCGTGGCATACCACACGATAAAGTCCGTCATCGGCGGTTTCCCCCCGAGCTGGCGCATCCGCGACGCGTTCTGTCCGCGGTGATGCTGGCTGTGCGTCAGCGCCTGCAACAGCAGCACCCACGCCGGTGTCTCAAACGGACCTTGCGGCCCGCGCGGCAGCGCGATCATCTTATCGAGATCCACCTCCCCCAGCGCTTTGCAGAAATCCGCATTGGCCTGTTCCATGGCAGCTTCCAATTGATCCACGGACTCGATGGGCTGCGCTCCAGCCGGGTCCGGCGCCCCACCGCGAGCCAGCATGGTCAGCATTTTCGCCGCCGTCAGGATGTGGTTCAGCCGCGAGCGGATCTCGGCATCGTCCAGCAATGCGGGATTTTCATGAAGCGCTCTCCAGTGCGCCCCGTCGGCCCAAACCTGATGCCGGGCCAGGTCGTGTAACATTTCGGAATTCATGGCTCCTCCAAGGCTCCAATTTTATTATTGATTTCAGCCGGTGGGCTTGTACCGCGCGGCAAGCAATCCGGTGGCCGCGGCGATATCGATGTCCGCCATCAGCAACCCTTCCTTCCCGTACGGCCCACCGCACGGTTTCCGGATACCGCCGGCCTTCGTGACAGATGGCAATGCCGAATGTCAACGGACCAACCTGGAAGTTCCGCCTGCCCGAGCCCGGCGAATACGTGCCCTCTTCCGAAGGGTCAAGCTGGACCTTATCCTGAACACCGCCGAGCGAGCCATCCGCATGGAACACCAACGCGGTAATTCGCAGCGCGCCATCCACGATCCGCTCGCTGCCGAGAATCACCGCGACGTTTGCCCTCGCGGCAGCCGCCCCGATGGCGGACCGGGCGCATTCGAGAAACCCTGGGTCCGGTGTCGCCGGAAACCTGAGATTGGCCAGTGCAATGCGAACCGTGTCCATCGCGCACTGCCATTTCTAACGGATCCGGACCGTCACCGGGTCGTCACGGTCAGGACCACCTGGCCGTTGATCGCAATGGTGTAAGTATCGGCAAAGGACAGGTTCTCGAAGAAGCTGAGAACCCCGTCGCTGGTGGTACTGTAATAACCGTCATCGATTACTTCTCCGGAGCTGTTGGTTACCTTGACGTGAACCTGTCCGGTGTACTTCGTACTGGTGAAGACGGTTTCTCCTCCCACGCAGTCGGGAAAGGTTCCGCCATTTTGGCAGCTTCCGCTGACGGGAGACTGGCTGGCCTGGCCAAGCAGGCCCAGTGATAGCAGCATGGCGGCTGCAAAGTGCCTGGTCCGTTTCATAGCTGATGCCAGTATACGTTCCTTCCGCTGGAATAACTCGGGCTAAGTAACATTAACATCGAATGTAAGGCATCCGTTGCAAAACAAAATGACTGGCTGAATAGTCTCACGTGTAAGGGCGAAGTCCCCTTCACATTAGAGCGCTTACCCGATTTCCTGCCCGCACCCCCTATGTTCTTATAGGGTCAGGTGGCATGAAGATGATACGCAGCCTTTTGTGTTCCTGCCGCTCACCCGGCGGAGCGGGTTCGTGCTGGTCACCATGGCATTAACCGCCGCCGGCGTCATCGCGGTAGCCGGCTTGGCGGTCGACTTAGGCAGGGTGTTTATCGTCAAAAACGAAATCCAGGTCTATGCCGACGCCGCAGCCCTGGCCGGCGCGATGGCGCTCGATGGTACCACCACCGGCATACAGAATGCCGCGAGCGCCATCGCTGCTTCCGGCAATAAGTGGAACTTTGGAACCACCAGCGTTAGCCGGTCCATCGGTAACCTTTGCCGCGGCGTCCCACGGCCCATGGGCCGCCAATCCGAATCCGGCCGCGGGATACTCCTTTGTCAAGGTTACCGCCAGCGTTCCGGTGCCTTTGTACTTTCTTCCCTGCCTGACCGGCCAAAACAGCTTTGCCGTTAAGGCCACCGCGGTCGCCGGGCAGATCCCGATCACGTCCATCAGCAACGGCCTGGCTCCCTACACCGCGGTCAGCACCGCCGGCGCAGGCCCCAATTTCGGCTTCGTCCCCGGAAACTCGTATTCCATCCACTGGCCCACGTTCAACAGTAACAGGAGCGGTTGCGGACCCGGCAATCCGAGTAAGTGCTTCAATTCGGATCCCTGCCCCGATGATTCGGATGCCTCGCTTATGGCTGTTGTGGATAACTGGGGTTCTTCCTACCATGGTTATTGGGGCAGCAACAGTAATAGCGCCATTGCCAGCGCTGTTTTGAACGGCACACAGCTCGCGCCGCTGTCTGTAGGCATGAATCTGGATCCATATCTTTCGTCGGGGAACAAACAATCCGAAGCAGGATATCTGGATGAGCGGGCGAGCCAGGATAGCGATACCACTCACAACACACCCGGAGAATATATGGCCGCCGCCGGCCACAACGGCAGGCGATTGCTCCCCGTGGCCATCGTGGACCCGGTCGATCCGTCACACACCAACGTGGTAGGCTACGGCGTATTCCTGCTCCTGGCCGATGGCTCCCCCAGTAGTTACTACAAGAAGAACACCAACGGTAACAGTCCTTATTGCGCGCTTTATGTCGGTCCTTATAACATCGGTAATTCCGGACCCTCGGCCGGTGGATCTACGGGCGCGACAACGGTGCAGGTGGTGCAATGAGACACTGGCGTCGCGGGCGAAAGGGCATCGCGGTGGTCGAATTCGCCCTGGGATCGGGCGTATTACTGGCCACCTTCTCCGGCACGTTCGAAGTCGGCTATGCGGTGATTCAGTACGATAAGCTGCAAACGGCAGTCGCGCAAGGCGCCCGCTACGCTTCCCTGGTTCCGTACGACTCCGCCTCGCCAACGCCTTCCAGCGCATTTCTGTCGGCCGTACAGCGCATGGTGGTCTATGGAAATCCGGCCGGCGGCAGTACGCCGGCGGTCGCCGGGCTCGCCGCGAAACATGTGAATTTGAAAGTGAGTTTCGCCAATGGAGTGCCGCGTACCGTGCAGGTATCCATCACCGGATACACCATCAATGCCCTCTTCGGAAGCTTCACGCTCACTGGTAAACCCCAGGTTACGTATCGGTATCAGGGCGTGTGGGCGCCGGCTTGAGGAACCCGCCATGCTTGAGCGCGCAGCGAAATCCAAGGCGGTATCGGGGTGGAAGAGGAGCCGCCGGGGCGGCACCCTGGTAGAACTGACCCTGATCGGCCTGATCTTCCTGGCGCTCCTGCTCGCCATCGCGGATTGCGGACAGTTCCTGTTCATCCAGCAGGCCATCGTGGAGCGTGCCCGCGCGGCAGCCCGTTGGGGCGCCGCGACCGATCCCACCGATAGCGCCGCGATTCAAAACATGGTCCTCTACCTGCAACCCTCCGCGCCTGCCGGGCGCACGCCCTCCTTTGGACTGGCTCCGTCGATGGTCGCCGTCTCCACCGCCGATGGGGGAACCGCCAACTATCGCCTCGTGGTTCAAATCTCGGGCTTCTCATACCAGACGCTTTCGCCCTACCTCGCAGGCGCCTACCGCGGAACGCCGGTCAGCGTGTCGGTCCCGCTTGGCCCCTACTCTTCCTCTCAGTAACATAAAAGGCGCGCGACCCTGGAGCCCTGCGCCCGGACTAGACATTTTTCTCCGAATATCGGACCTTGGAAATATGGATAAGCAAACGCCGCACCGCAAGGCGGTGATTCTCGCTGCCGGCAAGGATGCCCTCGATGCGGAGGGCCGCTCCATCATGCTGAGCCCCCTGGGAGACCGCAGCGTTTTGGAATGCGTGCTCCAGAACGCCCTGGAAGTGGTGCCCGCCAAAGATATCGCCATTGTGGTGGGCTACCGCAAGGACGATGTCCGCGCCCACCTGGGCGCCGCCTACCATTATGTGATTCAGGAGAGCCAGCTGGGCACCGGCCACGCGGTGTTGCAGGCGGCGCGCGACCTTGCGGATTTCGAGGGCAACCTGCTGATCCTCTACGGCGATACGCCCCTGTTCCGGCCCGGCGTCCATTCGCGGCCTGCTCAACCGGCACGCCCTGCAGCAAGGCGCACCTGACGCTGCTGACCGCCATGATGGACCAGCCCCTGCCCTATGGCCGCATCATTCGCGATGCCGCGGGGCGCATCATGGACATCATCGAAGAGACCGAAGCCTCGCCCGCCGTGCGCGAAATCCACGAGCTCAACGTCGGCGCCTACATCGTCGCTGCCGCCGGCGATCTTCTCCGCCCTGGAGAAGCTCTCGCCGTCGCCCAAGACGGCGATTATCATCTGACCGATTGCGTGCACGAGCTCATCCGCTCGGGCCTGCGGGTGGAGAGCTATCAGATCTGCGACCCGGACGAAATCCAGGGCATCAACACGCGCCGAGGACCTGGAGCAGGCCGAGTTCATCCTGCAGAAGCGCCTGTTCCGTCCGCGCCGCGAGGAGGAGCAGAACCAGGTCGCCTTTGGCACCGGCGGCTGGCGGGCGATCATCGGCGAAGGCTTCACGCTGCACAATGTCCGCCGCTTGTCGCAGGCGCTCGCCAACGAGATCACGCGCCGGGGCCAGGAAAAGCGCGGCGTGCTCATCGGCTATGACCGCCGCTTCCTCTCCAACCGCGGCGGCGGAAGCCGCCGCCGAGGTCTTCGCGCGGCAACAATATCCCGGTCGACGCTGCTGAGCGAAGACGCGCCGACGCCGCTCATCACCTACGCCACGGCGTCTCAGAAGCGCCGCCTATGGCCTGGCGTTTACCGCCAGCCACAATCCGCCGGAGTGGAACGGCCTCAAGGTCTTCCACAGCGATGGCTCGCTGCTGCTGGACGACGAGACCCGGCAGATCCAAGCCGAGACCAACCGGCTCACCCTGGAGGAGGTCATCAAGATGGACCTGGACATCGCGCTGGAAGCCGGCATCGTGCGGCACGGCGATTTCACCAACGAATACGTCGATGCGGTGGAAACGCTGATCGATCTGCGAGGCCATCCGCAACGCCGGCCTCAAGGTCATCGTCGATCCGATGTACGGCGTGGGCCAGCTCACGCTGGGCACGATCCTCACCGAGGCGCGCTGCCGGGTGACGTTCATTCACGAGCGCCACAACCCGCTGTTCGGCGGCCGCTCGCCCGCGCCCAACCTGGAGGCGCTGCGCCTGCTCACCTCCACGATGCGCGAAGATCGACTACGACCTCGGGCTGGCCACCGATGGCGACGCCGACCGCATCGCGATCGTGGACGAGCGCGGCGAATACATCACCGATCAACGACATCCTGCTGCTGCTGTATTGGTATATGCACGAGGTCCGCGGCGAACGCGGCGGCGTGGTGCGCAACCTGGCCACCACGCATCTGCTGGACCGGCTGGCGCATCGCCTTGGCGAGAAGTGCTACGAGGTGCCGGTCGGCTTCAAGCATATCGCCAGCCATGGTGGCCCACAATGCCCTGCTGGGCGGCGAATCCAGCGGCGGGCTGACCATTCGCGGCCACATCCTGGGCAAAGACGGCATCTTCGCCTCCGCGCTGGTCGTCGAGATGCTGGCCCGCACCGGCAAGAAGATTTCGCAATTGCGCACCGCCGTCTACGACCTCACCGGCCGCCTGTATGCATGGAAGAAAGCTTCCCGCCACGCCCGAGATGCGCGTCGCCGTGCCGCGGCAGTTGCGAAGACGCCCCGTGCACGCACATCGGCGCCTACCCGGTTGTCAGGCTCTCGCATCTGGATGGGACCAAGTTCTACCTGGGCAACGACAACTGGGCCCTGGTGCGCTTCTCCGGCACCGAGCCGGTGCTGCGCCTGTTCGTCGAGGCGGATTCTCCCGAGAAGGCATCCGAACTCATGGTGTGGCTCAAACAGTTCGTCGAGGCGCAGTAGCGGTGCTCGCGCCCCCGGTTCTCGCCACGATGACGGCCGGCCACATCGCCGGCGGTCTGCGCCTCTGCCGCGCCTGTGGATGGAATCAACTGGAACAGGACTGGCGCGTCTTCCTGGATACGCCGGGCAGCGGCGGAGTCGCGATGGTGCGGTCCGTCGCCGTTTTGGGCACCGCGACATGGATCCGCTACGGCTCCCTGGCATGGATCGCGATGATGCTGGTGGACCCCGCCGCGCGCGGTGCGGGGCTGGGCTCCAAACTTCTCGCCGAGGCGCTTTCGCGTGTAGCCCACGTGCCCTGCGTCGGTCTGGACGCGACCCCGGCCGGAGAGCCGCTCTACCGGCGATTCGGTTTCGAGGCGCATTCCAGCCTGGTCCGCCTCAAAGCAACCATCGATAGCGCCCTTTTCCCCGAGCCCGTGCGAGCCGCGCGCCGCATGGTGGAAGGCGATTTGCCCGCAGTCTACCGTTGGGATCGCGCGGTCTTCGGCGCGGATCGCAGCCGCTTGCTGGCGGCGCTATGGGCGCGCGCCCCCGAATGCGCCTGGGTGGCCGGTGGCGCGGCCGGCCTGCGCGGCTACACTTTCGGACGCCCGGGTCATCTCTACTACCAGTGGGGACCGGTGGTGGCCGCGGACGTCGAGGCAGCCCGGGATCTGGCCGCCGGCTGTCTCTCCAGCCTGCACGGCCGCAACGTCGCCATCGACGCCGGCACGGCCGCCGGCCCATGGCTCGCCTTCCTGCAATCGGCGGGCTTTCACGAAGAACGCCGCTTCACGCGCATGTATTTGCGCGGGTACGTTCCCCCGGGCGTCCCGTCGGCGCAATATGCCATTGCCGGTCCCGAGTTCGGCTGACTCCGCCCGCCGTCATTCATTGAATCGGTCGTCGCTCGACAACGGCAAAGCGCAAGACAATGCCGCCCATTTTACCCTTCTCCTTCGACACGCGAACATCCTCGAACCGGCCCGTATCCCGTAGCACGGCGACATCGAGACGCTGCGTCTGTGCAAATAGCAGCGCGCCGAATCCGCAGATGTAGAGTGCCATAGTCGGAATCCGGAATCAGTATAACGCCGGCGATCCGCCCTGTTGGCGATTTGTCAAAGTAAGTGCACTTTACTGCGCTTTGATGTACTTCGCCAGCGGATCGTCCGGCAGTTTCTTCAGCCCCGCGATCACGATCTCGGCATTCAACTCCGCGCCCGCGCGGCTGGTGTGCGTGTGCGGGTCGCCGAACAGCGGCTCCACTTTTTCCGGCCCCAGTTCGTCGTACCGCGCGGCGATCGTCTCGTTCAGGTCGATCAGCGGCACGCGCTCCTCCGCCGCCACCGCCTCGGCCCAACCCGCGTAGTCCTGCTTATTGCGCGCGATTTTGCCGTCTTTCCAGATCTTGCGCGGAATCAGCGTACACATGATGGGCGTCGCGCCCTTGGCCCGCGTGTCTGCGATGAACTTTTTCAGATACCAGCCGTACGTGTGGACCACTTCGTGCTGTTTGGTAATCGGGTTATCGATCTCGCGCGTCTCGTCGCCCGTGCCCTTCAACGTGCCTCGCGCGCGCGCCGCGTCGTCCAGCGCCCCCGAATCGTTATGCCCGAATTGCATCATCACAAAATCGCCCGGCTTGAGCATGGCCAGCACGCGCTCCCAGTGGCCGCCGGTCAGATACGTGCGGCTGCTCAATCCGCCCACCGCGCGGTTCACCACATTGATTTTCGGCGGTATCGAAGTGATCCACCAGCGGCTCGCCCCATCCCCATTGGCCGTTCGCCCCATCGCCGCGCCCGTTGCGCACTGTGGAATCGCCGATCAGAAACAGCGTTGGCAGGCTTGGATTCGCCGGCGCCGGCAGCCGCAGCGACGCTGGGCTGGTGTTCAACGCCGCCGGATACGCCGCCACTCCCCTGCCCTTTTCCGATAAGAACGCCACCAGCGGCGAACGCGCACCCTTCAGCGTCGCCACCACAAGGGAAGCGTTCAGGTCCGCGCCTTCCGGGCTGGTGTGCGTGTGATCCTGCGGGAACAGCGCCTTCACTTTTTCCGGCCCCATCCTCTCGTACTGGTCGGCGATAGCGTTGGATTCATCCAGAAACACCAGCCCCTCCGCCTTCGCCACCTCCTGCGACCATTGCGCGAAGTGGCCCATCTGCCGCTCCACGCTGGCGCCCGTCCAGATATTGCGCACCGTGGGCGAAAGCATAATCGCGGTGCCGCCCTTGGCCTTGGTATCGTTCACGAACTGGCGCAGATACCAGCCGAACGTGTGGACCGTTTCCTGTTTGCCCGCCGGCGTAGTGATGTCCTGAGTCTCTTCGCCAATGCCCGGCAGGTCGCCGCGCCCGGGAGGCCGGTCCGGCGCACCGCCGTCATTGTGCCCGAACTGAATCAGCACATAATCGCCGGGCTTCAGATTGTCCCGCACCGCTTCCCACAGGCCCTCGTTGAAAAATGTCCGGGCGCTGCGCCCGGCTCGCGCGCGATTCACCACGTTTACCTTCGCAGGGTCGAAATAATCCGCGAAAGGGTCAGCCCACCCGCGATGGTTCGCATTGCTGGCGGTGGAATCGCCCACCACATAGATTGTCGGCTGGCTCTCCTGCGTCTGCGCCGCCATCCACGAAACACCGCACATGGCAAGCAGTCGAAGGGCGCGATTAATGACCATAAGGCGTCTCCACTTTCCCATTGGGCTCGGCCGGAATATCGAATTTCCCAAACGGATCGGGATGCGCCGGGTCGAATACCGGCGTATTCACCAGGAACTTCGCAATCGGCAGTTTGGCGTCTTTGATCCCCTGCACGATGCACTTGGCCAGTTCGTAGCTGCCATAGTCGCTGTGGTGCGTCGTGTCGCTGCCGGCGAAGGCGCGGTGCGCATCCACCTGCCCCATCGCCTCGTAAAACGGCTTGCTCATGGCGTTCAGATCGATCAGCGCGACGTTCTCTTCGCGCGCCGCCTGCCGCACCGCCTCCGGATAATCGCCCAGACTATTGGTGATCTTGCCGTCCGGCCCGAAGGTCAGGCGATTCACCGGCGTGATCGCGACCGGCGTCGCGCCATGCTGCCGCGTATCGGCGATGAAGCGCTTCAGCGTGTCCTTGTACGTGGTGAATGCGCCCACGCCCTCGCCGCGCTCCTTCTGGTCGTTGTGTCCCATCTGAATAAACACCCAATCGCCCGGCTTGATGACGCTCATCACCTTCGCCCACCGGTGCTCGCCCAGAAAACCGCGCAGCGATTCGCCCGATTCGCCATTGTTAGCCACCGCGATCTCCGGCGTGAAGAAGCGCGTCAGCATCTGTCCCCAACTGTTGAACGGCTCCTTCGGCTGGTCGGTAGACGTGGAATCCCCGGCAATATACAGCGTCGGAACATTGCCCGCCTTTGCCACCTCGATGTGCGTAAACGCCGGACTGCTGCCGGTGAACTCCAGCGTGAGTCGGTCGTCCCACGCCCACGCCTCGGTGGTCTTCTCGCGCTCCTTCAGCCGCACTTCGCCATCCCCCGCGATTTGCGGCCGGCGGATATTCACCAGGAACGTGCGCGTTTCGAACTTGCCCGGCTCGGTCGCCACCTTTTCCACCATCAGCCGCCGCAACTCCGCCTTCACCGTAGTGACCGATGCGGCGGTAGCGCTGCCGAAAGTCACCGTCACCCGGTAGTTGCCCTCTTCCGGCACTTGGATCGAAAAGTACAGCGGCGGCTTGCCCCCTGTATCGTCTTCGAATCCGTAGCCGCGTTCCGCCGTATAGTGAACCTCCGGCGTAATCTTCCCCGGGCCGAAATCGAATTGAAGTGGCGTTTGCGCTCCTGCAAGAGCAGTGAAAAAAATCACGGAAATCAAAAACTGTCGCATGACGTCCAAGGTCTTCCGATGGTACGCCCGGCGGTGGAGGCTCGGCAATGGGATTCCCAGCCGCCTCACTCCGTTTTGCGGACACAAACGCCGCCGGCCCGCTCCGCCCCGGCCAAATTCCGACCGTATCAGCGAGTTATCCCACGAAATCCAGCGCTGGCCGTGGCTTCCCGCCATCCTGGCGGAACGTACAGGAGTTTCGCGTATCGAAACCCCGGCGCGCGCCGGCCCCTGCCGTTGCCACCGGCCCACGCCCTCGTCATAATCAAGTCCAAACCATGATACGCAGAGTCGCCCTCGTCTTCGCGGCCGTCCTCAGTCTGCAGGCCGCGACTGTCACTTCCTTCGATCCCGGCTGGCGCTTCCTCAAATCCGACGCCCCCGGCGCGGAAGCCCCCGACTTTGCCGACGGCGCCTGGCGCACCGTCAACGTCCCGCACGATTGGGCCATCGAAGGCCCGTTCGATGAGAAGAACCCCGCCGGCGGCGCCGGCGCTTTCCTGCCCGGCGGCATCGGTTGGTACCGCCGCCATTTCGTGCTGCCCGCCGCCGACGCCAATAGGCGCGTGTTCATCGATTTCGACGGCGTCATGGCCAATAGCGACGTGTGGATCAACGGCGTCCACCTGGGCAAGCGGCCCTACGGCTACGTGAGCTTCCGCTACGAACTCACCGGCCACCTGAAGTTCGGCCCCAAAGCCGGCAATGTCCTGGCCGTGCGCGCCGATAATTCCGCCCAGCCCGCATCGCGCTGGTACCCCGGCGCCGGCATCTACCGCCACGTGCGCCTGGTCGTCACCGACCCGATTCACTTCGATCATTGGGCCACCTTCGTCACCACCCCCAAAGCCGCGGCCGGCGGCGTCACCGTGCACATCCAGAGCCGCATCGTGAACCAATCCGAAATGCCGCGCGCCGTATCCCTGGAAGTCACCCTCCTGGCGCCCGATGGCCGCCCGGTGAAAACCTCTACCACCCCATCGCAAACCCTGCTGCCCGGTAAATCCGCCGATGTGCAATTGGACTTCGCCGTCGCCTCTCCGGCGCTCTGGGACCTCGACCATCCCAACCTGTATCATGCCGTCGCGAAAGTGCGCGCCGGCCCCGCGAAACTCGACGAGGAATCCGTGCCCTTCGGCATTCGCGACGCCCGCTTCGACGCTGCCACGGGATTCTGGCTCAACGGCAAAAATTTCAAGATCAAAGGCGTCTGCCTGCACGGCGATGCCGGCGGCTTGGGCACCGCCGTCCCCCTGCGCGCCTGGGAGCGCCGCCTGGAGCAGTTGCGCCTCATCGGCGTCAACGCCATCCGCACCGCCCACAATCCGCCCGCGCCCGAATTCCTGGACCTCTGCGACCGCATGGGCTTCCTGGTGATGGACGAAATGTTCGACTGCTGGACCGTCGCCAAAAATCCTTACGACTATCACCTCTACTTCCGCGACTGGTCGTTGACCGATACGCGCGACACCGTGATGCGCGACCGCAATCACCCCAGCATCATTCTCTACAGCGCCGGCAACGAAATTCGCGATACGCCCCGGGCGGAACTGGCCAAGCAGATTCTCCAGGGGCTCGTCGATACGTTCCATCAGGCCGACCCCACCCGCCCCGTCACCCAGGCCCTCTTCCGCCCCAATGTGAGCCACGATTATGACGATGGCCTGGCCGACATGCTCGACGTAATCGGCCAGAACTATCGCGAAAACGAAATCCTCGCCGCCCACGCCGCCAAGCCCACACGCAAAATCATCGGCACCGAAAACCAGCACGGCCGCGACATCTGGCTGGCCCTCCGCGACAATCCGCCCTACGCCGGCCAGTTCCTGTGGGCCGGCATCGATTACCTGGGCGAATCGCGCGCCTGGCCGCAGATCGCCAGCCCCGCCGGCCTGTTGGACCACACCGGCGCCATGAAACCCATAGGCTTTGAACGCCAGAGTTGGTGGTCCGAGAAGCCCATGGTCTACATCACCCGCCGCGTGGCCCCCGACGCGCCCGCCGTGGTCGATCCCGGCTACGAGGCCCAGGCCCGCCGCGCCGTGCAGACGCTGTACTCCGATTGGACGCCCGCCAACGCCGCCCCTCACGAGGAGACCGTGGAGGTGTACAGCAATTGCGAAGAAGTGGAACTGCTGCTCAACGGCAAATCGCTGGGCGTCAAGCCGCTCGACGCCAATGCCGCGCCGCGTACGTGGCGCGTGCCCTACGAGCCCGGCGTCTTGCGGGCCGTGGCGCGCAACAAGGGCGTCACCGTCGCCAGCTACGAATTGCGCACCGCCGGAAAGCCCGCCAGGATCATCCTCAACGCCGATCGTACCCGAATCGCCCCGGACTTCGACGACGTCTCCACCATCACTGCAACTGTGTTCGATGAGCACAACGTGCAAGTGCCCGGCGCGGACCAGTTGATCCATTTCCAGATCAGTGGGCCCGGCGTCATCGCGGCCGTCGATAGCGCCGATAACGCCAGCCACGAATCGTTCCAGGCGTCCGAACGCCGCGCCTTCCAGGGCCGCTGCATCGCCATCGTCAAAGCCACGGGCATCGGTCGCATTCTCCTTTCCGTCTCTGCCGAAGGCCTGGGCCGAGGCGGCTTGACCGTAGAGGCCATGAGATGATTCGCCCCGTCTTGTTGCTGTTCGCGCTCACCGTGTCCGCCTGGGCCGCCGACTTCCGCGCCGCCGATTACGGAGCCAAGGGCGATGCCGCCACCGTCAACACCACGGCCATTCAGAAGGCTATCGACGCGGCGTCAAAATCCGGCGGCACGGTCGTATTCGCGCCTGGCGTCTACCTCACTGGAGCCCTGTTCCTGAAATCCGGAACCCACCTTCGAATCGATGAGGGCGTGGAACTGCGCGGCGTGCAGGACCTGGCGGCCTACCCCATCATGCCCACGCGCGTCGCCGGAATCGAGATGGACTGGCCCGCCGCCCTGATCAATGTCTACCAGCAGCAGAACGTCCGCATCTCCGGCAAAGGCGCCATCGACGGCAACGGCAAAATCTGGTGGGACAAATACTGGAAGATGCGCCGCGAAGAGTACGAGCCCAAAGGCCTCCGCTGGGCCGTGGATTATGACTGCCAGCGCCCGCGCCTCATCCAGATCTACAAATCTTCCGACGTGCGGCTCGAAGGCCTCACCTTGAAGCGCCCGGGCTTCTGGACCGTCCACATCTGCTACTCGCGGCGGGTCACCGTGGATGGCGCCATCATCCGCAATAACACCGAGGCCCGCGGCCCCAGCACCGACGGCATCGACATCGATTCCTCCTCCCGCGTCACCGTGCAGCACTGCGATATCGAATGCAACGACGATGCCATCTGCCTCAAGGCCGGGCGCGATGCCGACGGCCTGCGCGTCAATCGCCCGTCACAGAAAATCACCATCCGCGACAACACCGTCCGCGCCGGCGCCGCGGGCGTCACCTTCGGCAGCGAAACCTCCGGCGGCATCCGCGATGTCGAAGTCTCCGGCCTCCACGTGCTGGCCGGAGTCCCCGCCGGCATTCTGTTCAAATCCGCCAGCACCCGCGGCGGCACCATACAGAACATCAACATTCACGACGTAGTAATGGAAGGAGTCAATTCGGCCATCAGCATCACCTTCAACTGGAACCCCAGCTACAGCTACGCCAAGATGCCCGAAGACGTAAAAAATCCGCCCGCCTACTGGCGCGTCCTCACCGAACCCGTTCCGCCGGAAAAAGGGCTGCCCCACCTGCGCAACGTCCGCATCGCCAATCTGAAAGCCACCGGCGTGCGCCAGGCGTTCTCCGTGACCTCTTACAAGGACTCCCCGCTTCAGGACTTCCAGTTCAAAAATGTCACCATCGAAGCCCGCTCCGGCGGCTCCATCCAGAACGCGCGGAACTGGACCTTCACCAACTGCCACATCACTCCGTCCATCCCCGAAATCCGGTAGGGGGCAGGCTTCGGCCTGCCCCGTGGGAGTCAAAAGCGCGTCAGGCAAGGTCGTAGCGATCGAGGTTCATCACCTTGGTCCACGCCGCCACGAAGTCCTTCACAAACGCCTCCTTCGAATCGTCACATGCATAGGCTTCCGCTACTGCGCGGAGTTGGGAGTTCGAACCGAAGAGCAGATCGACACGCGTGCCGGTCCACTTGATTTCGCCCGTCGCGCGGTCGCGCCCCTCATACACGCCCTCGGATGCAGGCGAAGGCTGCCACTTCGTCTTCATGTCGAGCAGGTTGACGAAGTAATCGTTCGTCAGCGTCTCGGGCCGGTTGGTGAAGACACCGTGCTGGGACTGCCCGAAGTTGGCATTCAGAGCGCGCATGCCGCCGATGAGAACCGTCATCTCCGGGCCAGTCAGCTTCAGCAACTGCGCCCGATCCACCAGCAGTTCCTCCGCCGGCCTTTGCTGTCCCTTCCGGAGGTAATTGCGGAATCCGTCTGCGACCGGCTCCAGTACGGCGAATGAGTGCACATCGGTCTGCTCCTGCAGCGCGTCCATGCGCCCCGGCGAAAAGGGAACCTTCACGTCGTGCCCGGCCTTTTTCGCAGCTTGCTCCACGGCTGCGCAGCCGCCCAGAACAATCAGGTCGGCAAGCGAAACCTTCTTCCCGCCGGAGTGCGAGCTGTTGAACTCTTTCTGGATCGCCTCCAGTTTCTGCAAGACCCCGGCCAGTTCGGCCGGTTGATTCACTTCCCAATCCTTCTGTGGCGACAGGCGAATGCGCGCCCCGTTTGCCCCGCCGCGCTTGTCGCTGCCGCGGAACGTTGCCGCCGATGCCCATGCCGTCGTCACCAGTTGGGAAATGGAAAGTCCGGATGCCAGGATCTTGGCCTTCAGGGCAGCAATCTCCTGCTCGCCGATCGGTTCATGATCCATTGCGGGAACCGGGTCCTGCCACAACTGCGGCTCCGCGGGAACCAGCGGGCCAAGGTACCGCGAGTGAGGCCCCATGTCGCGATGCGTAAGCTTGAACCACGCTTTGGCAAAGGCGTCTGCGAACTCTTGCGGATTTTCCAGAAAGTGCTTCGAAATCTTCGCATAGCTCGGGTCCACTCTCAGGGAGAGATCCGTCGTGAACATCATCGGGAGCGTGCCTCTTCGCCGGGTCGTGGGCATCGGGCACGGCATCCGCGGCGGACGCATCCTTGGGAGTCCACTGCTGAGCGCCAGCGGGGCTCTTCGTGAGCACCCACTCGTACCTCCACAGGTTTTCCAGGTAGTTGTTGTCCCACTTCACCGGGCTGGTGGTCCATGCGCCTTCCAACCCGCTGCTGATCGTATGAACGCCCTTGCCGTCGCCAAAGCTGTTCTTCCAGCCCAGGCCCTGCTCTTCGAGGCCGGCGCTCTCGGGTTCGGCACCCACGTACTTGCCCGGATCGGCAGCTCCATGGGCTTTTCCGAACGTGTGTCCGCCCGCAATAAGCGCAACCGTCTCCTCGTCATTCATCGCCATGCGGGCGAAAGTCTCCCGGATGTCCCGCGCCGCTGCGACTGGATCCGGCTTTCCATTCGGCCCTTCCGGATTCACGTAAATCAAGCCCATCTGAACCGCCGCCAGGGGATTCTCGAGATCCCGATCGCCGCTGTAGCGCTCGTCCGCCAGCCATTTGCCCTCGGGCCCCCAAAAAATATCCTCTCCGGGCTCCCAGATGTCCTCGCGCCCGCCGCCGAAACCGAAAGTCTGGAACCCCATCGATTCCAATGCCACGTTACCGGCAAGAACCATCAGGTCGGCCCATGAGATCTTCCGGCCATACTTCTGCTTGATCGGCCAGAGCAGCCGGCGCGCCTTGTCCAGGCTCACATTGTCCGGCCAGCTATTGAGCGGCGCAAACCGCTGTGCTCCGGCGCCCGCGCCGCCTCGACCATCGGCAATACGGTACGTGCCTGCGCTATGCCACGCCATACGGATGAAGAACGGCCCATAGTGTCCATAGTCCGCGGGCCACCAGTCCTGCGATGTCGTCATCAAGGCATGAAGATCGCCGATCACGGCATCCAGATTGAGGCTCTTGAATTCTTTCGCATAATTGAAATCCTTGTCCATCGGGTCGGACAGGGGCGAGTGTTGGTGCAGGATCTTCAGGTTCAGTTGATTCGGCCACCAGCCCGCATTCGTCGGGCCTCCCGCCACAGTTGTCTGCGGGCGCCGCCCGATACCGGGCACTTACTTTCGGCTGGCGGGTTTTGCTGAATTTCGGGGACCGCTGCCCCCACTGCGGTGGTGAGTTCTTTCTCCATATGTTCATCCTCCTTCGGATTAGTCAAAAAACAATTGCGACAAACTACGAAACTGGCTCCGTTAACGGGAAGCCTGCCGTGGAGCGCACTTCGGGCAGAGCCCCCGGAAAATGAGTTCGCATTCCCGTAAAATCCGTTTACCCAGGGAAACTGAGGCGGGCCTCGGCACCTCGTACCACTCCATGTCCTCCACCGTGCCGCAGCGGTCGCATATGAAATGGTGATGCCGCACGCCTTTCGCATCGAATCGCGCGGCGCGGCCCTCCGCCGCCACTTCACGCACCAAACCCGCCTGCACCAGGTCCCGCAGATTGTTATAAGTCGTGGCCCTTGAAGTATGTGGATCCACGCGATTCACAGCTTCGAAGATTTCCGCGGCAGTGGGATGAGCGGTGTGTTCCATTAAGAATGCCATCACCGCGTAGCGCTGTGGCGTGCACCGCAAACCGCCGGCCACCAGTGACCTTCTAATCGCCTCAGCATCCGTCAAGAATCTAGATTATGTCTAATGTGATACTTTGTCAAGACTCGGAATGCTGCCACCCGGCGAACGCTGCGCGCCCGCGTTATCATCGATCACAGCCATGCAGCAGCTTATCGCGGCCGCGCTCGCCTCCGCCTGCCTCCTCGCCGCCCAGGACGCGCCCCGTCCCAAAAACACCTATCACCCCTCCGGCGGCGCCTCCGCCGCGCCCCGCCTCGTGTCGCCCGAGGTCCGACCTGACCGCACTATCGTCTTCCGCCTGCGCGCCCCCGAAGCCGGCAAGGTCACCCTCTCCTTCGCCGGCGCGAAGCCTATGTCCAAAGACGAATCCGGCGTGTGGACCGCCACCGTCGGCCCCCTCGCCCCCGAAATCTACCAGTACAATTTCGTCGTCGATGGAGTCCGCATCCTCGACCCGGCTAACCCTCACATCAAGAACGGCCGCGCCCTCGACGCCAGCATCGCCGAAATCCCGGGCGATCCGCCCCGTTTCGACCAACTGCAAGCCGTGCCCCACGGAGCACTGCAAATCCGCACGTATCTTTCCACGGCCCTTAACAAGCCGCGCCGCCTCTATGTCTACACGCCGCCGCAATACGACCGGGAACCCAACCGCCGCTTTCCCGTCCTCTACCTGCGCCACGGCAGCGGCGATACCGAAGAAAACTGGAGCGACACCGGCCGCGCCGGCATCATCCTCGACAACCTCATCGCCCAACACAAAGCCGTGCCGATGTTGATCGTCATGCCCAATGGCGATACCGACGGCACCTGGGCAGGAGGCAGTTCTCCCCAGGGCATCGAGCTGCTCACCCGCGAGCTGCTCTCCGACATCATCCCCATGATCGACCGCACCTATCGCGTCGCGCCCGGCCGCGAGAATCGCGCCATCACGGGCCTGTCCATGGGCGGCGGCCAAGCCTTCACCATGGGACTCAGGCATCTCGACCTCTTCGCTTGGGTCGGCGAGTTCAGTTCCGGCCTCGTCAGCGACAACGAATTCCACCTGGATCAGTACCTGCCCGGCTTCCTCGATCGCCCCGACGACATAAACCGTAAACTCAAGCTCCTGTTTCTGAGCTGCGGCGCCGAAGATCCGCGCTACCCCGGCCAACTCGACCTCGCCGACACCCTGAAACAGCACCGCATCCGCTACGTCTGGTATCCCACCCCGGGCGTTCACGAATGGAAGGTGTGGCGTCACGCCCTCGCCGAATTCGCGCAACAAGTATTTCAGGAGACCCACTGATGCGCCGCTCGCTCGGACTCGCCCTCGTTTTCACCGCAGCCGCCGCCTGCCAGACCGTGCAGTCGCCCGAGGTCTTGCCGGACCATCGCGTCACCTTCCGCATCCTCGCGCCCAAAGCCGCGGCAGTCACCCTCTCCGGCGATTGGCTCGGCGCCACTCCCCTACCCGCGTTGACCCGCGACGAACATGGCGTGTGGAGCGTTACCCTCGGCCCCTTCGAGCCCAGCATCTATATCTACAACTTCAACGTGGATGGCATGGCCATCGCCGACCCCGTCAACCCCCGCATCAAGCTGCGCGCGCGCACTTCCGCCAGCCTCGTCGAAGTGAAAGACGATACCCCGGCCTTCTGGGAGGCGCGCGATGTACCTCATGGCGCCGTTGCGATCAATTGGGAAAAGTCCAAGGCTATTGCCGGCGAGACGCGCGCCATCTGGATCTACACGCCGCCCGATTACGCCAAAACCACCCGCCGCTATCCTGTGCTCTACCTGCTCCACGGCTCCAATGACACCGCCGCCGGTTGGACCATGGCCGGAAACGCCAACTTCGTCCTCGACAATCTACTCGCCGAAAAGAAGATGGCGCCCATGATCGTGGTGATGCCTTTCGGCCACGCCACGCCCTTCGGCGTTCCCGCGCGTCCCGGCGGAGTCACTAACGACTCACTGTTCGAACTGTATCTCCTGCAAGACGTAATTCCCACCGTGGAAGCGCGCTACCGTGTTTCGCCCGGCCGCGATAACCGCGCCATCGCCGGCCTCTCCATGGGCGGCGGCCAGTCTCTTCGCATCGGCTTGGGACACCTCGACCTCTTCAGCGCCGTCGCGTCGTTTTCGGGAGCCGTCCCCGGCGATTTCGAAACCCGCTTCTCTACCCTGCTGAAGGATTCCAAAACTACCAACCAGAAACTCAAGACACTCTGGATCGGCTGCGGCCGTCAGGATTCCCTCTTCCCGCGCTCCCAAAATCTCTCGGACTTACTCACCAGATATCAGGTGAAGCACATCTTCTACCCCACCGACGGGGTCCACAACTACACCGTCTGGCGGAAGTACCTCGCCGCGTACGCGCCGCTGTTGTTCCGTTGAGCGTTCGCCTACACCGTGAAACGATTTCGCATCCTTCCTCACCATTTGGGCAGATTCGTCTCTTAGACGACGGCAGCTATAGGAGAGGAAACAATGCCTGGAACCTGGAAGCCTTTGGGGAATCAACCGCCCGCGGCCATCGATACGATGTTGCTGCTCACCGACGGCAGCGTAATGTGCCACGACTACGGCACCGGTACCACCCTGACACCCGATTGGTACCGCCTGGTGCCCGATGCGTTCATGGACTATGCCAACGGCCACTGGCACAAGCTCACGCCCATGCCGGCCAATGCGCCGCTCTCACAGAACGGACCGGTGAACGCGCCGCTTTACTTTTCGTCGGCCGTGATGCGCGACGGCCGCGTATTCGTCGCCGGCGGCGAATACAACGTCTCCGGCCTCGCCAGCGCCGATCTCAACGCCGCCTGCATCTACGATCCCGTGGCCGATTCCTGGAGTGCCCTTCCCACGCCCGCCGGATGGACCCAAATCGGCGATGCACCCACCTGCGTGCTGCCGGACGGCAGAATCCTGATGGGCAACATCAACACCACTGAAACCGCCATCTTCGACCCCGTCTCGCGCTCCTGGCACGCCGCCGCCCACAAGCACGACAACAGCTCGGAGGAGAGTTGGACCCTCCTGCCCGACAACACCATCCTCGTCGCCGAGGTGGACAATCACCCGCACGCCGAGAAGTATCTGATCGCCAACAACCAGTGGATCCACGCCGGCTCGACCCCGCCCGGGCACGACCTCGTACTGAACGAGCCCGGTGTTTCGATCGAAGTCGGCCCCGCCGTCCTGATGCCGGATGGCCGGGTGTTCTGCGCCGGCGCTACCGGGCACACGGCGGTGTACCTGCCCCCTCTGCACCCCACGCAGCCAGGCACGTGGATCCCCGGGCCGGATTTCCCGCTCTCCGGTGGCAAATTGATGCGCGCCTTCGATGCGCCCGCCTGCCTGTTGCCCAACGGCTCGGTACTGGTCGCGGTAGGGCCGCTCAACGCCGGATGGTCGGGTCCGCCCACGGAGTTCTTTGAGTTCGATGGCGCCCTGCTGCACGCCACGCCCAACCCGGCCAGCGCCGCCGGCGAGCCTACCTATAACGCCCGGCTCCTGCTCCTTCCCAGCGGCCAGGCGCTGTACGCCAATTGCACCAGCGCCATCGAGATCTATACGCCCGCCGGCGGCCCCCTGCCCGCCTGGCGTCCGCGGATTACCGAGGTGCCCCATCACCTGCATCCCGGCGGTACCTTCCGCCTCGAAGGCCGCCAGTTGAACGGCCTTTCGCAGGCCAACGCCTACGGTGACGATGCCCAGATGGCTACCAACTATCCGCTGGTGCGCTTGCTCGGTCTGGCTACCGGCGCCGTGGATTTCTGCCGGACGTTCGATCACTCCACCATGGCGGTGGCCACCGGCAGCGCCGTCCATCACACCCACTTCCACGTCCCCGCGCACCTGCCGCATGGCGAATATGAATTGGTCGCGATCGCCAACGGCATCGCCTCGGAGCCCGTGAAGGTCCACGTGGGCCACCACGAAAAGCCGCACGAGCACCACGAAGCATCACGAACACCAGGAGCAGCACCACGATCATGATCGGGACGAGGGCAGCAGCCTCACCCTGCACGTGAAGCTCCCCATCCACTTCGGCCGGTCTTAGCGCCTCACCGGTCCCCGCGGGCAGGTTCGTGCAATATACTCTGTTAAGCGAGATCTTATGCGGAGATATTGCAGAACCTGCTTTTGCGTGGCCCTCTGGTCCGCCGCGCCCCTGTTCGCCCAGCCTGCCCTGACACCCGCCGCCCTGGCCGCGCGCGCCAAAGCGCAGAATGTGCCCGAGATTCCCTACGAATCCGTCCCCAACTTCATCAAGCTGCCTCCCAACCTCTATCTCGGCGAAGGCATCGGCGTGGCCACCAACTCCAAAGGACACGTCTTCGTCTACACCCGCAGCCAGAGAACCCGCCTCTTCGAGTTCGATGCCAAGGGCAACTTCCTCCGCGAAATCGGCGAGGGTCTCTACGGCTTCGTCTTCGCTCACGCCGTGAGAGTCGATCCGCAGGACAACATCTGGGCCGTGGACGAAGGCTCTAACATGGTCATCAAGTTCAATCCCGAAGGCCGCGTCGTCATGACGCTCGGCCGGCGCCCGGAGCCGAATGACGCGCTGGCTGCGCCGCCCCCGCTCCTGCCCGCCGCCGATCCCGGCAAGTACATCTTCGACCGCCCCACCGATGTCGGCTGGGATGCCGCCGGCAACATCTTCGTCTCCGATGGCTACGGCAATTCGCGCGTCGTCAAATACGATAAGAACGGCAGGTTCATCGCCGCCGTCGGGTCCAAAGGTTCCGCTCCCGGACAGTTCAATCTGCCGCACACCCTCGCCGTCGATGCCAAAGGCAATGTCTACGTCGGCGACCGCAGTAATCGCCGTATCCAGGTGTTCGATAACGACCTCACCTTTAAGGCCATCTACGATAACGTCGGCGCGCCGTGGGAAGTCTGCGTCTCTCCTGGCCCGCACCAGTATCTCTTCTCCTCCAACTCCTACCCGGACGGCAACGATTCCACCCTCTCCACCGTCACCGGCGAGATCTACAAGATGGAACTCGACGGCACCATCGTGGGAAAGTTCGGAAAGGCCGGCAAACAGTTAGGCGAATTCAGCGGCCTGCATGAAATCGACTGCCGCAATCCCAACGAGCTGTATATCTCGGAAATTCAGTTGTGGCGCGTGCAGAAAATCCTCCTGCACCCCATCGCGAAATAGGAGCTTCCATGCCGAAACTGTCTCTTCTCTCGCTTGCCCTGGTATCCGGCGGACTGCTCTGCGCGCAAGTTCCAGACATATCCTTCGATTCGGCCGTGAATCTTCTCAAGCTCCCGCCGAACGTGTATCTCGGCGAAGCCGCCGGAGTGGCCACCAATTCCAAGGGAAACATCCTCGTCTATACGCGTACCGGAGAAACCGCCACCATGGGCGGGTCGCGCTTCTTCACCCATGGCGGCTCGCGGCTCTTTGAATTCGATGCCACCGGAAAATATCTCCGCGAAATCGGCGTCGGGATTTACGGCTTTCTCTTCGCGCAGTCGGTTCGCGTAGATAGCCAGGACAACATCTGGACCGTGGACCGCGGCGCAGACATGGTTATCAAGTTCGATCCCGCCGGCCGCTTCCTCATGGCGTTCGGCCGCAAGCCCGAGTCCGTCAATCCCGCCGGTAGCGGAGGGCGCGGCGGGCGCGGCCGCGGTGGCGTGCTCGGCGATAATTTCAACCGCCCCACCGATGTCGCCTGGGATGCCGCCGGTAACATCTTCGTGTCAGACGCCTATACCAATGCCCGCATCGTCAAGCTCGATAAGAACGGCAAATTCCTTAAGACCTGGGGCTCCAAGGGCGCCGGAGAAGGCCAGTTCGACATGCCCAACTCCCTCGCCATCGACGCGCACGGCAACGTCTATGTAGCCGATCTTGGCAACAAACGTATCCAGGTGTTCGATAACGAAGGCGTCTTCAAGACCCAGTTCACCAACATCGGCGCGCCCTGGGCCATCTGCATATCACCCGGAGCCCACCAGTACCTCTACAGTTCCAACTCCAATCCGCCCGACTCCTTCGATAACGGCGAAATCTACAAGATGGAACTGGACGGTAAGCTCCTCGGCAAATTCGGCGCCGCCGGCAAACTCGCCAAACAATTCGGCACCGTGAACGAACTCGATTGCCGCAACCCGAACCAACTCTATGCCGGAGAACTTACTAACTGGAGAGTCCAGAAACTAACATTACACCCATAGGGCGCTTACTATAGGTTACTAACTCCCCCGAATCGCCGTTAGAAACCGCCGCCTCTCCTCGTCCGACGAAATCTCGGCGGCCAGCGCGTTCTGTAATTCCTCCGTGCTGCGAGCGCTCTTGGCAGCCCGCGTCACCATGACTTTCGCAATCGGACCCAGGAACGGCGCCAACCCCTGCGCCAGGCGGTCCAGCATCGCGGGATCGAATGTGACTACCGGTGCGGGCGTCGGCATCGCCACCGTCATCGTCAATCCGGGATTGGTCTTCAGGAACGCCGCACGCTCCTTGGGATCTTCGATCTGCGCCGCCAGCACCTGCCGGATCTCGCTCATCGACCCGTACCGCCGCGCCGCATCCGCCACCAGCCGCCTGGCGATCGGTCCAATGGCGCGCGCCAGGCGTGTCTCCAGGTCCGCCAACTCTGCTGGAATCACAGTCGTCGCAGCGCCGCCTGTCGCCAGCGGGACCGAAGCCGCCGGCCGCGCCACGGCTTGCAGAGCCGTCTGGAACTCCCGCGCGGTCTGGAATCGCTGCGCCGGATCCTTGGCCAGCGCGCGCATAATCGCCGCGGACACCAGTTGCGGCACCATCGGATTCACGGCCGCGGGATCCGGAGGCATGAGGTTCAACTGCGCGTTCATCAGCGAATGCTCCGTATCGCCGTTTATCGGCCGCCGCCCGGTGACCATTTCATAAAACGTCAGCCCCAGCGAGTAGATATCCGACCGCGCGTCCGCCTCGCCGGTTCGTACCTGTTCGGGCGACATGAAGGCCAGCGTTCCCACCGCCAGGCCGGTCCCCGTTAGACGAACCCCCTCGGTGGATCGTGCGATTCCGAAATCCGTCAGCTTGACCACTCGCCCGCCGGCGATCAGGATGTTCGCCGGCTTGATATCCCGGTGAATCACGCCCCGTTCGTGCGCGAACTCCAGCGCCGCCAGTACCTGTGCGATGTAGTGGACAGCCAGCGGAACCTCCACCGGTCCGCGCTGCAGCGTCTCTTCCAGCGTGACGCCCTCCACCAGCTCCATCAGCATCACCAGCCTGCCCTCTACCCGTAGCGCGGTATGCAGCGTGGCGATATTGGGATGCTGCAGGCTGGCATGCACCTTGATCTCGCGCAGAAAGCGTTCCGCCAGACCCGGGTTCTCGTCCAGATCGGGCAGCACCACCTTCATCGCCTCTTCCCGCTCCGTCAGCCGGTTGCGCACGCGGAACACCTTGCCCATGCCGCCGCGTCCCAAAACGCCCGTGACTTCGTAGTCACCCAGGATGTCGCCTATCTGAATGGGCATTCATTTGAATGTAACGCGATCTCCCCGGCAAATGCGAGACCCAATCGGTGCGATCCTGTGGAGATGCCGCCCGGCGGACTCTGGCGCAATCCCGACTTCCTGAAGCTCTGGACCGGACAAGCCATCTCCCAAATGGGCTCGGCCGTCAGTGCCCAGGCCTTGCCGCTCGCCGCCGTGCTGGCGCTCGGCGCCACGCCCTTCCAGATGGGCCTGCTGAACGGCGCGGGCGCCGCCGCCATCCTGCTATTCGGTCTGTTCGCCGGAGCGTGGGTGGATCGCTTCCGCCGCCGCCCCATCCTCATCGTCGCCGACCTCGGGCACGCCGCCGTGTTCGGCGCCATCCCGCTCGCCGCCGCGTTACATCGCCTCAACATGAATCACCTGTACCTCGCCGCCGCGGCCGGCGGGCTCCTGACCGTCTTCTTCGATTCCGGCTACCAGGCCTACGTGCCGGCCCTGGTACAGCGCGAGAACATCCTGGAAGCCAATGCCAAACTGGCCCTCACGGTCTCTATCGCCGATATCACCGGCACTGGCGCGGCCGGTGTGCTGGTGCAATGGCTCACCGCCCCTATGGCGATCCTGTTCGATGCGGCCTCGTTCCTCTGCTCGGCATTTTCCGTCTGGCGGATTCAAACGCGCGAACCGCCGCCGAAGATCGAAGGCCCCCGCCACATGCGGCGCGAAATCGCCGAAGGCCTGCGTGAAGCCTGGCACAACCCCACCCTGCGTATCTTGACCCGGCGCACCGGCACCGCCGCCTTCTTCATGGGCTTCATCGGCTGTCTGTATTTTGTGTTCGCCATCCGTGAATTGCATTTGACCCCGGCGCTGCTCGGCGGCATCATCGCCATCGGTGGAGTGAGCAATCTGTTCGGCGCCCTCATTTCAGAACGGCTGGTCCGGCGCTTCGGCATCGCCCGCACCCTGCTCGGCAGCGCGCTGGTCGCGGGCGCCGCCGCCCTGCTGCTTCCCTTGGCGCGTGGACCGGTCGCCCTATGCGCGGCCACACTTGCCTTGGCGCAGACCTTCGACATGGCCTGGCCCATCTACCACATCAACGAATTGACCCTGCGCCAAACCGTGACTCCCGATCATCTGCTGGGTCGAGTCAATTCAGCAATGCACCTCCTGTTCCGCGGCATCATGCCGGCCGGAGCGCTCGCGGGCGGCGTTCTCGCCGAATCCGTCGGCATGCGCGCCACCTTGCTCGCCGGCGCACTCGGCTTCCTCCTCTCCTCCCTCTGGCTCGTCAAACTGACTCTCATTCATCCCGCAAAGCCCTCATAGCATCGATCCGCGACCGCACCACCTTACCGGAGCTTGATTTTGAAGCTCCACGCCGTCGAGCCGGAATGCGCCGCTGGCAGTTTGATCCGCAATCCCCCGGCATCCTGCGAGAATTCCAGCGGTCCGGAACCTCCCAGCAGCGCCACGCTATCCACCGCTCTGCCCGCCAGCGCATGGATGTCCTGGTTCTACCCATAAAAGCGCAAAAATCCGTTTGAATTTGTAACGGTTATGATATTCTGTCTCAGGTCCGCGCGAAAAATGCGGAGTATCGGAGGAGAATAGATGCAAAAAACGTTGGGAATGCTGTTGTTGATGGCCGGTGTGTCGGCCCTTTGTTTCGCACAAGTCGGCAGGGTGCCTGAGGTCGATCCCGCTTCGGCTGGTTCGGCGCTTGCGCTGGTCACCGGTGCGTTGCTGGTCATCCGCGGTAGAAAGAGGTAGATTCCGTAGTTCATTGGTATACACGGGAGATAACGAAATGCAAAAGAAACTGGGAATGCTGTTGTTGATTGTGGGTGCTTCGGCCTGTTGCTGGGCATCGCCTGTCCCGGAGATCGATCCGGCAAGCGGCGGTTCGGCGGTCGCGCTGGTGGCCGGCGCTTTGCTCGTCATTCGCAGCCGAAGGAAATAAGAAACCAAGCCATTGGCTGTCTTACCTGGTGCACTGAATGTGGAGCCGAGTCCGTCACTGTTCGGCTCCGCGGTTCGCAAGTGGAGGGCGCTGAGACCGGTAGTTCTGCTCGCCGCCCTGTTTGCGGCCGAGTTGATCTGCCTTTCTACCTGGCTGGATACCGCAACCCTCTCCGATCAAACGTCCCTGCTGGCTGCCGCCGGAACGTTCGGCCCGCGAATTCTGCGCGTAGTCGTCGCCTTTTCACTTGTATTTGTCCCCTTCGCCTCTTTGCGGGCTGCCGGGGTGAATTCGCCGCCGGTGCTCCGTATTCGCTGGAGTCTGCTCTCGTTGCACGCCGCGGGAATGTTGTGCTTCGCCGGGCTTTCTTTCCTCCTTTTTACGCGCCAGGTATCGCCCGCGGCATCGAATCTG
Source organism: uncultured Solibacteraceae bacterium (assembly GCA_963835555.1). Lineage (GTDB taxonomy): Bacteria > Acidobacteriota > Terriglobia > Bryobacterales > Bryobacteraceae > Sulfopaludibacter. The sequence goes on along the minus strand of CAWIGC010000043.1, from coordinate 360,482 downwards.
GCGGTGCTGTGCTGGGTGGCCGCCGGCCTGGCTGCCATTCCGCTGGCGGCGCTGGCCTTCCTTCCTCTGGCCGCCTGGATCCGGATGATCCGGCCCACTGGATTTTTATGGGTCTACGCATTGGCGACGGCCATCGCGGTTGGCTTCGCCGGAGATGTGGTCGACCTGACTTGGAAGCCGCTCTGGAAATTGACGTTCCGGCTGGTGCAAGTACTGCTGGGCCTGTTTGTGTCTCCCGTGCTGGTGGACCCGAAAACACTGATCGTCCGTGCGCCGCGCTTCTCTGTACTGATAACCCCGCAGTGCGCGGGATTTGAGGGCATCGGCCTGATTCTGGCCTTCGGCATGATCTGGCTGATTCTGTTCCGGAAAGAGATCCGGTTTCCGCAGGCACTCCTGCTGCTGCCCGCGGGCGCGGTATTTATTTACCTGTTGAACGCCATCCGCATCACCGTCCTGCTGCTGATTGGCAACGCCGGCGCGCCGCGGATTGCCCTCGGCGGCTTTCATTCGCAGGCCGGCTGGATCGCCTTCACAGTGGCGTCTCTGGGATTCTGTTTCGCGGCACGCCACGTCTCGTGGATCGCGGTGCGGCCCGTGAACGCGGAACCGGCCGCCGGGACGAATCCCACGGCGGCCTACCTGATTCCGTTTCTGGCCATCCTTGCCGCCGGAATGTTGGCGACGGCTCTCTCCGCCGGTTTCGAGTGGCTGTACTGCCTCCGCTTTTTCGCGGCAGCGGCGGCTCTCTGGTTTTATCGCGACGCTTACCGGACACTCTGCTGGCGATTTTCCTGGAGAGGTCCGGCGGCAGGCGCTGTGCTTTTTTTGGTCTGGATCGCCATGGACCGCTGGAGCGGCGTGCCGGCGGGTCGCGCCATGCCCACCGTGCTGGCGGCCGCTCCGGCGGGACTGCGGATGGCGTGGATCGGCTTCCGCGCACTCGCGGCGGTGGTCACTGTGCCCATTGCCGAGGAACTGGCATTTCGAGGCTTCCTGCTGCGGCGTCTCCGTGCGGCGGACTTCGAAGGCGTCAAGTGGAGCGCCGTCTCGTGGACGGCGCTGGCGATTTCGTCGCTGCTCTTCGGAATGCTGCACGGCCCGCGCTGGCCCGCCGGCACGCTGGCCGGCCTGCTGTTCGGCTGGCTGGCGATGCGGCAGGCGAAAATCGGTGAGGCCGTGGCCGCCCACGCCGCTGCCAATGCCCTGATTGCCCTCTACGTCCTGGCCGCGGGTCAGTGGCAGTTGTGGTGATCCGCGCTGCCACCCGTGGTGGGGAATCCGCCGCTGGTAAACTGGCAGGAAAGGATTTTTATGCAGACACTCGGGCGCAGGCCCTTTCTCGCGGGTTTGATTGCCGGCGCCGCCGGCGCGCAGACGGCATACGTACCGAAGCAGAGTGACCGGCCCGAGACGTTGACCGGCGATGAGCCCGGCTTCACTCCGATGTTCGACGGTAAGACGCTGAACGGCTGGGAAGGCGATCCGAAATACTGGAGCGCCGCCGATGGTGTGATGACCGGCCAGATCACTCCGGAGACCCTGATCAAGAGCAACACGTTCCTGATCTGGCGCGAAGCCTCTCCACGCGATTTCGAACTCAAAGTGGATTACCGGATCACTACTGGCGGCAACAGCGGCATCAACTACCGCAGTGTAGTGGTTCCCGACGCCGTCACCCCGGCTAACAAGTTCGCCATGCGGGGCTACCAGTGCGATATCGACGGGCAGAATCGCTACACGGGAAACAACTACGAGGAGAAGGGACGCCTGTTCCTGGCGGTGCGCGGGCAGGTGACCCGGGTGACGGGTACCCGAACGCCGGTGGTGGTTTCGACGGTGGGCGATAACAAGGAGCTGGCCGGACTGATCACGGCCGATTGGAATTCCATTCACCTGGTGGTGCGCGAAAACGTCCTGATGCACAACATCAACGGCCGCCTGATGAGTGTGACGATTGACGACGATGCCAAGGGACGCGAAATGGAGGGTCTGATCGGAGTGCAGGTACACGTGGGGGGACCGATGAAAATCGAGTACCGCAACTGGCGGATCAAGAAGCTCTGAATGCGCTCTTAGCGTAACAGGTAACGGCGGTGAGCAAAGGCGATGGGCCAGAAAACGGCCAGCGAAACAATCATCAGGAGCGCCGTAAGAACGGCTTCCGCGCCCCGTTGAATCCCAGTCCATATCGTTCGTGCCATGGCAGGTCTCCAATTGGAGTATAGAGCGGGGCTGGTAACAGGATTGTGACATTTATGACGCAATATGGTTTATTCGGTACCCGGCGGGACCTTGCGCGGTGGCTGGGCGCACTGGCGCTTCCAGGGACGCTTGGGGCGCAGAGCGGCGATACGCTGAGCCTTTCGGGCGGCGAGATATCGGCCGCCTGGAAAATTACCGGCGGTCACTTCCACGCCACCCATATCACGCAGCACGCCGTGCCGGCCGACGTATTTCAGGTTGTCGCTGGAGGGCGGCCGGACGCTGAAGAGTAGCGAAATGGCGATGGAGGGGCGGCCTCAAGTGACGCGGGTCTCCGCGGAGCCCCGGTCGATCCGGCGCGCCGGCCGTCGTGCGGGACACCAAGTGACGGTGAAGTTTCGCGACTCGGAGACCGGCGCTGTATTGAACTGGCGGGCGATTCTGCTGGACGGGACGAACTACCTGCGATGCGAGCTCACGATCGCCGCCGGAGCGAACGACCTGCCGGTCCGCGAGATTGTGCTGTGGGATTTCGACCTGCCGCAGGTGGCCGTAGTGGGAAAAGTAAAAGGGTCGCCGGCAGTGGCGGATCGCCTGTACCTGGCATTCGAGCATCCACTTTCGACGACTGAAGTCACAGGCACGCGCGTGCGGTGTTCGCTGGCGCGGCAGTTGCCGGTCCGCGCGGGACAATCGTTCGCCTGCTCGGCGGTGATTGGAATGACCGCGCCCGGGCAGCTTCGCCGGGATTTTCTGACTTATGTGGAAGACCAGCGGGCCCACCCTTACCGCACGTTTCTGCACTACAACACGTGGTATGACATCGGGTTCTTTTCGAAGTACGATGAAGCCGCGGCGCTGAACCGGGTACATGCTTTCGGGGAGGAGTTGAACCGCAAGCGCGGCGTCACGCTGGATTCCTTTATGTTCGATGACGGATGGGACGATCCGGCAACCTTGTGGAGCTTCCATTCGGGATTCCCGCAGGGTTTTTCGAACATCGCCAAAGCGGCCGCGGGATACCATGCCGGAATCGGCGTGTGGATGTCGCCCTGGGGAGGTTATGGCAAGCCCAAGCAAGACCGCATCCGGCTGGGCAGAGAGCAGGGATTCGAGATTGTGGACGGCGGCTTCGCGCTTTCGGGGCCGAAGTATTACAAGCAGTTCAACGAAGCGTGCCATCGCATGGTGACGCAGTTCGGCGTGAACCAATTCAAGATCGACGGGACCGGGAATGCCAACAGAGTGAGCCCCGGGAGCGAGTTCGATAGCGATTTCGACGCGGCGATTCACCTGATTGGCGAACTGCGGCAGGCCAAGCCGGACCTGTTCGTAAACCTGACCACGGGCACATACCCTTCGCCGTTCTGGCTGCGGTATGCGGATTCGATCTGGAGGGGCGGCGAGGACCATGACTTCGCGGGCGTGGGCACGTGGCGGCAGAAGTGGATCACCTATCGCGACGCGGATACGTTCCGGAATGTAGTATCGGCGGGTCCGTTGTATCCGATCAATTCGCTGATGCTGCACGGCATGATTTACGCGTCGAAAGCCAGGAACCTGGCTGACGATCCGGCGGGCGATTTTCGCAGCGAAGTCCGCGACTACTTCGGAACGGGGACGCAGTTGCAGGAGATGTACATTTCGCCCGGCCTGTTGAGCGCGCAGAATTGGGACGATCTGGCGGAAGCGGCGCGGTGGTCGCGCGGCAACGCAGGGACGCTGGTGGATACGCATTGGATTGGCGGCGACCCGGCAAAGCTGGAACCGTATGGCTGGGCGGCATGGTCGCCCGCGAAAGGGATTCTGACGCTGCGGAACCCGAGCGATAAACCGCAGGCGTTCCCTATCGATGTGCAAAAAGCGCTGGAACTGCCACGGCGTGCGCCACATCATTTTCGTGCCGCCAGCCCGTGGAAGAGCGATGCGGGCCGCGAGCCGGTGACGCTGGAAGCCGGCGTGCCGCATGAATTCCGGATGGCGCCGTTCGAAGTAATTACCCTCGAACTCAAATGACCAGGCTGCTGGTAGTTTTGTGTACCGCATGCTCTCTTGCCGCGCAGATGAATGTGACGGTGAACCGGTACGATCGCGAATCGACGGCCGCCGATACGCACGAGACGGTGCTGAACCCCTCCAATATAAAGGTGGCGGAATTCGGCAAATTGTACAGTTATTTTGTGGATGGGGCGGTGTATGCCCAACCGCTGTATCTTTCGGACGTGACGGTTCCCGGGCGCGGGAAGCACAACGTGTTGTACGTGGCGACCATGAACGACAAGGTCTACGCGTTCGATGCGGACAAGCCGGGCGCGCCACTGTGGATGCGAACGCTGACCGACGAGATGGCAGGCACGACGCCGGTGCCGGTGACGGACGTTACCAACAACAACGATCTGAACGTGGTGGGCAACGTGGGGATCATGAGCACGCCGGCGATTGACGCGGCGGCGAATGCGATTTACCTGGTAGCCCGCACGAAAGAGAGCGGGCGGTACGTGCAGCGGCTGTACAAGATGGACGTCCGGAGCGGGAAAGACATGGCCGAGCCGGCGCGGATCGAAGCGGCGGTGGCGAGCACGGCGAAGGACGCGGCGAATGGGATGCTCCGGTTCGATGCCAAGGCGGGCAATCAGCGGCCATCGCTGGCGCTGGTGAATGGCGCGGTGGCGATTGCGTGGGCATCGCACGAAGATATCCGGCCGTACCACGGCTGGATTATGGCTTACAGCGCGAAGGATCTGAAGCAGATCGCGGCGCTGTGCACCACACCGGACGGCGCGGACGGAGGCATCTGGCAATCGGGGCGCGGGCCGGCGGTGGACGCGAGCGGGGCGATCTACTACGAAGTGGGCAACGGCGATTGGGACGGGAAGCGCGACTTCGGCACCTCACTGATTAAACTGCGGATCCACGGCAATGCGCTGGCGGTGGAAGACTACTTCACGCCGCACGATTACCAGGCATTGAACGACCGGGATGCCGACCTGGGCTCGACCGGACCGATGCTCGTGCCGGGCACCAATTTCCTGCTTGCCGGCAGCAAGAAGGGCATCCTGTACCTGTTCGACACAGGCAAACTGGGCCATATGACGGAGAACGCGGATGGCCTGCTGCAAACGGTGGAGGTGAACGGCGGCCGGATCATGGCCGGTCCGGCCTTCTGGAACGGCGTGATTTACCTGTGGGGCGAGGCCGACTTCCTCAAGGGATTCCGGTTTGCGGAGGGACGGATCGAGCCTGCGCCCGCAGTGAAGAGTACGGTTCCGAATCGCGGGTCGCCGGGCGGAGCGCTGACGGTGTCCGCCGACGGCATGAAGGCCGGCACCGGAATCGTGTGGGCCACGCACACGAATAACAAGAGCGCCGACCACGGAAATGCTCCCGGGGTGCTGCGGGCCTTCGACGCGCAGACGCTGGTGGAACTGTGGAACAGCGAGCAGCGTGCCAAACGGGACCGTCTGGGCACGCTGGTAAAGTTCGTTCCGCCGCTGGTGGTGAAGGGCCGGGTGTACGTGCCGAACTACGACGATGCGGTGAACGTGTACGGCCTGCTGCAGTAGCGTTACTGGATGGGGATGAAGGCGGCAGCCTGCGACTGGGCATTGCCCACAAAGGCCACCACCTCGGCATCGCCCGAACTCAAACCGGCGGGGACGACCACGTTGACCTGGTAGAGGCCGGGGCCGATCTCGCCTCCGAAGGTCACCGTCGCCGGGATACCTTGGATGACGACGAAAGGCTTCGCGCCGAAGCCCGTGCCGAACATCTGAATGGTTTCGCCTGCCTTGGCGGCGGTGGCGGTGACGCCCTTGACGAGGTTGGCGGGACCGATCAGAGAGCCGCCGGCATGCTCGGCGGCGATATACGCAGTGCCGTTGGCCGTCCCGAGGATGAAGAAGCCCGGGGCGGACGGAGCAATGGTGACGGCAACGGGAGCGCCGGCGAGACCATTGTCTGTGATTACCACTTGGCCGGACCCCAATTGAACGTCGGACGGGACCAGGAAGTTGATCTGGGTGTTGCCGATGAAGCTGACGAAGGCGGGCTCACCGTTCACCGCTACGCTCACGCCGTTCAACGCTGTGCCGGCGGTTTGCGCCGAGGCGGTAATGGGAGAGAGGGCGTTCCCGGAAATCGTGACGAACGTGCCGGGGGCAATGGGGCCGCTGAGGAGGCTGCCCGCGTTTAACAGGCCATTGGCTTTGACGGTAGGAACGGGTGAGATACTGCCGAGCAGACCGTGGCTTTCGAGCGGATCGTTATTGGGGCCTCCGCCGGGGCCAGCGGTGAAGTAGAGGGTGCCGGGATCTTCGTTCTGGACGCCGCTGCCGAAACTGAGCGACCAGAGACCGGGGATTGTAGCGGCAGCGCCTTTGGAATCGACCAGGCTCAGGGAGCCGAGCAGGGCTCCGGTGAGGGGATTGAAGGCGTTGACATTGCCGTCACCAAAATTGCCCACCAGGAGGGCGTTGGGAAAAGGGCCGAAAGTGGCCGGAGCCAGGGCAAGACCCCAGGGTGAGTTGAGCGGCCCCTTGGCGGCGAGGTTGCCGACCAGGTTGCCAACGGAATCGAAGACTGCCAGGTAACCATTGCCGACGCCAGCGACATCGTCCTCCTTCTGGTCATCCTGCTTTGCATAAGTTACATATAAGTAACTGCCGATAGCCTGGATATTGAATGGGGCGAAGCCGGGGGGAATGGTGGGATTTACAAATGCATTCGCGGAGAGGGGGGTGGCGTTCCACTTACCGTCCCAGGTGTCGATTTTGCCGCTGTTAAAGTTAGCAGCGTATAAGACGGGGCCAACCGGAGTGTTCGCCATGAGGGTGCAACCTTTGTAAATCAGCGTTGGACTTGGAGTTATCCACGAGTACGGCGGCGGTGGCGCCGCTGTTCCAGCCGCTGATAATACCGTCTTCGGAGCAGAACAGGAACGACGACGGCTTGCCGCCGGTGTTGAACGCGGCCGCGGCGCCACTGGAAATCACGCCCGTGACCGGTCCGCCGGACGCTCCGCCGGACGCGGGAATGGAGACCGTAAGGGCGAGTTTATTGCCATAGCCATCGTACAGCGTGGAGGTTCCCGAGTGGTTGTTACCGATCCAGAAGGGCTGGTTGGCGAAGCCATTGCCCCAGGCGTTTTGCAGGTTCGGGTCCTGGTGATCGGCGACGCCCGGCAGGTCGGACACCAGGTTGTGAACCAGGAACTTATTAGAAGGCGCAGTTTGTGCCGATAACACGGCGGACAGCGCGAAGATACCCAGTGGTATGTACGTTCTATTCATTTAGTGAGGCTCCTTGTCTATCATTAAGGAGCCGCGGGGTTAGTGGTCAAGGCGCGAAACGTAAATTCTGGAGAGGGAAGAAGAAGCAGCGAGTTGCCTGCCTCCAGAGAAAACGCGGAGTCCTTTGCCCTTACCGAATTTACTTCCGTTTCGATCCCAGAGGATGGTCAGCGTCTGCCCGTGATAGGGCAAGTTATCGAGGCAGAACCAATCCCAATGGGCGGGAGCGAGGGGGTTGACTTCGATGGAGGAATCGGGGCGGGGGCGCAGGCCGGCAAGGCCGGTGATGATGAGATCGGCGTAGGCGGAATGGTTGTAGTGATCGCCGCGGCCGTAAAAGGTCTTTTTGCGAATCTTCATGGCGCGGGCGAGCCACTCGCCGGTGAGGGGATTCAGGTCTTCATCGATCCAGGGAAGGGCGCGGCCATCTTCCAGTTTGAGGTGCTGGGAGTTTGTGTAGATCTTGAGGGTCTGGAAGTAGTCTTCGCGAGTGACGGCGGTCTGGTGGTAGGAGTTCAGCACTTCGGCCAGGGCACGGAGGGTGATGGTGGTGGCGAAGGGCCAACTGGGGCCGTTCCACTGGCAGTCGTCGCCCTGGTAGGGAATCTGGAATTGGGGATGGCGGCGTTCCGCGGTGGTGGGTCCGTAGGGAGCAAAGAAGCCTTGCGGGTCCATGAGTTGCTTCCATGCTGACTGGTAGGTGGGATGGTCAACGGGGAGGCGGAAATACCACGGGGTGAAGCCGATGTTTTCGCGGACGGGGACGAACCTGCCGGATTCATCCAGGGTTTCGAAGAAGGCGGCATCCTTGTTCCAGAGGAGGCGCTGGGTGAGGTCCTTCAAGCGGGCGGCTTTGGCGGAGTAGGTGCGGGCGGCTTCGGCGTTGCCGGCCATGGCGGCGATGGCGGCGATGGCTTGGGCGTTGCCGTACATGTAGGAATTGATGCTGGGGCGGATGTTCCTGACCTTGCGTCCTCCGCTGATGGAAGACTCCATGCCGTCGGAGACGTCGCGCTGCCAGAAGAGACCGGCGGCGGTGAGGCGCTCCTTTTCCCAGGCCTGGTAGTCAGAGACGAGCGCATCGAGATAGGAAGTTAGTAAGTCGCGATTGCCGTCGGCGAGCCACTTATCGTAGAGCGCGGCGGCGACCCATCCGCTGAACTGGTGGAGATTGGAGCGGATGCCGCCGTTTTCTCCGGTGCGGAGCCAGAAGTGGATGTCCTGCTCGATGTATTGAGGGTCGCGCAGCCAGCGGCCCTCGGCGATGTGGTGGCCGAGGGCGCAACTGAGGGCGTTGAATTCGGCGGCGTGCTTCACCGGCTTGAGGAACTCGGTGACGATGAAGCCGAGGGGCGTCTGCTTGATGTTCTTGCGGTAGGTCCACCAGCGGAAATAGTAGATCTCTTCGATATCGCGATCGGGACAGGTGAAGAGCGGGATGTTGGCCTTCATCCACGGGAGAGCCTGGGCATCCGGGATGACATTGACGACTTCTTCGGCGATCATGCCGTTGAACTTAGCGACGTGCGGAGCGATGGAGTCAGGGTCGAGGAGGAAGGGGCGCGGCGCGGCGAAGAGGGGATTGAGGAGGAGGGCGAGGAAGGCCTGGCGGGAGAGGCAGGGGTTGGGGGTGGGGGTTGGGGATGGGGGATTAGTGAGGGGCCGGGGACCGGGGGCGAGAAAGCGGGGGTTAGGGGTGGGGGTTGGGGATGGGGGCCTAGTGGGGGGCCAGGGGCCGGGGGCGAGAAAGCGGGGGTTAGGGGTGGGGGTTGGGGATGGGGGATTAGTGGGGGGCCGGGGGCCCGGGGCCGGGGGCCGGGGATTAGTGGCTCGCTGCGCTCGCGTCATTGAGTTACCTTTTGGAAGCGGACGGCCTGGAAGGGTTGGGCGGGAAGGGTCAGGGTGAATTTGCCTTGGAAGGTTCCGGGGATTGGGGTGATGGTCATATTCCAGGGGTCGATGATGTCGGCTTTGTAGGTGGGGCCTTTGGCGAGGTCGAAGGTGTATTCGGCGGGTTGGTTCAGGTCCATGTAGAAAAGATAGTAGCGGCCGGGTTGGCCGGCGGCGAGATAGTAAGTTGAAAGATTGTCCAGACCTTCAGGGGGCGCGGCTTCCAGAAGTTTGCGAAGGAAGGCGATGCGGGACGGGCTTTGACCGCGGAGGACGCCGCCTTTGGACCACCAGAGGATGTTATCGGGATCGAGATAGGTTTCGCCGTGACCGACGTAGGCGCCGCCGACGGTACCGAGCCAGAAGCGGCGGATCATTTCCGGGGCCGAAATGTTACCCCAGCGCTGGGGGATGTTGCCCTCATACTTACATTCGTCATAGATGACGGGCTTGCGATATTGCTGGACCCATTCGCGGGCCTTTTCGAGATCGCTGGACTGGGCGGATACGTGGGTGACCCAGGGCTTGGAGTGGTCGTAGAAATTCGGGCCGTTGTGGATGGAGCGGAGGTGGTGGTAGGGGTCGGCCTCCTGAACGATGCGGAAGAAGCGGTCCCAATCGGCCATGGTCTTGCTCTTCATGAGGTCGTATTCATTGGCCATGGACCACCAGACGTTGCGAAAGGCAGAGAGGCGGGCAACGACGTAGCGGAGGTAGCGGTCGTCGGCTTCGGGCGGCATTTTGGAGTAGCCCCAGCGGTCGTAGGGATGGAAGAGGATGAGGTCGGCTTCGATACCGAGGGACTGGAGGTCAGCGATGCGTTGTTCGAGGTGATGGAAGAACTCGGGATTGAAGCGGGTGAGGTCGTTTTCGCCGGAGGCGGTGCGCGGGAAAGGATAGTAGACAGGCTCGTTGGCGTTGTAAGTGTAACTTTTGGGGAAGATACACATGCGGATCTTATTAAAGGGCGCGGTACGGAGGGTAGCGAGGGTCTGCTGCTCGAGCTTATCGCCCTGGTGCACCCAGGCATAGCAAGTGGTTCCGATGGGGATGTAGGGACTGCCGTCTTCGTAGGCGAAGTGGGAGACGTTGCGGACGCGCACGGGGCCGTGGTTGGCGGGTGCGGGCGCGGTAACGGTGAAGGCGCCGGTCTTGCCATCGAGCGCGGGGGTGTTACTGGAGGTGGTGTAAGTCCACGGGCCGAGGTCATCGGGCATGAAGCGGATGCGGTAAGTGCCGCTGCCATCGTAGAAGCCGTCCGCGTCCACGGTCCGGTTGCGGAACTGGAAATGGGCGGAGAGGCGGACATCGACGAACGGATTGCCGGTGGAGGGACCGGGGAGAGTGATTTCGTAGATGCCCCATCGCTCGGTGGCGCAGAGGGCGGGCAGGAGAGCGAGACAGGCGAGGAGATGGCGGACGGTCATGTTGTGAGGGTATAACAAGGCGGGGTTGGGGGTGGGGGTTGGGGATGGGGGACGAGTGAGCGCGCTTCGCGCTTGGGGGCCTTCGGCCTGGGAGCGGGGGACGGGATTGAGGGGGTTTCGGGCATATTTATTGGGCTTTAGGCGGTCCTCCTGGGGGGTTTTTGGGCTTCCTGGAGGAGGCGGCGGTGGTTGGCGAGGCGGCGGATGAGGGCGAGAGAATGAACAAATTGAGGGGGGAGGGCTTCCGGGGGGAAGTCGTATGATTCGCCTAAGATAGCGACCTCTTCGACGGCTGTCTGGAGGGCGTCGCGGCGGGCCTGCTGCAACTGGAAGAAGAGGGCCATGTTCTTTTCGACGCGGCGCTGAATGCGATTTTCGTAGAGGGTGAGAAGGACGAGTTGTGGGGCGCTGCCGTCCCAGAGGTGGGACATGGCGAAAGCGTCATCGACCTGTTCGTGGTGAGTGACGACCTGGCTGGGTGCGTTGATGCCTTCAGAGAACTTATTGTTGTCGATGGCGGAAGCACGCTTGAGGCGCCAGCGGTCGTCGGCGATGGATTGGACCAGGTCGGCCTGCATGGCGCCAACGGGAGCGAGGTCCAGGAAGATACCTTCGCAATGCTGTCTATAAGCGGCATCATCGTGCGGCTTGATGACCAGGACATGGCCTGCCAGGCCATGGCGGTATGCATTAAATGCGCGCTTATCGCGCGGCTGGGGCGTGGGAGTAGCGATTTCTGGCGACATGGGATGAGTTACTTTCTGGCGAGCTGGGCTCGCCTGGACAGGCCTGGAGGCCTATCCTACGAATACCATCCGCACTTAGGGGAGTTTGGGTAAGTGGTTGACGGAATTGAGCCGGAGCGCTGTGACGGCAGCCTGGAGGCCTCCGGCGCGCTGGAGACCGGGGACGAAGAAATTCCTGGCCAGGTCTTCATCGGTACCGGGGAAGGGGGATAAGTCGGCCTGAAGATCGACAGGGATTGGTGCGACGGCGGCGGCGAAGGTACACCAGAGGGCGGATTTGCCGAGGCCGATCAACTGGGTTTTGGGTTGGTTCAGCCACGCGAGAGCGGTGAGGATGTCCTGGACGCGGTTGGCGTCATCGCTCTTATTGAAGGTCAGGAACATTTTGACGGAACGGTCCCGGGGGGCGACGGCGGAGCCGGTCTGGAAAGCATCGATGAAGAGAACGGCGCGTCCGGATTTGAGGAGGCGGGCGGCGGCGGGATCTTTACGGGCGGCTTCGGCGCCATCAGGGTGAACGACGAGGGCCGGAGGGTTGACGCCTTTGATCCAGATGGCGGGGATGCGGTCGCCCTGTCCGGGACGGCCGAGGAGGATATGCTCCCCTTCGCCTTCGCGGAGGACGCGGGAGGGCCACTCGGCGGCGAGGGCGGCGGTGAGGCGGGCACGCGGATCGGCGGTCTGCTGGCGGGCAAGGCGCTTCCACTCATCGAAGAGCTGCTGGAAGGAGATGGCGTTGTCGGGGAGCTTGCGATTGTGGAGGACCATCATGTCCTGGAGGTTTTCCATGTGGATGGCGCGCTCTTTGAGTTTGGCGGGATCGGTTTCACCGAGGACGTGTTTGCCGAAGAAGGTATAAGTGGCCTCGCGGTTGGGCTTGTTGTAGTTATGCGGGGCGTCCTGGAAGAACATCTCGACATCGGCGCCTTTTCCGTACAGATCGTAGATCGCGCGGACGGCGGGATACTCTTCGGTGCGCATGTTACGGGTCCAATCGCCGGTAGCGGCGGACATGATCATGGGGCGCGGGGCCATCATGGAGGCGATTTCCACGTTGTTGGTATTGAAGCGGAGGCCGGGCGCGTTTTCGCAGAGTCCGCCGCCCTGCATGATGAGGGAGACCATGTTGGCGGGGGCGGAGAATTTAATGCGGTCATCGACGGCGGAGACGGTGAAGGTCTGGGTAGCGCCGCCGGATGCGCCGGTGGCGCCGATTCTTTGCGGATTGACGCCGGGCAGCGATTCGAGGAAATCGATGGCGCGGATGGAGTTCCACAACTGGAGGCCGAAGGGGCCGAAACTCCAGAGTTCTTCGACGGGCGTATCGCCGAAATCATGGGGCGTCTGGATGGTGTCGTCATAGCCGACCATGTCGTAGCTGAAGACGACGAAGCCCTGGCGGGCGAGATTGATGGCGCGGGCGGGGACGGAGGCGATATCGGTATTTTCGAGGCGGCCGTAATTCCAATGGCCGTGGGGGCTGATGATGGCGGGATATCCGCCGGCGGGCGCGGGCTGGAGCGGGCGGTAGAGATTGCCGGCGAGGTAGAAGCCGGGGAGGGTTTCGAGGAGCACCTTTTCGATGGTGCAATCGCGATTGGCGATGCGGCCGAAGATCTGCGGGTGCAGGTCGTTTTTGGGGAACGGCGGGAGGAGGCCGGCGGCGGTGAGAATCTGGGCGCGCAGGGTCTGCTTGCGGGCTTCCCATTCGGCGAGGGTACGGTAGGTTTTGGCGACGAAATGGGTGTCGGTGTTGGGAGTATCGGTATTGCGTGCGTCCTGCGCGGGAATCTGGGCGTGCGCGAGGAGGGATGCGGCGAGGACGGCGGTAAGGAATCGCGGCATGGATATAGTGGTATCACAGATTCCGGCGGAGCGGCGGCGGATGCGCGCGGCTAGGACGCGATGACTCTTAAGATTATTGGCCGCTGATGAACACCGATGAACGCCGATGAATCCAGGACCCGCTTGTCCAGCTATTTCGTGGAAACGGCACTGCGAGAAATCAACAGTCTGCAGGTGGGTTTCCGGAGAGGGTGACGGACGTCCATGGCGATTTGCGATCCATCGGTTAGATTAATGCAAATGGTTGGAATAATCTATTTGAGGGATTAGCCTCCATGAAGAGATGCTGGGCACTTGCAGTGGCGGGGGCGATGGCTGCCGCCGCGCCGCCGGCTAACGTCAATTCCATTGGAATGGTGCTGGTGCGGATCGCTCCGGGGAGTTTCGAGATGGGGGTGGATTCGACGCCGCTGCCCAAGGAACTGACGAAGGGGCCGAACGGGGTGATCTACGACCGGCCGTACGATACGGGGGATTCCGACGAGGCCCCGGTCCACAAAGTGACGATCGCGCACGGGTTCCGGATGGGCGCGACGGAAGTGACGATCGAGCAGTTCCGCAAATTCCGCCCGGAATACACAGGCAACAGTTACTACGCGCCGTACGCATCGGGTGTGAGTTGGGACGATGCGGTGGCGTTTTGCAAATGGCTGAGCGGGAAAGAAGGCAAGACCTACCGGCTGCCGACGGAAGCGGAATGGGAATACGCGGCGCGGGCGGGGACGCGGACGCCGTTTTCTTCAGGAGCGAGGCCGCCGGCGCCGGAGACGGCGAATGCGTGGGGCTTGCGGAACATGCATACGGGCGTGGCGGAGTGGGTGTGGGACTGGCACGGGGAGTATCCGCGGGAGGCGCAGACGGACCCGGTGGGCCCGGAGAGCGGGACGGCGCGGGTGGTGCGGGGAGGCGGGCTGGACTACAAGCAATCGAAGACGGATGGCGGGACGCATCTGCCGGCGGAGATGGCTTACTACGAGCGGTCGGCGAATCGCGCGTCGGTGGCGCCGGAGTTCGCGACGGCGGAGGGCAACATCGGATTTCGCGTGGTGCAGGCGGAGATGCCGAAGACGACGCCGCTGCCGTACCGGAAGCCGCTGGTGCAGACGGCAGTGAAGCAGGCGATTCCGGATTTGCGGGTGGGACCGGACGCGGCGAAGCCGTACTACCGGACGCGGCCGATATTTCCGAACCTGGGGGGCCGGGACATGCGCGAGGTGGGCTGGCAGATCGGGCTGAAGGCCGGGCTGGGAATCAACTATCACAATTCGGCGGTAGCGGTTTGTGCGAACGGCGACCTGATCGCGGCCTACTACAACACGCCGAAAGAAGAAGACGATCCGGACCAGACCATTCTGACCATGCGGCTGCGGTACGGGACGGAAGACTGGGACATGCCGGAGCCGTGGCCGGATTTCGCGGATGCGGCGGACGCAGCGCCGGTGTTCTGGAACGATCACGGGAAAATGTGGTTCTTCTTCGGATCGCCGCGGCTGCTGGGCGGGCCGCCGTTCCAATACATGACGTCGGGGGACAGCGGCGCGACGTGGAGCGCGGTACGGATGCCGAAGCTGGTGGGCGCGGTGGGGACGTTCACGCCGCAGCCAATCAACAGCGTGGTGCGCGACCGGGCAGGCACGATTTTTTTGCCGGTGGATGGCAGCGGAGGGCAATCGGTGCTGTTCGCGTCGAAGGACGACGGAGCGACGTGGTACGACACGGGCGGGCGGACGGCGGGGCGGCACACGACGGTGGTGCTGGGGAAGGACGGGTCGCTGATCGGGTTCGGCGGGAAGAACACGAACATCGAGGGGTTCATGCCGAAGGCGATCACGCGCGACGGGGGGAAGACATACGAGAAATCGAAGACGCCGTTTCAACCACTGGGCAGCGGGCAGAGGCCGAGCGTGATCCGGCTGGCGTCGGGGCGGCTGTTCTTTGTGGCGGACCTGTTCAATAAAAAGAAGCTGGGGCCGGAGGGCGCGGGGGCGTTCGTGGCGTTGAGCGACGACGACGGCGTGACGTGGACGAAGCGGCAACTACCGGGGCTGGTGACGGTGGGATATACGACGGCGACGCAGGCTCCCAACGGCGTGATTCACGTGGTGACCTCGAAGAATGCGCCTCCGGTGCATATCGAATTGAACGAGGCCTGGGTGAGGGAGGGCGGGCCGGAATCGGCGGCGCCTCCGGGGATGATTACGGGGACGGAGGTGTTCCGGTATCCCGGCGGGGCGAAGGAATGGGAAGTGAGTTACGTGAACGGGAGGAAGACGGGCACGGAGACGTGGTGGAGCGAGAGCGGGCGGAAGGAGTGGGAGAAGATTTATGCGGCGAACGGGAGTTGGAGTTGGAAGGTGTTCGATGCCGGGGGGCGGGTGAGGGCGGACTCGGTGTGGAAGGGGAAGGATCTGGTGGAGGTGCGGTGAAGGCGGGGGTTGGGGGTGGGGGTTGGGGATGGGGGATTAGTGGCGCTTCGCGCCATGGGGCCGGGGGCCAGGGGCCGGGGGCCAGGGGCCGGGGATTAGTGGCTCGCTGCGCTCGCGAGGGGGTGGCGGCGGGAATCGAATGCAGCGGACCGCACGCGGGCGACACGGTGTTTCTGCAGGCGTCGCGGGGGGCTTACGACCTGGTGGTTACGATGCCTCACGACCAGGGGCACATTCCGAGGGGACGGTCAACATCTCGCTGGATCACGGCGCGGATGGCGACGACACGGAGGGGCGGGGCGAGATGATCGACGCGGTGGTGATTGTGGCGTACATGGCGGCGCTGGTTGCGCTGGGGCTGCGTTTTTCGCGGCGGCAGACGTCCACGGATCGCTACTTCGTGGCCAAGCGATCGATTCCGGGTTGGGCGACGGGAATGAGCCTGCTGGCGACGCTGATCAGCAGCGTGACATTCATCGCGTATCCGGGGTCGGCATATGCGGGCGACTGGTCGAACCTGGTGCCGGGGTTGATGGTGGCGCCGGTGCTGGCGCTAGTGGCGGTGGTGGTGATTCCGTTCTTCCGCCATGCGGTGAGGACCAGCGCGTACGAATATTTCGGGCGGCGGTTCGGGTATCCGGCGCGGGTGTACGGATCGATCGCGTACGCTCTGGGCCATTTTTCGAAGATGGGATTCGTGTTTTACCTGCTGGCGCTGACGGTGAGCAGCATGACGGGGTGGAAGACGGATTCGGTGATCATCCTGGTGGGGATCGTGACGGTGGCGTACACGCTGGCGGGCGGGATTGAAGCGGTGATCTGGGCGGACGTGATTCAGGGCTTCGCGTTATGGCTGGGAATCGTGATCTGCGTGGGTTATTTGCTGTTCCTGCCGGCGGGGGGACCGGGGGCGGTGCTGGCGCATGTATGGCAGAGCGGGAAGATGAGCCTGGGGAGCAGGGCGGCGGATTTCAGCCGGCCGACGGTGTGGGTGCTGGCGATTTACGGGTTCTTCTATTATTTGCAGCGATACACGGCGGACCAGACGGTGGTGCAGCGGTACCTGGTGGCGCGGTCGGACCGGGCGGCGGTGCGGGGGATCGCGATCGGGTCGCTGCTGTGCATTCCGGTGTGGACGCTGTTCATGCTGATTGGGACGCTGTGCTGGGAGTATTACCGGGCAGCGCCGCCGACGCTGAAGGCGGACCAGGTATTCCCTTACTTCATTACGACGCACGTGCCGCCGGGACTGGCGGGGCTCTTCATGGCGGCACTGTTCGGCGCGGCGATGGCGAACCTGTCTTCGGACTTCAACAGTCTGGCGGCGATCGCAGTGGAAGATTATTACCGGATGGCGCGGCCGGAGTCCGGGGAGAAGGAGCGCCTGAGGGTCGCCAAGATGGTAGTGGCGGTCTGCGGCCTGTTGTGCATCGCGGTGGCGACGATTCTGGCGCATACCAATGGAACGGCACTGGGGTTGTGGTATACGGTATCGGCGATTGTGGCGGGGGGCCTGGCGGGATTGTTCCTGCTGGCGTTTCTGGTGGCGCGGGCGGGAGCCGCGGCGGCGTATGCGGGGATTGGGGCCAGCCTGCTGTTTACGGCTTACGCGACGTTGACGCTGGACGGCGGTAAGTTGTGGAACCTGGGGAGATTCAACTTTCCTTTGCACAACTATATGATTGGAGTTATCGGCCACTTAGTGCTGCTGGGCGCCGGCTGTGCGACGTGTGTGTTTATTCCCAATCGCGACTTAGCGTCGCGGGAGATGACGTTCTGGGGATGGCGGCGTAACGCCGGGGGTTAGGGATGGGGGCTGGGGATGGGGGATTAGTTTGGGACAGGCCGGGAGGCCTGTTTGAATGTATAAGTATGGAGCGGTCGGGTTCCCCTGAAGGGTACAATGCCGAGACCGGTTTTTGCGAACCGGCTCAGAGACCATATTCAGGAGAACCCCATGAACATCAATCACTATATCGGATTCGACGTTCACAAGAAAAGCATCAGCTACTGCGTCAAGGCCCCGGACGGCAAAATCATCGAAGAGGGCAAACTGCGGGCTACGCGCCAAGTGCTGCGGGAATGGGCAGGCAAGCGGAAGGAGCCGTGGCATGGCGCGATGGAAGCGACCCTGTTCAGCGGCTGGATCTTCGATGTGCTGAAGCCGTTTGCGGGCAAGCTCGAGATCGGAAATCCAGTGATGATGAAAGCCATCGCGGCTGCCAAGAAGAAGAGCGACAAACTGGATGCGCGGAAGATTGCCGACCTGGTGCGCTGCAATCTGCTGCCGGGTTGCTATGTGGCTCCGGTGGAGATGCGCGATCTGCGACGACTGCTGAGGTATCGCAATACGGTGGTAGGGCATGCGGTGCAGACGAAGAACAAAATGAGCGGTTTGCTGATGGAGGTAGGAGCGGAGTACAGCAAGCAGCGCTTGCACGGCAAGAAGTACTTCACCGAGTTGATGGGAGAGTTGGAGGAAGTGCCGGATTCGGTGAAGGATATGCTGCGGCTGAGTCGCAGCGCGCTGGAGATGTTCGAGGCCACGCAGCGGCAGATCCTGGATCGGCTGCAGAAAGAGGCGCTGTTAAAGAAACGGGTCAAACTGCTGCAAAGCATCCCCGGCGTGGGCGAAGTGACGTCGCTGACGTGGGCGCTGGAAGTCTGCGATCCGCGGCGATTTCCTTCGATCGCGGATGCGGTGAGCTACTGTGGGCTGACGTCGGCACTGGATTCGTCGGCCGACAAGCAGAAGCGGGGACCGATCTCCAAGCAGCGCAATCCGCATCTGCAAACCGTGTTGATCGAAGCCGCGAAACTGGCGCCGCGGTGGAACCGGCAGTTGGCCGAACTCCACGAGCGGGAACTGCAAAGCGGCCATCGGAACCGCGCGACATTGGAAGTCGCACGGAAGCTGGTGGCCTACCTGTTGGCGGTGGACAAATCGGGCAAACCGTTCGAGGTCCGCAATCAGGCGGTGCCGAAAACCGGGGAGGAAACGAAAGTGGCCTAATCCAACGCTCTGAGCTCACCAGCGGGAAGGGTGATTTTCCCGCCAGAGCCGCCCGTCGCCAGCAAATCGGTGCCAGAACGGTCCTCGCCGTCAAGGGTTCGCTGCGCCGCGCCAAAAGCGGGCGCGCCCTTGACTGCTGCGGGCCGTTCCGACGGCAGCACCAGTGCGACGGGCGGCTCCGGCGGGAAAATCACCCCAGACCCCAGCTGTGCGCAGACCCGCAACGAGGGGTCAGCGATTCACCGGCCGTTCCTCGCTCCCGTAGGACTGCACGACGGAGATCTACTCTCCCGATGTGCCCTTTGGCCTGTTTCGAGGCCGGCCGGCTCACGATTCAAAATTCATGGACGGCTATCCGCTGTTCCTGCAAATGGATGTCTGGTCACGCTGATGCGTTGACCCAGCCCGAAACGAATCGCAAACGACCAATCGTAGCGCTCGTAGTCGTTTTCATCAGCGCGATTAAATTCCTTCTGAGGGACGCGGGGAGAAGTGTATTTTCCCTTGACAAGTACTTATCATGGATGTCCTACGGGACCAACTTAAAGGCGAAGAGGGTATCGCCGGCAGCGGCCAGGAGATACTGGCTTCCGTTCAGCATATAAGTGGACGGGCCGTTACTTACCATGGAGCCGGTGTGGAAATGCCAGAGAATGCCGCCGCGGGCGGGATCGAAGGCGATGAGGTTGCCGGAGGGATCCCCTGTGAAGAGTAGTTTACCGGCGGTGGTGAGGATGCCGGGGAAGGCATTGCCGAAGCCGCCACTGGGATACTTATGCTTCCAGGCGAGGTTGCCGTTGCGATAATCGATGGCTGCCAGGATGGGTTCGGAGAGGCCTGCTCCTCCGCCTCCGCCATAGCCTTGCGGCTCGGGATCGTCGTCTGTTAAGTAAGTGACGCTATAACCCTCTTTGGCATTGACATAGAAGAGGCCCGTCTGGGGATCGAAGCTGGGCGGGGGCCAGTTGGTGCCTCCGCCGCCGGGCGTGTTGACGAGGGACCCATCCACCTGGGGCTCTTTGGCCGGGTCGGGAATGGGCTGACCTTTGGAATCGACGCCCTTCATCCAGTTGACTCCGATGTAACCTTTGGTGACCAGGCTCTGGCCGGTGGCGCGGTCGAGCAGGGTGAAGATACCGTTGCGGGCGGCCTGGGCCAGCATCTTGCGCGGCTTGCCCTGGAAGGCGGCATCGAAGAGAACGGGGGTCTCGACATTGTCCCAATCGTGGGTATCGTGCGGGGAGGGTTGGTGATACCAGACCAATTTGCCGGTATCGGCATTGAGCGCGACGATGGAGGCGGTCCACAGGTTGGCGCCCTTGCGTCCCTGTCCGGCGAAGACGGGGTTGGGATTTCCGGTGCCCCAGTAAATCAAGTTCAGTTCGGGATCGTAGGTGCCGGGCATCCAGGTCATACCGCCGCCATGCTCCATGGCCTGCGGGTTGGGCCAGGTATCGGCGCCGGGTTCGCCTTTGCGGGGGGTAGTGTTCCAGCGCCATTGCACGTCGCCGGTTTCGGGGTCGCGGGATTCGAGGAAGCCGGGGACGTCCATGGCGTCGCCGCCGACGCCGACGAGCACGTGGTTTTTGACGACGAGGGGGCTCATGGTGCAGAAGTATTGGAGCTTTTCGTCGGCGACTTTCCTGCGCCAGCGCTCCTTGCCATCCCTGGCATTCAGGGAGACGAACCAGCAGTCGGGCGTCATGAAGTAGAGCCAATCGCCATACATGCCGAGGCCGCGATTGCCGACGAGGTGGCCGCCTTTATCCTGCCAGCCGTAGTGCCACAGTTCTTCGCCGGTGCGGGCGTCGAGGGCCCAGACGTGGTCGGGAATCGTGAAGTAGAGGACTCCGTTGACCATGAGCGGAGTGGACTTGATGGCAGGGTTGCCGACACCGCGCTGGGGGCCCACGTTATCGATGCGGTAGAACCATGACAGGGCGAGGCGGCCGATGTTGGAGGAATCGATGCTGGTGAGCGGGCTGAAGCGCCTGCCGGAGTAATCGCCGTTGTAAGTGGGCCAGGAGTTGACGGGGGGCGAATCCTGGCCGGTCAGCAGGAAGGCGAGGGCGGCGAATAGCAGGGCGCAGCGTTTCATTTCAGGGTCACCAGATAGGCCGTGAGATTGTGCATGTCGGCGTCGGAATATCGATCGAGGAGGCGGCGGTGGGCGGCGAGACGGTCTTCGATTTCGATTTTGACGCGATCGCGGGGCCAGGAATGGTAGGCGCCGGCGGAATCGGCGATGGAGATATCGAAGTCGTCGATTTTGCGGATGGTACCGGCGACGGTCTGGCCGTTGGGGAGGGTAACAGTGACTTTCTGCCGGACGCCGCCGCGTCCGCCGGCGGGCCAGATGAAGCGGTTCTGGAGCTGATCGGGCGCGTAGCGCGCGCCGATATGGGCGAGATCGCCGGTGGCAGAGTGACAGGACGTACAGTTGGCATTGAAATAAGCCTGGCCTGCCGCGGCATTGCCGGTAACAACGTTGAGGCGCTTGTAAGTGCCGCGATTGGCGACTAACTCGACTTGTAAGTGAAGAAACTGGGCGATATCGGCGAGTTCCGCGGGAGTGAAGTTGGGAAACGGGGGCATGCCCTTATCGGGGAAGCCTTTGGAGACGGCGGGGCCGACGAGTTCGCCTTTCTCATCGTGGAGCACCAGGGGGGAGCGGACGAGGTTGGGGCCGGAAGCGCCGCGGGCTTTTTCGCCATGGCAGAAGGCGCAATTGGGCGCGAAGAGCTTTTCACCGCGGGCAGCAGCGGCGGCATCGGGTGGGGGCCCCAGTCCCAGGAATTCACGGGTACTGCCGCGGCCGCCGCGCCCTGCGCCACGCCCGGCGGGGGGCATGTCTTCCTGGGCGAAAGCGGCGCAGACGAGGACGAGAGCGACGAATAAGCGGGCTGACATGAGTAGCCTAAAGATTCTATCAGGATCGCCAAAGGAGGCCTATGGTGGTTGTTGACTTCAGGCTGAGGCTCGTAGTACCTTTGTACAGTACTAGTGGTACCAACAGCCCGAGGCATAAGCTATATGCAACCGGAGAATTCCGAAGGCCTTTTGGCCGGAATTAAGACCCCCGAGGTAGCTCTAGGCGGCGGATCCAAGCGTGGCAAACGGGTCCGACGCCGGGTGCGACCGCGGGACGCATGGGAATCCGACCAGGTATGTAGGAAGTGCGATGGCGGGTCCCTATCGCGGATCCACAGGGAGACACTGCTCGATTTCATACTGTCGGGCTTTGGCTGTTATCCCTTCACTTGCAGCAACTGTCACAACCGAAGCAGCCGGCTGGATCCGGCGCGACTGGCAGCCGGGATATGCGTCAGCGCTCTGGCTTGCGGTTTCCTGGTAGTGGCGGTGCGCGATTTGCGCACGCTGTATGTGGAGCGGGAACAGAACGAAAAGGCGACGCAACTGGCGATGCCGCAGCCGGGCATGGGAGCGCCCGCCACGGCATATAGACTCGCGCCGGAACCGCACACGAAGCACACGGGAGCACTAACCAATGGGGACATCGTGGACATGGTAAAGGGCGGAATGAGCGACAGTTTCATCCGCAACCTGATTCACGAGGTGGATAACCGGTTCATCGTCGATTCACAATCGATGATTGAGCTAAAGAACGACCATGTACCGGAGAGTGTGATTCTGGCGATGGTGGAAGCAGCAAAACAGAACGAAACCAGGGCCCGAGGCGATACAACCGCAGGCAACTCACCCGGGAACTGAACGGGCGCGACGGATTTGACGCCGCTATTCGCGAGTACACCGTGTAACACGTCGAAATTTTCAACAAAAGAGCGGTACAATAGATCAGAAATTCTCTCAGAGGAGGATGCGTGGAGGGACCGCGCGCAGCGAAACTGAGTACGTTGTTCGTGTGCATGGCGTCTAGCCTCGTGGCGCAAGCCCCCACCGCAGCGTCTGAAAAAGCACTCCTGGACCATTACTGCGTCATGTGTCACAGCCAAAAGCTGAAGACCGGCGGCGTGGTACTGGAAGGCATTGACCTGACACAAATGGGCGTGAGCGCCGAAGTGCTGGAGAAGGTGGCGCGGAAGGTGAAGACGGGCGAGATGCCGCCGGCGGGGATGCCGCGTCCCGCGGCTGCCAAATCGGCCGAACTGGTGACCTGGATCGAAGACTCGATCGACCGGTACGCCGCGGCCAATCCGAATCCGGGGCGGCCGGTGATTCACCGGTTGAACCGCGCGGAATACAGCAACGCGATACGCGACCTGTTGGGAGTGGACACGAAGCCCGGGATGATGCTTCCGGTGGACGATTCCGGCTTCGGGTTCGACAATATGGGCGCGGTGCTATCGGTTTCGCCGGCGCTGCTGGAGCGGTACATGACGGCGGCGCGGAAGATCAGCCGGCTGGCGATCGGCGATGCCGGGTCGAAGCCGGTGGAGGAAGAATTTTCGGCGCGGGACCTGGGCATGCGCACCACCCGTAACGAGCGGGTAAGCGATGCGCTGCCGTTCGATTCGCGCGGCGGCCTGGCGTTCCAATATTACTTCCCGGTGGACGCAGAGTACCAGGTTCGCGTAAGGGTGGCGGGCGGCGATGCCACCAGCAATGCGACACCGTACGAGCTGCGCCTGCCGATTCACGCGGGGCTGCGCACGGTGGGAGTGGATTTCCTGCGGGATTCGGACAAGCCCGAGATTGGCCTGATCGCCGGGCGGCGGGGCGGCGGGGGTGGCGGAGGCGCGGCCAGCGGTCCGGGACGCGGGATGCAGGCTTTGCCGGCGCTGATGGATCTGCGTCTGGATGGCGCCAAGGTAAAGCAATTCAGCGTGACCGAGGGCGCGGGCTTTCCGCAAGTCGATAAGGTAATTATCGATGGGCCTTTCAACGCGACCGGCAGGGGAGATACGGCGAGCCGGCAGAAGATTTTCGTGTGCCGCCCGCCGGCCGATGGCAAGGATGACGAGCCGTGCGCGCGGATGATTTTGACCACGCTGGCGCACCGCGCATTTCGCCGTCCGGTGACGGACGCGGATATCCGGCCGCTGATGGCCTTTTACAAGAGTGGGCGGCAGGCGGGCGATTTCGATAGCGGCATTGAGAAAGCTCTGCGGGCGCTGCTGGTTTCGCCGGACTTTCTATTCCGCGTGGAGCGCGATGGCGGGGGGAAGGCCGCGGGCCCGGTGTATCGCGTGAGCGACCTGGAGCTGGCGTCGCGCCTATCCTTCTTTTTGTGGAGCAGCATCCCGGACGATACGCTGCTGGGCCTGGCGGAGAAAGGCAAGCTGAAAGACCCGGTGGTATTGAGGCAGCAGGTGAAGCGGATGCTGGACGATCCGAAATCTCAGGCGCTGGTGGACAACTTTGCGGACCAGTGGCTGACGCTGCGGAACCTGTCGCTATCGAAGCCGGACCCGGATGCCTTTCCGGAATTCGACGAGAGCCTGCGGAAGGGATTCATGGAGGAGACGAATCTCTTCGTCCAGAATCTGATCCGGGAAGACCGGCCGATCACGGAACTGATCGACGCGAATTATACGTTCGTGAACGAGCGGCTGGCGGAGTTTTATGGCATCCCGAACATATATGGATCGCAGTTCCGGAAGGTGACGCTGACGGATCCGAATCGCGGGGGGCTTTTGGGGCAAGGCGCGATTCTGACGGTAACTTCGTATCCCAACCGGACCAGCGTGGTGCAGCGCGGGAAATGGATTCTGGAAACACTACTGGGAGCACCGCCGCCTCCGCCGCCGCCGGACATTCCGACGCTGGAAGCGAGCGCAAAAGACGGACACGCGCGGACGATGCGGCAGGCGATGGAAGAACATCGCAAGAACGCGGTGTGCGCGTCGTGCCATTCGCGCATGGATCCGCTGGGGTTCGCGCTGGAAAATTACGACGGTGTGGGCAAGTGGCGGACGAAAGACTCCGGAATGACGATCGACCCTTCGGGCAAACTGCCGGACGGAACGACGTTCGAAGGACCGGCGGGGCTGAAGAAGGCTCTGCTGGCCTCGCATCGCGACGAGTTTCTTGGCACGGTCACCGCCAAATTTCTGACTTACGCACTGGGACGCGGGCTGGAGTTTTACGATATGCCGGCTGTTCGCTCCATTACGCACCAGGCGGCGAAAGACGATTATCGTTTCTCGGCGCTGGTAACCGCAATCGTACAAAGTACACCTTTTGAAATGAGGAGGGCCCCGGAAGAATGATGATCACGAAGAAGTCTCTGGCTCGCCGCACGTTTCTGCGCGGCTTGGGCACGACCCTGGCACTGCCGTTTCTGGATGCGATGGTGCCGGCGCTGAAGGCCGGAACAACGGCCAAACCCGCGGTGCGGACGGCGTTCGTGTACGTTCCGAACGGGATCATCATGAAGGACTGGACTCCGGCGGCGGAAGGCACAGGCTGGGAATTCATGAACTCGATGAAGGCCTTGGCGCCATACCGCGAGGACATGCTGGTGCTGAGCGGACTGGCGCAGGTAAACGGCCGGGCGCTGGGCGACGGCGCGGGAGACCACGCACGGGCGGGCGCGACGTGGCTGACCGGGGTGCATCCGAAGAAGACGGAAGTGGATTTGCACGCCGGGATTTCGGCGGACCAGGTGCTGGCGCGGGAGCTCGGGAAGGCGACGCAGCTCGGGTCTCTGGAGATTGGGCTGGAGAGCCCATCGCTGGCGGGGGACTGCGATTCGGGCTATAGCTGCGCGTATACCAACACGATCTCGTGGCGCAATCCGACGACGCCGATGCCGGTGGAAGTGAATCCGCGGGCGGTATTCGAGCGGATGTTCGGCGATGGGGAGAGCACCGACCCGGCTTCGCGCCTGGCGGCGATGAAGGAACAGAGCAGCATTCTGGACTACATCACCGGGGATGCGGCGCGGCTCTCTTCGGGGCTGGGAGCAGACGGACCGCAATAAACTGGATCAGTACCTGGAGGCGATTCGCGACATCGAACGGCGGATTCAGAAGGCCGAAGAGCAGAACGCCACCATGAAGATGCCGGTGATGGAGCGGCCGACGGGCATTCCGGAAGAATTCGACGATCACGCGCACCTGATGATGGACCTGCTGGCGCTGGCGTTCCAGGCGGACATGACGCGGGTGGTGAGCTTCATGATTGCGCGCGAAGGCAGCAATCGCAGCTACCGCTCGATCGGGGTAAACGACGGGCACCATTCGTGCACGCATCACATGAACGATCCGGAAAAGATCGCCAAGACGGCCAAGATCAACACGCACCACGTGGAGACGTTCGCATACCTGATTCAGAAGCTGAAATCCACGCCGGACGGTGACGGCAGCCTGCTGGATCACGCGCAGATTCTGTACGGCAGCAGCATCAGCGACGGGAACGCGCATACGCACCACGATCTGCCGATTCTGCTGGTAGGCGGCGCGGGGCAAATGAAGGGCGGCAGGCACCAGCGGTATCCCAAGGAGACTCCGCTGAACAATCTGCTGCTCACGATGATGGACCATGCCGGAGTGCGCGTGGAGAAGCTGGGCGACAGCACGGGCGAAGTGAAGCTGCTGAGCGACGTATAGACGATGCGACTGGCAATTCTGCTGGCGGCTGGGGCCGGGCTGCTATTGGCCTCGGATGCGCGGGTGATCGACGCCATTAAGCGGCGCGATCATAAGGCGGTGAATGCGCTGGTGAGCGGTCACGCGGATATCAACGCCGCGGAACCGGACGGCGCGACGCCGCTGGCGTGGGCCACCTACCTGGACGATACCGAGACGGCGAAACTGCTGCTGGCTTCGGGTGCGAAGGTAAAGACGGCGGACGAGTACGGCGAAACGCCGCTGACGCTGGCGTGCGCCAACGGCAATGCGGCGCTGGCGGCCACCTATATCAATGCGGGCGCGGACGTGAATGCGGCGCGCTGGGATGGCGAGACGGCGCTGATGATCGCGGCGAACACGGGCAATCCGGAAGTGGTGAAGGAACTGATCGGGCACGGTGCGAAGGTGAATGCCGCCGATGCGCGCAAGGGCCAGACGGCGCTGATGTGGGCGGCGGCGGAGGGGCACGCGGACGTGGTGGACCTGCTGATCCAGAGCGGAGCCACGGTGAATGCGGCGTCGAAGAGCGGCTTCAACGCGCTGGTGTTCGCGGCGGTGAAAAACGACGTAAAGAGCGTGCAGAGCCTGCTGAGGGCGGGGGCGGATGCGAATTATGCTCTGCCGGACGGGACGAAAGTATTGCTGGTGGCCGCCAGCCACAAGAGCACCCTGGCGGCCGGTGCGTTGGTGGATAGCGGAGCGGACCCGAATGTGGCGGATCGCGCGGGCAACACACCGCTGCACACAGCGGCGCAACTGGGCAGCGTGGAATTGATCGGGAAACTGCTGGCCAAGGGAGCCAACGTGGATGCGCGCACGGCGAAGACAAGTGCCGGCGGGCGCGGGGGTGGAGGTGGCTTCCGCTTCGCTCCAGCGGGCGAGCAGACGGCATTGATGATGGCGGCGAAGGCCGATAAACCGGAGGCCATGAAGGCGCTGGTGAAGGGCGGCGCGGACCCCAAGCTGAAGGCGCAGGACGGCAGCACGCTGCTGATGCTCGCGGCCGGAAGCGGGCACGTTGAGGCAGTGCAATATGCCTACGAGCTGGACCCGGACACGAAGGCGGTGAACGATCAGAAGTCCACGGCGATGCATTTCGCGGTGACGGGCACGGCGAGCGTGCCGCAGCCGGAGCTGTGCAAGGTGGTGGAGTTTCTGGCATCCAAGGGCACGCCGCTGAATGACCCGGACGCGCGGGGGCGCACGCCTTTCGCGATCTGCGATCCGATACCGCTGGACCAGGTGCAAGAGGTGCTGACCAAACTGATTGTCGCGGCAGGCGGGGAGCCGCCAAAAACGCGAAGAAAATGATTGGGCAGGCCGGGCCGGCGGACATTGCCACAGTCCGCGAACTGTTTGAAGAATACTGGCGTTCGTTCGGCTTCACGCCGTGCTTCCAGGGATTCGACCGCGAAGTGGCAGGTCTGCCGGGCGCGTACGCACCTCCCGGCGGACGGCTGGCACTGGCGGTACTGGACGGCGAGGCGGCGGGCTGCGTGGCGCTGCGGCGGTTCGATACGGAGCGGTGCGAGGCCAAACGGCTGTATGTGCGTCCGGCATTTCGCGGGCGCGGGTTGGGGCGGGACTTGCTGCGGTGGGTGATCGATGAGGCGCGGGCGGCAGGGTATCGGGAGATGGTGGGGGACACGATGCCGGTGATGTCGCAGGCGCTCGAGATGTACGACCGGGCGGGGTTCGAGCGCACGGGGGCGTATGCGGAGAAGGCGACTCCGGGGGCGATTTATTTGCGGCTGAAATTGTAGGGGCGCTAAAACTCCATATCCAGAGAAAACTGAATGCGGCGGGCGCCTGCTCCGGCGAGGGGTTGGAGGAATCCGGCCTGTCCGAAGACGGGATTTAATTCCACGATATTGACACGATTCATCAGGTTGAAGGCTTCGGCCACGACGTCCAGGTGGGCCGTGCTCGAAAACTTCATTGGGAAATATTTCAGGACGCGGAAATCCATGTTGGCCTGGAGGGGTGCGCGGAAGGAGTTGCGCCCGAAGCCCAGGGGACGCGCCGAGAGCGGCCAGGCGTGCGTGCCGTAGGTATCGACACCGGTCAACGGATTGACCGGGCGGCCGCTTTCCACGGTGAAAATGGGCGCCAGTTCGACGTGGCCGAACACCCTGCTGAGCCAGTTGTCCGAGGCGGGCTTGCCGGCTTCTTCATCGCCGATGGGCAACTCCCAAAGCGCATTGGCCACCAGGCGCTGCTGCTGTTGCTGGCGTGAAACAGCCCATTCCGGACCGAGCAGGAAGGGGTTCTGCGGCTGCTCGTCAAAATCGGAGGCGTTATCGTAGGTCTTCGACAGGGTGTAGCCGGCGGAGAATTCGAACTCGTCGGACATCCGGCGATTCAGCGTGAGGCTCAGCCCGTTATAGCTGGAGGCAGCGGAATCCTCGAGCTGAAAGATGTCCGCATAGCGGGGGTCGAGGACTCCGCCGTAATTGATATTGCGCGTGCGGGAGAGGCGGGTGCCGCGAACGGACTGATACGCGGCGGTGGCGGTGAGATCGCGCGCAAGCACATGTTCCACGGCGAAGTTGCTTTGCTGGCTGTAGGGTGTGGCCAGGCGCGAGTCGGCTCGATAGATGGAGGGCAGCACGGGAGCGAAGGCGGGGCCGAGCACCTGCTCGAACGCCTGCACGCCGTTCACCTGGAGCGGCTGATTCAGGCTGGCCAGCACGTAGCGATCGAAGAATATGCCGTAGCCGGCGCGGACGATCCAGGTGGCGGCCGGATGCCAGGCAAGACCGGCGCGCGGGCTGAAGTTATCGGCGTCCTGGTGAAACGGGGCCGGGAGATGCTCGAAATCGTAGCGCACGCCGAAGTCGATGGACAACTGACGCGCGGGGCTCCAGTGATCCTGCACAAACGCGCCCACATTCTGGACCGCGCAGTTGGCGCCCACGGCGCCAAAAGTCTGGCGGACCTGGTAGGGCAGGCCCGCGGCGAAATCGGTGAGATTGGCGAAGAGCCAGGTGGCGGCGAATCCATCGGCCATGGCGGAATCGAGGTGGACGCGATGGACGGCCGCGCCGGCTTTCCACAAGTGGCGGCCGACGGCTCGCGCATAGGTATAGGTGGCCTGATCGTGACTTTCGGCGCGGCGGCCGTTGCCCTGATAGGGACGGCCGAAGTTCACCAGGCCGGCGATATCGACGCCGGGACCCGCGGCATCGTTGGTGCGTAACACGGCCTGGCGACCGGCAAACTGAAAGCGCAGATCGCCGACGGCGGCGGCGCCGTATACCGATGTGAGCGATCCCACAAGCGCGTTATCGCGGGTAAAACTGCTGCCGCGCGCACTTGGGTCGTTCCAGCCCGCAGTGTTGAAGGCATCGCCGGACTCGCGATTGCCGGTGAAGGCATAACGCAGCATCAGCGAATGCCGCGCGTTGAGCTGGTGGTTTATTTTCGCGGAAGCTTCGGTTTCGGCGCGCGATGCAGGGAAGAAGTTGTCGTTGAGCCGGCGCACGGCAAAAGACGGATACATTCCGGAACTCAGGATGCGATTCACTGCGCCGACCACGGCCGGACTGAGAAAGGAATCTTCCAGCGACCGGCTGTGCTCCTGCTCGAAGGCCAGGTAATAAAAGGTGCGATCGCGGACAATGGGGCCGCCCAGCGCAACTCCGGCGCGATAGCGCTGCAGGCTGGGCGGGGCGGATTCAGTTTCAAAGGGCTCTCGGGCATCCAGTGCGCCGTTGCCCGCGAACAGGAACGCATCTCCGTGCACGGCGTTGGCACCCACGCGGGTAATCACGTTGATGGAACCGCCGGAAGCGCCTCCGGTTTCCGCCGACAGACCCGAGTTGACTACTTGAAATTCCTGTATGGTTTCGAGCGAAAGCTCGGTACGGCTGGAGCCCACATACTCGTCGTTGTTGTCCAGCCCGTCGATGGACACATTGTTACTGCGCCCGCGCATGCCGCCGAAACTGAAGCCGCTGTCCGGCAGCGCGCCCATCGAACGGCCACCGGACTGCCCGGCGGTAGAACTCACGCCCGGCGCCAGGAGCACGAAGTTCAAGTAGTTGCGGCTTTCCACGGGCAGTTCTTCGATGCGTTCCGTATCCACCGCGGATGTGACGGAGGTCTGCGCGGGGTCGATGGCGGAAGGCTGCGCCGTGACCGTAACCTGGGTGCTCACGCCCTGCGTTTGCAGGGTGACGTTCAGCCGGATGGTGGAGCCGAGGGGCAACATTACGCCGGCGTGATGGTAAGGCGTGAAACCTTTTTGGGTGACGGACACCTGGTACGTTCCGGCCGGCAGTTCGGCGAAGCGAAAGAAACCCTCCGCGTTGGTGGAAAGTTCGCGCTCCCGGCGAGTGGCCACGTCGCGCACCGTCACCGAAGCGCCGGCGAGCAGACCGCCCTGCGCATCGGTGACGAACCCTTCGAGAGCCGCGCTGACCGGGGATGTCTGGGCGGCGGCGGACCAGACGGCAAAAACAATACCGAGACAACGTAGCAAGAACGCCTCGCTTGCTCTCAGGATAGACGGCTTCGACGCACCACGGTGTTTCTATTTCTACTGAATGGCGATAGAAAACTCATTGCTGACGGTACCATCGGGGAAGCCGACAATCATGTTGACGATTCCTTTAGGGGCATTCGGCGGGATGGTGACGTTGAGTTGGTAGAGGCCGGCGAAGGTGGGAGTCAGGCCGGCGAAGGATGGCGTGACGACGATATTCGAGGTGACGCCGAGGCCGAAATTCACGCTGGGCGTATCGGAGAGGTAAGCCAGAGGGCCTCCGGGCGAGGGCAGTCCGCTGGCAATCGCGGGGGTGGTGGGCCCCATGCCGATGGCGTAGATGACCAGTGTGTCGCCCACCCTGGCGGGGTAAGCGGGATAGCCGGGCTGCGAATAGCTGGCCGGCAACGGCAGGCTGCCGGTGAGGACACACGGCGTGATGCCGCCGCAGGAATCGGCATTTACGACGGCGCCCCATGGACCGCCGAACAACTGCAGCACCTTGGGAGCGCGGGCCACCACGTTGACCGAGACCGAATTGCTCGATGCGCCATCGGTACGTTTCACCTGGACGAGTGCGGGGCCGGTGGTGGTGGTGGACGGCAACTGGAAAGCGATTTGTCCGTACGAGGTATAGACCAGCGGCGCGGCGGTGCCGTTCACGAGCACGCTGGTATCGGCCAACTGCGTGGGAAGGGGCGGCGCGGGTCCGGCGGTATAGGGGCTGAAGGAAAGCTGATCGCCTTTTACCACCATGACATCGCCGGGCGAAACGGAGTCACCGGGTACGAAGGTGGCGTTGTCTTGCACGCCCTGGTAAGCGATGACGGGCGGCCCTTTGGGGACTACGGTGAGAGTAAGAGGAACGGTCTGGGTTCCGTTGACGGCGTTGGAGGCGAGGGTGATGGTGGCGTTGCAGACGCCCACGGGGAGGCCGCTGGGATCGACTTTCAGGCCCGCGTCACCATAGAAAATCCACGCAGCGCCGCACGTACCCGTGGTGAGGCTGGTCCCGATAGTGGGAGTCTGGGCGACAAGAGTTCCCTGCCCTACATTGGTGAGCCCGACTGCCGGGGCGAACGGTCGCCTCCAGCGGCGGCGCGCCTTGCGCCAGTTGCAGATCGATCCGGCTGGCGATGGGTTGGGCGATGGGCTGGTCCGTGACGTTCATAGTCACGGCGACGGACTTATTATCGGGGGCGAAGGTCGAACCGGTCAGGGTGAGATTTCCGTTGTAAGTGCCGACGGGTTGGGCGCTGGTGGCGGACACTTGAATCTGGAACGGGTAATTGAATTTGAAGCTGCCGAAGCCGTTCACCACCAGGCTCAGCCATGACGCGGAACTGTTCCAGCGGAGATCGCTGTTAGTCGGGATGTCCAATCTGGCGGAGCCGTTCGGCGGCACATAGAAGGTATGACTGGCGGGCACGCTGCCTCCCACTTCCACGGTGACGGTGATGGTCTGCGGCGCATCCACGGCATTGGGGTCAGAGACGGTGACGATTCCGGTGGCGGCTCCGGTTGGCAGCGACTGCGTGTTCAAGGCGAAATTGAGGGGAATGCAGGACTGGCTATTCTGCGTGGTGGCGCAGGCGCGGGACGATCCCACCGAGGGAGCAATCCAGGTGACCGACGAGGAGACGGCGAGATTCAGCGAACCGGAGCCGATGTTATAGGCCTCGACGGTCTGGACGCCGGCGGCAGCGCCTGGCGCGACACTGACCGGACCCACGGTGGCGGTGACCAGGCGCAGTTGTGGGGCCGCCTGGGAAACCGCTGCAAAACTGAAAAGAATAACGGGAAACGCGAGGCAACGAATCGTCTTCAGACCCACTCCAGAGCACCCTTCTTATAAGCCCAGATGTATCCCACGATCAGAATTCCGAGAAACACGGCAATTTCAGAGACACCGAACCAGCCGAGTGCGCGATACCGCACCGCCCAGGGAAAAAGAAAGATGGTCTCGACGTCGAAGATGACGAACAGAATGGCGACGATGTAAAAACGCACCGTGTAGCGACCACGCGAATCCGACGCGGCTTTGATGCCGCACTCGTATGCCTCCAGCTTAGTGAGGGAGGGGGCGGACGGACGAATCAACTTGGCGGCCACGATGGCCACCACCGGAAACGAGATAGCCAGAGCCAGAAAAATGAAAATGGGGATGTAGCCATTCGGCATGTCGTTCACTATAACACGCATCCGCAGGCGTGATGCCCGTGACGTGTCCGTCTTGTTTTCATTGACTTGAGCTAGCGCATCCCTTACTATTATGTTGAAAAAAATACGCTTTCCGAGACCTCGCCGCAGGCCTGAGGGACGGGGCTTGCGAGGCTAGGCCGAAAGCACTAAGTGTCACTTGGATTTTCGGACATCATCATGGCTTCTCTGCCCGAACAGATCGCGGATCTCTGCCAGCGCGGATTGATCCCGGCGCAATTTCGTGTGTGCGATATTCGGAGGCATTTAGGCGAGAGCTACGCCGAGAGCTATATCCGGCGCGCACTGGTTCTTTACAGTGAGAAGTCCGGCGATTACACGTATCGCTGGAACAAGCCGAGATTCCGCAAGATTCGCCACGGTCTATACGAGATTGTGGTGTAGGACCACGTAAAACTTACGCGCGACGCCATGCCGCCGGAATGTGAGTGAAAGCGAAAGGCTTTGTGTGCAACGCACCGAAGCTGTGGCCCTGATCGTGCTTGCCAAAGAGACTTTCATACTCATATGTGGAATAAACGAACCGACGAAACCTATCCTCCCCGGCCCCAACAGGAGCCTTCACACGCACCGGCGATGCATGCGGCGCCGATGCCCACGCCGATGACGAGGCCCGAGCCGGCGCCGCCCAAACAGGTGGCCGCCATCGGAGCCTCGATGACCATTAAAGGCGAGATTCGGGCTCGCGAAGAACTGGTAGTGGATGGCGAAGTGGATGGCACGCTGGAATCGCAGAGCCTGATCACAGTGGGTCCGAGCGGCAAGGTCCATTGCAACATCAAGGCTCGGGAAGTGGTGATTTTCGGATCGGTGCGCGGCAACGTGGATGTTTCGGAGAAGATCGCCATCCGCGAGCAGGGCAGCCTGGTGGGCGACATCAAGACCGCCGGCATCAGTATCGACGATGGGGCCTATTTTAAAGGCAGCATCGATATTGTGCGGCCGGAACCGAAGGTCACGACGAAGCCGGTGAAGACCGAGGCGAAGGCGAGCTAGCTGGGCGGCAGAGGGATAGGGCGGGCGAGTAGCGCGGGCTGAAGCCCGCTGCAGGCTCAAGCCTGCCCCACAGGGTTTCTAAGACAGGTCATGGGGCTGGCGCTTCTGAGTGCCAGCCCGCCGGGGAGAGATTTACTTTTTATCGCCGCCGAAGGTAATGGTCGATTCTCCCTCGTACTTATGATAGTTCCGGAAGTCGATGGCATTCCGGCTGCAGAAGGCCGATCCTCTCTGGCAGCTCAGGGTTTCCGAATGCACCGGCAAGAGGTACTGTTTGGCATCTCCCAGCCGTGTGTATTCGTAATCCGTGGCGGATTCCACGTGATCGGTGGGGAAGTCCGCCGGGAAGCCGTATGCCTGCATTTCAATGCGCAGGACGCGCCCCGACTGAGGATCGATCCACACCGAACCGCGATAGGCGGGCAAGTAGCTCTGACCGCCGAAATGGATATCCCATCCCGAGTGCTGGTGGTCCACATTGAAGTCGTAGACTTTGGCCGGTAGACCGGCAGAGCGCGAATCCTTCTTATAGTGGAAGTCGGCGGCCGTTGCGGGCGAGAACAGGTTGATCAGAATGGTGCCGAATTCGCCGGTGGACCATGCTCCATCCATCTCTTCCATCTTCTTGTTGACCTTACGGCCATTGACCGCCAGGTTCTTATAGCTTTCCTTCTGGTTTTCGTAAATCACGTCGGCGCTGACGATATCGATGGCCTGCCAGTTGGGCGGATTGGCCTCGCTCTGATAGCGCGCCACCTGTTCGGTACAGACGTAATTGGGAAGGGTTTCGGTGAAATCCAGGGCCGCGTCGGTGGCCTTACGGATGAGGTCGTCGCCCTGCCGCGGAAGGCTGGGTAGTTCTTCGTCACGCCGGGGAGCATTGGCAGCGGAGGCCAGCGGGGCAGTGCCGGGGGGAGGCAGCGCGCCGGCGGGATGGTCCGAATCGCGCGCCAGCGAAACGGGGGGTTCGTCCACATGCTCGCGGGCGGTGTCCTGCGGCTTGCCGCGATGCAAAGTCGGCGGTCCCGGATCGTCGCTGTCGCGCTGCGCCGGGGGAGTGACCTCGGTGGCGCTGCGAGGGGCGGGAGCATCCTTCGGCGGAGCATCCTTTGGCGGCGCATCTTTCCAGGTGTCTACCACGGCGGGGTCGCTCTTCTCGTCCTTCTTCGCCGTGTTGACGCCGCCCGCCGCAGCGGCCTTTTCCCAGTAGACATTGACCGCGACCATATTGCCGGTGGCATCTTCCGGACCCTCTATCGAAACCTGATCGCCTACGCCAAATTTGGGGTCCTTGATCTCATCGCCATTCTTGAAGAATTTGGTCTTGCCGTCGCGCTTGAAATCCATCACGCGGTCGTCGTCCAGAGCGATGCTGATCATCTTGGAGTCGAACCGTTTTAGCTTGCCGCGAAAATTGGGGAGGGGGCCCTTGTTAGTGTCCTTGGTCTTGGGAGCGCGCGAGGGAATCGGAATGCCGGCGCCTCCCGGGTATTGGCCAGGATACTGCCCGGGATATTGACCCGGGGGGTAGCCGCCGCCGGGGGGGTAGCCCCCGCCGGGATAACCCATCGGCGGATAGATCTGTCCGGAAACAGCCCCGGCGGCCATCAACGCGAGGACGCCGGCGCGGAACACACGTCGACCTGGCTCTGGATGTTCCATCAGATGGAGAGATGCACCCCGGTACTGCAAGGTTACGGCATTTTAATGGGAAAACCCCGGGGCGTGCTATGCTGAACCTCGATTGAATCGAATAATGGAGATGTTGTGAGTTCGCGATCGCTTCTGGTTGTCGATTCCGACCCTGCCGTGCACGAACTCCTGCAGCGCATCCTGAGCCGGGACGACCGCCGCATCCAGACTGTTTTCGACGGCGGGGAAGCTCTCCGGCAACTTCGCCGGGAGCCGTTCGACGTGGTCCTGGCCGGGCAGGGCAAGAACGGGTTCGACGGTTTGAAACTGGTTCGCCGCGTGCGCGCCATACAGCCCGAAACGCGCGTGATTGTGACTGGGGATCCCAACCCCGAGCGCGTGCTCGAGGCCATCCGGGAACGCGCCTTCAGCTATCTCCACAAGCCCCTGCTGAGCAACGTGGTGACCGACCTGGTGCAACAGGCCCTGGAAGCGCACAGCGGAAAAGACGATATCCGGATTATTTCGGCCCGGCCGGAATGGATCACGCTGGATCTGCGCTGCAAGCTGGAAGCCGCCGAACGCACCACCCACTTTCTGAAGGAGATGATGGCCGACCTGCCTTCCCATGCCACGGAAGACATACTGGCCGCGTTCCGCGAACTGCTGATGAACGCCATCGAGCACGGCGGCAAGTCGAATCCACGGAAACGCACCCGGGTTTCCCTGCTGCGGACCGCGCGCGCCCTGATTGTGCACATTCACGATCCGGGCCCGGGCTTTTCTCTGGATCTTCTGCCACACGCCGCCATCTCGAACCCCGACGATTCGCCCATCCGGCACGTGGAAGTGCGCGCCGAAGAGGGAAGGCGGCCGGGCGGTTTCGGCATCCTGATGACCCGGAACCTGGTGGATGAACTGCTCTATAACGAGCGCGGCAATGCCGTTCTGTTTCTCAAGTATCTGTAAGTCCGGGTCAGCAATTCGCGGCACCGGCGTAGCCGGCTGCCGGGCGCTCCGGCACGGCCAGCTCCTCTTCAATAGCAAACGGCGGAACGTCGGAAGAAAAGACCCCGGGCACGCGTGTCCGTCGCGCGATTCCCAGCCTTTGCATCCTGGCGATGAGGGTAGTGCGGGGTAGACCGAGCCTGGCGGCGGCGCCCCTTTGGCCGCCGACCACCCAGTTGGTTTCGCGCAGAGTCGCCACGATGTGAGCGCGCTCGGCATCGGCCAAGGTCCGGACAGGAGCCGAGAGGGCGTCCCGCATGAGCAACTCCGCCAGGTCGGGCCGGAACACCCGGCCCGGCGTCATGATTACGGCGCGCTCGATGAAATTCTGCAGCTCCCGGATGTTGCCGGGCCACTCACACCGTTTCAAGGTGTCCAGCACAGCGTCGGGAACCTGGTCGATCAGCTTGTTCTGCTGCGCGGCGAATTTGCGGACGAAGTGCTCCACCAACAGCGGAATATCGCCGGACCGTTCGCGCAGAGGCGGCAGGGCGATGGGAAACACATTTAAGCGGTAATACAGATCGGCGCGGAATTTCCGTTCCTGCACCATGCGCCACAGATCCTGATTGGTGGCGGCGACGATACGGACGTCCACGTGGAAGGTGCGGCCTCCACCGAGGCGTTCAAACTGCTGCTCCTGGAGCACGCGCAGCAGCTTAGGTTGGAGTTCCAGCGGAAGGTCGCCGATTTCGTCGAGGAACAGCGTTCCGCGGTCGGCCATTTGAAAGCGTCCGGCGGCATGAGCCACCGCGCCGGTGAAGGCGCCGCGTTCGTGCCCAAACAGTTCACTCTCCAGCAGCGCAGCGGGGATGGCAGCGCAGTTGAGTGCGACAAACCGGTTCTGCCGGCGAGGGCCGGCCTGATGGATCGCCCGCGCGACCACTTCCTTGCCAGTGCCGGTCTCGCCTTCAATGAGTACGGCACAGTCCACGGGTGCAACCAGGTTTATCTGTTCGAGCACAGTCCGGAACCGCGGAGTGGATCCGATCAAATCTGGATTCGACATCGTTTACTCCTTGCCGGCCGCGGAAACGTCTTACCTATTCCGGCGGCGAGTTGGTCAGGGCCGTCCGGATCACTTCGAGAAGATCTGCGGCATCGAACGGCTTATAAAGAAAGTCGACAGCACCGCCCGCCAGGGCGCGCTGCCGGATTTCCTCGTCGTTATGGGCGGAAATAAAAATAACCGGTAAGGCAGGACGCTGGATGCGGATGCGGCGCTGCAGTTCGATCCCGTCCATGCCGGGCATGCGAACGTCGGTGATCAGACAGGTGGCGCCGGCGAGTTCGCCCGACTTCAGGAACTCCTCGGCGGAGGCGAACAGCAGCGTGGCATACCCGGCGGATTCCACCAGGCTCTCGATGGACTCTCGCACGCGGAAATCGTCGTCTACGCCGATAACGATATGTTTGGGAGTTTCAGCCATCAGAGAGAGCGTCCCCGGTACATTTCGATCATAGGGGCAGGGAGGGGAAGCTGACTATTATAGGTTTATTTAGATTGCGGGGACGGGCTTGGCTGGTTGCCTTCGGGGGCGCGCTCGAGGTCGCGATGCGCAGCTACGGTGGCACGGTAGTAGGGGGTCAGGTCGCCGGGCCGCGTCGAGGTCGCCCCACCGGCCGGCTCCGGGCAAGAATAGCACCTTCCAATAGCCCAAAAGGATGATTCGATACCATCAAAACCGGACCGGAAGGGGGGAACGCGACTGAGTTCCGCCGCGTCGATTCGATAGGTGATTCCGAGAAGCGATAACATCCGGCCCACTGCATCGGAACCGTGTGCCGTGCTGCGTGCGGAATCCACCATATCCCACAAACGGTCCAGCATCAGCGGCTTTTGGAGTGCGGGCTCCATGGGGTTCAGGACACTGCGCAGCGGCCCGGCAAGCAAGGCGGAAACGGAAAGCGATGGGCGGCTGAATCCAGGTTGCATGGTTGAAACGATCTCTGCAATCAGAGTGAACCGGAGGAGGTTTCAGATGGATGAAAAAGAGACCAACAGATTCTTCGCGGAAATGTAACCGTGTAACATGGAATGGGATGCTATTAAAGGAGTGGGGCAACTGATGAAATTTGTAAGCGCGGTTTTGTGTCTCTCCGGGTTCGCCGCCGCGTGGGGGCAAAAGGCAGACGTCCGAACGATGCCGCACGTCATCATTGTTGGCGTGGACGGTTTGAGCATAGAGGGCGTCACGACGGCGAAAACTCCGCGGATACACGAACTGATGGCGCGGGGCGCCTGGACGCTGGAGGCTCGCGGCGTCATGCCCACACTCAGTTCCCCGAATTGGGCTTCCATGATCACCGGCGCGGGTCCGGAGCAGCACGGCATCACTTCGAACGGCGTGCTGCTGCAGAAAATGGTGACGCTACCGGCGGTATGCCGCGACGCCGAGGGCATGTTTCCCACCATGTTCGAAGTGCTGCGCATGCAGAGTCCCGCCAGCCACATCGCGATTTTTCACGATTGGCCGGGCTTTGCGGACCTGGTGGAAAAGCACGCCCCCAACGTGATGCAGCACGAGCGCGGAGCGGAGCGGACCACGCAGGCGGCGATCGACTATTGGAAACAGAATCGGCCCGAGCTGATGTTCGTACACCTGGATAACGTGGACCACACCGGACACGAGTACGGGTGGGGCTCGCGCGAATACAACAAAGCCGTGGCAGACGCCGATGGCTACCTGGGCGAGTTCGTGGACATGCTGAAGGAACAGGGCGCGCAGGATTCCACCTACGTGCTGGTGACCAGCGACCACGGTGGGAAGGGCCGGGAGCACGGCAAGAACTCACTGCAGGAGATTCAGATTCCCTGGGTTCTGGTGGGACCGAATGTGATTCCGGGCCACGTGGCGGCTTCGGTGTACACGTTCGATACGGCGGCTACGGTGGCGTGGATTTTCGATGTGGATCCGCCGGATTGCTGGATCGGCCGGCCGGTGATTTCGGTGTTCGCGCCGGCCATGACGGCGGCGCGCAATCTGGAACGGCACGTGGTGCAGGGCAACTGCGGTCCGCAGAGAACGTCCACCGGGATTATTGCGTGGGGCCTGCCGCAGAACGGCGAAGATTCCGCCGGGCACCCTACGGAGGCCGCGCGAAAAGGACAGAATTGAATCGTAAGATCGATGTGATCTACATCGATTCGGGCGGAGGCCACCGGGCCGCCGCCAATGCGCTTTCCGAAGTAATCAGCCAGCAGCACCGCCCCTGGGATATCCGCATGCTCTGCATTCAGGAGCTGCTGGATTCCATCGATTTCATTCAGAAGGCCACCGGCATTCAGTTTCAGGAAGTCTATAACATCATGCTGCGGCACGGTTGGACGCTGGGCACGCAACAGCTCATCCCGCTGATGCATCAACTGATCCGCATGAGTCATGATGAGCAGGTGCGGGTGCTGCGCGAGCAGTGGCACGATCACCGTCCCGACATGGTGGTCTCGCTGATACCGCACTACAACCGGGCTCTGTGGGAGGCGCTGGAATCCACCTGGCCGGGGACTCCTTATGTGACGGTGCTGACGGACATCGCCGACTATCCGCCGAATTTCTGGATCGAGAAGCAGGATCAGTACGTGATCTGCGGATCGGAGCGGGCGGCGGAGCAGGCGCGCGAGATCGGGCTACCGCCATCGCGCATTCTGCGCACGTCGGGCATGATTCTGAATCCGCGATTTCACCAGCGGGTGGAGATCGATCGCGCGGCGGAGCGGGGGAAACTGGGGTTGCGGCCGGAGGTTCCCACGGGCCTGGTTCTGTTCGGCGGAGAAGGATCGTGGCAAATGGTGACGATTGCGCGCGAATTGAACCGGTCGGACCTGGACGTGCAGTTGATCCTGCTGTGCGGGCGGAATGACGAGGTCGCCGGGAAGCTGCGCGAGGTGGACACGCGGATTCCGACGACGATCGTGGGGTTCACGAAAGAGGTGCCGTATTATATGGCGCTGGCCGATTTCTTTATCGGCAAGCCCGGTCCGGGCAGCATCAGCGAGGCTCTGGCCATGCATCTTCCGGTGATTGTGGAACGCAATGCGTGGACCCTGGCGCACGAGCGGTACAACGCGGACTGGGTGGAAGAGCGCGGGTTCGGGCTGGTAGTGAAGAGCTTCCGGCAGGTGGACGATGCGGTGCGGGAACTGCTCGCGCCGGAACGGTTCGCGGAGTGCAAACGGCGGATTGACGGCGTGCAGAATACGGCGTTGTACGAGATTCCCCTGCTGCTGGAAAAGATATTGACTTCATAGCGCACGGTGAACGGGCACCCGAACTGAGGAGCGCCAGCCGGACGAAGCTACTCGAAGTTGCGGCGAAATTCTTCGAACTGGCGTTTTAGCTCCGCGACCTCGGTCTCGAGGGCGGCGAGGCGTTCGCGGTCCGGCGTGAGGCGCTCCACCGGTGCGGCGGCAGGCTCTTCGGCCACGACCACATCGCCGGCGAGCAGTTGCGCCCAACGCGATTCTCGCGAGCCGGGCTGACGGGGGAGGCGCTTGACGAATTCCATCTCGGCGAGGCGATTCAAGGTGCTTTCCACGGCTTCCAGATCATCGAAGGCGTAGAGGCGGTCGCTGCGGCTGCGCAATTCCCCGGGAGTCTGGGGGCCGCGCAACAGGAGCAGGCAGATGAGCGCGGCTTCGCGGCGGCCCAAATTGAATTTCTCGGTGAAGCTCTGGCCGTGTTTGGGCACGCGCACGTCGCGGCCGGAGATGCGCGTGGCCAGGCCCTTGTAACGTAGGCCTTCGAGCGCCTGTTCGACGGTGTCCTCGTCGAAACTGACCACCGGGTCGCGGTTGGATTTCTGATTGCACGCGTTCATCAGCGCGTTGAGAGAGAGGGGGTAGTATTCGGGCGTCGCGACTTCCTTTTCCATAAGAGCGCCGAGCACGCGCACCTCGGCCGCCTCCAATTGCCAGTCCATCTTTACAGTGTACGGCGTTACCATAGGGGTTCGACAATGTCGTTCGAAATGCCGGAGTTTACGCGGCGCAGCCCGCGCCACCAGTTGGATAGGGCGGCTCGCGTGGACCGTGCGGAAGTGATCGCGGCGACCCGCGGCGCCTGTGACGCGCTGCTCGGGCAACAATCGGCCGAAGGTTTCTGGTGCGGCGAACTGACGGCCGATACCACGCTGGAATCCGACTACATCCTGCTGCAACTCTGGCTGCACCAACCGGACGGCGCCGGATGGAATCCACCGGCGCGGTCGCGGATGGAGAAGGCGGCGCGCTCGATACTGGAACGCCAGATGCCGGACGGCGGTTTCAATATTTATGCGGGCGGGCCGGCCGATATCAGCGCCACGGTCAAGGCATACTGCGCGCTCAAGCTGGCGGGAATCGCGATCGACACCGACCCGATGGCGCGCATGCGCGCGCGCATTCTGGCGTTGGGAGGACTGCAGGCCGCCAACAGCTACGTCAAGATCAACCTGAGCTTATTCGGCCTTTATCCACGCAAGTACGTGCCGACGATTCCCCCGGAAATCACGCTGCTGCCGGGCGGGGTGCTGTACGAGATGTCTTCGTGGACGCGCTCGATCCTGGTGCCGCTCTCGATCGTGCAGGCCTGCGGCAGCAACCGGCACGCTCCGGAAGGGTTCAATCTGGACGAACTGCTGCGGCCCGGGGCGAGCCTGGCGCTGCCTCGCCGCAAGGGCATTTCGCTCATCTTCCATCACCTGGACCGCGCGTTCAAGGTGTGGGAGACGCGCGGGCCGAAGCGGGTGCGCGGCGCGGCCATCCGGCAGGCGGAGAGGTGGGTGCTGGACCGCACGCGCCACACCGAAGGGCTGGGCGCCATCTATCCGGCGATGATGTATTTCATTATGGCGCTGGACGCTCTGAATTATCCGCTGGACCACCCGGATCGTGTGGAGGCGATACGTCATTTCGAATCGCTGCTGCTGGAATCGGACAGCCGGTTCCTGTTCCAGCCCTGTGTTTCGCCCATTTGGGATACGGCGATCTGCGCCTTCGCACTGGGGGAAGCGGGGGTAGTTGCCGATGCCCGGATGACGGCGGCGGCGGACTGGCTGATCAGCAAAGAAGTGCGGCGGCGGGGGGATTGGAGCGTCAAGCGTCCCGACACGGAACCTTCGGGATGGGCATTCGAATTCGCCAACGAGTTCTACCCCGATATTGACGATACGGCCATGGTGCTGCTGGCCCTGATGCACGCCAAAGGATCGAACCCACAGGCGCAGACCGCAGCGGAGCGCCGCGCCGTCAACTGGCTACTGGCCATGCAGAGCGAAGACGGCGGATGGGCCGCTTTCGACGTGGACAACAATTGGGCCGTATTGAACGAAGTGCCGTTCGCCGACCATAACGCGATGTTGGATCCGACCTGCCCCGATATCACCGGTCGCGTGGTGGAGTGTTTGTGCCGGCGCGGAATGGCCGGCCACGAGAGCGTGCGGCGCGGCGTGCGCTACCTGCTGAAGGTGCAGGAGAAGGACGGGAGTTGGTACGGGCGGTGGGGCGTGAACTACATTTACGGTTCGTTCCTGGCGATTCGGGCGCTGGTGGCGAGCCACTCGCTGGAGAGCACGGAGGCTGTCAGTAAGGGGGCGCGCTGGCTGCGCGGGGTGCAGAATCCCGACGGCGGTTGGGGCGAGAGCTGCGCCAGTTATGAGCGCGACCATTTCGTTTCGGCGCCTAGTTGTCCTTCACAGACGGCGTGGGCGGTATTGGGGCTGCTGGCATCGGGCGACCGCGCTTCGAG
The DNA here is from genome assembly GCA_963835555.1 of uncultured Solibacteraceae bacterium. GTDB lineage: Bacteria > Acidobacteriota > Terriglobia > Bryobacterales > Bryobacteraceae > Sulfopaludibacter. The sequence goes on along the minus strand of CAWIGC010000043.1, from coordinate 317,022 downwards.
CCAGGTGCGGCGGGGCATCCGGTTTTTGCTGGACCGGCAGCGGCCGGACGGCACCTGGCCGGAGGAAGCGACGACGGGAACCGGGTTTCCGAACGTATTTTATCTCACGTATGGGATGTATCGGGACTACTTTCCGCTGCTGGCGTTGGCGAGCTCGCTGGGTACTTTGCCCCACTAGATAGAACCCACTGTCAAGTGGTGTAGCGAAAAATTCCACAATATTTACAAAACTCCCGATACGTTTTTTCCCGGATCGTGACATCATTCCGCCATGCACTCCACGATCCGAGTTGCACTCATCGGTGACTTCAACGAGCATCAGAAAGCTCACACCGCCATCCCCCGTTCGTTAGCCGCGGCCTCCGACGATTCCGTGGAATATGTTTGGGTAGGCACGGACAGCGTAGGACGGGGAGATTTATTAGCTGAATTCCAGGGAATCTGGTGCGTGCCCGGCATGCCTTACCGCAATGCGGATGGGGCGATCCGGGCCATTCGTCACGCGCGCGTGACGCGGACTCCCTTTCTCGGTACTTCGGCAGGATTCCAGTACGCCCTGGTAGAGTTTGCAAGGAACGCACTGGGTCTGGCCGAGGCGGACCACCAGAAGAGCAATCCAAAGTGCGGCATTCCGCTCATCTCGCCTCTTGACCGGGCGATGGCGGGAGCGCGCGGGCGGGTGCGCTTTGTGGAAGGCACAATATTGTGCAAGGCGTATGGCACAAAGGAGTCGGTGGAGGAATACCACTGCAGCTTCGGCTTGAATCCGAAGTACCAGCGACTGTTGGAGGGGTCGCAGTTCTGGGTGGCAGGGGTAGACGACCAGCACGACATCCGGGCGTTCGAGCTCGACGATCATCCGTTCTTCGTGGCGACGCTGTTCCAGCCGGAGATGCGGGTGAACGAAGGCGCGCCGAGCCCACTGGTGAACGCTTTCGTGCATGCGTGCGCGAAGCATCGTGTGGGCGCGACGCGGGCCGCAAGCTAGGACGATTCCTGGTCACGATTGTCGCCGCCGGAGCCCCGGTCCGGCCCCGGGAGAGTTCTGTCCCCAAAGAGGGGGCGCAAGCTAGTTTGATTTCCGCAGAGTCTGGATGGTCTCGCGCATTTTGGGGGCTTGGGGCCAATCGGGGTGGCGGAGGAGGAAATCTTCCAGGCAGCCGGCGGCGGCGGAGCGTTCGCCGCGCCGCAGGTGGATCTCGGCCAGGATCAACTGCGGGTGCGAAAAGTGAGCGGGATCGATGTTCCGGGCCTTTTCCAGGTACTTGACGGCGTGGTCGAAATCACCGAGACCGAAATAGGTCATGCCCATCTGGGAATTGGCCAGGGCATCGCCCGGACGTTGCAGCACGGCCAGGGCATTGAACTTCCAGGCCTCGTCGAGCTTTTGGAGCGTTACCAGGACGCCGCCCAGGTTGACCAGCGGCTCATAGGCTTTGGGGTCCATTTCGAGGGACCGGCGAAAGCACTCCTCGGCGCGAGCGAAGTGTTGCGTCTGATAATTGATGGTCCCCAGTTCGTTCCAGGCGGCGGAGAACTGGGGGGCGATTTCCACGGCATGCTCGAGGCGGGCAATGGCGGAGACGGTATCGCGTTTGCCGAGGAACTTGCGCGCGTCCTGGTAGTCGCGCAGGGCTTTGTCGGGTATGGTCAACTCACGGGCGGAGACGGCGTGTTCCTGCCGCAGGATGTCGCCATACACGAAATCGGAATCCTTCAGAGTGAGGCGCAACGGGACGCGCCCGTGCGCGTCGGCAGTGCCGGGCCCTATCTCGACGGTGTGGCGCGCCTCGCCGCGCGCGGGAATGTAGACAGCCACCGTATAGGCGCCGGCATCGAGTTTCTTGAAGGTGAAGCGGCCGGAATCGTCGCTCAGGGTGAAGGCGTGAAAGGGCGTATTGGCGCCGAATAAGGTGACAGAAGCCGCGGCTTCGGGCAGCACCTGTCCGGAGAGCTGGTAGACGGCTTCCCCGCCCCGAGCCGGCACGGCCAACAAGCAGATTGCAAGCAAAAGGCGCACGTGGTCCCTTTGCATTTTAGCGCCCGCCGCTGTGCCGGAGTTCCAGTTCTTCAGGGGTGCGCGGCCAGTCTTCGCGGAGCAGGCGGGAGAGGGCGCGATCGGCAAGCAGTTTGCCGCCGGTCTGGCATGGCGGGCAGTAGTTGGTCTCGTTCGAGGCGTAGCGGATGCGCTGGACTTTAGCGCCGCAGCGGGGGCACGGCAGGCGATAGCGCCCATGGACGGCCATGCCTTCGCGAAAGGCGGTGACCCCTTCGGGGAATTTGCCGGCGGCTTCGGCGCGGAGGCGATCGACCCATTCCAACAGAACCTCCCGCACGGCGGCGAACAACTGGTCCACCTGATCGCCGGTGAGCCGCTGGGTGAGCGCGACCGGGGAGAGCCGGGCGCGGTGCAGAATCTCATCCGAGTAGGCATTGCCGATGCCGCTGAACAAGCGCGGATCGGTGAGGGCGCGCTTCAGGGTGTGGTTGGCGGACAGGAGCACGCGCGCAAAGTCCCGGGGCGCGGCGTCGAGAACCTCCAGCCCGCCGGGATCGAGCGCACGCAGCCCTTCCTCCCCGGCGGCGAGATGGAGGGCGGCGCGGTGCTGCGTGCCAGCCTCGGTCAGGGTGAGGGAGCCGGAGGAGAATTCGAAATTCGCGAGGGCGTTTCGGCCGGCCGCCTTGACGCCCGGCGCGCGCCAGTGCAGGCGGCCGGCGATCATCAGGTGCAGCACCAGCCAGACGTCATTTTCCAGGCCGATGGCAATGCGCTTGCCCACGCGGCGGACCTTTTTCACCACCTGGCTTTCGGCGGCGGACAAAGGTGGCGTGACGGATCGCAGGAGGAAGGGTCCGCGGAGGAGCGCGCGCTGAAAGGTGTGCGAGACGATGCGGGATTCGAGGGCTTCGACGTAGACCGCGATATCCGGCAATTCGGGCATGGTTTCTTATATTGTGCCCGAAGACGGCGGCTCGATTGACGCCGGTTTAGCTCTCGGCCCTACCCCATTCGGTTTCGAGCAGGCGGGAGTATTCGCCGCTGGCATACAACTGGAAGCGAAAATTGCGCGAATCGATTTTGCGGTGCGGCTGGGAATCCATGTAGCAGTGAAAGAGAGAATCCGCGTAGTGGTGATAGTTGCGCAGAAAATCGATGGCCAGGGTCTCCAGCGCGGGCGGAGCGACGAAGAGCGAATTCAGCCCGATGGCACGGGAGAAGATGGCAACGTAATCGGCCACCCCCCAGCCGATCAGTTTTTCAGTCACCGCGCCCGGGGGGTTATGGGTGAGCAAACCCGCAAAACTCTGATGGTGCAATTCCATTTCGTGGAGTTCGGGGACACGCTCCAACCAGTCCAGGCACTGGTCAATCCAGCGAAAGACATCTTTTCCGAGAAAGAACAGCATGCGGATCTCCGAATAACGCCCGGCCAGCAGACGCCGGGAAAGTTCGTCGCGGTCCACACCTTCGTCTGGAATCAGCCCGGAAAGCATCAGGGCGGCTTTGGAATTGTCTAGAAGGGTGGAGGGAGGAACGTGCTCGTTGAACGGGTGAAGAATCAGGGGCGGCAGGTCCCACTGGGCCCCCGCGAACTGAGTGACAGCCGGCGGCATTGATTGCGGCGACATAGATGGCTCCACTTTCTTATCGGTCCCCTGGCAGCGAACCTTTAGGCCAAACCCCTTTTACTCGATCGCGCTCCCCAATTCAAGCTAACGAAAGAGAGCGTAGTCCGGTAGGGGCCAGAAGCTCTAGACTACTGTCAGGATACGAGGCGTGTTGCACAGAATCCAACAGTTTTTGAGGAGAGAATCGGGCCAGGATCTGGCCGAGTACTGTCTGCTTACGGCGCTGCTGGCGCTCCTCGTCCTGGGTATTATCGTTCATGTTTCCGGTGGTTTACAGGGAATTTGGGACACCGCTAACAGCACTCTGGCCACGAGCGGCGGCTCCGGCTCCACGAGCACCGGCGCGGCAGCCTCGGCACCCAATCGCTAACGGCGCCTGGGGCGAGGGGAAGCCTCTGGACGGGCTCCCAGCAGGAGGCGTTCTTCGGCCGTCAAGTGACGCCACTTGCCGATGGGCAGATCGCCAATCCGGATGGGGCCGATAGCCACCCTCACCAGTTTCAACACTTTGCAATCCAGGGCTTCGATCATGCGGCGCACCTGGCGGTTGCGGCCTTCGGTAATGGTCAATTCCAGGAAACTGAAGCGGGCCGAATCGCGCAGGTGACGGACCAGTGCGGGGCGGGTGCGCCCGTCGCTCAACTCGACGCCCTGGCGGAGTTGCTCCAACTGACCGGCAGTGAGCAGGGTGGACGCCTTCAACTGGTAGGTTTTGGGAATTTCATGTTCCGGGTTGGCGATACGCTCGGCAAAATCCGTGTCGTTGGTCATCAGCAGGAGTCCGCTGGTATCGAGATCGAGCCGGCCAACGGGGGAGAGCCAGACGCCGGCGTCTTTGGTCAAGTCATAGACGGTAGGGCGGTTTTCCGGGTCGCCGTAGGAAGTGATGTAGCCTTTGGGTTTGTAAAGCAGGAGGTAGATTCTCTCGGCCATGCGCAGGGGCTTGCCCTGGAAGGTAATGCGGTCGCGATCCAGGTCCACCCAATGGTCCGGGTTTTGGACGACTTGGCCGTTCACACGGACCTGTCCGGCTCCGATCCAGCTTCTGGCATCGCTGCGGGAGCCCACTCCAGCCTTGGAAAACACTCGTTCCAGGGTCTTTAGCCGGGGCTTTTGTTGTGGTTGAGCTTTTCCGCGCATGTGGTCTCAATGTCAGGGTTTAATCAGCTCTGATGGTACAGTATTGTGGGGGCAGAGAAAACACACGAGCGCAATTCTGATTCGGGGCGCGCGGCAGTTGCTTACGCTGCGGGGGCCTCAGGGAGCACGGCGCGCCGGCGACCTCAGAGAACTGGGCATCATATCGGATGGCGCGGTATTGGTTCAGAACGGAGTGATCCAGGAAGTAGGGCCGACCCGGCGCCTGGAGAACCTGGCAATTGCGCGCCATGCGGTAGAGATCAATGCAGCGGGCCGGCTGGTAATGCCGGGGTTTGTCGATAGCCATACGCATCTGGCATTTCCATTGGACAACCGGGCGTCCGACGGGAAAAGTGTCGCGGTTCGCGCGGTCAATGCGGCGACAAGCACCCGGCTGGCGGTGCGAGCGCGCGCCCAAGTGGAGGCGATGGCCCGCCACGGCACAACCACCGTAGAGGTGAAGACCGGGTGCGGGCCGAACGAGAATGCCGAAACCAAGCTTCTGCGCGTGCTGCACCGGCTGAGAAACGATCCAATCGACCTGATTCCGACCTTTCTATTCCACCTGCCGGACGAGGGTTTGTGCGGCGCACACGACGCCGCGGCGGAATGGGTATCGCAGGAACTGCTGCCGAAGATCCGGCGCGGCCGCCTGGCGCGATTTGCCGATCTGACCTGGAACGCCAACCCTACCTGGCACGGCCGTTTCTCGCGCTACTTGCAAGCCGCCCGCCAATTGGGATTTGCGTGCAAGATTCATGCCGACCAAATGGCGACGGCGGCTGCCATCCGGATGGCGGTGGAGCACCTGGTGGTGAGCATCGATCATCTGGAGCACGCATTGCCCGGCGAAGCGGCACTGCTGGCGGAAAGCAGTACGATCGCCACGCTGCTGCCAGCGACCTCTTTCCACAGCGGCGGCGGATTCGCTCCGGCGCGGGAATTGATCGATTGCGGGGCCGCGGTAGCGCTGGGCACAAACTTCAATGCCAGGCACACACCGGCATTGAGTATGCAAACGGTGGTAGCGCTGGCGTGCCGTCACATGGGCATGACGCCGGAGGAGGCCATCAGCGCGGCCACCATCAACGGCGCTCACGCTTTGGGGCGGGCGCGCGTCGCGGGATCGTTGGAGGTGGGCAAATCGGCGGACCTGCTGGTGTTGAGCGTGCCGGACTATCGCGACATGGTCCAGCATTTCGGCAGCAACCTGGTGCATCTGACCATGAAACGCGGCCAGATCATTTATGAAGAGGGGGAAGTGGCCAACCTGCCGGTAGAGCAATTGCGGCTGTGCTGGTAACGAACGGGCCGAGCCGGTACGCCTGGCGGCGGCGTACGCGCCGAGCAACCGGCTGACTTCTGCCAGCATAGTAGAGAGCTTTTGGGTGTCTCCGTATCCAAGATCCTTGGCGAGGACCAGAAAATGGCGGCATTCCTCGACCGGTCCCTCGGCGATATTCATAAAAACGAGCCTTGTCAGCATTCCCACGGCGGCGGAATCCCTCAGCGATATTGGCGGGGATGGATACGGCTGCGCGACGCATCTGCAAACACAGCAGGATTGCTGGCGCCATTTCTCCACGCCGCCGGCTTCAAGATTGCCGCCTAATCCGCGGAAACGCGGCCAAAATCCTCGTTGGGGCCCCTATAACGGGAACTAAAAAAGGGCCGGGCAGCATCGGCTGCTGCCCGGCCCTTGTGGTAACGCTACTGGGTCGAATTACCTGACGAACACCGAGATGGTGACGCTCACGGTCTGGCCTCCAGGTCCGTAAGCGGTCAAGGTGTAAGTCTGGTTGCTGGTCGGGTTCACCGTGAAGCTGCCATTGGGATCCAGATGGGTCGGCGAAATGTCGCCGCCGATCAGGACCACGCTGGTCGCATTGGCAGTGTTCCAGGAGAGGGTCACAGCGCCGCCCGCCACGATGGAATAGACCGGGTTCGCGGTGAACGAAAGGATCTGGACGGTCCCGACGTTCACGGTGACGTTACCCTGGATCTGTCCAGTGGAATTGGACGCGGTCAACGTATAAGTAGTGGTCTGCGATGGCGTGACAGTAGCGCAATCGTTGGGATTGAGATTGCTGCCCACGCTTGTGATGGCGATGTTGGTCGAGCCGTTCACCTGCCAGCACAGTTTGGTGGACTGTCCGGGCGAGATGTTTTGCGGTGTGGCGACGAACGTCAGGATTTGCGGAATGTTCGCCGGCGATACGGTGACGGTAACGGGCGCCGTGACGCTCTTGCCGTCGGCGCTGGACGCGGTCAACGTGTAGGTGGTGGTGGCCGAGGGCTGCACGGTGGTGCTGCCGTTGGCGGTAACGGTTCCGACGTTCGGGCTGATGGACACCTGCGTGGCTCCGGAAGTGGTCCAGCTCAAAGTGGACTGACCGCCCGGAGCGATGGTGAGCGGGCTGGCCTCAAACCGCAGAACTTGCGGATTGCCGGCGGTTCCCGAACCCACCGTCACCGTGACACTCTGGTTCACCGTGCCGCCTGCGCCGGTCGCTGTCAAGGTGTACGTGGTGGTCTGGGCCGGAGTCACCGACGTGGAGCCGGAGGTGGCGTTGACGCTGCCGATACCCGGCGAAATGCTCACGCTGGTGGCGCCCTGCACCACCCAAGTCAGAGTGGAACTCTGGCCCGGCTGGATGTTGGGGGGGTTGGCGATGAACTGCGAAACCTGTACCGAGGTCGGGTTGTTGATGCTAATGGTGGTACTGGCCGACGCGGTCAGACCATCGGTATTCCTGATGGTCAGGCGGAAGCTGTAAGTCTGGCCCATGGCGCCGGGGAAGTTGGCGACAGCGCCGGTCGGATTGGTGATCGCCACGGTCGGTCCGGCGATCTGCGTCCACTGGTAAGTGAGAGCCAGGCCCAACGGGTCATACGATCCGGAACCGTTGAGGGTGATGGTGCCGGGCGCGACATTCAACTGGTTCGGACCGGCATCGGCGATGGGCGGGCTGGAGCCGACGCGCCGCGTACCGAACTGGTAACGAATGCGCGGGACATCCATGGGCACCGGAGTGGTGATCTTGGTGAATTCCTTCGGGTGGATGTAATTGCCTACTTCCACACCGAACATCAGGCGGCCGTTCCCTTTGGCCGCGACGTAGGTGGGATCGTACTCACCGGCGGCAGTCAAGGCGACGTGGGCGCTGATGGGTTGCACGATCTTCAACTCGCCGCCGGGCGTAGAGTGGACCCCGGGGATGTGGCGATTGAGGTATGCCAGGTTGCCTTGCAGGTAAGCATTGCCCCAGACACCGACTAAGCCATCGATACCATACTGATCGACCACGCGGGCATAAGTCTGCAAATAGGCGCCGGGCGCCAGGGTGACGCTGTTGAGGACGGCGTAATTCTTGAAGCCCTGGGTTCCGAAGGCGCCGATACGGCCACCATTAAACAGGTAGTCGATCATGAATGCGGCCTGACCGAGTCCGCCGCCATTATTAAACTGGTTGAAGTTCAGGTATTTGAAGCTGGCGAACGCGCCGGCCTGCAAATTACCCCAGCGGTTGACCAGACCGAGGTCGAACTGGGCTTCATTCGAAGTGCCGCTGTTATGGATGTATTCACCCTCGGCTTGCACGGCGTGGGTGCCGTCTCCACCGAACGGGGAGAAGAACTGGCCGCGACCGCTGAAGTTGGCGTTGCCCTGGCGGGACGGACCGAAGTTCGGACCGACATCGACGCCGAGCAGCGAGAACTTCTTATTGCGCTTCTGCGCTTCGTCCACCGCTCCCATGGCTTCGTTGTGGGCGATATTCTGCGTCTGCTGTTCGTTGAGCGGCTTGGGCAGGCCATTCACCTGGTCGCGCAGAGCGTTATGCTGGTTGCGCAGGTCGTTCAACTGAGCTTTCAGATTGTCGTTCTCGCCTTGGAGACCCTTCAGAGCCGCAAGGATATCGTCGAGTTTATCGAGGCGCTTCAGAATCTGCTCGCAGCAATCAGCCTGCTGCTTCGCCATCGCATCCAACTTCTTGCTCAAGGCATCCAGGACGTCGCCGATGCCTCCTTCTTTGATGAGCCTGCCTTGTCCGTCTCTGACCTCGAGGCGGACACGACGGTTCATGAAGCGGCCTTCCTTGGTCCGGTTGTCGACTTCGGGATCCCGTTTCCCATCGCCGGCGGTGGTAATCTGGTCGGCCGAAGCGCCGTACTTCACGAGGAAAGACTTGACGGTCTCCGCGCGTTTCAGCGCCAACTTGTCGTTGTAGGCCCCCGACCCCACATAGTCGGTGTTACCGGTGATTTTCACGCGGTAGTCCCGATGCTGTGTCAACAGATCCGCAAGGCGCAGCAGGCTTGGATATCCGTCGGAAAGGATAGAAGAGTTGAATTCGAAATTAATCTCTTCCCAATCTTCCTTGGTTTGACCACTGGGTGGGTTCAATCCCTGAGCAAATAGACCCGACGCCAGCAAACCGAGCGCGCCTATCGCTGCTAGTTTCTTCATTGTCTTCTGTTTCTCCTCAACGTATTCCACATGTACCAAAAGAAAACCGAAACTCATCGCGAAAAAACCGTTACTTGCCTCGTATCGGCAGCTCCGGAATTCCCACATCGCCGGAACCTCTAATTTCTCCGGCCGGGCCAGATTTCAGGCCCGAAAGCGTATTTAAAACTAGAATACACCGATTTTTTCGGTTATCTACCAGAATTCGAGTAGGTTATGTTCCGGTACCCGGTGTCTCCCCGTACAATTGCCCGTCCAGAAATGCGACAATAATCGAGTGAGGCTGCCGGACGGGTGGTCGCTTCCAGAAATGGGAGAGGAAAGTCCGGTCTCCATAGGGCAGCGTGCCGGCTAACGGCCGGGGTCTGGCAACAGATACGGATAGTGCCACAGAAAATATACCGCCCCGGCAACGGGGTAAGGGTGAAATGGTGCGGTAAGAGCGCACCGCGGCAGGAGTAATTCTGCCGGCAGGGAAAACCCCACGCGGAGCAAGACCAAATAGGGGAGGAGGGACTGCCCGTCCCGCTCAACTTCCGGGTAGGTCGCTGGAGCCGTACAGTGATGTCCGGCCAAGATGAATGACTGCCGCCCGCAAGGGTACAGAAACCGGCTTATAGTCCGGCAGCCTTATATGTTCCCGCATCCGTAGCGGTGGTAAGCTCTGGCTTATGCTTCGCACTCTGCTGTTGCTGTCCGCCGGCGTGGTCTGCTGGGGTCAACCCGCCACACCCAGCTATCCGAATCAGGCTGAATCGGACTTCATCACTCACGATTTCCTATTTAAATCAGGTGACAAGTTGGATGACCTGAAAATCCATTACATTACTTTGGGCACGCCCGCACGCGATGCGGCCGGCCACGTGAATAATGCCGTAATCGTCATGCACGGGACCGGGGGTAGCGGGCGGGCTTTCCTGGGCGCGGGATTCGGCGGCGTACTGTTCGGCAAGGGGCAACCGCTGGACGCCGCCACGCATTTCATCATTCTGCCGGACGATGTGGGCCACGGGAAGAGCAGCAAACCGAGTGACGGCCTGCACATGAAATTTCCGCACTACGATTATGCCGACATGGTCCGCGCCGAATATCTGCTGGTGCATGACGGCCTGCATGTGGACCATCTGCGGCTGGTGATGGGTACCAGCATGGGCGCCATGCACACGTGGCTCTGGGGCGAGATGTATCCCGAGTTCATGGATGCCCTGATGCCGCTGGCGAGTGCGCCGGTGGAAATCGCCGGGCGCAACCGCATGTTCCGCTCCATGGTCATCCAATCCATCCGCAACGACCCGGAGTGGAAGAACGGCGAGTACAGCGCTCCGCCGGTCAACGGGTTGATTGGCGCGGAGTACGCGCTATGGATGATGACCTCCAGCGCGCTGCAATTACATAAGATCAACCCGACCCGCGCAAAGGCGGATCAAGCCGTGACCGCGCTGCGCGAGCGGGCCACTCACCTGGATGCCAACGACATGCTGTACCAGTTCGAAAGCTCCACCGATTACAACCCTTCGCCCGAACTCGGAAAGATCCAAGCGCCGCTGTACGCGGTGAATTCCGCCGACGACGAAGTGAATCCGCCGGAACTGGGCATTCTGGAGCGGGAGATTAAGAAGGTGAAACGCGGCCGGTATATCCTGATCCCCACCAGCGACGAAACGCGGGGACATGGGACGCATTCGCGGCCCGTGGTGTGGCAAAACTACCTGATCGAACTGCTGCATGAAAGCGAGCCGAAATAATCGCGACACCGGAGCGGCACCCATTTCCGAGCCGATCCGATCCGGCCGGGAGCGGCCTCTCAGTCGCTGCGAGCGTTTTCCTGTCCTGATCTGTCGAGAGTGCCATCGGTAGATCAGAGGTATGGCGTAAGGCGGGCAAGTGGCCTGGGTAGATGCGCGGGGTCAGTTTCCGGAAACGCCACTTGCCCGGACCCCACTTGCCAGTACCTACCCTGGTGCGACAATCTGAGGTATGGTTCGCACGGCTGTCATTTTATTATTCTGACTGCCGGGGTTGCCGTCGGCAAGACTCGGACAACTCCGCCAATCTGGCGTGCATCGAGCGGCTGGAGATTCCCAAGTATCCGGCCCTAGCAGGCATGGCGCGGGTCACGGCTACGGTCACCACAGCGCTTCGGTTAGAGAGCCATGGCGGCTTCGGAACAATCACCTCGGATGTCTCGAACAAAACGAGCGAGGCAGTCGAATCGGAGTTCGTCAGAACAGTTGAGGAAAGCCTACGCTCCTCAAAGTTTCTTGCGGCGTGCGGCGGACGCATGATGAGATTTATTTTTCAGTTTTCACTCGGCGATCAAATCGGCACACAGCGCTTTTCGTTCAGCTATCCAAATCGCTTTACGATCCTCGCCCCAGTCATGGTTAGGCCTTGATGGCGCTTGGCTGGGGCACCTGCCGCAAATGCGGCGCCCTTTCCGATAACGGCGAGAAAACGGCGTTTGTTCCCATTGGCAAGACTGTCATCACTACGAGTACTCTTGGCGCCTCAACACCAACAAACCCACTCGACGAGCCGAATCTCACGCGGCTCTTTCGCGCCGCACCCGCACCTTCACCTCGATCCGGGATCCGAGCCTGTTCAGAATCGCCATAAGGCGGTCCACAGTGAATCGGTCGAGGTCGGCATTGCGGATGCGGGAGAAGTCGGCGGCAGCGATCCCGGTCCGAGCATTCGCCTGTCGGACGGTCAGGCGCTCGCGGTCAAGGGCCTTGATGATTTCGGTGGCCAGGATGGCCTTGAATTGGTCCGCGTCCGGGTTTTTGCTACCGAGATCACGAAACACGTTGCCGGTACCCCGCACTACATCCATGGGTTCTTCGCGCTTCATTTTAGTATCTCCTGCAGGCGCTTCAGCCGGTCTTTCACAAGATCAATCTCGCGCTTGGGTGTCTTCATTCCCGTAGTCGACTTCTTTTGAAAGGCATGAATCACCCAGATATCCGGGCCGAGTTGCAGTGCATAGACCACGCGGAGCGCATCGCCTTTGAATGGGAGGGCGATTTCCAGTACCCCCGAACCGACTCCTTGCAACGGCTTAGCAATGTCAGCCTTGCCACCTTCAGCGGCGATGGTGAGCGCGTTGAGACAAACCATCCTCGCACCTTCGGGGAACTTTTCGAATTCATGTCGTGCGGCCTTCAGCCACGATACGGGACGCGTTTTGCGAGGCTCGGCCATCCTGGATCTAGCGCCTATGGTCATGTTGTCATATTTGACAACAGACAGTCAATCGCCAGGTGGATTTCTGCAGGCTGAACCACCACCGCGTCCACCTTATCGAATTTTGCCACGCCCCTGTGCTTAGCATCAGGAGCGCCGGGCTAACGGCACCGTCCCGGGTCGAATCCTGGTGGCGATGAATCCATTTGGGGAGAGGTTAAGGTGAAGAAGGCTGGTTCTGACGAGATCAACTTCGCCAGCGACGGAGATTTCAACCACACCCGTCTGCGGACAACGACTCGATATAGGCCGACACTGTCCAATTTGAACAGGCGATTCAGCTCCACCGATTCGAGATGATCCGCCTCTCCTGGCTTCAATATGCGTCCGATGTTGCGAAATATGACGATTGGATGAGGGAGGACGCATTTTCCGAAATTTGTCAACTCTACACGCGATTGACCGTCCGGTCCCGCTATATCGAGTTCGTAGTCCCAATCCGGAGATTGCTCAGCGAAGAAGATCGGCGTGTCCGAATTATTGCGAAGAACAATTTCTACCGCGACGCGATCGGCGTTCCCCGACTTGTCGAATCTAAAGCGGACCGCGAGGTCGATTTGCGCAAGGCCCTTGGGAGCGTCTTCAGTGCGCCACTCCGCACCAAGGCCGGTGTTACGCGGGTCACTGACGTTATGGTTCTGCGACGGTGGCGCAAACGCGACGAAAAGCCAGAGGGTGCTGAACCCGAGCCTGATTCCCATGTGGGGTCCGTCTTTGGCCCTAAGGATAACATAGGTGATTCAGTTCCTGGCTGTAGCTTCGGGGCGATTGACTAAAGACGGCGTTACGGTAGAAGTGGACTGCCGCGCTCCGGTTCCGGAGATCAATGGAATGTAACCCCACTTTTTGGCTTCTATTGATCTAAGCGTCTTTCGCCTACACAACGTCAATGATGCGTGGCGGGTTGACGCCGGTCTCAATTTGGATTCAAGAGAGAGCACCAGATGCGATTCATTTTCGCTCATATCCTTGTTTTGACGTTATGGAACGTGCACGCACAGACGGCTCCTGCGCCGGTAGCCTTCGAAGTCGCTTCGGTCAAGCCCAGTGCGCCTGATGTGGCCGGTCTATACGTGCAGCCACAGCCCGATGGCAGCCTACGAATTACGGGCGGCACCGTGAAAAACCTAATTGCAATTGCCTATAGTGCGCGGGAATTTGCGATTTCTGGTGGTCCTGGTTGGGTCAACTCCGACCGATTCGACATCGATGCGCGTGCCGCACATTTGTCTGCTTCCAAGGATTCGCCTGCCAATGCGCAGCAACTGCGGGAGCGGCTCAAGTCTCTCCTGGCCGAACGGTTCCAACTGGCGATTCATCCCGAAAGTAAAGAGCAAAACGTATATGCCCTGTTGGTAGGAAAGAGCGGACCAAAGATGCACGAGGCTGAACCGGGGTCGAGATCCATGATACGCAAGCGGGGGACATCAATAATCGGCGAAGGGGTTGGCATGCAGATGTTAGTACTCAATCTGGCCAACTCGTTGGGTCGTCCCGTCCTCGATAAGACCGGCATCACGGGGAAGTACGATTTCAAAATTGAATGGAGTCCAGACGCCCTTAACGGCTCCAACCCGATAGCTGCAACGGGTGCCGAAACTCCCACGGCGCCTGAGCCCAATGGTCCTTCCCTTTCTGCCGCTTTGCAGGAGCAACTCGGGCTGCGCCTCGAACCGCAGAAAGCTCCAGTGGAAACGCTCGTCATCGACCACGTCGCACGGCCATCGGAGAACTAGCGCGAACCGCAAAGTCCTAGTTGAGCAACCCTCAACACGAAGGAAGCCTGTAGTTGCGGCTGGCAAGCGGCGTTACCGTATAATAGCTTCCCGGGGATCGGAACGGTTCAAGTCGCGATCGCTGGGTTGGCCGATGACCGTCAACTCCGACCGATGCATGGTCAGGACTTCCATTCTGAAGTGCGATTCCGCTTAAGTCCACGGACTGCATCCTGCAGCACTGGCATTCCGCAGGGTACCAACATAGGTGCTGCCGGTCGTCAGACCAGGAATCGGACCAATCGATTTGACGGTAGAGTACGGCTGATAACGGCTGGATGCTCCACTCAATCGCTCGGGTCGCTCAGGCTCGTAATGGAGACTGCTACCCATCGCGCCTTACGCGATCTTCGGCCGGCGTTTGTGCCAGTCCGTCAGACTCTGAAAGGTCCGCGCCGCGTCAACGACCGCATGATCGTTGGTGGCGCGGGCGAGGAATTGAATGCCGTAGGGCAGATCATCGGCGCTGAAGCCGCACGGCACACTGAGCGCCGGCAAACCGCAAAGGCTGGAGATGCCATCGGGCGCGCGCTGGCTGTTATCCACGGAAGGCCGGCCCGCGGGCGGCGCCTGCCGATTTTGGCCGCGGGCCAGGGGCACGAGCCGTTGCGCCGCGGTGGCACTGCCGGCGGTGGCGATCACATCGTATGAATCGAACAGTTTGTCGATGCGCTTTTGCAGAATGGTGCGCACGCGCTGCACCTGCAGGTAGTCGGTGGCGGAGAGTTCCTGGCTGATGTAGCCGTTCACCTGTCCCAGAGGGTCCACCAATTGGGCGCAACTGCCGGAACGCACCATGTCCTGGAACGCCGAGGCAGCCTCCATCAGAATGGTCAATTCCGCGGCGTCTTCGAAGGGACCATCGGGGAGCGCGGCGTCGCTGACGACAGCGCCGTTCTTTTCCAGAGCTTTCAGGGCGGCATCGATGGCGGATTCGAGACCCGGCGCCATGCGGGTGTATGCATTGGTAAGCCGGCCGATGCGCAGCGGCTTGCGCGGCGGCGCGGGGGCGTAATGAAAATCGGCCAGGGAGGCGGGCAGCGAATCGTGATCTTTGGAATCGTGCCCGGCGATTACGGAGAGAATCAGGCCGCAATCGTCGGCGGTGCGCGCCATCGGCCCCAACTTGTCCATGGACCAGGCGATGGCCATGGCTCCGTAGCGGCTCACACGTCCAAAACTGGGACGCATCCCCGAGATGCCGCACCAGGTGGTGGGGCAGATGATGGAGCCGCGCGTATCGCTGCCGATGGCCCACGGCGCCATGCCGGCGGAAACCACGGCGCCGGATCCGCTGGAGGAGCCGCAGGTCCAGCACTCGGGATTCCAGGGATTGCGCGCCGGCCCGGTCAAGGACGCCTGGCCATTGGAATACCCAAGGCCGCCGGCCAATTCAATCATGGCCGCCTTGCCGAGCAGCACCGCGCCCGCGGCATTCAACTTCTCCACGATGGTGGCATTGTAATCGAAGCGGCGGTCTTTGAACGGCGGTGCGCCCCACGTGGTGGGATACCCTTGGACCGCCACCAGGTCCTTGAGGGCGTAAGGCACGCCGTGGAGCGGCCCGCGATAGTGTCCGGCGGCAATTTCCTTTTCGGCGGCGCGCGCCTGTTGGAGCGCCAGTTCCGGAGTGAGGTTCGCCCAGGCATTCAGGCGCGGACCGAGTTGGCGGCTGCGCTCCAGGTAGCTTTCGGCCAGGGCCACGGGAGAAAGCGTGCGTTTGCGGATGCGAGCGCCGAGTTCGCGCACGGGCAGATAGAGGATTTCTTCGGCGAGCATAGCTATGGCCGGGTGTCGGTGGGGTACAGCCGCAGGCCGGTGGCGGGCGCGTCTCCATTTTCCAGCGGAAACTCGCGGATGCGCATCAACATGCGTTGATGCCGGCCCAGCACGGTGCGCACGCGCGTCTTTTGTTCTTCGGAAAGACGATCGCCATACTTGCGGATGACACCGGCGAATTTGGCATCCACTTCGGCCTGGTCCGGAGGCGGCAAGGGGGTTTGTTGGCCGCGACCCTGTGGCAGGGCGGGTGCCGGGTCAAGCACGCTGGCCGCCGCGGCCCAAGCCGCACGCCTTCCGAACGAACGCCGCGAAATCACATCCCTTTTTTTCAGACTCATCCCTGGGATGAATTATACATGCCTACCAAAAAAATCGCCGGACCGCGCAAGGTCCGGCGAAAAGGAGACACAACGACGTGGCGCGGCCCTGCTTCGAAATCAGGATGCGGAAACTACTGAACAGGAACAGGAGCAACAGGGCCGCAGCAACATGATCCCGCGGATTACGCCTCAGGAACAGTACCGCAAGAGGCTGTTTCGTAACCCGCACGTGCCCGTTTCGTAATGGGACTTTTCCGTTTATTTCCGGCCGGATGCTACCAAAAGTGCACGGCGAGGATGCGCGGCGGGCCGGTATTGCCCCGCACGACGTCGGTAGCCAGCACCACCTGGAGATTCATGCGGTCCCAATGCCTGGGGGCGTGCGCAGCCAGCTTTTCCAGATAGCGCGGCTCGGTGACAAACTCGCCGGCGGCGATGGTGCCGTCGCGGCCCATGCCGCCTACCACGACCAGCATTTTTTCGGTGAGGGGATCCAGAAAGCGGGAAACCACGGCAAAGTCCTGCGTCAGTTGCGAGTAGGGCAGGCTGGGGTCGTGAATCCAGCTCCGATTGTTGGGATTCTGCCGGTCGCGAATGTAGCCGGTGTGGGTTTCATTGTTCCAGACGTAGGTGAAGCGCAGGTCGTGGTCGAGCCGCATGCTCCACGAGTTATTGAAGGCGCCCACCAGAATCGACGGACCCTTGCGCAGGTCGGTCAGGGTGAAGGCGGTGGCACGGCGCACGTCCAGTTTCTTTTTGGAGTATTCGCGGGTCAGGCCGGTAATGCGCGCCATGGTCAGGGCGTCGGAAAAGGCCAGCGCATCGGCTCTCATGGTGTCGCGGTACGAAGGCCCGAGATCGGGGTTGGTAACCGTGGAGGGCGGCGGAAGTTGCGCGGGAGGCGGACCGAGGCCCATCATCACCGAATCCGAGGCCGCCCAGACGGGACCCCAGAAGCTCTCCACGGCATTGGGCCTGGCGAGCGACTCCGCCGCGCCAGTGACCAGGATGGCCAAAACGATCACGGCCATGACGATTTGCACGCGCGTCTGGCGCACGCCTTCCCGGAGGAACAGGATGAAGCGGAACGCGCCGCGGTTTTCGGGTTCCACCGTGTCCGCCCGATGAACGGCAAAACGAAACTCGGGGATATAGGAGCCGGACGGCAGATCGATGCGAATTTCCGATTCGTGTCCCGGCTCGTGATAGTATTGCGCGATGCGTTTGCGGACTTCGCAGGCAGAGGTGCGCACCACCGGATCGGCATTGGTATCGTAATCGGGATCGCGATTGAAGACTTCCACTCCGAGCGCGCGCTCCTTGAGGTGGCTGGCGCGGCCTTCGAGGGTTTCGTTGACCACGTAACGCAAGAGACTCGGATAATGTTTGCTGTGAAGGAAAAGCGGACTGGCCACGATCCTTCCGAGTTGTTCCCGGATGTCTTCGCGGCGGGGACGAATGGTTTCCTCGCGTCGAGACACGAGGGGCTCAGATCGCACTATCGTGGTGCTACCCATTTTGGGGACTAACTCCAACCTCTGGGACGAAATTCTATCACGCGCCGGGAGGCCACCGTCAAACAATTTTTTCTTTTTACGTTGCTGTCATTCCGGCACGGGCGGGGCGAGCAACAACCGGATGAGGTCCGGAGGCTTGCCATCCGCGCCGCCGGCGAGAGCGTCGAGATAGGCTTTGATTTCCGGGGAGTCCGCGCCCAGCGCAACCGCCGTAGCCAAGGCCGCGCGCGCCTGCCGGCGATCTCCGTGGATGCCCAGAATGGCGCCGTGCGCCACCCAGCCGGCGGGCCACTCGGGCCAGCGATTCTGAATTTGCCCCAGAAGCAGCCCGGCATCCGCGGTGCGGCCGGCGTGCTCCAATACAACCGCCCGCAAGAGCAGAATATAGCGATCCTGAGGAAGCGCTTTCAGGGCTTCGCCGCTGACACGCAGGGCGTCTTCGGTCCGAGTGTGGAGCATCAGCAGAACGCAGGCTCGCCGGTACAGACTGCTCTGCGCGGGCGCCGCGCGCAATGCCTGCTCCAACGCCGGCGCGGCGTCCGCCGGCCGGTTCGACTCGTATAGCATCTCCGCGCGCGCCAGGAAGAAATCGCCGCCGCGGGCAGTCTGCGGAATCTGGTCGAGCAACTTCAGCCCGGCGCCGGGTCCCGAGTCGTGAAAGGTAGCGATCGCCAAGTACAATTGCAGTTCCGGGGAGGGAGCCAGCGAGGCTGCCTTTTCGAGCAGCGGTTGCGCCGCATCGTATTGCCGCATTTCCAGCAGCGCCTGCCCGGCCCCGGCCAACACGGCAGCAGGAGGATGTAGCGCAGTGATTTTGCGCGCGACCTGGGCGGCGCGCGCGTTGTCCCCCGCCTCCAACAGGAGGCGCAGATACGTGACCTGGGCGGCGGCATCGTCAGGATGCTCCCGCACCATCTTTTCCACGCGGGCCCGGTAGTCCGCGCGGCGCTGCTCCGGGGTGAGGCTGAGGTAATCCACGAAACCACCGGGCACGGCTTTGTTGACCACGGGACCAAGCTGGCGGAAGCGCTCCATGGCGGCTTTGGATTCGGCGGCCTCTCCGGCATCGGCCAAGGCGCGGGCGAGGTGCAATTGCGTTTTGGAATCGTCAGGCGCCAGAGCGGCGGCCCGGCGCAATACGCGCACGGCATCGGCCGAGCGATCCAGCGCCAGGTAGGTTTGCCCCAGGCGATCCAGGCTGACGGCGTCATCGGGTCGCTGCGCCGCGGCGGCTTCCAGGTCGGCCAGGGCCTGCTCGGGTTTGCCCATCTGATAGTACAGGCTGCCGCGCGCGGAATGGGCCGCGCCGAAATCGGCTTTGAGGGCAATGGCGCGATCGAACTCCTGTAAGGCTTGCGCGGGATTGTCCTTGTTCTCTGCCGCGCCCAGTTCGAAGTGACCCACGGGATCTTCGGGATGGCGCGCGACGAAGTTCCGCAGTTCCGCCACGCCCTCTTCGAAGCGGCCCATCTGAAACGCGGTGAAGCCCCGCTCGCGGCGCGCCACATCGTCATGGGGCTCGAGCTTCAAATAACGATCCCAGGCGGCTGAGGAATCGGCCAGCGCGCCCAGATCCGCGGTGGCGATGGCCAACAGCTTTTGAATGTCGCTGCGATCGGGGGCCAGCCGCGCGGCCTGGGCCAGCAGAGCCACGGCGGTCTCCGTCTGGCCGGCGGCCTGATCCACGCAGGCCAGGTCGTAAAGCACATCGACGTTTTGCGGCTGCTGGCGCTGCGCCGTCTCCAGAACTTCACGCGCGCGCCGGTAGTTGCCGGCGTGCCAGGCAACCACTCCCAAATTGAAGAGCACGTTGAAATCCGCAGGCGCCAGTGCAAGCGCTTGCGTGAAGAAACGTTCGGCCTTCTGGTACTGGTCTGCATCGGCCAGGGCCAGACCAAATGAGAAGCTGGCCGGCAAGTCGGGCTGGGTTGCTGCGAGCCAGCGGGCAGTCAGGTTGTCCGCCGCCTGGGCACTTCCGGAAAGGGATAAAGCCGCGATGTGCAGCGGGGCCAGAGTGGAAGAATCCTGCTGATCCGCGGGCAGGTGTCCGAAATAACCCAGGGCTTCAGCGCCCTCCTTATTCTTTAGCGCCAACCGGATCAGTTGCACATTGGCGTTGCGATGGGCAGGATCCAGCGCCACCACCCGGAGGTAGAGCTTGCGTGCCCCCGGGGCATCGCCGGTCCCTAATAAATGATTGGCGTAGTTGTTCAGGACGTCGGGCGAGTTGGGAGCGGCGGCGGCGGCGCGGCGGTGCATCTCCGCGGCCTCCCGATATTTCTTCTGGCTGTCCAGCGCGACACCGAGGAGGGTCAGGGCGCCACTATCGGCGGGGCGCACTTTCACCTCGGGCCGCAGAAGCTGTTCAGCCGCGGCGAAGTCACCGCGCTGTAAAGCAGCCAGCGCTTCGCGGATGGCGGGGGGGCCGTCCGCGGAAAGACCGAGTGCGGCGGCTACGAGGACCGGGAGAAACCAGGGCAAGCGGGACATGAAGCGCCACCGCATATTCTACGCCGGGTTCCGCCCAGGCGTCCAATCGGGATCCGGATTTCACCGTGAAACGGACGTAGGAACGGCCTTCCTACGTCCTTTCTACTGACTGAAATCAATTAACTTACCCTCCTGTACGGTAACAACCTTGCGCAGATCCCCGGGATGGCATAGCATTTCAAGGCCATCCACATTTGATGGGGATTACTGTCGCCCGGACGGCTCGGGTAAACCGTTCGGGAGTGAATTGCTTCGCGGTTTTTGATTCTGATTAGAGGGGGGAGAATGTCGATTACATTTAGACGATTCGCATGGGGTTTCTGTGCTTTAACGCTGTTCACGGCCTGTCTGATGGGACAGACGGTGTCCAGCCAATTACAAGGGACCGTTGTGGACCCGGCCAGCGCAGTCGTGCCTGGCGCGGCTGTTACTGTAACGTCCGACGATAGGGGGATTACCAGAACGGCGACCACCGACAGCGCGGGTGTATTCCGCTTCCTGGATCTTGCTCCGGGAACCTATTCGGTGACGGTTCATGCCACCGGTTTCAAGGGGTTCACCCAGAACGGTATCGTGCTGGTGGCCAATGAAACACGGCAAATTGGCAAGATGGAACTCAGCATCGGTAACACGTCCGAGACGGTGACGGTGACGGCCGAAGCGGCGTCGATCCAATTGGCCAGCTCGGAAAAGGCCTCGGCCATCGAGGGCAACCAGTTGAGCAATGTGACGCTCCGCGGCCGCGACATCTTTGGGTACTTGAAACTGATTCCGGGCGTGGTGGACAACAGCTACAACGGGACTAACGCAGGAAATCGCGACGTCACGTCGCCCAACGCCATCCGCGGCATCACGATCAACGGCAATACCTCTGCGTTGAACTTCGCGGTGGACGGCATTACCGATATCGACACCGGCTCCAACAGCACCCTGCACTACGAGCCGAACGCGGATGCCGTGCAGGAAATGAAAGTGCTTACCTCGAACTACCAGGCGGAGTTCGGGCGCAACTCGGGCGGCACCATCACCGTGGTCACCAAGAACGGCACCCAGCAGTTCCATGGCAGTTTTGTATGGAACCACCGCAATGAAGGATTCAACGCCAACCAGTGGGAAAACAACCGCAACGGGCGTAACGCCCAGAACGTGCCGAATTCGCCGATCGCCAAGTACCGCTTCAACGTGGAGACGTACACCATCGGCGGACCGATCTACATTCCGAAACACTTCAATACAGCCAAGAACAAGCTGTTCTTTTTCTGGTCGCAGGAGTATACCGGCCAGTACGTGGGTGGCGGGTCGCAGACCAAGTATACGCCCACCGCACTGGAGCGCCAGGGCAACTTCTCCCAGAGCTTTCAGAACAACGGAACCCTGGTTCCCATTATCGACCCCACCACGGGCGCGGCATTTCCCGGGAACATCATCCCGGCCAACCGCATCACGCCGCTGGGCCAATCGATGCTGAATTTCTTCCCGCTGCCCAACTTTGCCGGGACGGGTTCGCTGGCCAATATCGCCAACTATTTCGAATCCGCCAGCGCCACGCATCCGCGCCGGAACGATGTGCTCCGCGTGGACGTGAACCCAACATCCAAGCTGAGCGGGTATTTCCGCTACATCAACGATCATGACGACATGACTTCGTTGTACCAGGGCGTGCAGTTTAGCCATGATGTGGGCGGGCTTCTGGGGAGTGCCGGCATCGCGCCGATCGACCATCCGAACCCCGGCCATGGCTACTCCGGAACGTTGACGTACTCGATTTCGCCCACGTTGATCAATGAGTTCACGGTGGGTGAGAGCTGGAACACCTGGTCCTACTACACCACCGACGGCGGGAAGAGCGAGGATCGCTCGCTGCTGCCCAGCCCTCCGGTATTGTTCCCGATTCCCACTACCAATCCGACCGGCGCCTCGGTCACCAACGGATACATGAACCTGCTGCCGCAATTCCAGTTCGGCGGGGTCTCCGGCGGTTCGTCGATGAATTTCACCCGGAACGGGACATCGGCCGGGAATTACGAGAATTTCAATACGATCTGGACCTTCACCGACAACATCAGCAAGATCATCGGCGGACACACCTTCAAGGCGGGCGTCTATATCGAAAAGAACAATAAGATTCAACCTTCGTCGCCACCCTATGCGGGAAGCTTCAACTTCAGCCCGAACACCCTCAACGCCTTAGGCAACACCACCAACGGTTATGCCAATGCGCTGTTGGGATACGTGGAAAGCTACAGCCAGACGACGGCGCGCGCGGTGTTCAACACGCAGTACTGGAACGCCGAGTTCTATATTCAAGACAACTGGAAGGTGACCTCAAGGCTCACGCTGGATCTCGGCCTGCGGTTCTACCACCAGACTCCGCAGGTTGACCTGAACGATACGTTCTCGAATTTCTTCCCGGGCCAGTACAGCGCATCGAAGGCGCCCCGCATCTACATTCCGGGCACCAGCGGCGGCAAGCGCGTCGCCATCGATCCCGGCAGCGGGATCGTGGCGCCGGTCGCATATATCGGCCTGTACGTGCCGAACAGCGGGAATCCGGCGAACGGCATGGCCCTGCTGGGCGTGAACGGCACTCCGAATACCACCTACAACCAGTCGGCACTGGCGCTGGCGCCACGCCTGGGTTTTGCCTACGACCTCACGGGCGACGGCAAGACTGCATTGCGGGGCGGCTTCGGCGTCTATTACAACCGCCTGGACGGCAACCAGGTGTACGCCCTCTCTGGACAGGCTCCGTATTCGTACTCGCCGCAGGTGAACTACACCACGTTCTCGCAGATCGCGACCAGCGGCAATAACCTGGTGTTCGGACCTTCCACCATCAACTCGTGGCCGACGGCGCAAGTGCCGTGGGACCGGGCGCAGAACGCCAGCCTCAACATTCAACGATCGATTACGCGCAGCATGGTTCTGGATGTCGGATACAGCGGCGACTGGGGCTACAACCAGCAACTCTCGTACGACATCAACCCGATTCCGATCGGCACCCGGGCTCCCTTCAATCCGAAGAATGCGGACCCGACCAACGGCAACAAGACGCTGCCGGACATCCTGCTGCGCACCAAGTATCCCGGGTACAACATACTCAACACGTACAATCACCTGGGCTCTTCGAACTACAATGCCCTGACCGCGTCATTGCAGGAGCGGCTGGCCAGCGGCCTGGTATTCGGGGCAGCCTATACCTGGTCCCGAGCGCTGGGACTGACGGCCTTCAATCCGGTGGTTCCGGACAACGCGGCGTACAACTACGGGCGTCTGGGTTTTGACCGGAGCCAGAACTTCCAGCTCAACTGGTCGTACGACCTGCCAAATCTGGGACAGAAGTATCATTCGAAAATCCTGGGCGCTGTGGTGGATCATTGGACGCTGTCCGGCATCTGGTCCATCCAGAGCGGTCCGCCGTTCAATCCCGGATTCAGCGTGGTCGGCGGCACGCCGGACTACACCGGAACTCCCGATGTGGGCGCGCGCATCAACGTCATTGGCAATCCGTACGCCAATGTTCCCGCCGGTCTCAACTTTAATCCAGGCGGCGTTCGCGCCTCCCGCGGTCGGCACCAACATCACGACACCGGTTCTGGGCAATCTCGGCGGCGGGGCGGGTGTGATGTCGATTCCACATTACACCAACGTGGATGCCACGATGTCCAAGTTCATTCCGCTGTTTGGGGAACGCAGAGGCCTCCGGTTGCAGGCGCAGGCATACAACGTGTTCAACCATCCCGAGTTCATCGGAGTGGGCAATAGTATGCTCTACAATGCCGGTGGGGCCCAAACGAGCCTCACGGCGGGCGTGTTCAACACCACGCTGCCGGCGCGCATCA
The DNA here is from genome assembly GCA_963835555.1 of uncultured Solibacteraceae bacterium. Taxonomy (GTDB): domain Bacteria; phylum Acidobacteriota; class Terriglobia; order Bryobacterales; family Bryobacteraceae; genus Sulfopaludibacter. The sequence continues at coordinate 292,815 of CAWIGC010000043.1, read as the reverse complement.
TGGCGTTCTCGGCTCGCTTCGAATTCTAAGCGGGCGGGGGCAGGCTTCCGGTCCGGCCTGCCCCCAATACCTTGTCACTTTCCGTAACTCCAGCCAGCCCCGCAACGCCTACTAAGCAATACTCCAGAGAAGGGATTCCATGAAGACTACCCGTTGCACCCAGATACTGCTCCTGCTCGCCGCCGCCCTGCCGCTGGCGGCACAGAGTCCGCCGCAGGCTCCGCCGGCAGGGCGCGCCGGCCGGCGAGGCGGTGGAGGAGGGGCCTTTCCGCAGCACGAACCCTCCGACCCCGCGGCAGTGGAACGCGGCAAAGCCCTATACGGCGTTCATTGTAATTTCTGCCATGGGTCCGATGCCCGCGGAGGCGAGGGAGGTCCCAACCTGCTGCGCTCCGACCTGGTGCTCAACGACAAGAACGGCGAAGCCATCGCCGTGGTGGTGCAGAACGGCAAAGGCGAGATGCCGAAACTGAACTTGAGCACCGCGCAGGTTTCCGATATCGCCGCCTACATCCATAGTTTCCGCGTGGGCGGCTACGATGTTTCCCGTATGGTTCCACCCAGCATTCTGGTAGGTGACGCCGGCGCCGGCGAAGCGACATTCAAGACGAAGTGCGCCTCGTGTCACTCTGCGACGGGCGATTTGAAAGGCATCGGCTCCAAATTCACCGATCCGAAGCTTCTGCAGAACGGCTTCCTGATGCCCGGCGGCGGAGGCCGTGGCGGACGCGGCGGGCGCGGAGGGTCTCCCTTCAATGTGCCGCCGACCACCGTGACCGTGACTCTGGCGTCCGGGCGAAAAGGTCACGGGCCGCCTGGTGCGCATCGACGATTTCATCGGTGACCCTGACCGATTCCGATGGCGCGCAGCGCACTTTCCGGCGCGACGGTGAGGTTCCCAAGGTGGAGATTCACGATCCGCTGCAGCCCCATAAGGCGTTGTTACCCACTTATACCGACAAACAGATTCACGATCTTACTTCTTACCTGGTGACCCTGAAATGAAACTGCTCTCCGCACTACTCATACTGACACCCGGGATTCTGATGTCCCAGCCGCTCGAACCCCGCCCTGCTGACGAAGCCGCTGACAGACTCGTGGCCCACTTACTCGGGCGATTACTCCGGCAAGCGCTACAGTTCGCTCAAACAGATCAATCAGAGCAACGTCCGGAGTCTGACACTGGCATGGGCCTCGCGAGTCACCGCGGGAGCGGGCGGAGGAGGCGGTGGCCGCGGGTTCGGATTCGGCGGCGGCGGAGCACCCACCATCGTTGGCGGTGAAGGCACGGCCGACACCGGCGGAGGGAACGGCGCCAACATCCGAGCGTCCATTCTGGAAGTGAACGGCATGCTGTATCTCTCCACGCCGGACAATGCCTGGGCCGTGGACGCGCGCGACGGCCATGAATTGTGGCATTACTTCTGGAAGACGAAGGGCGGCACCCACATCGGCAATCGCGGGCTGGCCATGTGGGGTAACTGGCTGTACCTGGAAACACCGGACGATTATCTGGTCTGCCTCGACGCGAAGACAGGCAAAGAGCGCTGGCACAAGGAAATCGCCAATTTCAATCAGCAGTATTTCTCCACGATGGCGCCGGTAGTGATTGGCAATCACATCCTGACCGGCACGGGGAACGACCTGGACGAGCCGGGGTACGTCACCGCCCGCGATCCGGAAACCGGGGACGTGCAGTGGACTTTCTACACCGTTCCGATGAAGAAGGGCGACCCGGGACTGGAGACCTGGGGCAGCCTGGACGGCGCCAGACACGGCGCGGGCAACGTCTGGATCCCCGGCACCTATGACCCGGAGACGCACTATTACATCGTAGGCACGGGCAATCCCTCGCCGGCCTACACCAACCCGCCCAGCCGCGCCGGTGACGATCTGTACACCTGTTCAATTGTGGCCATCAACGTGGACACCGGCAAAATGGCCTGGTATTACCAGTTGAATCCGCACGACACCCATGACTGGGATTCCACCGAAACTCCTATCCTGATCGACGGCGATTTCAACGGCAAGCCTCGTAAGATGGTGCTGCACGCCGACCGCAACGGTTACTTCTATGCGCTGGACCGGATTACCGGGCAGCACTTAGTCACCAGTAAGTTTGCCGAGTCCGTCAATTGGGCGAAGGAGATCAACGCCAAGGGTCAGCCGGTTCGCGATGTCGCCAAAGATTCCACCGTGCCCGGATCGCTGGTATCGCCCAACAATGGAGGAGCTACTAACTGGCCGCCGCCGGCTTACTCTCCCGACACTGGCTTGTTCTATGTTCCGAGCAACGATGCTTACTCGATGTACTATCTGACCGAGACGGATCCGCGCGGCGCGATGGGACTCGGAGGCAAGGAAGAGGATGGCCTGGGCTCGCTGGGATCGTTCCTCACGGCGATCGACTACAAGACCGGCAAGGTAGCGTGGCGGCACCGCTATCCGGGCACGGGCGGCAACCTGGGCAATGGCATACTCACCACCGCGGGCCGACTGCTGTTCGCGGGCGATATTGCCGGCAACCTGGTGGCGTACGATCCGGCGAACGGCAAGATACTCTGGCACACCCGCCTGGGTAACGTTTCCAACGCGCCGGAGACTTACATGCTCGACGGCCATCAATACGTCCTGGTGGCCGCGGGCGACACGCTGTATTCATTCACTCTGTACTGAGAGAGGTCACACCATGATGAACCGCCGCACATTTCTGGCCGCCTCCGGAGCCGGACTTCTGATGGCGCAGACGTCCACCGGCTGGAACAAACAGATCGGTCTGGAACTCTACACGGTCCGCGACCTGCTGCCCAAGGACTACGAGGGCACACTCGCCAAGGTGGCCGAAATCGGCTACAAGGAAGTGGAGCCGGCCACCAATTACGCCGGCATGGAGCCGAAACAGTTTCGCGCCATGCTGGACAAGTTCGGCCTTTCCGCGCCCAGCACCCATGTGGGCGCGACGGACGGTCCCGATCTGGAAAAGCAACTGGAAGGTTTCCGGATCATGGGAATCAAGTACACGGAAATCCGCGGCGGCTCGCCAGGGGGAGGCGGGGGCCGCGGTCCGCAGACCGAAGAATCGGTGAAACGCACCGCGCAGCAGATCAACAAGCACGGCGAAATCGCCAAAAAGTTCGGCATGAAAATGCTGATCCACAACCACACGCAGGAGTTCCAACCGCTGGAAGGCAGCGCGCTGCACCCCTATGACGTTCTGCTGCGCGAGACCGATCCGGCGCTGGTGGCCATGCAACTGGATGTCGGATGGGCCTCGGTGGCGGGACAGAACATCCTGGAAATGTTTCAGAAGCATCCCGGCCGGTTCGAGTTGTGGCATGTCAAAGACGCGCGCGGAATCAAACTGATGACGCCGCAGATGACCCAGCCGGAGCGGCAGCGCTCGGCCATGCTGGTGCCGGTGGGCGAAGGCGAAGTGAACTATAAGAGCATCTTCGCCGCCGCCGGACAGGCCGGGTTGAAACACTTCTGCATCGAGCAGGACAACGCCGCGGACTGGGGCGATTCGATGGCCGCCGCGCGCGTCAGCTACCAGAACCTGCTGAAGATTCTGGGATAACTCCCGTAGTATCCGCCGCCAGGTTTTACAACATTAAACCCGGAGTTTACTCTTTTTCCCGCCCGTCCCCGGCGACAATACCACTAATTCGGTTGTTCGCCGATAATTCACAATTCCGGTGCGCCAGATTAGTTATTCGTGGTTCGCCCACGAGAGGAGAAAAGCGGGGATGAGTAGAGTATTTCGAAACGTTGCACTAACTTGCGGCACGGTGCTTTTCAGCACGGCCATTTGGGCGTTTCCTTTTGGGCCGCCGAGCGGTTTCACCATCGCGCCCGGCGATAAGCCCGGCATCGCCTGTACCCAGTGCCACACGGGCACGCCCTTGAATGGCGGCGGCGGAAGCGCCCGCCTGGCCTTTGCGAACGGCCTGACTTATTCCCCGGGCCAGACCCAGACCTTCACAATTGTAATTACGGATGCCGCGGCCGCAACTTATGGATTCGAAATCTCCGCCCGGCTGGAAAGCGGTCCGAACACGCAGCAGGCCGGCACCTTCATCGCCGGACAGAACCAGAAGATCGTCTGTTCCGATAACAAGATTATGCCAGAGGCAGGCTGTGGGGGTAACGGCATCCAATGGATGGAACATACTCAGCCATCTCTTACTAATACCATCAGTGCACAGTGGACCGCGCCTGCGTCAGGAGCCGGCAACGTGCATATCTATCTTTCCGCTAACGCGACGAATGGCGATAATACGCGGCTGGGCGATCATATTTATGCGGTGGACTATGTACTTACTCCCGCGTCTTCAGTGACGGCCAACGTTCCCGTAGTCACCGGTATCACGAACGCCGCGAGCGGCGCCGCCACGATCGAAGCGGGTTCCTGGGTAACGATTTCCGGTTCGAATTTCGCGTCTTCCGCGACCGCATGGGACGGTTCCATCATCACCAACGTATTTCCCACGACACTGGGCGGTGTTACGGTGGCGATGGACGGCAGGCCCGCGCCCCTCAGCTTCGTGAATGCCACGCAGATCAACGCGCTGGTTCCGGCTACGCCCACACTCGGCAACATCAGCGTGGTCGTGTCCAACGCCAACGGCTCCGGCGCTCCAGCCTCAGCAACTTTGGCAACAGCTTCGCCAGGCTTCTTCGCGTTTTCGCAGAACCAGGGTAAATACGTAGCCGGCATCGTACTGGATTCGCCGACGACTTTCGAATATCTTGCCCCGCCCGGTTTGTTGGGCAGTTCCGTGCAGTCGCGCGCCGCCAAAGCGGGAGACACGATCCTGCTCTATGGGACGGCATTCGGCCCGACTACGACGCCGCTCAGCCCTGAATTCGCGCAAAGCGTGGCATTCCCGCTGGCCCACACCGGAGCGGATATTACCGCGCCGCTGGCCCAGGTGAGCATCGGAGGCCAAGCCGCGCAGCTTCTGTTTTGCGGGATCGTCAGCCCGGGTGTCTACCAGATTAATGCGGTGGTTCCGCAGGTGGGCAGCGGGGACCAGCCGGTGAAACTCACGCTCCTGAGCGGCGGGTCCGCTCCGCAAACGCTATTCATACCGATTCAGTAAACGAGGCGCGTAGCCCGATTCATTCGGCCACCGACCGGATCGACTGCCACAGGGCCTCCACATGCTCGCGCTCCGTGGGAGACGCGCCGATGGAGACGCGCACCATCCAGCGGCCGTCCAGAATGGCGGGCGTCAGATAGGCGCTGCCGGAGCGATTCACGCGCTCCACCCATGCGAGAGTATGGCGGTCGAGGGCATCTCCCGCGAGTCCCTCCGGTTCGTGGCGGATGCAGACGGTCTGTAGCGGCACGGGCGCCAGAACGCGCCAGCCCGGCGCCTCGCGCACCTGTCCGGCGAACCACTGGGCATTGGCGAGATCCCGCCGCAGACGATTCTGCAGGGCCGCGACGCCCTGCTCGCGGATCAGGAACCATAGTTTCAGGGCGCGGAATCGGCGTCCCAGCGGCAGCCCCCAATCGCGGAGATTCTTGACCTGGGCATCGGCGGAGGAACGCAGATAGCTGGGATTGGTGGACATCACGCGAATCAGATGCTCGGGATCGCGGACGTAATATAGGGAGCAATCGAACGCCACGCCCAACCACTTGTGCGGATTAAGCACCAGCGAATCGGCGGCTTCGATCCCCTGCCACATCCAGCGGCATTCGGGAAGGATCATGGCCGAGCCGGCCATGGCGGCATCCACATGCAGCCAGATTCCGAACTGGCCGGCGACGCGCGCCACCGCTTCCAACGGATCGAGCGCCGTCGAGGTGGTAGTGCCGGTGGTGGCCACCACGGCACAGGGGCGCAAGCCCGCGGCAACATCGCGACGGACGGCCTCTTCCAACGCGGCAGCGCGCATCCCGTACTGCGCGTCAGGTTCGATGAGCCGGATATTGGCACGGCCGAATCCGGCGAGCAGCGCGGCCTTCTCCACGGAACTGTGACTGTGGGCCGAGGTATAAACGATGAGCGGCTGCGGCTCGGCCTGCATACCGCCGCGGCTCAGGCTGTAATTGGTGGCCCTCTCACGGGCGCACAGGAGCGCCACCAGCGTGCAGGTGGACGCGGTGTCTTGAATGACTCCGCTCCACGCGCCGGAGAGCCCGGTCATCTGCCGCATCCAATCGGTGACCACTTCTTCGATTTCCGTGAGTGCGGGGCTGGATTGCCAGGAAAGGCCCAGCACGCCGAGTCCGGTGCTGGCGAAATCGCCGAGCACGCTGGCGAGCAAACCGTTCGAGGGGAAATAGCCAAAGAAACTGGGATGCTGCCAGTGGGAGAGACCCGGGACGACGATCCGGTCCAGATCTGCCAGGATAGCGGCAAACGGCTCCGGCGCGGTGGGCGGCGCGGTGGGCAACTGCGCCCGGACCTCGCCTGGAGCGGTGCGGGCCATCACCGGCAACTCGGCCACGCGAGCCCGGTAGCCGGCTATCCAATCGATCAACTGGTGCCCGGCCTTGCGAAATTCTTCGGGAGTCATAGGGGAATTACTATTAGAGCGCGAATCGGATGGCCGGTTCTGCGACACAATGAGTTTTGGACCAATTGCTCATGTTGCGGCGCGATGCCATTGCGCTTCTGCTGGCCGCGGGTCCCGCCTCCGGACGCGCGGTGGTGCTGCTGGATTTGCGGACGCGGCGGATGATCGCGGCGCAGCATGCCGGGTGGATCGCGCCACCCGGATCGGCGGTGAAGCCGCTGGTATTCTCGCTCCTGCTGCGCGCGAAGAAATTGGACCCCGCCGAGAAGGCGCCCTGCACCGGGCATCTGGCCATCGCCGGCCGCCGCTTCGATTGCTCGCACCCGCCGATGAATACCGCGGTGGATTTGCGCACTGCCCTGGCCTATTCCTGCAACGCCTTCACGGCGCGCATGGCCGGACGTTTCGACCCCGGAGAACTGGCGCGCGGGCTGGCGCGATTCGGCCTCAACAGGACGCAGCCCGCCGGCACGCGCGAAGCCAGCCAGTTGCAGGCGCTGGGGGAAGAGCGCGTGTTGGCAACTCCCCTGGAAATGGCGGGCGCGTACCGGCAGCTTGCGCTCGCGGGCGACCGGGCGATCCTGGACGGGCTCCGCGACGCCGTGGAGTTCGGCACGGCCCAACGCGCCGCGACGCCGCGCCTCACCGTATCGGGCAAGACCGGCAGCGTCCGCACGCCGGACGGTGCGCGGATCGCCTGGTTCGCAGGCTTCACCGATTCGACCGTGGTGGTGGTGATGCTGCAAGGGCGGTCGGGCGGCGGCGATGCCGCCCCGGTAGCGGCGGAACTGCTGCAGGGAGTTGGGCGGTGAGGCGCGCGGTTTTGCTCGCGGTGCTCCTGACCGGGGCGCTGCCCGCGCAGACTCTCGTGAAAGTACGGGTGGGCTCGAAGACCCTGAGCCTGCCGCTGGAGCGTTACGTGGCCGCAGTGCTGGCGGGCGAAGCGGGAACGTTCCGGTCAGAAGAGGCGCTGAAGGCGATGGCAGTGGCGGCGCGCACCTACGCCGTGCGGTTGCGCGGACGTCACGCCGCGGAGGGTTACGATTTCTGCGCCACCACGCACTGCCAGCACGTCGAACCCTGGTCCATTGGCGCGCGCATGGAAGCGGCCGCGGACGCCACGGCGGGCGAAATGCTGTGGTACCAGGGCAAGCCGGCCTTCACCTGTTACACGCGCGATTGCGGCGGACACACCGAAGACGGCGCCGTTGTGTGGAACCTTTCAGAGCCGTACCTGAAGAGCCATGAGGACCCGTACTGCGCCGCGGCGCAATGGCGCTGGGCGGCCGATCCGCGGCAGATTGTGACGGCGCTCCGGCAATCGCAATTGCGCGCGCCAGACACGATCGCCGGTGTGGAGATCGCCGGACGCACTCCATCCGGCCGCGCGCAGACGCTGGTGCTGCAGGGGCCTGGTGGGTCGATCCGGGTGAGCGCGAGCGCCTTCCGCTTCGCACTGGGCCGGGCATTCGGATGGAACCTGGTGCCCAGCGACCGTTACCAGATCCACTGGCCGGTGTTCGAGGGCACGGGTTCCGGTCACGGCGTGGGGTTGTGCCAGCACGGCGCGGACCAGATGGGCACGGCGGGCCGCACCTGGCGCGAGATTCTGGCCTTCTATTTCCCGGGCGCCACCCCGGGGCTCACGGCGCGCGGGCTTTCGTGGCAACGCCTGGGCGGGGAGCGCATCACGCTGCTGGGAACAGCGCCCGCGCGCGATGGCCGGGTTCTGGCAATGGCCGAACGGGAACTCGCCGCGGCCGCAGCGCGCCTGCATGTGACGCCACCGCATGGAATCGAACTGCGGGTGTATCCCGACCTGGACAGCTTTCGCAACGCCACAGGCGAACCGGGCTGGGTGGCCGCGCGCACGGACGGGCGGCGCGTTCACCTTCAGCCGGCGGCGATTCTGCAATCGCGAGGCGCGCTGGAATCTACCGTGCGTCACGAGATGCTGCACGTAGTTGTGGAATCGCTGGCGACGCCCGGCTTGCCGGTATGGTTCCGCGAAGGCCTGGTGGAGTATCTCTCGGGCCGAAGCGGAACAACCGCGGGCGCGAGCCGGGAACTGCGGCAGCGTGCGGACCCTGGCGCGGCGCGGCTGGCATACAGCCAGGCCGCGGGCGACGTGGCGGCGCTGGTGGCCCGCTATGGCGAAGCGGCCGTCTTGAATTGGGCGGGAGCGGGCTTGCCGGCGGAGGTCAGAGAGGCCAGGAAGGTCCAGGAACAGAGGAACAGAAAATAGGCCACCGCCCAGCGAACTGCGAGGCTCACCATCTCTATGGCGAACGAACCGGTCAGCGGAACCCAGCCGATGAGCGCCCGCGGTACGGCCAGAGCGCAGACCAGAAGCAGGGGCGCGGCAATCCAGTAAAAATGGTTGCGGCGCAGGCGGCCGAATTCGCGGAAGCCGCGCCAACCGTGCGCGGCAATGCCGGAAAACATAGGCAGCACATAAACCGGAATCACCATCCAGCGAACCAGCATCAGCACGAAATGGAACACGCGCAGAACCGCGGCCGGCTTGAGGGGCTTGCGCAGCTTGAGCGTACACCACGAGGCGATGCTGAGTGCCGGCGTGCCGCTATATTGCTCCCATTGCGCCAGCGACCAGTACACCGCGCCGACCAGCACCACAGCCGCGACGAACGGCGCCAGGTGGCGGAGAATGGTGCGCGCGGGCGAACGGACGCCGTGGAAAAACGCCAGCAGGCCACCGTGCAGGCAGCAAGCCAGGCACAGAATCAGCAGCGCCAGCAGCGCGCTCCAGGCCAAGGTAGCGGCGCGCGATTCGCTCACGCCCAGCCAGTAGTAACCCAGCCCGAGCACCAGGAGATTGCCCATGGCCTGGACGGCGAAAAGCCTCACTGCCCTGCGCCTCATCACTTCACCTCCAAGCGGCGAGCATCGCTGGTGGCCATCACACCAGTCTGATACATTGGCTGCACGCGCGCAGGGCTCACCTGGAACAGGCCGGGGTTGACCACCTTCAACAGGTAAAAGTATTGATGCTGACCCGCTGAAAACCACGTCTGGAAAATGGCCAGGCGGTCGTCATGCAGTTCGCGGCGCGTGAAGTAATATTCCCACCAGGGCGGGCGATTCCGCAACTGGTAGATATTGTCGCGCTCGATAAATTCCGTGCCGGCCGGAATGGGGTCTTCCAGCATGAGGTATTTCCACTCGGAGCCGGTGACCGTCAGGCGCACGGCAATGATATCGCCGCTGGCCGCCGGACCGGTCAGGGGCGCGGTATCGTACACGATCTTGTCGCCATCCTTGCCGGGTACGAGGCGGAAATAGTCCCGAAGGATGTTGAGCGACGCGCTGCCGGTCTGCTGCAGTTTCTCTTCGCTGGAATAGTATTCGGCGCGCGCCGAATAATAGAGACGGCCCTTGCCCGCGGTCACGACGCGAATGCGATTCACGCCGGGCTGCAATTTGGCATCGTCCAGGGTGAGGGGCGGAGGATTCAGGCTGGTGGCCTGGTCGATTGTCCGCGCGAGCACCTGGCGGCCATTGACGAACACCGTGACGTTCAAGCTGGGATTCAGCTCGCCGGTAACGCGCAGATAATCGCTGAGTCCGTAAATCACCATGGCAGTCTGCTTGGTGCCGGCCCACCAGAAGCCCTCGTCCCGATGATTCATGAGCCACAACGCCGCTTTGGGCAGCAGGGCGCTGTCGCGGTGCTGGTGCGAGAGGAACTTCACCGCGTAGGCTGTGGCTTCCGGCGTCACGTCTTCGGAGAAGTCCAGCATCTGGTCGCGAGTGGCCGGCCACCAGGCCTGCTCGGAATCCTGCTGCGCGGCAGCCTCCAGCAGCGAGGCAATGTCGCCGGCGCGCCCGTCTTTGGCCTGCTCCAACGCGAGCCCCAGAATGGCGAGCCCGTAGGGCGAAAGGGTCGTCCGTTTGTCGTAAACCGCGCCGATCCGTCCGGCATCGGCGCGGCCCGCGAGGCTCAGGGCGTACAGCATGTAGGCGCGCAGATCGGGCATGAGCTTGGGATCGCGCGTGAAGTCCTGCTCCAGCCAGGCCACTCCCTTGTTGATGGTCTCGTCCTGCACGGTGACGCCGGCGGCCCTGGCCTGCATCAGGCCGGCCACCACGTATGCGGTCATGAACGGGTGACTCTCATCGGTTTCCCACCAGCCCCATCCGCCGTCCTCATGCTGGTAACCGTACAGGCGATCGAGACCGGCGCGAATCTTCTCCTGGAGCGCGGTGTCGTCCAGGTCTACCTTCAGACCCAGATCGCGCACCGCCTGCCGCACCGTGATATTGGGCAGGAAACTGGACATGGTCTGCTCCACGCAGCCGTACGGGAACGAAGTCAGGTACTCCATCGCGCCGAACAGCGATCCGGCAATGGACGGCGCGACGCCGATGGTCAGCGAACGCGAACCGGGATGCAGATTGGGCGGGAACGTGAGATCGAACGCGGCTTCGCTTCCCGCGGCCAATGCCCCGCCGCGCGATTGCGAAAGCTTCACGCCCGGTACGTTGACCGGCAGCTCCAGCTCCACGGCGTCCGATTCTTCATCGGTGAGCGCCTTACCGGTGATGGTGGCCGCCCGCACCTGCCGGGCGCGCACGCGCCAATCCACGCGGGCCTCGCCGCGGCTGGGAATCGAAACGTCGCTGGCTCCGCCTTCGAGAATGTCAAGGCCGGCAGCCTCCAGCGAAACGTGCGCGGTCTTGGTATCGGCCAGATAGTTGTGGACGACGGCGGAGATGACCACCTCGTCACCCTGGACGAAGAAGCGCGGAACCACCAGGCGCAGGATCAGGTTCTTGCGCACGATGGTCTTGAGCACCGCGCCGCCCACTTTGGTATCGGGCGTCACGCCGCGCGCCGTGGCGCGCCAGGTGGTGAGGGAATCGGGAAACTCCACCCTGGCATGCGCGCGGCCGGCGGAGTCGGTGACGAGATCGGCGGCCCAGAACGCCGTATCCGGAAATGCTTTGCGGATCTTGGGCTGCGCCATGCGCTCGGGCTTGAGCTGGGCCAGTTTCCCGGGTGGGCGCAGCTGCGCCAGTTGCATGCGGCGCTTGCCGGCTTCACCGCTGAAGAAGAAGTTCAGCGAGTTTTCGGTGGCCACGCTGTTCCAGGCGCGGCCGTAAAAGAAGGCCAGAGGATCTTCCAGGGTATCGCGGCGTATGGCGTAGATGGCTTCGTCCACCACGCCCAGGCTGAATTCCGCGCGCGGCACAGGCTGGCCGCCGGCGCCGGTGACTTCGATGGCGTAATCGGCGGTCTGGCCGGGCTGATACTGCGGCTTATCGGTGGCCAGCTTCACGTTCAACTGGTGCTGCGCGGGCGGCACCTTCAGATATTTGGCTCCGGAGTACAGGTCGCCATTGCGGACGAATGCGGCGGAAACGTTGATGCCCGGCTCGTCATCCGCGGTGACCGGGATGGCGAACTCGGCGGTGGTCTGCGCCGAACGCACGAGCTGATACTGCCGCAAGTCGCGGCCTTCCACGCTGACCCACAGCGGGGTATTGGCTTGCCCGGTTATGAATAGCAGTTTCGCCGTGTCCCCCGCGCGATAGGTCTTCTTATCCGGAATAATCTGGATTTCCTTGCGGTCGTTCCGGGTGCGGCGCGCGGCTCCGCCCGTGACCCACAGGTAGGCGGCGGCCTGCACGTCGCGGCCCTCGGGAGTGCGCGCCACCGCCTCAATCCGGTACGAGCCGCCCTCCGCGGGCAGGTTGAGGCTGGCAGTCCCCTGGCCATTCGCCGCCGTGCTGCCCGAGGCGCCGGCATTCACCTCTCCGGCGCGGCCGGCCCGGAACATCGTAGCGGAACAACTTGACGTGGAAGGCGGCCGCTACGGGCCGGCTGTCGTAGTCGCGCGCTTCCACGGCGATTGCCGCCGCGGAACCGGGCGCGTAGAAATAGCGGTCGGGCGTCGCGTTCAAGACGAAGCTGCCATAGGTGGCCACTACCCAGCTCTTGCCGGTGATTTCGCGCTTTCCCAGGTCCGTGACATGCGCTTCCACGCGATACAGGAAATCCTGTTTATGTTCCGAGAGGGTGGTATCGAAGTTGATGCTGAATTTGCCCTCGGCGTCCAGTTCGCCGTCGCCCTCCAGCACCTGCTCGCCGCTGTCCTCATCGCCCGCGGCGAAATCCTCGCCGGTCATTTCGTCGGGATCGTACCAGAGCGGGAACCAGTAGCGGTCGCGATAGACGGCGTAATGGACCTTGGCGCCGCTGACCGGCTCGCCGAAGTAATAGCGCGCGTCGATGGCGGCCTGCACGCTCTCGCCTTCGAGCACGCGCGTTTTCGCCGGGAGTGACGCGCACCTCGTATTCGGGCTTCTTGTACTCCTGCACTTCGAAGCTGCCGCTCATGAAACCTTCGCCGGCGGACTTGACCTCTATGAAATAGTTGCCGAGCACGGCTGACGGGGCCAGCGCGAGATCGTCCGCAATGGCGCCGGTGGCGCTGGCGGTGAGCGTCTTCTGGTAGACCGGCTTCTGTTCCTGATCCTGGATGGTCACCGACACCGGCTTGCCCGCGGGCACCTGGTAACCCTCGGCGGTTCGCAAGCGCAGGATGCCCTTGAAGTGGACCAGGTGGCCCGGCCGGTAGACCGGCCGATCGGTATAGATGTACCCCATCCACGACGCCTGGTTGGCGGAGAATGCCCAACTGGAAAGAGTGTTGACGGCATAATCCGCGCCGTGGCGCGCCAGGATGCGGACGTCATCGGGACGCCCGGACGGAATGGGCAGAGTAGCTACGCCTTCGGCATCGGTGGCGGCGCTGCCGAGGTTGGCGTCGCGGCCCAGCATCCAGACTTTGGCATCGCGGACAGGCTCGCCGGTGGCGCGGTCCATCAGCAGGTTGACGATCCGTCCTTTGGCCGTTTTGGTGATGAGGACGGAATCGGAAACCATCAGCAGGGTATAGGCGCGCAGCTCGCCGCGTACCGCTTCCACCAGGTAGACGCCCTTTTCGGTGACATGCACGGGAATGGTCTGGCGTTCCCAACGGCTGTGGCTTTGGACGGGTTGCACGAAGGAAAGCACCAACTGCTGCCTGTTCAGGACGGGCGCTTCGGCATAGTGCGTCTCCCGGCTGCCCGGCGCCGGAGCGGATTTGGCGGGCAGCAGCTTTTGGAGATGCGCGCTGGGGGATTCGGTAAACTGCGCGCGGATGCCGCGTTGAATGGAGGCGCGCAGGCTTCGCTTCCATCCGTGGATGCGTTCCAGCAGCGTGCGCTCGTGGGGCGGCGCCGGAGTATGAGCGCCGAATTCGTGCGGGTTTTCGATCTGCTGAAAGAACCTGACCGGGTCATCGATGCGGTAGACGCGAAACTCCAGCGAATCCACGGCCCAGGCGCTCATCGAAACCGACGGCTTGGCGCGCGTTCCAAAGGTCTGGTTGGAGGAGAGCGCAAAATAGGGCTGATTTTCGGACTGGCTGAGCCCGCCGGCAACAACGGCCAGCAGAAGGGCCAACCGCGGATAGTTACTCATGGCAACTCTCTCAAGATGTTCCAGCGATATACACCCAGAAAATTGGGATTGGCCGCAACCGGCCGCCAGTCCGGCTGTGGAAAGCGCAGCAGTTCGCTTATTGTCAGGCGCTTGATCTGGCCCGGGTCGCCGCCATCCGGCCCGGTGTGGTACACCACGTACCGGTCTCCGTCTGGCCGCAACTGGCTGGGGCCCAGATAGATCATGCTGTGGAAGGTAGCATCATGATGGTAGAAGAGGAGATCGCCCGGCTGGGCCAGGGAAAGCTCGCGCGTCACCAGGTGCGTATTGTAACGGCGCAGCGTTTGCGCGTCGGCGAACTGGGCGAACGCGCCGCCGGAAAAATCGCGTGCATCGAGCGGACCGGGGCGCACGCGGAACAGGGCGGCGCCGAGAGGCGTGTAAGGATAATGATATTTGCGGGGCGGATCGAAGGACGGCACGAGCGGCGCCCGGGCCGCTTCCGCCCATCCGGTTTCATGGACGCGCAGGGTCTCGCGATAGGCGTACCGGATGAGCGCGGCGCAATCGTGGATATCGGCGGGACGCGCGGCGGGCGTCTGGAAAAACTGGGTCTCCGCAAGGAAGGTAAACCAGCGGCGAAAGGCCAGCCGGTCGCGGTCGTCATCCAGGCGGAGAAAATCCGGGGTGCCGTCTTCGAGAGTGTCGGCCGCCAGAAGCGTAGTGGTCAATTCGAAAGTCATGGCGGGAGTGCCCGGAAACGTCACGCGCACGTGAATCCTCCCCGGCAGAACACCGGCGCGGATGTGCGCGCTGGAATCGCCGGAGTCCTCCACGGAGGCGGCATACGGCGGGTCAAGGGCGATGCGGGGACGCTGGGCGGAGTGGAAAGTAAGGGTGGCCGTATCGTAACCATTGGCCACCAGGCGCACTGGTTCCAGCCGGATGCCCGTGGGCGCGAAAGGAACGTGCCGGGCCCAAAGGACCGTGAGCACGACGGCGCCCATCCCCAGAGCGGCGCGTGAGCGAGTGTTCAAGCGCACGATTATAGCGGCTGGGTGGGCACGAAACAATCGGGAGAAGCACGCAATTATTCCGGGGCGCCGAACAGCTCGTTGACGCGCTGCCCGCGGTAATCGAAGATGCGCGTCAGGTCGCGGCGCACCACGAACGCCTGCACCAACAGTCCGATGACACCGAACGGCAACCGGTAGCGGACGATATCGGTCATGCGCGTTCCGCCGTCGCGCGCTTCAAAACTATGAGTGTGATGCCACAGCCGGTACGGTCCGCTCACTTGCACGTCGATGAAGCGGCGGGGCGGATCCCATCGCCGGATCTCCGTGGTCCAGCCTACGGGCAGGCCGTGCAGGCCAATGCGGTAGCGGATTCTGACGCCCTCTGCCAAATGAACCTCTGGAGTCAAAATGCGGAACCCGAGCCACGGCGGAGTCAATTCAGCGAGGTTGCGTGCGTCGGAGAAAAAGGCGAAGACCTCCTCCACCGGCCGGGCGATCCACTGCTCGCGCCGGAGAGTGTGGAATGGCTTCACTGCGCGGCCTGCCGCGCGGCCGTCAAGACGCTTGGAGCGCCGTTTTTCCGTAGGGGTCCATACATAAGAGAATTACTATCGCTTTCATCGTAGTAATTAGTATAGTTTGCGGCGTAGTGATGGTATACTCTTGGCGCAATGGGTTACTCGTACCCCTGCTCCGGCTCCTGTATGAGCTTAAAATTTCTCCGGACCGCGTTTCCACCCGAAGGGGGTGCTTATGCTCGACCTCATCATAGTTCGTGCCATATTCGTAGTTATTCTCTCGGCTTCGGCGTATGCTCTGGAACCCCTGCAATCACGGCTCATTTCGGCAGCCGGCGGCCTGGTTCTGGGACTATGCATCATCTTTTTCGAAATCCGTCTGGAACAGGTGAGCCTGAAGCGGCTGATTGGGGCCGCATTCGGTTCCGTTTTGGGAATTTTTGGTGCGTTTCTGATGTCACTGGTAATTGCGAGGACACCGGCGCCGGCCTTTTTGCAGGTGTCTCTGCTGCTGCTGATGACCTACATCGGCCTGATCGTAGGCGCCAAAAAGGGCGAAATGCTGAACCTGGCAGCGCTGGGCGGCATTTTCGGCGGAGAGAAGTCGTCTAAAAAGACTTTTAAGATCCTCGACACCAGTGTCATTATCGACGGACGCATTGCGGACATCGCGGAGACTGGATTCCTGGATGGCGTCCTGGTGATTCCCCAGTTTGTGCTGCGCGAACTCCAACTTGTGGCCGATTCGGCCGACTCGATGAAGCGGAACCGCGGCAGGCGCGGTCTGGATATCCTGCAGCGCATTCAGAAGATGGCGCACCTCAATGTGCAGATCGTGGAGGAGGACTTTCCGCAGGTCCGCGAGGTGGACATGAAGCTGATCGAACTGGCTAAGGTGTTCGACTGCAAGGTAATTACCAACGATTTCAACCTGAACAAAGTGGCTCAGCTCCACGGCGTAGAGGTGCTGAATATCAACGAACTGGCTAACTCGCTGAAGCCGATTGTCCTGCCGGGTGAGACCATGCGGGTCTTCATTTTGAAGGAAGGCAAGGAGTACAACCAGGGGGTGGCATACCTGGATGACGGCACCATGGTGGTGGTGGACAATGCCAAGAAGATGATCTCCAAGACCATCGATATATCGGTGACCAGCGTGCTGCAGACGACCGCCGGAAAGATGATTTTCGGGAAGTTCGACGACCGGATGCACGCCGCGGCTGCGGGAGCCGAACGGCACGACCGGCCGGTCCGCAAGAGCGACCCGCAGCCCATGACCAACCTCGGCACCGAGAAAACCACGATAGAATCGTAGCTGCCAATGAGAGTCGCCGTGATTTTGCCCGCCGCGGGTCTGGGGACCCGTATGGGCCGCGTTTCCGCCGAAAAGACGGGGACCAGCCGCAAACAGTTCATGTTGCTGGAAGGCTCGCCCATCCTGATGCACACGGTCAGGAAATTCGCGGCTTCCGATCGCGTCACCGAAATAGTGGTCGCGGTGCGCGCCGAAGACCTGGATTGGGTTGGCGATATGCTGGCGGCGGAGTTCTCGCCGGACCGTGTACGCGTGGTGGAAGGCGGCAACAGCCGGCAACAGTCGGTGGAAAACGGCCTGCGGGCGCTTCAGTTGGACGCCGACCTGGTGGCGGTCCACGACGCCGTGCGCCCGTTCATCGAACTCGAGACCATTCACAAAGTGTTCGACGAAGCCGCCGAAACCGGCGCATCGATTGTGGGCGTGCCCGTGGTAGACACTGTAAAACAAGTGAGCCGCGGCACCGGCAAGGTCAAAATCCGCGCCACGCTGCCGCGCGAGAAACTGGTGCTGGCGCAGACACCGCAGGTGTTCCGCCGGGAACTGCTGGATCGCGCCTTTCAGTCTGCGCGCGAGGACGGTTTTATCGGAACCGACGAAGCCAGCATGGTAGAACGCCTGGATGTGGAAGTGACCGTAGTGATGGGCAGCGATCGCAATATCAAGATCACCAAGCCCGGCGATATGGACCTGGCGCACCTGTTCTTCCACGAAGACACCGCAAAGGAAACGCAAGCTTGAGCGACATTCGAACGGGTTTGGGGTGGGACGTGCATCGCATTGTCCCCGGCCGGCCGCTGATTTTGGGCGGCATCACGGTATCCAGCGAGTTCGGGCTGGAAGGCCATTCCGACGCCGACGTGCTATCGCACGCGATCACCGACGCGATTCTGGGCGCCGCCGCGCTGGGCGACATCGGGATGCATTTTCCCGATACCGACGAGCAATGGAAGGGCTGCGACAGCCTGACATTCCTGAAGCACGCCATGAGTCTTGCCTATGCCGAAGGGTATCGTCTGATCAACCTGGATTCCACCGTAATCATCGAACGGCCGAAGTTGAAGGATTACCGGCAGGCCATCCGCGAACGCCTGGCGGGTGTGCTTTCGCTGGAACTGGACCGCGTATCGGTGAAATTTAAGACTGCCGAAAAGGTGGGGCCTGTGGGCGAGGGCCGGTCCGCCGAAGCCCAGGCCATCGTCACGCTACTGAGGCTTGGCACGGGTCCGTTCCACGAAGCTCCCGGGTTTGGACAACAGGCGTGAGACGTTCCGGCCTCCACTTCAGGCGCCCCAAATTCCGGCGAGATGACCTGACGCCGGATCGCCTTTTGCAGGAGCACGCGACTCACTGGCTGGCTGACGTGGTCACCCGAATCGCCGCTCATGGCATGTAGGGTAAGAATCCGGGCTGAGGGCTCGCCGGAGAAAATCGCAGGCCACGGACCACCGGCAAATCAGACATCCCACCGCGACGGCGGAGCCCGTTCCCGCGCTATTCCAAAAGGCACGGACCGGTTGTAGGACTTTCGATAGCCTCGGGCGCCGCTAAATGGTTTTTGTACTAGTCGGATCTTTTAAGTCTTGTAATCGCGCATCTGTTGGCTTATTCTTCATAACTGCTGAAGAGCGTTTTGAGAAAATACCACCCGGCCGGATTCGGACCGCGCCATTTTTCAGCATTCTGCACAAAAAATGGGACATAGAGCGTGCCGCAACAGGCCGATCAAAGAGGAACAACGATGCTAAGACGATTTGCATGGAAGCCGAGGAACGAGCAGGCACGAAGGATCACAACCCGGACGCAGAGATTTGCTTTGGGAGCTGTGCTGGGAATCGCGGCAGTAGCCTTGCTAACGGCGGACAATACGCCAAAGCAATATGATTGGCCGATGTTCGGACAAAATCCGGCGAACACCGCGACCAATACAGAAAACAACATCTCACCCAAGACGGCGAGTTCGTTGAAGATGAAGTGGGCAGTCACAACCGGTGGGGACGTGTCGGCACGCGCCGCTGTTGTCGGTGGCGTGGCTTATTTTCCAGACTGGGGCGGAAATCTCTGGGCGGTGAATGCCGGCAATGGGAAGGTAATCTGGTCGCATAAGCTTTCGGACTATGGCTTGGCCACGGGTACGGTTGCCCGGACCAGCCCATCTGTCGTGAACGGGGTGTTGTACATCGGGACCCAGTATGTCTCAACTACAACCGGAACCGGGTGGTTGCTGGCCATTAGTGCATCCACGGGCACATTGGTTTGGAAGACCCAGCCGGTTACGTCGAATCCGTTCCCGGTGATCACAGGCTCACCGACTGTGGTTAACGGAGTGGTGTTCGTGGGCATGACCTCGAACGAGGAATTTGTGGCGGCGGGCGGCTCCACCAAGTACACTTGCTGCTCGGTCAGCGGCAGCGTGGTGGCGCTGAACGCCGCAACCGGCGCGAAGATATGGGAAACGGACACCGTCCCCGCCGGTTACAGCGGCGGCGCGGTCTGGGGAAGCAACCCTGTGGTCGACGTGGCCCGCAACATTGTATACGTGGGAACCGGAAACAACTACAGCGTTCCGACCGACCCGGCATATGTCAATTGCATCAGCGGCGGCGGCACCAGAGCCTCGTGCCAATCGCCCAACGATCATGCGGACTCCATCCTCGCGCTCGACATGTCGACCGGAGCGATCCGGTGGGCAACGCGCATGGAAACCTGGGACCAGTATGGCGTGACGGACGGCAGCGACTTCTGGAATGTGGACTGCTTCGTCACCAAGACCAACTGTCCGAGCAACCCCGGTCCGGATTATGATTTCGGCTCTTCCCCGAACGAAATCACCTACCACACCGCCGGCGGTCCCAAAACCATTATTGGAGCGGGACAAAAGAGCGGCATCTACTATGCTCTCGATCCGGATACCGGCGCCGAACTGTGGCACACCCAAGTGGGCCCCGGATCCTCTCTGGGCGGCATCGAATGGGGATCGGCGTCGGATGGCCAACGCATCTATGTGGCGATCGCCAATCTCTACGGAATCCCTTACGCATACGGCAACGCCGGTTCCTGGGCCGCGCTCGATCCTGCCACCGGAGCCATCCTCTGGCAGAAGGCGGATCCCAACGGCGCCGTCGACGTTGGCCCTATGGCCGCGGCCAACGGTGTTGTCTATGCGGGATCCATGGCGGGCACGGCTACCGCACCGACCATGTTTGCCTTGGATGCAGCAACGGGCAATACCCTTTGGAGCTTCGCTTCGGGGGCGTCAGTAAATGCGGGCGCTACTATCGTGAACGGCGTCGTATATTGGGGTTCCGGGTACGCACACCTGGGTATACCGGGCTACACGGGCAACACTAAGTTCTACGCTTTCGCGACTCACTGAACCTAATCTCAGACGAGTCGCTCCCGAAAGATCCGTGGCCTTCCCAAGGGCCACGGATCTATTGCTGAGAGCGAGAATTCCGGCTTTCAACCTACCGACTTCGCAATTGGAGATGTGATGTCCAGGAAAACCTTATCGGCCTACGGGCCCGTGTCCCTTGCTCTTTGGTTGATGGCCGGGGCCATCGCCACTGCGGCGCAGCCGGCTCCGGAAAAGGAGCACCAGGCCAAAGGCTCTCGCGACGGCGCGCTCACCGCCGCGATGGTCAAGACAGGTCTGTTCGCGATCTCCGGCGGCGGGTGCAATTCCCTCCTGCGGTTGAGCGCGAATGGATTCGTCCTTGTCGACGGCAAGCTTCCCGGTACCTACGACGAGATTCTGCGCCTGACGAAAAAACTTTCGTATTCCGAACAGCCCATCCGGATACTGATTAACACCGACCATCACGAGAATCACACCGGTAACAACGGTGCGTTTTTGGAGGCCGGAACCGCGATCGTCGCGCACGAAAATGTGCAGCGCAATCTGACCAACTACCACCCGCTAGAAGGAAAAATCACGCCGCCAACCAAGACCTACGACCGGGACTTCACGATAAAGCTAGGCGGAATCGAAGTGCGGTTGATGCATTTCGGCGACGCGCATACCAGCGGCGATACGGTAGTTTATTTCCCCGACTTGAAAGTGGTCGCCGTGGGAGATCTGTTCGCAAGTTCTCCCGATCCGGATTTCTCAGCAGGCGGGAGCCTGGTAGGGTGGGGACCGGTGTTGGCTCAAATCCTCAAGTTGGACTTCGACGTGGTTGTGCCCGGCACGGGACCTGTGATTGCCAGGGCCGACTTGGAGGCGTTCAAGACCAAGATCGATACGCTGGTTGCCCGCGCGGCCGGGCTGGTACGGAACCACGTTCCCAAGAGCCGGTTGATGGCTCAGTTCCAGACAGACGATCTCGGCTGGCGATTTCACTTCACCGAAGGCGGGCTCGACCGCTTCTACGGCGAATTATCGCGAATGAAATAGTCATACAGAGCGACCTGTTCCCTTGGCAGGAGATGCCCGGATTGCGTCAATCGCTTATTATGGGGCCTTGATGCGTTCTCTGGTAGCGGCCGCCTGTGTGCTTCTCGCCGCGGTAGTGGCGTCGCGACTGATGCGGGTTCCTGACCCCACGCCCACGTTGCCGCGCGTGATGCTATGGGCCTGGGAGAGTCCGCAGGACCTGCGCTTCCTCAAACCGGGCGCCGCGGGCATCGCCTTTCTGGCGCGCACAGTGTGGTTGCATCCCGAGGGCCCTGTCTCGCGTCCGCGCATGCAGCCGCTGCGATTCTCACCGGGAACGGAGCTGATGGCGGTGGTTCGCCTGGAATCGGCCGGCGCCGGATTGCCGGCTGTGGCTGACGCCGTGCGCGAGGCGATGCCCGCGGCGCAACTTCCTGGCATTCGCGCCTTGCAGATCGATTTCGACGCCCGCAAGAGCGAGCGCGCCTGGTATGCCGAGTTCCTGCGGGAATTGCGGAAGGCCGTGCCGCCCGCGCTGCCCCTCACGATCACGGCGCTGGAAAGCTGGTGCGATGGCGACCGCTGGATGCGCGGACTGCCGGTGGCGGACGCGGTTCCGATGCTCTTCCGCATGGGACCGAGCGAGCGAATCCCGGCGGATTTCGCCGAGTCGGCGTGCCGTAGCAGCCTGGGAGTATCGACTGACGAGTTTCCGCTCCGCGTCCCGCGCGGGCGGCGGATCTACTTCTTTCACCCCGGACCGTGGACCGAACAGGCCTACGACGCCGCCGTGGCGCAGGCCGCGCGGTGGTCGCGATAAGGGCCGGTGTTACTCGTAGTGGAGGGCTTTCATTTCATGGGGTCGCTGCGCGCGCCGCGCCGTGCGGGGAGCAGCATGGCGGCAAGGGCCGCGGCGGCCAGGACCAGAGCCGGCTGCTGGACATCGCGCCCGTCAAACAGGATATGGCCGGCATTGGGTTGGATCAGGCCGATCAACATCTTGACGGTGGTGCTCTTCCCTGCCCCGTTCGGTCCGAGGTAGCCCAGGATCTCGCCCGGCTGGATGGTGAAGCTCACGCGGTCCACCACGGCGATGCCGGCGTAGCGCTTGGTCAACTGACGCACTTCGAGCATGGCGGTATAGACTCCGGCGGAGTACGGAAGGTTTCCAGGTCGCGCTTGACCTGCACCGCGGCAGCGCCATACGCTAACGTCCAGATGCCTCTAAAACTCGCGCCGGCCCTGGCGTTGGCCGGACTGTCTCTGTATGCGCAAGATGCGCGCCATGTGACCGAACCGCGCATCCCGCGCAGTTGCACGGTATTGACCGCGCGGCTCTCCGCGCCGAATGGGGCGCTTGCCGAAGCGGACGAGCGCAAGCCCGATACGGCGCGCATCCAAAGCGCGATCGACCAGTGCCGGGGCGGGCAGGCTGTGGAGTTAAAGCCCGCCGGCGGCAGGAACATTTTTCTGGCCGGACCGCTCACGCTGAAAGCCGGGGTGACGCTGCTGGTGGATGGCGGCGCGGCTCTCTTCGCCTCCCGCAATCCCCGCGATTACGACCTGACGCCGGGCAGTTGCGGGGTGGTCAACGAGCGCGGACACGGCTGTAAGACCTTTCTCACGGCGGACCATGCGCACGGGCGGCGGAATCATGGGCGATGGCGCCATCGACGGTCGCGGCGGCGCCAAATTGCTGGGCCAGAACGTGACCTGGTGGGACCTGGCCAAGACGGCGAAGGTGCTGGACCAGTCGCAGAGCGTGCCGCGCCTGATCGCCGTACGGCAGTCCGACAACTTCACGATGTATCGCATCACGCTGCGCAATTCGCCCAATTTTCACGTGGGCGTGGACCGGACCAACGGCTTCACGGCGTGGGGCGTGAAGATCCAGACCCCCAAGACGGCGCGCAATACCGATGGCATCGACCCATCGTCCTCCACCAATGTGACGATTGCCTACTGCGAGATCACCACCGGCGACGATGACGTAGCCATCAAGACCGGCGCGAGCGGCCCATCCACGCACATGACCATCGCGCACAACCATTTCTATTCCGGGCACGGCATGTCCATCGGCAGCGGCACCAGCGGCGGGGTGAGCGCGATCCGCGTGAGCGACCTGACGCTGGACGGCACCGATTACGGCATCCGCATCAAGAGCGACCGCAGCCGCGGCGGCCTGGTGGAGGACGTCTCCTACGAGAACGTCTGTATGCGCGACGTGCCGAATCCGCTGCTGCTGACGTCCATGTACACCACGTTCCCCGGCGAGAAACTGCCGGTCTATCGCAACATCGTGCTGAAAAATGTCCATAGCGTCACGCCCGGCTGGGTTACGCTTCTGGGCCTGGATGCCGCGCACAAACTGGGCGCGACTCTGGAGGATGTCACGGTACAGGGCCTGCGCGCCGGGGATGTGCGAATTGAAAACGCGGAGCTCACCGGCGCGGTGCGCGATGCGCCGGCCGCCTGCAATTTCCCCGCGTTCCCGTCAATCCCGAGCGCGCCCGCCGCGGCGGTGACCGTGCCCGCGGAAGATAAGACGCTGTACGTGGCCGCCTCCGGGACAGGCGAGTTCTACTCCATCCAGCGGGCCATCGACGTGGCGCCGGCCGAAGGCGCGGTGATTTCGATCGCGCCCGGGGTGTATCGCGAGGTGCTGAAAATCGACAAGCCGAATATCCATCTGCGCAGCCCGTATTCCGATCCGTCGAAGACCGTGATTGTGTTCGATAACAGCGCCGGCACCTCCGGCGGCACGTTCCGCTCCGCCACCGTGTTCGTGAACGCCGACAACTTCCTGGCCGAGAACCTCACCTTCGCCAACGATTTCAACCGCACGCATCCGCAACTGCCGCAGGGCTCGCAGGCGCTGGCGGTGGCGGTTACGGGCGACCGCGCGGTGTTCCGCAACATGCGCTTCCTGGGCAACCAGGACACCGTCTATGCCGCCAAGAAGCGCCAGTATTTTGTGGATTCGTACATTGAAGGCAACGTGGACTTCATCTTCGGCGATGCGCGCGCCGTATTCGAGAACTGCGAGATCCGCAGCAATCGCAAGAGCGGCGGATACATCACGGCGCAGGGCAAGAGCGAGGCCCAACAGGACAACGGCTACGTGTTCAACCACTGCCGGCTCACCGCCGACGCGGGAGTGGAGCATGTGTGGCTGGGGCGTCCCTGGCGGCCGTATGCGACCGTCATTTTCCTGAATACGGAGATGGGCGATTTCATCGAGCCGGCGGGCTGGCGCGAGTGGCATCCCGGCGAAACGCATTACCTGGACACGGTCTTCTATGCCGAGTACAACTCCACCGGCCCCGGCGCCCACCCCGGGGAGCGCGACCCGCACACCCACCACCTGACCGCGGCGGAAGCGGCGCAGTACGAGACCAGGCGGTATCTTGCGGGCGCGGATGGCTGGGACCCTACCACGGTGCGGTAGCGGCGGCGATGGCGGCTTGGCCAAGGGCGATGCCTCCATCGTTGGGCGGGACCTTTTCGTGGAGATAGACCGTGAACCCGGCGCGGCGAAGGGCGGGGACGGTGCGGGAGAGCAGTTTCATGTTCTGGAAGGTGCCCCCGCTGAGACACACGCGGGGCAAGCCGATCTGGCGGCAGGTGTGCACGATGGCATCGGCGACCGTGTTGTGGAAGCGCGCCGCGATTACAGGGCGCGGCTCCTGGGAGGCAGCGATGCTCTCGATGGCCGGGCGGAAATCCAGTTCGTCGCCGGTTAGGCAGAACTCATAGCGCGTGTCCACCGAGGGGTCGGCGATGGCCTCGAGTTCGATGGCCGCCTGGCCTTCGAAGTTGACCTCGTGGCGGAGCCCGATGATGGCGGCCACGGCATCGAACAGGCGCCCGCAGGAGGACGTCTGCACGGTGTTGAGGCCGATTTCGATCATGCGCCGCACGACGCGCTGCTTGTGGTCCGGCACGCCGGCAAGGTGCGGCACATAGGCCAGGGCGGAGCGCCAGGGCTCGCGGATAGCGGCATCGCCGCCGGCCAGCGGGGCGTAGCGGATGTGCGCGCGGCGGGTGAAGCCGGCATACCCGGCCACCAGAAACTCGCCGCCCCAGATGGCGCCATCGGCGCCGTAGCCGGTGCCGTCGAAGGCCACGCCGGTCACCTCGCCATCCAGGCCGTTCTCCAACATGCAACTGGCGATGTGGGCGTGATGGTGCTGCACCGCGATTTTCGGCAGGCCGGGAATTTCCAGCGCCAGGCGCGTGCTGAGGTATCCGGGGTGCAGATCGTGCGCCATAGCCCGCGGGTCCACGCGGAACAGCTTCTTCAGGTTGGCCAGGGTCTCCTGGAAAAAGACCAGGGTCTCGTAGTTCTCCAGGTCGCCGATGTGCTGGCTGAGGATGGCGTGATGTCCCTTGGTGAGGCAGAAGGCGTTCTTCAATTCGCCGCCCACCGCCAGCAGTTCGGGAACAGTGCGGCCCAGGTCGAGCGTCTGCGGCGCGAAGCCGCGGGAGCGGCGTAGCACGCGCGGGCGGCCTTCGAAACTGCGGACCACCGAATCGTCGGCGCGCATATATATGTCGCGATTGTGAGTGAGGAACCAATCGGCCACATTGCCCAGGCGGGTGACAGCCTCGACGTTATGCACCACGATGGGCTCTTCGCTCAGGTTTCCGCTGGTCATGACGAGGGCGTCATAGGGCGCGCCCTGGAAGAGCAGATGGTGCAGCGGCGTATAGGGCAGCATCACGCCGAGCGTGGAGTTGCCGGGCGCGACGGCGGCCCAGTCCTGCCGGCTGCGGCAGGATGACGATGGGGTGGCGCGGGCCGAGCAGCGCCGCGCGGTCCGTTTCCGTGACTTCACAGAGCAGTTCCGCCGCCGCCAGATTGCGCACCATTATGGCGAAGGGCTTGTCTGAGCGGCGCTTGCGCCCGCGCAGGCCGCGGACCGCCGCTTCGTTGCGGGCATCGCAGGCCAGATGGTACCCGCCGAGACCTTTGATCGCCAGGATCTCGCCCGCCGCGAGCCGGCGCTGCGCTTCGTTCAGAGGCGCGGAGAGCGAGGGTCCGCAAGCGGGGCAGGCGTTGGGCTGGGCGTGGAAGCGGCGGTCGGCGGGGTCGTCGTATTCGGCCTGGCAGGCGGGACACATAAGAAATTCCGCCATGGTAGTGTTCGGCCGGTCATAGGGTATGTCGCGAATGATGGTGTAGCGGGGTCCGCAGTTGGTGCAGTTGGTGAAGGGGTAGGCGAAGCGGCGATTGGCGGGGTCGGCGATGTCCGCGAGGCAAGCGTCGCAGGTGGCTACGTCCGGGGAGATGAGTGCGAACTCGCCGGTGACGGCCTGGCTTTCACGAATCCCGAAGCCGATCTCGCCGGTAGCCGGCAGTTCTGTAGTTTCGGTTTCCTGTATCCATGCCAGCGGCGGCGCCTCAGCCGAGAGCGCGTGGCGAAACAGAGCCAACTTCGCCGGGTCGCCCTCGACCTCGGTGATCAAGGCCCGCGGAAGAATTCAAAACGAACCCGCTCAACCCGAGCCGGCGGGCCAGGTTATGGACGAACGGACGGAACCCTACTCCCTGGACGATGCCGCGCAGGCGGATGCGGAGACGGACTGAATTCACCAATACCCATTGTCAAACACAGACTTGCGGCAGGCGCGGCAGAATTCGGCGGTTTTTATGTCCAGGCGCTCCACGGCGTGACTGCTGGTCATGACGCAGCGCCAGTCCGAGCAGTGACGCAGACCGAAGGTGTGGCCGAGTTCATGGACGGCTTCCTTAATGAGTCGCTCGCGCAGAAGATCGTCACGCCTGGGCATGCCGTACAGTTCTTCCTGCAGGCGAGCCGTAGATACGACGGCGCAGTTGCCGTCCAACTGGGCTTCGCCGAACACGAAGGTGAGCACCGGAACGTACAGGTCGCAGGCGGTCACCCCGAGGATGCGGGCGTCCGGATCGCAGGCGCGTTCCAGGCGCTGGAGGATGGCGGTGGAGTGAAACTGGCTGCGGCCGTCATCCTGGGAAAACGCGATATCGAACGGCTCCGGCCGGATGCGGCAAGGCGTGCGGAACATCCGGGCCAGATGGGAAGCCAGGGCCTCCAGCGGTGTCCAGACCCGGCGGTGCGTGCGCCGGATCGCCGTTCGACAGCGGGATCACATGGATCGGTTTCACCGCAGCCCGTAACGCCGCAGCTTGTTGTACAGCGTAGTTCGGTCGATATCCAGGATGCGCGCGGCGCGCGACAGGTTGTGCTGGGTTTCGCGCAGGATGCGTTCGATGTGGACGCGCTCCACATCGTCCAGGGTCTTGCCGCCCTTGGGTTCATCGGCCTGGAACTGGAACGAAAAGTCCGCCGGGCGGATTTCCTGTCCGCGCCCTACTACCAGGGCGCGTTCGACGGCATTTTCGAGTTCGCGGACGTTGCCCGGCCAATCGTGGCGCATGAGCAGTTCGAGCGATTCGGGCGAGATCTGCGGGACGGGCCGGCTGGTAGCCATACAGAACTTGTTAAGGAAATGGTTGACCAGCAGGGGAATATCTTCGCGACGGTCGCGCAGCGGGGGAATATCGATGCAGAAGACGTGCAGCCGGTAATACAGGTCCGGCCGGAAAGAGCCTTCCTTCACGAGGGTCTTCGAGGTTCTTGTTGGTGGCGGCGATGGCGCGGAAATCCACCTTGATCTGTTGATTTCCGCCGACGCGCACGATTTCCTTTTCCTGCAAAACGCGGAGCAGGTCGGTCTGGGTGCGGAGGCTGATGTCACTGATCTCGTCGAGGAAGACGGTGCCGCCGTCGGCCACTTCGAACTTGCCCTTCTTACGAAACTGGGCGCCGGTGAAGGAGCCTTTTTCGTGGCCGAACAGTTCGCTTTCGAGCAGTGTTTCGGTGAGCGCGCCACAGTGAATGGTGACCATGGGCATGAAGCGGCGCGGACCGGCGGCGTGGATCGCACGCGCCACCACTTCCTTGCCGGTGCCGCTCTCGCCGGTGATCAGGACGGTGGCTTCGGTGGGCGCCACCATTTCGATCAGCTCCACCACTTTCTTCATGGAGGGACTCTTGCCGATCAGTTCGGTGCCGGGCACGGCCTCCTGCAGATTCTCGCGCAGGCGGGTAACTTCGCGGCGGGCGCGTTTATGCTCCAGGGCGTTGAAGACCAGGTGCGACAGCTCATCGGGATCGACGGGTTTGGTGATATAGTCGTAGGCCCCGCGCTTGAGCGCCTGGACCGCGGTATCGACGGCCGCGTATCCGGTCATAATGACAACAGTCAGGTCCGGATCAGCCTCGCGGAGGCGGGACTGCAGTTCCATGCCGTCCATCCCCGGCATCTTGATGTCGAGCAGCGCGATATCGAACTCGGCCTGAGCGATCACCTCCAGCGCCTCGCGGCCGCTGCCGACGGGCCTAGCCATGTAGCCTTCGCTGGTAAACCATTTACTCAGCGAATCGCGAACCACCAGCTCGTCATCGACGATGAGGATTCGTCCTTTTGTTTTGTTTAATGTCAAGGGTTCTTCCACCACGCTACTTCCCATTGGCTCCTCCTTTTTGGGACACACCGCTAAGGGCCGGAAGGCCCGCGGCCTGTCCTACAGCCAGTAATGCCACTCGAAATTCCGTTCCTTCTCCGGGCGTGGAGCGGACTGAGATTTCTCCCGCGTGCTGCTCCACGATGCTATGCGCCACAGCCAGGCCCAGTCCGGTTCGGTTCTGGTCCTCTTTGGTGGTGAAGAACGGATCGAAAATTCGCGGCAGAACATCAGCCGGGATGCCGCTTCCCGAATCTTTCACAGTCACTACGCCTTGTTCGCCGGACTCGTCCAATCCGGTGGACACGATCAACCGGCCGCCTTTGGGCATGGCCTCGGAGGCATTGACCATCAGCACCAGGATGACCTGCTGAATCTGATTGGCATCGCAATCCACCTGGGGCAGCGCGTCCGCCAGAGCTTCGGTCAGCTCGATATTCTGTATCTCGAGCTTGTGCTTGACCAGCAGGACGGCGCGATGCACGATCACATTCAAATCGTTGGGCTCGCGGCGGCTGGGCGCCTGGCGCGAGAAGGTCAGCAGGTTCTTAACGAGCTCGCCGCAGCGCTTACTTTCGCGCTCGATGGTTTGCAGTTGTTCCGCCAGAGAATCGCGGTTGGGCAGATCGTGCTTGAGCAACTCGCGGAGCACCAGCCGGGCGTAGGTAAGGATGGCGAACAGGGGATTGTTGATTTCGTGCGCCACGGTGGCCGCGAGTTTACCGATGGAGGCCATCTTTTCCGAGCTGAGCAGGGTCTTGTGGACGCGCTCGAGTTCGGCCGTTTTACGCCGCACCTGCTCTTCGATTTTGGCCTGTACGCCGGCCACCTCGGCGGTCATGGAGTTGAAGGACTTGGCCAGGTCGCCGAGTTCGTCGTCGGAACGCACCGGCAGGCGGTATTCCAAGTCGCCGCCGGCGACCCGGCGGGTGCCGTCGATCAGTTCCTTGACGGGGCGGTGAACCACGACCCACATGAACAAAACGGCCGAGACGCTGCCGAATACGATGCCCGCCAGGAGGAACCATTTGAGGGTGGCCTGGTTGCGCGCAATCTGTTCATCCACCGGAGCCAGGCTGAGATCCGCATCGATGACGCCAAGCACACGCTGGTCGGCGCCGCGCACGTGGCATCCGGCGCCGGAGCATTCCGGCGCATTGTCGATAGGCCGCATGACGCCGAGCAGGTGCTCGCCCTGTTTATCGCGGAAGTCGCGGGCCCGGTCGCGGCGATTCAACTTTTGCAGCGGCGCCGATTGCGCATGGCAGGCGTAACACTGCTCGGCCGTCTTATCGACGACGGTGTTGACTTCGCGCGCGTCGGTGGAGATGGTGATGCGCCCTTCCTTGTTGAAGATGCGAATGCGGCGGATGCCCGGTTCGGAGCCCAGTTCCCGCACCACGTTGTAGAGCGCCGCGCGATCGTTATGGAGCATCTCGTAGTGCGTGCTGCGCAGGATCACATCGGTGATGCGATCTGCCGCCTGCAGCACAAACTCGCGCGACTGGGCGCGCTCCACCCGCAGGTTGAGGTAGCCGAACAGCGTGAAGAAAGCCGCTGTGCCCGCAATCACGCAGATGGCGAGTTTGGCGGCCAGCCCGAGCCGGATTTTTTTATACAGCCTCATTCGATCGCGACTAGGTCCGCCTCCTTTTGCGCGGTCTCACGAGCCGGTTGCGCTTGCATTTCCGGTTCGAAGATCGGGAAGTATTTGGCGATCGCATGGAAAATAGCGAAGCCCGCGGCCACGATGGAAAGCGTGATGGCGACCTCACTCCACCGGGGAATGTAGTGGACGCCGGAGCCCGCTTCCAAACCGGTGATGCCGACATTCAAGCGGTTGGCAATAAAGCCGAACACCACCATCACCGCGCAGGCATACAGCTTGCCGGGCTGCATGCGGATGCGGTGCTGGTAGAGCAGGACGGTGGGCACCGCGACCAGCGCGATCTCCAGGACGAACAGCCAGGTTTCGATGCGGTTTCGCGCCAGCAGCGAGAACACGTGGCGGTGGCTCAGGTCCAGGAAACGAATCCAAAGGTAAACCGACATCACCACGGCCAGTACACGCGCCATACTCGCCAGAAGCGGGAGTTCCAACGCCCGGCCGAAGGCGCGGCTGCTGTGCCAGGATTCGAAGATGGTCATCGCCAGCCCCACGCCAATCGCCGAAACGTAAAAGAGCAAGGGAAGAATGGGGGTATACCAGAGCGGATACAACTTCTCAGGAACAATCAAAAACAGCGTGCCCAGCGAACTCTGGTGAAGGGTGGAAAGCAGCACGCCCAGAATCATGAGGGGCACGGAGATGCGATGGATCCAGGCCAGCGGCTTGTGGAGGCCGAACTTTTCGAAAACGACGGGGAGGAATTCCAGGAACAGGACGGTGCTATACAGGGTGACGCACCAGGCCACTTCAAACATGACCGAGTGGGGATTCCACATCACCAGGGGGTGCCAGAGACGGTCGGGGCGGCCGAGATCGTAGAGCAGGCCGACCACCACCAGGGTGTAGCCCAGGAAGGCGGTGAGCACGGCCGGACGCAGGACCGGCTTGTATTGTTCCACGTTGAAGATGTGAACCATGGCGACCAGGGTGAATCCGCCGGCGGCCAGACCGACGCCGCACATCACATCGAAGCCAATCCAGATTCCCCAGGGGAATTTATCGCTGAGATTGGTGGATCCGCCCAGCCCGTACATCACGCGGAGATACGTGGCGTATGCGCCGCTGAGCAAAATGGCAGCGAATATGGCGCGCCAGACTGTGATCTTGGGGAATTTCCGCGGCATTAACGCCGGCCCTCCTTCTTTGCAACTTCGGTGCGCCGGTTGGTGATCCACCAGATGCCGCCCAGCAGCACGGTACCCGTAGAAACTACGTCCGGCACCAGTTCGAGCACGCGCCAGGTGGTTTCCGGCAGCGGCTCATCCGGCAGGTTCGTGCGCAATCCAATCTGCTCGAACGGAACTGCCGAGAGATACAACACGCTGGTGCCGCCCACTTCATCCAGGCCGTACACTTTGGGGTGGTACTGGCCGGGTTTCTCAGCGATGCGCTGTTGGGCCTCGGCGACTAACTCATCGCGATTTCCGTTCTTGGTGGCGCCCACCGGGCACGCCTCGGCGCAGGCGGTCAGTTTGCCGGCGCTCTGCCGCTCGAAACACATATCGCACTTGCGCATTTTGGGTAAGCGCTTGTCCCATTCGTACGACGGCACCTGGAAGGGGCACGCCTGCATGCAATAACGACAACCCATGCAGCGGGACGCATCGTACACAACCGGACCGAGCGCGGTCTTTTGCAGGGCTCCTACGGGGCAAACCGAAGCGCAGGCCGGCTGCAGGCAATTCATGCAGAGCCGGCGGCTGAACTTGTCCCCGTGCGTCTCGATGGCGGTCAGCTTGTGAGCGGAGATGTGTTCCTCCGCGGCAACCTTATCGTTGTACGGCAAGCCCCAACGCTCCGCGCAGGCGCCTTCGCAGGCCTTACAGCCGATACAGAGCGTGCTGTCGTACAGGATCGCCTTTGGCATATCTGGACCTTCAACTCCTTTTTTAACAGAAATCTCGTCAAATGTGTAGCAAAAACTTACAACCCGTTATGCCGTAAGGAAAAACTCACCAGTCACGGCCTTCCAGTCGGCCTCGGGAAACGCGGCCAGGAGGTCTTCCGCGGGGCGTCCACCGTCAGCGGCAACTGCACCAGCCAGAGAGGGTTGCATGGCATAGAGGCGCTCTACGCTGGCGCGCATCCAATCGCGAACCATGAGTTTGGGGACCAGATTACGGCTGGTGGCTTCTTCATCGGGAACGTGCATGGCTAGCAGCCAACCCTTCCCGTAGGGCTCTTCGCGAAGGCGCGCCGGATTGGCGAGTACTTCGGTATTGACCTCGAGGACTTCGCCTTCGGTGGGGGACACCATTTCGCTCTTGACGCCGTTGCGATAGAACGAGAGGATCTTCTGTCCCTGGCGGATCCACTGACCGGGCTTGGGAAGTTCGACTGTTTCCACTTTGCCTGCCAGGGCTGCGGCGAACTCATCGACGCCCACGCGGACGACATTTTTGCGCTCGCGAACGAGCCAGCTATGACCGGCATGATAAGAGAGGTTCTCGGGGACATGAAAACCGTTGACGTAATCGGAACCGGGCCCCTCGGGCGCACCGGCGAATGCCGCGGAGTGGGATACCGATGGAACGGTAGCGATCACCTTGCGGCGATTCATGGCGTAATCCAGGACGATGAAAACCAGAAACGTTCCAAGAACCAGTAGGACTGTCATTTTGTTACCTTCCTTTCATTCCTCGCTTTCTATAAGGGCACGGGAAGGGCCAAAAACTGGTGATTTTTACCTTTTTATCTGATGTGATTTCAAGCAGTTGGCGGTGTGGTGTTTTGGCACGCGAGAGGCGGTGTTGGGTTTCGCTACGGTGAATTGTAGAGGTTAGTGTGGAATGGCTATGGAATGAATAGCTTGGGCGCGATGTCGGAGATCGCAACGGGGGTGATGGAGAATCCTACGGAAATCGCCCCTTTTGTTTATCGTGGGACTCTGCCGCCAGCCGCCGGACCCTCGTACGTCAGGCGCAGTCCCCAGTCCAGATCCGAGGGGAAGGCAGGCAACAGGATGATCCCGATGGCGCTGGAACGAACGGCGCCGGCGCCGACGGGCTGAAAGGTTCCGTTGCGAGGATCGAACCAATCGGCCCGGTAGGCGGAGTTCAGTCTGGCGCCGCGCACCTGGCTGCGCGGACAACCCTTCTCGAAGTACACCAGGAACAGGCTCCGGTCGGGAGTCCGGGCCGCGTATGCCCAACCTTCGTAGGACCGGAGATTGTAGTCCTTATTGGGAGAGACGAGATCGGCACTGGGCTCGAGTTCCTGGTACCGGTTGCCGATGGAGAAGGCAAAGGCGCGCAGGAACTTCATTTGCGCCGCGGAATTCCACTGGAAGGCGTCCCACATCTTGATGGGAGCGGCCGGCTCGATGTCCGCGCCCCAAATGCCTTCGGCGCCGTACACGTGGCCGGCGAAGCCGCCGGAGAGGAAACTGCCGTACATGCCGCTGCGCACAAACCGGTCGTCCTTTTCGGTGCCGCCGGGAGCGCCGAACTGGTAGCCACGGCCTCCGCCCTGGGAGCGCGCGTCGGTGTAGCCCGAATAATACGGCTCTCCATTGAGCGCGGGGTGCGGATGAGGGGCGCGGAAGATCTCCGTCAGGTACCAATAGTTATTGTGTTCGCGCATATTGCCGGTCTGGTGGAGCGTGACCCAGGAATCGTCGCCCCAATTCTCCAGGGTGGAGGGGTTGGCGTTGGCGGAGAGGAGCGTCCCGAAGGGCGGCGGGCCGTATTTTTCCGTCACCAACCGGATAGCCCGGGTGAACTCGTCAGGACCGATGGTTTCGCTGATGATGTCCAGGTGGACCGGACTGAGCACGGTGTTGTTGGCCTGATACCGCGACCAGATGTACTGAATGAAGCGCGCATACGAATCGGGCCACTGGTAGTATTTGCTCCAGAGCATGCTGGCATCGCGGCGGGACACTTCGATAAAGGGAACAAAGCCGTGGTCGTTCAAATAGTCGATCTTGCGGTCCACGTAGTGGAAATATTCCGGATTGATGCGGTCCACGTCCGGGAACATATTCTCATAGCCCGGGACTTTGCCCGGGAATACGAACGGACGGCCGCCCTCGTTGTCCATATTCTTGGCGCTGTTGACGCCGAACTCGAGCCATGCAGAGCGAACGGTTGTGCCGTCCGGCATCGCCACGTTCCACGGTTTGCCATCGGTAATCCAATTGGGAAATGCGGCGATGACGTTGACCCAGTTGAATCCCTGGGCCTGGCGGTACCGGACGTAGTCCTTAAAACCGGCCGTTGGACCGAGGGGGCGCTCGCGCGGGTCGTCATACCATTTGAAGCGGTCAGTGCCGGCGGCGTACCAGGTATCGCCAATCGCGAAATACGGCGTGCCGTCGGCATGCTGCAGAGCGTGGCGATTCGCAGTGGCCTCGGATAAACCCATGGCGCAGCGGATTCTGCCGCATTTCTTCCGCGGTCCACGCGATCGCCGTAAGAGTGCCGCTCTTACCCGCCAGCCCGGAATCGGCGGGGGTGGAACCGCTGCGCCACTTC
This sequence comes from uncultured Solibacteraceae bacterium, assembly GCA_963835555.1. Taxonomy (GTDB): domain Bacteria; phylum Acidobacteriota; class Terriglobia; order Bryobacterales; family Bryobacteraceae; genus Sulfopaludibacter. The sequence goes on along the minus strand of CAWIGC010000043.1, from coordinate 257,950 downwards.
CAGACGCCCGGCTGGGTAGCTACGATCCGCACGCGGAAGGTCCGGGCTCCGTCCCAGAAGCCGTAGACCCGCCTGGTGAAGCCGGGTCCGGTCAGGTCCACCCAGACGACGACTTCGGTATAAGGGTTCGCGAACGAAGCAGCCGACGTGAAGGTCAACTCCTGCTTTTCCCACACGTGCACGGCGGCAAAAGCGCAGGGAGCGAAAGTGGAAGCCAGGAGGAAAGCGGCCGGCAACGCAGCCGGGTGTCTCCAGTTAGTCATAAATTCCTTTGCTTCCGGGCACCGGTCCCGGATGGCCGACGCGGACCGGGCCCGCACGGCCATGATCGATATGTACCATGGCTGACCTGACACCGCCTGAGATTCTGAAAAACAAGGCAACAGGCATAATCATTTGGGTTATGATTGCCTTGCGACCATCATGCCGCGGGGTGATGGCGCGCATAACAGGAGGCTCCTTCAGTGACTAGCCACGGGAGTCCCGGGCGCGAAGGAAAGCCAAATCCCGGTCTGAGCGGCCGGCGGGAGTTGCCGCCACCGGCCAAGCCCTCCATCAAGCCCGCAGTGGCCTGCGTCCTCCGTTGTAGCGGCTGAACCGGACACGGCCTTGATGGGAGTCGAAACCGCCGGCCGCCTCGGTTGCAGCGGCTGGCGGCGCCACCGTGCCGGCGGACAGTGGCCAGAGGGCGGCGCACCGCTGGTGCCGCCGCCCGGGATCCCGGAAGGAAGTTATGGAGAACGAAGCCTTACGTATCGTTGACCTGCGCACGCAAGCCGCCTATGAGGTTCCGATTCACGAGGGGACCATTCGCGCCATGGACCTGCGCCAGATCAAGACGGGGCCAGCCGATTTCGGGCTCATGACCTATGACCCTGCGTTCCTGAATACGGCATCGTGCCGGAGCGCGGTTACATTTATCGATGGCGATAAGGGCATCCTGCGCTACCGCGGCTACCCCATTGAGCAACTCGCCGAGAAATGCACATTCCTCGAAGTGGCCTATCTGATCCTGTTCGGCGACCTGCCCACGGCGCCGCAACTGAAGGATTGGGTAACCGAAATCACGCATCACACCATGATCCACGAGACCACCAAGAAGTTCCTGGAAGGTTTCCGGTATGACGCTCATCCGATGGGGATGCTGGCGAGCACGGTGGCCGCGCTCTCGACGGTGTATCCCGAATCCCGGCACGTACTCGACCCGGCGGTGCGCGCACTTCAGATCAAGCGCCTGATCGGGAAGATGCCCACCATCGCCGCGTACACCTACCGCCACAGTCTGGGCTTCCCGTACGTTTATCCCGACAACGACTTCAGCTATACCGAGAACTTCATGAATATGCTGTGGAAGATGGCGGAACCCAAGTATGCGCCCAACCCGGTATTGGCGCGCGCGCTGGAGATTCTCTTCATTCTGCATGCCGACCACGAGCAGAACTGCAGCGCCAACGCCATGCGCGCGGTGGGCAGTTCCCAGGCCGATCCCTTCCTTTCCACGGCGGCCGCTTGCGCGGCGCTCTCGGGGCCGCTACACGGGGGCGCCAATGAAGAAGTCCTGAAGATGCTGGACGTCATCGGTTCGAAGGACAAGGTGCCGGCCTACGTTGAGAAGGTGAAGGCCGGGGAGTTCAAACTGATGGGCTTCGGGCATCGCATCTACAAAAACTACGATCCCCGCGCCAGGATCATCAAGTGGGCCGCGGACAAGGTATTCGCGGTCACCGGGCGCAATCCAAAACTGGAAATCGCGCTGGAACTGGAACGGATCGCGCTTGAGGACGAGTACTTCATCAAACGCAAACTCTATCCCAACGTAGACTTCTATTCCGGCATCATCTACCAGGCGATGGGATTCAAACCGGACATCTTTACGGTACTGTTCGCGATTCCGCGCACGGTGGGCTGGCTGGCCCAGTGGCAGGAGATGCTGTGCGACGGGGAGCAGAAAATCGCGCGTCCGCGGCAGGTCTATACCGGCGCGGCGGAGCGCGCTGTTGTGCCGATTGAAAAGCGCAGTGTAACGGCGAGCCCGACGACGGCTTAGCCGGAAACCGGCGATCACAGACCCGTCATCCGCTCCAGCCTTTCGGGGTATCGGGCACCGGTCACGGTGATGCGGGAGGCGGCTTCCTCGATGTCGCGCAGATCATCGGCCGTGAGTTCGACGGAGACGGCGCCGATGTTTTCCTCCAAACGATGCAGCCTGGTGGTGCCAGGGATGGGTACAATCCAGGGCTTCCGGGCGAGCAGCCATGCGAGTGCGATCTGAGCAGGGGTCGCTTGCTTTCGTCCTCCGATGGCGGTAAGTAGATCGATCAGGGTCTGGTTGGCCTGGAGCGCCTCCGGCGTGAAGCGAGGCAGGGTGCTGCGAAAATCGGTAGTGTCGAACTTCGTAGTTTGGTCGATTTTACCGGTAAGGAAGCCCTTGCCCAGCGGGCTGTACGGCACCAGACCGATTCCGAGCTCCTCCAGCGCCGGGATCACTTCCTTTTCCGGAGTCCTCGTCCACAGCGAGTATTCGCTCTGGAGAGCAGTGACCGGTTGGACTGCATGGGCGCGGCGGATGGTCTGCACGCCCGCTTCGGACAGGCCGAAGTGTCTGACCTTGCCCTGGTGAATCAACTCCTGCACTGCGCCCGCTACCTCTTCGATGGGCACGTTGGGGTCAACGCGATGCTGATACAGCAAATCGATGACTTCGACCTTAAGCCGCTGGAGCGATCCCTCGACGGCTTGCCTGATGCGCTCGGGTCTGCTGTTCAGACCCGGCGCGCCTTTCATCCCGCGGGGATCGAGACCAGGACTGAGATCGAAGCCGAATTTGGTGGCGATCGCCACCTGCTTCCGGAACGGAGCGAGGGCTTCGCCCACGAGTTCCTCGTTCAAGAACGGTCCGTAGACTTCGGCGGTGTCGAAGAATGTAATGCCGCGGTCCACGGCCGCACGGAGGACATCGGTCATCTCCCGCTTGTCTTTGGGCGGACCGTAAGTAACCGTAGGAAAATAAGTGTAGCAATTAAACCATTTCTGGCCTAAAATGTTTTCGTGGCCAGCGAGGGTGAGATCAAGCAGCGTTTCTCTCAGTTGGAGGCGTGGCTAGATGAACGCGCACGACGTTTATGGGCGGCTGCGGAAAGCGCGGCCCACGGGCGGGGTGGCATCTCGCTGGTGGCGCGCGCCAGCGGCGTTTCTAGGCGCGCCATCGCAGTGGGTTTGGCGGAATTGCAGAAAAAGCCGGACCGCTCACAGCGGAGGCAGCCGATTCGGCAAAAGGGCGGCGGTCGGAAGAAGGCGTCGGTCAAAGATCCGGATCTGCTGCGCGATCTGGAAAAACTGCTGGAACCAGTGACGCGAGGGGATCCGCAGTCGCCGCTGCGGTGGACGTGCAAAAGCGTGCGCAATCTCGCCGACGAACTGCGAGCCCAAGGACACAAGGTAAGCCACATGTTGGTTGCCGAACTATTCACGAACAGAAGTACAGCTTGCAGGCGAACCGCAAGACGAAGGAGGGCGCCTCGCATCCGGACCGCACCATTTTCATCTACGAAGCGTCGCGATTCCTGCTGACATCGGTTGATTTGCCGGAGATCAGCCGGGTGGTGGAGGCCAGGGACGAGGCGCCCTGTATGGAGATGCGGCTAAGGCCGAAATGCGCGCTGGTGGTAGAGCTTTGGAGCCGGGACGAAATCCCGGTTCGGAGCGCGGTCTGGGAGCCCCCCATGGCGACCGAGTAGACCAGATGGAATCGCCGGTTCCATGCTGCCGGCTGGTAAGCCTGCTGGGCACCCCGCAAGATATTCGGGTTCTGAGCGGCCCGATTGTACGCGAGATTATTTACCGCATCCTTCGGAGTCCGGAGGGAAAGCGCTTTCGATTTATCGCAACGCATTGAGAGCAGAGCCACCGTTCGGCAAAGGCGAACGCGTGGATCAGGGCGAACTATGCGACGCCGCTACGGGTTGACGATCTGCCCCGTAATCGCGGAGCATGGGGTCCACGCTGCACCCATCATTTCCGGGGTGTTGACCGCCATGAGTCCTCTGCAATACCAGAAGCAGCTTCGGTTGCAGGCAGCGCGAGGGCGGATGCATCTGGAGGGAGTGGATGCGGCGAGCGCGGCGTTTGAGGTGGGCTACGAAAGCGCGAGCCAGTTCAGCCGCGAATACAGCCGGTTCTCCGGTGAGCCGCCGATGGGGGACATTCGCGGGGTTTCGGTAAGCTGACACGGCGGGGTAGCACGCGGCAGGCAATTCAGTCATAGGACAGCAAACTCGCCTTCGAGGCCGCTCACCGAGTCCGGGGCAATCCATATCTGGTAGCGCCCGGGCTCGGTAACGAGCTGCATCTGCTGATTGCGATACGCCAGGCCGGCGGCGGTAACCTGGAAAGTCACCGTCCTGGTTTCGCCGGGCCGGAGAGGAACCCGGAGGAAGCCCTTCAAGAGCCGGACCGGCTGCGCCACGCTCGCGGCCACGGGATGGATATACAACTGGACCACCTCCGCCGAGGCGTAGCGGCCACGGTTGGTAATGTCCGCCGAGACGGTGAGGGCACCCTGCTGACTCAGGGCAGGCGCGCTCAGGCGCAAATTGGAATAGGCGAAAGCCGTGTACGAAAGGCCGAAGCCAAACGGGTATTCGGGCGTGAAGTCTACGTCGATGTACTTGGAAGTGTAACCGGCCGGATTGAGGGGCGTGCCCATTGGAATGCCCAGCTCGTCGCGCGTTGCCGGGCGTCCTGTATTGAGATGCGCGTAATAGATGGGCACCTGGCCGACGGTGCGCGGAAACGTGACAGTCAATTTTCCGCTTGGCACGGCGCGGCCGAAGAGCAGGTCCGCGATGGCGGGGCCGCCCATGGTTCCCGGGTGCCAGGCCCACAGCACCGCCTTGACCCGCGATGCGGACTGTTCGAAAGTGAGCGGGCGGCCGGCTTGCACGATCGCAACGACCGGTTTTCCCAAGGCGGCAATCGCACTCACCAGGTCGTCCTGGGCGCCGGGCAAGCCCAGAAACGCACGCGAGCGGGCCTCACCCGAAAGGATCTCCTCTTCTCCCAGGAACAGCAATACGACATTGGCCTTGCGTGCGACTTGCAGCGCGGCTTCGAAACCGGTCCGATCGATGGTCCGGCTATTCTTCAGTCCGGGAGCATAGAGCACGCGATCGTTGCCCAGCATCTGGCGCAGGGCCGCCAGCGGCGTCCGCACATCGTCCACACGGCCGTCCATCACCCAGGAACCCATCTGGTCGATGGGACTATCGGCCAGAGGTCCAATCACTGCTACGGGGCCGGCCGACTCCGCGAGCGGGAGAAGATGTCCATCGTTCTTGAGCAACACGGCGCTCTCCAGGGCCAGGCGTTTGGCCAGGGCGCGCGATTCGGCGGTGACCGAGGCCTCTGCCGGAGCGGGCTCCGGCTGGTCGAAGAGGCCGAGGCGAAACTTCAGCCTGAGGATATTTCGTACGGCCGCGTCAACCCATTCCATGGGGACCTGCTTGCGGGCGATCAGCGCTTTCAGGTGGTCGTAATAGGCGGTGCTCACCATTTCCATGTCTACACCGGCCTGCAAGGCTTCTCGCGCGGCATCGCTGTCGCTGGCCGCATAACCGTGCGGGACCATCTCGGTGACGGCTTGATAGTCGCTGACCACGAGGCCATCGAATTTCCATTCGCCGCGCAGAATCCTGCGCAGAAGGAACGGGTTTCCGGTGGCGGGAACGCCGTTCAGCGCGTTAAAGGCGGTCATGATGCTGACTGCTCCGGCGGACAGAGCCGCCTGAAACGGCGGCAGGTACACGTCACGAAGCAGCACTTCGGGGATCCACGCGCTGTTGTAGTCGCGCCCCGCCTCGGCCGCACCGTAGCCCGCGAAGTGCTTGGCGCACGACGCCAGAGACGAGGGATGGAGCAGAGAATCGCCCTGGAATCCGCGCACCATGGCAGCGCCCACCGCGCTTACCAGGTAAGGATCTTCCCCGGCGCTCTCGGCGATGCGGCCCCAGCGCGGATCGCGCGCCACGTCCACCATGGGAGCGAAGGTCCAGCGAATCCCTTCGGCGGAAGCTTCGACCGCGGCGGTGCGCGCTGCCTGCTGGATCAGATCGATGTCCCAACTCGCCGCCTGTCCGAGCGGGATGGGAAAGATAGTGCGATAGCCGTGAATTACGTCCCGGCCGAAAAGCAGGGGGATGCCGAGGCGGCTTTCTTTACGGGCGATCCGCTGCGCCTCGGCGCGGTCCGCCGGGCTTCCGGCATTCAGGAAGGAACCCCACCGGCCTTTGCGGATCTCTTCTTTAATTGCGTCGGAAAGGGGTGTCGCCATCGAAGTGGATTGCGACATCTGTCCGAGTTTTTCGTCCAGGGTCATGCGCGAAAGGAGCGCGTCGATCCTCCGCTCCATCGCGGCATCGGGCGGCCGGGCAGAGAGTTCCGCGGCGAACAGTAAGAGCATCAGCGTTCCGGCATTACGGCTCATTCCGAACATCCTCACCGGGCTGGTCAAGCGGCGGCTGGGGCCGGCAATACGATGTCCACCGGTTCCTCCTTCTCCGCTTCGAGCCCTGCCGGGACACGCTCATGAAGCAGCAGCTCCGTTGCGATCACGTGCGGTTCGGCGTGGAAATACCGCTGGAACGGCTTGTCGCAAAGCAGATTGCAAGCGGCCAGGAGGCTCATGCCCTGATGGTGGGCCATCCAGCAGCGGATGGGGGTACCCCCGGCTCGTGAGTAGTCCACCGCTTCGTAGAACCCGTAGCGCCCGGTCCAGCCGAATTCCTCCATCTGGCGCAGGTTCTTTATAGCGCCGTCCGGATCCGCGGCGCCGGCCAGAAACACGGAGTAGGGAGATACCACCAGGGCATCTTTTGTCTGCGCGGTCTTCAGCGCCAGTTCCGGAATGCCGAAAGCGCCATACCCATCGGCGCCGTCCGGGGTCAGGCAGGCCGACTCCGAAATCCCCCAGGGAACACCTTTGCGCCGCGCGTACTCCTTTTGCGCTTTGACCACGGCGCGAATGCTTTTGTGCGTGATGGTGCCCTCGTAGTGCCGCATCCAGATGGCGGGCATCAGGTACTCGAACATAGTGCCGGTCCAGGAAATCAGAACGGGCTCGCCGGCGAAGAGCGTGTGGGTGCGGCCGAGGTGAAACCAGGCTTCCTGGGGGATGTCGCCTTTGGCGATTGCCACGAAGGTGGCGATGCGGGATTCCGATGCCAGCAGGTCGTAGTACGAGGGGGCGAGGCGGCCCGCGTCGATGTCGTACCCTACGGAGAGCACTTTGCGGCGGCGGTTGTACAGGAAGCGGAAATCCATGTCGCTCACCAGGCAATCGCAGGTAGCGGCGATGGCAGACAGTTGAGCGCCAGTCTCCGGCGTCAGTTCCTTGTTCCAGCGGGGTTCGGCGGCGAACTGCAAAGCGGCCTGCTTCAAGGTCCAGAGGGCCGCCGCCAGATTGCCGCTGTCCACGGTGGAGACGAAGCGCGGCGCGGCAGGCTCCAGGGTGGCGATATCGTACCAGTTCATCAGATGCCCGCGATGTTTGGGCATCTGGTGTATGCGCTGCAGGGTCTCAGAGGTCTCATAGGCAAACTCCGCCATGGTGAGCGTACCCAGATGCAGGGCTGCGATTCGCGCGTTGAGCAGCAATCCGAGATTGGTGGGCGAAAGGGTCATGGCAGTCTGGCCGTCTTCGTGAACATGGTCGGGGATCAGCCAGTTGGTAGCGGGCGAACTCCAGTCGCGAAAATAGCCGCACATTTTTTCGGCGTACCCGCGCAGCCACTGCGCGTCTGCCCGGCGGAGCGTACGGCTGGAGGAACGCGGCGGCCGGTTCAGCAGGATGGAGATCAACCACGAACTGGCCCACAGTAACAGAATGGGGGCCGCGACTGCCAGCGCCGCGGGGCGGAAACGCCAAACCAGAACGGCGATGAGCGCGCTCAAAAAGGGCGCCGCCATCAGGTAAATGTCCACGGCAGCCCTGGCTCTAAGCACCGGCACTGGACTCCGCCGCCGTCTCCCATTCAAGCAGCTTCCGGCCGGTGACAAACATGCGGAGCACCGAACGGACGATCGCGTCGATGGAAAGCAGCGCCTGGTGCAGCAGAAACACCAGGGTCAGAAAGGCCGAGGCGTTGGCATCTTCAAAGCCGCGGAACGTCTGGCGTGCCCAGGAGCGCAGCGCGTGAGCGTTCCGCGGAGCGCGCAGGATGGAAAACAGGAGTGACCAGTAGGCGCCAAGAAAGGGCATTACGGCCGCAGCGGAGGTCCAATAGTCGGCTCTGCCCGGCAGGCAGAACCAGGCGCCCAGAAAGAGAACCACCAGGGCGGGCTCCTGCAGGCTTCGCCGCAGGTTGTCGGTAATCTTCCATCGCGAAAGGACGGAGATGGGATTCGGCGCCAGCCGTAATTCGCGGTCGGGAACACGGTCCGCGAGCCAGCGCAGGGTCTGCCAGTCGCCGCGCACCCAGCGGTGCTTGCGCCGGCTGTAGGCACTGAAGTGGGACGGGTAATCATCGATCAATTCGATATCGCTCACCAGCCCGGTCCTCGCGTATGCACCTTCGATCAGGTCGTGGCTGAGCAGGACGTTTTCCGGAAAACGCTCCTCCAGCACATCACGGAAAACGTCCACTTCGTAGATCCCTTTCCCGGTATAGATGCCTTCGCCGAACATATCCTGATAAACATCGGAGACAGCGCGGGTATAGATGTCGAATCCGGTCTCACCCGAATACAGGGCGGCCAGCCGGCTGCGCGCGGCCGAGTGGATGCTGATGCCGATGCGCGGCTGCAGAATGCCGTACCCCTCCACGACGATGCGCCGCTTTTCATCGACCACGGCGGCGTTGAGGGGGTGGGCGATCGTGCCGATCAGCCGCGCGGCGGAATCGCGGGGAAGCTGAGTGTCCGCATCCAGCGTGATGACATAGCGAGTGCGAGGCAGCACGGAGAGATCTCCCACTTTCACGGGAAACGAATCGAAACCGCCGTGCAACAGGCGGTTGAAGTCGAGCAACTTTCCGCGCTTCCGTTCCCAACCGATCCAACGGCCCTGTTTTTCGTTGTAAACCCGGTGCCGGTGCAGCAGCAGGAACGGGGAGCCGGAATAATGGCGATTCAAACCCTCGATCAAGGTGGAGCAGAGATCGACCAGCCGGTCGCGTTCATCGACAGGCCCGTCGGCGTCCGGACAATCGGTAAGCAGCGCGAAGTAGATCTGGGGGTCGCGGTTCGCCAGGAAACGGATCTCCAGATCCAGCACCAAATCGCGGACCTGCGCTTCGTTCAACAACAGCGAAGGCACGGCGACCACGGTGGCGCAGTCTTCGCGGACGCCCTTGGAAAAGTCCAGCCGGGGAAGGGCGTTCGGCGTGACCAGGAACGACACCAGACCGTTCACGAATGCGACCGCGGCTTGCGTCGCGGGCAGGAGGAGAAGCAGCAACCCGGCAAAGAACGGCGTTAACCTATCCACGCCGGCCAGCATGATGGCCACCACCACGAACGTGAACACTTCGATGGAAATGAGGTAGAACGCGGTTGGCCTGCGCAGCAAGGCGGTTTTGATGCGCTCCTCGAATGTTGGCCGGTACCCGACGGTTTCCTTCAACCCGGCGAGACCGCGGTCAATGAGATAGAAGCCCACATGCGCCCGGCGCTGGGCGAAGCGCGATCCATCCGAGGCAGCATGCGCCTGGCGGGCCTGGGACAATACGGCCTCAGCTATCTGGTGCTCGTTCAGTTCGCTGCGCCGTGCCAGATCGCCGATCGCATTACGGTAGCGGTCCCGGCTCTCGAAGTCCATGGCGGCGTAAGCGCCGGCGGGATCTTCGCGCAGAATCGGATCGATGGGGTTGACCGCCTCGAATAGTTCCTTCCAGGAGGCGTCTCCGATCTGCCGGAGACTGTATAGAAGAGCCGGCCAGGACTGCGATGACACGGTCAGACGGTCCAGAAGCTCAAGCTGGAGTGCCGGCTTCAGCGCCCACAATTCGCCCAGGTCCAGGAATGCGATGTCCTGAAAGCCATCCAGGAAGAGAGCGAAAGTCTCCTCGCTAAAGCGGTTTCCCACCCGGTCGAGATACGTCCGTGCGACCACGGCAACGCGCGTGCACTCTGCGCCGGACCCGTCCTGGACCAGTGGGAAGTGACGAAGCTCGCGGGAGAATCCCCGGACCTCCTTTTCCGCCGTTTGGATCAGCCGCAGATTCTCGTGCAGAAGCACCTGGGCATCGCGAGTGGCCGGCAGGGCGAGCATGGGCCGAATGTAGTATCGCCGCCGCACCTTCTTTGCGTGCCGCACGCGGTGGCCCTCGAACGGAATGGAACTGGCTAATGCAGCGCCCGCAGCGCGGTGCTCCATGGGCTTCAATCCCTGATCTTCTGAAGTGAGCAGTTCTTGGTTCATCGGTAACTGGATGCCTGAAGTTCAAACATGCTGGCGTACCGGCCGCCTAATGCGAGCAGGCTCTTATGGCCGCCTTGCTCGGCAATCCGGCCGTTTTCCAGCACAAGAATCCGATCCGCCATGCGGACGGTAGAGAAGCGGTGCGAAATCAACAACGCCATCTTGTCCAGAGTGAGTTCGGCGAAACGCTGGAACACTTCATACTCGGAACGGGCATCCAGCGATGCCGTCGGTTCGTCGAGTATGAGGATCTGTGCGTCGCGCAGATAGGCGCGCGCCAGCGCCATTTTCTGCCACTCGCCGCCGGAAAGGTCAAGGCCGCCTTCGAAGCGGCGCCCCAGCAGTTGATCGAAGCCGCGCGGCAGGCGGTCCACCACTTCACCGGCAAGGCTCTTGCGCGCCGCTTCACCGATGGCGACGTCGGTGGCGCCCATGCGGCCCACCGCGATATTCTGCCGCGCCGTCATTTCGTAGCGGACGAAGTCCTGAAAGATCACTCCGATTTCGCGGTGCAGATCTTCGACACTGTAATCGCGGAGGTCCACTCCGTCGAGCAGGATCCGGCCTTCGGCAGGATCGTAGAGGCGGGTAAGCAGCTTCACGATGGTTGTCTTACCCTGTCCGTTTTCGCCGATCAACGCGATGCGTTCGTCGCGCGCAATGCTCAAGCTCAGGCTCTCCAGCACGCGGCGATCGCTGCCCGGGTAGTTGAAGGACACGCGTTCGAACACGACGCCGTCGCGGATGGGCCGCGGCGCGGGCAGCGCATCGGGTTTGGAGCGGATCTTCGGCCCGACCCGCAGGAATTCCACCAGGTCCGTGAGGAATAGAGACTGGTCGGCAATGCTTGAAAAGGTGGAAAAAATGTTCTGAATGTTAGCTGCGGCGCCGGCGATCGCGCCGGCCAGGAATTGCAGCGAGCCCCAGGTCAATTCGCCGGTTACCGTGCGATAGATTACGTAAGCGTACGCGCCATAGTATCCAGCGGTACTGGCGAGCGATAAGAGCGCTCCGGCTCGCAAGCGCCGGCCAGCGAGGCGTACGTTCTGATCGTAGATTTCGTCAGAGAGGCGCGTGTATTCGCCGGAGAGAAACCCGCCGAGTTCGAACAGTTTCAATTCCTTGGCGGATTCCTTGCTGGCGCCCAACGTCCGCAGGTAATCGAGCTGGCGACGAACCGGCGTTTGCCGGATATTCAAGGCATACCCGAGAAACGCGAAGTGACTTTCGCCCAGGAACGCCGGGATGACGGCAACCACTAAAAGGATGAGCAGCCACGGCGAAAACCAGAAGACTCCCGCCGCCAGACTTGCCGCAGTGATAATCTGCTGGATTATCCCGCCGAGTGACTGGATCATGCCGATGCGGTCCGTCGCCTGCACTCGGGCGCGCTCGAGTTTGTCGTAGAACACCGGATCTTCATACGACGCCAGGTCGAGCTGCGAAGCATGCTGCATCACCTTCACGCTGACGAAGCGGGTGAAACGGTCGGCCAGCAGCGCATCGAAGTAACCGGTCAGGCGGCCCAGGATTGCGCCGAACGCGGCCAATCCGGCTTCAGCCGCCACCAGGTACCAGAACGCGGAGGGAAGGGGGCGCCCGGAAGCATGCGATTGCACCGCGTCCAGAATGCGTTTCGATACGGTCAGCATGGCCAGGGGAATCAGGGCGCCAATCAGACGCCATGCCATCCCACCAGCCACCACCCCTGGTCCGGATTGCCAGACGATTTTTGCCAGCGGAGGAACGTTACGCAGGGCGCGGAGCCGCTCGCGCCAGGCGCGAAGAAAGGTTCCGGAGGTCTCACGAGCTGATTCGTGACCCGACTGACGTGGCATGCGGCGTACATACAAGCACGGGAAAGACCAAGGCCATTACGGCTGGCAGGGCTGGTCTTAACGCTCGCCGGCGCCGGTCCCCTTTGCAAGTTTTTCCCTTAGGCGAGGAGTTTTTGCGCGGCATTTCAATACCCTCCGCTATTTCGGCGGGGTGCGCGGCGAACTGGCACGGAACAGTTTGTATCGATAAGGGTAAGAACCGTACAGAACCTAAAAACGTGCATTCCTTATTGATGCGTTGCAGCGGCCGGTAGAAATCGATACCCGGGTTTCAGAGCGCAGCTATACAGTTTGCTGCGATCCGCCGTGACCTGCAGATTGCACGATGCCCACGACAGGATTAGGGCGGGACCCAAAGGAAACACGATAGCCGTTCCGTTCATTTCAGCTTGAATGCTGGGGCCTTCACCCTCCGGCGGAACTGTGAACGTCATGGTGCGGCCGAAGATCGCCGGGTAGGCCTGGCGGATGATGTCGGTCAGAGCTGTGCGCATCACATCGGCTTCCACCAGAAATGTCACAGTGTCGGACCAGGCCAGCACACGGCCGCTAATTCGCTTGCCGCCTCGCGAGAAGTCGTCGGTTTCGATTCGTGTGAAAGGGCACGGGCCAGCGACGCAGGAAACTCGCGCGTTTTGGAACACCTGTCCGGGCCCGGCGTCGAGGTGGAACGATCCCACGGTGGCAGCCCACCGGCCATCGGGCGAACAGGTGCGGCGCAGGCGGCAGCCAACGTTGGGAGTGTTGGCCACCTCAAAGGCCTTTACCGTGCTGCCCACATCGAAGGTGCTGGTGGACTTCACAGAATAACGGACGCGGAGGTTGGCAAGCGACTTCTCCTCGCCGCCGGTTCCCGCCGTCTGGATCATACGGGATGGTGTGAGGCGTGCGAGGTATAGCTGGTGACTCAGGGACTCCGTCGTCACCAGAGGCTGATAGTCCACATGGCGAAACTCCAACCGAAGAGCCTGACCCCACCACACGCCGCTGGGCAGGCTGAGCCGGAAGAACCCGGTCGCATCCGACATCGTTTTGGCCGTTACGCCCCCGACTTGGGCGTCCACCTCTACATTGGGAAGCGGGAGCTGCTTGCGCGGGTCTGTGTCCGCGATGAGAACCGCTCCGGTAATGGATCCCACCCTCCCCACCCTCGGCAGGAACACCAACAGGACAGCGATCCCGATGCCCCCAATCACTCGGGCCAGCGTCCAAATTGCAGCCTTACGGGATCGCGCCACGACGCATACCTAAGATCCAGTTTATGGAGGGGATCTTCCCGCGGCGCGCGGAATGGAATAAATTAACTAACAGGGGGCTCGAAACGTGAGGCGCGAGACCATCCGGCCGGCCGGGCTGACTCGCCGGAAGCTGTTGCGCCAGGTGCTCCGGGCGGCCGCACCGGTGGCGATGCCCGGTTTGAGTAAAGCCAATGACGCGCAATCTTTCGCACTCTCGAGCGAAGACGCGCAGTTTCTGGAAGAGTTGGAGAAAGCGAGTTTCCTCTTCTTTTGGGAGCAGGCGAATCCCGACAACGGACTGGTCCGCGATCGCGCCAACGTCCGTGCGAACAACGCCGCCAACAATGTCGCCAGCATCGCGGGAACGGGTTTCGGGCTGACGGCGCTCTGCATCGGGCAGCAGAATGGTTGGGTCTCTCTGCGCGATGCGCGCGCGCGGGCTATCGCCCTGCTGCATTTTCTGTCGAAGAAGATGGTTACTCACCGGGGCTTCTTCTTTCACTGGGCCGACTTGAAAACGGGAGAGCGCGTTTGGGACTCGGAGGTCTCCTCGGTGGATACCGCGTTGCTACTTTGTGGAATCCTCACCTGCCGCGAGCATTTCCGATATGCCGAGATCACTCGGCTGGCATACGAGATTTTCAATCGCATCGACTGGACCTGGCTATCGGAAGACACCACACTGCTGCCCCATGGATGGACGCCGGAATCCGGGTTCCTGCCGTATCGCTGGGATCTCTACAGCGAGCATATGATGATGTACCTGCTGGGGCTGGGCTCGTCGGCACATCCGCTGCCGGCCGACGCCTGGAACGCGTGGAAGCGCACGCCCTTTGAGTACGAAGGAATGCGCTACATCGGGTCTTACGCGCCTCTGTTTATCAATCAGTATTCGCAGGCGTGGTTCGATTTTCGAGGCAAGCGCGACAAATACGCGGATTACTTTCAGAACTCCGTGATCGCCACCGAGGTGCACAGGCGTTTCTGTATAGAACTGGGCAAACAGTATCCGGACTACAATGCCGACCTCTGGGGCATCACGGCCTCGGATTCGCAGCACGGATACGTGGTTTGGGGCGGTCCGCCGGAGATCGGTCCGATCGATGGCACGGTAGTCCCTAGCGCGGCCGGTGGCTCGCTTCCGTTTCTGCCGGGGCCAGCCCTCAGGGTGCTCAGGCATATCCGGAGCCGGTATGCCAATGCGTGGTGCCGGTACGGATTCGTGAATGCGTTCAACCCGTTAAAGAACTGGTACGACACCGACGTGATCGCTCTCGATACCGGAATCACGCTGTTGATGGCCGAGAACCTGCGAACCGGTTTCGTATGGAAGACCTTCATGAAGAACCCAGAAGCACAGCGGGGTATGGAGCGAGCCGGGTTCCGGGCGAATTAACGAAGGTTCACTCCGGCAGCGGCTTGCCTTTGGTCTCCGGAGCAAATGGCAGGGCCGCTAATCCCACCAGGAATACCAGACACATGGTAACGCCGGCGTATCGGAGGGGCTCCTCGTAGCCTTTGAAGACATCGCGCGTCAGCAGGCCCAGCGTGAAGGGACCGGCGGCGGCCACCATGCGACCCACGTTGTAACAGAAACTGGTGCCGGTGCTGCGCAGGCGCGTGGGGAACAACTCGGGCAGATAGATGGCATAGCCCCCGAACAAGGCCAACTGGCAGAAGCCCATTAACGGCACCATCCATAGCATGTCGCTGATGCTCCTCAGGTTCCAAAAGGTGTAAGCGGTCATCAGCATGGCGGCCACGAAGCTGACGGCGAATGCCTTCCGGCGATTGAAGACCTGCGCCAGATAGGTGAAGGCGTAGACGCCGAAAAAGCTGCCCAGGTTCTGTAGCAGCGAAGTGACGCCGATCCAGATGTCGGTCTTCCCGGCCAGTTCGGCGCCGCTGAGTCCCTGCGCCCGGAAGGAGGTCTCCAGGACGGGACGGAACAGATCGTAGCTGAAGAAGCCAATGCCCCACAGACCCACGACCCCGGAAAATGCCAGCAGCATGCCGACAATGGAATTGCGGCGCCATCGGGGCTCGCCCAGCAGGTCTGCGAAGGAACCCATGCGTTTCTTTTCGGCGCGGGACTTGAGCCACTGCTCGGGCTCCTTGAGCTTTTTGAACACCACCAGCGCCAGCGGCGCGGGCAGCGCGCCGGCCAGAAACATAAACCGCCAGGAGGACGCGATGGTGCCGGCGCGGACCATTTCCCCCAGCACGATACCGGTTACCGCGGCCAGCATGTTACCCACCGCCGAGAATGCCTGCACCATGCCCAGAGCGTAGGGGCGCGCCCGGTCGGGAATCACTTCCGCCACCAGCGCCACACCCACGGCGAACTGCCCGCCGACGCCGAATCCGCAGAGAAAGCGGTACACATTGAAGTCCAGTACGCTGGTGGAAAACACGCTCAGACCGGTGAAGATGGTATAGCAGAGAATGGTCAGCGTCATGGTTTTGGCGCGGCCGAGGCGGTCGCCCAGGATGCCGAAGAGGATGCCGCCCAAAGCCCATCCGACCAGGAACACGCTGGTGGCCCAGGCCGCCTGCTGGTCCACCACACCGGCGGAAGCGCCGGGTCCGAGAAGTTCACGAATGGCCGGCTTGCGCGCCAGGTTGAACAACTGCTGCGCCATGGTGTCGAACATCCAGCCCATGATGGCGACACTCAAAACGAACCAATGATAGCGCGTGAGTTCCTTGTACCATCGGTATTTGGTGGCAGACCCTTGAGAAGGCATGAAACGTTATTGTTTCGGAAATAGAGCCGTGATTCAAGTACGCGGCGGAAACTATTTCACCGAGGGCGCCACCCGATCGCCGGATTTCAGCGGCGTCTCGCCGGGTAAAGCGACCGGATCGCCTTCGGCGAGGCCTTCGAGCACCTGAACCAATGTCACGGTGGAATTCCCTGTTTTCACGGCGCGCCGCTCTACGGCATCGCCCTTCAGCGCGAAGACATAATCGCCGGTGGCGTCGTGGTGCAGGGTCTCTTTGGGAATCACGAGCGCATTCTCAGAGACAGCCGTACGGATCTCGGCATCGACGTTGGTGCCGGGGATCAGGTCGCGTCCCGGATTTTCGATGGTACAGACCACTTCCCCCACTTGCCGCGAACCCAGTGTTTGAATGGATGTGGGCATCCTGTCCACCGAGCCCTGCCACTGTCTGCCCGGCAGCGCTTCCCAGCGGATGGTAACAGGCTGGCCGATCGCGACACGTCCCAGCAGCGGCTCATCGACATAAACGCGCACACGCAGACGATTCAGACGTCCGACATTTGCCACCAGGTCGCCCACGTCCAGATAGGCGCCCGGACGGATGGCCAGTCCGTACACTTCGCCGCCGATCGGGGCGCGCACCAGGCCCTGCGCCGCGCGGTCCCGGGCGAGTTTCAAAGCCGATTCGGCATCCTGCAGGTGTGCTGCGGCAGCATCGACATCGCTCTTACCCACCAGCGATCCACGCCGTTTTTCGAGGCCCGCGATTTCAATTTCGAGCTGGCGGACTTTATCCGCCGCCGCCTGGACGTCTACCGCGGTCACGGCCTGTTTGCCGAACAGGCGCTTCAGTGTGTCGTGCTCCTTCTGCTGCGTTTGCAGGTCGAAACGCGCCCGCGCCAGACTGCTATCGATCTCGGCAAGTTGGGAGGGTTTTCCGCCCGCCTCCAGCGCCGACAAAGCGACCCGCGCCTCGGCAACCTTCGCTTCCGCCGCTTCGATATCGGCCTGTAGTGAGGGATCGGTCAACTCCGCCAGTATGGCGCCCGTCTCCACCCTCTGCCCTTCCTGGACCGGAACCCGGCTCACCAGTCCGGCGGCGGCGGCGCGAACGGATTGCCACTCAACCGGTTCAGCCTTTCCGTTTGTCGGCAAAATGCTGACCAGCGTCTGCCGCCGCACGCGCGTGAAGTTCACCTCGGGCAGTGCGTTCTTTCGCACCATCCCCCAGGCGATCAACACCGCCACGAGGAGCGGCAGTGAGAGCAGCCACTTTTTCAATGATTTTGGTCTCCAACTCCTATCTTAACCATTGAAATTCGCACTTCACTGCACTACCGTCAGGCCGGATGGCCGCCTGGGGATGAGCAAAACCGAAGGCGCCACGGCGGCGCCATCGAATTGGGCCGGGCGGCCAGGTCCGCTGAACAGGTTCTTGCGTCCGAAGAGCGCCAGGTCCAGCCGGTCGTTCATGCCGAGTTTCTTGAACAATTTGTAAAGATACGCTTTAACCGTGCCTTCCGTAATTCCCATGGAAAATGCGATGTCCTTATTTTTGCGGCCTTGGGCCACCAGCGAGACAATCTGCCGCTGGCGCATGCTGAGAGCAACCGGCTTATGCGACAGGACATTCTCCAGCAGATCTCTTTCAAAGCAGAGCGCACCCTTTTGAACGCTCCGCAGAGCCGCCAGGAAATTGTCGATCGAAGTATCGCCGGGAAGGATGCTGCGCACACCCAACTGCATCGCCTGGAACGCGAAATCGCCTTCCAGGTCCTGTCCCCACAACACCACCCGGCAGCGGCTGTCAATGCTCCGGATCTCGTGCAGGTCGGACAGGCTCATGGCGGTCATCAGGTAGATGAGCAGCACATCCGGGGTTGCCGATTTCAGATAGTCCATGAGGCTTGCCAGCGTGTCATGACAGGCAGACAGCTTGAAATCTCTTTGGCTTCGCAGAACCGCGGCCAATCCTTGCGCGATGAACGGCTGCTGCGTGTAGATCGCGATCCGAATCTTCTGATCCCGTTTCACTCTCTATCTATCGGAGATTTGACGTTGGAGCTTTAGGGCTCTAAAGCCGCAACCCGATCCCGCCGATGGTTTCCGCATGTGCAGGTCAAGAAGCTTGACGGTGGCTTTCCTCTTTGTGCTGGCGCGGTTCCCCGCCTTCGCCCAGGATCCGGCCAAGCTCATGGTCACGGTCGGTAAGTCGCTGATCGTCGATAGCCCATTGAAAATCAAGCAGATCGCTACCGCCAACGGCGATCTTATCGAATCGGTCGCGATCGGACCTAAGGAGGTACTTATCAATGGGAAGGCGCCGGGCGAGACCTCGCTGATCGTGTGGCTGGAGAACGACACCCGGCTGGTCTACGACCTGGTGGTAAGAGCAGCCACGTGGCGGCTGAATGCCATCCGGGAGGAAATCGCGAGGGAAGTGCCAGAGAGCGAGGTGACTGTCACTGTCGAGAACGACACCGCATTTGTGCGTGGCAGAGTGAAGGACCTGTTTTCAGCCGGACGCGTGATGGCGATTGCCTCTACGCTGGGAAAAGCCATCAATCTGCTTCGTGTGGACATTCCCCCGGTAGAGCCTCAGATTCTGTTGCGGGTGCGATTTGCCGATGTAGATCGTTCGGCGGCAACCGACCTCGGCCTGGACCTGGCGAGCGGCGCTTTCAATCAAACCACGGCAGTTGGTCCGGATGGGCCGATGAGCCTGACCGGAGGGCCGCCGTTTCTGCTGAGTCAGGCGATCAATCTGTTTCTGTTCCGCCGGGATCTCAATCTGGCCGCGGCCATCAAAGCCCTTGAATCCAAACGCCAGTTGCAGATGCTGGCCGAACCGAACCTGATGGTAATCAACAATACCGCAGCCAATTTCGTCTCCGGCGGCGAGTTCCCCTTTCCGGTGGTTCAACCGGGCGGGGGAGCGAACTCCATCAGCATCGCCTTTAAGGAGTACGGCATCAAGCTAGGGTTCTTTCCGGTAGTTACCGCCCGGGGCACTATCCGCCTGCAAGTCACTCCGGAAGTAAGCGCTCTGGACTACACCAACTCGGTCACGGTAGCCGGAACCACGGTCCCGGGAACATCGACCCGCAGGGTTCAGACCGAGGTAGAGCTGGAAAGCGGGCAGAGCTTCGTAATTGCGGGGTTGTTGGATACGCAGACTACCGAGATTTTTTCGAAGATCCCCGGCATCGGTGACATTCCTGTGTTGGGAAAGTTGTTCCAGAGCAAATCGATATCGCGCAACAACAGTGAACTGCTGGTGCTGATTACCCCTGAGATTGTGCGCCCGATACCGGCCGGTCAAGAGCTTCCGGGGCTGAAATTCAAAACCCCGTTCCTGCCGTTTCTGGGTCCGGGCGAACCGCGTCAGCCCGGCACGGAGAAGACCGGACCGGGGCCGATACATCCGCCCACGGAAAGTCTGCCGTTCGAGCAGTTATTGCAGATGCAGAAGCCTATGCCTCCCGCGGCGACAATGCCGCCGCCGGGGAATGGCACCAACGGAGGGCATCAAAACTGAGCTGGCACGGGCCTATGTTGTCTGCTTTCCGAACCAGGTATAGTGCACAGCTCCCTGCGAGGAACTGTGAACCGCGGCCCCGGCGCACCGCAGAGTCTCGATCAGCGGTTGGGGCCGGAACGAACTGCGTAGGAGCACCACTTCCGCCGGACCGAGTGCTGCCACCGCCGCGCGAATCTTCCCGACCGGGTGGACTCCGCGTTCGAGCATCGCATCCGCATCGATATCTTCGACAACGCGACCGGCCATCAGCCAGGATGAGTCTCCGCCCGGATCCGGACGATTCGGTAAGACCGACTGGTCCACCGCGCTCTGACCCGCGACCTCGCGGAGCCTCAGGATCATCGTTTGGAGGCTTACTCCGCCGATTTTGGCCGCCTGGTCCAGCGTCGCAACCTTGGCTACGGTCCGCCGGACCACCGGATTGCGCAACTTCGCGAAGGCAGGCGCCATCTCGACCAGTTCAGCTTCAAGTTCCGGGTACGCATCGAGGAGTGCCCCGACCGTGGTCTCCGGACCGATCGGCAGATTCATTGCACACCTGCCGTTGCCGGCACACCGTACTCGAGCAGCCGGCGCTCACCCTCCAGCGCGCGGATGGGGCCGACATCCTGGGTTACTTCCAGCGTCCCCAGATAACGGCCTTCGGCGCCCCTTACCGCGAAATAGCGGATGTGCACGAACCGGCCCATAAACTGGATCCAGAACTCAGCCACATTTTGACGCCCCGCGCGAAAATCGCCGAGAATACGCTCCACCGTGTCAACGCTCCGCGGAGGATGACAGTTCTGCACCTTCCGTCCGATGATGGCGCGGCTCCGCGCGAACACCCGGTGAGGACCTTCCGAAAAGAAGGCAACGCGGTCATCGGAGTCCACAAAAGTCAGATCCACCGGAAGGGTGGAGAAGATGGCGATGAGTTGTTCCAGCGCCAGGGTGCCGGTCGGAAGGGAGACACCGCCGACCGCCGAAGCTTCCCCCTGCCCCTGCTGTTCCACAGGTTTGTACCCTTCGCGCGGTTCCACCAGGCACCAGCCGTAACGAGGCGAGGACGCCCAAATCTCAGCCCACTCATCCGCCGTGAATCTCTCCAGACAGATGGGAAGCAGGATCTGTTCCTCTTTATAGATCATCTCCTGTACCGTACTCACCGCGGTAGAGCCCGTGGTGGCGGCCAGCAGCTTCCACTCCGCAACCGTGGCATTGCCCTCGCGCAACGCGGCGCTGAGATCCTTCAAAAGTTCGCGGATCTGGTCGTCTTTTCCCCACATTACCTTGGAAGGGCCGGTGATCCCGTGGCGCTCCAGGCAGGTGAACAGCAGATGTTCCTTGCGCTGATAGTGTTTGTCCACGTCCTGCAGTTCGTTGAGCGCCTGCCGCCATTCCAGCAGAGCTGCCGAAGCATCCCCGTCATCGGCTGTTTCGAGGATCCGATTCATGGCTTTCTGCGAACGCGCCAGGGACTCGCGCAGGGCTTCGTTCTCCCGGCGCATTGTGTCCACCGGATGACCAGCCGGAAGCGGAGTGGGCGCCAACTGCACCAGCACTTCGCGGGTCACCTGCGAGTGCAGGTCGCACATACTTTGGATTTCCTCCACCGGCATGCCATCCGCGATGAGTTCCTGCTCCATCGCCATGACTTCCGCATAGTCGGTTTGGCAAACCAGTTCCTTGAGACTACTCCGGACCTGGTCTGGCGCGTCTCCGGCGTGGAGGCGCTGAATGATGCCCTTCAGGGTCCGCACCCTCTGCGCCCGGTTATCGATCAGTTCGCTCATCGGTTGTCCTCAACCCGAGCTTAGAGGGTCACGCCGCGCGGTTCAGTGACTTGCGTCACCGGGCACAAGGCCCGCGATCCTATTGGTTCAGCACGAAAGCATAAAGCTGATCTCCACCCGTGGCGAGGACGTACTGCTTCCCGTCGAGCATGAACGTTTCAGGAGCGTTGCCGCTCGCGCCGATGCGGGCATGCCAGATCGGCTTGCCGTTCCTGGAGTCGTACGCCACCAGGTTCTGCCCGTCGCCGCTGAACAGCAGGCCACCTCCGGTGGTCAACACACCCGCACTCCCGGATATCTCATGCCGCCACACCACTTCGCCGGTCCGGTAATCGATGGCGTCGATAAACGAACCGTACGAGACTGCGCCGCCGCCCATAGTTCCACCCAAGCCCATGGATCCGCGCGGATCGGGATCGATCAGGTAACTGATCCGCATGGAGTTGTTCTCGGGCACGTAGAACAGGCCGGTTTCGGGCGAGAAGGAAGGAGGAGGATAGTTGGTCACATCACCGTTGACCAGCGAGCCGGGAATGGTCGCATCCTTCCCGGGGTCGCGTTTGGGCCGGCCCTTTGCGTCGAGTCCGGAAGCCCAGTTGTTGTGGGTCCCGAACTTCCCCGTCACCAGATGTTCTCCGGTCACGCGGTCCAGAACGAAGAAATAGCCGTTGCGCTCCGCCGTCATCACGATCTTGCGCGTACGGCCATTGAACGGCAGATCGGCAATGATGGGCGTCTGCGTTGAGTCCCAATCATGCGTGTCGTGGGGCGAAGTCTGGTAATACCAGGCCATCTTCCCGGTATCGACGTTGACCGCCACCAGCGAGCACGTGTACAGATTGTCTCCATCGCCGCGGCCCGTGGTGTAAGCAGGCGTGGGATTGCCCGTGCCGAACATGTAAAGGTGGGTTTCGGGATCGTAAGCGCCGGGTATCCAGGGTTGGGCTCCGCCGTGGCGCGCCGCATCCAGGCTGGCCCACGTTTTCACCGCGGGATCGTCCGCCGTCATGGGAACGGTATACAGGATCCACTGCCGCTCGCCGGTCTCGGGATCGAACGACTGGAGAAAGCCGGGCGCATCCATATCATTGCCGGTTCCGGCAAGAACGTGATCGCCGATCACCACGGGCGCAACCGACGAGAAGTACTGCTCGTCGAAGCTCGATATTTGCTTTTTCCATTTCTCCTTGCCGGTTTTGGCGTCGAGGCAGATCAGGTAATCGTCATGCACCTCCAGGTACAGATTGTTGTGCCACATTCCCATACCGCGATTCCCGGTGTGGGTACCGCCGCGCGTCTTCCAATAGTAATGCCAGAGGATTGTACCGTCGCGGGCATCGACCGCCCAGGCATTGTCCGGCGACGACATATAGATCACCCCGTCCACCATCAGGATGCCGCCACCCAGACGCGCGGGGCCGCACGTGTTCAGGTCGCCCTTGCCAAAACCGCCGGTGATGATAGGGGCCGGCGCGCCTCCCCCGCCCCGGCCGCCGAATCCGCCTCCGCCGCCACTTTCGGCGCCCGTCGCTCCGCAGCCGGTCGCGAATCGCGTGACCCACGAGAGGCTGAGGTTCTTGACCGTCGATTGATTGACCAGCTTCAGGTCGCTGAAGCGCTTACCGGTATAATCGCCGGAATATGTAGGCCATTGCACTTGCAGCGGCTTGAGAATTTCCGCCGGATCGAGGCCGCCCTGTGCGAACGCGAATGCGGGAAGTAACAGCAGGGAAGAGGCGAGGAACGTCGATTTCATAGGGGAAGCTCCGTCATATTACTTCAGGGTGGCCAGATAGGCCGTCACGTTGTGCATATCATCGTCAGTCAAGGCCGGGACGAGTTTCTTGTGCGCCTCGTTGGGATCGTGGACTTCGACCTTGGGTGTGTCGCCGTCGCGAGCGATGGATCTGCGGCTGCCGTCGGCAAGAATCATGGTGACGATGAAGTCGTCTTTGCGGACCAGGGTGCCTTCCAGCTTTTGTCCGTTGGCGAGTGTCACGGTAACACTGGAAGGTTTCGCATTCTCACCGCCACCGCGCCGCCCTCCGCCGCCGCCGCCGGAGACCCACGTGTTCTGTAGCGTGCGGGGATCGGAGTATTTCGAGGCGATGCTCCTGAGGTCGCCGGAGACGGAATGGCAGCTTGCGCATTTTGCCTGGAAGTATGTCTGACCGGCCGAGGCATTCCCCACGAGCACGTTCAGCTTGTCCGGGTCGACAGCCCCTGGCGGCCGGGCCTGAGTACCTACCTGGGCGAGTACGCTGTGGATGTACTCGGCGACCGCCGTAGTGTCGTCACTATTCAAATTGAAGGCAGGCATTCCTTTGTCCTGCCGGGAACCGTGAACGATCGGTCCGATGACTTCACCATGCTGGTCGCTCAATGCGGAAAGCGAGCGGAGAAGGCTGGGGCCGCCCTGGTCGCCGCCACGCAGGTCCCCACCGTGGCACGCGCCGCAATTGACGCTGTAGACGGCTTTGCCACGTGCGATGACTTCCGGCGACGCCAGGGCGCGTGTCTGTTGCGGGAAGGTCGGACCCCGGCCTCCGCCTCGTCCGCCGCGGCCGCCGCGGCCTCCGCCCCTCGCCGCGCCCGCGCCGGTCTGTTCGGGCGGTTGTGCCCAAATCATGCCGGACGCGCACAGCGCATAGGCACACGCAGCCACCACTACCAGTTGCTTCATCCTGCTGCTCCCCTCTCTGTTCCTAAGTATGATATCGCGCCGGCGCGCGCGGGAGCCAACTGGTATAAACGGACCCTTTGAAAATCAGCGCAACGCTGAACATGTGCGGCGCAGTTTCGGGCGGGTCACGCTGTAAAGCGGCGTCGCGCAAGGGGATGCTGCGGTCGAGCGTGACCTAACGGCAGACGCCTGGTGCGCGGTGCATTGCCGCAAGAAGTGCGAAAAGGCGCCCCTTACGTTCCGTTGGTTCGCAGGTACGTCAGCCCGCCACGCCCAGGTCGCAATGCAGCGTGCGGATGCCGAATCGCGGAATCGCCAGACTCACCTCGTGCCGTCCCTGCGACGCACGTCTCACGTCCAGGCGGCGGATCACGCGGCCATCCAACTCCACGAGTTCCACTCGCGATGGCTGGACATCCAACGAAAGGACACGTTCGGATTCGTCTCCCTCGGCGTTGAACAGACGAACCACCATGGTACGGCCCTGGAACATCATGGCCGGAATTTCGATACCGCCGCCACTGATACTTACTAGTGAACGCGACTTCGAAGTTTTTTCAAGATCGCCATCCACGAACTGCGCGACCAACGGCTCATTCCAGCAGGAACTCTCTCGGGAAATTTCTGCCTGATCCCACCCGCCGCCATGCGGAACCAGCGCATAGCGTATCTGCTGAGTACCGCGTAGCGGGCACTTGGCCCACCAGAATCCGCCCTCCCAGCCCCAACCCATGACGAGCGCCAAGGGGTGATCCGGTCCGTGGGTGTAAGCGGTGGTGTGATCGGAGAGCACCGCGAGGCCGAGTTTCTGCCGTTCATCCGCCACGTCAACCCAGTGCAGGATGATGTTGTGTTTGATTTCCTGCCATCCCTGAAAATAGGTGTCCTGGTTGCGACTGCGGCACACATCGTAAGCGGCATTCTTGTAGATCGCCTGATTACTGAAGGGCACCGGGAATAATGCCTGAAGTTTCCACCGCCCGTCGTTTTGCGACCGGCGGCGTTCCACGCGGCGGTCCTCGGGCTTAATGTCCCACGGATCGCCGATCCAGGTGTCCTGGTCATAGGTGAAGCGGGTGGTGAAATCGATCCGGCGCTGTCCCTGGGCAAGTGCCATGCTGGTCTGGAAACGCCGTCCCAGGATTTGTCCCGCGATTTGCACACGGATGCGGACCGGTCCCCTTTCCGTGATGGTAACGGTGGCCGGACTGTCGGCGCTGCTAGCCCACTTTTTCTCGGTAATGAAATAGCCGCGGTATTCGTTGAAGAGCCGGTCGGCTTTGGAATCGACAAATTCGTGATTCCCATGCTTCATGACCAGACTGGTGATCACCCCGCCGCGAGCGGGGTCGATGGCCACGCGGTAGAGGTCGGTTTCGAGGACGAGCGCGCCGTCCGGCTCGCTGCGAACAGCCGCGCCGCTGAAAGCCGCGGCAGGCGATTCGTCGTAGACAGGCTCAATGCGGTACGAACTGTAGCCCATGGCCGGCGTGGCGGCTCGAAAAAGGACGGACGCGGCATTGAGGCTCTCGCCGGGAGCATAGGCCGGCACTCCGGCTACCGTGTTCGACGCCGCCGCAGCGCGACCTGCCTGCGATGCCGTACCACGATTCGAAAACTTGCGCACTCGCAGAAACTGGCACGGGATCTCCCGTCCGGCCGAGTCCAGCACGCGCGCCCGCCGCGTCCCGAGATCGGAAGCCCAATTCACCTCAACGGCCTCTTCACGCTGGGTGGCTGTCGTGTTCAGGATTCGGATCCATTGCGGACCTAGCGGGATCGACGGCGGGTGGGCTCCGCCCTGGGCAAGCAACCGCGCCGACTCAGCGACGATGGACGTGCTGACATCTTCGGTCTCCAGCGTCTCCGCAGCCACCTGGAAGGCCCAGGCATCGCGTCCGGTACGCGTGGTGGCGGTGATCCAGGCGTCGTGGTGCTGTGCCCACAATAGTTGATCCCATGCGCCACGCAGACGATCGACAGGGAACTCGCGTCCCAGCAGGGCCGAAGCCATGGCCGCCATTTTCTCGGCCAACAAGACGCGGTTCTCAGCCGATCTTACCTGCTGAGCGAGCGTCTGCAGAGTTTTCTCGCCCCAGGGAAGCGTGGTTAGAATATCTTCGGGGCTGAAATGCCACTGCTTGGTGGGCCGCACAGCTATGCGCTTCATGTACTCACGCCAGGTGACGTATCGAATGTGAGGGCCGGTTACCTTGGGACGGGCGGCCCATCCCAGATCCTGAAAGCAGTTGCCGGCCGGGTGAGCAATGCCGTGTTCCACGCATTTGCGGGCGAACTCCGGCGAGGCATTGACGGACTCCGTTTCCCAAACATGGAGCAGATCCTCGCAGGCATACCTCGGAACGCTCGGAATGGATGTTCCGTCGGGACCGACCCAATCCACCGTTTCGGCGTCGAATCCGGCCGAGTAGCCGCCCCAGGCAGTTCCGGGGTCCTTCAGCACAGCGGCGGTGAATCCCAGCGAACGCAGGATTTGCGGAAGGCAACTGGCCCAGCATGGCTCCTGCACTGCGTAGGTTTCGATTACCGCACCCGGAAAGTGTTCATGGATCACCTGGCGGCCGCGAAGAATCTGCCGGATATTGCTCTCGCCGCCCTGGGCCCAGCCGAACGGCTGGGAGAAGGTGCCGTTCACGAATTCGACTCTGCCGCCGGCGCTCTGGTCTTCGATGAGCTTCTGGAATTCCCGGTAAGCCTGTGGATCGTCGCGCCGCAGATCATCCCATGACGCGGGTTCGATATCGAGCGATATTTTCCACTGCGGGAGGGAGCGCATCGCGTTCAGGATGTCGCGCCACGAGCCCGCGGGCATGTGTCCGCGAGAACCGCCGTGATAGCCGTCAACGTAATAAACGAGAGGAGTCTCCGCAGGCGCGGAGGATTGGCCGCCCGCTCTCCAGGAGAGGGCGGCCGTTCCGAGGGTCTTCGCAAAATCACGCCGATTCATGTGGTCAGAACTCGACTGAAGTACTCAATTGAATGGTCCGGCCGGCGGCTGCGCCGGTGACTTTGCCGAAATTCGAACTGGTAATGTTCGTGTTGGGATTGCTCCACCGGACGAAATTGAACGGGTTGTTAATGTCCGCCCGCAAGTTAGCCCGCAACCGCTCCCTGAGAGGAATCCGCTTGAGGATGGAGATCGATTCGCTCTTACTGCTGAAGCCCCGCACCCAATCGAGCACGCGGGCTGTATTTCCCAGCGCGAAAGTGGAGGGCGTTGTGAACGCGCCGGAATTGAGGTAAAGATCGCGTGCAGGATCGAAAGCGCGCGGGTCGGTCACTTTGTATGGGTCTCCTCCCATGTAATTGGCACGGATGTTCGGATAACCGAGAGCGGAAATGCCGTTGCCGCCGGCCATCGCGAACCCTAAGCCGTCAGTGTAGCGGACGTATCCTGTGATTTGCCATCCACCAACGATTCGTCCGAGGCTCGGGTTGGTGGCCAGGTATTTCCTGCCCGTCCCAAATGGCAGCTCATACGTGGCGCTGGTCACAAGGACGTGCGGGGCGCCATCCGTGCTGACGGACACTTCACCCGCGCGATAAGTAGGGTTCTGAATCAGGCCTTCGCCAGGTCCCAGGTCGATGGGACCGGTATCCGAGTTGGTCAGGTTCTTCGACCAGGTGTAGAAAGCGAGCAGCGTGAGGCCATTGGAGTAACGCTTGGTGACCTTCACTTGCAGGGAGTTGAATCGCGCGATGCCCCGAGGCCCCCATTCTTCGGTGACGTTCATGTACTGCGGATAGGTGCGCAGGGACTGGCCGACTGTATGGGTTGGTTGCGAGGTGAACGCCGGGTAAGGCGACGAATAGCCCGCAGCCGAGGCGGCGGAGGATGAAATGTCCTGGAACAGCAGGCTGCCGAGGCCGAGGTATTTAGGATCCAGAGTATTCATGTTGGACAACGACGACCCGATAATCAGATGCGTGGAGTGACTGCCAACATAGGTGCCTTCCACTGTAAGGTTGCGTGCGACCTCCCGCTGCACGCTCAGCGTCCACGTCAGGATCTGCGGCATGCGCGAGGTACCCGGCAGAATGGAGCTTACCGACTGGCCGTTCTGGAATGACGGGTCGATGAATGGCGCCAGGGCGAAATCGGCGGGGTACCCCGACGTGGTCCAGTTGTAAATGGAACTGTATCCGTCCGCGGAACTCCGGCTGTTGCTGTTGGTGAGGCCATAAGCAGTCAGACGAGTTCGGAATCCAGGAGCAAAGTAGATACCGCCTGAACTGCGGATCACGGTTTTGGGTGTGATCTGATAGGCGATTCCGAGGCGCGGTCCCCATCCGTTGTACCAGCCATCGGATAACGACCTTGATCCTGTGCGGCCCGTACCATTGCCGGCGAAATAGAGAGCTCCCGGGCGTCCACCGGCTTTCGGGTTGGGAATCGACGGAGAAAACCCGGCCGCGGCGCCGTTCGGCTCAAAAGGCGCGGCATTGCCTTCCCAGCGCAGACCGTAGGAAAGCGTAAGTTTCGTGGTGGCGCGCCATTCATCCTGTGCGAACGCAGCATAAGAACGATACCGGGCCCCACGCGCATAGGGCTGGGAGATACTGCCGCTGGAGAGGTCGCCCAACAGGAAGCTGGCGAAGGAGTTTCCCCAGGATGTGTACTTGGAAGCGTTCGGCTGGCTCGTGGTAAGATTGCTGAAACTGAACGCGCCGCTACTCTGGTAGCCTTCGCGAGCATTGGCATATTCGGGCCAGAAGAAGCCGCCAAACTTGAGAGTGTGCCGGCCCTTGGTCCAGGCCACTGTCTCCGTGTAGGTAATCCGGCCGTTGGCATTGGTGGAAAAATCCGGGCCTCCGAGGCCATTCGGACTGGCCGTGCCGCCACCGAAGTTAATCACTGGAAACGCTCCCTGATCCCAAATGACGCCCTTGATTCCGAGCTTCTGGTCCCAACCCTCGAACTGAGTCAATTGCTGAGTCTGGTTATTATACCGATCCACTCCGATGGTGAAGTGGCTGAGAAGGTTTGGCTTGATAATCCAGTCGTAATTGATGCGGCCGGTGCGATCGTGAATGTACTTCGGCGACTGGGAGCCTTCCAACGGGCTATCGACGCCGTAACCCTTTCCGGCAATCACTCGCGGATTGTACTGGTCGCTATACATGATCGAGATCTTGTGCGAGTTGGAGAAGCTGTGGTCGATCTTGAAGGTCGATGTGTAGTTCCGGTAGGTTCCGGATCCAGTCCGGTTTCGAAAGTTATTCAGTTGGGCCGAGGCCAAATCCGGCGCAGGAATCAGCCCTACGATTTGTTGGGAAACAGGGCTGATCCGGCTGGTCGGAATCATGTTGTTTGGAAACTGATCGCGGAGGAAGCCGCCCTTGCCATCCGGACGCGTACTGGTCGGGTCGAATACGGGAATCTGAACGTTCGACGAATCCAGCAACTGGCTGAAGTCTCCGGAGCGGAAGTCGGATCGAGGTACCGTGAACAGGCTTCCACTGTTCGTGTTGGTGTAGTAGACCAGTTGCTGTCCGAAGAAGAAGAACGTCTTGTTGCGTCCGTTGTAAATCTTTGGAAGATAGACCGGGCCACCCAGAGTAAAGCCGCCCTCATTATGCCGCACGGTGCTTCTGATCTGTTGAAAGAAGGAACGGGCGTTCAAGGCGTCGTTATCGAAATAGTCGTATGCACTGCCGTGTAATTGATTGGTTCCGGAGCGAATGGTGATATTGGTGAACCAACTGCCCGTTCTTCCGTACTCGGCATTGAAGGAGTTGGTCACAACGCTGAATTCTCCCACCTGCTCCACCGCCGGGCCATTCTCCTGGATACCACCTCTGACGTTGCCCTGACTGGCTGGCGCGCCATCGAGGAATATTTCCGAGTTGCCGACGCTGGATCCATTCACACGGGCGCCCCATGTGGAGGCGGTGGTCACGCCCGGCAGAAACATCAGGTACGAGGTGATGTCGCGTTTCCGGCCCACCGTAATGAGCGGCAATTCCTGAATTTGCGCGGTGGTGAGCTGCGCGGTGATGGTGGCCGTGGATGCGTCCAGCATGGGAGCCTCGGCCGTCACTTCGACGTGTTCGGCCATCGAACCGACTTCCATCTTCACGTCCGCGCGAACGCTCATCTGCGACTGCAAAATGAGGTTATCCACGCGAGCTACACGGAAGCCCTCTTTTTCGACCACCACCCGATATGTCCCCAAAGGCAGGTTCGCGGCAAAATACCGGCCCACTTCGTTGGTTTTCAGGGCGATCAGATCGTTGGTCTCGAGCCGGGTGACATTGACGCTCGCACCGACGATCGCAGAACCGCTCGCATCGGTGACTATGCCTTCAATGGTCGCCCGGTCTGCCTGTGCAAGCAGAATACCGGCCGCCAGCAGAAGGAGCGCGATCCCAGGGAGGACGCGCAGAACGGCGGCAACAGGCTTGGTTGGCTGAAATGCTCTCATGGCTTTGTTCCTCCAGGCGCGTGCTTCCTGGCGCGCTTCGCCGCTCCAGCCACCGGGCGCACTCACACAGGCTCCCGCCAAACACGACACCTCGCTCATAACGTACCCGCAACTCTCATTTAGCTGACAAGCGCGTGAAACGTCAGAATTCGAAAGCGAGATTCAATTGGATGGACCGTCCCGGAGCGGCCCCGGTCACGGTCCCAAACTGGGAACTGGTGATGTTGGTATTGGGATTGTTCCAGCGGACAAAGTTAAACGGGTTTTGAACGTCGGCGCGCACGACGGCCTGCAGGCTTTCCCGCAGCGGCATCGATCTGGCCACAGAAAGAGACTCGCTCTTTTGCGAGAATCCCCGCACCCAGTCCAGCACGCGTGCAGTGTTCCCCAGACGGAATGTGCCCGGCGGTGCAAACGCCGCGGCTCTCAGGTACGCATCCCGCGCCGGGTCGAAAGCGCGCGGATCTGTCTGCCCATAGACCGGCCCGCCGGCATAATCGGCCCGAACGTTGGGGTAGCCGAAAACCGCCAGCGGATTGCCGGACGCGATCGCCAGAGGTAGCCCGCCGGTGTACCGGCAATAGACGGTGACGCGCCAGCCGCCGGCAGCCCGGCTGAGTATTCCCGTGCGGTTCAGGTATTTTTTGCCCGTGCCGAAGGGCAACTCGTAAGTGCCGCTGGCGGCGAAGACGTGCGCCGGACCGTCGGTGCTGACCGAGACCTCGCCGGCGCGGTTACCCGGGTATTGAATCGAACCGTCGGTTGGACCCAGGTCGATGGGACCGCCCTCGACATTGGTCATGTTCTTCGACCAGGTGTAGAAGGCCAGCAATGTCAGGCCGTTGGAGTAGCGTTTCGTCAGCTTGAGCTGAAGGGACTGAAAACGGGCGATCCCGTGCGGTCCCCACTCTTCGGTGACGTCCAGATATTGAGGATAGGGGCGAAGCGCCTGGCCTACGGTCCGGTTCCTCTGGTTGAGAAAACCGGCGAACGGCGGCACAATTCCGGCTGCGGCAGCCGCGGGCGAACCGGCGTCCTGAAACAGAAGGCTACCCAGCGAGAGATAGGCGGCACTCAAGGTATTCAGATTGGACTGCGCCGGACTCAGAATCAAGTGTGTGGAATGACTCCCGATGTAAGTGGCTTCGAAGGTCAGGCTGGTCGAGATCGCACGCTGGATCGTGGCCGTCCAGGTGGCGATCTGAGGCATGCGTGACGTACCCGGCAGGATCGAGCTGACATTCTGGTAATTCTGATAGGAAGGATCGATGAATGGCGCCGTCTGAGAAGGTTGCGGCAGCGCGGCGCTCCAGTTGTAGGCCGGGTCATAACCGGTCGGCGACGTGAGGGTGTATGCGTTATTGAATCCGTATCCGATGAGGCGGGTTCGAAAGCCCGGAGCGTAATAGATGCTGAAGGAACTCTTCACCACCGTGTTCGGAGTGGCGGCATACGCCATACCGAGACGGGGACCAAAGCCCTTGTACCATCCGTCCGACAGGGACTTCGAGCCGGACCTTCCGGGACCGGTCCCGGCGAAGACCAGAGCGCCGGCACGTCCACCGGCTGCCGGATTGGGTATGACCGGGCTGAACCCGCTGGCGTTGCCCTTGGGCTCGAACGGAGCTGCATTCCATTCCCAGCGCAAGCCGTACGAGAGAGTCAGATTGGTGGTTGCCCGCCACTCGTCCTGAAGAAAAGCTCCGCCCGACCGGTAGCGCGCCCCCCGGGAATAGGGTTCGGCGACGGCGGCGGAAGATACTCCGCCCAACAGGAAGCTGGCAAACGAACTTCCCCAGGAAGTGTATTGTGCGGCATTGGGCTGGCTGGTGGTCAGATTGCTGAAGACGAAGCTTCCGCTGCTCAGGTAGCCCTCGCGCGCATTGGCGTATTCGGGCCAGAAATTTCCGCCGAATTTCAAACTGTGACGGCCTTTGATCCATGTCAGAGTGTCGGCGAAGGTGTAGCGGCCACTGGCATTCGTCGAGAAATCGGGCCCGCCGAGCGCCCGTGGGCTTCCCACTCCGCCGGTGAATGTCACTAAGGGAAAGGCGCCCTGGTCCCCCGGCACGCCCGGGATTCCCAGCATTTGATTCCAGCCCTGGAATTGCGTCAATTGGCGGGTTTGATTGTTGTAGCGGTCCACCCCGACGGTAATGTGGTTCAGCAAATCGCTGCGGGCGATGTAGTCCCAGTTCACACGGCCGGTGCGGTCGTGGATCGACTTAGGCGACTGCGAGCCTTCCACAGGGCTGGTCGCACCCCAACCTTGTCCTGCAATGACCCGCGGATTGTACTGATCGCTGTAGGTGACCGCGATCTTCTGCGACGGGGAAAAGCTGTGGTCGATCTTGACCGTGGAAACGAAGTTCCTGTAACTGCCGCCACCGGTCCGGCTATAGAAGTTAGCGGTCTGCTGAGCCGGGTTGTCCGGTTCAGGTATCAGAGCCATCATCTGCTGCGAGACCGGGCTGAAACGGTTCAGGGGCACGCGATTCGCCGCAAACGGCTGGCGTACGAATCCGCCACCTCCGTCCGCCCGGGTGGTGGCGGGGTCGAAAATCGGAACCACCGCTCCGGATCCGTTCAAGAGGCTGCTGAAGTCGCCCTGCCGAAAGTCGTTGCGCGGCGAGGTCAGCAGCGCCCCGGAGCCGGTCTGGTTCCAATAGACCAGTTGCTGGCCGAAGAAGAAGAAAGTGCGGTTGCGGCCGTTGTAGAGGCGCGGCAGATATACGGGCCCGCCCAGCGTGAGTCCGGCCTCGTTCTGACGGATGCGCGTCCGGCTCTTCTGAAAAAACGAGCGCGCATTCAGCGCGTCGTTATTCAGATAGTCGAATGCGCTTCCGTGGAAACGGTTCGTTCCGGAACGGATGGTCAGGTTGGTGAACCAGCTCCCGGTCCGTCCATATTCCGCGCTGATCGAATTGGTTACGATGCTGAATTCGCCCACTTGCTCCACGGCGGGGCCGTTCTCCTGAATGGCTCCCCGTGCATTGTTCTGACTCGCGGGAGCGCCGTCCAGGAACACCTCGGAATTGCCCGGGTTGGAGCCGTTCACACGCGCTGCCCAGGTGGAAGCGGTCGTCACACCCGGAAGGAATTGCAGGTACGAAGTGATATCCCGTTTGCGGCCAATGACGATCACCGGCGAATCATGAATTTGCTGCGCAGTGAGTTGAGTTCCCAGGGTGGAAGTGGAGTGGTCCAGCGATGTGGGATCGGAGTAGACGTCCACGTGAGTGCTGACGCTTTTCACCTGCAGAGTGAAATCGGCACGGATGGTATTCTGCGATTGCACGGAGATGCGCTCCACCTCCGCCGGCTGAAAGCCCTCTTGCTGCACCGTAACCCGATAGGTGCCTAACGGCAGATTGGGCAAAAAGTAACGACCGGAGGCATTCGCCGCAAGCAGAACCTGATCGTTCGTCTCCAGCCGGATAATCAAGACCTGGGCACCCCCGATGGCCGCTCCATCGCAGTCCGTAATGATGCCTTCGATGGTGGCCCGGTCAGCCTGGGCCAACAGGATTGGCGCGAAAATAGGAATCGCAGCCAGCGCGGCGATATAGGCAATCGCCGTGCCCAGACGCGATATGGGTCCGGGGAACTTCACCATCCCTTCACGTCATCAGTAGTTTATCGCGATTTCGGCACACGAATCTCTCATTCCCTACTTTGTGTACGAAGTACCCGGCGGCGGCCGTTTTCCTGACAAGGCGATGAAAAATATTCCTGGTGTTTTTATGGTGAATCGGCTCGATAACTCTGCTATGAATAAAGGTTAGGCTGCACCGTAAGCAGCCGGACACAGGTCTTCCATGAACCAGGAAGAAGCCGCCAGGGCCGCCACCAGTCTCTTCGAATCGTGGGGTCCGTTTTTAGTCAGGTACGCCGTTCGCATGACCCGGTCGTTTGATTTTGCGGACGACCTGGTGCAAGAAGTGTTCCTGGCGTTTTACCGCGATCTTCGTGACGGCAAGCGAATCGACAATCCCAAATCCTGGACTTTTGGCGCGGTCCGCAATCAGATCCGGAAGCACGCCAGGTATGTCCGGCGCCACGCGGAGGAACTCGAGCCGCCGGAAGTGATGGATCTGCTGCCGGCACAGCCATGTTGGCCGGACGTGGACGCCGGCGCGGATGACAGCCCACTGCCGGGCCTGGATTTTCTCAGCGTGCGGGAAGAAGAGGTCCTGATGCTGAGATTGCAGTCCCTCAAGTATCGTGAAATTGCCGTCAGGTTGGGGATTGGCAAGGCATCGGTATGTACCCTTCTGGCGCGCGCTTTGAAGAAATTGCAGATAGCGGGAGGAGTTTCCGGGAGTGGCGGTTTGAAAACGCGTAGAAGCAGTTCCGAGGTGCCTGATGCATTGCAGTGACGAAGAACTGCTGGCGCACCGCGATGGAGAACTCTCCGCGCTACACAATCGCCGTGTGCGGCGCCACCTGGAATCCTGCTGGCGCTGCCGGACGCGCCTGGAAGCATATGACGAGCAGATTCACCGCCTCATGGTGGATATGGACGAATGGCCGCTCCCGCCGGAGGGATGGATCCGCGAGACGAAACAAAAGCTCGGTTCCCGCTTCCAGGAATACGAAGCCGGCTTCACCGAATCGCGGTGGCGGCGGTTCGCCATGCATGCGGCTCCGGCATGGGCCGCTGCGGCGACTCTGTTGATCGCCATCGGCGGCTGGTACGTGTGGACTGTGCGCGCCCCCGGAACGCTGCGCACAAACGATGTCATTTCCCGTGCGGCGGCGGCGGAGCGCGCCATATACGAGCGACCGGTACAGCAGGTTTTCTCCATTCACATTTCCGAGATTCGTCCGGTACGAAAGGCCGTAAGCGCCCAGCTAAAGGTCTGGTCGGACCGTGAAAGCGGCAGATTTGCGTCGCGCCTGAACAACGAGGACGG
This sequence comes from uncultured Solibacteraceae bacterium, assembly GCA_963835555.1. Classification (GTDB taxonomy): domain Bacteria; phylum Acidobacteriota; class Terriglobia; order Bryobacterales; family Bryobacteraceae; genus Sulfopaludibacter. The sequence continues at coordinate 222,373 of CAWIGC010000043.1, read as the reverse complement.
AAGTCTCCGGCAGGCATTGTGGCGGTCCGGCAGAGAGCAGGAGTTCATATACCGAACAGGAGGCCGGACGGTCGTACGGCAAGCGGGCCACGTCGAAGCGCCTTCGTCCTTAGACTCACTTGCCGAATATGGCTTCGAGCCCGAAGAGGTCGAGTCCGCTTTCATGCATTGGATGGAGAGCCGGTCGTGGAAGCCAATCTCGGTCACCTCCGACATTTCGATGTGGGCCGCGGAGGATGGATCGTCGGCGACCGCGGAGAAGTCGCACTCCGAGGACGGGAGCGCTATCATCCGGATCATCGCCCGGCGGAGCACCCGCAAGTTTATTGCTGTCGTTACCGTGGATTTCGAATCGAACAGCTATCTTCCTCGTTTGCAGACTATCCGGTTCGAAACGCCGGGGCGCGCGGTGGAGTTCCGCCTGACGACGACCAGCATCAAGCCCGTGAAGCGGTCGGAACTGGCAGCGGCCCTCTTTCAGCCCGACCCGGAACTGGAAACGGAACCGCCCGCCGGAAGGATCGCTGTCCGGCCGCGGGATTCCCTTTCCGTGCCACCCGCGAACGCTCCCGAGGAGCAGTTGCCGGATGCGGACCCGCGTGCCATGCAGGCCGTCTTTGTGTTGCATCAGGCGGGAGCATGCCTGGGCGAAGCGGTTCGGGTTTCCGAGGAAGGTGGGGGAACCCAGGTAGTAAGGGCCAACGGCGGAGGCGCCATTTTCAGGTCGGAAGCCGGATTGGGGTTAGTCTTGGACGCCCTTGCCGAATTGCGGCGCGAACCACCGCCTTCACAGGGCGCAAACCCGGAACTCGCGGTCGCTTTGCGGCACGCCTGGGCCATTCGCCGCCTTGCCGACGACTTCGCTTCCAAGCGCACGCCGGACTCGGCAGATCATTCGTTTCAACTCCTCGCGTCGATGATTCACGACCATGCCGGGCAGGTACGGCGCGAACTCGACGCCATCAGCGGCGGTCCACCAGGCACCGTTTATCGGGCGACTGACCCAGGCGACTGGCGAAAAGACGCATCGACGCTGTTCGAAGTTTTGATGCGGCTGGATGAAGTCAGACGCGAGTTCCCAGGCGACAGCCATTCCGCCTTGAGCAACATTTACTTTTCCCTGGATCACTTGCAAGCCGCTTTTCCGCTTCGGTAAGACAAACGTGCCGGCGCCAACCCGGCTAGAGCGACCGCAGCCACGAAAACGTTTCTACCAGGTTCTGCGACTGGAATACGAGCGATCCAGGTACGATGACATCGGCACCGGCGCGGCGCAGGAGGGGAACTGTATGGGAGCGGATGCCGCCATCGGCGATCAGCCGGACGTGCTTACGCCGTTCACCCAGCATAGACGCCGCGCTTGCGAGACGGTCGCAGGCTTCCGAAGACAGGTCCTGGCCTTTGAGGCCGAGCGCTGTACCGAGCAGAAGCAGGGCATCAATGCGGTCGAGGTAAGGCTCGGAAGCGGTGACGGGAGTGTCCAGTCGCAATGCCAACCCGGCTGAACGGCCCGCGCGAAGGATGGCTTGGATGGCCGCTGTCGCTTCGGATTTGCCAACTTCCGCGTGTACCGTGATCACGTCAGCGCCGCAGGCTACCAATTCCTCGACGAACATGGTGGGGCGATCGACCATCAGGTGAACGTGAAATGGCCGGTGAGTGAGCGGACGCAAGGCGCGTATGAGGTCCGGAAAGAACAGCAGACTGGGGGCGAAGTGGGCATCGGAGACGTCGAGGTGAAATGAGTCGGCGAATGGCTCAAGGCGCTCAATCGCCGCCGCCAAATTGGCGAGATCCGCCGACCACAAGGAGATGTCGGCCAGAAGCCGGGTGTGTGCCAGATCCCGCCAGACGCTCGTGTTCAAAATGCACCAACCGCGGGTGCTCGTTGCATCAAGATACGGGCCGAGGCTGCCGGGAGGCGACACGAGCTCATTTCGATTTATAGTATATTCCGCCAGTTCCAAGGCGTAAGAGAAGGATTAACAATGATCCGCGCGTATCACGATTCGCTCTTCATGTCGCGGATCCCCCCGCGGCCATACTCTTCATTCCCTTGCCGGGGCCGGAAGATCGCTTCCGGCACCCGGGTGCTCGCTGACGCTATGGGCTACTTGCCGACCACTAAGATCGAGAACGAGTCCGGCAGCATAGGCCTGCGGCCGCCGCGGCCACCTTTCTTGGCGGGTTCCGCCGGCGTCGCGGGCTCGCCGTATTCGGCGGCGATGATCAGGATGTGCCCCGTCTTCGAATCCAGCGTGAGGGTTTTCCCCCCGCTCATCGTCTTGAGATTCTCTTCCACCTCGAAGCTGGTGGGGCTTTTTTCTTTGATCACCGTCAGGGTGCCGTTGCCGTGAGAACTGAAGGCTTCCATGGTCTTGGGATCGAACACGGCGCCGTCGCTGCCGCCGGCCAGCGGAAGAGTCTCCAGGATCTTACCGTCTTTGGCGCTTACAATCACCATGTTCTGGGGATTGCGGCAGGCGGCGAACAGAATCTGATTCTTCACGTCCAGCGCGAGACCGGCGCAGCCATCGCCCTTGTCGCCGAGGTCGTAGTGCGTCTTCACGGTCATGGCCTTGGCATCCACCACGGCGATGCTGTGCGCGTCTTCGATATCGATATAGATGGCGCCCTTGCCATCGGTAGCGCCCTGTTCCGGCGCGCCGCCCAGATCGTCGATAGTGCCTACAATCGCGCCATCGGCAGCGTTGATGATTGTGGCATGCGGTTTCGCGTGGCTCAGAATCCAGACGTGGTCGTTAAACGGATCGTACAGGTAGCCGTCGGGGTTGCCCTTCACGTCGATGGTCTTGATGGTCGCCAGCGTTTTGGTATCGAACATGACCACCGGATTGCTGCTGGCGAATCCGTGATGCGACTTCGGCGACACCGTAGCGCCGTGCACGCGATTCGTGTTCGGAATCTCGCCGGCCTTTGCCAGGGTGTCCAGGTTGTATACCATGACGCGGCCGGGATTCCCGCTACGGCCTATGTACAGCCGCCGGCCCTCGGCGTCCGCCGTAACATAGTCGAATCCGCCGTCGCCCCCTACCTTCTCCGTCTTCAGCACCTTGTAGGGACTATCGGTGGAAGGCTGGGCCTGTGCAGTCAAAGCAAGCATCGCAATTCCGGCGGCAAGCGCCAGACAGAATCGCGGCATCGAAGTATTCAGCGTCTTCATGTTGTACTCCTTATTTCCCAAGCACCAGTACGTGGAAGCTGTCCGGAAGCACCGGCGCGCGCCCTTTCTTGCCATCCTTGGCGGGCGGCGTCGGGCCATACTCCGCGGCCAGCAAGTATATTTTGTGAGTCTTGTCGTCGAGCGCCATGGTGCGGGCGCCGCGCTCGGTGGTTACCGTATCCACGGTCTCATATTTCCCGTTCACCAGTTTGACGATGCTGAGCGTGCCATCCTGCCCGTTGGAACTGAAGGCCAGCCCCGTGCCCGGATCGAACCCGGCAGCGTCCGGACCCCTGCCGATCTTGGGCGTCGCGATCACCTTAAAGGTCGGGATGTCAGTCACGGCCATCACGTTGTCGCACACCGAAAACAGCTTCTTCCCTTTCACATCGATGGCCAGTCCGCTGGGACCTTCGCACGGCAGAATCGAGGCCCGCCGCGTTACTTCGTTTTTGGCGGCATCGATCTCCACCACTTCGTTGGAGGACTCGATGTTGACATACAACTTACCCGCGCCGTCCGCCTGGCAGAACTCCGCGTCGGCTCCGATGGGGAAGGTCTTCAGCACTTCACCGGTCCTGGCGTCGATGGACGTGGCGTCGCCGCCGGTGTGATTGATGGCGAAGACGCGTTTGGTCTTGGGCTCGTAGCAAACCGCGTCGGGGTTCCTGCCGGCGGTGGGCTCGCCGCTTTTGGCGAGAGTCTTCAAATCGAAGATGGTCACGCTGCCGGATTGGCCGTTGGTGATGTAACCCTTGCCCAAGTCGTTGGCAATGGCGATTCCGTGCACGCCGTGCAACCCGGAGATCGTGCCGACAATCTTGCCGGCATCGGGATCGACCACTTCCACCGCGTTGGCGTGCGATACATAGAGCCGGCGGTTGGCGCTGTCCACAGCGACGTAGTCCCATCTTCCTTCGCCGCCGATCTTGATCTTGGTGAGAACCTTGTAGCCTTCCGCGGCGAATGCGGCGGCAGCTACCAGGGCGATTGTCAGTAACTTCTTCATCCGTGTGACTCCTTTTCCGTTACTTATTCCTGGCCGCCCAGATAGTACCGGACCGCCGGAGTTACCACCAGGGAAAGGACCATCGAGGCGGCAATACCGCCGATCACCGCGATGGCCAAAGGTTGCAGCATCTGCGAGCCGGCGCCGAAAGCGAACGCCAGCGGAAGCATGCCGGCCACGGTGGCCAGCGCGGTCATCATGATGGGTCGCAGGCGGCGCTCACCGGCCTGAATCATACTCTGCTCGGCGGGTACGCCCTCGGCGCGAAACTTCTGGTCCGCGTCCAGCAGCAGAATGCCGTTCTTGGCCACAATGCCGATCACCATGATCAACCCCATAAACGACGACAAATTGAAGGTGGTCCCGGTGATGAGCAGCGCCAGGAACACACCGCACGTGGAAAGCAGCGCCGAAGAAAGCACCGCGATGGGAGCGGCGAATCCGCCGAATTCGAACAGCAGCACGGTGAACACCAGCACTACCGCCAGCACCAGCACGAATGCGAAATCCTTGAACGATTTCTGCTGCTCCTCAAAGGTGCCGCCGTATTGCACGCGAATCTCCGGCGGCAGTTTCAAATCGGCGATAGCCTGTTGCACCTGCTTCATGCCGTCGCCCAGGTTGATGCCTTCGAAGCGCGCGGTCACTTGCACGTTGCGCTGCAGGTTGTCACGCCGGATCTCGTTCTGGCCGGGGATCTCAACCATATTGGCGAGAGTGCCGATGGTCGCCGTCTTGCCCGTTCCGCTGACCAGCAGCGTGTTGCGGATCGAGTCCAGCGTCTTGCGCGTATCTTCGGGAAAACGTACGCGGATGTTGTACGCACGGTCGTTCACTATTACCGGCGTGGATGCGGGCTCGCCCTGCAGAATCGCGCTGGCATCCAATTCCACTTCCTGCGCCGAAAAGCCGCTGCGCGCCGCGCCCACCGGGTCCACATTGAACACGCTGGCCGGACCGCTGATGGTGTTCTCGATGCCGTTGAGCACATCCACTACGCCCGGTATCTTCTTGATGTTATCGCCGACGGCCGTGGCCCATTGCGTCAGCAGGGCCGGATCCTGCGCGTACAGCTTGATGACCACCGGTTCGGGCGCGCTGGTCAGATCGCCGATCATGTCCTGCAGGAGTTGCGGGATCTCGATGTCGCACACCGGCTCGGCTTTCTTGATCTTGTCGCGGACCTCCTCAATCACTTTCAGACCGCTCCGTTTGCGGTCGTGCTTCAATTTGACCGAGATATCGCCGGTATTGGCTTCGGTGACCTGTGCCAGTCCCAACTGCAGGCCCGTGCGGCGGGAAGTGCTTTCCACTTCCGGAATGGCTTGCAGAATCTTCTCGATATGGGTGATGACGCGGTTGGTCTCCGCCAGGGAGGCTCCCGCCGGCATAATGTAATCGACAATGAAGCCGCCCTCGTCCATCTCGGGCAGCAGGTCGCTGCCGGTGTTGTTGTAGCAGACGTAGGTTCCGGCAATCAAAACGGCGGAAAACGCCGCCAGTATCCACTTGTGTTCGAGGGCGAGTCGCAGGGTGCGCTCATAGATGCGCAGCAGGCGCGGCGAAACCGAATGATGCTCCGCCGGCGCGCGTCCGGCATGGCTGCGGATGAAGTAGTGGCTCAGTGTGGGAGTCCAGGTGAGCGCCAGTGCCAGCGAAGTGAGCAGCGATGCTCCCACTGTCAAAGCCAGGGCGCGGAAGAAAACGCCGTTCACTCCGGTAATCGAAATCAGCGGCAGGAATACCACGATCGGCGTGATGGTGGAGCCGACCAGAGGCACGCGAATCTCGCGTAGCGCGCTGCCAATCGCTTCGGCCCGCGACTGGCCCGAATCGCGATGCATCACGATGTTTTCCACTACGACAATCGCGTCGTCGATTACCAGCCCCACCGCCGCCGCCAGGCCGCCGAGTGTCATCAGGTTGAAAGTCTGGCCCATCGCGCGCAGGATGATAAACGTCACGGCGATTGTGGCGGGAATCACCAGGCCGGCCACCAGCGAAGTACCCCAATCGCGCAGGAACAGCACCATGATCAGAGAAGCCAGCACCAGGCCCAGCAGAATCGCATCGCGCACACTGGTGATGGATTCGATGACGATTTCCGATTGGTCATAGAAGGGCCTGAGGTCCACGCCCTTGGGAATGTCCTTGCGAATCTGGTCGATTTCCGCATGCACCGCGTCGGCCACCGAGACGGTATTGCTGGTTGGCTGGCGGTTGATGTTCAGCAGCACCGCGGGCTTGGCGTTCGCCGTCACCACCGTGTAGACCGGCATCTCCGAGGGTGACACCGTAGCCACATCGCCGATGCGCACGGGCGCGCCCGCAGGCGTCGTCTTAATTACGATGTTGGAGATTTCTGCCGGCGTCCGCGCCTGGCCGCTCACCAGGCTGAGAATCAGTTCGTGCTTCTCCTCAATCAATCCGGGCGAATCGATCATATTGCTGCGGCCGATGGCATCCAGAATGTTGGGAATGGTCGCGGCGGTCTGCACCAGTTTGGCGGGGTCCGGCTGCACCTGGAATTCCGGAACCTTCCCGCCCTGCACGATGACGGTGGAAACGCCGGGCAGGCGGTTCAAACGCGGCTTCAGTTCATAGTTGGCCAATTCCCAAAGCGCGCTCTGGGTGATCTTGTCTGACGTAAGGCTGTAACCCATGACCGGAAATGCCGCGAACGTCAGGCGGTTGGCCGTGATCTTCGCCGTGGGAGGCAGCAAGGCCTGCGCCCGCGAGAGAGCCGCGTTCACCAGGTTCAGCGTCCGGTACATGTCCACGTTCCAATCGAAGAACAGGTCGATTTCCGCCGTACCGCGGCTGGTAATCGAATACAAGTGGTCGAGCCCCTGCACTGAGTTGACGGCATCTTCCAGCGGCTTAGTGACGGTGACCAGCATCTGGTCGATGGGGAAGACGCCGTTATCCACGCCCACTACGATGCGCGGAAAATTTGTTTCGGGAAACACCGCAATGGGAATCGTGAACGCCAGGTAGATGCCGACCGCAACCAGCGTCAGGATGACAAAAATGATCGGCTTTCCATGGCGCGCCGTCCAGTGCGGCGCGTCCCGTTGGCCGGGGGTGTCGGAGTCGAAGGGTCGCTCATTTCTGTTTGGGTTTCGCCTCGTCTTTTTTCTGGTCTTTGGCGTCCTTCGCGGAGGAATCGTCTTCCGGCTGATCCTCATCGGCCTCGGGGGCGTTGGCGTCCACCACCTTCACCTTGGCCTTATCGTCCACTCCCAGGCCGCCCACCACCACGACGTCTTCCCGCGGCATCACGCCGGTCAGTACCTGCACCTTGTCGCCCTGGCGCACTCCCAGTTTCACGGCGCGCCGGTGCGCCGTGGATTGCGAATCGATCACCAGGACGGCCGTGCCGCCGGTTTCTCCGGGAAGGATCGCCGCCACCGGCACCAGCATGGCGTTTTTAATTGTCTCGGTGGTGATGGCGACTTGCACGGCCGCGCCGACTTTCAGCGCGCGGCCCGGATTATCCATCTGCACCCACACCTGCACGGTAGAGCTATTGGGGTCGGTAGCAGGGCTTACCACCGTCACCTTGCCGGGCACCTGCTGTGTAGTCTCGGCCAGGGCGATCGTGGCCGGCTGCCCGACCTTGATGCCCGTCGCGTCCGCGGCCGGCACATTCAGGCGCGCCACCACGCGCGAAACATCCATCACCACCAGCAGCGGAGTGCCCGTTGCCGCAACATCCCCGGGATATAAAGGCCGGTCGGAAACGATGCCCGCGCCGGGACTCCGGACCTCCGAGTACGCCACCTGCGCTTCCGCTGAATGGAGCTGCCCTTGCGCCGAGATCACCTGCGCCTGGGCCTGTGCGATCTGCGCCTGCTTGCCCGCCGACTGCAGCGCGCGCAAGTGTTCCTTTGCAGTGTCCAATTGCGCCTTGGCCTGCGCGTACAGCACGCCGGCATCGTCCACCAGTTTGCGCGCCAGGGCGCCTTCCTTGAACAGTTGCTGGCGGCTGTCCAGCACTTTTTTGGCGGCGTCGAACTGCTCCTGATCGCTTTCCACGTCCGTCTGCGCCTTCACGATCGATTCCGGGATGGACGCCATCTCGGTGTTCTGCAGATTCGCCTGCGCCTGGTCCACCTGCCCTTTGTTGGCTGCCACAGTGGCTACCAGATCCTTATTCTCCAGCACGGCCAGAAGCTGATCCTTCTTCACCGGGTCGCCGCGATTGACCAGGAACCGCTGTACCGGAGCGGTGATCTTCGGCATGACGTTCCATTGATCCACGGGAAACAGCGTGCCATCCGCATTCACCGTGCGGCGGACGGTATCTTCCGTGACGGCCGCCACCTGCACCGGAGCGGGCGCTTCCACGTCCGCTTCCTGTTTCTTGGAGCAGCCGCTACCGAGGATGAGGCACGCGACGCCCACCAGAGAGATATATTTCTTCATTGGCTAAAACGCCCCCGTGAGTGTCTGAAGTTCGCCAGGGCCAGGCGATACCGCACCAGTCCGTCGTCAAATGCATTGCGCGCCTGCACCAGCGTGGTCTGCGCGTCCACTACTTCCTGTGCGGTGGATTCGCCCGCCGTGTACCGCAGCCGCGTCAATCGCAGATTCTCCACCGAAAGCGTCAGCGAATTGCGCAGCGAGGCAATCTGCGACGTGGCCACTTGCGCTTCCAGGTAGAACGATTCCATTTCCGAAAGCAGCGTGCGCTGCGTCAGGCTCAGATCGTTCTTCGCCTGCTGCAATTGCAGCTCCGCCTGCCGGATTTTGCTCCTGGTAGCGCCCCAGTTCCAGATGGGAATATTCAACTGCGCGAACACGCTGGAGCCGATGTTATTGAAGCCCTCGGGATTCTGAATGGCCACCTGATTGGCCTCCAGGCCGTAGTAGTAATCCACCGACAGGCTGGGCAGATACGCCGCGCGCGCCGAAGCGACGGCGAAATTCTGCTGCTGCACCGTAGCCTGTGCCGCGCGGATGTCCGGACTGTTCTTGCCTGCGAGAGTCTTGATCTCGGAATAGGCAGGCAGAGCGGGAGCGGTCTCCAGGTCGTCGGTGACGCTGAATTCCTGGTTGTAATTGGGGAACAGCATGACCGCGAACTGCATCCGGGATTTGTCCACGGTGGCCTGGGCATCCTGTAGCTCGCGCTCGCGCTGCTGCACCTGCAATTGCGCTTTGATCACGTCCACCTTGGCCGCCTCGCCGCCACGCTCCTGCTTCTCTGTGAGGTCCTGAAACTCCCTGGCTTCCCGCAGGCTGGCTTGCGCGTTGACGAACTTTCGCTGCGACACCGCCATACCGTAGAAGTTCTGCGTAACGGTGGCCACCAGTCCACGTTCGGCGAGGTCCTTCTTGGCTCTGGCCAGCGCCTCGGCGGCCATGGCGCGCCGGTAGTCGGCACGCTTGCCCGGATTGTAGATATCGCTATGGACGTCCAGCACTTCCGTATAGACATGCACTCCGTCGTTCGGAACGAATATGCCGCTCGGCGTCCCATTGCCTTGGGTATAAATGTAGCCGCTGATGGCCTGCGCCGTCGGCAGCAGCGCGGCTTTGGCCTGAACTGCGTCCTCGCGCGCGGAGAGCGCCGCCAGGTTGGCAGTGTAGATCTGGGGGCTGTACTGGCGCGCACGCACCAGGGCCTGCTGCAGAGTCAGGGGGATGGGGCCGGCGGAGGCGGGAGTCGCGGGAGTCGCGGGAGTCTGGGCCGACCCGCCCTGGCAGCAGACTACCAGGCCGAGACCCAGGATCGGCAAAATGGATTGCATTGGAACTTCCACAGTATAAGATTTGGCAGATGAACAGACGATGAACCGGGGACGTTACAGTGCGGGGACGCCGGCGGGCGGGAATTCGACCTTTTCGTACAATGCAGAGAGCGTGACCCGGCAGCCCACGGATTGCAGTTCGAGCGTCTCCGCCAGATCGCTGGCCGAGGTCAGCAGGAAGCGGCCATCGGCTTGCCGCGTGTAGAGGTCCACCTGGATTCGATCCGAGGAGACCAGCAGGTATTCCGTGACGGAACCGACGGAGCGGTAATGCTCGAACTTGCGGCCCCGGTCATACGCCTCGGTCGAGGGTGATAGCACTTCCACCACCAGGCTCGGATTCAGAAGGGTATCCCGCTGCTCGTCGCGGAACTTCGGCTCGCCGCAAACGGCGATGACATCGGGATACGTATAGAGGCCGGTAGAGGGAATCCTGACGCGCATATCATTGGAATACACGCGGCATGGGCGGTTGCGAACTTGCTCGCTGATTTCACGAACGAGATTGGTGACCAGCAGGTTGTGACCTTCCTTCGCACCGGCCATGGCGAACATTTCGCCCGCGAAATATTCGCTTTTGTATTCGGCCTTGCGCTCGATTTCCAGGTACTGTTCCTCAGTGAGGAACGTCTTCGGTTGCGTGGACACTGCCCTGCGCCTCTCTGACTAAGTTAGCAGAGAACTACTCCCTCGTCTCGGCGTGGTGTCGCACGTCGATGCCTTTCACCAGGAACAGCACGTCTTCGGCAATATTGGTGGCGTGGTCGGCGATGCGCTCCAGATTCTGCGCGATAAACATCAGGGCGATGGCGCGTTGAATGGTGGTGCGTTCTTCCTGCATGAACTGCGTGAGTTCGTTGTAGACGGCGTCGCGCAAGCGGTCCACTTCATCATCGGCCAGCAGGACATCGCGCGCCATTTCCGCGTCGCCGCGCGCGAAAGCGTCCAGGCTGCGCCGCACCATCCCCTCGGAGAGTTCAGCCATCCGCGGAATGTCGATAAGCGGGCGCAACACCGGTTCTTTCATCAGGGTCAGGGCGCGCTCGGTGATGTTGACCGCCAGGTCCCCCATGCGCTCCAGATCGTTGTTCATCTTGATGACCGCGGTGATGAAACGCAGGTCCCTCGCCATGGGCTGGAAGAGGGCGAGCATCCGGGTGGCCAGCTCGTCGATTTCGATTTCCTTCTGGTTGATCTGGGCTTCTCCCCACATCACCTCTTTGGCCCGGTCTTCATCGCGCTCAACCAGGGCGTAAATGCTGTTATGGATGGAGGCCTCTACCAGCCCTCCCATCTCGAGTAATTTGCTCTGGAGTTCTTCCAGCTCTTCCCGGAAATGAAGCATTGTAAGTTCCTGCCGTGAGATACGAACTGCCGCCGTACCTGCCTGTGTCATAAGTCTAGCCGAAGCGGCCCGTGATGTAATCTTCCGTCTCTTTCTTCGCGGGACGTTTGAAGATTACGGCGGTCCGGTCGTATTCGATCAGTCGCCCCATCAGAAAAAAGCCCGTGTACTCCGCCACGCGCGCCGCCTGCTGCATGTTGTGAGTCACGATCACCTGGTGCACTGGTCCTTCAGACTGAACATCAGGTCTTCGATCTTGGCGGTGGCGATGGGGTCGAGCGCCGAGCAGGGCTCGTCCAGCAGCAGAACTTCGGGATCCACCGCCAGCGCGCGCGCGATGCACAGGCGCTGCTGCTGCCCGCCGGAGAGAGCGTAGGCCGATTCGTGCAGCTTGTCCTTGACCTCATCCCACAGCGCCGCGCGCTGCAGGCTGGCTCCACTTTGTCGCGCATGGAACCCTTGCCCTTCATCCCGTTGACGCGGATGCCGTAGGCGACATTATCGAAAATCGATTTCGGGAACGGATTGGGCCGCTGGAACACCATGCCCACGCGCCGGCGCAGGCTGGTGACGTCCACCGCTCTGCACGTCCTCGTCGTCCAGCAGGATCGAGCCTTCCATGCGGGAGTAGCGCACCGTGTCGTTGATGCGGTTCAGAGTTCGCAGGAAGGTCGATCTTGCCGCAGCCCGAAGGCCCGATCAGCGCCGTGATGCGATTTTCCGGAATGTCAATGTTGACATCGTGCAGCGCCTGGAATGCGCCGTAAAAGAATTGCAGTCCCTTTACCGAAATTTTGGATTTGCCCGCGCTCCGCTTGTCGTGCACGCCGCCCGCACTTGCCTGCGCTTCGGGCGGCCGTATGTTGACCCTCGGCTGCGGAACGCTGAAATCGGCTGCGCTGTCCATAATTACCCCTTTCTGAACGGATATCCCTCGCGACAGTATCAGCGGGCGGCGATGTTCGTGACCAGCACCATGGCGATCAGCACCAGGCCCGCCGCCCAGGCCTGCCGGTGCCAATCGTCGTACGGCGAGATCGCCCGCCGGTAGATCATCACCGGCAGCGACGCGGTCGGCTGGGTGAGCCGGCGCGCCCAAAAATTGATTGTTGAATGCCGTGAACAATAGAGGAGCGGACTCCCCGGCCGACGCGCGCCACGCCCAGAATCATGCCGGTGAGGATTCCCGCATGGCCGCGGGCACCACCACGGTGGCGATCGTCTTCCACTTGGTCGCGCCCAGCGCCAGAGCGCCCTTCACGCAGAGAGCGCGGCACCTCCCGCAGAAATTGCTCCGTCTGCGCGAGTCACGATGGGAATCAGCATGACGGCTGAGGGCGAACCGCGCCGGCCAGCGCGGAGAAGCCCGTGCATCGGCACCACCACCAGCGCCCAGGCCAGAATTCCGATCACGATCGAGGGCACGCCGTTCAACAGGTCGGCCACGTACCGGACCGCGAAGGCGAATCCCTTGTCTTCGAACTCGGCCAGGTATACTCCGCCGAGAAAGCCGACCGGCAGGCCGAACAATGCCGCCAGTCCCACGATCTCGGCGCTGCCCACGATCGCGTTCGCCATGCCGCCGCCGGTCTCGCCCGGCGGCAGCGGCAGCTTGGTAAAGAAATTCCAATCGAGCGATCGGCCGCCATAGTAAACCAGGTAGCCCAGGATCAGAAACAGAACCGAAACCGTCAGCCAGCGTGAACAAGCCCGTCAGCGCTCAACATGACGTCGTTCACGATCTTGCGCCACAGGTCAGGCGGTTCATGACGCTTGTGCCGTTCCTTTCCGGCTGGTCGCGACGATCATCAGGCGCGCCAGGCGCGTTGATCACGATCGTGAGCGAAGAAAAGCACCAGTCCCAGTTCCACCAGCGGACTGATAGCAGTAGACGTGCCGTCGCCTCGGCGAATTCGTTGGCGATCACCGCCGCGATGGAGTAGCCCGGCGCAAAGCAGAGAGGCGTGAACTGGCGGATCATTACCGATCACCATGGTGACCGCCATGGTTTCGCCCAGGGCGCGCGCCAGGCCCAGGAAAACCGACCCCAGGATTCCCAGGCGGGCGTAGGGGACCACCACCTGCCAGGTCGATTCCCACGGTGGCGCCCAGCGCCAGCGCCGCCTCGCGCTGCTCGCGCGGCACCGCCATGAGAGCCTCCCGCGAAACCGAGATGATGAACGGGACAGTCATGATCGCGAGGACCACGCCGGCAGCCAGGTATCCCAGGCCATACCGGCCCGCTGAACAGAGGCAGAAATCCCAGGGTATTCTTCAGGAACGGCTCGACGTAGTCGCGCATGCAGCGGCACCAGCGCGAAGAGCGCCAGCAAGCCGTAAATGACGCTGGGAATCGCCGCCAGCAGTTCGACCAGAAAGGTGCAGGCATTCGAAAAGACGCGGCGGAGCCAGTTCGGCCAGAAAAATGGCGGCGCCCACTCCCAGCGGCACCGAGATGAATAAGGCCAGAACAGACGTCACCACGGTTCCGTAGATGAAGGGCAAGGCGCCGAATTCGCTCGGTCACCGGGTCCCAGTTGGACGTCGACAAAAAGGAAACCCAAACTTGTGGCGCGACTCAGCGCGGAATTGTGCCCACAGCTCCAATACCAGGAATGACGGTGACCAGCAGAATACTGGCGGCGAAACGCAAGGTGACCAGGCGGGCGACTGTCGTCACCTGTCTGCAGGTCCGGACGCCGAATGCCGACGTGTCCGTATTGTTGTCGTATTGCCACAATCGCCGCGTGCGGACATACAGGAAGTTATTGAATCTGGCTGATCTGCTTCAGTTCCTTGGCTCACCACCGTCGCCGGGCAGCGGGGCGTAGCCCAAGCGCGGCGCAGTACTTCTGGCCGTCGGTCAGCATCCACTTCAGGAATCGCCTTGATGGCCTTCCTTTGGCGGCGTCCGGGATCTTGCGTCGGAACCAGCAGCCAGGTGAAGCGTCGAGATCGGGATAGGCGGTCTTGCCCGGAGCGTTGGTGATGGACACGCGGAAATCGGCCGGCATGTTCTTGGCCGCGCCCGCAGCGGCTGCCGTGATCGATTCCAGGTCGGGCCGCCGACCAACTCGCCGGCCGCGTTCCTCACCGTGCCGTAGCTCATCTTGGTTCTGCAGCGCGTAGACCAGTTCCACATAGCCGATCGAATTCGGCGTCTGCTTCACCAGTCCGGCGACTCCTTCGTTGCCCTTGCCGCCCAGTCCGCACCGGCCAGTTCACCGAGTACTCGGCGCCCGACCTTGCTCTTCCATTCGGGGCTGACCTTGGAAAGGTAATCCGTCCACACAAACGTGGTTCCGCTGCCGTCGGAGCGGTGCACCACCACGATGTCCTTCGCCGGCAGCTTGACGCCCGGATTGTCCTTGGCCAAGCTGCGGGTCGTTCCACTTCTTGATCTTGCCCAGGAAGATCCCCGCCAGCGTCTCGGCAGTGAACTTCAAGACTGCGTGACGCCTGGGATGTTGTAGGTGGGCACAACCGCCGCCCAGCACCGTGGGGAAATGCAGCGCCGTGCATCTTCGACCTTGGCGATTTCAGCGTCGCGTCATGGGCATGTCGGAGGCGCCGAAATCCACCGTCCGCCTGTCAAGCTGGGCGATGCCGCCGCCGGAGCCGATCGACTGGTAGTTGATCTGCAATGCCTGGGATGCAGTTTGTGGTATTCGTCGAACCACTTCTGATAGATCACGGCCGGGAAGGTCGCGCCCGCGCGCATTGATCGGTTGCGCGGCGGCGATCACGTCAGGCCGAGCAGCAGCCAGCACGCCAACACCAGGTTGCTACTGATTTTCATCGTAATTCCTCCTTTTACGTTCCCATTTTGACATTACAGAGATGTTACAGTTCGTGTTACAGAATCCGCGCGAAATCCGAGATCGCGTCTACTTATCGCCGGCGGCACCGCCGGGCAGGGTATACCGAAGATCGAAATAAACCGTGTTGTCGCTGGCGTGATTCGAGCGCCCCAGTAGCCACGTACCAGGGCGTGCGCGTGGCGTATTCGTACTGCCCCATGATGTTGACCGCGCCATACGCCGCGCTCTTCCACAGGGTCTGGTTGAAGCCGAATGTGTATTCGTTGACGGAGCGGTTCTGGCCGTTGGACGATCCCGTGTAGCCCCAGCCGACCAGGCTGTGCCGTTGGTATCCACCGCCACGTTCTTGCCGATGTAGATACCGCCGAAATAGAAGTACAGCAGGGTGTTCTTGTACGGTGGCCTCAAAACCATCCACGGTGCTGAAGGTGTGGATGGGGCTGAGGCTGCCATCGGCGCGCACCACCACGTCGGGAGCGTTGCCGAAGAAATAGCGGCCGATGCCGTCGCCGAACTGGTTGTTGGTGATCAGGCGGAAGTTCTTGGCCACTTCGAAATTGCCGTTGACTTCGCCGCCCCCGCCAGCCTTGGTGGAACGTCTTGCCCGGAGTCGGGCTGGCCGGTGGTGGGGTTGTACATCTTGAAAGTGCGCGGCGATGCCGCCGACTTCGAAGTGCACGCGGGAATTCGGATCGAACGCCAGCTTGGCGATGATGTCCGGGCGCCGTGTTGGGCGTGCTCAGGAAGCTGGCGCTGCCGTTATCCAACTGCGAGCCGGCAATCGCGCTGAGCGCCGAAGGCAGCACGATCTGGCCGCCGCCGCCGTAGCCGCCCATGTACTGGTTGGGCTGCTCCGCGGAGAGACCGAAGGTCATCTTGTCGCCGGGCCCGTGATAGAGAACGCGGAAGCCAGGCTGGCGGGTCCACGGCAGGCCGATCAAGTAATTCACGTCGAAGACCTGGCTGTAGAAGATGTCGCCCGGCAGCGCCGAGATGCCTTTGCGGTTGGGGGTGAACATGCTCCAGCTCTGGCCGGCCAGCACTTCCCAGCCGCCCTTGCGCATGCTCACCCAGAACAGGCGCAGGCGGGGCACGAACGCGCCGTTGGTGATCGCCGATGTTGTTGGCCGCGCCGGTGCCCAGGAAGTCGGTTTCCAGGTAGTTCATGAAGCGAGTGCCCTTCCAGTTGCCGTCGATGCGGAAGCCGATGCGCGAGTTCTGCGGGCTGAACCGGAACTCGTTCAGCTTGCCGCCGGGAACCGCGTTGTCGAAGGGGATGCTGCCGAAGTTGCTGCCGATGCCCGACCCGGCGTTCTTGCTGCGCCACACGCCGCCGGCATCCAGAAAGCCGACGGGCGTGATGGTGATATTACCCAGTTGCAGTTGCAGCGGCGAAGGCTGGTCGGCGGCAGCCGCCTGAGGCTCCGGAGCCGGAGGGCTCAGTTTCGGAACCGCCGGGGAAGATGGCCCCGGAGAAAGCATCGGTGTGCTGGAAGCCATCAGGGCGCCTCCCTGCGGAGCGGCAGGCTGTGTGGCGGGCGCGGCGGCCGGCTTGCTCATTCCATCCAGCGCCGCCTGCTGATCCTTCAGCGTCTGCACCAGCGTATCGATCTGTTTCTGCTGTTCGGCCAGTTTCGCCTTCAGCTTTTCTATCTCATTGGGATCGCTGCCCTGTGCCCTGCAAACAGGGAGAGACGCCCAAACCACGAAGCACAACATGAGCGCGTATTTTGTGAGTTTCATAGGCGGAGTTACGAGTATAGAAAGCTAAGGTGACGAAACGGTGAACATCAGTTTGCGGAGTGGTTATTATCGAGGGGCGGCAGAGCTACAGTAAATATAGAACCCTGCCCCAGCCGGCTCTCGACAGACACCGATCCGCCCATCTGCTCGACGGCATGCTTCACGATTGCGAGGCCCAGGCCGGTTCCCCCGGTGGCCCGCGAACGGGCTTTATCTACACGGTAAAAGCGCTCGAAAATGCGCGGCAGGTCGCGCGAAGGGATCCCCAGACCCGTATCTTTCACGCTCACCAACGCGCTCTCCGGCGCGCGTGCTACATCCACCCGGACCTCGCCGTCAGGCCGGTTGAATTTGATGGCATTGTCCAAAAGATTCACGAAGACCTGTTCCAGCCGGATCTCGTGCCCCAGAACATTCAAATCGTCGAAGGGCCCGCAGACCAGCCGCACGCCGCGATTCCGCGCCACCGGTTCCACCGTGCGCATGGCGCTTTCAATGCTCTCGCGAAGCGAGATGGGCTCCGGCAGCGGCGGCTTTCCGCTTTCCAGTGTGGATAGCACCAGCAAGTCGGCCACAATATTGTTGAGCTGCCGGGCCTTGCTCAAAATGATCTCGACGAATTTGCGGCCGTTTTCGTGATCGTCCAGCGCGCCTTCCAGCAGTGTCTCGGCGTAGCCGGTTACGGCCGCCAGCGGCGTGCGCAATTCATGCGACACGTTGGCCACGAAATCCTTGCGGATACGCTCCAGGCGCTCCATATCGGTTACGTCGTACAGCATGACGATGGCGCCGCGGTTCGGGTCGCCGGCCAGGGGCGCCACCTGAACTTCGAATGACCGCGCGCCCGCTGCCACAAGCACCAGGCGCCGCTGCTGCGATTCTCCGGCCGCCAGTACGTTCGTGCACATGTCAAGCAGCGCGTGATCGCGCGCTACCTGCACCAGCGGAATGCCGGGTACGATGGGCAGCGTCATGCCCATCAGTTCCGCAAAAGCGCGGTTGACAAACGTGATACGCAGCAGCGGATCCACCGCCACTACAGCTTCCACCATGCTGCTCAGAATCGCTTCCAAACGCGAACTCTCGCGCTGCAGGGTCTCCACCATCACACGCACCTGCCGCGCCGAAAGCTGCAGCGAAGAGGCCAAAGCCGACATCTCGTCGCTGGCGGGCGTGAAATTCCAATCGTGGCTGGGCCGCAGCAGGGTTTCCATGCTGCGGCGCATTTCGCGCGCCTGGGCGGCAGCGGAATAGTAGAAAATGGCAGCCAGCACGGCCGCCGTCAGCCCCAGAAGCACGCTCGCCAGAAGCACCGGGGCGAGGCCGCTGCGGGGAAACATCAGCTTCAGCAGAACTGCCGCGAAGCACGTCAGGGCCGTGCCCGAAACAAACGCGGGAAGGGGTGGTGAAGCCCGGAGCATCCGAACCTACTCTAACGCGTCCAGGTTACAGGAAGGTGAAGCAATTATGCCGGAACCTTGGCCGCTTCCTTTTCATTACGCGCCAATTCCGCGGCGTACCGCTGCAACTCTGAAAGGGAAACCGTCACGAGACTCTTTTCCATATCTTCACCCGTTTCCACCAGGTGCAGCAGGTGCATCATGGCCAGCCGCGCGCACCATGGATCGTCCATCGGGCGGCTCAGCTCTTTACTCACCTGCGCCAGGAAAGCGTGCGGCAGAGCAATGGTCTTTTCGGCCTGCCCGCCATCGTCGCCAGTCAGAATAAACTTCACGTCCACGGTATCCGCGTGGCGAATCGAGATCGCCGTCTGCAGCCATTTAAACAATACTTGGAATTTGCGGCCGAAAGGATCGGGGCCGGCTTCGAACTGGCGGAAATTGAGCATCTGTCGTTATTCTACAATGGCAGCATAGACCCCATGCTCGTAGCCGAATTGATTGCCCCCCACGAGTTCCGCCTGGTGGAACAGACTCTCGAAAGACCCGCGCCCGGTGAGGTCAGGGTCCGAGTGGATGCCGTGGGCATCTGCGGATCCGATGTGCACTCCTATGCCGAAGGAGCCATCGGCGACACGCCCTGCACGTATCCCATGGTGCTCGGCCACGAACCGGCCGGCACCGTGGTCGAGACTGGCGACGGCGTCAGCGGATGGTCCGTGGGTGACCGCGCCGCGCTGGAACCGGCGCTCTATTGCTACCACTGCGAGTTCTGCCGCAGCGGCCGCCACAACATCTGCGCCAATATTCGATTCCTCAGCAATCCCGGACTACCGGGCTTTTTCCGCGAGTACGTGAATCTGCCGGCGCACAATCTGCTCGCTATCCCCAAAGAAATGCCGCTGGAATTGGCTACCACCGTGGAGCCGCTGGCGGTGGCCGTGCATTCACTGAAATTCGCCGCCGTGCAGCTTGGCGAGACCGTCGCGGTGTTCGGCGCGGGACCCATCGGGCTGTACACTATCGCCTGTCTGCGATTGGCCGGCGCCTCCCGCATCTGGGCCATCGAGCCCGTGGCGCATCGCCGCGAGATGGCCAAACAGATGGGCGCGAGCGAAGCCATCGACCCCGGCCAGGTGGACGCGGTGCAGTCCATCCACAAGGATACCGGCGGCCGCGGCGTGGATTGCGCCATCGATTGCGCCGCCAAGGAGCACACCACCAACCAGGCCATTCAAGCGGTTCGTAACGGCGGACGCGTAGTCATCACCGGGATTCACTCGGCGGCGCTGGTGCCGTTTGAGGTTTCTCCCATGCGCCGCAAAGAACTGGCCATTTTCAACGTCCGGCGGTCCAACCACGATTCGGGAGCCGCCCTGGAGTTGCTCACCAACCAGATGGACTGGTTCGCCCCCCTGGTAACGCACCGGCGGCCGCTGGACCACATCGCCGACGCCTTCCGCCTGGTGGAGAATTACGCCGACGGCGTCGGCAAAATGGTCATCGTCCCGCGATAAGATCTTTGCGCTTGCTGACGCCCGCCTTTCGGATCGGAGCCGCGACCGTTCAGGGAGCGAATGCGCAACTACCTTGGGCCGCCACATTGTGGTCGAACGCGATACCCCTCTGGGGAATCGGGACGTCGAGATCGTCGGCGTGGCGCGGAACGCACGCTATAGGCTCGCTGAAAGGAGAGTTCGAACCGGTCGTCTGCGCACCGGCGGACCCGCTGAGTTATGCCGGGACCGCGCGGGCAATCGTGCAGCAGGCGGACCCGCGAGTGCCAGTGACCAATGTCAAGACCGAGGCGGCGCAGATCGACCAGACCATGAATCAGGAGATCATTTTCGCCCGGCTCTGCACGGGCTTCGCCTTCCTCGCGCTGATCATTGCCGGCATAGGTTTGTACGGCACTATGACGTACACCGTCGCGCGGCGTACCGGCGAAATCGGGATTCGCATGGCATCGGGCGCGCCGCGCGCCTCGGTGGCCTGGATGGTGCTGCGTGAGGTCCTGATCCTGGCCGGGCGCTATCTCTGGCAGTGGCGATTCTCCTCGCCGCCGCACTGCTGGCCGGTTACCTGCCCGCCCGAAAAGCGTCGCGCATCGACCCTATGACTGCGGTGCGGCGCGAGTGATGCCCGCGGGCGTCGTCTCGCGATAGTACAGCACCAGGTCTGTCGCCGGTGGAGCATGCCCCATGCTGCGCAGAAACCCGGCCACCTGTCCGCGGTGGTGTGTACTGTGATTCACCACGTGCAAAATCAACTGCCAAAGCGGCTGCGTCCACGGCCGGCCCTTCATGTCGGAATACGAAAGCGGCTCGCGCACCTTCTCATCGCTCAGTCCCGAGGCCCATTCGCGCCATCGATTGTGCAGCGCCGGCCAATCCGTTTGCAGCACCGCAAGATGCCGGTCCTCCTCATTCACGAATCCCGGATGGGTACCGCCGGCCAGCCTCCAGAGCCAGATGCGATCGGCCGCGAAAATATGGACCAGCGTGCCCAGTACACTGCGATCCGCCGTGCCAAAATCGCGAGTCAGCTCCTCCTCGCTCAATTCGCCGGCCGCCTGCACCAGCCGTTGACTGGCCCAAGCGCTGTAGTCGATGTGCGTGCGCAGTACATCCACGGAAACAGGCATAGATCGATCATAGCGCCAACCCATTTTTGCCCGGCCGCGTAACCTTTTTCGCGTGGCGCAGTATAACGATCGATGGCTGTCTTACTGCGAGATTTCCTCTATGCGGTGCGCACTCTGCGCAAATCCCCGGTCTTCCTGGCCGTCGCCGTGCTTTCGCTCGCCCTGGGCATCGGCGCCAATACGGCGATTTTCACGCTGATTAACCAGCTCATCCTGCAGCCGCTTCCGGTGAAACATCCAGAGCAGCTCGTGATGCTCGCCGGACGCGGCAAACATTACGGCGGCAACAACGGACCCGACCGCCTCTCATACCCGATGTACCAGGAGATCCGCGATAAGAACCAGGTGTTCAGCGGCATGTTCTGCACGTACCCGAGCACGGTCAGCGCGTCGTTCCAGGGCCGTACGGAACTGATCGGCGCGGACTTCGTCTCCGGCAACTACTTCCCCGTTTTGGGTATCGGCGCCGCCGTGGGCCGTGTTTTCACCGCGTCGGACGACCTGATTCAGGGCGGCCACCCGCTCGCCGTCCTCAGCTACGGCTATTGGCGCGCGCGCTTCGGAGCCGACCCGCAAATCGTTGGCAAACAAATGGTGGTCAACGGCCGCGACTTGACCATCATCGGCGTCAGCGCCGCGGGATTCGACGGGGTCGAACCGGGCCGCGCGCCGCAAATCCGCATCCCCGTCACTATGAGGGACGAGTTGCCCCACACCGATTTCGGCCGCCTGAATAACGACCGCTTCCGCTGGGCCGAAGTCTTCGCCCGCCTCAAGCCCGGCGTCACCATGGAAAAGGCGCAGGCCGGATTGCAGCCGTTGTTCCATCAGATCCTCAATCGGGAAGTGACCGAGAAGCCCTTCGCCAGAACGTCACCTTTCGTCAAGCAGGAATTCCTCAAGATGTGGATGGAATTGATGCCCGGCTCCAAGGGCCGGTCGAACCTGCGTAAGGCTTACTCCAAACCCCTTTTCGCGCTCATGGGCATCGTCGGCCTGGTGCTCCTGATCGCCTGCTCGAATCTGGCGAATCTGCTGATCGCGCGCGCCTCGGCGCGGCAGAAGGAAATCGCCGTGCGCCTGGCCCTGGGAGCGGGACGCGGCCGCCTGATCAGCCAACTGCTGGTGGAGAGCTTCGTGCTTGCCGCGGTGGGCGGCGCCCTGGGCATCGGGCTGGCCGTGCTCATCGACCAGGCGCTGATCGATTTCCTCCCGTCCGGCCACACACCCCTCTCGCTCACCAGCACGCCGGATTGGACCGTACTGGCGTTCACCTTCGCCATCTCACTGTTCGCCGGCGCGCTCTTCGGACTGGTTCCCGCGCTGCAATCCACCCGCCCCAAGCTGGCGAATACCCTGAAGGACCAGGCCGGCAGCGTGATCCGGGGCAGCTCCGCCCGGCTGCGCAACGGCCTGGTGGTGGCACAGGTAGCGCTCTCGCTGTTGTTGCTGATCGGCGCCGGCCTGTTCCTGCAAAGCCTGCGCAACCTGAAGACGCTTAACCCCGGCTTCGATGTGAAGAACCTGCTGGCGTTCGATGTGGACCCGACGCTGAGCCGCTATGATCCCAAATGGACCAGGGATTACTACCGCCGCCTGCGCGACCGGCTGAACGCCCTGCCCGGAGTGCAATCCGAAGCCTTCGCCGTGGTCCCGGTGCTGGAGGACAACGAGTGGGATAACTGGGTCACCATCGAAGGCTACTCCGCCAAACCCGACGAGCGCCCCGACCCGCACATGCAGTATTGCACCCCCGGCTACTTCCAGACGCTGAAGATCCCCATCCTGCTGGGCCGCGATTTCACCGACCGCGACGTTGCCGGCGCGCCCAAAGTGGCCATCGTCAACGAGAAATTCGTCAAGCGCTATTTCGGCGATGCCAACCCTATCGGCCGCCACGTCGGCATGGGCATCGACCCGGGCACCAAGACCGATATCCAGATCGTGGGCGTGGCCGCCGACACCAAATACGAAAGCATGCGCGACGAGATCCCCTACGAGCTTTACGTTCCCAGCGATCAGCAGAACTTCGCCAATGACGGCACGTTCTACGTCCGCACTCCCGGCGACCCCACCCGGATGTTCAACACCCTCCGCGCCGCTGTGAGAGAGGTCGATGCCGGCGTGCCGTTTTACAACCTGCGCACGGTGGATCACCAGCAGGAAATCTCTCTGCTCACCGAGCGGCTGCTGGCCGCCCTCTCCACCGTCTTCGGATGTCTCGCCACGCTGCTGGCCGCCCTCGGGCTCTATGGCGTAATGGCCTTCATGGTGGCTCGCCGCACGCGCGAGATCGGCATTCGCATGGCGCTCGGCGCGGGACAAGGCTCGGTGGTGTGGATGGTGATGCGCGAAACCCTGACGTTGGCCGGAATCGGCGTAGCCATTGGACTGGCCGGAGCCTACGGCGTCACCCGCCTGATCCAAACGCAGTTGTTCGGCGTCGAACCCACCGATCTGCTCACTATGGCCGCGGCGTCGCTCGGTATCGCCGCCGTCACCGCTCTCGCCGGCTTCCTTCCGGCCCGCCGCGCCACCGGAGTGGACCCCATGAGCGCGCTGCGCTGGGAGTAGCGTCTACGGAGACGGCTCGACGTGCACCAGCACGTCGGCCACCCAGTCCAACCGCTCCAGAATCCGCAGCCGCACCCGGTGCGCGATGTCGTGCGACTGCCGCACGGTCATCTCCGGATCCACTTCCAGGTGCAGATCCACGTGATACTTCAAGCCCGTCTTGCGCGCGAAACATTTTTCTACTCCGCGCACCCCGGGCTCGCCGCGCGCCACTTCGCGAAGCTGATTCATGAAATCATCGCTCGGCATCGTGTCCATCAACTGCATGGCGGTGTCATATACCACGCGAATGCCGGTGGTCACTACAATCAGCCCCACCACGAAGCCGCCGTAACGGTCCGCCTCCACGAATCGGGAAGGCGCCGCCAGTGTCAGCCCCACCGCAATCAGGGCGGCCACGGCGGAGACGCTGTCCATGGCGTCGTTCCACGCGTCGGCCGTCAGCGCCGCGCTCTTCAGCCGCCGGCCGTAGCGAAACTTGCAAGCCGCCAGCGCCGCCTTCGCCACCAGTGAGGCCACCAGGGGATACACCACGAACCCGGCCACAGCCTGGCGAGGCTGCCCCAGGCTCTGTACCGAAATGTAGGAGATGAGCGCCCCGCCGGCCGTCAGGAACATGCCGATCAACAGGCCGGTCAGCGTCTCCACGCGGCCGTGGCCGTAAGGGTGATTCTCGTCCGCCGGAATCGCGGCCAGCGTCAGACCCAGGAATACGAATCCCGAAGCGAACACGTCGCTTGTGGATTCCAACCCGTCAGCCACTACCGCCGTGGAATGTCCCGCCACGCCGGCGATGATCTTGACCACCGCCAGCACGGCGCTAACCGCCATCCCGAGCGCCGCCACGCGTTGGCCGGTTTGCATTGCCTGGTGGAGAATCCGTTATGCGCGCGCGGGATCTTTGCGTTCGGTATCCACGCCCAGATCGGCAAACGCCGCCACGGCTCTCTTCGCGTCGAACTTACCGTCGCGCACCAAACGGGACAGCGCCGCCGCCGCAATCGATTCGGCATTGATCTCGAAATGCTTCCGCAGATATTCGCGATTGTCGCTGCGCCCGAAGCCGTCCGTGCCCAGCGTCTCCATCCGGCCGGAAAGCCACGGCGCTACCTGGTCCGCCACTACTTTCATGTAGTCTGTAGCGGCGATAATCGGTCCGTTCGCGCCCTTCAGCGCCGACACGATGTAAGGCGTCCGCTCCGGTTGATCGGGATGCAAACGGTTCCAGCGCTCCACGTCCAGCGCTTCGCGCCGTAGTTCGTTGTAGCTGGTGACGCTCCACACATCGCTCGCCACGCCGTACTTCTCCGCCAGGATCTGCTGCGCCCGCAGCGCCTCGTTCAGAATCGGACCGCTGCCGAAAAGCTGCACCTGTGCCTTCCCCTTTTCGGCCGCCCGGAAGCGGTAGATGCCCTTCAGCACCTGCGCCGGATCCAAATCCGCGGGCATCGCCGGCATGGCATAGTTCTCGTTGTATAGCGTGAGGTAGTAGAAGCCCGGCTGGTTCTCCTGGTACATGTGCCGGATGCCGTCCTGCACGATGATGGCGATCTCGTACGAGTACGCCGGATCGTACGTGATGCAGTTGGGCACGGTGCTCGAAAGCACCACGCTGTGGCCGTCCTGGTGTTGCAGCCCCTCGCCGGAGAGCGTGGTGCGCCCGGCGGTACCGCCGCACAGAAAACCCTTCCCGCGCGCATCGCCAAACAGCCAGATCATGTCGCCGATGCGCTGGAAGCCGAACATCGAATAGTAAATGAAGAACGGGATCATCTCCGTTCCATAATTCACGTAGGCGGTGCCGGCGGCCGTAAACGACGCCATCGAACCGGCCTCGGTGATGCCCTCTTCCAGAATCTGCCCGTCTTTGGATTCTTTGTAATACAGGAACATTTCCGCATCGTGCGGCTTGTACAATTGCCCCTTGCTGGCGTAAATGCCGAACTGGCGGAACAGGGATTCCATACCGAAGGTGCGCGCTTCGTCCGGAATGATGGGCACCACGTGCTTGCCCAACTGCGGATGCTTCATCAGCATCGTCAGCACTCTGACGAACGCCATGGTGCTGGACACCTCGCGGCCGCCCGATCCTTCCAGCGATTCCTTCATGTACTCCAGCGGAGGCGATTGCAACTGGCTGGGTGGAACCGTCCGGCTGGGCATGTATCCGCCCAACAGGCGCCGCCGCTCGTGCAGGTACGCCATCTCCGGACTGTCCGAGGGCGGCCGGTAGAACGACGCGTTGCGCGCCGCCTCATCCGGAATCGGAATCTCGAACCGCGACTTGAACTGCGCGATCTCCTGCTCGTTCAGCTTCTTCTGCTGATGCGTGATGTTGCGCCCTTCGCCCGCTTCGCCGAGGCCGTAGCCCTTGATGGTGTGCGCCAGAATCAGGGTCGGCTGGCCCGTGGTCTCCACCGCCGCCTTGTATGCGTTGTAAACCTTGCGGGGATCGTGCCCGCCGCGATGCAGCCGGAACAGTTCGTCGTCGCTCAGATGCGATACCAGTTCCAGCAACTCCGGATACTTGCCGAAGAAATTCTGCCGGATGTATGCGCCGTCCTTCGTCACATACGTCTGAAATTCTCCGTCCACCACCTCGCCCATACGCTTCATCAGCAGGCCGGTAGTGTCGCGCGCCAGCAAAGAATCCCAATCCTCGCCCCAGATCAGCTTGATCACGTTCCAGCCGGCGCCGCGGAACGCCGCTTCCAGTTCCTGAATCACTTTCCCGTTGCCGCGTACCGGCCCATCCAGCCGCTGCAGGTTGCAGTTGATCACGAAGATCAGATTGTCCAGGGATTCCCGCGAAGCCAGCGTGAGCGAACCCATCGATTCCGGTTCGTCCATCTCGCCATCGCCCAGAAACGCCCAGACTTTCCGCGGAGTGGGCGGGATTACGCCGCGATTTTCCAGGTACCGCATAAAGCGCGCCTGGTAAATAGCGTTAATCGGCCCCAGCCCCATCGAAACCGTGGGGAAATTCCAGAAATCCGGCATCAGCCACGGGTGCGGATACGAGGAAAGTCCCGGATGTTCGCGCAGTTCGTGGCGGAAGTTCTTCAGATGCTCCTCGGTGAGCCGCCCTTCCAGAAATGCCCGCGCGTAAACCCCCGGCGAAGCATGACCCTGGAAGTAAATCAGATCGCCCGGCTGGTCCCCATGCTTGGCATGGAAGAAATGATTGAATCCCACCTCCAGCAGCGTCGCCAGCGAGGCGTATGTGGAGATGTGGCCGCCGATTCCGGCGTCGTACTTGTTCTGCCGCACCACCATGGCCATGGCGTTCCAGCGAATCAGGCTTTTGATCCGCCGCTCCATGGCGCGGTCGCCGGGGTAAGGCACTTCCTCCTCCGGCTTGATGGTGTTGATGTACGGGGTGTTAAGGTGAATCGGCAGCGCCGCACCATTCACGCGCGCCCGATCCGTCAGCTTTTCCAAAAGATATGCGGCGCGGTCCGGCCCCGCCTCATCGATCACCTGATCCAGGGCCTCTACCCACTCCGACGTTTCCTGTGGATCCAGGTCCACAACCCTCTCATTCAGTTTCTGGTGCATGGATACTTTTATTTTGGCACAGCAATGGCTATCCCCGGTTTTCAGTCTCTGTGCCACAATGAGGTCATGGGCAGCAAGTAACCTGGTTGCGAATGCGGCAGTCTATCGGTTATCTGTAGAATTCGGGAGGAAATTGCCATGGTCGAATGTCCTGTTTGCGATGGAAAGATCGATGTGGATGAAGAAGACGTCGACGAAGGCGACACCATCAGTTGCGATGAGTGTGGTGCGGCTTTAAAGGTCGTTGGCACCGAACCTTTGGAACTGGAGTCCGCCGAAGATCTCGAAGAGGAAGAAGAAGATGAAGACGGGTTCCTGGAAGAAGAAGAGGAAGATGCGGACGAAGACTGGAAATAGGAGTTTGTGATGAAACGGGTTTGGATGGTCCTGCTGGCTGCGTTGCTGTTTTGGACAACGGCCTTGTTCGCCCAAAAGAAGGGCAAGCAGGACCAGACCCGAAACGTGCAAGGTGTCGTAAGCGCCTCAGACGGCTCGGTGATCGACGGGGCCCGCGTTTACCTGGAAAACACCAAGACCTTACAGGTCCGAACCTTCTACACGCAGAAGGACGGAAGCTACTATTTCCACGAACTCAACACGGATGTGGACTACAAACTGCGGGCCGAATTTGACGGATCCACCAGCCCCACCCGAACGCTCAGTTCGTTCGACTCGCGCAAAGACGCGGTCATGAATCTCAAGCTGAACCCAAAGAAGTAGCGCAGGGCTGCCTGCCTGCAGCGTTTTACTTCTTTTTATCCTTCAATTTCCGGATCTCCTCCAGCCTCTCTCCGATCCGCTTTTCCAGGCCGCGATCGGTAGGGAAGTAGTATCTCCGCCCGGCCAGAGAAGGCGGCAGGCACTCCATATCCGGAATGGCATTCTCCAGGTTGTGCGCGTGCTGGTACCCCTCGCCGTAGCCCCACTCTTTCATGGAGCGCGTCACCGCGTTGCGCAAGTTCATCGGCACCGGCTCGGAGATCGTCTTCTCCACATCCGCATGTATCGCCCCCATGGCGCGATACGCCGCATCCGACTTGGGCGCCACGCACAGGTAAATCGCCGCCTGCGCCAACGCCAGGTCACCCTCCGGAATCCCCAGAAAGTGCACCGCCTGCATGGCCGCCACGCTCTGCTCCAGCGCCCGCGGATCCGCCAGGCTGATATCTTCGATCGACATGCGGATCAGCCGCCGCGCGATGTACATCCGGTCTTCCCCCGCCTCCAGCATGCGCGTCAGCCAGTACAGCGCCGCGTCCACATCGCTCGACCGCACCGATTTGTGCAGCGCCGAGATCAGGTTGAAGTGCTCTTCCCCGCCCTTGTCGTACAGCAGCACCTTGCGCTGCATCGCATCCTGCACTCCGGCCTCGGTTAAAGTGCCGTCCGGAGCGGCGGCCGCTGCCGCTTCCAGCGTGTTGTACGCCTGCCGCGCGTCGCCGTTGGAATAGATCGCGATCTGTTCCAGCAGTTCGTCCGGCGCTGCCAGCCCCACCACCGGCAGCGCGCGCCGCAGCAGTCCCATCAACTCCGGCACCGTCAGTCCGCGCAGCGCGTACACCCGCGACCGCGACAGCAGCGCCGAAATCACCTCGAATGAAGGATTCTCCGTCGTCGCGCCAATCAGGATGATGTCTCCCCGCTCCACGTACGGCAGAAAGGCATCCTGCTGCGCCTTGTTGAACCGGTGGATTTCGTCGATGAACAGGATCGTGCGCCTGCCCAGATTCCGCAGCTTCTCGGCATCCACCATCACCGCTTTAATTTCTTTGATGCCGCTCAATACCGCGCTAAAGGGAATGAACTCGCAGCGTGTCACCCGCGCGATCAGTTTGGCTAGAGTGGTCTTGCCCACCCCCGGCGGCCCCCACAAGATGATGGAAGTAAGCTGGTCGCGCTCGATCTGCCGCCGCAACGGTTTCCCCGGACCGAGTATGTGCTCCTGCCCGACGTAGTCTTCCAGCCTCTCCGGCCGCATGCGCTCGGCCAGCGGCCGCTTGCCCGTGGCCCGGTCTTCCCCGGGCGGAGTGTTGTCGAACAGGCTCACGTCTTTCGGGCTCTCTGCCGCCGCGCTTCGTACAGAATGATCCCCGCGGCCACCGCCGCGTTCAGCGACTCCACACCCACGGTGGGAATCGAAAGATCCAGCGCCGCCGACCGCAGGTCGCTGCTCACTCCCCGCGCTTCATTGCCGATAATCAGCCCGCACTTCGCCGTCAGGTCCACGTCGCCCAACGCGTGCACCCGCGCCCCGTTCAAGGCCGGTATGGCGGCATACAACGCGACTCTGTTCTGCTGCAGCGCGGCCCGCGCCAGTGAGGCGTCCAGCCCGTGCAGATACGGCACCCGGAACAGGGATCCCGCCGAAGCGCGCAGCGTCTTGGTGTTAAACGGGCTCACCGTGCCTTTCAGAAACAGCACGCCCGTCGCGCCGAATGCTTCCGCCACGCGCACGATGGCGCCCGCGTTTCCCGGATCCTGCAACCCGTCCAGCACCACTACCAGTGCGTTCCCGCGAAACAATTGTTCCAATCTCCATTCCGGAGGTTGCACCAGCGCCATCACGCCCTGGCTGGCCTCTGTCCCCGAAATGTTCTGCATCAGGGCATCCGGCAGCACCACCACTTTCACGCCGGGCAGACGCCGCACGTGCGCCTCCGCGGCACTCCGCACCGAATCGGCCGCCAGCACCATTCTCACCGTGCATTCGCTGCGTAGCGCCTCTTCCAGCAGGTGAAAGCTCTCCGCCACGCACCAGCCCTGCTCCGTCAAGCCGCCGCGAGCAATGGCGCGCCGCACATCCTTCAACAGAGGATTGGCCGCGCTGGTGATCGTCTCTGCCTTCAGCATCTGTTTACAATAATGTTTCGAGATCAGAATAGCGCAGATGAAAAGGATCGTATGGAGCGCGTTGGTCACGGCGATGACCGCATTGCTGTTCTACGTCGCGTACCTTTCGGTCCGCATCCAGCAGCAATCCGTGCGTGACGAAGCCCAGCCTTCGGAAGTCATCCTGGTGCTGGGCGCGGCCGAATATAACGGCCGGCCCTCCCCGGTCCTGCGCGCGCGCCTGGATCATGCACTGGAGCTTTTCCGGCGCGGGCTGGCTCCCCGCATCCTTACCACCGGCGGCGCGGGCGGCGACCCGGTCTTCACCGAAGGCGGCGTGGGCCGCTCCTACCTGATCAATCGCGGGGTGCCGCCAGACGCCATCATCGTCGAAACCGAAGCTGACAGTACGCTCGAATCCACCGCCATGGCCAGCGAAATCATGCGCCGCATGGGCCTGCACTCGGTGATTGTGGTCAGCGACGGCTATCACATCTTCCGCGTCAAACGCATGCTCGAATCGCGCGGCCTGAAAGTGTATGGATCGCCCCGCAAAGAGCTGTATCCCGGCGCCGTTCACGAGCGCTGGAATTACCTCAGACAAGCCATCGGCTACCTGCTCTGGAAGGCCGGCCTGGCCGCCTGATCCGCATTTTCTGAACACGTTCAAATACTTCTTGACAGCCGGGACGCTTCGGCCCTATTCTGTTTTTGAACACATTCAAAAATATGTCCAAATCGGAAGAAACCGCTGCCCGCATCCTGGATTCCGCCCTGGAATTGTTCCGCCAGGAGGGCTTCGACACCGCCACCATGCGCGACATCGCCCGGAAAGCCGGCGTGGCCACCGGCGCGGCCTACTACTATTACCCTTCCAAAGACGCCATCGTCATGGACTTCTACCAGCGCTCCTGCGAAGACATGCAGCCCAAACTGGAGGCCGCGCTGGAAAGCGTGAAGCACCTCGAAGACCGCCTCCGCGCCGTCATTCAGGTGAAACTCGATCACTTCGCCCCCAACCGGAGCATTCTGCGCGCTCTCCTGCGCAACGGCGCGGACCCCCGCCATCCCCTGTCCCCTTTCAGCCGGCAGACCTTCGAAATCCGTAACCTGGATATCTCCTGGTTCCGCCGCATCCTGGTGGATTGCGGTGTGCGCATCCCGCGCGACCTCGCCCCGCAACTGCCCGGCGTGCTGTGGTTCTTCCAGATGGGCGTGATCTTTTTCTGGGTGATCGATGAGTCGCCGGATCAGTCGCGAACCGCGCGCCTGCTGGAACTCTCCGCGAAAAGCGTCACCACGCTGATCCGGCTCTCCGGCCTTCCACTCATGCGTCCCGTCCGCAAGGCCGCTCTGCTACTGGTCGAGATCGTGAAGGGAGAACCGCAATGAACACACTCACACGCATCACCGTCGGAGTGCTCCTGCTGGCCATCCTCTTCGCCGGAGGCATCGCGCTGATCGGCGTTGGCAATTACGGCCTGACCGTTTTCATCGCCTTTCCGGTCCTCCTGGGCGGAACCGCGTCCTGGATTTTTCGGCCCGGCACCAGGGCACAGGCCGTAAAAGTCGGCGCCCTGGCGGCCTTGGCGGCTTGCGCTTTCCTGCTGTTCCTTGGCCTGGAAGGGCTGATTTGCATCGCGATGGCCTTGCCTCTCGCCGTACCGCTGGCCATTCTGGGAAGCTGGCTGGTCTTCCAGGCGGACGTACCCAAACGTGCCATGCGCGGCCTCGGCATGTTGCTGCTCCTGCCGCCGGGTCTCCTCTTCGATGCCATAGCGGTTCCGCCCGTCTACCGGGTCCGCACTTCCATCGTGATTCGGGCGCCCGCGGAGCAGGTCTGGCGGCACGTGGTGAGCTTTCCGGACCTGCCCGCACCGCACGAATGGTATTTTCGCGCCGGCCTGGCCTATCCCGAACGCACCAGAATTGACGGCTCCGGACCCGGCGCGGTCCGCTATTGCGACTTTTCCACGGGTCCGGTGGTAGAACCGGTCGAAGTCTGGGACGCGCCGCGCCTGCTCCGTTTTCGAGTCACCTCCAGCCCCGCGCCCTTGCACGAATGGAGCCCCTATGCCAACCTCTCTCCCAAACATCTCCACGGCTACCTGGTTTCCAAACAGGGCCAGTTCCGCCTGATCCCGCTCGCCGGCAACCGCACGCTCCTGGAAGGCACTTCGTGGTACCAGCACGGCCTGTGGCCCGCGCCATACTGGCGCTTATGGTCGGATGCCATCATCCACCGAATCCATTTACGCGTCCTGACTCACATCAAGACACTGGCGGAACAGTCATGGTGACCCTGGAGGAAGTCACACTCATTCATGCACCTGTGACTCGCTGCTTCGACCTGGCGCGCAGCGTGGAAGTCCACCTGGCCGGTAATGTCCACTGGAGCGAAGAAGCTATCGCTACAGCCGGAGTCACTTCCGGACTCTTGGGAATGGGCCAGCGAGTCACTTTCCGCGCGCGCCATTTCGCCCTGCGGCACCACCTGACCAGTGAGATCACCGCGTTCGACCCGCCCGCCTACTTTCAGGACACCATGATCGAAGGTCCCTTCCGCTCCCTGCAGCACGATCATTACTTCCGGGCCATCCCGAGCGGACAAACCGAAATGCGCGACCTCTTTCGTTTCGTTGCACCGCTGCCCGTTTTCGGAAAGCTGGCCGAATTGCTGTTCCTCCGCCGCTACATGCGAGCCCTGCTCCGCGAGCGAAACGCCGTAATCCGGCAGATCGCCGAGTCGGACGACTGGCAAAGGTATCTCCCGTGAGGATTGTGATCCCCGGCGGCAGCGGACAGGTGGGCCGCGTCCTCGCCCGCCACTTCCACGCGCAAGGACACTCCGTCGCGGTCCTCAGCCGCGACCCGCAACCCGCCCCGTGGCACGTCGCCGGGTGGGACGGAGTGACTCCCGGCAGCTGGGTCACTCATCTGGAGCAAAGCGATGTCTGCATCAACCTGGCCGGCCGCAGTGTCAATTGCCGCTACCACCCGGCCAACCGGCGCGCCATCCGCGAATCGCGCGTGCGCACCACGCTCCTGCTCCACCAGGTCATGGCCTCCCTCCACCACCCGCCGCCCCTGTGGATCAATGCCAGTACCGCGACCATCTACCGCCATGCCCTGGATCGCCCCATGGATGAAGCCAGCGGCGAACTCGGCGGGAGCGAGCCCGGCGCGCCGGATACCTGGAACTTCTCGATCGACGTGGCCAAGGCGTGGGAGGATGCTTTCTTTTCAACTCCCACTCCGCGCACCCGCAAAATCGCCACGCGCAGCGCCATCACCTTCAGCCCCGATCGCGGAGGAGCGTTTGACGTGCTGCTCTCCCTCGTCCGCCACGGTCTCGGCGGACGGCAAGGATCCGGCGGTCAGTTCGTTTCCTGGATTCACGACGCCGATTTCGCGCGCGCCATCGATCTGCTGATCGCCCGCGAGGAATTCACCGGTGTGGTCAACGTCGCCTCACCCAATCCACTCCGCAATGTCAATTTCATGCGAGCCCTCCGCGAAGCGTGGGACACGCGCCTCGCCCTTCCGGCGCACGCGTGGCTTATCGAAGTGGGAGCATTGCTGATGCGCACCGAATCCGAACTCGTCCTCAAGAGCCGCCGCGTCGTGCCCGGCCGCCTGCTCTCCGCCGGCTTCCAGTTTCTCTTCCCCGAATGGCCTGCCGCCGCGCTTGACCTGGTCGCCCGCTGGCGGCAAGCCGCCTAAACCACCGTGACCGACACATCGCAAAACACCGACTCATCGAACCACCGGACATCTTCCTGCACTAGAGTGACTCGCAAAATGTAACTCCCGGGCTCCGCCGGCGCCGCTCCCGCCATGGCATATTCCGCCGAGCCACCGCGGCACAATGCCGGCAGCAATCGCGTGCGATCGCTCTCGTACTGCACCATCGTCCGCCCGTCTTCACTCAGCCAGTGATGCGCCAGGTGAACCGGATGCGGCAGTTCACTCCGCAAATCCCACGGCGAGCGATTGACCACAGTCACGGCCGTTGAGAAATGCGATCCCGCCGCCACGCACAGGTCCCCGGCCGCGCGAATCGCAACCATCTCCGTCTCGAAACACGGCAGTGCCTCCATGGGCGCCGACGGTTGCGGCCAACTGAGCACGCAAACATCCTCTTCGAAGCGGTCGATTCTCCAGGCGGAAGATTCGCGCGCCAGGAATTCGTGCACCGCCCGCGAACAGCCGTCCCACGTGTAGTAGTCGTCCACCAGAATCAGTCCCCGCCGCGCCATGTGCGGATACAAGTGCGTAAGGCTCAGAATCGTCGATTCATACCAGTCGCCATCCAGCCTCAAAAGCGCTACCGGCGCGGGCGGAGTGTACGCAGGCAGTGTGTCTCGAAACCATCCGCGCACCAACTCCACATTGTGTGCGCCGGACATCTCCATGGCCGTCTCCGCCGCCTCCAGGGGCGCCGAACAGTTGTCGTAATAGGCGGGGCCTTCGCGATCGGCCTGCCACGCCAAGGCGCCGGGACCGTCGATCGCCTGCGCCGGTGGAAGTCCCTCGAAGCTGTCGAACAGAATGTAAGGGCGCTGGGGACCTAGCAACTCCGCGATCCCGGCGATCATTCCGCCCCGCCACACGCCGCACTCTACAATGCAGCCCGGCACATCCCGAACGCGCTCTGCCAACCGCAGATTGCGCATATAGGTGGCCTCCGGAATCATCGTGAAGTCCCGGTATTTGCTGTAAATCCGTTGATACGTGCTACCGGCGGGTGTAGGATTCATGCGACCATATCAAGACTAATGGATCATCTTTACGGGGATGAGTTCTATCATACGATACGAGACGGTTCGCTCCGCTCCGCCTCCATCGTGGTACCGTTCGTCACCAGCCTGACCAAGCCCGCCAGCGTTGTGGATGTCGGCTGCGGCACGGGCGCCTGGCTCTCCTGTTTTCGGCACTGCGGCATTGACGACATCTTCGGCCTGGAGTTTTCCGAGGTGAGCCCTCACCTGGCCCACCTGGACGCCTCGCACATCCGCATTATAGATGCGTCCCAGCCCTTCGACCTGCCGCGCACCTTTGACCTTGCGGTCAGCCTGGAAGTGGCTGAGCACTTGCCTGCCGAATCCGCGCCCGGCTTTGTCGAATCCCTGGTGCGGCTCGCGCCCGTGATGCTTTTCTCGGCCGCCGTACCCGGACAGGGCGGCGTCAATCACCTCAACGAGCAGTGGCCCAGCTATTGGGCCAGACTCTTCGCCCGCCACGGCTACGTCGCCGCCGATTGTCTGCGCGATCGCATCTGGACAGACCGGCGCATCGAATGGTGGTATCGGCAGAATCTGCTGCTCTTCGTCCGCGAGGATCTCGCCGCGCCTTATTTGGAACAACAATCCTCCGCGGCGCTGGACCGGATGATGCCATACGCGCTGCGGCGGGAGCAGCCGCCACCGGCGCTCTTCGCCGATCGATCCTCCGCCCCGGCTATCGATGCCGTCGTGCTGACCAAAAACGGCGTCGGCCGAATCGCCCGCTGTCTGCATTCCATCCTCTCCCGCAACGCCGCGGACAACCTGATCGTCTGCGTGGACCGCGATACCACGGACCAGACCGTGGAAGTCGCCCGCCGCTTTACCGATCGCGTGCATTGCATCCCAACGGGCGGCAATATCGAAAGCGCCTTCCCTCAAATGGCCGCCTTCTGCAAGGCCGATTACATCCTGGTGATCGACGATGACGAAGCCCTCGGCGGCAATTGGGACCGCCGCCCGCTCGAAGCCCTGATGCGCGTCAATCAGCTCACCGCCCTCTCCGTGCCCCGGCGCTGGCTCGTCCCCCCGGGCGACATCTTCATCGCCAACCAACCCTGGTTCCCCGACCCCAAGCTGTGCCTCTTCCGCAACGATCCCGACCTGATCCGCTGGCCCGCGCTCATTCACGACCGCGTGGCCGTTCGCGGGCGCAACATGATGCTCTTCGATCGCTGGATCGACCACCTCGATCTCATCCAGAAGTCGCGCCCCGAGCGCGAGCGGAAAACCGCCTATTACCGCGCCACGCGGCCGGAAAATCACTGTTCCAACTTCTATCTCTACGAGGAGCAGGACGTCCAGTTCCTCCCCGCCGATGAGGCCGGCTTTCTGACATCGGTCGAGAGGTTTCTTACGACCAGTTCCGGCCTGACCTCCGGCCCGCCCGTGGAACCGTACCGCCTGGGCTCCGATATCCGTTTCGAAACCGGCGGCAATAGCGCGAACTACACCCATAGCGGCTGGTCCCTGCCGGAGCCTTGGGGCACATGGACAGATGGACCCGCGGCCCAACTCCGCATCCCCCTCGCGCCACCCTTGGACGGCCCTGCAGTGCTGACTCTGGAAGCCGGAGCTTACCTGAATCCCGCGCATACCTCGCTCCGCGTACAGGTGATTTGCGAGCCCGACCCGGTTGGCGAATGGCTGGTGGAGACGCCGGAAACCATCCAGAGGAGCCTCGCAATTCCGCATTTCGGGACCGCCAGGAAATCGCTCACCCTGACCTTTCGGATCGATCGTCCCGCCTCTCCCGCCGCGCACGGTGAGTCCGGCGACCGGCGTCTGTTGGGACTCCGTGTCACGAAACTGCGCCTTGACCCTCGATAACGCGCGTGCCGGCTTGCACGTATAATAATCAGGATAGAAAACAGGGGCTCACCCCTAGAAAGCAGGCCGCGCTTGCCCTGCCGCTATGGTACTTCACCGGATCACCGGGTTCGCGTCGAACTGGTGGAGGCCGATATCGAGATCGGCTTCTCCCTGGTCGATCTCGTGGAATCCTGTCCCTCCCAAGCCGCGCGTCTCGTGTCCGACGCCGAAGAAATCTACCAGGATGTCCTGGCGCGTCTCCAGCGCCTTGAAAATTCCGAACGGCAAAATTTCGAGCCATTAGTGGCCGAATTGCGCCGCGCTATCGACCGTACGCCGCCGCACTGAGCACGCCGCCGCGCACTGGCATATAATCGCGCTCATGGAACCAGAGACTACTCGCCGCCGTTTCCTTTCGGGTGCCGCCGCTGCCGCCGGCGCCTTCACCATTGTGGCCCCACAATCGGTCCGAGGCTCGCAAGCCAATTCGCAGATCGCCGTGGGCCTGATCGGCTGCGGCGGCCGCGGCTCCTATGATGCCGGAATCGCCAATGCCGATCCGCGCGCCAAAGTGATGGCCCTTTGCGATAAGTTTCCGGACCAGTTCGATAAGTCGGAAACCACGATCAAATCCAAGAACACCCGCAAGTACACCGATTTCGAAAAGCTGCTGGCCGCCCCCGATATCGATGCCGTCTTCATCGTCACCCCGCCCTTTGAGCACCCGCGCATGCTGGAAGCCGCCATCCAGGCGAAGAAGCACATCTACTGCGAAAAGCCCATTGGCGTGGATGTGGAAGGCGTCAAGCGCGCCATGGCCGCCGGCAAAAAAGCCGACAAGTCAAAAACCATCTTCGTGGGCTTCCAGCAACGCTATGGTCCCGAGTACCTGGAGGCCTACAAGCGGATTCAGAACGGCGATATCGGCGAACTCGCCAACGCCCGCGGCTTCTGGATCTCCAACGATCCCTTCACCCGCAAGCCCTACGATCCTTCCGTCGAGAAGCTGCGAAACTGGTTCTGCTACAAGGAATACTCGGGCGATATCATCGTCGAGCAGGATTGCCACAATCTGGACGTGCTCCACTGGTTCCTGGGCGGACTGCCGTTATCCGCCGTGGGCCGCGGCAACAAAAAGATACGCAAGGATATGGACATCCTCGACAACCTCACGGTGATCTACCAGTGGCCCAACGGCTTCTTCGTCAACTTTGAAGCCAACCAGTTGACCCCGCGCGGCTACAACAAAGTCGGTGAGGAGTTCACCGGAACCAAGGGCACCATCGCCACCTCCCGCGCTCGCATGACGCACTATAAAGGGCCGCGCGACAGTGAGGATATGCCCACCAAACGCGATATCACTATCGATGCCATCGAGGCGTTCCTCACTTGCATCGTGAACAACCGTCCGGACAATGTGGTGGAGCGTAGCGCCTTGAGCACCTGCATCGGCATCCTCGGGCGCCAAGCCGTTTACACCGGCCGCGAAGTCACCTGGAAGAGCGACATCGGAATCGCCATCGCCTGACTACTTCGTCATCGCCTTCAAAAACCGGTAATAAAACTCGACTCCCTCATAGTAGGAACTGACGCGCACCCGCTCGTCCTTGCCATGCGCCCGGATGTCGTCCTGGTCAATCCCCACGCCGTTGATCCCGTAGCTCGCAAGTCCCTCGGCCATGGTGTGAATGCTGTCGGACGCCCCCGTCTCCATCTCGGGGATTACCGGAGTGCCCGGCCACATCTCCGCGGCCACCTGCTCCAGTGGACGCAGCACTTCCGCCGCCGGCAGCACCGTGGGAAAGCCCTTCGAGTCGGGCGCTTTCTCCGTCCCGCCAATCGCCCCCACGTACCGCACCGTCACCTTCGCGTCGGCAAACACGCGGATCAGCGCCTGTTCCGTTTCGGCCGCCGAATGGCCCGGCAGAATCCGGCAATTCACGTTCGCCTGCGCCGTCTGCGGCAGCGCGTTGTTGGCATGGCCGGCGCTCAGCCGCGTGGCCACACACGTGGTCCGCATCGTCGAGTTGTACCGCGCGTCCTGGCTCAGCCGGGCTACAGCCGCGGCATCCGGCGGCGTGTGCAGAATGGCATTCATGTCCGCCTTCACCTGCGCGTTTTCCAGCGGCGCCCGCCGTTCGAAATAGGTCCGCGTCACCTCGTTCAACTCCACTGGGAAGGGCGAATGCTCCAGCCGCGAAAGCGCGTCGGACAGATGATAAATCGCGTTATCGGGCGTGGGCAGCGAACTGTGCCCGCCCGCGTTCCGCACGGTCAGTTCGAAGTCGGCGTACTGCTTCTCACTGGCCTCCACGTCCAGGTCCACCACCTTCCCGTGCGCCGTGGTGAGGCCGCCGGCGTCGGCGTTCAGCACGAACGCGGCATCCACCAGGTCGCGATGGTTCTTCAGCAGCCACTCCACGCCGTTCGATTTGCCGCCTTCTTCGTCCGCTGTCAACGCCAGGATCAGATCGCGGTCCGGACGGTACCGCTCGCGCAGGAAGCGGATGAAGGTGGTGACCAGAATCGCGTCGTTGTCCTTCATGTCCTGCGTGCCGCGTCCGTAGAAGTACCCGTCCTTCTCCACGAACTGGAACGGATCGGTGGTCCAATCCTCGCGCCGCGCCTCCACCACGTCCAGATGCCCCATTATCAGCACCGGCTTTTTCGCGCCTGTGCCCCGCAAGCGCGCCACCATATTGCCCTTGCGATCGTTCGGCCCCAGCACCTGAATGTCCGCGGCAGGCATTCCGGCCTCCTTCAGCCGTTTCGCCATCGCTTCCGCCGCCGCGCGTGGTGCTGCCCACCGAATCGGTGGTGTTGATCTCGATCAGTTCCCGGAAAATGTCCCGGCTCAACTGCCGCGTGGCCTCATCCGGCCCGGCGCACCATGCCAGGCCGCCAAGCAACACCAATCCCGCAATCCGCATGACGAACCATTATTGCAGAGCGAACAGCTCGCCCTGCTCCTCCACCCACACTTCGGGACGGTAGTCCACCGGACCCGCCATCAGCCCGTACCGGTCGCGCACGCGCTGCACCCGCTCCGCGCAGAATGTCTTTGTATTCCCGGCCCAGGTAGGCGCTCTTGGCGAATGTCTCCCGGTAGCGCGGCGCCAGCTTGGGAAATTCCCGCTCCAGGAACGGCAGGAACACCTTTTGCGCGCTCGGCATCAGGAACAGCGGACCGCCTCCAAAGCCCTGCGCGCCCGCATCGCGAGCCGTTTTCGCCAGCCTGTCCAATTGCCGTTCGCCATCGGTCAGACCGGGCATGATGGGGTTCGGAAAGACGCTCACGCAAATGCCCGCCTCGCTGAGCTTCCGCACCGCTTCCAGCCGCAAACCCGGACGCGGCGCCCGCGGTTCCAGCAGCCGCGCCAGCTTTTCATCCAAAGTCGTGATGGTGATATGGACGCCCAGCACGTTCGCCCGGGCGATCTCCCGCAACAGGTCCAGATCCCGCGTCACCAGGTCGCTCTTGGTGGTGATACCCAGGAATCGCCCGCGCTCTTTGGCAAACACCTCCAGAATCGACCGTGTCCGCCCGTACCGGCGTTCGGCCGGCTGGTAAGGATCGGTGGCCGTCCCCAGCGCGATCCGGTCCTGCCGGTCGATGCGCCGCAACTCCTGTCGCAACAGGTGCGCCGCCGCCGATTTCGCGTAGATCTTGTCTTCGAACTCGTACGCGTCCATCTCCATGAATTCGTGCGTGTACCGCGCGTAGCAGTATTTACACCCGAACTCGCACCCGCGATACGGGTTGATGGTCCACTGGAACGGCATGTTCGGCTTGGTGCGGTTCAGAATGCTGCGCGCCGGAATCTCGAAATACTGCACGCTCCGCTTGGCTTCCAGCAATTCGCTCTGGGACGCCAGACGGGCAATACCCACGAGTGCCATACCTCATCTTCGCTTTTTATTCGCCTTTTGGCAAGCGGATTTCATGCTGCTACCATCAAGGCTGCAATGTCCCCCACCAAGTTCACCGCCCTCTGCGCCCTGACTGCCTGCGCCTTGGCCCAGACCGATTCCACCCCACCTTTTGCAACCGACCCCGCGACCCTGGTGAACCCGTTCATCGGAACGGCCAACGGCGGCAACACCTTCCCGGGCGCCGTCGCGCCGTTCGGTATGGTGGCCTGGAGCCCCGAAGAAGTCTCCGCCAATCTCCAGCGCCCCAACCCCGTGGCAGCGCCCGGCGGCTACCAGTACGACGCCAAAACCATTCGCGGCTTCTCCCTCACCCATCTCTCCGGCACCGGGTGCGCGGGCGCCAGCGGCGATATCCCGTTCATGCCCGTCACTATGGCCGTAGACAGTTCGCCCTCCGTCGATCCCAAATACAACAGCACCTTCTCCCACGACAACGAATCCGCCAACGCCGGTCTCTACAACGTAAAACTCGACAACGGCGCCGCCGTGGAACTCACCGCCACCGATCGCACCGGCTTCGGCCGCTTCACCTTTCCTTCCGACCATCCCGCCGCCATGCTCATCCGCGCTTCCGATAGCGAAACCGGCAGCAGTGAGTCCGCCGTTACCATCGATAAGAAGAAGCAAACCGTCACCGGTTCAGTCAGCAGCGGCAATTTCTGCGGCTATATCGGCCGTGGTGAAAACGTGAACCGGCGCAGCTACTACACGCTCTACTTTGCCGCCCACTTCGACCAGCCTTTCGCCTCCACCGGCGCCTGGCGCGACGATTCCGTCAAGCCCGGTGACACTTCCTCCAGCGGCGGCACGACCTACGGCACAGCCGGCTATCCGCCCAAGGGCAAAGGCTCGGGGGTCTGGGTCGCTTTCGACCCGGCCAAGTCGTCCCAAGTCGGCGTGCGCGTCGGCGTCTCTTACGTCAGCATCGAAAATGCCGAAGCCAACCTGCGAGCCGAGAATCCCGATAAAAGCACGTTCGAAGCGGTGAGCGCGCTGGCCCACCGCACCTGGAATGCGGTGCTCAGCCGCATCCGCATTGCCGGCGGCACGCGCGAGCAACAGACCGTCTTTTACACCGCCCTCTACCATTCGCTCCTGCACATGAACCTGTTCAGCGACGTCAGCGGCGAATATCAGGGCATGGACCGGCAGACTCACAAGATCGACCGCGCGCACCAGCACGACCAGTTCGCCAATTTCTCCGGCTGGGACGTCTACCGCTCGCAACTCCAATTGGTGGCCCTGATCGATCCGCGCATCGC
The DNA here is from genome assembly GCA_963835555.1 of uncultured Solibacteraceae bacterium. Taxonomy (GTDB): domain Bacteria; phylum Acidobacteriota; class Terriglobia; order Bryobacterales; family Bryobacteraceae; genus Sulfopaludibacter. The sequence goes on along the minus strand of CAWIGC010000043.1, from coordinate 180,719 downwards.
CTCGGACATGGCGCAGTCCCTGCTCAACCAAGCCACCCAACTGGATGGCGAGTGGGACCGCTGGACCCACAACACCGGTGAAACCCACGTGATGAGCGGCGACCCCGCCGCGCCCGCCCTGGCCGATATCCTGGCCTTCGGGGGCGACCGCTTCGACCTGAAGAGCGCCTACGCCTCCCTGCTGAAAGCCGCCACCGTCCCCACCCCGCACGACCTCAGTAATGCCGGATGCGCCGTGGCCTGCGTGGGACAGCGCCCCTCGCTGGACCAGTGGCTGAAGCTGCACTATATCGCCGCGAAGTCCAATGCCTGGGGCGGCGCTGCCGAAACCCTGGAAGACGCCACCGCCGATTTCGCCATGTCCGAACTGGCCCGCCGCGCGGGTGACCCGGCCAACCAGAAAATGTTCCTCGATCGCGCCCAGTATTGGAAAAACCTGTTCAACCCGCAGGCCGCACCCGAAGGCGGCTACATCCAGAACCGCAACGAAGACGGTTCCTGGCCCCGCTTCCAGCCCTCCACCGGCCAGGGTTTCGTGGAAGGCAGCGCCGCCGTCTATCTGTGGATGGTCCCTTTCAACGTCCAGGGCCTCTTCGACGCCATGGGCGGCACCGAAAAGGCCGTCCGCCGGCTCGATGCCTTCTTCCACAACGCCGATGGCAGCCTCGCCGTCACGAAAAAAGGCGCGCTCCACGCCGAACTCGACAACGAGCCCTCCATCGGCACGCCCTGGCTCTATGACTTCGGCGGCAGGCCTTACCTCACCCAGCAGATCGTCCGCGAAACCCTCAACAGCCTCTGGTCTGACGACCCCAAGGGCATTCCCGGCAATGACGACCTTGGGCGAGATGTCCAGTTGGTACGTCTGGTCGGCCATGGGTCTGTACCCCGAGATTCCGGGCCGCGCGGAACTGGTGCTGGGCAGCCCGCTCTTCCCGGAAATCGTGATCAGCCGCTCCAGCGCTACCCTCACCATCAAGGCGCCGGAGGCCGCGTCCTCCGTCTTCTACATTCAATCGCTAAAAGTGAACGGCAAGCCGTCCACCCGCCCGTGGCTTCCCGACACCTTCGTAGCAAAAGGCGGACGCCTGGAATTCAAGCTCGGTACCGAACCGAACAAAGCCTGGGGCGCCGCTGTTGCGGATGCTCCGCCATCGTTCGTCGCAAAATAAAAATCGTTGCAAAATTCCACGATACAAAATTGACAAATTCGGTCAGAATAGCCGGGAACTGCCAGGACATTCTCGGAGCGACAGGCGTTTGGGCGGATCATCCTCTGTTCAGGTTGAATGAGACATGGATTACAGTGTCGGCGAACCTCCTGGATGATCCGCCCGTCGGGCAACAGCTCCCCGCAAAAGAGGGATGGGATACCCACAAGATCCTCCCGCGTCAGATTCACTGTCCAGGATATAGTGGCTACAAAGAGCAGTTAGAGGGTATCTGAAGTGACGCTCGATCGCCATACATATCACCCATGCGAGAGGTTCCCTATCTCCGCGCCACCGTCTGCCGTTTTATCCGTGAGCCCTGTTGAGGAAGATCACGGCCGTCTGGAGCGTATCTTACGGGAATCCGGTTGGCCGGTGAACACCAGTTCCGAACCGGCCCTCGTTGCCAGTAACTCACTCGCTTCGTCAATTTCCCTATTGCGGAAACGGCCCGTACCCGTTGTGCTTTGTGAATGCGATTTGTCACCGGGAACGTGGCAGGAGATGTTGGAACATCTCTCGACCCTTCCCGATACCCCTCTCCTGATCGTAACTTCCCGGTTGGCCGACGACAGCCTGTGGGCTGAAGCATTGAACCTTGGCGCGTACGACGTGCTGGCAAAGCCGTTCGATGCCACGGAGGTGGCCAGGGTTGTGTCAATGGCCTGGCAGCATTGGCATACCCGCAGGCTCCATGCCGGCGCGGCGTCAGCTTGACTTCCGGTCTCCTCTTGCTTGAGACTTCGGTTATGCAAGGCAATCCAAAAGTGATCGCTGCGTTAAACGAAGCCCTGAAAGAGGAATTGACTGCGATTAACCAGTATTTCCTCCATGCCGAAATGTGCGAGAACTGGCACTACGACAAATTAGGCAGCTACATCAAGAAGCAGTCCATCGATGAAATGAAGCACGCCGAAGCGCTTATCGAACGCATCCTCTTTCTGGACGCCTCGCCGAACCTGACCGAGTTGATGAAACTCTCGGTGGGCCAGAACGTCAAGGAACAGCTCGAAAGCGATCTCAAACTGGAAATTGAAGCGGTGGGCCTGTACAACCGGGCAATCCGCATCGCCCGTGACGAAGGCGATAACGCCTCCCGGGAGTTGTTCGAGCGCCTCCTGAAAGACGAAGAGGCGCACGCCGACTGGCTCGAAGCGCAACTGCATCAGATCGGCGAGATTGGCTACGAACGCTACCTCAGTCAGCAAATCCGGCAGTAGCTGCAGGCCGCGCCGCTACTTCATCTGGTAGCCCGGAGGCGGAGTGAACAGACTCGGGTCGGGCTCCAACCGCCGCACATTGGTGAGGCGGACGATATCCTCGCCGGTGCGCGGGTCGGTTTTGCGAACCAGCAGATTCACCTGCAGCTCCGGCGAGTACCAACGTTCCTCCACGGTTTGAATGGGACGGTCGTTGCCGATGGCTCCGGCTTCGATGGTGTTGGTGAGACGCACTCCTTCGCAGTTCACCCCTTCGACGATCTGGCTGCCCAGGGTTTCCTTCTTGGGATCCTTCGCCACAGTCATGCGGGCTTCGGCTTTGCCCTCCGCAATGGCCTTGGGAGCCACATCCCTAAGCACGATCACGTGCCGCTGCGACAGTTCCGGGCCAGTGCCGTCGGTTTGAAAACGGAACAGGTTTAGTGGCGGATCGGGCGGTGGCTCTTCCCCGGGGCCTACATGGCGGTACATGTAATTCATCTGCATTTTTTGGCCAGTCTGGTTGGACTGGTTCAGCACGTAACTGCTCCCCGCGGCACTGTCCCAGATCATTACCCGCCCGGGACTTTCGCGGCGAACCCGTCCCTGCCCGTCACGGTAGACCGTAGTCTTGGTCTCGTTATGAATGCGCGTACCGTCGGCCAGCACCTGGGTGGTTTCGTGGATTTCGTCGGCGGAATAAGGCGCCCCTTTAACCGCCGGCCCCATGATCCCCGCCTCGATGCCGATGACCTTCGCGCCCCTCAACATCTGATCCATATCGGCCTTCATCGTGGCCTTGTATTGTTCCTGATTCTCCTGCGCGGCGGCCGCCGCTGCCAGCAAAGGCAGGGCCGCGGCAATTGCCAAAAGCAGTCTCATTGCTCCTCCTTTACCATCGAAACGGGCCGGATGGCCCGGGCCCGGCCATCCCCATCCACAATCACATCCGCCTGCATCCCGCTGGGCAAAGCCACCCGCATCACCAGGCCGGTATCGATCGGTTCTTCGTCCAGCGCCATGTAATACTGCACCGGCGCCGGGCGCGCACGCCGCGCCGCGGCCCGCCGCACCGGCAGCGCCGGTACCGATACCGCGGCCGTCACCGGAGGCATGGGCACTTCCTGCACCGTAACCGGAGCGGACTGGGACGCGAGTATAGCTTTCACCGGCGGTTTGACGGGCGGATGGCCATGCGGCCGGGTCAGCACGACAGCCAGCACCAGGGCCGCTGCCAGCGCCACCAGCGCGACCCATGCCGAGGCCCGCATTGCCGGGCGACCCGGCATGGCCGCCGGTCCCGGAATCTCTGCCGACAGAGATTCCATCCACCCGGAGACCCGCACCGCCCGGTCCGCAATCTGCTTATAGGCCGCGGCACACGCGGCGCATTCGGCCACGTGCCGTTCCGCGACCGGCGCCTGCTCCGCCGGCAATTCGCCGTCGATCCAGGCCCGCAGTTCGCCTTCCCGCAAACATTGCTTCATAAACCATCTCCGTAACGCGCACGGAACTTCCGTTCGAACTCCGCTTCCGCCCGGGCCAGCATCGTGCCCACAGAACCCGGCGGTACGCCCAGCGCATCCGCCACTTCGCGATACGATAGTCCGCTGGAGCGCAGCAACAGCATCTGCGCATCGCGCGGCTTCAGGCCGCTCAGAATGCTCCGAACCCGCGCGCAACGCTCCTGGCGCAGCATTTCGTCCAGCGCCCCACCGGTGGGCGCCACGCGCAATGCTTCGCTGCCCGCTTCCTGCTCCCTGCGGCGGCGCCGGTAATTACTACGAAGCGCATCCAGGCCGGCGTTGGTGGCCACCCGGTACACCCAGGCAGTCAGTTCGCCCTTTCCCTGCACCAGCGTCCAATGGCGCGAGAGCTTACAAAAGACATCGGCGGCGATTTCTTCGGACTGCCCCCGGTCGCCGGTCAGCCGCGCCAGCATGGAAGTAATGCGCGGGTAGTGCTCCTGGAATAAGGCTTCGAACCAGGACGCACCCCGCCCCGGGTCCGGATGGGGCCGGTCTAGCGCGAATTCCTCCGCGGGCTGCACACTGTTAATAACGATATCCACCAGTCGTTTGTGACGAAAATTTTAGCAGAACGGGAGCGCCGGATTTGCCGCCGCTGTTGCCCGAAATTCGATGGAGGTTCGCGCGCAGGCGGGACGCCTGCTCTACCATGAGATAATGATCAGTTGCCGCAAGTTGACCCGCCGGTTTGGTGACGTCACGGCCGTAAACGGCCTTTCCTTCGAAGTGGATGCCGGAGCCATCTGCGCGTTTCTAGGCCCCAACGGCGCGGGCAAATCGACTACCGTCAAGATGTTGACCGGCCTCCTCGCACCCACCTCGGGCGAGGTGGAAGTGTGCGGCCTGAACGCAGTCACCAGTTCGCTGGAGTTGAAGCGGCGCATCGGCGTGCTTCCCGAAGACCTGGGACTGTTCGACGATCTCACCGTGGAAGAGCACCTGCTTCTCACCGGCGCGGTCTACGGTCTCTCCAAAGGGGCCACCCAGGCGCGCGCCTCCCAACTTCTGCACGCCCTGAGCCTGGAGCACGGCCGCAACACCTTCGCCGCCGCCTGTTCGCACGGCATGAGGAAGAAAACGTCGTTCGCCATGGCCCTGCTACCCAATCCGCAAATCCTGTTTCTGGACGAACCCTTCGAAGCCATTGACCCGGTGACGTCAAAGATCATGCGCGACATGCTCATCACCTGCGGCCGGCGCGGCATGACCGTGTTTCTGACCTCCCACATTCTCTCCGTGGTCGAGCACATCGCCACTCAGATTGTAATGATCCGCAAGGGATCGATCGTTTGGGATTCGCCGGCCGACAAGCTGCCGCAATCGCTCGAACAGCACTACTTCGATCTGGTGGAAGCGCCCGCGGTAGAGGAATTGGAATGGCTCGGCTCCTCGCTATCCTAGGCGCGTTGTGGCGCGCCCAGCGGCGGGACCAGAAGTCTTTCGAAACCGTTGCCACCAATAATTTCTTCATCGTGTCGGCCTTCTTTCTGCAAAAGGCCGGCACCTTCATCTACCTGATTCTCGGCCTGGTGCTGTTATTTCCCCTGAGCACCGACCCGCTGCGCAAGATTCCGCGGTCGCGCCTGGGGTTATGGCCGCTGGGAGGCGTGGAACGGCGACTGCTGCGCACCGTCAGCCCGTGGGTCAACCCGGTCACCTGGATCATGGCCGCGCTGGCCGTCGTGATGGCGCGGGGCAAGGTCTCGGTGGGACTATGGGCGCTGCTGGCAGGAGTCATCGCCGCCGGCTTTGTGCTCTCCGAACTCCCGGCGCCGGCGCATGGTATGCTGCGGCGCGTGCCGCAATTTCCCGGCATCCTCAATCACCTGATCCGCAAGAATCTGCGGGAAATGCTGGCCACTCTGGATTTCTACTGCGCGCTGGTGCTCAGCGCCGCCGCCGCGTTGTACCGCCTGCTGGGTCCGCCGCTCCCCTCCGGTGCGCTGGTGCCGCTCACGATTCTGGTGATGCTGGCGCTTTCCAGTTACGCCCAGTGTCTGTTCGGGCTGGATGGCGACGGCGGCTTGGGGCGTTACCGTCTGCTGCCTCTGGCCGGATGGCAGATTCTGGCGGCTAAGGACGCGGCATTTCTGTTAATCGCCATTCCCCTCACGCTCCCGCTGGCCCCGCTGCCGGGTCTATCGGCCGCCCTGGTGGCGCTGGCCCTGGGGCATGGTCCTTCGGTGACGGAACACCGCGAACAAACGCGGTGGCGATTCTCCAGCGGGGCGAGTGTGCTCTACGGATTCGTGCAGGCGGCCCTGATGGCCATGGCCGCCGCCAACGATCAAAGGCTGGTGCTGGCGCCCGCCCTAGCCGTATGGCTGGCATCGTTAATCTATTACGGACGCCGCTTCCGGTTTTGAGACTGAACCCATCCCATCTGCGGCTATGCCTGTTCGGGCTGGATGGCGAGGGCGGCTTGGGTGCTACCGTCTTCTGCCTCTGGCCGGATGGCAGATTCTGGCGGCTAAGGACGCGGCATTTCTGTTAATCGCCATTCCCCTCACGCTCCCGCTGGCCCCGCTGCCGGGTCTATCGGCCGCGCTGGTGGTGCTGGCCCTGGGGCATGGTCCTTCCGTGATGGAACACCGCGAACAAACGCGGTGGCGATTCTCCAGCGGGGCGAGTGTGCTCTACGGATTCGTGCAGGCGGCCCTGATGGCCATGGCCGCCGCCAACGATCAAAGGCTGGTGCTGGCTCCCGCCCTAGCCGTATGGCTGGCATCGTTAATCTATTACGGACGCCGCTTCCGGTTTTGAGACTGAACCCATCCCTTCTGCGGCTATTCGTCTTTTTCGCTTTTCAACGGGGAGACTTCGATGAGCGCCCAGTTACCTTTTTCCCGAATGTCGCTTAGTGGCGGGAGGACGGACTTAACCTGCTGGACTTCCCGGGTTTCAAAACCGCTGGCGAGGAGTGTGCCGCCGGGTTGTAAGACGCGTAACAAATCGGGCGCGAGTTCCATAATCGCTTCGGGACTTATGTTTGCCACGACCACATCCACCGATGCGGAGGCCACGGCATTTACGGATCCGATGAAGCCGTTGCCCGCGATGGCCACGGCCACCGGATCGATGTCGCAGGCGTAGACCTTCCCGGCTCCGAGCAGGCGGGCGGCCTGCGCCAGAATGCCGGAGCCGGTTCCCACATCCAGCACGGCAATTCCGGGACGCACAATTCGTTCCAGCGCTTCAAGACACAGTCGCGTGGTTTCGTGCACGCCGGTACCGAAGGCCATCCCGGGGTTCACGGCGATGCGGAAGCGGCCCGCCGGTGCGGGATCGTCGCGCCACTCGGGCACCAGGAAGAATCGTTCTCCCACTTCCATGGGCTGCAAGAGATCGCGCGCGGATTGGACCCAATCGCGCTGTTCCTCCCTACGCCATGCCGAGCCCGGAAAGAGGTGGAGCAGCCCTTCGCGATCCGCGGCGTCTTCAAAAAAGGCGCGCACGCGCGCGGGGCTCAGTTCGACGATGCCGGCCGACCCCTGCTCCCACAATTCAGCGACGAGCAGATCGCGATCTTCGGGATCGCATTCGATTTCGAGAGAGAACATTGTTATCGTGGAATTTCAAACGAAAATGAAGCTACAAGGTATTTTCCCACCGATTGCCACTCCGTTCGACCACAACGGAGATATTTATGTAACAAAAGTGCAGCACAACGTGGAGAAGTGGAATCGCACATCGCTATCGGGTTATGTGGTGATGGGTTCTACGGGTGAAAGCGTAATGCTGACACCGGAAGAAAAGTACACCGTGTGGGAGCTGGTGGCCAAGCATCGCCGCGCCGGACAAACTGCTGATCGCGGGAACCGGCATGGAGAGCGTGCGTGAGACCGTGGCGCTGACCAACCGCGCGGCGGAGATGGGCTATAAGGCGGCCATGGTGCGCACGCCGCACTATTACAAGAACCTGGTGAATCGCGCCGATGCGCAGATGCTTTACTATCGCGCGGTGGCCGACCAGGCGAAGATTCCGCTGATTATTTACAACTGGCCGCAGGCCACCGGCGTGGACATTCCGGTGGAAGCGGTAGTGTGCATTTCCGAACATCCCAATGTGATTGCCATCAAGGAGAGTTCGGGAAGCCTGGAAAAGGTGATGCAGATGATCCGCGAGGTGAAGCCGGGTTTTCAGGTGCTGGTGGGTTCCGCGCCCACGCTGTGGCCATCGCTCCTGATGGGCGCGTGCGGCGCGATTCTGGCATATGCCAATGCGGCTCCGTACTCGACGATCGCCATTTGGGAAGCGTACCGGCAGCGCGACGAAGCGGCGGGGCTGGACTGGCAGAATCGCATCGGACGCGCTTCGATGCTGGTGACGAGTAAGTACGGCATCCCCGGACTCAAGTATGCGATGGATCTGAATGGCTATTACGGCGGTCCTCCGCGCCTGCCGTTGACGGCGCCTTCACCGGCGGCGAAGCAGGAAATCGAAGAAGCGTTCCGGGACCTCAAAGGGTAACCCGGATGCGGTGAGGCGCGCCGCTGGTTATAATCAGACCCAAACCTCGAAAGGGTGACAGTTATGCGCCTGAAGAAGAGTATCTCCGTTTTTGCCACCGCAGTTTTTCTGGCTGCCGCCGCGCTAGCCCAAACCTTGCCGCAGGGCGTTCAGAAGGTGATCTCGATTGAAGGAGTCACCGAGTATCGCCTACCCCAACGGTTTACACGTGTTACTGTTCCCGGACAATTCGAAACCCAAGGTCACGGTCAACGTGGTGTATAAGGTTGGCTCGCGGAATGAAGGGTATGGCGAGACCGGAATGGCGCACTTGCTGGAACATATGGTCTTCAAGACCACCAAGAGCGGGCGGGAGATTTTCCGGGAGCTGACCGATAAGACGGGCGGCAATTTTAACGGCACTACGTCGTACGACCAGACGATGTATTTCGAGACGTTCAACGCCGGTGACGAGAATCTGCGCTGGGCGCTGGGTCTGGAGACGGACCGCATGGTGAACATGACCATGCTGAAGAAGGATCTGGATACCGAGATGACCGTGGTGCGGAACGAGATGGAGTCGGGTGAAAACAGCCCGATGAACGTGCTGCACACGCGGGTGATGGCCGCGGCGTATAACTTCCACAACTATGGCAAGACGGTGATCGGCAACCGCACCGATGTGGAGAGAGTGCCGATCGCGAACCTGGCGGCTTTTTACCAGAAATACTATCAGCCGGACAACGCCGACCTGATTATCGCGGGACAGTTCGATGAAACCAAGGCACTGGCCATGGTGGCGGAAACGCTGGGCTCTGTCCCCAAGCCGCAGCGCGTGCTGACGCAGCCGTACACCGCGGAACCGACGCAGGAGGGCGAGCGAAGTGTGATGCTGCGGCGGGTGGGAAACATTCAGGGAATCATGGTGGTGTACCACATTCCTGCGGCGCTGCATCCCGATATGGCGGCTTTGGACGTGATGGCGCAAGTGTTAGGCGCTCCGCAGACCGGCCGGCTGTACAAGGCCCTGGTGGACAACAAGAAGGCCGTGGCGGCCAGCATGAGCGCCGGAGGCATGCACGACCCCGGAGTGGCGCTGGTATTCGCGCAGCTCAAGCCGGATCAATCGATCGACGAGGCCCAGCAGATTCTGCTGAAGACCGTCGAAGGTCTGTCGGCCGAGCCGCCCACGCAGGAAGAGGTGGAGCGGGCGAAGAGCCGGATGCTGAAGAATATCGAGCTTGCCTTGACGAACTCTCAAACCATGGGAATGATGCTGGGCGGTTACGTGGGCGATGGCGACTGGCGGGAGTTTTTCTCTGACGCGCGACGAAATCGGCAAAGTTACGCCGGCCGATGTGACGCGCGTGGCCAAGGCTTATCTGAAATCCTCCAACCGGACGCTGGGCGAGTTCATTCCGACGACTGCTCCCGACCGGGCCGAGATTCCGCCCACGCCCGACACGGCGGCACGGTTCAAGGATTACAAAGGCGGCGGCGACGATTCAGCAGGGCGAAGCGTTCGACCCCACACCCAAGAACATTGAGGCGCGCGTGATTCGCACCAAGCTGCCGAACGGACTGAAGCTGGTGATGTTCCCGAAGAAGACGCGCGGAGGCACCGTGGTGGCGTCTATGATTGTGCGTTTCGGCGACGAAAAATCGCTATTTGGGAAGTCCACCGCGGGGGCGATGACCGGGGGCTTGCTGATGCGCGGCACGAAGAACAAGAACCGCCAGCAGATCCAGGACGAGACCGACCGGTTGAAGGCGCAGATCAACGTCTCGGGCGGCGTCAACTCGGCGTCGGCCAACATTCGCACGCTGGAGGCGAACCTGGCCGATTCGCTGCGCTTCGCGCGGGAACTGCTGCGCGAGCCCTCGTTCCCCGAAGCGGAATTCGAACAGATACGGCAGCAGCGGATCGCCGGCGCGGAGAGCGCCAAGACCGAGCCGACGAGCCTGGCATCGCTGGAAATGAGCCGCCACATGAGTTCCCAATATAAGCGCGGCGACGTGCGGTACGTTTCGACGATCGACGAACAGATCGAGGATCTGAAGAAGGTGACGCTCGACGAGGTTCGCAAGATGTATGCGCAGTTCTATGGGGCGGGCGAAGGCGAGATCGTCATTAGCGGACAGTTCGACCCGGCGCAGATCCAGAAGGTGGTTACGGAACTGTTCGGAGATTGGAAGAGCGCCAGCCCTTACGCGCGCATCCTGAATCCTTACGCGAAGGTGGAAGCGATCAATCGCAAGATCGAAACGCCCGACAAACAGAATGCGCTGTTCATGTTCGGAATGCCGCTGAAGATGAGCGATGAAGATCCGGATGAACCGGCGCTGACGATCGCGGGGATGGTGTTCGGCGGCACGCCGAATTCGCGGCTGTTCCAGCGGATTCGCGTGAAGGACGGCCTGAGCTACGGCGCCAATGCCGGGTTCTCGATTCCGACGAAGGACGATGGCGGCAGGCTGTTCGGTTCGGCTATTGCGGCGCCGCAGAATATGCCCAAGGTGGAAGCCGACTTCAACGACGAACTGGCCAAGGCACTGAAGGACGGCTTCACGGCCGACGAAGTGGAAAAGGCCAAGAAGACGTGGCTGGAGGAGCGCGCCGTGGCGCGCGCTGAAGAGGCATCGATCGCGAACCTGCTGATGACTCGCGAGCGCTGGGGCCGCACCTTGGATTGGGATGCCAGGATGGAGACTGCGGTGGCGGCGCTGACGCCGGCACAGGTCAATGACGCGTTCAAACGGCACGTGGATCCAGCGGCCATATCGATTGTCAAGGGCGGAGACTTCAAGAAGGCCGGCGCGTTCCAATAGACGCGAGGCGCGACACACGTTGGAGGGTGCTGACGCATTCTTCGACGCGGAAGAAGTAAGTCGCGCCGAAGTACACGGCGCCGTAGGCGCCCAGAACGGGCACGGCAACCACGATGGGGTGGTGATGGCCAACGCCGAGTTTCACCGCCCATGCCGGCCGCGGCGCCCAGGACGGCTGAAGTCCACAAGCGCGCCACCAGCGACGCGGGGAGGCCCGGTCGTGCCGATGCGCGCGTTCAGCGTCCGGCGCAACAGCGTGAACTCCACCCAGCCGGCGACGCCGGCGGAAGCGGTGAGGCCGGCCACGCCCCAGCGCGGATCGATGCCCAGCAACCTGGGCAGCGGGCAGGGCGCAGAGATAGCCGAGACCGGTGGTCAGCGCAACGCGGATGATGGCGAAGCGCAGCGGCGTGCGCGTATCGCGAAGCGCGTAGTAAGTGGAAGAGTAGAGGCGGCCCAGGGTCGATGCCAGCAGTCCGACCGCCGACCCGCCACGATGCCCCAGACGTACCGCGCATCGTCCGGCGACGAACTTCCCGCCCTGGAATAGCTGCGCCCGCCACCACGTCGCCCAGCGCCAGAAACGCCATGGCGGAAGGCACGATGAAAAACGCGATCTGGCGGAGACCGGCATTCAGCCGCTGCCGCAGGTATGCCGCGATCTCCGCTTCGCTGCCGAGCGCGCTGGACATCGCGGGCAGTTCCGCCGCCGATACCGCCATGCCGAACAGGCTTACCGGCAGCGTGTAAAGCGACCTGCGCGGTGGCCAGGCCCGTCACCGCGCCCTTGGGCAGGAGGCTGGCCAGCATGCCGGTCCACGAAAGCGCTGATCTGCACCACGCCGCGGCTGATGAATACGGGCACGAAATTGCGGACCACTTCGCGCACTTCCGCCGCCTGCGTGTCCAGGCTCACGCGCAGTTGCGCGCGCCAGGCGACAGGACCGTGGGAAGCTGCACGCGCGAACTGTGAGCGCGCTCCCCGCCACCGACCCCCATGCCAGCATCACTGCCAGCCGCGACTCATCCAGGCTGTCCGCCGAAACGCAATCAGCGTGGCGATCATCGCCAGGTTCCACACCACCGGCGCGGTGTAGGAGAGGAAGAACTTGCGGTGGCTGTTCAGCACCCCGAGACACCACGCCGAGAGAACCAGCAGGCCGGCGCCGGGGAACAGAATGCGCACGATCCGGATGGTCAGTTCGCGCTTGGCGCCATGAAAACCCGAGCGCGATCACGTCGATGAAGACCGGCGTCGCCAGCACGCCCACCAGCACGATCGACGGACGTGACGAGCAGCCAGGATGGCGGCCACGGCGCCGGCGACTCGGCCCGCCTCGCGCTCATCGCCCTCGCGCCAGCAGACGCGCATAAACCGGGATGAACGAGGCGGAGAGCACGCCTTCGCCAAACAGGTTCTGCAGGAAATTGGGGATGCGGAAAGCCTGGTTGAAGGCGTCTGCGGCGTCGCTCTGCAGGCCGAAATAATGCGAGAAGATGTGCTGCCGCACCAGTCCGAAGATGCGGCTGAGCAGAATGCCCGCGGCCACCAGGAAAGCGTGGCCGCCGGTGCTCTCGCGCTTTACGGCCGCCGCCACTAGGCGAGTTTCTCCAGCACCGCGGCGGTGACTTCCTCGGTGCTGCTTTTGCCGCCCAGGTCGGGCGTGCGGACCTTGCCTTCGGCCAGGACTGCGGCGACGGCGCTTTCCACTTCGCGGGCGGCTTCGGCCATTTGCAGGTGGTCGAGCATCATGCCGGCGCTCAGGATGGTGGCCAGCGGATTGACGATGCCCTTGCCGGCGATATCGGGCGCGGAACCGTGCACCGGCTCGAACATGGAAGGGAAGCGGCGCAGCGGATCGAGATTGGCGCTGGCGGCGAGGCCCATGCTGCCGATGATGATGGCGGAAATATCGCTCAGGATATCGGCGAACAGGTTGGAGCCCACCACGACGTCGAAGCTCTCCGGGCGGCGGATGAAGTTCATGGCGGCGGCATCCACCAGCAGCGATTCGGTCGCGACGTCGGGGAACTGCGCGGCGACATCCTGGAAGACGCGGTCCCAGAGCACCATGCTGAAGCCCTGGGCGTTGGACTTGGTGATGCTGGCGACGCTTCTTGCGCTTATTGCGCTTCATGGCCAGTTCGAAGGCGAAGCGCACGATGCGTTCGATGCCGCGGCGAGTGAAGACGGAGGTCTGGATGGCGACTTCATCGGGCTGCATCTGGTAGACGAAGCCGCCCACCTGGGCGTACTCGCCCTCGGTGTTCTCGCGCACGACGACGAAATCGATGTCGCCGCCCCGGGCCTTGGCGAGCGGCGACTGCACGCCCGGGTAGAGATAGGCCGGGCGCACGTTGGCGTACTGATCGAAGGCGCGGCGGATGGGCAGCAGCAGGCCGTTGAGCGTGGTGTGGTCGGGTATCTCGGGTGGCCGACGGCGCCGAGAAGGATGGCGTCGCAGGGTTGGAGGAGATCGATGGCGCCCGCGGGCATCATGCGGCCCCAGCGGAAGTAGTGCTCGGCGCCCCAGTCGAAATCCTGAAACGCGAAGGTGACGTCGTGCTTCCTGCCGATTCGCTCCAGAACGCGCTTGCTCTGCGGGATGACTTCGGTTCCGACGCCATCGCCGGCGATCACTGCAATTGTGAATGTCTTCATTGGCTCGAAGACAATTTTCGCACGCGGGCGTAGGCGCGGCGTACGTTTTCGGGGACGGAGTATCGGTCGAAGGCGTCGGGGGAGCACCAGGCAACGGCTCGTGACTCGGGGGAGAGCTGCGGTCCGGCCGGTGGAGGCGCGGAAGTGGAAGAGGATGTCGTGGTGCAGGTGGTAGGGCTCGCCTTTACCGGCGGGAATGCCGTGGACATCCAGGCCGGCGAGGGGCGGTACGGGATCGGGGAGGAGACTGGGCGGCGGTCTCTTCGACCACTTCGCGGCGGGCGGCGTCCCAGTTTGGACATCGCCTGGCTCGACGTGGCCGCCGGGAAGGAGCCAGCGATCGAGCCGTCGATGATGGACCAGCAGGAGGCTTTCGTTGTCGGGGGCAAGGACGAGTCCGGTGCAGGTGATGTGGCCGGGAGTGAATTGCGTGCGGGAGAAGGGGGCCGGGGTGAGATCGAGGAGCAGCAGAATGAGTTCGCGGGATTTGGCGGCGGCTCCGTCGGTGGGGTCAGAGAAAGCGCGGACGAGAGAGGCTACGGTTAGCGCGTGCATAAGAAAAAGCCCGATCGCGGGATCGGGCTTTGGATAAGTAAACCGGGCAACTTCCTACTCTCCCACATAGTTGCCTATGCAGTACCATCGGGGCTGAGAGGCTTAACTGCCGTGTTCGGGATGGGAACGGGTGGGTCCCTCTCGCTATGGTCACCCAGAAACTGGCGACATCAGAGGGCCTCTGGGGGCGCCTCTGACTTCTGAATATTGACGGGCTTGAAACACTGTAAGCGGAAAGAATGGTTGCATTCGACCGGTGTGTACGCAGTAAATTTTATGGTCAAGCCGAACGGGCAATTAGTAACGGTAAGCTCAACGTATTACTACGCTTACACATCCGTCCTATCAAACAGGTAGTCTTCCTGTGCCCTTCTTAGCTTTCGCTTGGGAGATCTCATCTCAAGGAAGGTTTCACGCTTATATGCATTCAGCGTTTATCCTGACCGAACTTCGCTACCCAGCGGTGCCCCTGGCGGGACAACTGGATCACAAGAGGTTCGTCCACCCCGGTCCTCTCGTACTAAGGGCAGGCCCTTTCAAATCTCCTACGCCCACCACAGATAGGGACCGAACTGTCTCGCGACGTTCTGAACCCAGCTCACGTACCGCTTTAATAGGCGAACAGCCTAACCCTTGGGAGCTTCTACACCCCCAGGATGCGATGAGCCGACATCGAGGTGCCAAACCGGAGCGTCGATGTGAACTCTTGACTCCGATCAGCCTGTTATCCCCGGCGTACCTTTTATCCGTTGAGCGATGGCCCTTCCATGCAGAACCACCGGATCACTAAAGCCTACTTTCGTATCTGCTCGACTTGTTGGTCTCGCAGTTAACCAGGTTTATGCTTTTGCACTCGTCGGCGGATTTCCAAGCCGCCTGAACCTAGCTTCGCGCGCCTCCGTTACCGTTTAGGAGGCGACCGCCCCAGTCAAACTACCCGCCTTCCACTGTCCCTCATCCCGTTTAGGGATGGAGGTTAGAACCACAGAACGATCAGGGTGGTATCTCACCGTTGGCTCCTCCGAGTCCAAAAACCCGGATTCTAAGCCTCCCACCTATCCTGCGCAGATCGCCCCATAGTTCCATGAAAGGGTATAGTAAAGGTGCACGGGGTCTTTCCGTCTAGTGGCGGGCACCCGGCGTCTTCACCGGGACCACAAGTTCGCCGGGCGGCATGTTAAGACAGTTCTCAGATCGTTACGCCATTCGTGCAGGTCGGAACTTACCCGACAAGGAATTTCGCTACCTTAGGACCGTTATAGTTACGGCCGCCGTTCACCGGGGCTTCAGTTCAAAGCTTCGCTTGCGCTGACCTCTCCCTTTAACCTTCCGGCACCGGGCAGGCGTCAGCCCCTATACGTCGTTTTCGACTTTGCAGAGACCTGTGTTTTTGTTAAACAGTCGCCTGAGACTATTCACTGCGGCCCACCTTGCGATGGGCACTCCTTCTCCCGAAGTTACGGAGCTAATGTGCCTAGTTCCTGAACATACCATCACCCGAGCGCCTTAGAATATTCTTCTCGTCCACCTGTGTCGGTTTGTGGTACGGATACCTTATCTCTCCTTAGAGGCTTTTCCTGGCAGTCGAACCGGCGGATTTTCCTCTCCGGCCCTCCCTTCACCCTGGCTTGTAACCATTGCGCACCAGGGCTTACGGTCTGCGTCCCCCCTTCGGTCTTGATCGAAACAAGGTAGTGCAGGAATATTAACCTGCTGTCCATCCGCTACGCCTTTCGGCCTCGCGTTAGGCTCCGACTAACCCTGAGCGGATTAACCTTTCTCAGGAATCCTTAGACTTACGGCGACCAGGGTTCGCACCTGGTTTCTCGCTACTTATGCTGGCAGAGTCACTTCCCAACGCTCCAGTGCTTCTTTCGATACACCTTCACCGCTGTTGAGAACGCTCTCCTACCATATGTACACCCCGAAGAGTGTCCATATCCGTAACTTCGGTATCATGCTTAAGCCCCGTTATATTGTCGGCACCGAGCCGCTCGACCAGTGAGCTATTACGCTTTCTTTAAAGGATGGCTGCTTCTAAGCCAACCTCCTGGCTGTCTGAGCGTCCCGACTTCCTTTCCCACTGAGCATGAATTTGGGGACCTTAGTTGACGGTCTGGGCTGTTTCCCTTTCGACAATGAAGCTTAGCCCCCACTGTCTGACTCCCTCGCTACACATTCACGGCATTCGCAGTTTGGTTGGATTCGGTAACCGGGGAAGGCCCCTAGTCCAATCAGTTCTCTACCACCGCGACGGACCACGAGAGGCTAGCCCTAAAGCTATTTCGGAGAGAACGAGCTATCACGGAATTTGATTAGCCTTTCACCCCTACCCTCAGCTCATCCAAGCTGTTTTCAACCAACACTGGTTCGGACCTCCAGCCGCTGTTACACGGCCTTCATCCTGGCCAAGGGTAGATCATCCCGCTTCGCGTCTATTCCCAGCGACTCCATCGCCCTGTTCAGACTCGCTTTCGCTTCGGCTCGCTTGCGCTTAACCTTGCCACTGAGAATAACTAGCCAGCTCATTATGCAATAGGCACGAGGTCAGGCTTTGACCTTGCGGTCCATAGCCCTCCCACTGCTTGTAAGCGTGTGGTTTCAGGTACTATTTCACTCCCCTCGCAGGGGTTCTTTTCACCTTTCCCTCACGGTACTGGTTCACTATCGGTCGCAAGTGAGTATTTAGCCTTACCGGATGGTCCCGGTGGATTCAAGCAGGGTTTCTCGTGCCCCGCCCTACTTAGGAGCCACTGAAAGGAGGATTGCATTTTCATCTACGCGGCTGTCACGCTCTTTGGCCGGCCTTTCCAGACCGTTCGATTAACACTTTCCTATCCCTCTTTAACTTCAGGGGTTGGGGTTGGGGGCTGGGGGTGGGGGGTTTGTTCCCCATTCCCTAACCCCTATCCCTAATCCCTGAAGTTTTGTGGTCCTGCAACCCCAGGCTCTCCTCTCGAATCGCCTGGTTTAGGCTCTTCCGCGTTCGCTCGCCACTACTAGCGGAATCACTGTTGTTTTCTCTTCCTTCGGGTACTGAGATGGTTCACTTCCCCGAGTTCGCTCCGTTACCCTATGGATTCAGATAACGGTAATGGGTGTTCGCACCCATTGGGTTTCCCCATTCGGATATCTCCGGATCACAGCCTATTAGCGACTTCCCGGAGCTTTTCGCAGCTGATCGCGTCCTTCTTCGCCTACTTGCGCCAAGGCATCCACACACACGCTCTTAGTAGCTTGACCATAAAATCTACTTCGCACACACGATCAAACACTACACATTCTAAAACGCTTACTTGTGTTTTAATGCCCGTCAATATTCAGTTGTCAAAGATCTCGATTGCCTCAGCAATCAGCTAACCCGGAGGTTTGCAAACTGCTGATTTTGGTGGGCCTGGGTGGAATTGAACCACCGACCTCACCCTTATCAGGGGTGCGCTCTAGCCATCTGAGCTACAGGCCCGGCCTGTGGAGCTTTCTCGCCGCCCCACCAACCTGGTGGAGCTGGTCGGGATCGAACCGGCGACCTCCTGAATGCAAATCAGGCGCTCTCCCAGCTGAGCTACAGCCCCTCAGAAATCTAATCGAGGCCAGTTGGATGCAGTGGACTGAAAAATCAATTTCCAGCCACTAAGAAAATCTCGTAATCTCCAAGTGGAGTTCTGAAGCGGACTCATCGGCCGCACCGAAGTGCCGCCGACGGTTGTGGAGTGGAACGGCTGTTTCTTACTCGCCTACGCTGTACACTCAAGCGCTTTTGGCTTTCCGAAACTCCACCCACGTTCTCTCTTAGAAAGGAGGTGATCCAGCCGCAGGTTCTCCTACGGCTACCTTGTTACGACTTCACCCCAATCATGGATCATACCTTGGGCCGCTGCCCCCCTTGCGGGTCAGCCTGCAGACTTCTAGTACAATTCACTTTCGTGATGTGACGGGCGGTGTGTACAAGGCCCGGGAACGTATTCACGGCAGCATGCTGATCTGCCATTACTAGCGATTCCAGCTTCATGCAGGCGGGTTGCAGCCTGCAATCCGAACTGAGAACGGTTTTTTGCGATTGGCTCCCCTTCGCAGGTTAGCGACGCTTTGTACCGTCCATTGTAGCACGTGTGTAGCCCTGGACATAAAGGCCATGAGGACTTGACGTCATCCCCACCTTCCTCCAGGTTATCCCTGGCGGTCTCCTGCGAGTTCCACCTTTCGGTATGGCAACACAGGACAAGGGTTGCGCTCGTTGCGGGACTTAACCCAACATCTCACGACACGAGCTGACGACAGCCATGCAGCACCTCGACTCCACCCCCTTGCGGGGTAACAGTATTTCTACTGCCGTTGGGAAGCCGTTCGAGCCCAGGTAAGGTTCTTCGCGTTGCGTCGAATTGAACCACATGCTCCACCGCTTGTGCGGGCCCCCGTCAATTCCTTTGAGTTTCAGCCTTGCGACTGTACTCCCCAGGCGGCATATTTAACGCGTTAGCTCCGGCACGGACAGAATGAACTGCCCACACCAAATATGCATCGTTTAGGGCGTGGACTACCAGGGTATCTAATCCTGTTTGCTACCCACGCTTTCGTGTCTCAGCGTCAGTTACGGTCCAGAAAGCCGTCTACACCACCGGTGTTCCTCCTGATATCTACGCATTTCACCGCTACACCAGGAATTCCACTTTCCTCTCCCGCACTCTAGTCTTTCAGTATTCGGCGCACCCTCCCAGTTGAGCCGGGAGATTTCACACCAAACTTAAAAAACCGCCTACACACCCTTTACGCCCAGTAACTCCGAACAACGCTTGCTGCCTACGTATTACCGCGGCTGCTGGCACGTAGTTAGCCGCAGCTGCTTCTGCAGGTACCGTCACCATCTTCCCTGCCGAAAGAGCTTTACACCCCGAAGGGCTTCATCGCTCACGCGGCGTCGCTGCATCAGGGTTTCCCCCATTGTGCAAGATTCCCCACTGCTGCCTCCCGTAGGAGTCTGGCCCGTGTTTCAGTGCCAGTGTGGCCGTGTGCCCTCTCAGGCCGGCTACCGATCTTTGCCTTGGTAGGCTCTTACCCTACCAACTAGCTAATCGGCCGCGGACTCCTCCCTCAGCGCATTGCTGCTTTCCTCTCTCGAGCTTATCCGGTATTAGCCACGGTTTCCCATGGTTATTCCAAACTAAGGGGTAGATCATCCACGTGTTACTCACCCGTACGCCACTGTACTCAGGGATTGCTCCCCTTTCTCGTTCGACTTGCATGTGTTAGGCGCGCCGCCAGCGTTGATTCTGAGCCGGGATCAAACTCTCATTTAATGTTAATGAGTATTGACCAATCGCTTCAGTTTTACTCAGAGACTGACGATTTCTTCTCTACTGCATCCAACCAGATTGTCAATGATCTGCGCAAGCAATCCCTGGCATCGTAATACCAAAAATTACTGCAGGCCTCGAAACTTGTTTCGGCGCTTACGCTCACGACTGTTTTACATCAGTGGAGCTGAAGTACGCCGTGGAAAAATTTTTCAGTGATTGCGACCGGAAATTCGGTCTTGCATTCGGCTGACTTCACCTAGAGTAACAAACCGAACCAAGCTTGGCAAGTACGCCTGAAAAAAGATCGTTGGACGGGATTCGAGTGGCCCGCAGGCACCTTCCTCACCGTACCTTCTCTGAGAGACGCATCCGGGTTGCGTCCGGTTTCATTCCTCTCCGGCGGGCGGCTGGTGCAGGTATACAGTCCGCGTGGGGAAAGGCATGTTAATGCTTTCTTCCTGAAAACGCTTATAGATACGCTTCCTCAGCGCATGCCGTACACCGTATTGATTGGCAAACTCCGCGACCTGGTAGCCAAGCGTCAGCCCGAGAGAGGAATCGCCAAACCCGGGATCGAAGGTGACCCACGGAGCGGGATTTGCCAGCAGCCCGGGGATGTCTATGGCCCCCTTTTCCACGATTTCAAGCAGGATCTGTTCCACCCGGTCGAGGTCGGAGCCATAGCTCACACTCACCTGCAGCGAAACCCCGAGCCGCTTTTCAGGCAGATAATAATTCGTCACGATGGCCTGGCTCAGCTTCGCGTTCGGAACGATGACCATATTATTGGACAGAGCCCGAATAGCTGTGCTTCGCCAGGTAATGTCGCTCACGTACCCTTCTTCGCCGGAGTTCAGCTTGATGTAGTCGCCCAGCCGGACCTGCCCTGCCACGGCGATATAGAAACCCGCAAACAGGTTGGACAGGGTGTCCTGAAGGGCCAGAGCCACGGCCAGGCCGCCGACACCGAGAGCGGTCAGAATGGGCGTGATCTTGAGGCCGAAGGCTCCCAAAGTCAGCACGATGCCAAGGATCAGCACAGCCAGTTGAGCCAGGTTTTGCGTCAGGGTGGTAACGGGAAGAGCGCCGGCGCCGGGTATCTGTCCACCGTAGTGCCTCACAATGTCGCCGGCCACGCGCATGAACATCATGGTCAGGGACACGGCCCAGAGGGCCAGGAGGAGGTTCGGGCCCCATAACTGGACGATCTTGGGGGGCAACTCGGAGGACTGGATGGCCAGGTGGCCGGCCAGAATAAACATCCAGATGACGGTGGGACTATCGAGAGCTTCGGCTACAATCAGGCCCGGGCGGGTATTGGTCCGCCGGTTCCAGGCACGGAGACTGGCAAGCAATACCCGGCGCACCACCCAAGCCATGCCCAGAGTGATTGCAAAAACGATTGACGGCACCAGTAGCAGGCTGGGACGCTGCACCAGCACCTTCCATACGCCCATTCTCTAAGGTTCTCACAATAAATCGCTTGCACGCCTATAGCGAACAAATCGTCAAACCCATGTGCGCACTCGTGCCCCATTTCTGTGCCTGCTGTTGGCGGTCTGCCTCTACGCGGCGGACGAACCCTCGGCGCGCCAGTTGTACAAAAAGGGGCGGCAGGCAGAAAAAGCAGGGCACATGGCGCAGGCATACCTGCTGTATTCGCAGGCTGCGGCGCTGGCGCCCAAGAATCATCTGTACTGGCTGCGCGCCGAGGCGGTGCAATCCCGGGCAGGCCTGGAAGCCAAGCCGATGCCAACGAT
Source organism: uncultured Solibacteraceae bacterium (assembly GCA_963835555.1). GTDB lineage: Bacteria > Acidobacteriota > Terriglobia > Bryobacterales > Bryobacteraceae > Sulfopaludibacter. The sequence continues at coordinate 159,230 of CAWIGC010000043.1, read as the reverse complement.
CACCCTTCCACCCAATGCGGAAAAGACCTTTGCCAATGCGATGGCGCTGGATCGCGAACCGCCTCCGATTCCGCAGGCAACGTCGCTCGATATCGCGTCGTCCAGGCGCGCGCTGCCCCCGATGGAACTGAAGCCAGACCCTGCCGAAGCGGTTCGGGATTTCGACCTCACGGGAGACTCCAAAAAGCTCTTCGAGGAGTTCGCCAAGATATACGGCTTCGATGCAGTTTTTGACGGGGACTACCAGCCGGGCAAACCGATCCATTTCCGGCTTCACGAGGCCAACTACCGCGATGCCTTCCACGCGCTGGAAGCGGCCACCAATTCGTTCATTGTGCCGCTTACACCCAAGATGTTTCTGGTGGCCACGGATACGCCGCAAAAGCGGACCGAGGTAGAGCCTACGGTGGCCATCGCGATCCGGTTGCCGGAGGTAGCATCGCCGCAGGATTTCAATGGCATGGTCACCGCCGTGCAGCAGGCGATGGGGCTGCAGAAGGTCTCGTTCGATACGCAGAACAACACGGTAATTATCCGCGATCACCTTTCCAAAGTGCTTCCGGCGGAAGCGCTGTTCCGCGACCTGCTCTATCCGCGGGGCCAGGTGATGGTCGATATGGAGATCATCGAGCTATCGAACAACGACACGATGACCTATGGCGTTCAGTTCCCCACGCTGTTTTCCCTGACGCCGCTGACCAACTGGTTGAATAATCCGGTCAATGTGCCGCAGAACATTATCGGGCTGTTGAAGTTCGGCGGCGGAAAAACGGCCTTCGGAGTCGGCATCATGATGCCGAACTTCCAGGCGCAGTTTTCGCGCAGCGACGCCAGGGTTCTGTTGAACGCCTCGCTACGGTCGGTGAACGGCCAGGCGGCGACGTTTCATGCGGGCAACCGGTATCCGATCCTGACGGCAGGCTATTACGGCCCACAGGGTGCCGTGGGAAGCACCTCAGGCGGCGTTTATCCCGGAACAGGCACGGGGACGGGAACAACTCCTTCCACTGGCAGCACAGGCGCTACAGGGGTAACGAACACCGGGATCTTGAGCCTGGGTCAAAACTCCATCACGTGGAGTTACACACCCGGCGGCGACCAGCCGCAGACGGTCAGCGTGACGGTGACCAGCAGCACGTCGGCTCCCACCTATGTGGCTGCCGTGACGAGTTCCAGCCCGTGGCTGGGAGTGAACGGCAAGGCGGTCTTTTCCGGCGGTCTGCCGGCCACGTTGACGGTATCCCCCGGCGACGCGATAACGGCGCTGACGCCCGGCACGTACACGGGCGTGGTGGAGGTGACCGGATCGGATGGCTCGGTGGCGTTCGTCACCGTGACGCTGACGGTCGCCGGCGTCACCCAGAATCTCACGCTTGCTCCTACGGTGGTGGCACTTTCCTCGGGGACCGGTGGTTATACAGTGCAACAAACGGTCAGCGTGAGCAGCCCTGTGAGCGGAAACCTGAGCGCAGCGGTATTCGGCACCGGCCTTTCGATTGCGATTCCTACAACCACGGTGACGCCCGGCACGCCGGTCACCCTGACGGTTCTGGCAAACCCGATCGGCCTGTCGGCCCAATCCTACGAGGGCATTCTGAGCGTCACGGTGGAAGGCATCACCCAGGAGGAGCCGGTCACATTCACGGTACTGTCGGCCGGCAGCATTTATTTGAGCCAGAATACGATTCCCTGGGTCTACGGTAGCGGAGGCAGCTTACCCACGGCCACCAGCGTGGCCATCTCCAGCACCAGCGGAACGGGCAGTTTCACTGCGACGGCGTCGAGCGCGGGAGGCTGGCTGCTGGTGAACGGCACCACAACCACGACTGGATATCAGCCCACCACCCTGATCATCAGCCCGGCTGCCAGCCTGGCGAATCTCGGCACGGGCAATTACACGGGCTCCGTGCAATTCAATGCGTCGGACGGCTCCATCGCCTACCTGACGGTGAATTTGATTGTGAATGGGGGCACCGCCGCGGGGGTGACGGTCTCGCCCAATCCGATCACGCTAAGTTCGGGCCTGACGGGCGTTGCCGTGCAGCAGACGGTCACGGTTACGAGCGCCACCAGCGGAGCCCTGACCGCCACGATCACCGGGGCGGGGCTGTCCATTTCAGGAGTGAGCGATGCGGTCACGGCGGACGTGCCGACTACCTTTACGCTGACCGCCGATCCTACCGGGCTCGGAGCCAGCACGTATGTCGGCTCGCTCTCGATAACGGCGAATGGCATTACGCAAAACGTGGAAGTATCGTTCAGCGTGGGCGCGATCAACAGCGGAACCAACGGAATCACCGACTATACGCCGCCTCCCTCGTTCAGTTACGAAGATCTGGGGCTCACTATGAAAGTGACGCCCTTGGTGCACAACATGGACGAAACCACGCTCGATCTGGATGCGGAGTACAAAGTACTTACCGGCCAATCGCTGAACGGCCTTCCGATCATCGCCAACCGCGCGATGAAGACGACCATACGGCTGAAGGTAGGAGAATGGGCGGTGGTGTCGGGACTGTTGAACGATAGCGACGCCCATACGATCGCCGGACTGGCCGGTTTTTCGCACGTGCCGTTTCTGGATGCGCTGACCAGCACGCGGGAGCACGACAAGAGCAATTCGCAACTGTTGTTGCTGATGCGGCCGCGGCTGATTACGGCTCCGCCCAACCAGGCGGTGACGGGCACCTATTATGTGGGCACCGAGACGCGGCCGCAGACACCGCTGCGATAATTTTCGCCGCGCCTGATGTTATTGTGAGACTGAAATGTCTCGAATGCTCGAAGAAATCCGGCAGCAGCCCGAAGCCCTGGCGCGCACGTTATCGGCGGAGATGCGGCGTGTGGAACGATTCAAACGCCTGCTGGAGAAGAACCGGCCGCGGCTGATCGTGCTGGTGGCGCGAGGCACATCGGACAATGCGGCGCTGTTCGGGCGGTATCTGATCGAGATCACCACCGGGATTCCGGTGTCGCTGGCCGCGCCCTCTATTGCGACGCTGTATCAGGCGCCCATGGATTATCGCGACACTCTGGTGGTGGCGATCTCCCAATCGGGCGAATCCACCGACACCAACCTGGTGCTGGAGCGGGCACGGCAGCAGGGCGCGCGAACGCTGGGCATCACCAACGAGAGCCGCAGTACCTTGGCGCGGATCGCCGAGCATGTGTTTCTTGTGCGGGCGGGCAAAGAGAAGAGCGTAGCGGCCACCAAGACCTACACCGGGCAGATGCTGACCATGTATCTGCTGGCGTATGCCCTGGGCGGCGGTGTGCGCATGGCGGAACTGGAGCGAATCCCGGAAGCGGTAGCGGCGGCACTGCGGCTGGAGCCGGACATCGACGCTCTCAGCGAGCGATACCGGTTCATGCGGTATGCCGTGGTGATGGGGCGCGGCCTGAATTACGCCAACGCCTTCGAATTCGCGCTCAAGCTGATGGAGACGTGCTACATCGTGGCGGAGCGTTTTTCGTCGGCCGATTTTCTGCACGGGCCCATCGCCCTGGTGGAACCGAACTTTCCCGTGTTTGCTTTCGCACCCCCGGGCGTGACGTGGAGTTCGATCAGCGAGACGATGGACCGCTTGAAGGGCCTGGAGGCCGAAATCGTCGCGATTACCGACGGGGGCAACCGCGAGGTGGAGCGTTGCGCCACGCGAGTGATCCGTCTGCCGCAGCGTCTGAAAGAAGTGCTGACTCCGATTCCTTACATTGTGCCGGCGCAGCTTTTTGCGGCGTGCCTGGCCGTGCAGAAGGGATTGAATCCCGACAAGCCGAGGACCTTGAGCAAGGTCACGCTGACGTTATGACCGGCCGGTAGTCAGTGCGTCTTGCGCAGGGAGTACTTGTTCAATTCGGAGATCAGCTTTCCGGCGGCTTCGGGCATTTTGGCGCCGCTGTTCAGAATCTGCTTTCCGGTCCACTTGTGGCCGTACATGGCTTTGTTTTCGTCGAGGTCGTTGCGCATGGTGGCGCCGTCCAGCGACGCCCCGGCGAAGACTCCGCGGGAACGGGACCAGGAGAGTATCTCGGCGGTCATGAGGGCATCGGTTTGCGCGGTGGCATTGCGGCCCACCGGCCCCAAAGCGGCAGTGGCATCGGCTCCGATGGTGAACTTGGAGGTGGTCAAGCGCTTCATGCCGCGCTCATTCATTACCAGCAGAACGACGTCGCTGGAGGAAAAGCCCACCTGGAGGCCAAAACTGCCGCCTTCGATTCGCATGGCGGCCGGAGGTCCCCATCCCTGCCCTCCAGCCTGACGGCAGAGGGCGAAACCCCGCCCGTATTTTCCGCCGAACACGAAGGCCCCTTTCATCATTCCCGGAACCAGCACGATGCATTCACTTCTATCCAGCAGGTCCTGCGGAATCGCTTTGTCGGGAGCCGACATGATTTCCCCGAACAACGCCGCGGCATCACCCAGCCGTTGGGACGTCTTATTTTCCTCTGCCGCGGCCAGGACGGTGCACCCCAAAGCCAAGGCAATCGTTACCGATATCAAGCGCATAATCCATGTTGGCACACGGCGCCGCGCTACGGCACCTTGGCGCCACCCATGGAGGCTGTGCCCAACATGCCGCCCAGCCCCATGGTCTCGACGGCGCTGGAAGGCACGATGACCATGGATCCGCGCTCCTTGATGGCTTCGTACAGCATGTTCATGGCGCGCAGGTGCATGGCCACCGGATTGTCCTGGTAGGTGATCGCGGCCTTGGCGAACTTCTCGGCGATTTCCGTTTCGGCCTGGCCCAGGATGACCCGCGCGCGGCGTTCCCGCTCCGCCTGCGCTTCCCGCGACATGGCATCCTGGAGCCCGCCCGGAATCTGCACATCGCGAATCTCGACGCTCTGCACGGTGATGCCCCAGGGATTGGTCTTCTCGTCTAAAATCCGCTGGAGTTCCTTGCCGAGCGTCTCGCGGTCGGCCACCATCTGGTGCAGTTCGTGGCGCCCGATGGATTCGCGCAACGCGGTCTGCGCGCTCATCATGATGGCCTGGGTGAAGTCCTGCACTTCGAGAATGGATTTCTCCGCGTTCCACACCATCCAGAACACGATGGCATCCACATTCACCGGGACGGTGTCGCGCGTGAGCGTGGATTCCGCCGAAACGCTCGATACCTGCACCCGTTGATCCACGTATTTGCTCAGCGTGTCCACTACTGGAATCATGTGGAACATGCCGGGCCCGCGCAGGCCGGCGTACCTGCCGAAGCGCAGTACGGCCACCTTCTCCCACTGGTCCGCAACGCGCAGCGAGAACAGCAGGTATAGTCCGGCGAGAATTCCGACAATTGCTGGGGCGGGGTTACCCAACAGGCCCGACATCGCGGCGCCCGCCACGGCACACACTATACACAGCGTTACGCCTACACCGCTCAAACGCATGTCGATCTGGTTCGTTCTCATCGCATCACCGCCTGTTCTTTTCAGAATCGTTCTGACGCTCATGGATCTGCTCCAGTAATTCTTCCAGAGTGAATCCGGCCGCGCCGGCCCGCGAAATGAAATCCGTTACCAACTGGTTGAGCTGCCGCTGCCGTTCCACATCGTCCCTCTTCACTTTCTGCTGGCTGATGAAGGTCCCGGTTCCCTGCTGGGTCTCGAGGACGCCACGAATTTCCAGTTCGCGATAGGCCCGCATCACCGTATTCGGATTGATGGAGAGATCTACCGCGACCTGGCGCACGGTAGGAAGTTGATGGCCCGCGGCGAGATTTCCCGCGGCGATGCCACCCATAACCTGGTCGATGATCTGGCGATACACCGGTACGCCGCTCCGATCGTCCAAGCGGAACTCGAAGGGCTTTTTTCCGTTTTGTGACAAGCTCTTCATCTAGAAATATAGTGTACTAGTTAAGTGATACATGTCAAGAGTTTTTTATTCCGCTGATAAAATCTTTGGTTCACGCCGGCCGCCAAGTTGCGCCAAGATGATGAGATCGTCAGGTAAACGGGAAGAGGCGCTATGCAGTTCTCGGCTTACGAAACGCAAGGCTTCTACGACGAGATGTTCGAGGAAGATGGCCGGCCGAGGCCGCACGTCCGGCTGCTGCTGGAGACGATTCAGTCGCTTTCCGATGGGCAGTTGCTGCGCTACAAGCACGCCGCCGAGCGCCTGCTGCTGCAGATGGGCATCACCTTCAACGTGTATGGCGATTCCGCGGGCGCGGAGCGCATCTTTCCGTTCGACCTGGTGCCGCGCATCATTCCGGCGGCGGAATGGGACTACATTGAACGGGGCCTGAAGCAGCGCATTCATGCATTGAACGCGTTTCTGGACGACGTCTATCACGATCAGAAGATCCTCAAGGACGGCACCATCCCCGCCGATGTGATCACGTCCGCCGTCTCTTACCGGAAGGAGTGCCAGGGACTGAACCCGCCGTGGGGCGTGTGGTGCCACATCACCGGCACGGACCTGGTCCGCGACCGGGACGGGCAATATTATGTCCTGGAGGACAACCTGCGGGTACCCTCGGGCGTTTCCTATGTGCTGGAGAATCGCGAGGTGCTGAAGCGGATCTTCCCGGCGGTATTCGAAGGCCTTTCGGTGCGGCCGGTCACGGAGTATCCGAGCCGCCTGCTGGCGATGCTGGAATCGATCGCGCCGGCTGGAAGGAGCAATCCGCGGGTGGTCCTGCTGACGCCGGGCATTTACAACTCGGCCTATTTCGAGCACAGCTTTCTGGCGCAGCAGATGGGTGTGCAGGTGGTGGAAGGCCGGGACCTGGTGGTGACGCGCGACGGCGTCTTCATGCGCACCACGCGCGGATTGCAGCGCGTAGACGTGATCTACCGGAGGGTGGACGACGACTTTCTGGATCCCGAAGTATTCCGCGCCGATTCTCTGCTCGGGGTGCCGGGGCTGATGGGGGCGTATCGCGCCGGGCGGGTAGCCCTGGCCAATGCACCGGGCAACGGCATTGCCGACGATAAAGTGATCTACGCCTACGTGCCCGATATGATCCGCTACTACGAAGGGGCCGAACCGATTCTGCCGAACGTACCCACGTATCTTTGCTGGCGCGACCAGGATCGAAAGTACGTGCTGGAGAACCTGGCTCAACTGGTGGTCAAGAGCGCCAACGAATCCGGCGGCTACGGGATGCTGGTGGGCCCCCACGCCACCAGACAGCAGTGCGCCGAGTTCGCGGAGAAGATCCAAAGCAATCCACGCAATTTCATTGCCCAGCCGACTCTGGCGCTTTCCCGCGTGCCTACGATCGTGGACGACCATTTCGAAGGCCGGCATGTGGATTTGCGGCCGTACATTCTGTGCGGGCAGGAGATATACGTGCTTCCCGGCGGGCTGACGCGCGTGGCCATGAAGAAGGGATCGCTGGTGGTGAACTCGTCGCAGGGCGGCGGCAGTAAAGACACCTGGGTGCTGGCGCCTCCGGCGGCTGGGCCGCAACAGGGCCAGGAGCAATAGTATGTCCGAGACCAGTTCGCTACTCAGCCGGGTGGCCAACTCCGTTTATTGGATGGGCCGCTACATCGAGCGCGCCGAGAATGTGGCCCGCTTCATCGATGTCAATCACAACATGATGCTGGATCTGCCCCAGGGGTATCAGGACCAGTGGCAGCCCATTGTAGACACCACGGGCGACCGCGCGATATTCCAGCAGCGCTACGGCGCCGCGACGCGCGAAAACGTGTTCCGGTTTCTAGCCCTGGACGCGGAGAACCCGAATTCGATCCTCTCCTGCGTGCAGTCGGCCCGCGAGAACGCGCGCTCGGTGCGGGAAACGATTTCGTCGGAAATGTGGCAGCAGATCAACAGCCTGTATCTGCTCATTTCCGGCGAACGCAACCGGCATGCCGACGAATCGCTGCCGGATTTCTGCCACATGATCCGGATGGCGTGCCACCTGTTTCAGGGCATCCTGGAAGTGACCATGAGCCACAACGAGGCGTGGCATTTTATCCGCCTGGGCACGGGGCTGGAACGCGCCGATAAGACCAGCCGCATGCTGGATGTGAAGTATTTCATCCTATTGCCGGCGCTGGCCGACGTGGGCACGCCGTTCGACGATGTGCAATGGTCCAGCGTGCTGAAAAGCGTGAGCGCGTTTGAAATGTATCGCAAACTGTACGGGCGCATCTCGCCGGAGCGGATTGTGGGTTTCCTTCTGCTCAACAATGAATTCCCGCGGGCGGTGCATCGCTGCATCCGCGTGGCGGACCAGTCGCTGCATACCATTACGGGAACGCCGATGGGGTCGTTTTCCCGCGTATCCGAACAGCGCCTGGGGATGTTGCGGTCCGAACTCGACTACTGCAACGTAAGCGAGATCATCTCGGGCGGCCTGCACGAATTCTGCGACACGCTGCAGGCCAAAATGAATACCATCGATGAATGCATACTCGGAGATTTTTTCGCACAGCACGCCGCGGCGATGAGCGCCGGCGCGGCGACGGATAAACGGTGACGGAGTCTCAACTGCGCCGGCGCACGATGAGCAGGGTCATATCGTCAACTGGCGGACACGTTTGGCGAAACCGGGCAAGATCCCGCAGGACGCCGTCAGCCATCGCGCCGGCCTCTTGTCCCCAGTAATCCCGCAGGGAACGAATCAAACGTAGTTCCTGGTATTCCGCGCCTGCCGGATCCTGCGCCTCGGTGATGCCGTCGGAATATAAGACGAGACTCTCGCCGGCGCGGAGCGCGACCTGCCGCACTGCGTACTCGCCGCCACAGAAGAGACCCAGCGGCAAACCGGTGGAATCCAACGCCTGGCTGGCGCCTTGCTGCAAGAGCAACGGCCTGCAGTGACCCGCGTTGCAGAGTTCGACTCCGCTTGCGGTGGCGCGGCCGCACACCAGAGTGGCATAGTGGGCCGGCGCGGTGCTTTCGCAAAAAAGCCGGTTGGCGCGCGAAACCAGTTCCGCGAGCGGCAGGTCCAGCGAGATCAGACTCCGGAAGATGGCACTGAGGTGCGTCATCAGCAGCGAGGCAGCCACTCCTTTGCCGGCGACGTCTCCAACCGCGAAAAAGAGCGACTCGCCATCGTCCAGAACGATCAGTTCGCAGTAATCGCCACCCACGGCGCCGACGGGCTGATAGCGGTACTGCGCGTCCCAGCCTTCCGAGACGATATCCCTTGCCGGCAGGAGCTTGGACTGGATTTGCGTAGCCAGGTCGAGATCCTGCTGATGGGCCAGCAGCTCGGCCTGACTGAGATGGTCGAGACAAAATCGGACTAGAGGATTACTCTCCAGCCGGTCCGCTTCGATGGCATCGCGGCATGTTTCGCAGAGACCGTATGCGCCGGCGTCGATTCTCTGCAGAGCGGAGTCGATTTCCGCGATGAGGCCGTTGAGGTAGGCGGCGGAGACGGAGCCGGCAGCCTCCTGCAGGCGAGCGCGCCGTTCCAGAAGCTGGGGCCGGAATGTGTGACCCGCGGAGGTGGAAGCCGCATTCATTTGGAAAAATCTCCTATACCATATTCCAACAGCCAGTCCCGCATGTCTTGGCGCGAGGCACGGGCAAGCCGGCCTCCGGTAAAGCGCTCATCATCCGAAACTTCCCGGAAAAGGAAGGGAGGAATCGCCAGAGCGTCAGCGGCGGCGGCGGAATCGAACTCCGCTTCGGCCAGGACGAGACCCTCCAGGGCGCCTTCAAATACGTCTATGCCGAAAGGCGGGACGCTGTAGCGAGTCTTGCTTAGCGTCTGCGCCGGGAGGTTTGCGAGAACCTCGTATTCGCCCTGGCTGACATACATGGTTGTGATGAAGCCCTGCTGCGCTCCGGCCGACCGCGCCGGCATTTTCTGCGTGAATTTGAACACGATGGGGCGTCCCTCCTCACTCTGTTGGCGTAAGCGCAGCGCCGTGCCGTCGATATAACGGTCCACAATGCGGCGGGTCCGCACGATCCCGGCATCGGCGGGAAGACGCGCCGCAAGGTACCGGCGCTCCCGTTCGATTCGGGCGTATTTCCCTGGATATCCGCCCTCACCGCCACACGGCATTGGTGAAAGCTCCATTCCCCGCCACATCCCAAATCGCCAGGCGGGCCCACTTCCAACCGGGCGCCTCCGCCTGCCACCGGAACTTGCGATTGCCGAACTCGCGGGTGTCCTCCAGCGGAACAGTCTGGCGATGGGTAGCCGCGCCATCGCCCCACACAATCTCGGCCAGCCGTAGGGGAAACGTGTAGCTCACCGTCGCGGCGGCTGTCACGACATCGCCGGCGCCCTTCACCTCCACATCGGGAATCAGAATCTCCCCTGTACTCAGGAACGAATCGCCGCGCGCCACGGCGTCCAGCACCTCGCCATAACGGTCGTACGAAGGCAGAGCCGGCAGCCGCACGTAATTCACGTTCATGTGGCCGTACAGTTCGTGCGTCGAGTCCAGTTGGAACACGTCCACCTCGCCGATCATGCGCTTGTGCAGGCCCAGATTGTTCATATCGTCGATGGTGCGGAACGCCCGCTCGCCCAGTCGCGGCAGGGAAAGATCGGAGGGCATCGCCTTCCAGCCCGCTCCCAGGTAGCGCGGGTCGCGGAAGTAATCGGTGTCCTTGATTGCGTCAGGGTATCCGGTCGAACCCTTGGTGCGCGGATGGGTCTGGTAGACATACCCGTGCTCGCGCCGCACCAGTTCCCACATCTCTTGCGCGTTGCCCACGTTGTACACGGCGCCGTACTTCGCGTCCTGCACCGTGAACGGCTGATCCGGCCCCCGGCTCATGTGCCAGTACACCGGTTTCGGGAACACCACGGCCCAGTGGCCGCCCAGGTACGCGTTGGCCTCTTCCGCCGGGATCAGCAGAAACTCCTTGCCGGACTGCGCCGCGCAGGCCCGGAAATAATCCTGCAACTCCTGCAAGCGGATCTGCCCCTTGTCCGCCGGATGCCCGTCGCCGTGAAAATCCATGATCATCGCCGCATCCAGTCCGATTGCCTGCATGGCGGGCTTGAAGGGAGGCTGCCAGTCGAACCCGTGCTCGCGCGCCTGCATGGTATACGCCACGTGCCAGTGCGGGGCGAAGGTGATGTAGCCCGGCAGTTTCGGGAAGCGGTCGCCATGCGTGTACCGCAGCGCGCCGTCCAGCGCGGCGCGCGCGTCTTCATCGCTCACCAGCAGGAACATGCGCATCTCCTGCACGGTGCCCGGCGGAGCGTTCATCCAGGGATAGAAAGGGGAATCGTCGTCGTGTAACTGGCGGATCCCGAGCGACACCGTCCCGCGCCATGCCGTGTACCAGACGTATCCCATGTTGGTGGTGTAGTCCCGCGCGAACAGATACTGGTGCGGCGCCGGGAAGATGGCCACCGAGCCCGCGCCCATGCGCGTGGCCAGCGTCCGGTAGCGCACCGCCAGGGGCTTGCGCTCCGAGCCGTACACCGGCGAGAACGTCTGGAACCGCCCCGCCGTATCGTAATAGCTAACGTGGGAGTTCATGTTGCCGCCGGCGGTTTCGTCGGCGTGGGAGGTCATCCGCAGCCCCGCGTCGTAATAGTAGGCGACATCCGGTTCGCCCGTGGACAGGGCCGCCTGCTGCTCGATAAGCCGGCCCCCGGGATAGAAGATGTAGCGTAGCGAGCCTTCGAAGATGCCCATGCGCATCCCGTCGAACGAGACTTCCACGCGATCGCCCAGGGAGCGCGCCCGCGCATTCTTCGGATGAAACTCGGCGACAAAAGCGCGTGTGCCTTGCGGCGCGCCCGGCGGAAAATCGAAGAACGCGTCCCATCCGCCGCGGCGTTTTCCCGTCTCGCAGCGGTAAAAGGGCTGGGCCCGTTCGATGACTTTCCGCCCCTCCACGGAGACCTCCGAAAGCAGCGGCTGCTTTACATCCAACGAAAAGACGGCCTCCCACGCGCGCTGCCTTTCGTCCTTCCAATGCACGGCGAGCGCCGTGGCGGTGGCATCCACGGTAATCGGGCCCGGGTTTCACGCCGGTCACATCGGCCGGTATGGTCTGCGCGGTCATGGCGGCCGCGATCAACCCCGATAACAGTGACAAATTTCGAAGGAGCCTCATGGAATCCCGGTTGCGATTGTACACTGGTCAATGGCTGGTTGGGACCAGCCCGGCGTAGGAGGGGAATTGGGAATGCGAATCGGCATTTGTGTAGCGGCCTTGTTGCTGGCGCCCACGTGGGGCAGCGCGCAGCCTCCGGCCGGATCGAGAGAAGCCTTTCAGGAGGTGTGCGCCGGGTGTCACGCGCTGGAGACCGTCACCTCGCAGCGCCGCACCCGCTCTCAGTGGCAGGAGAATATCAACTCCATGATTGCCCGCGGGGCGAAGGGCACACCCGAACAATTCGGCCTGATTCTGGACTACCTTACCGCGGTCTACGGCCCGGCGCCCACCACTGCCGCGCCCGCCGGCCGGGGACGGGGCAACGCCTTCGCGCCCGGGCCCGCCGATCGCCAGATCATCGACCCTGCGGCAGCGGCCCGCGGCCGCAAGGTCTACGGCGCCGAGTGCATCACCTGCCATGGCACTCACGCCCGCGGCAGCGAGCGCGGCGCAGACCTGGTGCGCTCGGAAATCGTCCTGCACGATCGCTACGGCAGCACCATCGGACCGTTCCTCCGCAAAGGCCATCCCACCCAGACCACGCCCGCGGCCCAGCTCACCGACGCCCAGATTGAAGACCTCTCCCACACCCTGCATCAGGAGGTCTACAACACCCTTCGCGCTGCGCTCCAGATTCAAAACGTGCTCACCGGAGATGCCACCGCCGGCGCCGCGTACTTCAGCGGCGCGGGCCGCTGCGCCACCTGCCACTCGCCTACCGGCGACCTCGCCCATATCGCTTCGCGCATGGATCCTCCGGCCCTGCAGCAGCGCTTCCTGTTCCCCGGAGGCCGCGGCGGACCTTCGAAGCCGGTCACCGTCACGGTTACACCGGCCTCCGGAGCGCCCGTCACCGGCAGGCTGGTAGAGATGGACGACTTCAACGTTTCCCTGCGCGACAGCGCCGGCGAGTATCGCTCCTTCAAGCGCACGCCTGGCCTGGAAGTGGTCAAGAACGACCCGGCGCAAATGCACCACGAACTGCTCGACCGCTATACCGATAAGAACATCCACGATATCGTCGCCTACCTGGAGACTCTGAAATGAAAGCCCTCGGCACATTCCTGCTGGCTTCCGCCGCGCTTCTGGGGCAGACCGGCCTCGATCCCGCCAAACTGGGAGCGCCGCCCATCGATACCTGGTCCACTTATAACGGCGATTATTCCGGCCGGCGCTACAGCACGCTCGCCAAAATCAACCAGTCCAACATCACATCGCTCAGCCTGGCGTGGGTTTACCGCGCCAATGGCTCCATAGGCGGCAGCGGCATCTCGGGCGGACGCATTTCCGCGACCCCGGTGCAGGTGAACGGCGTTCTCTACTTCACCATGCCAGACCACGTCTGGGCGGTGGACGCGCGCACCGGGCGCGAAGTGTGGCACTACCGTTGGACCTCCCATGGCGGCGAACACATCGGCAACCGCGGCGCGGGCGTCTACGGCAACTGGCTGTACTTCCTGACGCCGGACTGCAACATGGTCTCGCTCAATCTGAAAGACGGCTCCGAGCGCTGGCGCAAATCCATCTGCGACCTGGACCAGTATTACTTCGGCTCGATGGCGCCGCTGGTGATCCGCAACCACGTCATCACCGGCGTCAGCGGCGACGATCTCGACCGGCCCGGCTACATCGAATCGCACGACCCCGAAACCGGCGAGCTGCAATGGCGCTGGTACACCGTTCCCCAGAAGATGGGCGACCCCGGCTCGGAAAGCTGGCCCAGTGAAGAGGCCATGCTGCACGGCGGCGGCATGACGTGGCTGACCCCCACTTACGATCCCGGACTGAACATGATTTACGTTCCGACCGGCAACCCGCAGCCGGTCATCGCCGGGAAGGCCCGTGCCGGCGCCAACCTGTTCACCGCTTCCATCGTCGCGCTCAATCCGGACACCGGGAAGATGCAGTGGTACTTCCAATCCTCGCCGCACGACACGCACGATTGGGACGCCACCCAGACGCCGGTCCTGATCGATGGGGTAATCAACGGACAGCCGCGAAAGCTGGTGGCCCAGGCCAGCCGCAACGGATATTTCTTCGTGCTGGACCGCGCCACGGGCAAGAACGTTTCGAGCACCGAGTACGTCAAGATCAACTGGTCCAAAGGCGTGGATGCCAAAGGCTCGCCCATCCCCAATACTGCCAAGGAACCGCAACTCGACGGCGCCCTGGTCTCGCCGAATCAGGGCGGCGCCACCAACTGGCCGCCTCCCACTTACGATCCCGACACCGGCCTGTTCTACGTCAGCGCCTCACGCGCCTTCAGCGTCTATTACATCTATGACCCCAGCGACAAGCCGGAAGGCTGGGGCGGCAACGACCGCGGCGGCTGGGGCGAATCCATGATCCAGGCCATCGACTACAAAACCGGCAAGGTAAAGTGGACCCACAAATGGGAAAGCGGAGCCCGTGCCGGTCTGCTATCCACCGCCGGCAAACTTCTCTTCACAGGCGATGGCGCCGGCAACCTGGTAGCGCTAGACCCCGCCAACGGCAATCCGCTGTGGCACGCGAATCTCGGCAACAGCGTCACCAACGGGCCCATCACCTACGAACTGGATGGCACGCAGTATCTGGTAGTCGCCGCCGGAGATACGCTTTTCGGATTCGCCATGCTGCGGTAGCTACCGTACTGCTACCGCGCCAAGCGAATATTCCGCCAGGTCCAGCCAGCAGTTGCCCACGGTGTTCTGGACGAAAGCCGCGCGGTCTGCCCGAAACACCCGCGGACCCCGGTATTCCCGCCAGCGCTGCTCCGCCAGGTCCTGTACCTCCGTCACGCCGTCATGCGGAATCTCCTGCGCCAGGGTGACGTGGGGATGATACGCAAACGGTTCCTCGAACGCGAGGTCGGTCAGGTTCATGGCAGCGTGAATCCGGTACAACTCCGAGGCCCCTCCCCCAACTTCGATATAGATCACATTCGTCACCGGAAACACCTGAATATCGGTGAGATGCACCTCGAAGGGGGTCCAACTTTCGATCAACGCGCGCGCCTGATTAGAAGCCTCTTCCCACTCCACGGCCAGCGGCCGCGGCGGCAGGACGCTCACATGCGCGTGGGGGTTGTAGTGCGGCACCAGTTCCCTGCGGAGCTCGTCCAGGAAGACGCCCAGATCTCCAGGTATATAAACTACCAGGGCAAAAACGTTCAGCCGCTCATCAGGGCGAGGGTGGGAGAGCACCCCATTCTCATTACAACCCATGTTCTTCTATGTTAACCATTTTGTCTTTGTTGTTTTTTGCACGCCGCGGGCCTGCACCGGCAGACGCACCTGCTAACCTCTTAATAATGCAAAGTGACAGCCTATCCAACCCGCTCCTTACGGTAACGTTTCGCGTCCCCTTCGACCGAATCACCGCCGCGCATGTACAGCCGGCAGCCACCCAGCTCCTGAACGAAGCGAGAGCGCGCCTGAACGCCATCGCGGGCGATCAGGAAGAACGCACCTTCGACAATACCATGCATCCACTCGACTGGCTTACCGAGCCGCTAGATTATGCCATGGGCGTGGTGCGCCATCTGGAGTCCGTGGCCACCTATCCGGAGCTGCGAGCGGCCTTCAATGCCGCCCAGCCCGACGTCAGCGCTTTCTATTCCAGCATCCCCCTTCAGGAAGGACTGTGGAAAGCCATGAAGGCGTACGCCGCCACCCCGGAGGCCGCAAGCCTGGCCGGCGAACGCCGCCGCTTCCTCACCAAGACGATGGACTCCTTCCGCCGCCACGGCGCCGAATTGGACCCGGAGGGCAAAAAACGCCTGGAAGCCATCGACGTGGAATTGACCAAACTTACTACCAAATTCGCAGAGAACGTCCTGGATTCCACCAATGCCTTCGAACTGGTCATCACCGACGAAAAGCAACTCGCCGGATTGCCTCCCACCGCCATTGCCACCGCGCGCGCCAGTGCCGCGCGCAAGAATCAGGAAGGCTGGCGCTTCACGCTGCAAGGCCCCGATTACGTCGCACTGCTGACGTATCTGGACGACTCTTCCGTCCGCCGTCGCGAATACGAAGCCTACGCCGTGCGAGCAACCGAAGGCGCTCACGATAATCGCAGCCTGATTGTCCGCATCCTGGAACTGCGCCGGGAAAAGGCTGCGCTGCTGGGCTTCGCCAATTTCGCCGACCTGGTGCTGGAAGACCGCATGGCTCACAGCGGCGCGCGCGCCATGACGTTCCTGGAAGACCTCAAGGCCAAAACCGAGCGCCGCTTCCGCGAGGAAAACGCCGAACTGCTGGAATTCCGCCGCAGCGTAGAAGGTCCCTCCGCCCCCGAACTGGCCCCCTGGGACGTCGCGTATTACGCCGAAAAGCAGCGCGCCGCCCTTTACGATTTCGATGAAGAGGCGCTCCGCCCCTACTTCCCGGTAGAACGCGTGGTGGCCGGAATGTTCAACCTGGTCGGCCGCCTTTACGGCATCCGCGTTACCGAAGAAACCGGCGTTCCCGCGTGGGATCCGGAGGTCCGCTATTACAATGTTCACGACGAAACCGGCGTCTTCATCGGCAGTTTCTACGCCGATTGGTTCCCGCGGGAGAACAAACGCGGCGGCGCCTGGATGGACAGCCTGATTACCGGCGGCCCGTCTCCGCATGGCTTCGAGCCCCACCTGGGACTGATCTGCGGCAATCTGACCCCGCCCGTGAGCGGCAAGCCCGCGCTGCTCACGCACCGTGAAGTCGAGACCATTTTTCACGAATTCGGCCATCTGCTGCACCACCTGTTGAGCCGCGTGGAAATCCGCTCGCTAGCCGGAACCAGCGTCGCCTGGGATTTCGTCGAACTGCCCTCCCAGATCATGGAAAACTGGTGCTGGGAACGCGAAGCCCTGGACCTGTTTGCGCGCCACTGGGAAACCGGCGAGCCGGTCCCCGAAGACCTGTTCCGTAAAATGAAGCGCGCCCGCACCTTCCGCGCGGCCAATGGCCAGATGCGCCAACTCGGCTTTGCCTTCATCGACCTGCTGCTGCACGTGCAATATTCCGACGGGCGCGACGGCGACCCCATCACCTACACCCGCAACGTGCTCCAGGAGTATAGTCCCGCACCCCTGCCCCCGCAGCACGCTATGATCGCCGCCTTCACACACCTGTTCGCCGCACCGGTGGGCTACGGCGCCGGCTATTACTCGTACAAATGGGCCGAGGTGCTCGACGCCGATGCCTTCACCCGCTTCCGCGACAACGGCATCTTCAGTCCGGAAATCGGCGGCGAGTTCCGCGCTAAGATCCTATCCAAAGGCGACAGCGAAGATCCCGCCGAGCTCTACCGCAGCTTTATGGGTCGCGAGCCAGACCCGCGCGCCCTGCTGGAACGCTCGGGCCTGGCCTGACGCAACGGGCTCGGTATGTTAGTCCCTTCCCAACGCCTGCTCTGGATATCGCTGGCGATCTTCCTGCCTCTGCTGGCCGGGGCGGGATTCTCGCCGGCCTTGTCTGCTCCCTGCAGCGCGCTCTTTGCGGTCTGCCTGCTGGCGGCGGCGGTGGACGCCTGGGCAGGGTGGCATCGCGTGAAGCAGATCGGCGTTGTCGCTCCCGCCTACCTGCGCCTTACCAAGGACGTTCCCTCGGCACTGCCGCTGACCCTGCAAAACGGCTCCGGCGCGGAACGCAAAGTGCGCGCCGGCCTGGTCATGCCGGAGGGTATGCAATCGGAAAAGCCGGTGCTCGATCCCATGCTGCCGCCGGGCTCCGCGCTTTTGCAGTGGAACTGCACCGGCCTCGCCCGCGGCGATCACCCGCTGCGCCGGATATATATCGAAGCGGTCTCGCCCCTGGGCCTGTGGGAAGCGCGCGCCGCCAAAGCGGTAGATTGCATCTTTCGCGTATATCCCAATATGCGCGACCACGCCACTGCCGGCCTGTTCCTGAAAACTGCCAGCCTGGGTGTCCGCACCTACCGGCAGGTGGGCAGGGGCCGCGAGTTCGAGCAGTTGCGCCACTACCTTTCCGGCGACAGCTTTGAAGACATTCACTGGAAGGCCACCGCCAAGCGCGGGTATCCCACGGTGAAGCTCTACCGCGTGGAGCATGCCCAGGAAGTGTATGCCGTGATCGATTTTTCGCGCCTCTCCGCCCGCGAAGGCATTCTGGAAAACTACGTCAACGCCGCGCTGCACCTGGCTCTGGTGGCGGAGCGGCAAGGCGACCGCTTTGGCCTGATCGCCTTCAGCGACCGTACTCATAAATTTCTCCGCGCGCGCAACGGTATGGACCACTTCCGCCTCTGCCGGGAGACCATTTACAACCTGCGCGCAGACCGCGTGAGCCCCGATTTTCGCGATTGCATCACCAGCCTGCAACTCAACCTGCGCCGCCGGGCGCTGCTGGTTTTCTTCACCTCCCTGGACGACGCTCTCCTGGCCGAGACCTTCGAGCGCGATATCGGCCTGCTCTCGCGGCGTCACGTCGTCGTGGTCAACGTCACGCAGACCAGCGGCATGACGCCACTATTCCAGCGCGCGCCCGGGGACACTGGACTCGCTGTATCGGGAACTGGCCGGGCAGCTTCTGTGGAATCGCATGCGGACCTTGAAAATCGCCTTGCAGATTCGCGGAGTCAGGCTTTTCATCGTGGATCCCGAGCGCATCAAGGCGCAGGTGACCGCGCAATATCTCGATGTGAAAAGGAGGCAGGTGCTGTGATCATCGACCTGCCGCGTTTCGTTTCCACCGAGCGCCCCCTACTGGGACGAACTGCATGCCTTGCTTTCCGCGATAGAGACCGCGCCGGAACGCCGCATGAGCCTGCCGGAGATTCAGCGCCTGCACTATCTGTACGAGCGCTGCTCCGCGGACCTTTCGCAACTCGATACCTTCGCCACAGACCGCTCGCTGCGCGCTTTTCTGGAGTCGCTGGTATCCCGGGCCTACTCGGAGATTCACGAAACCCGCGGTCCACTGAAATTCCATTGGAAGACCGCCATCCTGGCGTTCCCGCGCGCCTTCCGCCGGCACGCGGGGGCCTTTCAGCTATCCCTGGCGGTTACGCTCTTAGGCTGCGCCTTCGGCTGGTTCGCCATCCGCCAGGATCCGCGCTCGAAGGCCATTCTGATGCCGTTTCCCGGCCTCGGCGGGTCGCCCGCGGAACGCGTGCAGAAGGAAGAGAACGTGACGGAAGATCGCCTCAGCGGAGTCAAGGCTACCTTCGGCGCGCAGTTGATGACGCACAATATCCAGGTGACGGTCCTGGTCTTCGCCATGGGGCTGACCTGGGGATTCGGCACAATCGTCGAGTTGTTTTATAACGGCGTCATCCTGGGTGCGGTCTGCGCCGATTATATTGCGGCCGGCCAGGGCGCCTTTCTGGCGGGATGGCTGCTGCCGCACGGCGTTGTCGAGATTCCGTCCATTTTACTAGGCGGCCAGGCCGGCTTCATTCTGGCCAGCGCCCTGATTGGCTGGGGAGGCCGCACCTCGCGCGCGGAACGCCTGCGCGCCGCCGCTCCCGATCTGTTCGCCATCATGGCCGGCGCCGCCGTCATGCTGATGTGGGCCGGAATCATGGAGAGTTTTGTCTCGCAATACCACCAGCCGGCCATTCCGTATTCCCTGAAGATCGCGTTTGGGTTGTGCGAGCTTACCGGTCTCACCGTCTTCCTTGGCTGGGCGGGCCGCGAAAGGTGAACGCGCCGCGGCAACGTTCGCTGGAGATCGAGACGCCCGAAGGCGTGGTGTTCCGCTATCGACTGGCGACTCCGGCGCTGCGCGCGCTGGCGTGGGCAGTGGATCTTGCCGCGCTCGGAACCGCGGCGTATGTGATCGGGAAGGCCGCCGATAGTTTCGGATCGATCAGCGCGGACTGGGCCGGGGCGCTTTCCGCGGTGCTCTTCTTCCTGGCGTCTATCGGCTACGGCATTGTGCTGGAGTGGCGCTGGCGCGGCCAAACGCTGGGCAAACGCCTGCTCCGCCTGCGCGTGGTGGATGCCCAGGGGCTGCGACTGCAGTTCCCCCAAGTGGCTCTTCGCAACCTGCTGCGCCTGGTGGACATGTTGCCGCTGGTCTACCTGGTCGGCGGTACGGCCAGCCTGTTGACGCGGCGGTGCCAGCGCCTGGGCGACCTGGCGGCCAACACCGTGGTTGCGCGCGAACCTGTCTTCAAAGAACCTGACCTGGAACAGATCGCCCCGGCCAAGTACAATTCCCTGCTCGCTTACCCGCACCTGGCGGCACGCCTGCGCAGCCTTGCCAACCCCGCGGCGGTCGGCTACGCCATCCAAGCAGCGGCCGGACGCGACAGTTACGCCCCCGCCGCGCGTCTGGAATTGTTCGAAGACCTGGCGAATTACTTCCGCCGCCTGGTACAGTTCCCGCCCGCCGCCCTGGAAGGTCTCACCGACGAGCAGTATGTGCGGAGCGTGCTGCGCGTTGTAATGGCGCCGGCGAGGGCGACATCGCAGATGAAATGACAAGCCGCATGCATGTGCATTTGTCTGGTGTCATCGCCGAGGCATTGGAGTTCTACCTTCAACTCGCCCGGATCGTGCAACTCCCCGGAGCCGTGCGCGGGGCGCCCCATTTGTTGCGCAGTCGAACAAAATGTGATCTCTTATTCTGTATGAGTCTTCAGCGTCCCCCTTCCGGATTCTCACTTCTTGCGGCATTCGCGTTGGCCGCCGGCCTGTTAGCCCAGAGCCCGGTAGACACCAAGAATTGGACCGCTGCCGAAGATCACCAGAACATGATGGATCAGCTCGGAATCAAGGCGCTTCGTCCCGGTCCCAGCGGCAATGAAAGCGCGCCGAACCACGCCAACTACGATGAGGCGACCGCGAATCCATATCCGAATCTGCCGGATGTGCTCACTCTGAAGAACGGCAAAAAGGTAACCAAGGCCTCGGTGTGGTGGAATCAGCGGCGGCCGGAAATTGTCGAAGACTTCGAGCGTGAAGTCTTGGGACGAATTCCCAAGTCCGTTCCCAAAGTGACCTGGGAGGTTACCAAGACGGCCGAAGCCAAGGTGGGCGCGCATCCGGTAATCGGCAAGCAGCTTCTCGGCCATCTCGACAATTCATCGGACCCCGATATACAGGTCAACATCCAGATGACGTTGGTGGTCCCCGCGGATGCCAAGGGACCGGTGCCCGTGATGATGATGTTCGGCGGACGAAGTATTCCCGAGGTGGCATTTCCGGCGCCGGTATTCCCCGGGCGCGGTGGCGCGGGACGCGGTGGACCCGGCGCCGGACGTGGACCCGTGGGCCCTCCCCCGAATGCCGACCCGCCCGCGACCGAGCAACTGATCGCCGATGGCTGGGGCTTTGCCACCATCAACCCGGGCAGCATTCAGGCGGATAACGGCGCCGGGTTGACCAAAGGCATCATCGGCCTGGTGAACAAGGGTCAGCCGCGCAAGCCGGACGACTGGGGCGCGCTGCGGGCATGGGGGTGGGGCGCTTCCCGCGGCCTCGACTACCTGGAAACTGATAAAGCCGTGAATGCCAAACAGGTCGGCATTGAAGGCGTCTCGCGTTACGGCAAAGCCGCCCTGGTGACGATGGCCTTCGATACGCGTTTCGCAGTGGTGTTGATCGGCTCCTCGGGCGAGGGCGGAGCGAAGCTGCACCGGCGCAACTGGGGTGAGGCAGTCGAGAACCTCACAGGGTCCGGCGAATATCACTGGATGGCCGGGAATTTCCTGAAGTACGGAGCGTCCGACGCGACTTTCGGGAGCAAGACCGCGAACGACCTCCCGGTGGACGCGCACGAACTGATCGCGCTCTGCGCGCCGCGCCTGACCTTCGTCAGCTACGGCGTACCGGAGAAAGGTGACGCCAAGTGGCTCGACCATGAGGGCAGCTTCATGGCCGCCGTGGCCGCCGAGCCCGTGTTCCGCTTGCTGGGCGCCAAGGATCTGGGCGTTACCGCGGACTATCGCACCGCCAAAATGCCGCCGGTGAATACGGGCCTGCTCGACGGGCAGCTTGCGTGGCGCCAGCACGATGGCGGACACACCGACGCGCCGAACTGGAAATACTTTATTCCGTGGGCCGACAAATTTCTGCATCACACGAGTCCGGGAGCCCGCCCGTGAAGATGATCCTGGCCGGCTTGGCGATCGTCTCGCTGCTGCCGGCGCAGACGGTTCCGGCGGACCGCCCGGCGCCGCGGACGGACAAGAATTCGCAGATCGCGCACGAACAGCTACTCGCCAAAGCCAAACAAGGCGGCATTGACGTCTATTTCGAAGGCGATTCCATCGCTCGCAGATGGGGCGCCACGGACTACCCGGAGTTTCTGGAGAACTGGAAGAAGAATTTCTTCGGATGGAACGCGGGGGATTTCGGATGGGGCGCAGATCGCGTGGAACATATTCTCTGGCGGCTCGAAAACGGGGAGTTGGATGGCGTCAATCCGAAGGTGATTGTGCTGTTGGCGGGGACGAATAATATCGGCAACAGAGTGCCGCCCGACGGCATCGACGGCATCGTGGCCAATGTGACCAAGGGCCTTCAGGCGGTGGTCCAGATAATGCAAGCGAAGGCGCCGAACGCGACGATCATCCTGATGGGCATCTTTCCGCGCAACGATAACATCGCGGTCATGCCGGAGATCGATGCGATCAACGCCAACCTCGCGCGGATGGCGGACGGCAAGAAGGTCCGGTATCTGAACATCAACGGCCAGCTCGCCGGGCCTGACGGGAAACTTCACGAGGGCATGATGAACGCGCGGGACAAGCTGCATCCCGCGCTGCAGGGATACCAGGTGTGGGCGGATGCATTGAAGCCGGTGCTTACCGAACTGCTGGGGCCGCCGGCAAGTGAAGACCACGCGCCCCCACCCACGGGCGATCCCTCCGCGCGCCGGTGATGCAGCGCGCGAACTACTCGGCTCGTAAGGCGTCGGTCGGGTTCACGCCGGAGGCGCGGTGCGCGGGGATGAGGGCGGCGCACAATCCCGCCGAACCCAACAGCAGGATGGCGATGGCGGTGGCGGCGGGGTCGGAGAGCTTCACGTCATAGAGCTGCGATTCCAGCAGCCGGCCCAGAGTCCAGACAAAAGGCAGACCGATGGCGAGCCCTGAAACGACCATCGCCAGCGCATCGCGGAGCACCAGCCAGATAGCCGACCATCGCCGGGCCCCCAGGGCCAGCCGGATTCCGATCTCGCGCGTGCGTTGCGTCACGACAAAAGACATCACGCCGTACAAGCCGACAATCGAGAGCAGCAGCGCGAGTATGCTGAAGCTTCCCGAGAGCGCGGCCAGCATGTGCTCGGTATTCAACGATCGATCGACCTGTTCCTCCACCGTGCGGAGATCGGAGAGGGGCAGGGTCGGATCCACGCCGCGGACGATCTCCCGAAGCGGCTGGAAGGCGGACTCCGGGGTTCCGCGAACCTTTATATAGAACGTGCCCCCGGCGCCCTGGCCTTCGAAAAACGGAAAGTAGACTTGCTCCGATTGCTCGCGAAGGCCGCGATAGCTGAAATCCGACATCACTCCGACGATTTCGATGTATGGCTTGGCGTCGGGTCCGGAGCCCTCGCAAATGCGCGCGCCGAGGGGATTCCGCCCACCCAGGTAGCGCCTCGCGAATGCCTCGTTCACAATCGCCGAGCGCCAGCGCGACTCGCCCGGTCCCTCGTCGTCACGCTCATCGAAGTTGCGCCCAGCCACGAGTTTTATGCCCATGGTGGAAAAGAATCCCGGTGTGACGGCGTTCAGATTCACATCGCGGTCGGTCGAAATCCGACTGCCGGCAAGGATCGTCATCGGATCGTTCCAGCTTCCGCCGGTCAGCAACGGAAACCGCACGATGGCGGACGACTGTGCGATGGAGGAGTGCTGAATCGCTTCCCCGATGCGGCGAATCAACCGGGCTCCTTCGGATGGGGAGTAGCCGTTCAGCAGAGGGTCGATGCCGAAGGAGAGCAGGCTCGACGTGGCGAAGCCCGGCCCTTTAGCCATGAGCGCATCCAGACTCCGCACAAACAACGCCGCTTCCACGACCAACGTGAACGTCAAAGCAATCTGCGCGGTAACAATAATCTTCCGCAGCCGGGCACTGCCGAATGCCGTGCCGCTGCGTTCCCCGAGCGACGCCGCCAGCGAGCGCCTGCCCGGCTTGCCAGGCGGGAGCGAGGCCGCTGCCGAGACCCGCGATCACACTGGCCGCAAGGGCAAAGAGGAGAAGGGCCGCGTCGATTCCGGCGTGCAGTGCGTTGGCCGCGGTGTCGTGCGGGAGGAAGGCGATCAGAGCGCGCACGGCGACCGGAGCCGCGGCGGTCCCGAGCAATCCGCCCGCGAGCGCGATCAGCAGGCTGTCAGCCAGAAGCTGACGTCCCAGGCGTCCGCGCGAAGCGCCCAAGGCAAGCCTCACGCCCATCTCGCGATCGCGGGCCGTGCCGCGCGCCAGGAACAAGCCGGAGACGTTCAAACAGGCCAGGCCCAGCAGGACCGCGGTCACAGCGAACAGCACCCATAGCGGTTCGGCCAGACGCCGCCGCAGTCCGGAATGGCCTTGCGGCGCGGCGGTCAGTGTCAGCGAGGAATTGAGGAATGCGCGCCGCCGCTCCGCGGTGATGGCCGGGAACCAACGCGGCGCATGTCCTCCTGAAGCATCGCTTTGAACCACGGCTGCAGACCGGCCTGTGCCATCTGCAGCGACATACCTGGATTCAGCCGGCCCAGCACCTGCATCCAGCGCGTGCGGCGGTCCTGAAGAGCGTCGAAGCCTGGAATTGCCTGCGCCGACATCGACGCGGGAATCCAGAGCGAGGGGACCTGGCCCACATCGATGCCCTGGAAGGTGGAAGCAGCGACGCCGACGATCGTAAAGGGGTGACGATCGACCAGCACGGTGCGACCGACTACGCCGGGAGCGCCTCCCATGTTGGTCTTCCAGAAGCGGTAGGAAAGCACCGCCACGGGATTCGCGTCCGGCGCGCCATCGTCCTCAGGAGTCAGGACGCGCCCCAGCGCCGGCCCGACACCGAGCACCGGGAAGTAATTGCCCGAGACCATTTCCAGGGTCGCGGGGCGATACTCGCCGCCCGTGGAGAGATTGACGGTGGTGAGCGCGCGGCAGAATACGCCTTCAAAAAACCGCTTCTGCCCGTCAAGATCCCGGCAGATGGGATAAGACATGAGATTCCAGGTTCCGAAGCCGTTCGCAACCTGATCGCCCTTCCAATCGATCAGAACGAGACGTTCGGGCTCGCGGACCGGAAGCGCGTGCAGCAGCACCTGGTCCACCAGCGAGTAGATGGCCGTGGTGGCTCCAATGCCGAGCATGAGCGAGAGCACCGCCGTGATCGTGAACGAAGGCGTGCGGAGAAACGATCGCGCGGAAAATCGGAGATCGTATCCGAAATCGCGCAGCCATCGGGTCAGCCAGACGTCTCGCACCTCCTCCTGGATTTGCGCCACGCCGCCCAGTTCCAGAGTGGCTTGCCGGCGAGCTTCGCTTGCGGGGAGGCCGGATCTCTCCAGATCCAGGATTCGCCGGTCGAAATGATAACGCAGTTCGCGTTCCAGGCTGCTCTCCAGCTTCTTGCGGCGGAACCAGTTCGCCAGTTGTTTCATGTTTCCCTGCCCTCATTGAAAATGAGTCGCACCGCACCGGCGAGGCGCGCCCAACTGTCTCTTTCGGCCGCGAGCTGCTTCTTTCCGGAGGCCGTTAACGAGTAGAATTTAGCGTCCCGCCCGGTCTCCGATTGTTTCCATTCGGCGCGGAGCCATCCCTTGAGTTCGAGCCGGTGCAGCGCGGGGTAGAGGGAGCCCTGATTCACCTGGACCACCGAGCGCGAGATCTGTTCCAGCCGTTGGGCGATGCCGTAACCGTGCGCCGGCTCGAGTGAGACGATCTGCAGAATCAGCATGTCCAGCGTACCTT
The DNA here is from genome assembly GCA_963835555.1 of uncultured Solibacteraceae bacterium. Classification (GTDB taxonomy): domain Bacteria; phylum Acidobacteriota; class Terriglobia; order Bryobacterales; family Bryobacteraceae; genus Sulfopaludibacter. The sequence continues at coordinate 133,347 of CAWIGC010000043.1, read as the reverse complement.
GCGGAATGGGAAAACGCGAGGAAGACGTCAATGCCTCAACCTTCTACCGGTCAGCATACCTCACGATAGGTCGAAGGTCAAGGTATATCGCGAGCGGTATATCGCGAGCGGTTTTGTGTCAAGCGGCTGTCGCGAACCGGAAGCCATCGCGAAACATAGGATAATGTCCGCATGAAGATGCTGCTGTGGGTAGCGCTGGGTGCGGCCGTGTGCGCCGGCCAGACTGTGAAGCCCGTTCCTCCGCCGGGCATTGAAGTTTCCGCTCAGGATCGGGCGGAGTTGCAATCGGGGCTCGACCATTTGCGCGGCGAGATCGAAAGGCTGCACGGGAATCCGCTGCTGCCGGACGTCGAGATCTACACGGAAGCGGTGCGGTACGCGCTCCAGTACAACGAGTTCTTCAAAGCCGGCGAGATCGACAAGGCCCGCACACTCCTGCAGCATGGCGAAGAGCGGGCGCGAGAGCTCGCCGAAGGGCGCCCCGCGTGGACCACGGCGACGGGGCTGGTAGTGCGCGGCTACGTTTCGAAAATCGATGGCAGCGTGCAGCCGTACGGGCTGGTGGTGCCGCCGTCGTATTCGCCGAACGCGCCGCATCGCTGGCGGCTGGACACGTGGTTCCACGGCAGGAACGAAACCCTGAGCGAAGTCAATTTTCTGGCCGACCGGGAACGCAACGTGGGCGAATTCGCGCCGCGCGATACCATCGTGCTGCACCTCTACGGCCGCTTCTGCAACGCCAGCAAATTTGCCGGCGAGGTGGACCTGTTCGAGGCGCTGGACGCGGTGAAGCGGCAATACGCCATCGACGAAAATCGCATTCTGGATCGCGGCTTCAGCATGGGCGGAGGTACGGCGTGGCACGTGGGCACGCACTATGCCGGGATGTGGGCCGCGGTGGCGCCGGGCGCGGGCTTTAGCGAGAGCGAGCAGTTCCTGCACCTGGCTTTGACGGGCCCCAAAGCACCGCCGGAGTGGGAGCAGACGCTCTTCCACATGTACGACGCCAGCGATTACGCCCTGAACCTGACGAACACGGCGACCATCGCTTACAACGGCGAGATCGATCCGCAAAAGCAGGCGGCGGACGTGATGGAGCGCGTGATGGCCGAACTGGGGATGCGCCTGACGCGAGTGATCGGGCCGCAGACGCCGCATCGCTACCATCCGCAATCGAAGGTGGAGATCGAGCGAATGCTGGACGCGATTGCGGCACGCGGTGCAGACCCTTACCCGCGCGCCGTGCACTTCACCACATGGACCCTGGCCTACAACCGGATGAAGTGGGTGACCTTGAATTCGCTGGTGCATCACTGGCAGCGCGCGCGGATCGACGCGGAGATCGCGAACGATAGCGCCGTAAACGTCACCACCGGTAACGTGGACGGATTCAGTCTGGAGATGGGCCCGGGCGGATGTCCGCTGGACGTAGCGCACAAGGTTGCGGTGACCATCGACGGCGAAAAAGTAACGGCGTCCACTCCGGGGTCGGACCGTTCCTGGCACACGCAGTTCGGGAAGGTGGACGGTCACTGGGCGGAAACGAAAACGGCGCCGGCCGCTTCCCTGCACAAGGTTCACGGGCTGCAGGGGCCGATCGACGATGCGTTTCTGGACAGCTTTATTTTCGTCACTCCCACGGGCGCGCCGCTCGCGCCGGGCATCGCGCCGTGGGTGGACGCGGAGCAGAAGCGCGCGATTATCGAATGGCGCCGGCAGTTTCGCGGTGAGGCCCGCGTGCGCGCGGACAAGGACGTGACTGCGGACGATATCGCCGGGAGCAACCTGGTGCTGTGGGGCGACCCCGGCAGCAACCGTGTGCTGGGGCGAATCATCGGCAGCCTGCCCGTGACATGGACCGCGGAGAGCGTCACTTTGGGCACGAACAAATATTCCGCGCAGACGTGCGCACCGGTTTTGATTTATCCGAATCCGCTCAATCCGCGGAAATACGTGGTGCTCAACAGCGGATTTACTTTCCGCGAGCGGGCGTATCTGAATAACGCCGACCAGACGCCGAAACTGCCGGACTACGCCATTGTGGATACCAGCACGCCGCCCGACGCGCGGTGGCCGGGCAAGATTGCACTGGCCGGATTCTTTGATGAAGCGTGGAGGTTGCAATGAGAATGCTTGTTGCCGTTCTTCTGGCCGCGGCCGGAGCACTGGCGCAGCCCGCGGCGCGGCCGCTGAAGCCCGTTCCTCCACCGGGCGTCGAGATCCCGCCTCAGGATCGCGCCGAATTGCAGGCCGGATTGGACCGCCTGCGCGGCGCGATCGAGAAACTACGCGGAAATCCCCTGTTGCCGGATGTGCAGATCTACAGCGAGGCAGTGCGCTTCGCGCTGGAGTATCACGAATTCTTTAATGCCAATGAAGTGGCCAAGGCGCGGACGCTGCTGGCGCACGGCGAAGAGCGCGCCCGCGAGCTTGCCGAGGGGCATCCGGCATGGACCACGGCGACGGGGCTGGTGGTGCGCGGCTACGTTTCGAAGATCGACCAGAGCGTGCAGCCGTACGGATTGGTGGTGCCGCCTTCGTATTCGCCGGATGCGCCGCATCGCTGGCGGTTGGATTTGTGGTTCCACGGACGCAGCGAGACGCTCAGCCAGGTCAATTTTCTGGCCGATCGGGAGCGCAGCACGGGCGAATTCGCGCCACGCGATACCATTGTGCTGCACCTGTACGGGCGGTACTGCAACGCCAGCAAGTTTGCCGGCGAGGTGGATCTGTTCGAAGCCCTGGACGCGGTCAAGCGGCAGTACCCTATCGACGAAAATCGCATTCTGGATCGCGGGTTCAGCATGGGCGGCGCATCGGCGTGGCACATTGGCGCGCACTATGCCGGATTGTGGGCCGCGGTGGCGCCGGGCGCCGGTTTCAGCGAGAGCGAGCAGTATCTCAAGCTCAAGCTGGACACCGTTCCGGACTGGGAGCGGAAGCTGTTTCACCTGTACGACGCTACCGATTACGCCGTCAACCTGTACAACACTTCTACCATTGCCTATAACGGCGAGATCGATCCGCAACAGCAGGCCGCGGACATGATGGAGCATGCCATGGCCGAAGAGGGACTCCGCCTGATTCGCATTGTGGGGCCGCAGACGGCGCACAAGTATCATCCGGATTCGAAGATCCAACTGGCGCGGATGCTGGACGCGATCGCCGCGCAGGGCCGGGATCCGTACCCGCGCAAGATTCGCTTCACCACGTGGACGCTGGCCTACAACCGGATGAAGTGGGTGACCATCGACGGGCTGGCGCAGCACTGGGCCCGCGCGCGGGTGAATGCCGAAATCACAGGCGATGCCGCGGTCAGCCTGGAGACATCCAACGTCACAGCGGTCACGCTGGAGATGGGGCCGGGCGGTTGCCCGCTCGACATGGCACGCAAGCCCGCAATCGCCATTGACGGCCAGAACCTCAGCGTGCCGGGACCCATGAGCGACCGTTCCTGGACGGTACACCTGCGAAGATCCGGCGGAAAGTGGGAAGTCGCGGAGGCGCCGGCCGCCGCGGGTCTGCATAAGGTGCACGGCTTACAGGGACCGATCGACGACGCGTTCCTGGATCGCTTCCTTTTCGTCTCGCCGACCGGCACACCGGTGGCGCCGGCGATGGCCGGCTGGGTGGCGTCCGAAGAGAAGCGCGCCATCTCCGAATGGCGGCGGCAGTTCCGCGGCGACCCGCAGGTGCGCGACGATCTGGATGTGACCGATGCCGATATCGCTTCGAGCAACCTGGTGCTGTGGGGCGACCCCGGCAGCAACCGGGTGCTGGCGCGCGTCGCGGACAAATTGCCGGTGCAGTGGACCTCCGGCGGCCTGGTGGTGCACGGCACGCGATATCCCGCGGCGTGCGCGCCGGTGCTGGTGTATCCCAATCCGCTCAATCCGAAAAAGTACGTTGTGCTGAACAGCGGCTTCACTTTCCGCGAGGCCGACTACGCCAGCAACGCCATGCAGACTCCCAAACTTCCGGATTACGCGATTGTGGATACCTCTACGCCCGCCGGCGCGAAATGGCCGGGTAAGATTGTCCAGGCCGGATTTTTCAACGAAGACTGGCAATGGTAAGCCTGGCATGGCGATGCGCAATCCGTGGCTGAGACGGGATCGGGACGGCGTGTGGCACATGGTGAGGGACGCCGCGCCGGAAGCGCGGTAACGCCGGGCTACTGAATGTGAGAGGACGCAAATTCGGACCCGGCCCGGTCCGTATCCTTGAGGCCCCCGGACGTCAGCAGGCGGAGCAGAATGTCTTTCGCCAGCGTATGCTCTTCCACGAAGTCCACACCCATCGCAGTCAGCGAGTAATCCGCGCCCTGATCCATCTCGACGTATTTCTTCTGCTTCAGATACCACAGCGTGAACTCCAGGTACTCCCGCGGAATAGACATCATTTCCTCCAGTTCCATCAGTGCGATGGCCGGATGGTCGGGAGACCGCCGCCGCTGCGCATACAGCAGGCAGAGCACACCCAGACGCCGGTTCACTTCGCCTTCTTTTTCATCGACGAAGGCCCGGGCCTGGAACAAGGCCAGAGGGCGGTGCCGCGCGGCCCCCCGCAACTGGTCATACTCCGCCCGCCGCGCCGGGTCGCTGAGAACCCTGTAGGCTTCCGACAGGAGCATGAAGCGATCCGGATTCCCGCTATCGGGATTATCCGGGTGGAACCGCGCCGCCATGATCCGGTAGACCCTGTGAATCGTCTCCATATCGGCTTTCTGGCTCAGTTGCAGGACCTCGTAATAGTCTATGCCCTGCTCGGCCTCACTGGCCGTCTGGCGGCTGTTGTTGCTGAATTGCACGCCGATGCGGTACATCCCATTCTCCGCGATGCAATAGCGCACGATGGCTTCGATGGCCGAACCGTAGGGAGGAATGTCCACGCAGACTGGACTACCGGGCTCGATCCAGACAGCGCTTTGTACGCGCATTCCGGATTCGGAAGCGTCGCGCGCCCGCGGCCTGGTGGTATGCACCTGTCCGGAGGCATCTTCCCAGAAGAAGACCGCCTCGTAATCGACCGGTACGCGAAAGTGTTGGCGTTTAATTTTCTGCATCCAGCATTCTCCAATTGGCGAATAACTTCATGGGCGGTAGGGCCGGAACCGCCGGACTCGCAGTGACCAGGTGTAACACGGGCGCTACCGGCTCAACATGACCCGCCGGCGCGAGTCCCACCAGGTTGTGCGCCTCTATTTTCGGCAAGCCCAGACGGATGGCTCCGGCGGCAGCCTCCCGGACGCCGGGGTCTCCGTCGACCAGACCGCAGAGCACCGCGGACTGATTTTCGCGCGTCGCCGGCAGATACGGCAGCAGGCGCATCAACTCCAGCCGGACCGCCGCGTCGCGGTGTTTTGCCAGGGCCCTCACATCGGTCAGCGGGAGTGCCCGTTCCCAGGAGACCAGCATTTTCAGCACGTCCAGCGGATTGTGCGATCGCAGAGCATTGGGAATCGCTTCTTCGCACAGCAGAATGGCGTGCTGGGAGAACTCGGCCGCGAAGGTGTCGAGCATGACGGGCCCGCCCGCCGTGGCCGCATCGAAGATGCGCCTCACTTCCGCCGGATCGCCGCCGGCCAGCAGGGTACGTGCGGCATCCCGGCGAATCTGCTCGTCCGGGTCCTGGAACGCTTTGGCCACTATGTCGATCACAATACGCCGCACGGGCTCGCAGTAAGACAGTGCGGAGATGTAGGAGAACGCCTTTCTGCGTTCGGCCAGGTCGCGCGACTGCGCTTCCCACCACCAGTTCTGAACGTAACCCAGGGCAATGGCGAGTTCGCAAAGCTCTTCCCGCTGCCCGGCCACGATGGTCTGGTACTGCAGAATGGTATCGCGCACTTCGGCGGGGTGATCGTTCGCCAATTCGCGCAGCCCGTCCGTATCGTGATTGCCACCCAGATAGACGGACAGCGCGCTGACAATATCGGGTTGGATATCCGGGGCGGGCGGCTGTTCTTTGCGACTAAAGGAGCCACCCGCCAGCAACCATGGCAGCGTGAGAATGCACGCCACGCAGCAGGCGATCTCAAAAACAACCAACCCGTCTAAGCCACTTAGTAGAGTCATTGTAAGAGCCTCTTTAAACGTGCCACCAGTTCGAACGGGTTGAAGGGCTTCTTGATATAGTCATCCGCGCCCAGGTTGAAGCCGCGGAGTATGTCCCGCTCCTGCCCGAGCGAAGTGAGCAGAATCACCCGCGAGGGGATTCCTTCGGCGCGCACCGCCGCAAGCACTTCGAAACCGTCCATCACCGGCATCTGGACGTCCAGCACGGCGGCATGCGGCTGCTCACTGCGAATCAGGCTCAACGCGGCCAGTCCATTGTCGGCGGATTTGCAGGACATGCCGTAGTTCTGAAGGGTGGTTCCCACCAGCGATCGAACGATGTTGTCATCGTCCGCCAGCACGATTCTAGGGCACGCCACGGCAGTGCGCGGCCGGGACGGCGCCTCCACGGAGACGGGAGCGAGCGGCTCCGGGGCCGCGGATTCCTGGCGCGAAAGAGCGAAGGCGACCCGCATCAATACCTCCTGCGGCTCCGCCCGGCCAACAATGAAATCCGCGGCCCGCACGCGCACTTCGGGAGGCAGACCGGTCAAATCGTTCTGTTCGCCGGTGAACAGGAGTTTCACCGCAGCCGGAATGGGGACACCGGGTTGCAGCCAGAGGCTCTCCCGGGTTTCGGCGCGCGCGTGAATCAGAAGCACGTCGCAATCGGCAACAGCCCCGCTTGCCGGGTCGTCCGACGTAGGGAACAGACGGGGGCGCGCCTTCACGCGCTCCAGTACCGCGCACATGGCGTCGGCGCGTTCCGTGGCAAACCCGACCAGCCCGATTCGCTTCCCGGCGGTCGCCTCGGCCACGTAATCCGGTATGGGCGCGCTGGCGCGATCGCTCAGTTCGGCGAAGGTGAGCAGCAGGTCCGTTAGCGTCACGCGAAGAAGAGACATTTCCAGAGGTGCTTTGCGCAGAGCCTCTTCCGCCTGGCGCGCCAGTAACGAAATCTCGGGATGACCCACCAGGCCGCCGGTGCCCGCCCACTGATGCAAATGCCAGGCAATGCGCGCCGCGTCGAATGCGGAACCCAGGCTGTCGAGCAGGCGACGGGTTTCCGCGGCGCCTTCCTCCAGGAACCGGCGGCGCAAGGGTTCCATTTCCGGGCTGGAGACCTTCGGGCAGGCGTCACCGGGAGGCGCCGGCTGTTCCGCGGCGGGCCGGTCCAGCAATTCCCGAATCCTGGTAGCCAGGGCGGACGTATCGATCGGTTTGCTGATGTAATCTTCACAGCCGGCCCGGAATGCCCGGTCCCGGTCCTCTTTCCGCACCGAAGCGGTGAGCGCTACCACACGAATGGTTTTGGTCCGAGGGTCTTCTTTGACGCGCCTGGCCATTTCCAGACCGTTCATGCCCGGCAGTTGAATATCGGCAAGGATAAGTTCAGGCCGGTAGTTGGACAGCATTTGAAGGGCGTCTTCCGCGCGCTCCGCGGTGCGAACCTCGTAACCTTCATGAGTCAGCAGAAGACGCATCAGCTTCAGGTTCACCGGCGCGTCGTCTACCACAAGAATTGGTGCTCCAGACATGTGAAGAGTATGGCGTCAGACTCCGCCCTGCCGAAAGGTCCAGACGTACCGAAAGTCTGCAGAATGGGGGTACCGAAAACACAGGAACGTCCCAAAAACATGCGAACGTACTAGCCCGCCGCTGTAGTTGAAAACGACACGTCGCAGGTCTTAGATATGGATGAACTCCCAGGCTACGATTCTGCTCCTGGCGTTCGCCGGGTCCGCTTTCTCCCAGGCGACACCTTCCGTCTACACCACCTACATTGGCGATGCCAGCATGTGGCATGTGGCGCGCATCCGCAGCGATGGGTCCGGCAACAGCTATGTAGCGGGCAATCGCAGCGCGGGCGCGCTCACCGATATGTTCGTGGCGAAACTGGACGGCAGCGGCAAGATGGCATCGTTCCTCAGCTTCGGCGGCAACCGAAGCGACGTCGTGGGGGACATGGCGATCGATCCGTCGGGCAACCTGGTGCTGGCAGGCAGTACAAGTTCTACCAGTTTCCCGTTGTATCAGGCCATACAAACGACGCCGGGCCCAGGCTTCGTGGTGAAGCTGGATCCGCGCAACAATCAGTTTGTTTTTGCGACGTACTTTCCGGCGGCGGTCACCGCGGTGGCTGTAGACGGTGCGGGGAATCTCTACCTGACCGGCTCTACCACGTCACCCGACTTTCCCGTGACTGCGGGATTGCCGGCGGACGCCGCGGGCGGGTTGGTGGGGGGAGTCTCGGCCGCATTTCTCACCAAGCTCTCCGCTGCCGGCGACCGCATTGTCTATTCGACACGCATCTCCGGAACCACCAAAAACTGCGGGTGCTGCAGCAGTTGCTTCACCAGCATGCGCACTACCGCGGGTGCCGCCATTGCTGTGGACCCGGCGGGCAACGCATACATGGCGGGAAATACCGACACCGCCGATCTGCCGGTGACCCCGGGTGCGATGCTGCAGAACGGTACTGGCGCGTTCGTGGCGAAGATTAATGCGGCTGGGACGGCGCTTGCCTATCTGACTTACATCGGCCCGACTTACTATCCCGTTTCTCCCAATACCAATCCGGCGAATCGCGCGACGGCCATCGCGGTGGATTCCGCGGGATCGGCATTTCTGGCCGGATCCACCTTCGATCCGGTGTTTCCGGCGACGGCGGGCGCGTACCAGACCACCTACGACGGGCCGTCTTCGTTTTCCTATATCACGCCGCCCGACGCCTTCGTCCTGAAGCTGAAGCCGGATGGCAGCGGAGTGGTGTGGGCGACGTACCTGGGCGGGGCTGGCGCGGATGCCGCCACTTCCATGGCGCTGGATGGCGCGGGCGCGGTATGGCTCGCGGGCACGACCGGGTCTGCCGATTTTCCGAACGCGCAGGGGTGGTCGCAAGGCGGCGATTTTCTGGCCGGCATCGACGCCACCGGCGCGGCGCTCCCATACTGCGCGCGGTATCCCACCGGCACGGTGGCGCAATCGCTCGCAATCGATCCGTCCGGCGTGCTGCACGCGGCGGGCAGCGGAGGAATCGTCTCCGCGATTTCGCCGTCCGCGAAGCCGGCGCCCCAAATCTTCGGCATCGCCAACGCGGCATACGGAGCCGCCGGCGGGCAGATGGCGCGGGGCGAGGTGATCTCCATTTTCGGGCCGGATATCGGACCGGCTACTCCGGTATCGTACACCCCGACCGCGGCGGGCAGCGTGCCGGCATCGCTCGGCGGCGTGCAGGTGACGATGGGCAGTTATGCGCTCCCGCTGCTCTACGTGTCGTCTTCGCAAATCAATGCCGTCGCGCCGTTTTCCCTGTACGGAAGCGCGGCGGGCCTGACCCTGCAGGTGATCAACAACGGGACCGCGACACCGCTCTTTCCCTTCTCATCCATTGCCGCCGACCCGGAGGTCTTTCAGAATCCGGACGGCTCGGCAGCGGCGGTGAATCAGGATGGCGCCATCAACTCGGCGGAGCATCCGGCCAAAACCGGCTCGGTCGTTTCCATCTGGGTTACGGGCGTCGGAACCACGCCGGCGTATCTGCCGGACGGTCAGATCGCGAGCGGCCCCCTGGCGTTTCCCTGCTGCACGGTTTATGCGGGCCTGGTGCAGACCCCGGCGAACATCGTCTATTCCGGCTCGGCGCCGGGCGCGGTGGCCGGTATCGTGCAGATCAATTTTCAGTTGCCGGAGGACGAGTATGCCGCCGGCTCGATGGAGATCGTGGTCGGGGTTGGCGGTCAGAGGTCCCAAGCCGTCACGATTTACACGGCTCAGTGAACGCCAGGCAGCGTCTTCTCCGCCGCGGCGCGGCCCATGCGAATGCAGTCCGGCACACCGATGCCCTGGTATGCATTGCCCGCCAGGTGCAGGCCCGGTATGGACGCCACGCGCGTTTCCAGTTCCGCCATGTGCTGTGGATGTCCCACGGGATATTGCGCCATGGAGCGGGGCCAGCGAAAAATGCGATGGAAGCGCGGCGTGGCAGAGAAGCCGGCGATCTCCTGAAGCTCGCTGGTCACCGTTGCCAGGATGGCTTCGTCCGATTCGGCAAGCGCCGCGGCGTCTCCGGCTCCGCCCAGGAAGCACCGGGCCACAATCTTGTCCGCGGGGACGCGATGCGAGAACTTGGTGCCGATCCAGGTGCACGCCACCAGCCGGCGCCGCTCCTTTTTGGGCACGAGGAATCCGAAGCCCACCGGCGGGCGGGCAAAATCCGCGGCATCGAAGCCAAGTGCCACCACCATCGAGGAACTGTAGCCCACACCGCCCAGCAGTTCGGAAATCCGCGCATCCACGCCGCCTAATAAGACCGCGCCACTGTGCGCTTCGCAGGCCAGCACCAGGTGTTCCGCGTCCAGCCAATCGCCATTCACCTTCACACGGAAGCCCGAAGCCGTGCGTTCCACGGTTTCGGCGCGCGCCTGCAGTACCTGCGTTTTGCCGCGGATCGATTCCGTAACGGCGGCCACCAGTTGCCCCAATCCGCCCTTCAGAGTGCGGAACAACGGCGGCGCCGGTCCGTTCGATTGGGCCTTGGCGCGCGATGCCAGCACGCCGCGCGTGAGGCTGCCGTATTTATTGGCCAACTCGACGAAGCGCGGCAGCACGCTGGTAACGCTCAACTGGCGCGGGTCGCCGCCGTAGACGCCCGAAAGTAGCGGCTCGGCCAGATAATCCACCGCCTCCTTGCCATAGTGCTCCTCGACAAACTCGGCCACCGACTCGTCCCCGGCCTCGGTTTGGGCGCGCGCCACAACTCCATGCCCATGCGAATCTTCGTGCCCCAGCCCAGCAGCGGAGTGGTGATCAGCGGCAGGATCTTGGTCGGAACCATCATCATGAGGCCATCCGGCAGCGGGACCATGCGCCCGTTCTTGCGAACGAAGGTAACGCGCAGACGATCGTTGGAACCGATAACGTCGTCCGCGAGTCCCAACTCGCGAATCAATTCCAGCGCCGCCGGTTTGGCGGAGAGAAAGCTGTCCGGACCGGCTTCCAGAGTACAGCCTTCCACCATTTCGGTCTGGATGACGCCGCCCAGGCGCGGCCGCGATTCCAGGATGGTGGATGCGGCGCCGCCCTTGGCCCGGTAGTACGCGGCGGAAAGCCCGGAGATGCCGCCGCCAATGATCAGGGTCTCAGGCAAAACGATTCGCTCTCACGCTTCGATTGTACCCAAGCAGCGTTCCGCCACCCGCGCCAGGGCCTCGGTAAAAGCCGGCGAGCCGTTGAGACTCTCCGGCCGCACCAGTTCGATTCCGCGCTCCCGCGCGTAGTCCCGGAACAGCAGGTCGATGTCGAAAAGCACCTCCACGTGGTCGCAAACGAAGCCGATGGGGTCGATGGTCACGGCGCGCACGCCTTCGGCCGCATAGGCGTCCAGCCGCGATTCCACGGTAGGGCCGAGCCATGCGTCGCTGGTCATCCCCTGGCTCTGGTAGGCGAAATCCCAATCGGTCAGACCCAGGCGCGCGGCCACCGCGGCTGCCGTGGCGCGCGTCTCGCGATCGTAGGGATCGCCCGGCGCCAGCGCTCTTTCGGGCAGACTGTGTGCCGTGAACAGCACCCGGCGGCCTTTGGCTACGGGCTGCAGCCGTTCGGCAAACGCCTGGATCAACGCCGGCTCATCGTGGAAGCTCTTGGCCCAGAGGAACTGCGCTGTCACTCCGGCCTCCCGCGCGGCCTCTTCGGTGCGCTTCATATAGAGCCCCACGCTCATTTCCGAAAATTGCGGCGCCAGGCACACCGCCGCGATGCGCTCTACACCGGCCTCGCGCACGCGCTCCATGGTCTCGCGGATAAATGGGCGCCAGTTGCGCATGCCGAAGAAGACCGGCAGCCCGAGCCGCTGCTCGAGCGCCTCCGCCTGCACGCGCGTCCAGCGCAGCAGGGGGGAAGCCCCGCCGATGGCAGCGTAGCGATGACGGACTTCTTCCAGGATTTTCGGCGATCCGGGACGGCCCCCGCGGACGAACGAAAGATAGCTTTCGACGTCTTCTACCCGCTCCGGCGCACCATGCGCCAGAAGCAGGCACGCCTGCTTCACGGGCGGAATTCCCGCACCATTTCCACTACCGCCCGAACATGTTCCACCGGCGTCTCCGGCAGAATCCCATGGCCCAGATTGAAGATGTGCCCCGGCCGGGTGCCGGTGCGCTTCAGCAGTTCGTGGACTTTGGCTTTCAGCTCGTGCATCGGCGCGAACAGGGCCACCGGGTCCAGATTGCCTTGAATGGCGGAACGGTAGCTGATGTCCATCCAGGCCTGGTCGATATTGATGCGCCAGTCCACGCCCATGACATCGCCGCCGGCCGCGTGCAGTTCCTTGAAAAATCCGGAGGCGCCGGTACCGAAGTGGATCACCGGCACGCCGGTGGAGCGAATCCGTTCAATGAGGGCGCGGGAATACGGTGCGGCAAAACGCACGTAATCGTCCGAACCCAGCGCACCCACCCAGCTATCGAACACCTGAATGGCGCGCGCGCCGGAGGTGACCTGGGAATGCGCGAACGGCGCCAGCACGTCTACGATTTTGCCCATGAGCCGGCGCCATAGGGTTTCATCGCTATACATGAGCTTCTTGGTGCGAATGAAATTGCGCGAGGCGCCGCCTTCGATCATGTAGCTTGCCATGGTGAACGGGGCGCCCACGAACCCAATCACGGGAACCTTGCCGGCCAGCGCCCGGACCACCTGCTGAATAGCCTCGCCCACGTAACCCAACTCATCGGTATTGGTGGTCGAAAGCGAGTCCACGTCGTCACTGGTGCGCACCGGATTGTCGATCACCGGGCCCTCGCCCGCGGCGTATCGCAGTTTCAGACCCATTGGTTCGATGGGCAGCAGCAGGTCGGCGAAAATGATCGCGGCGTCTACATCGAGCATCTCGACCGGCTGCAAGGTCACGGTGGCGGCCAGATCCGGCCGTTTGCAGATTTCCAGAATGCCGTGCCGCTCACGAATCTGGCGATACTGTTTCATGTACCGGCCTGCCTGCCGCATGAACCACACCGGCCTCACATCCGTAGGCCGTCGCCGGCAGGCGTCTAGAAAACGGCTAGTCATTGGAGCCACGCGCATGGCTGATCCGTCCTGTCTTCGCAAAAGAAAACGCGAAAGTCCTTTGGTTTATGCCTCGCCGCCCATTGACGGCCATTCACGAAATACGGTTTGGCCCACGCCTCGCTGTCAATGGTCCGAGGCGCAATCACCGAAACCGAAACGCTGCCCTGCGCCGGATACCCGGTCCGCGGGTCCATAATGTGGGCGTAGATTTTGCCTTCCGCCCGGAAGAATTTCTCGTAACTGCCGGAAGTGGACATCGATTCATTCCTCAAGAAGACCTCCGCGGCCGTCTTCTTTGGTCCCAGGGATTTTTGATATCGATGGCCCACCCTTTTGGTTCGGAAGGCGGTGCGCCCATCCCGTAAATGCTGCTGCCCGAACCTGCCACAAGAGCAATCTGGATCCCTTTCTTCCTCAACACGTCCACCATGCGGTCCACCGCATAGCCTTTCCCGATTCCGCCCGGGTCGAGTTCCACGCCCGGCTTATCGAACCATACCGTTTGCGCCTTTGCATCGAGATGCACATGCCGGTACCCGGTTTTCGTCAGCGCGGCAGCCACCTCGGCCCGGTGCGGCAGGTGCCCGGTGCCCTTGTAAAATCCCCACACCTTCATCAGGGGACCGACGGAGATGTCGAAAGCCCCTTCGCTCTCCCTGCTATACCGCAGGCATGCCGAGAGCAATTGGAACAGTTCCGGTGAGATCCGCATGGGCTTCTCCGCCGCATGCCGGTTCACCTGGCTCCACTCGCTGTCCGGCTTGTAGTTGGAGAGCAGGTCGTCCAGCCGGCGCGCCTCATCCATCGCGGCATCCGCTGCTGCCTCCAAACTCACCCGGTCCTGACCGTACAATTCCACCGAATAGGTGGAGCCCATGGCCTCGGCGCTCTTTTCCAGGCGCAGCAGCGGACCATCCGCCGCCGCCGAACGGGTCCAATCCGCCGGAGCCGCCAACAGAAACAAAAATACCACTATTTGTTTGGTTTTAGGGTCGATTTTCAGTCCGGCCACGCGATTTTTTCGCTCGTTTGAGAAGAAAGTCGATGCGGCTTTCTACATCCTGGTTCTTATCCTGGCTAAAATGCAATTCAGGGACGTGCCGGAGGCTCAAACGGCCAGCCAGTTCGTGCCGCAGGAACCCGGAAGCGTGCTCCAGGGCCGCCAGGGATTGCTTCTGCTCTTTTTCCGTACCGCGCAGGCCCACTTTGACCGTAGCGTGCTTTCCGTCTGGGCTGACGTGCACGTCGATCACGTCTACGGTCAGCAGGCGCGGATCGGCCGTTTCAAATCCAATCAGTTCCGACAGTTCTTCGCGAACCGCCTCGGAAACCCGTAATGAGCGCCGTTCATCCATGTGAAAAACAGGGGTTAGGGATAGGGGTTGGGGATGGGGGAATAGTCGACGCGATGCAGGTTTGGCTAATCCCCAACCCCCAACCCCCATCCCCAATCCCTGTTTTCACAGCCATTCGAGTGTACAATCTCTTACTTCCGGACCGAGCAGCGCCACGGCTTCGGCTTCCACGCTGCGCAGCACTTTTTCCGCATGCACCTGATCGCTGGAAACGGTTACCGCGGCCACCGCCGCCCGCTGCCACAAATCCTGATGATCGATTTCCGCCACGGCCACGTTGAACTTGCTGCGCAGACGATCCTTCAGACTCTGCACCACGTGCCGTTTCTCTTTTAGCGAATGTGAATTCTCGAGCCGAAGCTCCAGCGTCAGAACGCCGACCGTTGCCATGTTTTCAAGATCGGCAGGCGCAACCGTCTGCCCTACCTCTACGCGAACACTTCGTTGGCCACGCGTTCATTGACGAACGCTTCGATGATGTCGCCCTGTTTGTAGTCGGCATAATTCTCCAGCGTGATGCCGCACTCCATGCCGCTTTTGACTTCACTCACATCGTCTTTGAAGCGGCGCAGGGAAGCCACTTTGCCGGTGTACACCACCACGTTGTCACGCAGCAGCCGGACATCGCTCTTGCTGCCGATGGAGCCGTCCAGCACCTGGCACCCGGCCACACTCCCCACCTTCGGAATGCGGAATGTGTCGCGGATTTCCGCCTTGCCCTTGTAGACTTCTTTGAACACCGGAGCCAGCAGGCCGCTCATGGCCAGTTTAATTTCGTCGCTCAGGTTGTAAATGATGGTATGCAGGCGGACGTCCACTTTTTCCTGCTCCGCCAGTGCCGCCGCATTCCGCTCGGGCCGCACATTGAACCCGATGATGATCGCGTTGGATGCCGAGGCCAGCAGCACATCCGATTCGTTGATAGCGCCCACGCCGGAGTGAATTACCCGGACCTTCACCTTCTCGTTGGACAGCTTCTGTAAGGTCTCGCTGAGCACTTCGGCCGACCCGCCCACATCCGTCTTAATGATGATGGGCAGTTCCTTAATCTCGCCCTCCTGCATCTGTTTGTGCAGTTGTTCCAGGGTGAGACGGCTGGATTTGGCCAGGGCCGCTTCCCGCGCCTTCTGGTCGCGGAAGTTGACGATCTGCTTGGCTTTGGCGGTATCGGTAACCACCTGGAAATCATCGCCGGCTTCCGGCAGGGATTCCAGACCCAACACTTCCACCGGGGTGGAGGGCTCGGCTTTGCGAATCTGCGCGCCGCGATCGTTCTGCATCGCGCGCACTTTGCCGAATACCGATCCGCAGATGAAGAAATCGCCCACCGCCAGGGTGCCGTTACGCACCAGCACGGTGGCCACGGGACCACGCCCGCGGTCGAGTTGGGCTTCGATAACGGTGCCCATGGCGGGACGGCTCGGGTTCGCCTTCAGGTCACCCATATCCGCCACCAGCAGGATCATTTCCAGCAGCAGGTCCAGATTCTGCTGCGTCTTGGCCGAAACCGGCACCATGACCGTATCGCCGCCCCAATCTTCCGGCAGCAGGCCGCGGTCGCTAAGCTGTTGCTTGATGCGCTCCGGTTGGGCGTCGGCCTTATCGATCTTATTGATGGCCACGATGATGGGCACCTTGGCGGCGCGGGCGTGGTCAATGGCTTCCAATGTCTGCGGCATCACACCGTCATCGGCCGCCACCACCAGGATCACGATGTCGGTGACTTTGGCGCCGCGGGCGCGCATGCGAGTGAATGCTTCGTGACCAGGAGTATCGATGAAGACGATCTTGCGGCCTTTCATCTCCACCTGGTATGCGCCGATGTGCTGGGTGATTCCACCCGCTTCCCTGCCCGCCACGTTGGCTTCCCGAATGGCGTCCAGCAGCGAGGTCTTGCCGTGATCCACGTGGCCCATAATGGTCACCACGGGAGCGCGCCGCAGCAGGTCTTTGGTGTCTTCGGCTTCTTCCACCGCCTGCATGGCCTCTTCTTCATAGCTGATGGTGGCCGTGGAGGCGCCGAACTCACGGGCCACTTCGGTGGCCAGTTTGGAATCCAGAGTCTGGTTGATAGTAGCGAAAATTCCGCGGTCCATCAGTTTTTTCATGACCAGCGCGGCCTTCACGTCCAGCTTTTCGGAAAGCTCCTTCAGGGTGATGCCTTCGCTGATGGTGATCTCGCGATTGATGGGCGGCGGACCGGCCTCCACCTGCCGGCGCTGCGGCCGTAAGATCTTTTCTTCTTCGTTGCGCTCGCGAGGCTGCGGACGGGAGGGCCGCTTATCGCCGGGACGCCCGCGCGCCGGTTCCACCGGAGGCGGCGCCAGGCCGGGTTCGATGCGCCCGCGTGACGTGGGATGCTGTGGCCTCGGTCCGGCGGTGCGCGCCATGGGCGCACCCGGCCGCACTCCGGGACGCGCCACCATGGGCTGTCCGGGGCGGATGGGTCCGCGGTAAATCGGCTGCCCCGGCACTGGAGAACTGGGGGCTTTCGGTACTCCGGGACGAGGCGGCGCGGGTTGCGCCGGCATCGCCGGCCTGGGAGCGCTCAACTTTGCCGCCAGATCCGGACGCGGCGGTACTACCGGGCGCGCTGCCGGCTGTCCGGCGAGAGGTCGTCCCTGTCCCGGGCCGGCGGTCTGCCCGGACGGCATTGCCGCGCCGGGTCCGCGCTGCAGAGATTCCGGACGCGGGGCATCCGGGCGGCGTGTAATCACCGGCGGACGCGGCATGGCCGGAGCGGGTCCGCCCGGCGTCGGCCTCCCGCCGCCTTCCGAAGGCGTGGACGGGAAGGGCTGGCGCGGTCCGGAAAGAACCTGTCCGGGTCTCGGCCCGGATCCCGGGGAAGAGGGAATCGGTTTTGCCGAAGGCGCCGTGGGCCTTCCGGGCGCAATCACGGCGGCCGGCGGCATAGCGGGCTTCGGCGGCGCCGGAGCAGGCGCGGGAGCGGCGGGTTCCGGTGCCGCGGGTGCTGCCACTGGCGGAGGGGCAGGCTTCGCTGCCGGTGTACCGATGTGCCCTCCGATCGGCGGATGAATCGGCCGCCCAGCCAGGGGCGGACGAATCGGAAGCGCCGGCGCGCCGTGGGTTTCTACCGGCTTCGCAGGGTCAGCTTCGGCCGCCGTCTCGGCAACCGCCGGCGCTGCGCTGGGAGCGGCCTCCGGTTTTGTTTCCGCCGGCGCCGGATGGTCCTGCTCGGGCTCTTCGTGAGCGCCTTCCGGGGTGTGCTCCTCGTACGCGATAGCGCGTTCGGGCCTGCCGGATTGATCGCCTTCCATGTCCGGAGTATCGAAGCCGTAGAGCCGGCGCAGCTTGATCGCCACGTCTTCGTCGATGGAACTGGAGTGCGTCTTCTTTTCCGTGACACCCAGTTCCGGCAGACGATCCAGAATCTCGTGGGCCTTGACTTCCAACTCGCGCGCCAGCTCGTTGATGCGAATCTTCTTCATAGATAAAACGGTCTACTTCCAACTGCGGAGGCGCTCCTAATTGCCGCGACCTTCCTCCGGACCCGGGTTGTCAGTGGGGGACCCCGCGTCCTCTATCGTACCAGAAAGTTCCACGGCCTCTTCACTTTCCGGTTGTTCTGTTTCGGCTGCGGCCTGCGCTTCCACTGGCTCAGCCGGAGTTTCTTCCCCTACCGGTTCCTCCGCCGGCTCTTCCCCGGAACCGGTCAGTTCCTCCACCGCAACTTCCACTGCTACGGCTTCGGCAGGCGGTTCGGCAGAACCCTCCGGGCTGTCTTCGAACTGGCTGTAGTAGGCATTCACCGCCTCTTGGATATGCTCCACCATCTTCGGCCCGATGCCTTGGATCTCTTCGAGTTGTTCGGGCGTCATACTGCCCAGCCGTTCGATGGTGCCCACGCTGGCGTCAAGCAGCTTTTCGACCACTTTGTCGCTCAGCCCGTAATCCACAAGCACGCTTACCGGTGCTCCCGGAGCCACCAGCGCGGCCATCTGCGATTCCACTTCCTGACGCTTTTCTTCTTCGCTCTTGATGTCGATCTTCCAGCCGAGCAACTTGGCCGCGAGGCGCACGTTCTGCCCCTTCTTGCCGATGGCCAGGGAAAGCTGCGAATCGTCCACGATCACTTCCATATGCTTTTCCAGCGGATCGAGGATGGTGATGCGGCTCACCTTGGCGGGACTCAGCGCGTGCGTCGCGAAGGTCACCGAATCGTCCGAAAATTCAATGATGTCGATCTTCTCGCCGCGCAGTTCCCGAATGATCGACTGTACGCGCATGCCCTTCATGCCCACGCAAGCGCCCACGCTGTCCACATCGCGGTCGCGGCTCTGCACCGCGATCTTGGTACGTTCGCCGGCCTCTCGCGCGCAGCCCTTGATGGCTACCGTGCCATCGTAGATTTCCGGCACTTCCTGTTCGAACAGGCGCATCACCAGTTCCGGCGCGGCGCGCGAAACCACCACGCCCGGGCCCTTGCTGGATTTATCCACCAGGCGGATCACGCAGCGCACGCGGTCGCCCACGCTGTAGCCTTCCAGCCGGGATTGTTCCTTCTTGGGCAGCCGGGCTTCGGTCTTGCCCAGGTCCAGAACGTAGTCCGGCCCTTCCACCCGCTTGATTGTGCAGTTGACCAGCTCACCCGTACGTCCCGAATATTCGTTGAAAACAGTTTCCCGTTCGGCTTCCCGGACCTTCTGGAAAATCACCTGCTTGGCGGTCTGCGCGGAAATGCGTCCCAGCGCGTCGGTGCTTTTGGCGATGCGGATTTCAGTACCGATTTCGGCTTCGGAATTGATACGCCGTGCTTCGGTGAGGGTCATCTCGTGGGAGGGATCTTCCACCACTTCGGCAACCTTTTTGACGGCAAATAGTTTAATGGCGCCGGTCTTTGGATCCATATCCGCGATGTAGTCTTCGTTGGTGCGGAAATGTTTCCGGGCAGCGATCAGCATGGCATCCTTCACCGCGTCCAACACGATCTGCGGATCGATGCCTTTTTCTTTGCTCAATATCTCGATGGACTGAAAAATCGTTTCCAAAGTGCCCTCGTTTGTGCGATTGATGTATCGGCCCGGCTACCACTCGAACTTCAGGTTGGCTTTCTGTATGTTATCCAGAGGAAACCGGATGCTCTGTCCGGGAGCTGTTTCCACGGTCACCTGGCCGTTTTCGATGCCGGCCAGAGTGCCTTCCCAGTTGCGACGCCCCTCCAGGGGATCGCGCAGCGTAATCTTGGCCTTCTTTCCCTGGAACCGGTGATAATCCTGCGGCTTCAACAGCTTCCGTTCCACTCCCGGAGAACTGACCTCGAGCGTGTAACGCCCCCCCGGAACTACGTCTTCCACATCCAAAATTGTCCCCACCTGCTGGGAAATCAGCTCGCAGTCGCCGTGGGTGACCCCCTCCGGCTTGTCGATGGAAATGCGGACGAAGCGATGCGCGCCGCCGCCTTTGACTTCCACTTCCACGACCTCGATTCCTTCCGAGCCGGCCACTCGCTCTGCGATTTCCTCGATTTTGGACGCGATGCCTTCTTTCATGATCAAAAAAGTGCGAAATCCAACAAAAAAGTGGGCTTTCGCCCACTCTCATAAGTCGTCACTCAAGCACATTGTACCGTGTTTGGTCGGTTTACGAAAGAGGCGATGCAAACTCCGCTTGTGCGCATTGCCGCCAGATTGCAGATGGGGTCCACCACTTCGACGCAACGCTGCGGTAAGGCTAATTGACCCCAAGTGGGCGCGGGTGAATCTGGTAGTGAACCGGCTCTGTCGGCCCGTCAACCTCCGGATGGCGTCATTCGCCCCCGGCCTCTGCGACCTGCGTCACCAGCGTCGGCCCGTCCCCCGAATAAGCCAAGAACGGATAGCCGGCTTAACGTCCTCCGCCGCGATTCAGCGCCAGGACGAAATTGTCGATATCGCGGTCAACTTCGACCGCGCCGCCGTCGTTCTCCGCCTGCTGGTAGCCGCTCACGGATGCGGAGATCTGGTATTTTCCGCCAGCAACGCCGAAGAACTCAAACCGCCCGTCAGGCGCTAGCTGCACCGTCTGTGTATCCCAGGCTTTCTCCGCCCCGATGCTGACTCGCATGCCGCTGGCGATCGCCGCCCCGTCACTCAGCGTCACCTTGCCGCGCACGCGATGGCCCGGCTGAATTGCAATGTCGCCCAAATCCGCCTCCTCGCCGTCCTTGCCAGTCCGGCACTCCATGGGCGCCGTCGCGCCGAGGGAGGCGATCGATTCCATTTTGCCGTAGAGGTACCAATCCACGCCCGCCGGCACATTGGTGATGACGAACGTCCCGTCGGCCTGCGTGCCGATGCGGATTTCGTCGTACGGTTCTCCGATGAGGTGCAGGTGGTTGCCGCCGCTCCAGCGGGTGCGGGGAATCAGGCCGATCTCGGCATGGGGCACCGGCTTGCCCTGATTCGTCAGCCGCCCTCGAACCACCGCGCCGTCCGAGACAGTGATGCTGGCGCGGTCCGCTCCGGGCGAAAGCTTCACCAGCTTCGGCGCCATGCCACGCGCTTCCACCCACGCCAGCATGGCGATGGCTTTCTGTTTGTAGGCCAGTTCGAACTCGCCGTTGGCGTTGCTAATGGTCATCGGTTCAAGCCCGTCGACGGTGCCGTACATGCTCGCCGGCCCGCGTCCGCCCCAGTCGGCTTCCAGCGCGAACGGCTCGATTACCGCCAAGCGCAACGGCCGTCCGCCAGGATCTACCACGCGGCCGCGAAAGACCCGCACCGGATCGTCCACAGGTGTCCGCGGTGCGAGCACCGCGACGGACGCCGGACCCGCCGAGGGATCCACTTTCTTCACGAATGCGGCCATATGGCCATCGTGAATCACCGCCAACTCGAACACCAGGTCGGGATCGAGGCCCGCAATGCTGTACGCTCCGGCGCGATCGGTGACGGCGCGCTTGCCACAGTCCACATAACAGCTCGGGCAGTAAGTGCTGTAACCCACCTTAACGCCAGCGTGGTAAACCACCACCGTCGCATCGGACAGCGGATTGCCCTGATTGTCCGTTACTTTGCCGTGGAGCGAGACGCGTTCGGCAGGCGACGCGGCGGATACTGTCAGAATCGAGAGCAGGAGCAGATGACGCACGGTACTCTCCTTGGGCTGATTATACTGTTTGACGGCCAAAAGCGCGGGCTGCGTGTAGTCTATTGGATTCCGAACGTCTCAAATTCCACACCGCTCTCCATTTCACGCTGAACCAGTACACTGTCGTTCCATCTCACTTGCAGGACGGAACGGCTACCGGCGCCGCCGGAACGGCTCCCAGGCCCTGCTTCGCCAGTTCCCCGTTCAGGTTCGCCAGGTCCGTCTTCATCAGGCCGTTCCAACTCTCCGCGGCCGTTGCCAGTTCGTGGCAGTAGCTCTCGTATGCGTCCTGCATCACCGGAGTCGGCGCCGCGTCCTGCCCATCGACCACCGAAGCCAGCGACCCGATCGAGCGATTCAGCGCCGCGAAGGCGGGCGCTTGCCGTCCGCCGCGGCCACCGCCACCCCCGCCGAAGCCACCTTCGGAGCCCTGCAAGCGCTGCGCCTTCTGGTCGAACTCTTTCAGCGCCGTGATGCCGGCCGCGGCGGAGCGCTTTTCCAATTCCTTCTGATCTCCGGCCAGAGCCTGCCGCAGCGCCACGGCCTTCTTATACGACTCGTAACTGCCGGCCACTAACTCAAGGATCTTGCGCGAGAGCGTGAGTTGCTGTGCCAGAGCATCGGCCGTTACGTCCACCCGCGGATCCATCGCCGACTACCAGCGGCTGCTCGAAGGTGCGCCCGTTCACCGTCAACCGGACCTTGTAATTGCCCGGCGTCACCATGGCGCCCAGCGGCAGGCCCGGCGTGTTCTGGTAGAGAGCGGAGATGGGATACTCGTGCCGCAGCACCGGCGGCGCGGCGTACCGCAGATCCCATACGAAGCGGTTCATGCCGGCGCTTTTCGTGAGCGGATCGGGGTGCCCCACCCAATAATCCGGCACGTTCGGCGGCGGTTCCTTCTCAGCCTCTTCCGCTTTCGTCGAGTATTGGCGCACCAGTTGACCGGCGCTATCGTAAATGGCGAGTTGGATATCCTGCGAAGGTTCCGACGCCACCCAGTAATCCACAATCGCGCCGTTCGGCGGATTCTGGCCCGCGGGCATATCCGGCGGAATGGGCGTGTCCTGATTCAGATCCAGCCGCACGCGCAGGGCTTTCCCGGGGTGGAACAGAAATGCCGGCGCGCTCGAGACGGTGCGGTCGATCTGACGCAGCGGCGTCACGTCGTCCAGAATCCAGAAGGCGCGGCCGTAAGTGGCGGCCACCAGGTCATCGCCATGCACCACCAGGTCGCGGACGCTGGTGGTGGGCATGTTGAGTTGCAGGCTGCTCCAATGGTCGCCCTCGTCGAAGGAAACATACGCGGCGTTTTCCGTGCCGGCGTATAGCAAGCCCTTGCGCATGGGATCTTCGCGCACCACGCGGGCGAAACTGCCGTCGGGAATACCGGCGGAAGTTTCCTGCCACGTCTTGCCGAAATCGTGCGTGCGGTAGAAGTGGGCGCGGAAATCGTTCTCTTCGTGACGATCCACGGCGGCGTAGGCGGCGCCGGCGTCGAAGTGCGAGGCCTCGATCATGCTGATCTGCGACAGCGCCGCCAGGCCGGGCGGCGACACATTCTGCCACGTGGCGCCACTATCGCGGGTCAGTTGCACGATGCCGTTATTGGTGCCGGCCCAGATCTCGCCGGCCATTTTAGGCGATGGCGCGAAGGTATTGATGGCCGCGCGATTGTTGGGCGCGACGGTCTCCTGCTGCTCCTGCGCGCGCGGACGCGCCGGAAGGGCCGGGGCGGCGTTGGTGGACTCGGGCGCGGGCGCGTCGGCAGTCTTCGTCAGGTCCGGGCTGATCTGCTTCCAGTGCAGCCCGCCGTCGCGCGTCTCCAGCAGGAATTGCGCGCCCATATAAAGGATGTGCGGATCCTGCGGCGAAAAGGCCAGCGGCGGATTGGTGGCCATGCGATATTGCGTGTCGCCGCGCGTGACACTGGGCGATACCGTCGCCACCTGCCGGTTGGTGCGGTCGATGCGCACCACCCCGCGGCTGGGACCGCCCGCATACACGAGGTTATTGTTCAACGGATCGGGCACGATGTAGCCGAACTCGTACCCGCCCACGGGGTCCCAATCCATAAACGTGATCTCGCCATAATCGCCGCGGCTCAGGGTGCCCACCGAACCGCTATCCTGCTGCGTGCCGTAGACCCAGTAAGGGTAGCGGTTGTCCGTGGAAAGATGATAGATCTGGCCGGTGGGCTGGTTGTACCAGGAACTCCACGATCTTCCACCGTCCATGCTGATGGTCGCGCCCTGATCGCTGGCCATGATCATGCGGAGGCTGTCAGCGGGGTCGATCCACAGCGCGTGATTGTCGTCCCCGCCGGGCGCGCCTTTGTAGGAGGCGAAGGTATGGCCGCCATCCTCGGAGCGGTACAGCGAAGTCTGCGCGACATACACCACGTCCGAATTTTTCGGATCGAGAAACACTCGGCTGAAGTAGCCGCTGCCCTGAATGCGTGGATCTTGCGTGCTCCGGCTCCAGTGAGCGCCTCCGTCGTCGGAACGGTAGAGTCCTCCGGCATTGACGCCGCCTCTGCCGCCCCCGCCGAATCCCCCGCCGCCGGCCACGATGGCGAACACTTTCTGCCCGTCCGCATTCACGGCCACGCCGATGCGGCCCAGCCGTCCGGTGGGCAAGCCTTCCGTAAGCTGCGTCCATGTGTCGCCGCCATCGGCCGTCTTGTAGACGCCGGCGAAGCCCGAAGATTCGATGGCGGCGCGCCCGCCGGGCGCCGTGTAGTGTTCCCACAGGGCGGCGTAACCGACCCTGGTATTGCCAGGCGCGAACACCAGGTCCACCGCGCCGGTGACATCGTCTTTATGCAAAACGTTGTGCCACGTCTTGCCGCCGTCGGTGGTCTTGAAAACGCCGCGTTGATTGTTCTTGGAATAGGTGCGGCCCAGCGCGGCCACCAGCACGATGTCGGGATTGTGCGGGTCCACCCAGAGCGCGCCGATGTGCTCGGTGTCCTCCAGACCGATATGCTGCCACGTCTTCCCGGCATCGGTGGATTTGTACACGCCGTCCCCCATATTCACTGACCCGCCCACCATGCTCACGTCGCCGGTGCCGAAGTAGACGATGTTCGGGTTGGACTGCGCCACGGCTACCGCGCCGATGGAAGAGACCGGGACGGAATCGGAGACAGGCGTCCAGATCACGCCGCCATCGATGGTCTTCCAAAGTCCGCCGCCCGGCGTGCCCATATAGTAAGTGGCGGCATTACCGGGAATACCGGCGACCGCGGTTACGCGCCCGGCGCGGAACGGCCCGATCTGCCGCCAGCGCATCGCGCGATACAAACTGGTGTCGAAGGGTTGTGCGGCCAGCGAGACGCAGGCAGCCACAAGAAGGGCGCAGGAAGTTCGAGACGGCATTTCCAGATTGTCCTACTCTTCCAGCCGCTTCGCCAACTGCAATAACGTTTCCGCCAGAGCCCGCGCGGCCTCCGCCTGCAGACCCAGCCTCACCTCGAACTTGCCCTTCAGTTTCCCCGTCTCGGTCACCACCATCTTCACGTTCACCGATTTGCCGAACAGTGGATTGTCGAGAATCCCGCCGTCGATCGACTCCAGTTCCAGCAGGCGTCCCGTATAAGTGGGAAGGTCGGGGATCGCATCGCGCAGTTCGCGCGGAAACAAAATGTAATTGTGGTTCTTCCAGGAGCGGCGCCTGGAAGGGGTTCCCGGACGACTCAGTTCGGTGCTCATAGATCGACTCTAATATATCCATACTATTGTGGAGTCCCGCCGCTTTCAGTACAATCCCGTTAATTCGATGAGGGGGGTAGCTACGCGAATTTACATTGGTGGTGTGCTGGCGCTTGGTGCGTTCCTGCTGTGGGCAGCGGACACTTCCACCGTCTCCCCCGCGCTGGCGCAACATCGCAATCTGGGCAAGGCCTTTTACGAGAACCCCACCACGCAGGCCGAAGCCGTGGTCGAATTCAAAAAGGCGCTCGACCTGGCGCCCGCCTCCAATCGCGAAAAGTTGAATTACGGCCTGGCCCTGCTGCGCGCCGGCAAAATTCCCGAAGGCGTGGCGCAGCTCAAGGAAGTCCAGAAACTCGATCCCAAGCTGCCGCACACCTGGTTCAATCTGGGCATTTATTACAAGAAGTCCGGCGATGCCGAAGCCGCCGTCGCGCAGTTCGAGCAGATGATCCGGCTGGTGCCCGATGAGCCCATCGCGCACTATCAGCTCGGGTCGCTCTATAAGCTGCAAGGCCACACGGAGCAGGCGCAAGCGCAATTCGAACTGGCTGCGAAACTCGATCCGCAACTGGCCGCCGCGCGCTTCCAGCTCTATAACCTGGACCGCCAGGAAGGGAAGAAGGATGATGCCGCGCGCGCCCTGGCGGAGTTCCAGCGCCTCAAGAAGCTGCAGGAAGGCGCGGCCATCCCCGAAGACGTGGACTGGTGCACCTACGCCGAGATTTACGATCCGCCCGCCGCGCCCACCGAAAAGCTATCCGTCCCCGCGCCGGCTTATGAGGACCACGTGCTCGAAGGCACGGCCACCGGGCTTCTCGCCATCGATTCCACCGGCCAGGGCCGCACCGATTTGCTGGCATGGTCGCCGCGCGGCATCACGCTCTATCGCGACGGCCGCACCCCCGTCGCGGATTCCGGACTCGCGGGCCTGACCGGCGTCATCTCGGCCGCGGCCGGCGATTTCAACAACGATGGCTTCATGGACCTCTGCATCGTCACCGAGGCCGGCCCGCTGCTCTTCGCCAACTCCAAAGGCCATTTCAGCCGCGTCGATGCCCACCTTCCCCAGCAGCGTTTCGAGCGCGCCGTGTGGATGGATTACGATCACGATTACGATCTCGACCTGATCCTGCTGGGCGCAACTTCGGCGCTGTATCGCAATGAAGGCGCGGCCGGATTTGCCGACCGCACTGCCGACTTCCCGTTCGTCCAGGCGAACGCCACGGCGGCCGAAAAATTGCGCGTCGTGCCGGACAGCAAAGCTTTCGACCTGGCGGTGTTCTATCGCGACCATGCGCCGGTGCTCTATCGCGATCAACTCGGCGGGCATTACACCGCCGCACCCTTCCAGGGCGGGCCGCCCAACGACTCGCGCCTCAATGCCGATTTCGATAACGATGGCCGCATGGATCGCGCCGGCATCGCGCCCGATGGCAAGCTGCATCTCGGCCTGAACCGCAGCCCGGCCACGTCGCACTGGCTCCGCGTGCGCCTGCAGGGCATTAAGAGCCTCAAGCTGGCGCAGGATGCCGAAGTCGAGATCAAAGCCGGCACGCTCTACCGCAAAGAGACCTACGCCGGAGTGCCGCTGCTGTTCGATACCGGCGCCGCCGCTGTGGACGTAGTGCGCATCACCTGGCCCAACGGCCTCATCCAGAATGAAATCCGCCAGGCCACCGGACGCGGCTACACGTATCAGGAAGCGCAGCGGCTCTCCGGTTCCTGCCCCATGATCTGGACCTGGGACGGGCGTGCCATCCAGTTCATCACCGACGTGCTCGGCGTGGCTCCCCTCGGCGCGAGCGATGGCGAAGGCACCTATTTCCCGGTGGATCACGACGAATACGTTTCCATTTCCGGCGCAGCCCTTACGCCCGCCGACGGGCCGCTACGACATTCGCATCACCGAAGAGTTGAGCGAAGTCTCGTACCTGGACCAGGTGCGGCTTCTGGCCGTGGATCACCCCGCCGGCACCGGGATCTTCACCAACGAAAAATTCAAAGGTCCGCCGTATCCCGAGTTCAAGCTGTTCGGCGTGCAGAAGCGCGTGTATCCGCAATCGGCGCGCGACGACCAGGGCCGGAACGTGCTCTCGCGCCTGCTGGCCCGCGACCAGCAGTATCCCGACCGGTTCCCGCGTTCCGAACTCGGCGTGGCTGCGCCGCATACGCTCGAGCTGGATTTCGGCAAGGCCGCGCCCGATGGCCACGCTGTGCTCCTGTTGAACGGCTGGGTCGATTGGCCCGATGGCAGCACCTTCCGCGCCGCGTCCCAGGAGGTGAAGGGCGGGCTGGTCATGCCGTACCTCCAGATGCAGGATGCCGCCGGCCGCTGGATCACCGTGAATCAGGACATGGGCATGCCCGCCGGAAAGCCGAAGACGATCGCGGTGGACCTGCGGTTCCCCTCCGCCAGCCGCAAGCTGCGGATCGTCACCAATCTCTGCGTCTACTGGGACGAGATTTTCCTCAGCGAAGGCGCCTCCGCCGCGCAGGTGCGGCAGCAGGAGGTCCCGCTCGTTTCCGCGGATCTGCATTTCCGCGGATTCTCGCAAACCCGCGTGCATCCGGAGCGCAAACAGCCCGATACGTTCTTCTACGATTCTGTTTCGCCCACCTCGTTCTGGAATCCCACCCCGGGCCTGTACACGCGCTACGGCGATATCCGCGAACTGCTGCGCGACGTGGACGATCGCCTCGCCATCCTGGGCTCCGGCGATGAAATCCGCTTGCAGTACACCGCCCTCGCACCGCCGCCCGCCGGCTGGACCCGCGATTTCCTGCTGAAGGTGGATGGCTGGGCCAAGGATCGCGATCCCAACACGGCATTCTCCACCAGCGTCGAGCCGCTGCCCTTCCACGCCATGAGCCGCTATCCCTATCCCGCCGGCGAACATTTCCCGGATGACGCCGCCCACCAGCGCTACCGCCAGGAATACAACACGCGTCCGGCCTTACGGCTGATCCGGCCCCTGGGAGCCACCCGCTAATGCTTCCCCTTCTCATCGTCACCGTTCTCAACGCCGCCTACGTCGCCGCCGCCCCTTCCGCCACCGTCTTCTACATCGCCAACGTCGTGCTCCACCTCGCGCTTGGCGCGGCCACAGTCATCTGGCTCGCATTCACGTACCGCCGCAGCCCGAAACTGATCCCCCTCGCTCTGGCCGGCGTGCTCGGCGTCTACCTGATCTTCGCGGGCGCCACCACCGATCATCGCGCCATCCTGTGGGCCCACATCGGGCTGGCGGTGGCTGGTCTGGCGCTGCTCCTGCCGCGCTTCGCCGTCCCCCTCGGCGTGCTCACTCTTTTGGCTCTCACCCTCCGCTTCGGCACACCGCCAGACCGCATTCGCAATTCCCACACGGTCCCGGTCTCGATGAACGAAGAAGGCGCCGGCCCGCGCTCGCCCTTCTGGCCATCCTCGTCCAACACCAACACCGGCGCCATCATCCCGTCCGATTTCTTCATGGATTCCAAGCTCTGCGGCGAATGCCACAAGGATATCTACGAGCAGTGGAAAAGCTCGGCCCACCACTTCGCGTCATTCAATAACAAGTTCTACCGCAGCACCATTCTGCACATGCAGGAACTCAGCGGCACGCAGGGGAGCAAGTGGTGCGCCGGATGCCACGATCACGCCGTCTTCTTCAACGGCCGCTTCGAGCGCCCCATCAAGGAACAGGCGGATACGCCCGAGGCCCAGAACGGCCTGGGCTGCATGTCGTGCCACTCCATCGTCCACGTGGCCGGCACCATGGGCAACGGCGATTTCACCATGGAATATCCACCCCTGCACCGGATCGCCTCCAGCCATAATCCCTATATCCGCAAGCTCGACGCGTTCCTCACCTACCTGAATCCGGAACCGCACCGCCGCGCCTTCCTCAAGCCGTTCATGCGCCTGGATTCGCCCGAGTATCTGCGCCACCTGCCACAAGGTCCACCTGGATCGAGCCGGTGAATCACTATCGCTGGCTGCGCGGCTTCAACGAATACGACAACTGGCAGGCCAGCGGCGTTTCGGGCCAGGGCGCGCGATCGTTCTATTACCCCGCCAAGCCATCCACCTGCGCCGATTGCCACATGCCGCTGGTCGCTTCGCAGGACCCCGGCAATCGCGACGGCAAGGTGCACTCGCACCGCTTCCCGGCGGCCAACACCGCGCTGCCG
Organism: uncultured Solibacteraceae bacterium; assembly: GCA_963835555.1. Classification (GTDB taxonomy): domain Bacteria; phylum Acidobacteriota; class Terriglobia; order Bryobacterales; family Bryobacteraceae; genus Sulfopaludibacter. Next base: position 103,893 of record CAWIGC010000043.1, on the reverse strand, counting down.
TTCGTCAATCACGATGACAGAGCAACTGCAGCATCACCGAGCAGTTCCTGAAATCCGGATTCATCACCGTGGACCTGTTCGCCGCCAGCCGGTGGAAGATGCCAGGGGCGAAGTCGAAATGCGCCGGCGCGCCGCCGATGCCCCCGCCGCCGCATCCACCTTCGCCGTTGGCGAAGAAGCGGAACAGTCCGGCCCCGTGATGTTGCGCGAAGTGGGCAAGACTGGCCGCGCCTCTGGATGGCCGCGGCGTCTGTTTCGCCGCCCGGCAGTTCGGTGCGCATCGATGCCGTGGTGCGCACGCGCAAGATCGGCCACTTCTTCCCGGCGGGAACGGTCGATGGCTTCGATGTATGGCTGGAATTCCAGGCTCGCGACGCGCGCGGCCGCATTCTGGCGTGGAGCGGCCAGGTGGAAGATAACGGCCACGGCCGCGTGGACCCGGGCGCGCACTTCTACCGCTCCTACCAGCTCGATGGCGAAGCCAACCCCATCGACAAACGCAATGCCTGGCAGACCCGCAGCGTCCTGTACGTACGTCTGATCCCGCCGGGCGCGGCCGATACGGTGCACTTCCGCCTGGCCATCCCGAAAGACGCCGCCGGTCCGATCACCCTGGAAGCCAAACTCAACTACCGCAAGTTCGCCTACGACTACACCCGCTTCGCCTACGCGGGCGTGGCCAAGCCCGGATCGGCGGGCCTGGACCACGACAGCCGCGAATACACTTACGATTCCGCGCCCGTCCCCGATCTGCCCATCGTCACCCTGGCGCACGCCACCGCCACTGTCGCTCTCGGCGAGCCGCACTGGCAGCCCGTCATCCGCAAGCAGGATCGCGAGCGGTGGAACGATTGGGGCATCGGTCTGCTGCTGCAGGGCGATCTGAAGGGCGCCGAATACGCCTTCCACCGGGTCACCGAGGCCGAACCGGGCTACGCCGATGGCTGGCTGAACATCGCCCGCGCGCTGATTCAGGAGGGCGAGACGGATGCCGCGCGCCCCTATGCGGAAAAGGCCCTGGCGCTCAGTCCCGGCCTGGCCCGCGGATATTTCTTCCTGGCCATGGCGCAGAAAGCCGCCGGCGATTACGATGGCGCCATCCGCAGCCTGCGGGAGACGGAGCGGCAATACCCGCGCGATCGCGTGACTACCAACCAGTTGGGCCGCATCCTGTTCCTGCAGCGGCGCTACGCCGAGGCCGTCGAGGCCCTGCAAAAGACGCTCGACGTGGACCCCGAAGATGTGCAGGCGCACTACAACCTGATGCTCAGCTATCGCGGCCTGGGCCAGGCAGACAAGGCCGCCCGCGAGGAAACACTGTTTCTGCGATTCAAGGCCGACGAGGCGTCCCAGGCGATTACGGCCAAGGCGCGACTATTGAGTCCCGAGGATAATAATGAGAGGCAGCCCATTCACGATCACGTCTCTGGCCCTGTTGGCGGCCGCTCCGGCGATCTTCCCGTGGCCGGCGGCAACTGACCAGCCCGCTGGCGTGCGCTTCACCGACGTCACGGAAGCCGCCGGTATTCACTTCACGCACAATGCCGGCCGCTCCGGCAAGAAGTGGCTGCCGGAGACCATGGGCCCCGGCTGCGCCTTTTTCGATTTCGATGGCGACGGCTGGCTCGACATCCTGCTCATCAACGGCAAGGACCTGGTCCCGCACGGCCGCCGCACCACTGCCGCGCTCTATCGCAACAATCGCAACGGCACCTTCACCGACGTGACTCGCGGTAGCGGACTCGATATCGAAATCTACGGCTTCGGTGTGACCATCGGCGATTACGATAACGACGGCCGCGACGACGTTTATATCACTGCCCTGGGCGGCGATCATCTGTTCCACAACGAAGGCGGCGGCCATTTCCGCGATGTCACCCGCGAGGCCGGAATCGCCAACGCCGCGTTCAGCACCGGCGCCGCCTGGCTCGATTACGACCGCGACGGCAAACTGGATCTCTTCGTCGCCAACTACGTGCAGTGGACCCAGCAGGGCGACCTGTGGTGCTCGCTGGATGGCTCGACGAAATCTTACTGCACGCCCGAATCCTATAAGGGCACCGCCTCGCGCCTGTATCGCAATCTGGGTGGCGGCAAGTTCGAAGATGTCACCGCCAAGGCGGGCCTCGCCGATGCCAGCAGCAAATCCCTGGGTGTGACCGTCTTCGACTACAACAACGACGGCTGGCCCGACCTGTTCGTCTCTAACGACACCCAACCCAACAAGCTGTACCGCAATCTACAGAACGGCAGTTTCAAAGACGAAGCACTCACCGCCGGCGTGGCGTTCGGCGAAGACGGCGCCGCGCGCGGAGCCATGGGCGTGGACTTCGCCGATTATGACCGCTCCGGCCGCCAGCACCTGATCGTCGGCAACTTCGCCAACCAGATGATCGGCCTGTATCACAACGAAGGCAACGGGCTGTTCGTCGATGAAGCGCCGCGCTCCACCGTGGGCCGCGCCAGCCTGCTCAGCCTCACTTTCGGACTCTTCTTTTTCGATTACGACCTGGATGGCTACCCCGATATCCTGGCCGCCAACGGTCACATCGAGGAACAGATCGGGCGCGTGCAGCCCAAGATTCAATATGCCGAACTGCCCCTGCTGTTCCACAACAACGGCCATGGGAAGTTCGACCAGGCTTCCGCGTTTACGCGGCCACTGGTGGCCCGCGGCGCGGCCTATGGCGATTTCGACCGCGATGGCGACCTTGACGTTCTGCTGGCTACCAACAACGGCCCCGCCGTCCTCTATCGCAACGATGTCGGCAGCCGCAACCACTGGCTGCAATTGAAGCTGGTAGGCTCGAAAAGCAATCGCGACGGCATTGGCGCGGTGGCGCGCATCACCAGTGCGGGCGGTACCCAGTGGCAGACCGTGCATAGCGGCTCCAGCTACTGTTCCTCCAGCGATCTGGCACTGACCTTCGGCTTGGGCAAAGACGCCGCGGCCACTACCGTCGAAATTCTGTGGCCCAGCGGAACCCGTCAAAAGCTATCCAACATAGCCGCCAACCAGCAACTCACCGTCAAGGAACCATGAACGAAATCCTGACTCTCTCCGGCCTGGCCCAGGGCCGGATGATCGCCGGGGGTTCGCTCTCTTCGGCCGAACTGGTGGAGGCGCACCTGGAGCGTATCGCGCAGGTGAACCCCGCCTTGAACGCCGTGGTCGAAGTGTTGGCCAGGCAGGCCCGGCAGGCGGCTCACGCTTCCGATATCCGGCGCTCTTGCGGAGCGTTGCTCGGCCCCCTGGATGGCGTACCGTTTTCCATCAAGGATTCCCTGGAAGTTGCCGGGACCAGTTGCAGCGCGGGCACGCTCGGGCTGCGCCATGCTCCACCGTCGCAGCGGGATGCGACCCTGGTCGCGCGTCTGCGCGCCGCCGGCGCCATCCCCCTCGCGCGCACCAATCTGCCCGACCTGCTGTTCGCCTTCGAGAGCGATAATCTGATCCACGGCCGCACCAACAATCCCTACGACCTCACCCGCACCTCCGGCGGCTCCAGCGGCGGCGAAGCGGCCCTCATTGCTGCATGCGGTTCACCCTTCGGACTCGGCAGCGACGCCGCCGGCAGCGTCCGCCTGCCCGCCCACTTCTGCGGCATCGCCTCGCTGAAGCCTACCTCGGGGCGCCTGCCGCGCACCGGGCATGTACCCCCTTCTGGCGGGTGGATCGAAACTCTGTGGCAAATCGGACCCATGGCGCGGCGCGTCGAGGATCTGTGCGCCCTGATGGATATCCTCACCGGTCCCGATGGCCAGGATCATACCGTGGTTCCCATGCCGCATGGCGATGCGCGCGCCATCGACGTCGCCGGCCTTCGCATCGCCTGGTTCGCGGACAACGGGATTGCTCCTCCCACCGCCGAAACCGCCGCCTTGGTGTGTCGCGCCGCGCAGGCTCTCAACGCGAAGGAATGCCGTCCTCCCCGCATCGAAGAAAGCTACGACCGGGAGATGGAACTGATCGGCCCCGATGGCGGCGATGGCCTCCGCGCCTGGCTCCAGGCCGTCGGTAGCACGCGAACGCATCCCTTGCTGGATGCCTGGCTGAACAAACTGGAGTCATATCGCACTAACCTGACGGGGTTCGGTAAGTATTGGGAATCGCTATACGCCTTCCGTGCCGCCATGTTCGCATTTCTTCAAGACTATGACGCAATCCTATCGCCGGTCTCCGCCACACCGGCGGTGCGGCATGGGACGTCCATCGAAGAACTTACTTTCCGCGGATTCAGTTACACCATGACTTACAATGTCACCGGCTGGCCCGCCGCCGTCGTGCGTTGCGGGGCAACCCCCGAAGGCTTGCCACTCAACTTACAGATAGCCGCGCACCCTTGGCGCGAAGACGTGGCCTTGGCGGTAGCCTTGCGGCTGGAGCAACTCTTCGGAGGGTGGAAGGCGCCCTTTGTTAATTAAGTTACCGGCGTTCCCCGCTTTCCGGTACGACCCGGCACCTAATCTCCGCTCCAACAGAATGGAAGCTCACACTCATGACACGCGTAATCGCTTCAGTAAGACGGGCGCGGCGCCTATCATCAGATATGGTCACCGTAGGTTTATTAGTTCGATTGGAAGCCAAAAAGGGAAAAGAAAACGAGGTCGCCAATTTTCTGAGCGGAGCGCTGCCAATTGTGCAGGCCGAAGCCGGAACCGCCGCGTGGTTCGCGATTCGGATAGGCCCCTCCACCTTCGGCATTTTCGATGTCTTCCCCGACGATGCCGGACGCCGGGCTCACCTCGCCGGTCAGGTCGCCGCGGCCCTCATCGCGAAAGCGCCGGAGCTGTTTGCCAACCCGCCCGCTATCGAAAAGCTGGATGTGCTGGCCGCCAAGCTGCCCACCGGCTCGGCCATTCGGGCACAATATTGATTTCGCCCCGGGCGGTCCACTCGGTGCGAAAATACTAGTTTGTGCGCACCGGCGGTTCTCCCACATTCGGATTGTTGGCAGGCCTCGCGGTCACGTTATCCGCTGTGGCTATCTACGCCGGATATACCGTCGTCCAGTTGCGCGGCCTGCGCCAGTTGCAGGCGGAGACCATCGACCGTAACCGCACCGATTCGCTCCTGCTCCTGCGCATTCAGAACGACCTGAACTCTGTCGATCTGGCCATCCGTGACATGCTGGACAACGGCGAACCTTATCCCCTTACCGCCTGGCAGGCGCAGTTTGCCCGCCTCCGCGTCGATCTCGAAGACGCCGTTCAACGCGAGACCCGGTTTTCTCCCGATGCCCGCGCGGATGCGCAGAGGCAGTACCTCTCCGCGTCCGTGGCCCAGTTCTGGGACGCTCTCGACCGCATCTTCGAGCTGGCCCGTACCGACGAATCCGAAGCGCGCACCCGTATCCGTATCTCGCTTCAGGCACGGCAGGCCGCCTTGAGCACCGCTGTGGCGCGCCTGCTGGTGCAAAACAACGACAACGAAAAACAGGCCGCCGCGCAAACGCGCCAGATCTACGCCCGGGGGGAGCGCAATGTATACCTCTTCCTTGCCGCCATCCTGATCGTCCTGCTGGCCACCGGATTGTACCTGGTGCAATACAATCGCCGCATGTTTGAGCAGGTGGCCGCCCTCTCTGAGCGCCGCAGCGAGCTGGCGCAGCAGCTCATCGCCATGCGCGAAAACACGTTCCGCTCCATCTCGCGGGAACTGCACGATGAGTTCGGGCAGATCCTCACGGCCATTGGAGCCATGCTCCAGCGCGCCGGGCGTCGCGCATCTATCGTGGAATCGCCGCTCTGCGCCGACCTCAAAGAGGTGCAGGAAATCGTGCAATCCACCCTCGATAAAGTCCGCACGCTCTCCCAGGCGCTCCACCCGGCCGCGCTGGATGAGGCCGGCCTCGAGGTTGCCCTGCAACAGCATTTGCCCGTCTTTCAGAAGCAGACCGGCATCCAGATCTCCTACGAATCGTCCGGCGCCGGGCCGGCATTGGATCAATCCGTGGCCATCCACGTCTACCGCGTACTGCAGGAGGCGCTCAACAACGTGGCTCGCCACTCGAAATCCGCCCGCGCCGCCGTGCGTCTGCGCTATACGCCGGAGTCCGTCGTGCTGGAAGTGGAAGATGGCGGCGTGGGGATGGCCGGTTCCGGCTCTACCTCCGGGATGGGGCTGGTCTCCATGCGGGAGCGCGCGGAACTGGTGCACGGCAATCTGGAACTGCTCCCGGCGGAGAACGGCGGCGTGCTGGTGCGGCTCACCGTGCCGCTGGCCGCTCAGGAGGCGCATGTCTGATCGCAAAATCCGCGTTCTGCTGGTGGACGATCATCACCTGGTCCGCCGCGGCTTCCGCCGCATGCTGGAGGACGAGCCGGACATCGCCATCGTGGGCGAGGCCGGCGACGGGCCCGAGGCCATCGATAAAGCCCGCGAGCTGAATCCGGCGGTGATCGTCATGGATTTCGCGCTGCCGGGAATGAACGGTGCGGCCGCCGCGCGCCAGATTCTCAAAACAGCGCCGGAAACCGCCATCCTGATGCTCAGCATGCACTCGGAGCCGAACTATGTGCGCACCTGCCTGGATGCCGGCGCCAGCGGCTATCTGCTGAAGAACGCCGTCGATCTGGAACTCACCGACGCCATCCGCAAGGTCGCCGCGGGCAAGCAGGTGCTGGACCCGCGCCTCGAGCCCATCTCCGCGCCCGGTGGCGAGCCGGCGCCGGACCTCACCGCGCGCGAACTGGAAGTGCTGCAACTGATCGTGAACGGAAAATCCAATCGCGAAATTGCGCAACTGCTGCGCCTTAGCGCCAACACCGTAGCCGTGCATCGCGCCAATCTCATGCAGGCCCTGGACATCCACAACACCGCGGACCTGGTGGTCTACGCCATCCGCCATGGCCTGGCGAGCATCACGTGAGACGGCGCGATTTTCTCCTGACCGCTGCCGCCCTTCCCCTGCACGCCGCGGGCCCCGGTTTCAGCCTGGTCGATGTAACGGCAGCCGCCGGCATCCATTTCGAGCACAACAGCGGCGCGTTCGGCGCCAAGTATCTGCCCGAGACCCTGGGCCCCGGCTGCGCGTTCCTCGATTACGACGGTGATGGCTGGCTCGATATTCTATTGGTCAACGGTATGGATTGGCCCGGGCACGCCCGCCGCCGCACCACGCTCCAGCTCTATCGCAACAATCGTAACGGAACGTTCACGGATGTGACGCAGCAAGCCGGCCTGGCCGTGGAGATGTATGGCATGGGTATCGCGGTGGCCGATTACGACAATGACGGCTTCCCGGACATCCTGGTCACCGCCGTGGGGCAGAATCGCCTGTTCCACAACACCGGCTCCGGCCGCTTTATCGACGTCACCGAAAAAGCCGGCTTGGGCGGCCGCAGCGCCTTCAGCACCTCTGCCCTCTGGTTCGATTTCGACCGCGACGGGCTCCTGGACCTCTTCGTTTGTAACTACGTGAAGTGGGCCCCGGAACACGATGTGTTCTGCAGCGTGGATGGCAAACGCAAATCCTACTGCACGCCGGAAGCCTACCGCGGAGCCACCTGCTGGCTGTTTCGCAATCGCGGCAACGGCACGTTTGAAGACGTCACGGCGCGCAGCGGTGTGTTCGATACCTCCTCGAAATCCCTGGGCGTGGCCATGCTCGACTATGACCGCGACGGCTGGCCCGACCTCATCGTGGCCAACGATACCCAGCCCAACAAGCTCTACCGCAATCGCCGTGACGGCACGTTCGAAGATATCGCCGTACGCGCCGGCGTGGCTTTCAGTGAAGACGGCAAGGCGCGCGCCGGCATGGGCATCGACGTGGCCGACCTGGACGGCAGCGGCGCGCAAGCCATCGCCATCACCAACTTCGATGGTGAAATGATGGCTTTGTACCAGCCCGGAACCGGCGGCGCCTACAAGGATGCCGCCCTCTCCAGCGGCGTGGGGCAGCCTTCGCAAAACACCCTTGGCTTCGGATGCCTCTTCTTCGACGCCGATCTGGACGGCCACCTGGACCTGTTTGCAGCCAACGGCCACATCGATGAGACCGCGCGCAATCTTCCCGGAAAAACCGGCTACGCCCAGGCGCCGCACCTGTTCCTCAACAACGGCCGCGGCCAGTTCCGCGATGTCGCCGCCCAGGCGGGCGCGGCGTTCGCCTCCCCCAAAGTCGCCCGCGGCGCGGCCGCCGGAGATTTCGATAACGACGGCGATGTGGACCTCCTGGTCACCACCAACCACGGCCCGGCCTGCCTGTATCGCAACGACGTGACCAGCGGCAACCGGTCCCTGCGGCTCCATCTCCGCGGCATCCGGTCGAACCGCGACGGCATCGGCGCCGTTGCCCGGATCGCTACGGCACAGGGCCCCCAGTCGCGCATGGTCAAGGGTGGCTCCAGTTACCTTTCGCAATCCGAACTTGCCCTGACGTTCGGTTTAGGCCGGCTCCCACGGGCGGAACGGCTCGTCATCGAATGGCCCAGCGGACGTACGGATGAGCACGGTCCGCTTACCGCCGGGGCGTACGAATGCGTCGAAGGGAACAAGCCCCTGCGGCGATGATGCCCGGTGTGTCATGCTTAATATAATGCTCACGAAGACGGTTCGGTCGCGATTTAGTCATGAGCCCGGCGAAAAGGTGGAGGGGTGCACCATCCTGGAAAAGAAGGTGATTATTCCACCACAGCCCGCCGAGCGGCGTTTGGGAGTCTACGATTACCTGGTCGAAGTGCCGCCGGCGCCTCCTGGCAAAACGCGGACCGCGAAGAAAACACCCGTACCCAAGGCCGCCGCCCCAGATCACGGATCGTTCACCAGGGCGACTCCCGACGAGATGGGTTCGGTGATCCGCCGCGTCCCCCCGCGGTAGAGTCATCGCTTCTCGGGGGAATAGGTCAGTTTGACCGCGCCCGCAGGGCCTGTGCCGATCGTTCGCACATTTTCCAGCGAAATTTCCGGCCGCCGGATGATATGAGGCACCATCGCAATCATCAGTTCGCTGTGGCTGCGGTCGTTCGCCGTTCCAGTAAAGAAACGGCGTAGAAATGGGATGTTCGCCAGCCCTGGAATGCCCGTAATCGTCTGTGAATCGCTGTCGTTGATCAGCCCGCCTAACAGGCTCACCTCGCCCTCGCGCACCCGGATGTCGTGCGTCACTTTTCGCTGCCCGATCACCGGTTGATTGATGCCGCCCAAACTGACCTGTCCGGTCACGCTGCTGATCTCCAGTTCGATATGGATGGATACCTCCCCGCCCTCGTGTACCCGCGGCGTCATCTCCACGTTGACCCCTACATCGATATAGGTGAACTGTGTGTTCACCAGGGCATTGGTGGCCGTGGCGTTAGCGCCCGCCGAGTAACTGCCGGATGCAATGGGCTCGCGTTCGCCAATCTTCAAAACCGCTTTGGCATTGTCCACGGCGCGCACCTGCGGCGCCTGCATGATTTTGGTCCGGGCGTCGCTCAGCGCCGCCTGCAACAGTGCGGTGGGTAGCGTTACCGCGTAGTCCGCGCTGGAAAGGTGCCCCAGGCTGGCCAGCGATATCGCGCTCGCGGCGCTCGAACTGGCAGACGACGAACTGGATGTCGTGACCTGTATGCTCGATCGCGGCGAGAACGTTACCGGCACGTTCAAGCCGGTGGACGCCAGCGCGGTGGAGAGTTGCCTGCTGAAGCTGCTGGTGGCCTCCAGCACAAGAATATCCACCAGCACCTCGCTGCGCGGCTTGTCCAGGTCGTTGACAATCTTCTCCGCCAGGGCCATCTTGTCGGCCTCCCCACGCGCAATGATGGCGAACTGGTTGTTGCAAACCGTCACGCGCTGCAGATCGGCGATCGTGCGGATGGTCGTGACGATTTCCTGTAGCTCCGCCGGCGTGTTCACATTGGAGAGATAGAAGGTGCGCGTCACCAGTTCCTCGTAATCGCGCCGCTTATTCGGATTGTCGTTGGTCAGCAGAATGGTATTGCCGGAAAGCGGCTTCCAGAAGCTTTTGGTGGTGGAAGCCAAAAAATCCAGCGCCTGATTGACCGTGGCGCTCTTCACGTCCAGCGACAGGTTCTTCCCGGGCTGATACTCCGGATCGATCACCAGGCTGATGCCGGCGTATTTGCACACGCTTTCAAACATGGTTTTCGGCGATTGGTTGACCAGCTTCAGATCGATCGGTTCGGTGTTGAGCGGCCGGAGTTCGGGCGCCGCCTGAATCCGGGCGATTCTGGCCCGCGCGTCGTCCGTCCCTGTGGCTTTGGGACGCGCTGCCTCTGCCTGCGCCAGCCGCGTTTCAAACCCCGCGCGATAGACCGCGATCTGGAAAAGCAGATTCGCCGGATCCGCGGCCGCCGCCTTCTGGTACTGTTCCAGGGCCGCACTCCAATCCTTCCGCTGCTCCAGCGCGCGCCCTTCGGCATAAGCCTGGCTGCCTCTCGCCGGCGAAGACGCCACCAGCGGCGCAGCGAGCAGCAGCGCCGCGGCCAGCGTAGAAATTCGCATTCTTTGTTCTCTACCTGGATGACGCGGCCGCGCTCCCGGGCGCAGGGCCTTTCCGCGTAAAGGATTGTTAACTGCTCCTACTGGTGGCGCAGTGCCGTAGTCGGATCCAACCGCACGGCACGGCGCGCCGGCGCCAGGGTCGCCACAATCGCCGTCGCGGCCAGCACCGCGCTCACCGTTGCCAGCGTCCCCAAATCCGCCGGGTGCACGCCGTACAGCAGCGTCGCGATGTAGCGGCCCATCGCCAGCGCGCCAAGGGAACCCAGCGCAATGCCGGTCAGCACCAGCACCAGCCCCTCGCGCAGAAACAATCGCAAAACGTCGCTACTTTTCGCGCCTAATGCCATGCGGATGCCGATCTCCTGCGTGCGCTGCGCCACGGCGAACGCGATGACGCCATAGATTCCCAGCATCGCCAGAAAAAGCGCCAGCGCGGCGAACAGGCCTACCAGCCACGTATCGAACCGCCGCGGTTGCAGGCTGGCGTCCACCACCTCCTGCATGGTGCGCATGGCGGAGAGCGGCAGGCCAGGGTCCAGCGACGCCACGGCCTGCCGCACCGCGGAGACTACGCCGCCAGGGTCGCCCTCGGTGCGAACCATAAATGTGAGCGCGCCAACCGTGGAGTAGCCGTCTTCCAGTTGGTCCACCGGCTCATAGGAATGCGGAATGGGCTCGCCTTCCATGCTGGTCGATTTGGCATTGCCCACCACGCCCACAATCGTCATCCACTGCCGCTTGTCGCTTCCAGACCCGTATTGCAAGCGCTTGCCGATGGGATCCTGCCCGGGCCAGTAGCGGCGCGCCAGGTTCTCGCTCACGATCGCCACCGGAAGTGCACCCTTGCGGTCGGCGCTGGTGAAGTACCGCCCGCGCCGCAGCGGCACGCCCAGCGCCTGCAACAGGTCGCCGCACACGGGAGTGAAGTCGTGAATCGGAATTTTGCCGTCGGCGGCGTGCCATCCTTCCGGCAGGAACGTGCGATTCCAGGTGGTGCCCTGCAGCGGAATGTAATTGCCGCCGCCCGCTGCCGCCACGCCTGGAATCGCCTGCAGCTTCGCCGTCAACTCGTGGAAGAACGGCAATACACGCTCCTGCGGGTACTGTTTCGGAGGCAGCGAAACGCCGAATGAAAGGACATGCTCCGGCCGGAAGCCGGGGTCGGTCTTCATGGCGCTGATGTAACTCCGCACCAATAGTCCCGCCCCCATCAGCAGCACCAGCGAAAGGGCAATCTCGCCCACCACCAGCACATTCTTCATGCGCCGGCGGGCCGATCCCGCGGTGGTGCCGCGAGCCGTTTCGTGAAGCGCCGCGCCCATATTGCCGTGCATCGCACTGAGTGCCGGCACGCTTCCGAAAATCAACCCGGTAAGCAGGGAAAGCGCCGCCGCAAACGCCAGGACCCGCAGATCCAGCGCGATCTCCGAAGAGTGTGGAATGCTGCCCGGCAGCACCGCCACGAAAGCACTCAGCGCCAGCGACGCCAGCCACACGCCCAGTGCCCCGCCGGTAAGGCCCAGCACCAGGCTTTCGGTCAGCGCCTGCCGCAGCATGCGCCAGCGCCCCGCGCCCAGCGCCGCACGAATTGCCATCTCGTGCTGCCGCCCCGCGGCCCGGCTCAACAGCAGGCTGGCCACGTTGGCGCAGGCGATCAACAGCACAAACGCCACCGCGCCCAGCAGTACGAACAGAATGGGCCGCGCCGGACCGGAAACAACTTCCCCCAAAGGCGCCGCGCCAATCTCCAGCCGGAGCCCCAACCCGCTCTTGTATGCTTCCGGATACTTGTCCTCGATCTGGTGCGCTACCGCCGTCATATCGTCGCGCACCTGCGCCGCAGACGCGCCGGGCCTCATATGCCCCACCACGCCGAAATCGAAATCGTCTACGAAATCGGCGAGTTCCTCTTTGGTGAAGGCCATCGGCACCCAATATTCGGCGGGCTCAGCCAGCGTGTGCGGCGTTCCGCGCGGCGGAAACACGAACTGGCGCGGCATCACGCCGATCACCGTGTACGGCTGGCTGTCCAACTGAACGCGCCGGCCGGTGACGTTCGGGTCGGCGCCGAGACGGTCGTGCCACAGGCCATAGCTCAGCATTACCACCGGATGGCCCGGCGCGTCTTCCTGCGGTGTGAATGCGCGGCCCAGCATCGGCGGAATTCCCAGGGCGGGAATCAGGCTGGAGGAGATGCGCGCGCCCGCCATGCGGATGGGCTCCGCGTTGCCCGTGGCGAAGTTTACCCGCTGCCCCTCGAACGCAGCCACCGCATCCAGCGATCGCGTCCGCTGGGCGATATCGATCGCGTCCGGAGGCGAAACCGCGATCCAATCCGCAAATACCTTTTGAATCCGCTCCTGCACCAGCACCAGCCGGCTGGCATCGCGATACGGAAGCGGCTTCAGCAACACCGCGTTCACCACGCTGAAAATGGCGGTATTCGCCCCGATTCCAAGGGCCAGCGCCAAAATGGCGACCGAGGCGAACCCCGGCGATTTTGCCAGCGTCCGAAAAGCGTAGCGCAGGTCATGCAACATAACCACCGGTCCGTGCACGCGCCCTGCCGCGCTGCGGCCGCGTAAACTCTGGAGATCTCCCGTTCCGCTGTCCTGTTTCGCGACAGGCCGTCCGAAAGCGGACACGCCAAGCATAGAACTTTCGCCGCATTCCTTAGTACCTCGGAGACGTTTTGGGACGTTCGCGACTTTTCGGTACCCCACTGGCCGCGCTTTTCGGTACGGCTAGTCCTTTCGGTCGCCCTCGCGCAAACGCATACTCGTCTCATGGCTGGAGCACCCATTCTTGTCGTGGACGACGCACCGGTGAACTTGAAACTGATGCGCCTGCTGCTGACTCATGAGGGATACGAAGTCCGCACCGCCGAACGCGCGGAAGACGCCCTCCTCATGCTGTCCAACTACCGGCCCGAACTCATTCTCGCCGATCTCCAACTGCCCGGCATGAACGGCCTGGAAATGACCCGGCGTGTCAAACAGAATCCGCAGACCAAGACCATCCGTGTGGTCGCGCTGACCGCCTGCGCCATGGCCGGCGACCGTGAACGCGCCCTGCTTGCAGGTTGTGACGACTACATCAGCAAGCCGATCGATACCGCCGCCCTGGCTACCCGGGTGAGGCAATTGCTCGCGCCGGGCGCAGCCGGCGGTCCCGCGAAAGACCCTGCGCCGCACCCTGCCGAGCCTGCGCCAGCCATATTCGGCCCCGAGATCGAGACCCTGCGGCGCGGCTTTCTGCACGAGGGCTCCGAGTATTGCAGACAGTTGCTGGACAGCATGAAATCCGGCGTCGACCGGGCGCGCGTGGCGGGCCAACTGCATCAGTGGGTGGGCAGCGCCGCTCTCCTGGGACACGGCGAAATCTCCTCCCTGGCGCAGAAAGCCGAACAGTTGCTACGGGAAGAGCCGCTGGTGATTCCGGAACTGCGCGAGGTGGTCAGTGACCTGCTCCTCAGCTTTTCGGACCTCTCCGAAGAAGCCTTCGCGCCCGTCCCCGATTACCTCGCCGAAGCGGCGGCCGGCAAGCGGGTCGCCCTGGTGGGCTTTAGCGCCGAGCGCGCCGAGGGCATGTGTACCGTGCTGGAACGTGTGAAAGCGCGGCCACTGTTGTTCAGCGAAGCCGATGACCCCGCCTCCGAAGCCGTTCAGAATTGCGACCTGGTGCTGTTTCATGTGCGGCGCGATACCCTGCAAAGCCGCTGGTTAAAACCGGGCGAGCCTTTCCCCGCCTCCATCAAGCTGGTGTTTGCCGGCGAGCAGCGCGACCTGGTGGCCTTGTCCGCGCCGGTGCGCTCGCGCGCCGTGGATTTCATCGTCGGACGTCCGGATACGCAGGAAGTATTAATGCGCATCGCTTTCGCCGCCTCGCGCCATGCAGTTGCGGCAGCCGCGCCCGATCCAACCCCAACGGCCGCCGGGGAGACGCCGCCGCGGCCTCGCATGTCCATCGGCAGTCCCCGGATCCTGCTCGCCGATCACGATCACATCGTGCATACGGTGGTCCGCATGGCGTTGCAGAACCATGGCATGTCCTGCAAGTCCGCCGATAACGGGCTCACCGCCCTCAGCCTGATCCGGAGCGAGCAGCCTCACGTGGCCATCCTGGATGTCGATATTCCCGGGATGGACGGCTATGAAGTGCTCGCCGCCATTCGCGAAGAGAAAATCCCTACGCGCGTCATTGTGCTTACCGCGTTGGGATGCGAGAAAGATATCCTGCGCGCTTTCAGTCTGGGAGCCGACGACTACGTGACCAAACCTTTCAACCCCTTCGAACTGGTAGCTCGTCTCAAGAGGTTTCTGCAATGACAAACGCACAGCTTCTGGACGCGTTCCTGGTTCTGGTGCCCGTCCTGGCCGCCGCATATCTGGCCATGCTCGCCTGGGTTTCCCTCTCCCGTTCGCGGCGCGTCTCGCCCCAGGTTCAGGCGGAGATGGAAAACGCCCTCGCGGCCTACCTGTGCGGCAGTCGCGAGCTGGGGGCCTTGCGGGCGTTCGCGGACGCGCATCCCGGCCAGTTGTGCGAGACCCTTCTGGCATACCAGGTCACGGCAGCCGCCCGCCGCGAAGAACTCTGCGAACTGGCCGTCTCTCTCGGATTCGTGGACCGCTGGCTGCATGATGTCCGCTCTGTCAGTGTCGCCCGGCGCCGCACTGCCTTCGTCCGTATCGCAACCGTGGCCCATCACCAGCCGGTATTCCGTATGGTGCGCGAACTGGCGGCCCAGGCATCCCGGGATCCCGACGAGCAGATCCGCCTCCACGCAGTCCCGAATTCTCCTCGCGGGCGGCCGTGAATTGGATATCACTCAGGTGTTTGAAGCGGCGATGATGGAGACGCCCGGCATCCGGTCGGCGCTGGCCGCCGAGCTCCGGCCGCATGGCGCGGCGCTGTGCGAAAATGCCGTCCAGTGGGCTCTGCGCCGGGAGAATCCGCTGGACATTCTGAAGATCCTGGTCTCCTGGGAACGGGCTTTGCCCCTTACCGATGTGGCATCGCTGGCGAAGCACCCGGATCGCGCGGTCCGTCTGGAAACCATGCGGCTGCTGCGGTACCTGCCGGCCACGGCGCGAAATCAGGAAGCTCTACAACATGGCATGGCCAGCCGCGACGCCGAGATCCAGGCGGTTGCCGCCGCCGCCGTGCAGCCTGGGCCGGTTGGCTCCCACCTGCCCGGTCACTTCGCCGGCGCGGGCAATGCCAGGTGGATGGACTCGCCGGCGCCGCGGTAAGTCAGATCATAAGTCGGATTCTTCTGCTTCTGCTTGGGCTTGGCGAAATATAAGTATCCCGCCACCGGCACTGTGGTCTTGCCCGTCGCCAGTTCCTTATCCACTAAGTCGCGCTCGATATCCCCGGGATCCGGTCCCGCCGTTCGCGGATCGGGCGCCGGGTACGGCTGGCTTCCCGGAGTGCCCACGGTCGTACTGGCGCCCCCGTACACGCCGCCGCGGTTGTAAGGACCGCCGGAGTCGTATCCAATCGTCGCCGTACTGATTACCGGGATGTTCCCCGGCAGGCTCGGCGGCTGATGGCTCTTCCCGCCCTGCCTGGCAGCCATGATCTCCTGCGGATCCACCGGCCGCCGCATGGTGCGGTCATCGCCAATCTGTAGACGAAACTGGTCTGCATCGACACTCACCTGGTTTCCAGGGTCCGGGAAGATCCCGATTTCCACCACGACATAACCAGCGGAGTCCAGATTCAGCGCGAACAGTTTCTTCACCTGGGCGGCGGAAAGCACCGTGGCCGCCACCGTCAGACCGGGAGCGGATTGCCGCACGGGGTAATCGCCCGGAGTCGCGCGCGGCGCAATGCCGCTGGTATTCAACGGCGGCTCCGAACTGGCCGGCCGCGGAAGTTGGCCGAACGCGACAACGGCCGGGAACAGAATCGCAGCAGTTATGCGGGCTAACATCGCCACCTCCGTTACTTATTGTACGCGCGCCAAAGGGCTGGGTTTCAGCCTTTAGTGCGTCATCGAGTAGACAATGTAGTTGATGCCGATGCGCAGGCCTAAAGCGGAGAACTTCTGCGGATAGGCGGGCTCGTCGGCGTTTTCCCACGAATCCCCCAGATCCATGTTGTGGCAGATCGCGGCGATGATGCGGCCCCGGTCGTCGTAAACCGCGCGGAACTCCGGATTCACGCCGTCTTTTTCATATACGCGGCCGGTCTGCGTGTACTGCATACCCGGCACCTGGTAACGCTGGTCCAAGTCGAAGACCGTATGAAAAATAGCATCCTTGCTGTCGATATCCACAATCTGCCGGTCCGGGAATATCTTCTTAAAGCTGGCCACGAAGACATTCCACTCGTCGGTGCCGTGGAAATCGTCGCACATAAAGAAACCGCCGCGATCGAAAAACTCGCGCAGCTTGGCAATCTCGTGATCGTTCAACTCCCAGTGCCCCACTTCCACCGCGTAGAGCCACGGATAGTTGAAAACGTCGTCGTCCGAGTCCAGGTTGATAGGCTGTTCGGCGGAGCGCCCGTCGATGCGCGTCAGGCGGCGGATGGCCATGGCCAGGTGCCGGTCGGAACGCGGATAGTCGATGGTCCAGTTGGTATTGCCTTCCCGCCAGTCGAAGTCGCGCCGGAACTCGCTCTGCCAGTCGATGCGCAGGTGCGTGGTGGGGTACATGAGGCGCGCGAAGGTCCACTCGCCGGGGACCATGTAATCCTTGGGCAGGGGGAAATTGTTGTACTCCCAGGCGGGGTATTCCTTGAACGGTTTCTGGGCAAATAACGTGCATGCCAGCACACACGCGCCCACCACTCCCGCAACCGTCCAACCGTGCCTCATCAATTCATTATATCGGCGTTACTGTCCCCTGCCGCCGCGCCGCCCGCCTGTAGCGGCCGTCAGGCGCTGCGGCATGTCGGCCAGGGCGTAGCTCATCACCGCCAGGGCCGCCACGTTCTTGCGGAAATCCTCGGGGCTCACTTTGTCCAGCGTGTCCGCCTCGGTATGGTGCCAGTCGAAATAGTGGGTGCCCACGGTGCGCTCGGAAAGACCCGGCACGCCATCGCGAAGCAGCGGGCCGATGTCTTCCCCGCCCCCGCCGGCCGTAATCTCGCCGGCGCCGATGCGCTCCAGCAACTTGGCCACCTGCTGCAGCAGTTGCTCCGAATCCTGGTCCACTCCGGCTCCGAATCCGCGCGGCGCTTCCGCTCCGCCATCCATTTCTAAAGCGGCTACCTGGTTCTTCAGCTTGTCCCCAACGAACTCCCGGTAGGCCTCGCCGCCGCGCCCGCCATTCTCTTCGTTCACCCAGAACGCCACCCGCAGCGTGCGGTTGGGTTGCAAGCCCAGTTTATGAATCAGCGCGACCGCTTCCAGGCAGGCCATGATGGATGCGCCGTCGTCCTGCGCTCCCTGCCCCACATCCCAGGAATCGATGTGGCCGCCAATCACCACCACCTCCTCGGGATGCGTCTTGCCGCGAATTTCGCCGATCACGTCGCCGGAATCGACGTCCGGTTCCGTACGCGCACCCATCTCCAGGTGGACCCGCACCGGCACGCCGTCCCGATACAGGCGTTGGAGCATGGCGGCGTCCTCGGGCGAGACCGCGGCGGCCGGAATCTTGGGCTGCTTCTCGTCGTATTCCATGGCTCCGGTATGCGGAATCTGCATGGCCAGCGGCGTGGCCGAGCGCACCAGCACCGCAACAGCGCCCAGGGCCGCCGCGCGAGACGCCCCGCTCGAGCGGTATCCGCGCGCCGAACCGTAGCCCTGGAACACGTAGTTATAAACTACGATCTTGCCTTTGACCTTGTCCGCGCCCATCGCCGTCAGTTCGTCAAAAGTGGATACCGCCACCACATCCGCCGTGATACCGCCGGCCGGTGTGCCGGTGCTCATTCCCAGACCCAGCATGTGCAGCGGCTTATCCATCGGCGCCACCATCCGGGCCGATTCGGCGCCGCGCACCCAGTGCGGCACTTTCGTAGGGATCACCCGCACATTCGTCAGGCCCACCGCCTTCATCTGCTCCACCGACCAGGCGATGGCATGCTGCAGCGACTCCGATCCGCTCAGGCGGTTGCCAATCCGGTAGCAGAGATACTCCAGCCGTTTGTAGCCATCCTCGTCTGCCAGGGCGGCGTCGATCAGTTTGTCGGCCACAGCCCTATACTTTTCGGTCAGTTCCTGGGAGTGGCTCAGGCCGGCGGCAGTGAGTGCCAGCACGGCGAAGGTACAGGCTCGGCGAGACATAAAATCCAATATCGCACAATGCGTCTCCCCCTTACCGCACCCACGGCAGGTACGCCGGCACGCGACGGCGATACTCCTGGAATTGCGCGCCAAAACGCGAGTGCAGCAGACCATCCTCCGCCCGTACCCGGATCTCCGTGCCCGCCAGAAAGACGGCCAGCGAGACCAGCGCCCACGGTCCACGCGTCAGCAGTAGCAGCGTGCTCGCCAGGATCGCCAGCAGCGATGCGTAAATCGGATGGCGCACCACGGCGTAAGGTCCGCTGTCTACCAGTTGATGATCGCAGTACAGACCGGCCGTGATGCGAAACTGCCGCCCCAGATGCTTCACGGCGGTCCACCCGAGCAACGGAGCGATGGGTCCGAGGAGCATGGCGGGGACGATGCGCAGCAGGCCGGGCTCTTCGGCCGGACCCAGCCGGAACAGAAATGCGATCGCGAAGGCGGTGACCTCCAGCAGCAGGCCAAAGCCGGTGGGACCGGCTTGCACGATGGAAGCGCGATTCTGCCGGTGCGGCGCCCGGAATAGAAACGGATACCACCACACCACCCAGCAGACTGCGAGTTCCACAAAAGCCGCAACGTACACACCTGCAATATACAGTACGCCCGTCCCCTGCCGCGAGATCCTGTCTGTGAATTCGCCTTATAGCAGCGCAAGATGGCAATCCGTTCTCGTCCCGTTGTACCGTGGATGAAAGATGCCGATGACAGAAGTGCGGGCCGGAGACCAGGTTGTCCGCTATGATCGCGAAGCCACGGCGGCGATTTACGGCGGTCTGAAGCACGGCTTCGCGGAGGAGTGCGGCTGCGTGTTCTGCCGGAATTTTGCGGCGCAAAGGGACAAGGCCTATCCGGCGTCGTTCCGCGAGTTGTTGGAACAGATCGGCATCGATCCGAACAAAGAGGTCGAGGCATTCGAGTACGGCCCCGTCGGAGACGGAATACACCGCTACGGCGGCTGGTTCTACTTCGTGGGGGAAATGGTCACCTGGGGCGCGCGGAATGTCAACCCTCCGGACGCCGTTCACTATTTCGATTTCTTCTTTACCTCGGTTGGCCCGCTAGCCCCTGCCTTTCGCGGCGTGCCGCGCCTGACAGTTGAGTTCAACGCGGACCTCGAGTGGGTGCTCCCCGAGCCGCCCGAATATAAAACGGCGTCGAAGGATACCCGGCCCAGGTGAAACCCGGTCGCTGCGCCATCCTGATCCCCGCGTACCGGCCATCCTCCGCGCTCCTTGACCTGGTCCGCGCCTTGAGCGAACTGGGCGGCGCTCCCATCGTACTCATCGATGATGGCAGCGGCGTCGCATCGGCCGATATCTTCGCACGCGCCGCGGCGTACCCCGGCGTGCGCCTGCTGCGCCACGACACGAACCAGGGCAAAGGAGCCGCGCTAAAGACCGGCATCCGGTTCGCCCTTGCCGAATACCCGGACCTGGCCGGCGTCGTGACCGCGGACGCCGACGGGCAGCACCATCCGGAAGACATCGCCCGCGTGATGGCCGCGTTGCCCGCCGGCAAAGGCGCGAGCCTGGTGCTGGGTTCGCGCTCCTTCCGGGGCGCCGTGCCGCTGCGCAGCCGCATCGGCAATGTGCTGACCCGCTCCATCATGCACGTGCTGCTGGGCCGCAAGCTGCGCGATACCCAGACCGGCCTGCGCGCCATTCCCATAACCCTGCTCCCCCAGCTTCTGCAACTGGAATCCAGCGGCTATGAGTTTGAACTGGAGATGCTGATCCTGGCGCATCAACTCTCCATTCCCGTGGTGGAAGAGCCCATCCGCACCATCTACGAGCCGGGCAACCGGTCGTCGCATTTCAATCCTCTCGTGGATTCGATGAAGATCTACTTCGTGCTGCTGCGCTTCACGTCAGTGTCGCTCGCGACCGCGCTGCTGGACAATCTGGTCTTCTACCTGGCGTACCGGCACAGCGGCCACGTGCTGGCGTCGCAAGTGCTGGGGCGCGTGCTGGCCGTCGCATTCAACTATTGGATGGTGCGGCGCTCCGTATTCTATTCCCGCCAGCGCCACCTCTCGACTCTGCCGAAGTACCTGACGCTGGTGGCGGTCAGCGGCGCCGCGTCTTACGGCGGCATCCGTCTGCTCGGCGTCAGCCTGGGAATTCATCCGGTAGCCGCCAAGCTGATGGTGGAATCGGCGCTATTCTTCGTGAACTTCGCCGTACAAAGGCTGCTGATTTTTCGGCCTTCCCCCGTCGCCGGCCGTCAGGCCAGGGGCGCGGCTTTCGTGCTGCTCTGGGCGATCTTCGCAGCCGTGCTGGCCCTGGAAGTCTACGGATTCCGGACCGGACACCTGTTCGCGCAGGAGATCTGGCACCCCATCGGCCTGGACCGCTTCCTGCGGTACGTGCGCCTCTTCGTGCTCTTCTCCGTGCCAATGCTGGCGCTGGCGCCGCGCTTTTACATCCCCGTGGTGAGCGTCGTGGTGCTGGTGGGCAGTGTGCTCGCCGCGGGACCTATGGCACCGGCGGCGGTCCTGTTGTTTCTGGTCTCCGCGTGCGCGCTCGGCTCCCGCGTCGTCGCGGACGAACTGCTCGCCACCCTCACCGGCACGGGCCTCTTCATTCTCTTGATGCTGGCCTCCGCCAGGCTGCCGGTGAATTATCCCGCCGTGTGGGCCGCGGTGCTGCTGCTGCCGGTCGCGCTGGATCTGCGCGGTGTCTCGCGCCGCTTCGCTGCGTGGCTCCGGGCGCTCAGCCCTCGCCGAGCGCGCCCGCCGGCGGAACGCGCGGCCCTCGCCCTTCTCACCTTCATTTTGGGCGCGCACTGGCTGGTGGCCCTCAAGCCCGAGATCAGCGCCGACGGTCTGGGGATGCATCTGGCCATTCCCGTCAACATGGCCGCGCATCACGCCATGACCTTCCAACCGGGCCGCCTGCTTTGGGCCGTGATGCCCATGGGCGCCGATTGGGCCTACTCCATCGTGTACCTGCTGGGGGGTGAATTCGCCTCGCGCCTGCTGAACTTCGCCATGCTGCTGGCGCTGGCAGGACTCCTGTATGCCGCCGTCCGCCGCTGGCTCCCGCGCGCTCCCGCCCTGCTGCTGGTGGCGCTGTTCGCCGCCTCGCCTCTGGTGCAACTCGTCACCGGGTCGCTGTTCGTGGAAAACCTGCTGGCCGCCATGCTGCTCGCCATGTTAACCGCCGTCTGGCGTTTCGGCGATACCGGAAAGCGCCAGTTCCTTTATGCCGCCGCTCTGCTGGCCGGCGCGGCGCTTACCACCAAACTGGCCGCCCTGCCGTTCGTGGTGTTGGCCATGCCGTTCGCCGCGCTGGAGGTGCGCCGTCACTGGAAGCGCGTAGGCCCCGCGCCCTGCCTGCTCGCCCTGAGCCTGCTACTGGCCACAGCGCTGCCCACTTACGTCATCGCGTGGGCGAAAACCGGCAATCCGGTATTTCCGTTTCTCAACGGAACGTTCCCTTCGCCGCTGCTCGATCGCGCCGCCGAGATCCGCGACTATCGCTTTCGCCAGCCCTTGACCTGGCACACTCCCTTCGACCTGACCTTTCTCACTTCCCGCTTCTACGAAGCGCAGAACGGATCCCTCGGGTTTCAGTACCTGCTGCTGGCGCCCTTCGCCCTGGTCGCGCTCTGGAGTACACGGCGGCGTCCGGCTATCTGCGCTTCCGCCGTGGCGCTGGCCGCCATGACCCTGGTACTGCGCTCCGAACCCAACGCCCGCTACCTGTACGCCGGGATGCCCCTGCTCTTTATCCCATTTGCCACGCTCCTGGCATATGCCAGGCAAAGCCGGCGGCTGCTGTACGGCGTCCTCATCGCCTCCGCCGTGCTCTGCACCGGTCTCAACATCTGGTTCCTTCCCGCATCCGGCTGGTATCACAAGAAGTTTTATGCGCACTATGAATTCCGCCCCGGAGGGCTTCGAGCGCTACCTGGAGGAGGAGGCGCCCGCCCGTTTGGTCGTGAGAGATTACAATCGCCGGCACCCCAATTCCACCCTGCTGCTGGTTTCCGATAACGACCTCGCGGACGCGCGCGGCACGGTATACCAGAACAACTGGCACCAGTGGGACACCTGGACGAAAATTCAGAATGCCGTCAACCTGCCCCAGATGATCGATCTCGTGAATGCCTGGAAGCTGCAATATTTCATCGGCCGCAACGAGGCGCGGAATTCCCCCGACGAATCGCGCGGCCTGCGCCAGTTTCTCGCGCACTGTACGCAAACCGAGTTCGAACACGATGGAGTGTTTCTGGCCAAGCCCAACGGCCTCTGCGCCGAAGTGCCCGAGCCTGCTCCGGCGACTCCGGGCACGTACGACGATTTCGACCCGGCTCTGCGATATCGCGGCAAATGGATTCACAGCGACGAATTCCCCGCCGCAGGGCAGCGTACCGTCAGCTATAGCGATACCAGGGGCGCCGAAGCCGCGCTCGTTTTCGAAGGACAAAGCCTGGCTTATGTCTACACGCGCGCTCCCAATCGCGGCTTCGCCGAGATCCTGATCGACGGCGTCAGCCACGGAGTGCTGGACCTGTATGCGCCGCGGATCGAGTGGCAGAGCCGCTACCGCGTCTGCTGCCTGGCGCCGGGCCGCCACATTGCCGTTATTCGAACCCTCGGACAGGCCCGCAAGGAAGCTACCGGCCGGTTCGCGGATGTGGATGAGCTGATCGTGGAGTAGAGCCGGCGCACATGCAAAAAATCAACCGCTTTGCGTATTGGGGCGTCATGAGCGCGACCATTTTGGCCATCGGCGCCTATTACCTGTGGCAGGTGCAGGCCACCGGCGAGACCTTCAACTGGGTTCACCCGAAAGCCGGCTACTACAACTATCTCGGCCAGGCTCTGGCCCACGGCCGGCTGGCCCTGCCGCTGCAACCTTCGCCTGAGTTGCTCGCCGCTTCCAATCCGTGGGACCCCGCGCTCAGCGACTCCTACAAGTTGCACGACCTGGTCTATTTCCACCAGCGCTATTACCTCTACCACGGCGCCGGACCGGCCGTGCTGCTGTTCACGCCCTGGCTGCTCCTCACCGGCCACGACATGCCCGAGCGGTTCGCCATGTTTGTACTGTGCTTCGGCGGCTTACCTGTTTTCCTGCGGCGTGCTGCTGCGCTGGCTGGAAGCGGCCGGCGCGAAACCGGGACTGCCGCTGCTGGTCCTGATGCTCCTGGCGCTGGGACTCTGCTCCGGCGTGCCCTACCTGCTGAACCGCGTGGCGGTGTACGAAATCGCCATCGGCGGCGGCTATTTCTCCGTTTCGGGCGGGCTGTTTTTTCTTACCCTGGGGGTCGAATCGAAAACGGCGGCGCGCTGCGTCGCCTGGCTCACGGCATCGGGCCTCTTCTTCGGAGCGGCTGTTTCCTGCCGCCCGCACCTGGGAATCGCGGGGCTGTTTGCACTGGCCGGACTGGCCCTCCTGCTGGCGAAGTCGCGCGCGCGGCTGATCGGTTTCCTGGCCGCCTTCGCCATTCCCGGATTGCTCGTGGCCCTCTATAACTATCGGCGGTTCGGCAGCCCGTTCGAATTCGGCATCCGCTATTTGTTGACCGGCCCTGTGCCCATCGGAATCAAGCTGGCATTCGCCAATCTGATGCCCGGCTTCTACTTCTGGCTCTTCTGCCCGCCGGAGTTCAGCCGCGTCTTTCCGTGGATCCGTCTGGCCTTCCGCTATCCGTTCGGCTCGGCAGCCCACGCCTTCCCGCACGATTATTTCATCGAACCCACCGCCGGCGTTTTGTACCTGGCCCCCTTCGCGATAGCCGCGTTCTTCATCCCCTTCGCCCGCCGGTCCATCCTTCTCTGGGTCACCCTGCTCGCTTCCGTGGTCGTCTTTCTGTTCCTGAATGCCACCGGCTTCACCACCCAGCGCTATGAAGTGGATTTTCTGCCCATGGCCCTCCCGGTCGCGCTGGTCAATATCGCCGTGTGGATCCACCGGACTCGCGGGATTCCGCGCATCTTGCTGCGCACCGCCCTGGTCGCCGCCATTCTATGGGGCGCGGCGGTGAATCTGGCCCTCGCAATTCAGGGACCCTACGGCGACATGCAGAGAAACCAAACGGCCACGTATCTGCGAATAGCGCGTTGGTTCAGCCCCGGCGCGCAGGTCCGGCCCCTGCTGAACCCATCGGTGGACGTCAGCTTCCACGCCGATTTCCGGCCCCAGCCGGACCGCTATCGCGAGCCCCTCCTGGTAATGGGGCACCAGCCCTATCGATACATCTTGTATGCCGAGCACTTCCCCGGCGGCCTGCGCTTCATCTCCGTACTGGACGAACAGCGCATCACCACCGAACTGCCGGGCCGCGAAGATCTCCAGGCCGCGATTCGCGTCACCTACTCCCCCTCTGAGGGCAAACTGACGGCAATAGTCAACGGACAGCCGGTGGCCGTTTACGAGCCGCCCCAACTGATTCTGGCGCCCGCGGACATCACCGTGGGCGAAAATCGCGTCAAGCCCGATTGGAGTACGGAGCGCTTCACCGGACGCATTAGCGATATCGTCACCAGCGTGCGACCGGTCACCGCCGGACTACCAGGGCAATAACCCGTTCCCGTCCAATCCGCTTTAGTATAATCGTCGTCCTGATGATCCACCCGGAACTGTTGAGCCGGCTCTGCCATGCGCGCGATCTGTTGCGGGACTGGCAGGACGAACCCCTTCCCGTCAGCGAGGTGGCGCGGACCGCCGGGCTCACCCATTTTCATTTCATTCGGTTGTTCAAGGCTGTCTTCGGCGAAACCCCGCACCAGTACCGCCTGCGGGCGCAAGTCGAAAAGGCCAGGCATCTGCTGGTTCTGACAGACTTGTCGATCACCGGCGTTTGCATGGAAGTCGGCTTTTCCAGCCTCGGCAGCTTCAGCGCTCTGTTTTCGCGCCGTACCGGTATGACGCCGTCGGAGTTTCAACGACGGTACCGCCCCGCATCGGCGCCGGAGGGGCAGTTGCCCGCCGGCCTGATCCCCGGCTGCCTGTCGCTCATGGGCGGAATTGCAGAGAAAGAGCAATTTTCGAGAAGACTGCCATGAACCAGGCTGATAGGCTGAGCCTATGAAAATCAAACTCAGCAGCATCATGGTCGAGAACCAGGCCAATGCCCTCGCGTTCTATACCGATGTCCTGGGCTTCACGAAGTCCAAAGACATTCCTGTCGGGGAATTCCGCTGGCTCACCGTGGTTTCGCCAGATGGTTATCCGGATGTGGAGTTGGTGCTGGAGCCCAATGCGAACCCCGCCGCAAAAGCTTTTCAGGAAGCCATGTTTAAGCAGGGAATCCCTCTCGCCGCGTTTGAGGTGGACGATATCGAAGCCGAGGCCAAACGACTGAAGAGGAACGGCGTCAAGTTCACGATAGACCCGAGAGAGCAGGGGCCCGTCAAACTTGCGATTTTCTCCGATTCCTGCGGCAATCTGATCCAGATGTACCAGCCGCCGGCTTAGCACGCTCCTGGAAAACCTGGGCGCTACCGCACCCGAAACCCGTCCACGTCCACAATAGAATCGGTCGCCGCAGGATCGTGCCACCCTCAGATGGTCAACGGACCACTGGTGTCCGTTTGGAGAAGCGTCAACCCCGTCCGCGGGGCTGGAGACGGCCAGACGCGACCTTGCTCCGAGTGGCCCGTCCCGGGCGGCCAAGCCACGGCTTGGGGACGATACGGTCAAGTGGAGCTGCTCAGTTTCCTGTAACGCCTGTCTACCGACCGGAAGTAATCTAAGGGCCGACTGATCAGTTCTCAGTCGGCACTTTGTCCGCGCTGTCGATTACAAGGAAATCCACTGTCCTTTTGCCCTTTTGAAGCTTGAGACCCAACTGCTGTTCAAGCGCCCTGAAGACGGTTGGACCACCGACCGGAGTGGCGGCGATAGCCGCCGTGAGCGCCGGCTGATCGGCTTGCTGCTGTGTCAACGCTGCTGCCAGGGCTGGCGAGGGCATTGGCGAACCCGCGAACTCCAACGTGAAATCGAATCGTCCTTTTAGGCCGGTCTCATCGACAATAAAGGGCAAGGGCGGACTTCCACGAACAATGCCGTCGCCATTTGACATGTTCACTAAGGCTCCCAAGCTAAGGGCAAATTCCGCCATCGTCTGTCGGCAGGTATAGTACGCCTTGTCCCGCCACCAGTGCCTCTGTTCTACCTGGCGCCAGCATCGGAAAGCGACTTTCCCCGCCAGACCCGCTGGTAAGCAGCGCCACTGGCGCATTCGCGTCCGCAGGAGATGGCTTCAGCTTCGGCCCGCCCGCCGCCACGAGCAAGATGTAAACGGAAAGCACCTTCGGCTCATGGTGAAGCGTAAGGTGAAACCGTTCAGTCAACAGGTTCTGCAACATCAGGTTGAATTCTTGCGTCGTCGTATTAGGCGGAATCTTGGCCACGATGCTGTAGGCTTCGGTGTGCACCCAGTCCGGACCTGAGACTTGGTCGTTGCGCACTCCGTACGCTTGTGCCAACAGGTTTGGCAGCCAAATACGCGGATAAGTAACTTGTCCCGGATCGCGGCTCCCAGGCCCGCCACGTTGTGCTGTATCCTCCCCGTGATAGGGAGGCGCTGGCTTCACCGAAGCGACCTCAACCTCCCGGCGGGTGTCCCAGCCCTGTCCAATAGCGACCTCGCAGCAGACTAGTGCGGTCAGAACGATTCCCATGATCGGTCCGGGCATTTCGATGCTCCTTTCTTTTTTTCCCTAAGACATAGCGGCTTGCATGGGACAACAACAGCCCATTGCGGTTCATTTTAACGCCTGAGATGGCATGTTGTGAATTGTGGTCTTGAAGTGGGGTTATCGGGAACTGGGTTCTTGCCATTTGACCGTGTCACGCCCGACTTACCGTTCTATCGTCGCCGGCCCGGAGTGGATCGGCCATCCGGAAGTTGCCCCAAGCGCGTTCGGGGAAGCGTCAGGTCGCGCTCTGGGCGACTTCCTCCCCGACTCGGAAATTGGTGCCGCTCCGGAGGTACTGGACGTTTCGCCTCTCTCACCTGAACAGGATTGCCGTCAAGCCCGATTGGAGAACGAAGTTTCACGGGCCACATCATGGATACCGTCAACAGCCTGCGGCCTACCTCACCCGAAACCCGTCCACGTCCACAATAGAATCGGTCGCCGCGGGATTGTGCCGCCCCAGCACCCGCAGCACCGCGGTGTGTTCGCCCTCCGGGAGCCCGTCGAAACGGAACGGGGCCCGCCACACCGTGTCGCGCGAGTACAGGTCAAGCGTGCCGCGCGGCTGGCCGTCGATGGTTATTTCGGCCAACCCGCGATTGAACGCCTTGGTGCAGAGGTACTCCAGCATGGTTCCCCGGAATGCGAAGTTGACCTGGGCGTCCGCTTCCCCGCTGTAAGTCAGGGTCCCCTCGATGGACTGGGGAAAGCGCTGGATGATCCAATTGCCGCCCCAGCAAAGCCGCGGGCTGCCATCGTCGGTAACACCGGCGGGTAGAGTCTCCGGCGTGCAGGCGGTCAGGCGCGGCGGCAACTCCTCCAGCTTTCCTCCGGCATAGCGGAAGACATACTCATACGTCCGCGCGTGGGGGTGGAGGGCCGCGCTGTCCACCCACAAATGGGGTCGTCATACAACAGGCGAAACAGGAATTCCAGAAGCCACTCGTCAGCGAAGGGGTCTTCGACGAACAGCACGTGCGCTTTTCGCGCCAGCGTGGGGTGCATCCGCCGTAGTTGAACCACCAGGTCGCGAGTCTCGCTCTGCACCCGAACCGTTTCGGCATACACTTCGCGATGCCGCGCGTGGGCCGCGGCCAAACCGGCGGCGAGCAAGCTGAACAAACAAACCTGAGCGGCCCGGCTTGTGGCAACTAACTCTCGCAGACGCGATGCCAGCACGCCGGCGTACAGCGCCAGTCCCAACATGGGCAAGTACAGAACATATCCGCCGCGCGGTTGAATGACAGCCACCGGAGCGATGCTCACGATCCAGAACAGCAGGCCGAACCACATGGCGCGGCTGCGAAGGAACGCGGCGGCCAGCGCCATTCCGATCCACATCGCCAGCATACCCTTAACACCGATCCGGTCCGGCGCGTAGAAAATCAGGCTCCAGTAATGCGCTCCGTTTGCCAGCAAGTAGCCCGGCGAGAAGCTGGGATGGTACAGGGGGCTGGAGGTTAAACCGGTGCGCCCCAGGATGCGCGGAAACAGCGGGACCAGAGTCAGAAGGCCAGTGGCCAGCGCCGGCGTCAGGGAAGCCGGCAGGCGCGAACGCAAACTCCCCCAAAAGTACAGCACCTCGTAGAGCAGCAGAATCGCCGGCAGCGTCCAGGCCATCTCTTTCGATTGCAGCGCCAGCAGATCCAGCACCATCAGGCCGGCCCACCCCTGCCACGCCATCCCCCCGAACTTGCGGCGGCAGCGCACGTAGACCGTCATGGCCAGCGTCAGGAATGTGAAGCAGAGGATGTCGTAGACCGTCCCGGTGTTGAAATAGAGACCGTACATCCCGGCGTGATAACTGAATACCAGCGTGCCCAGTAGCGCCGCTTCGCTCGATCCGGACAGGAATCGCAGCAGGCGGTACGCCATCCACAGATTCGCCAGAAGCAGCGCGAAGCAGGCACAGCGGAACGGCAGCGCGTGGAACCCCGCCGCGGCGTACAGAGCGCGATAAAACAGCCCGCCCATGGGGCGATACGACGAGCTCACCGGATTGAAAACCTCCAGCGCCACGCGCGCCGGCGTCGTCGTGAAGTAACCGTGCATCTTCTGAAGATTCATCAGGTCGTCGCCCGTGAAATATGCCCGCAGGCCCGGGTAGGCGAAGCTCAGGAAGAACAGCATTACCAAAAGCAGCGGTAGAGCGGTCGGAAATGTTCTGGCTTTGTTCACGAATCAGAAGTGGAACCGGACGGACACCTGTAATGCGCGCGGTCCGCCGGATTGAAGAATGGGTGAGAGTCCGCTGCCTGGACTTCCCGTCCCCAGTTCCATATTGAGCATAGAGGACGACTGGCCGAATAAAGGGCTGTCCATAAACTTCACCGGATCCGCGAAATTCGGATGGTTGAGCGCATTGAACGCTTCGATGCGCAACTGCACCGCGGCGCGGTCGCCGATGCGAAACTCCCGGGCCGCCGCCAGGTCCGCCTGCCACATCCCGAACCCGGCGATGTTGTTGCGGCCCAGCGTGCCTTGCTGCGCCACGCCCGTGGGCGCGAACGCAAACGGGTTCAGCCGCCGCCCGCCGGGCGAATTCGCATCGCCGAACCAGAGCGGCTGGCCGTACACCAGGTCCGGACGAAATGCGTTAATCAGGTTGATCCCGATGTAGTCCTCGCTTTGCTGGATGGTGATCGGAAAACCACTCCGTGCGCGCACAATGCCGCTCACCCGCCATCCGCCCACCAGACGCCGCGCCGAAGACGTGCGCCACGTGCGCGGCAGTTCATAACTGACCGCGCTCGTGAAGGAGTGGCGCAGATCGAAATCGGAAGAAGCGTGATCGTTGGACGCGGGCGACCCCGGGCCCGCCCACATCAGGAACGAATCGCTGGAATCGTTATCCAGCGAGTGCGCCCACGTAAACGACGACTGAATTTCCAGGCCGCGCTGGAACCGCCTCCGGTACTGCACCTGCAAAGCGTCATAATCCGACTCGCCATCGTTGTTTGTCAGCGCCGTAAACGAGTTGGTGTTGTCCAGCCCCAGTTCCCGCCGGATCAGCCCCCGCCCGGCCGTGCCCACGTACCCCAGCGAAACCACGTCGTGTGTGCCCAAGGCGCGCTCCAGAGACACGTTCCATTGCTCCACTTCCGGTAGAGCCAGCCCTGGCATGAAGCCGAAAGTAAGGTCCGTGCTGAAGGGCGCGTGGATCCCGCTTCGGAAATCCACGATGTTCAGTGGACCGCCATTCAGAATGTCCGTGGCGATGCTCATGCTGGAGTCATAATACAGACCGCCGCCCGCGCGCAAAACCGTACGCCCGTCTTTGGTCAATTGCCACGCCACCCCCAGGCGCGGCGCGAAGTCGCGATACGAAGTGGGCCACAACGGCCGGCCAGACGCCGTATCCAACAACTGCGTTTCCGGATTGTAGACCGAGAACGGATCCTGCGGCACCGGCGCCGGACTGAATTCCCAGCGCAGACCGGCCGCGATGGTAAGCCGCGGCGTGGCCTGCCAGGTGTCCTGCACCCACAGGGACAACTCCTGCACCCGCGCCATCGAACTCACCGCGCTTTGGGTGCCCTGCCACACGTTGCGGCTATTGCCGAGATCCGTGACCTGGTCCGCAATCACCGAGAGCGTGCCGGTGGGATCGCGCCGCACCGCCGTAATCCCGCGATAGTCCACACCCAGTCCCAACGAATGATTATTGTGCCGCCAGGTCAGCATGCCCACGCTTTGAAACTGGCGTTGCCTGCGGTTGCCCTCGCGCCCGGATTCCAACTGCCCCACGCCGTTAATCGTCAGGCGCACCAGGTAGTCGCAGGCTTGCGTGGCGTTGAGAAATTGCGTGGTCAATGCCTGCAGCGCGCATTCGGGCGTCCACAGGGAATCCGCCCGCGATTGCGATTCGTTCACGCGCACATCGGCAGTCAGGTTGCTCGTCGGCCGCGCATTCACACCCACGGTGAGGCTCAGCGCACGCAGGTCCAGCCGGTTCACCTGCGGGCTGCCGAACTGATTGGTGGAGGGTGAATCGTTATATCTCCCGAACAGCGTGATGCGCGACGTGACGGCCTGGTCCAGCCGGATCGCGCCCGTGTTGAGCCCCGCCGGCTGGTTGGTTTGCCCTGTCCAGATGCCTACGTTCTGGCCGAGCGCCGCGCCGTTCGGGGCGGGATACAAGCTGGCCGCGGCCTGCCCCCACGGTTCGAAGGTCGGTCGGATGGCCAGCGACGGCACCGGCTGCGCCCATACGAATGGCTGGTTGAGCGCCACGTGCTCGTAAGAGAGAAAGAAGAAGGTGCGGTTGCGCTTCACCGGTCCGCCCAGGGTTTGCGTCACCCCGTTCAAGCGCAGCGGCAAGCGGTTCAGAGCGGCCTGGTTGGCAAACCAGTCGTTCGCGCTGAGCGCCTCGTTCCTCAGCCGGTACAATGTGGCGCCGTGGAATTCGTTGCCGCCGGCCTGGCTGTTGAGGGCAATACTCGCACCGGGCAAACGGCCGAACTCCGCCACCGTAGTAGACGTTTGAGCGTGCACTTCCTGCACCGCCTCCAGGCTGATCAGCGCATCCATACTGCCGAAGGCGCTCACCGCCGGCAGCGTTCCGCCCGTAGATTGCGCCGGCAGCCCGCCCGCCGTGATTCCGTTGTTCGCGCTCACCCCGTCCACCGTGAAGTAATTGGTATTGGGCCGCTGGCCGTTGGTGGTGAACTGCCCCGCCTCTCCGCGCGTGGCCGGCGTCACGTTGGTGCCGGGGACCATCTCCAGCAGGCCCAGCAGACCCCCGCCGTTCAAAGGCAGCCGGTCGATCTCCTCATGCTCGAACACCGTTCCCGTCGAAGCGTCCGCGCGCTCCAGGGTGGGGGCCGTGCCGTGTACCGTGATACTCTCCAGCATACTGCCCACCAGCAGGACGAAATCCGCTCGCGTGGCGGAGTCCGGCTCCAGCTTCACGCCGAAACGGATGAATGGACGAAAGCGTTCCTTGCGGACGGTCACGGTATAGCTGCCCGGCTCCAGCGAGCTGACCGAATACGCGCCATCCAGCCCCGACCGCGCCGTGCGGCGCGTACCGCTGTCCTCGTTCACTACCGAGACTGCAGCTTCGGCGATTCCGCCTTCGGAGATGTCGGAAATCCTCCCGTAGAGCGTGGAATAGTCCTGGGCAGCCGCCGGTACAGCACCCCATAGGACGAATGCACAGCAGGGTCGCAGGTCGCCGCAGCGACAAGAACTCAGCCCCCGCCCTCCTGAGCCAGAAGTTGTTGGCAGCGGTCCACGTTCGCCCGGAGTTCGGAAAGCGCGCGGAGCAGATTCGCGGGCAACTCGCCGGTGACCTGTCCGGACGTCACGCCCAGCAAAACCGACACCAGCACCTGCACCCGCTGCGAAGCCCCAAACAGATCTTCGGTCGATGCCTGCCACGAAACCGCCGGAGCCGCGCCCGGTGTCGCCGCCTTGCCGCCCAATGACGCCAACACCCCGTGGAACTGGCGCTGCAGCGTGCCGGCACTCGCCGACAACGCGGTCACATGCTCGCGCGCCATCTCCCGCAACACCTGGCGATCCGAGGCGCTCAAACCCGCTTCGGCCGCTGCCGGGAACTGCCGGGCCAGATTACGCAGCGCGTGGGCATGCGACATGGCGCTGTCATCCACATCGAGAATCTGAGAACTGAACCGCTCGAACTCGGCCGGTCCGCCCAGTTGCTCTTCCAAACGGCTTTGGATCCTGCTGTTCGGCGCGCTCGCGTGCGTGGTACCGGACGGCGCGGGCGCGGAACTGACACTGCCCTCGGGGATGGGTGCGGCAACAGGCTCAGTAAATTGAACCGCGACGTTGGGCATTGACTCCAGTGTACGCTGGATCAGTTGCCGCCGCTGCGGAGCAACGCCTTCGCCGCTTACCACTACCTTGTCCCGGGATAGTGTCACGTGAATCGGATCGCCCAGGTCGGCCCCAATTTTTTGCAGCGCAGACAGCACTTGCAACTCGTCAGAGACTGAGGCCGGTGACCTGGGCGCAACCACGGCTAGCCGGCTTGGTGGAACGGCCAGCCGCTCCGGAACCTCTACGTCCGAAGCAGAAAGGGCATTCGTGCTTCGATCCGGAGATTCCGTAAACTCGCTGAATTCAATCCATTCGTTATCGCGAAACTCAAGCATGCCTTCCACCGGAACCAGATCCCCGGTGCGCAGCATCAGAGTCGCGGCAGCCACCTCCCCGGTGGCCGCCGTGGTGCGAATCCGGTAGCAGTTTCCGCTGTGAGTCTGCGGATCGGACACAGTGGAAACTTCATCCTGTTTTTGCGGCTCGCTATCCCGCCATGCCTGGAACGCCCGGGCGCTCAGCGGTTCGCTGGAATCGTAATGCGCCCGCTGGAATTTCGCTTCCATGGCCTGCGGCAGGGCGGCCTCCGCCTTGCCCGCTGCCACCGCCCGAATGAACTGCTGGGAGCGGCTCCGAAAGCGCACCCGCCGGATGGCTTGTGCTGGACGCGCCGCCGATGCCGCTACCGCCCGCCGCAGCAGCGTCGCCGCCTGCACCGAAGGCGTCTCGCGCAATTGATAGTAAATGCCGCAAATCAGCGCCAGCACGGCCGCCGCCGCCAGGCTCCATCGCAACTGCGCCGCCGGCCGCAGTAGTCTCGTCAGCCACGGTTCGGCGCCCATGGAATCGTCAATGCGCGCAAACCCGCGGGAGAGATCGCTCCAGGCATTCGGCGGAGCGGGCACGCTCTGGCGGTAGCGAATGCACTCCGCCACCGTCGCCTTCAGTTCCTCGATTTCCGTGCGGCACTGCCAGCAGGCCTCCAGGTGCTTTTCCACCTGGCGCGCCTTCCGTCCCGGCAGTTCGCCATCGATGTAGCGCAGCAGCACGCCGTCATCCGGATGGTGCGGGAACGAGTTACTCATCGCGCACCTTCCTCAGCCGCGTAACGGCTCGCCTCAGAAACTCCCCTACCGTGGATGCGCTGATGCCCAGCACCGATCCGATTTCCGGATAGCGCAATCCTTCCATCCGCAGAGACAGGCACCGCCTCTGCTGCTCCGAAAGACCTTCCACCGCGCGCCGGAAACCTGCCATGCGCTCGCGCTCGATCAATTCGTGCTCGGCCCCGGCCGGCGCATGGGGTAGGCTGGCCTCCAGAGCCGGGTCGAACGGCTCCTCGGTGTGCTGTTTCGCACGCACCTTCAAGCCATAATTGTGGGCCACCCGGAACACCCAGCCCCTGGGATTCTGGATTTTTTCGCCTTTTTTGAGGCTGGCATACAGCCGGAGAAATACTTCCTGCACCGTCTCCTGCGCCAGCGGCGGATGCAGGCCGAGCGTCAACAGGTAGCGATAAACGTCCTCCCGCGACTCTTCAAACAATTGAGCCACAAGTGTTTGCAGAGGCGTAGCAGTATTTTCCTGACGGAGAATCCCCACGAACTGGTCACCGAAGATGGACGCGGACATCTTCACAAGTCACTCCCTAAGACCCTTGACCCCAACCGGCCAACTACACCGGAAATGACTTTTTAAAAAGATTTTTTTTGCCGCACCCTCAGTGTAGTGGAAACGCCTGCCTCCGGGGTCTTTGTGATAAGCGAATGAGCCACGAAAAAGTCTGCGTGACCATAGTCACCTGTAACAGCGGCCGGTATATCCGGCGCTGCCTCGAATCCGTGCTGCGGCAGGAAGGGGTGACTGTGGAGATCATCGTGGTGGACAACGCTTCCACCGACAACACCCGCGAAATTCTCGAGGAATTGCAATGCCGGACGGTCCGGGCCATCTATAGTTCCTGCAACCTGGGTTTTGCCGAAGGGCAGAACCGGGCCATTCGCGCGGGAGACTCCGAGTGGGTGCTTACCTTGAATCCCGACGTGCTCATGCGGCCCGGATTCCTGCGAACTTTGCTCGACGCCGGACGCGCCGATTCCAACGCCGGAGCAGTCTGCGGCAAACTGCTTTCCATCGGACCCGGCTTCGAACCCCTGCCGCAACCCCGGATCGATTCCGCCGGCATCTACTTCACTCCGGCCATGCGTCACTTCGACCGCGGCTGGCGTCAGCCCGATGAGCGCCAGTTCGATCGCCCGGAGTACGTTTTCGGCGCTAGCGCCGCGGCCGCCCTGTACCGCCGCGAGATGATCGAGGACATTTCGCTCGACGGCGAATTTTTCGATCGCGATTTCTTCATCTACCGCGAGGATGCCGATGTAGCCTGGCGCGCCATGCTGCTGGGCTGGCGCTGCCTCTACGTGCCCGCCGCCACCGCCCATCACGTACGCACCGCCAACCCTGCCAATCGCCGCTCCCTGCCCGCCATGGTGAACATGCACTCGGTGAAGAACCGCTTCCTGATGCGCATCAAGAACGTCACCGCCGGCGTGTATCGCCGGCACTGGCTGGCCATGACCTGGCGCGACCTGATAGTAGTGGGCGCCACCCTGTTCTGGGAACCCACCTCGCTGGCCGCCTTTTGGCACATCGCCCAATGCCTGCCCCGCACCCTGGCCCGCCGCCAGGCCATCATGGCTCGCCGGCGCTTGTCCGATGAAGCCCTGGCCCAGTGGTTCAGCTTCGACCCGATGGCGCTCCCGCTCGCCGCGGCGCCGCGCCCCTCCGCCGCCCGCTACGTTCCGGATGTCGCCTAGTTTACCTGTTCGCGCTTCTCGTCTTGCCACTCGCTGTCCGCGGTGCTATCCATCTTACGAGGAGCCGAAACCATGCCCACCGTGCGCCATCCCGCGGTTCTTAAAGCCGTCTACCTGGAAACCGCCCGCCTGATTCGCGAGCGCTCCATCCCTACTGAAATTCTCTGCGCCCCCCGCACCCTCTTTCGCTACTTCAGCCGTGAGTACGTCAGCCTCCGCGCCGATGGCGTTTTCTCCAGACACCTGGCCAACCGGGCGCTCGTCGTCCGCGATAGTGGCGGCGCCAACCGCTTCAGCGGCGCACCCGGCATCGCCGGCGTTCCCGATTGGGGTGGCCTTTACTGCTCCTCCCAGCAGCAGGCCCAGATCAACGAACTGCTCCACTACGCACGCAAAGAAACGGTGAATCCGGAAATGGTCAAACGGGGCTTGTCTACACCCGTGAAGATCCCGCAGGATGCGCACGGCTTCCCCCACGCCGGCGCTTCTCTCAATCTCAAGTGCATCGTCCAGATCCGGATCATGGGCGCCTTCACCGCCGCGGACCTCTCCCCGCACAACCCCGGAGCCCGCCGCTTCCTCGACAAGGTCGGCTCCGCCACCCCCGTGCAGAACGCCCTCCGCGCTGCCGGACGTCCCGCCCGCTCGCTCTGGGACCAGATGTGCGACGGAGACGATTGCTCCGTTGCCCGCGGCATCGGCCTCGCCGTGGCTGACTCCGGTTACTTAACCGCGCTCCAAGCCAGTACCGTACGCAGTTCCGGCCGGTCGGACGAAGAAATCGGAGATAACATCGTCTTCTTCGGCAGGGACGGACAGACTATACCCAACCTCTACATCGAAAAAGCCTATGTCTTTCCGATTGCCGGACCGCCCATGGAAGTGCCGGTCGAATTCTGATTCGTCGCGGCTTATACACCCCGAGTGTTCGTCCGCTGCCCTAAGATAAGGACATGGACGAATGGCAGCGCTCCAGTCTCCACGCGGTAGTGCAGGCCTACAAGAGCGGCATCGACCGGACGCTCATCCGGGAGAATCTGCGGCTCACTGTCGAAGAGCGTTTTCGAAAAGCCATGGCCCTGGCCCGTTTCGCCGAGGAACTGCGGCGTGCCGGACGCGCGGCGCGGCAAGCCAGGCCATGACCGATTTCGGCGCCTTGCTCGCCACCCTGAGCCGGCACGAGGTGGCGTTCATCGTGGTGGGCGGCGCAGCGGCCATCGCCCACGGGTCGGCCCGCCTCACGCAGGATCTCGACATCGTCTACGAGCGCTCTCCCGCGAACCTCGCCAAACTCGTCTCGGCCCTGGCCGACCATCAACCCTACCTCCGCGGCGTTCCGCCCGGCCTGCCTTTCCGCTGGAGTCGCGAGACCCTGGCGGCCGGTCTGAATTTCACCCTGGTCACCTCTTTAGGCGATATCGATCTGCTGGGCGAAATACCGGGCGGCGGCGCCTGGCGCGACCTGCTGCCCGGCGCCATCGAACTACATATTTTCGAGACACGCTGCCTTTGTCTCAGTCTGTCGCAGTTGATCCGCTCCAAGCGCGCCGCCGGTCGGCCCAAAGATTTTGAAGCGCTGGCGGAACTCGAAGCGATCGAAGAAGGAGGCGCTGATTGATCAGTCCTTCTGGCGCGTCGCCTGCACTCCTTTCAGAATCGCAAGGCCAAACAGAACGATCGTGAACACCGCGATCCAATGACCTGGCACGTGCAGTAACACGGCCCCGTAAATCAGACCGCAGATCAGGATCGCGAAACCCAGCAGGTAGATTCCAAATGACATCCGATGCTCCTCTTGATGCTGGCGGCGCATCCCCGCGGGAGCCGCCGTAAGCAATAACACATTCGTAGATCCGTACACGCTGTTCGTCCCACTCCCCCCGTTCGGAAGCACGTGATTGGCCCTTATCGCGCCGCGCCGGGGCGAAAGCTCACGATATTTGCCGCCCCAGTTACAATGAAGGAATCGTGCCCCTTCTCTGCTACCTGGATGCCTTTTCCGGAATCAGCGGCGACATGCTGGTGGGCGCGCTGGCGGATGCCGGCGCGGACCAGGCGGCCATCATCGCCGCCATCGCCTCGCTCGAGGCCGGCGCCGCCGTCACCTTCGAAAAGGTCAAACGGACCGGGATCGCCGCCACCAAGTATCGTGTCGCCATCCAGGAAGCCAAAACGCATCGCCACCTGCACCACATCGTCAAGATGATCGAAGCCGCGGACATTGCCGCCGCGCGCCCGCCGCAATGCCATCGCCGTGTTCCAGAAACTCGGCGAGGCCGAAGCCGCTGTCCACGATGTGCCCCTCGAAAAAGTCCATTTCCACGAAGTCGGCGCAGCCGATTCCATCGCCGATATCGTCGGCGCCTGCGTGGCCTTCGACCTGTTGGGCGTCGACACCATCGTCTCCTCGCCGGTGAATGTCGGCAGCGGAACGGTGAAGACCGAGCATGGCATTCTGCCGGTACCCGCGCCCGCCACCGCGCGCCTGCTCTCCGGCACACCCGTTTACGCGCGCGGTCCGGCCATGGAATTGACCACGCCCACCGGCGCCGCCGTGGCCGTTACGCTGTCGCAATCGTTCGGCGTGCTGCCCGCCGTCAAGATCCTGCGCACCGGGTACGGCGCGGGCGATCGCGAGTTCAAGGAGCAGGCCAACGTGCTCCGCGTCATCCTGGGCGAACCCACCGGCGCCGCCGAAGCCACCAGCGTCACCGTCATCGAAGCCAATATCGACGACGCCACGCCGCAGGTGCTGGCCTATGCCGCCGAACGTCTGCTGGATTCCGGCGCGCTCGATGTGACCCTGCAACCGCTGGTCATGAAGAAGGGCCGCCCCGGCAGCCTGCTGCGCGTCATCGCCACGCCCGGAGCAGCGCGAATGCCTGGCGCAACTGGTCTTCGCCGAAACGCCGACTCTGGGCCTCCGGATCTATACCGCCGAGCGGCGCGTGCAGGCGCGCACCTTCACGGAAGTCGCCACGCCGCACGGCACAGTGCGCATCAAAGTTTCCGGCGAAGGCGACTATGCCCCGGAATACGAAGATTGCCGTAAGCTGGCCCTGGAATCCGGCATCGCCTTGAAACAGATCATCGCCGAAGCCAACTACGCCTACCTCAACCAACCGAAATGAACAAATACTACCTCACGACTCCGCTCTACTACGTGAATGCCGCGCCCCACATCGGGCATACGTACACCACCATGGCCGCCGAAACCATCGCGCGCTTCAAGCGCATGCAGGGCTTCGACGCCGTGATGTTCACCGGCACCGACGAACATGGCCAGAAGGTGGAGCGCGCCGCCGAAGCCCTCGGCAAGTCGCCGCAGGAGTTCACCGACCTGATTTCCGCGGAATTCCGCGCCCAGTGGGAGAAGCTGAACATCCGCGTGGACCGCACCATCCGCACCACCGATCCCCGCCATCACAAAGTGGTGCAGTGGCTCTTCCAGCGTTGTCTGGACAACGGCTATATCTATAAGGGCAGCTACTCCGGCCAGTATTGCGTCTATGACGAACTCTACGTCAATGAAGCCAAACCCGGCGACCCGTGCCCGGAGTGCGGCCGCACCACCGAGACCGTCACCGAAGAAAATTACTTCTTCAAGCTCTCCGCCTTCGCCGAAAAGCTGATCGAGTTGTACGAATCGCAGCCCGATTTCATCCAGCCGGAAACGCGCCGCAACGAAGTGCTCTCATTCGTCCGCGCCGGCCTCAACGATCTTTCCATCAGCCGCACCACGCTGAAATGGGGCATCCCGCTGCCGGTGGAAGGCAAGCATGTCTTCTATGTCTGGTTCGACGCGCTCATCGGCTACATGACCGCGGTGGAAGATGGCGGCTTCGAGCGAACCGGACTGTGGCCCGCCGACCTGCACCTGATCGGCAAGGAAATCGTCCGCTTCCACGCCGTTTTCTGGCCCGCGTTTCTGATGGCCGCCTGCTTGCCGCTGCCCAAGCGCGTATTCGCCCACGGCTGGCTGCTGTTCGAAAACGACAAGATGAGCAAATCGCGCGGCAACATCGTGCGCTCCGAGCCTATCCGCCAGGTGATGGGCGCCGACGCCCTGCGCTACTTCCTGCTGCGCGAAATCGTCTTCGGCCAGGACGGCAGTTTCAGCTTCGACGCGCTCATCACGCGCTACAATTCCGATCTGGCCAACGGCCTCGGCAACCTCGCCAGCCGCACCCTCACCATGATCGGGCAATATCGCAAGGGCGCGATCCCCGAAGGCTCCGACCCCGCTATCGCGGAACTGGCCGCCGGCGCCATCAAAACCGTGCAGGAAACTTTCGACCGTTTCGAGTTCTCCAAGGGGCTCGAAGCCATCTGGGCGCTCATCTCCGCGGTAGACAAATTCATCGTCACCATGGCGCCTTGGAAACTGGCGCGCGATACCGGCGAAGAAGCGCAGCAGAATCTCAACCGGACGCTCTATACGGCCGCGGAAGCCCTGCGCATCGTCACCGCGCTGCTCTCCCCCGTGCTGCCGCAATCGGCGCCGAAAATCTGGGCGCAGCTCGGCATGAAGGATCCCATCGAGTCCGTCACCTTCGCCACGCTCGCCTGGGGCGGTCTCCCCGCCGGCCAGCAGATTGGCGAAGTCTCCGGCGTCTTCCCGCGCATCGAACTCAAGGAAGGCGTCGCCAAAATGCGCGAACTGGAAGAAAAGGTATCCGCCGAGCAGGCCGCCCT
This sequence comes from uncultured Solibacteraceae bacterium, assembly GCA_963835555.1. Lineage (GTDB taxonomy): Bacteria > Acidobacteriota > Terriglobia > Bryobacterales > Bryobacteraceae > Sulfopaludibacter. The sequence continues at coordinate 63,244 of CAWIGC010000043.1, read as the reverse complement.
CCTGGGCAAAAAGCCCGAGACCGCCGAAGCCGCGCCCGCCAGCCCCAAAATCGCCATCGACGATTTCGGCAAGGTGGACCTCCGCGTCGGCCTCGTGCTTCAGGCCGAGCGCGTCAAAGGCTCCGACAAACTCCTGCACCTGAAAGTCGATCTCGGCGAAGCGCAGCCCCGCACCATCGTGGCCGGCATCGCCGAGGCCTACACGCCCGAGCAGATGCTCAACCGCAAAGTCGTCATCGTCGCCAATCTCCAGCCGCGCAAACTCAAGGGCATCGAATCCAACGGCATGATCGTGGCCGCTTCCGTCGAGGGAGGCAAACCCGTGCTGGCCGGTTTCCACGAAGATATTCCGGTGGGAGCGCGCCTCAAGTGAGGCTGGTCGATTCGCACTGCCATTTGGACGACCCCAAGTTCGACGGAGACCGCGAGCAGGTAATCGAACGCGCCCGCGCCGCCGGAGTCGAGCGCATGATGGCCATCGGCACCGGCAATGGGCCGCCCGACCTGGAGGTGGCCGTCCGCCAGGCCGATCGCTATCCCTTTATGTATGCCACCATCGGCGTCCATCCGCACGATGCCTCCAAAGCCGCCCCGGAAACGTTCGTGCGCCTTCGCGAGCTGGCGCCGCATCCAAAAGTCCTGGCCGTGGGAGAGATCGGCCTCGATTACCACTACGATTTTTCTCCGCGAGAGGTGCAGCGCGACGTCTTCGCGCGCCAACTCGAGATCGCCGCGGAGGCCGGACTGCCCATCGTGATCCACACTCGCGAAGCCTGGGACGATACCCTCGCGATCCTGCGCCAAAGCTGGCGCGGCGGCGGCATCATGCACTGTTTCACCGGCGACGAGCAGCAGGCGCGCCAGGCGCTCGACCTGGGTTTTCACCTGAGCTTCGGCGGCGTCCTGACGTTTCCAAAGGCCGAAACCGTGCGCCAGGCGGCTCGCATCACCCCCGATGACCGCCTCCTGGTGGAGACCGATTGTCCGTATCTGGCGCCGGTTCCGCATCGTGGAAAGCGCAATGAACCGGCCTTCGTCATCGAGTCCGTGAACCGCCTGGCAGAGGTGCGCGGATGCGCGCCGGAGCAGGTGGCCGAGGTGACCACGGGCAATTTCGAGCAATTGTGTTTGCGAGGTAAGCCCGGCAACGGTTAAACTGGTTAACTTACATGAATTTAGGCAAGCTGGGGCAAGCCCTTTCAGCCCGCGAGATTTTCGACCTGATCCAGGACGACCTGGAACAGGTGGAAAAGAAGATCACCACCGAGTCGGTTGCATCGGTCGACGCTGTTACGGCGATTGGCCAGTATCTGCAATCGGCCGGCGGCAAACGGCTCCGCCCCGCGCTGCTGCTGCTATCGGCACGGCTGTGTGGCGAGGCCGGCGGCACCGCCATTCAACTCGGCGCCGTGGTGGAAATGATTCACGCCGCTACCCTGGTGCACGATGACGTCATCGACGCCGCGCAGACGCGCCGCGGACGCGCTTCCACCAACGTCAAGTGGGGCAACCACACCTGCGTCCTGGCCGGCGACTGGCTGTACATGCAGGCGTTTCAAATTGCCCTGCGCGAACGCAACTTCCAGTTTCTGGACCTGCTCATCGGCCTCACTCAGATGATGGTCGAAGGCGAACTGTTGCAGCTCGAGCACATCGGCCACATCGATATCAGCGAGGCCGACTGCATGGAACTGGTGGATCGTAAGACCGCCTGCCTCTTCTCGGTCTGTGCGCGCCTGGGCGCCCTGGCCTCCCACGCCGATCCCCAAACCAACGAAAAGCTCGGCGAGTATGCCTGGAACCTGGGGATGGCCTTCCAGTTGGTGGATGACGTCCTGGATTTCACCGCCCGCGAAAAGGTCCTCGGAAAACCCGTGGGCGGCGACCTGCGCGAAGGCAAGGTCACCCTGCCGCTGGTTTACGCCCTGGAGCGCGCCACCCCCGCCGAACGCCGCATGGTCGAGACCATCCTCGAGCAGCGCACCTACGACCAGGTCCCCTTCGCCCGCATTCTCTCGCTGCTCGAAAAGTATCGCGGAATCGAGCGCGTCAAAGAGCGCGCCCAGGCATTCACCGATAAAGCCCGCCAGATTATCAATGAATTCCCGGAGTCGCCCTACCAGCGCGCCCTCCTGACCGTTACCGACCTGGTAACGGATCGCGATCACTGAAATCCCCGTGCTAAATTGAATCAAATGCAGGCTTCGTTTTTCTTCAAGACACTGGCCGCGCTCCTCGTCGTAAGCAGCGCAGCGTTTTGTCAGACTACTCCGCCCCAGGATGCGCCGGGCAAAGATGCGCCCGTCAAAGAGACGCAGATTAAGGGCATGCCTCCGCGACCCACCCCCGGAGACTATCAGTCTCATGCCAAGGTCGGTGACTTCACCGTCGCGGCCGAGTTTACCGAACACGCTGTCTCCACTCCCGAAGCCACGTTCTCCTCCGAAGATTATGTGGCCGTCGAGGTAGGATTCTTCGGCCCTGCGGATTCCCACGTCAAAATCTCGCATGAAAATTTTTCACTGCGCATCAATACGGGCAAGAAAGCCCCCATCGCTGCCGCGGTGCAGTATGGGATCGTATACCGCTCCTTGAAGGATCCGGAATGGCAGCCGCCCGAGCCTCCGGCCAAGTCCAAAACGGGCATCAACTCCGGCGGCGATGGCGGCCAGGACAACCCACCGCCGCTTCCGGTCCACATGCCGTTCGAACTCGAGCGGGCCATGCAGCAGCGCGTGCAGAAGGCGGCGCTACCCGAGGGAGATCGCGCGCTTCCGGTAGCCGGCTTGATCTTTTTCCCGTTCCGCGGGAAGACCAAAAATATCCGCTCGGTCGAACTGATCTATGAAGGCCCGGCCGGCAAAGTGAACCTGCGCTTGCACTAATCCCACGTGAGTAGAACAGGCCTCCCGGCCTGTTCATTGGCGTTCGAATTTCCTCTTCCCGGTGAGCGTCTGGCACAATGGAAATACCGGATGCCAAATATCAATACGAAGATTGTAGCCACCCTGGGCCCCGCCACCGATGCACCTGGAATTCTGAAACAACTGATGGCCGCCGGAGCTAACGTATTCCGTCTGAACGCTTCCCACGGCACTACCGCGGACCACGCCGCCCGCGTCACAGCCGTTCGCTGCACCGCCGCCGAAACCGGCCTGCATGCCGGCATCCTGCTGGACCTGCAAGGACCCAAAATCCGCCTGGGCCGCTTCGAAAACGGCGGCTGCATGCTGGCCGTGGGCTCGGAATTCACCATCACCACCGAGGAGGTGCTGGGCACCGCCGCCCTGGCTTGCACCGGATACTCCAAATTCGCCCGCGACGTGCAGGAAGGCGACCGCATTCTGGTAGCCGACGGCGCCATCGAGTTGCGTGCCGTGGCCACCGACGGAATCTCCGTGCGCACCGAAGTGATCTGCGGCGGCCCCGTCGGCGATAACAAGGGCATCAACCTCCCCGGCGTCCAGGTCAGTATCCCCTCCATGACCGAAAAGGATCTCGCCGATTTGCATTTCGGCCTCAATGCCGGAGTGGACATGGTAGCCCTCTCCTTCGTGCGGAATGCCGACGACGTGCGTCAACTGCGCGACCGCCTGGGCAAGCGCCCCATCACCATCATCGCCAAAATCGAAAAGCCCGAAGCCTGGGACAATATCGAGGCCATCCTCGACTCCACCGATGGCGTGATGGTCGCGCGCGGCGACCTGGGCGTCGAGACGGCCCTCGAAAAGGTCCCCCGCATCCAGAAATCCATCATCCGGCGCGCGCGCCGCAAGGGCCGCTTCGTCATCACCGCGACCCAGATGCTGGAATCCATGATCGAAAACTCCACCCCCACGCGCGCCGAAGTGAGCGACGTGGCCAACGCCATTTACGATGGCACCGACGCGATCATGCTCTCCGCCGAAACCTCTAAGGGAAAGTTCCCGGTCGAAGCCACACGTTTCATGACGCGCATCGCGGGCGAAGCCGAAGCCTCCATTCGCAGCCGCGGGTACCAGGATCCCCCGCATTCGGCCAATCCCACCAACGCCGAGATCCTGGCCGACGCGGCCTACCACGCGGCGCGCGATTCCGGCGCCAGCGCCATCGTGGTCTTCACCTCCACCGGTTCCAGCGCCCGCCTGGTCTCGCGCTACCGCCCGCCAGTCAGCATCTTCGCCATCACCCCGCACAACACCACCGCCCAGCAACTGGCGGTGAATTACGGCGTCATCCCCATCCTCGCTCCCGACGTCTCCAATACCGACGAAATGCTGGCGCAGATGGACCGAGTCATGGTGGACGGCGGGTACCTGCAGCGCAATCAACTGGTGGTCTTTATGGCCGGACAACCGGTCGGCCGCCCCGGCACCACCAACCTGATGAAACTGCATCGCGTGGGCGCAGGCTGATACATTGAGAGTGCCGCCCATGCAAGGGAAAGCGCTCATCGTAACAGCTTCTTCGGGTATCGCCGCGGCCACCGCGAGGCTGGCTGCGGAGGCTGGCGCACGCCTGGTTATCGCCACATCCGATCCCGAATCCGGTTGGGAACTGGCGGCCGAAACCGGCGCCGAATGCTGGGTGGGCGAACTCTCTCTCCCCAACTCCGCCGATTCGATTCTGGGCGTCTGCCTGTCGCGGTTCGGTCGTGTGGATGCGCTGTTCAATGCCGCCGGATTGAGCGGCCGCCGCTTTGGAGACGGCCCCGTGCACCAGTGCAGCGACGAAGGCTGGGACCTCACCCTGCAGCAGAATCTGAAAGTCATGTTTCAGATGTCGCGCGCCGTCATCGGCCGCATGCTCCAGCAGGAACCCCAGCCCGGCGGCGTTCGCGGCGTCATTCTGAACATGGGCAGCGTCCTGGCGGAAGCCCCGGAACCCCGTCATTTCGATACCCATGCCTACGCCGCCGCCAAAGGCGCCGTGGTGGCCGTGAGCCGCTCCATGGCGGCCTATTATGCGCCCCATAAAATCCGCGTCAACGTGATCTCTCCCGGCCTGGTGCGCACACCGGCCAGCGAGCGCTCCCAAGCCAACGCGGAGTTGCTCGATTTTCTCGTGAAGAAGCAGCCGCTTGCCGCCGGAATGGTGGATGCGGAAGACGTGGCGCGCGCCGCCCTGTTCCTGTTGGGAACCGGCTCTCGTGCGATCACCGGCGATGTGATAACTGTGGATGCGGGCTGGAGCGTCACCGGCGTCTAGCTCGCGGGAGGCCTCATGGTGGTACTCGGGATCGATATTGGCGGCACGCAGATCAAGGCGGGAATCGTGGACGAGGGAGGCGCCATCCTGGCGTCCCGCACCATTCCCACACCCAACGATCTGGAAACGTTTCTGCCGGCCTTGCAGGCCGCCATTCACTGGCTCCTCGAAGCCACAACGCACCCCGCCGGCGCCGGCGTGGGCTGCAAAGGCATTATCAACCCCGACAGCACCCAGGTCGAAATTCTGCCGGGAACGCTGCATTTCCTCGAAGGCCTGCGTCTCTGCGACCTCGTAGGACTGCCGGCCGACGTGCCGGTCTTCGCCGATAACGCCGCCCGCGTCGCCCTGGCCGGCGAGATGGTTTGGGGCGCGGCCCGCGGTCTTCAGAATGTCATGATGCTGACTCTCGGAATGGGTGTGGGCGGCGCCGTTCTGGCCCACGGCCAGGTGCTGCGCGGCCATTCCGGCGTGGCCGGCCACCTGGGCCACATGACCATCGAACCCGACGGACCCCGCTGCGCCTGCGGCAATCGCGGCTGTCTCGAAACCGTGTTCTCTGCCCGCGCCATCGAAGGCGAAGCCTGGGCCGCCGTGCATCGCGGCTGCAGTTCCACCCTCACGCAACTGTTCCGGGAGCATCCCCAGTTGGCCACCTGCCGCACCATCTTCCAGGCCGCCAGCGAGGGCGACGACCTGTGCCAGTCCATCGTCTCCAAAGCCATCGGCAGGCTGGCCGCCGCCATCGCCGGACTGCTGCATGTATTCGATCCGGAACTGGTCATCCTCGGGGGCCACGTCGCCGATGCCGGCGCCGATCTCCTGGTGCCCTTGCAGGAAGAGGTCTGGCGTCGTTCGCGCAACCTCCTCGGCCGCGAAGTGCCCCTGGTGGAACAGCAGGTCGCCGATAAATCCGGAATCGTCGGCGCGGCCGGGCTGGTTATGGTGCCGCGACCCTGATACCGGCTGCCATCCGGCCCTTCACTCCACCGAAATGCCGGTTACCAGGGCGACTTTGGTGTCCTCCTGCCGGATCCGCAGCTCGAATTTCGTAATCTCGCCCGGCGCGATCTGCCTCAGATCCATCTCGGTCGCCCCCGTGTACTCCCCATTGCCGTCCTGCAACTCGAACGACAGACGACCCCGCGCAATCGTTTGGCCGCTCTTGTTTCTCACCGCTCCCACCAGCTTGGACCCGTCGGCTTGCACTTCCACGTCCAGAACCTCCAATTTGGAGTCATCGAACCGTGGAAAGGACATCGCGGCGAGTTTCGCGTTCGAGGGAAGCACCGGCGTCACTGGCTCCCTGTGTGGCACCGCCATCTTCCAACCCACCAGCAGGATCGTGAAAAACGTCCCCACCGCGATCCACGGCCAGAGACGGTCCCGCATCCTCCGATTGCTCAGGTAAAGTGGGTCCGATGGCGCCTTCCCGGAAATCAGGCGGTTGACCCAGGCCGTAAAACGGCCGGATTTTCCCTTGCCCTGCGCATCCATTAAACGGTTTTCCGGCAAACGCATCCCCCCTGTCTGTATGATTGCAGGCTTTTTCAGATCGCTCTGTGCGTGAAATAACAAATCCAAAGCGCAGGTCCTGGTGTCTGGCGGGAAACTGTCGCCAGCCTTGGCCCGCGAAACCTGCAGTAGCTGTGCGTGTCCAAAATTGGCTTCGTTCCGAAATCTTCTGCCCGGCCTATACTTCCAGCGATTCCGGCACACCCATTCTCCTGAGGCTAAGCATGTTCCTGCAACCTGCCAGAACCGCATACGTAGGTATAATTTGCGTGCGTTCCCACGCGCGGCCAGTTCGGTCCCCCACAGATGAGGGGGTGTAGAAATCCACCACAAAAAAGTCAAAAATGTCTGATTATCCTTCAATCCGTTGGGGGTATACTGAGATTTCAGAGGGATGGAATGAAAAAATACGGCAAATTCGCTGCCCTGATCGCCATCGTGCTCGGTACTCTGGTATGGCTGGCCTCCAGCCGGCGCGTCCGAAACCAAGACCTACTATAAGACCATCTACGGAACTCGGCAAGATGGGCGACCGAGGCATACAGCGCAGCGCTTCCGCGTGGGCGGCGATGTGGAGAACGGCTCCATCCAGCGCGTCGGGAACCGAAGCCCAGTTCGTCCTGGTTCAGGACAAGAGCGCATGAAGGTCGTCTACACGGGCACCGACCCGCTGCCGGACACCTTCAAGGACGGCGCCCAAGCCCTGGCCGACGGCAAACTGGGACCACGACGGCGTCTTCCGCGCCGCACGCATTCAGGCCAAGTGCGCCTCCAAGTACGAGGCCAAGCCGGGCCATTTGGCGCCCGGCGCCACGCCCAACATCAACACCGGTAAAGGCCACCATCTAGCATGAGGGAGATATGGAAAATCTGGGTTCGCTGGCCATCCTGCTGGCCTTTTGCGTCGCGCTTGTATGCCACCGTGGCCTCCGTCGTCGGCCGCTTCAAAAATAAGCCTTTTCTTATAGTTAGCGGCGAGCGCGCGGTCTATTCCGTGTGGGTGCTGATGACCCTCGCCTCGGGCATCCTGGTCTACGCCCTGATGACCGGCGACTTCCGCTTCGCCTACGTGGCCGAGCACAGCAACCGCGCCATGCCCACGCTCTACAAATTCGCCGCCTGGTGGGGCGGACAGGAAGGCTCGCTGCTGTTCTGGAGCTGGCTGCTCTCCACCTACGCCGCGGTGGTGGTCTTCACCAACCGCCGCCGGCACCGCGACATGATGCCCTGGGTGATCGGCGTCCTGACCACCGATCCAGACCTTCTTCCTGATCCTGAACAACTTCGTCGCCAACCCCTTCCAGATGCTGGCCACCGATAAGCTGATCGTCGCCGTGCCGGATGGCAACGGCCTCAGCCCGCTCCTGCAATACCCGGCCATGGCCATCCACCCGCCCATGCTCTACCTGGGCTACGTCGGATTCGCCGTCCCCTTCGCCTTCGCCATCGGCTCGCTGATCACCCGCCAGCCCGGCGACGCCTGGATCCACACCACCCGCCGCTGGACGCTGGTCACCTGGCTCTTCCAAAGCACCGGCGTCATGCTGGGCGCGGCGTGGGCTTACCACGTGCTCGGCTGGGGCGGCTACTGGGGTTGGGACCCGGTGGAAAACGCCTCCCTGCTTCCCTGGCTCAGCGGCACCGCCTTTCTGCATTCCGTGATGATGCAGGAGAAGAAGGGCATGATGAAGGTCTGGAACATCGTGCTGGTCTCGCACCACCTTCTTCCTGTGCATCCTCGGCACGTTCCTGACGCGCTCCGGCGTGGTGCAATCGGTGCACGCCTTCGCGCGGTCCGCTATCGGAAAGTACTTCGTCAGCTTCCTGGCCATCGGCATCGCCGCCACCATCTACCTCATCCTCGACCGGCTGGACTACCTGAAGAGCGAGTCGCAACTGGAGAGCGTCATCTCGCGCGAATCCAGCTTCCTGTTCAATAACCTGATCCTGCTGGCAAGCTGCTTCGCGGTCCTCTGGGGCACGCTGTTCCCGGTGATCTCCGAAGCCGTCACCGGCGACAAGATCTCGCTCGATGCCGACTGGTACAACCGCCTGATGGTCCCCATCGGCCTGTTCCTGCTGTTCCTCACCGGCGTGGGTCCGCTGTTCGCCTGGCGGCGCACGTCGGTCGAGAGCCTGCGGCGCAACTTCCAGTGGCCGGGCATCGCCGCCGTGGTGCTGGTGGCCGGCCTGTTCGCCGCCGGCATGCGCAACTTCTACGCCCTGATCTCCTTCGGCTTCTGCCTGTTCGTGGCCCTCACGGTTATGATGGAGTTCTACAAAGGCGCGCGCGCCATCGCCGCCAAGACCGGACATGAACCTGCTGCGCGCCACGGTCGAACTGACCCATCGCAACACCCGCCGCTACGGCGGCTACCTGGTCCACATGGGCATCGTGCTGATGTTCATCGGCTTCACCGGGCACGCCTTCAACCAGGCGACGGTGAAGGAACTGAACGTCGGCGACAGCATGCAGGTGGGCGTCTACCATCTGAAGATGGTGGATCTGAAGCAGGGCGACAACGAAAACTACGCCTGGCATCGCGCCTACATGCAGGTCACCAAGAACGGCGAGGAACTGGGCACGCTGGAACCCGAGAAGCGCTTCTATAAAGCCAGCCGGCAGGGCACCAGCGAAGTCGGCATCCGCCAGCGCCCCAACGAAGACCTCTATCTGAATTTCGGCGGCATGAGCGACGACAACCAGCGCGCCGTCATTCAGGCCTACGTTTTTCCCGCTGGTCTCGCTGGATCTGGATCGGCGGCCTGGTGCTGATCGGCGGCACCTTCGTCTGCCTGGTCCCCAGCAAAGTGAAAATGCAGTACGCCCGCACCAAGTCGTGGGCATTACCAAGACACATGCAACGGTTAAGAATTAGCCTCCTGGCTTTGGTCATCGCGATTGCCGCACTGGCGCAAACCGCCTCGGAAAACCCGAACGTGGACGTTCGCCGGGTCGGCATGCGTCTGCAATGCCAGTGCGGATGCAAAGATTCGGTAGCGACGTGCAGCATGCTGGAATGCGGCTTTTCCAAGCCCGCCAAAGAGCGCATCGCGCGCATGCAGAATGTGGGTATGAGCGATCAGCAGATCGTTCAGGCGTTTATACAGGATTACGGCGCCGGCATCTTCCTGGCTCCTCCCAGCGCCTTCGGATGGATCGTGCCGTACGTCTCGGTCGGGTTTGGCCTGATGGTCATCTGGTTGTTCGTCAAAAAATATCGCAAACCCAAACCCCTGGCCGAAATCGGACCGATCGAATTGGACGACCCGGCCCTGGCGAAGTATAAGGACCAGATCGAAAAGGAAATGGCGGACCTGGAATAAAAATCGGCCACAATCTTTCTGAAGTTTTCTTACCGGCCAAACGTCCAACATTAGGTGGCTTAGTTGATTATCGTCGTCACATGCGTTCTCGCGATCGCCGTTATCGCGTTCATCCTGGGGGTCCGGCCTAACGATCTCCCTGAACCGGAACCTGTCTCTCCCTTCGCCCACCTCGACGAGCGCAAGGCCGCCATTTACGAAAATCTGCGCGACCTGCAATTCGAATATCGCGTCGGCAAACTTTCCGATGCCGATTACCAAAGCACCAAGACAGGATCTGCAAAAGGAACTGGCCGCCGTGCTGGCCGAAGTCGATCGCCTCAAAGTCCAATTGAACGGCACCTGAACGGCAACCTGAAGTCCGCCAAACCAGCACCCGCCGCTCCCCCACCCGCCCCCGTGGCGCCGGCGCCTTCCTCGGGTTTCGTCTGCGATGCCTGCGGCGCGAAGTTCGAATCCAGCCTGAAATTCTGCGGCGAATGCGGCAAACCCATGAAGGCGGTGAAAGCATGAAGACCCTTCTATTGCTGGTCGCGGCAGCCTTCCCCGCCCTGTCCGCCATCACCGGCACCGTCAGCAACCAGACCACCGGCAAGCCGGCTGCCAGCGTCACCGTACGCTCTTCAAATTCGGCGCCGGCGGCATGGAGCCGGTCGATAAGGTCAAGACCGACGCCCAGGGTAACTTCAGCATCAACCAGGAGCCCGCCGCGCAAGGTCCCTCCATGCTGCGTGTGGAGCAGGACGGCGTCACTTACAACCACATGATGCCGCCGGGCTCGCCTACCACCGGTATCGCCATCGGTATTTATAACGCCACCAAGTCGCCAGGCGCCGCCAAGGTATCCAAGCACATGATTCTCTTGGAGCCTAACGGCGGCCAGTTGACCGTGAACGAAACCCTGCTCTACGAAAATAAGGGCAAAACCACCTGGGCCGACCCGCAGAACGGCACGCTGCAATTCTTCCTGCCTAAAGAAGCCAATGGAAACGTGGACGTCAAGGGCACCGCCCCGGACGGCATGCCTGTCCCGGTGCCCACCGCCAAAAGTTCCCAGCCCGATGTCTACGTGGTAAGTTCGAAATCAAGCCCGGAGAAACGCGCTTCGACCTCACTTACTCAGTGCCCTACACCGAAGGCGCGCCCTATGCCGGCAAGATCCCCACCGATGACGAGAACACTTACCTGATCGTGCCCAACGGCGTCACGCTGGAAGGGCAGAATCTGAAAGACCTGGGCCAGGAGCCGCGCACCCAGGCGCACATTTTCGGCCTCAGACTAATTCGTACAATATTAAACTTATCGGGCGCCGCCGTCCCCACCGCCGATGCCTCCGCCGACCAGCCTGACAATAGCGGACCGCAGATCGAGCAGATCATGCCGCGGGTATACGGCAAGGTCTGGCCCATTCTCGGGCTCGCGCTCGGCATCCTGGCGCTGGGCTTCGTGCTGCTGTACCGCGCCCATGCGCCCGCCGGCGCGCAAGGAGACGCATGAGCGCGGTCGCGGTTGATGGCGTCTGGAAGTTTTACGGCGATTATCCCGCGCTGCAAGAACATCCGGCTCGAAGCCGCGCGCGGCTCCTGCCTGGCCCTGATCGGCCGCAACGGCGCGGGCAAGACCACGCTGCTGCGCATCGTCGCCGGCTTCAATCGCCCCGGCAAGGGGCAGGTCCGCATCTTCGGCCAGCGAACCGCGCGAAACCGAAACGCGCCGCCAGATCGGCTTCATCGGCCACGGCATCTCGGTCTACGACGAGCTCTCCGCCTTCGAAAACCTGACGCTCTACGCCCAGCTTTACAACCTGCCCGACCCGCGCGCCTCCGCCATCGAGTGGCTGGAGCGCACCGGCCTGGCGCGTGTCCCCGACGGCCTGGTGCGCGAGTTTTCCCGCGGCATGCGGCAGCGCCTGGCGGTGGCTCGCGCCTTCCTGCACGAGCCCAGCGTGCTGCTGCTGGACGAGCCCTTCACCGCGCTCGACGATAAGGCCATCGCCGTGCTGCAGCGCCTGCTGCGCGAAGCCCTCGCGCAGGGCAAAACGATTGTGATGTCCACCCACCAGTTGCGGGAAGCCCTCGAGCTTGCCACGCACGTCGCGCTGTTGAACCGCGGTCAGGTGGCATTTCACGGCCCGCGCACGCCGGAAATGGTTTCCGATCCCGGTTATGTTTACGCGCGATACGGTGAGGGTTGATGGGATTTTTGCAGCAGGCTTTTGTGATCACCGTCAAAGATCTCCGCGCCGAACTTCGCACCAAGGAAGCCATCAACGCGTCCTTCGCCTTCGCCCTGGTGATCCTGCTGCTGTTCAGCTTCGCCTTCGATCCCTTCGAAGACACCACCCGCGAGATGTCCGGCGGCCTGCTGTGGATCGTGTTCGCTTTCGCCGGCACCCTGATTCTGAACCGCAGCTTCGCGCGCGAACTGCCCAACGATTGCCTGGATGCCCTGATCGCCGCGCCCATTTCCGGGCGCCGCGCTGTTCCTGGGCAAGGCGCTCGCCAATTTCGTCCTGGTGATGGCCGTGGAACTGGTCTCGCTGCCGGTGTTCGGCATTTTCTATAACGTGCACTGGACCCGCCAGTTCTGGCCAGTTGATGCTGGTGCTGGTGCTGGGCACCTGGGGCATGACCGTCATCGGCACCATCTTCAGCGCGCTTACCGTGAATATCCGGCTGCGCGAAGTGATGCTGCCGATGCTGACTTACCCCATTCTGATTCCGGCCGCTGATGGGCGCCATGCAGTTGACCAGCGGCCTGGTGGCCGGCAATCCGATCGCCCGCGATACGGTGGTCTGGCTCAAGGTGCTGGTCGGTTTCGACGTCGTGTACACCGCCGTTTCCCTGTTCCTGGTGGAAACGGTCTTAGTAGGATAAGACGCAATATGCGTGACAAAATCCTTTACGGTCTTGGCGCCGTGGCCATCCTGATCTGCTGGTCACGTGACATCATCCACATCATGGCGGCTTCCCGATGAAGCTCAATCAGGGCGCCATCTTCAAGATCATCTTCTTCCACGTGCCCGTCGGCCATCACCGCCATGACGGCGTCCGCGGTGGCGTTGGTCGCCAGCGTCCTGTTCCTGGTCACCAAGAATTTCAAGTACGATGCGCTGGCGGTGGCCGTCACCGAAGTCGGCCTGGCATTTCTGGCCGCCAACCTGGTGACCGGGTCGCATCTGGGGCCGCGTGATCTGGGGCATCTGGTGGGCCTGGGATGCGCGCCTGACTTCGGCGCTGGTCTGCTGGCTGCTGTACGCCGGCTACCTGATGCTGCGCCACGCCATCGAAGAGCCCACCCAGCGCGCCACCTTCGCGGCGGTATTCTCCATCTTCGCTTTCATCGATGTGCCCATCGTGATCTTCTCCATCAAGTGGTGGCGCACCCAGCATCCGCAGCCCGTTTTCTGGGGCGGCGGCAGTTTCCCCTCGGCATGGCTGCCCTACTTCCTGTGGAACATGCTGGCCATGCTGCTGATTGGCGCCGTATTCACCATGACCCGGCTGCGGCAGGAAGAATCGCAGCGCGAACTCGACTATCTGCGCCGCCTGGCGCATTCCATGTGAGGCAATCCAAATGAATCTGATCGTTTCCTTCGCGCTTCTTCTGCAACCTTCGGTGGAAGATATCCTGCTGGAAAAACAGCGCCTCCAGCACAACTACGAATTCCTCAGCTACGGCCTGATCGCCGCGTGGCTCATCCTGGTGGTCTATGTCCTGATGATGGTCAGCCGGGAACAGAAACTGAAAAAAGAAATCGCCGGCCTCCGGGCCATGCTGGAAGAGAAGCACTAACCCCGACGTTGTTCAGTTAGGCCGACTAACAACAGCGCGATGATCAGAGGCCTTCGCCCTTGGCGGCTTGTCCCCGGAGTAGGAACGTCTTGGGGTACGAGCCGCTGCCGCAAACTTTGAAAGAGCCAAAATCCTTGTACCAGGCGCCCTCGGGCACGTCAGGCCGCGTCTCTACCCATAGGCGAAGTTGATTCAGATCCGAGACGCTGATCTCGCGGTCACGCATCCGCTCCATCAGATGTTGCCGCACCCCCTCGGGCAGGTTGTTCCAGCGCTCGAGTTGCGGCATCAGCCGCCGAAGACCATTCGGCCAAGCTCATCGCCCAGGCGGTTGGCCGCTTCGGGATCCTGCTCGTTGCGGAAACGCTCAGCCAGGGCGAAAAACTGCTGCTGTTTTCGCTTCTCTGCGTCGATGCCGTTCTCGATCAGTTCCAACAACATACGATTCTTGCTCAGCTTTCGACTCTTGGCCAAGCTACCTACCTGCTTCGCCAGCCTGGGAGGCAGACTGACACTCTGGCGAACCGCTTTCTCAGCCATCTTCATGACACCATTATGCACCAAAATGGTGTACGTCCGATCGGATCTTCGCTCGTATCCTGCTCCGCTACGCAGACAGCCTTCAATCGAACGGCCGTAACCCCGGGCTAAAGCAGGCTGAAATCCACTTTCACCTGCGTCGGCATGGTGACGGGGACGCCGTTTGCCGTGCCAGGCTTGAACCTCCATTGCTTCACGGCTTCGATGGCTTTCTCGTCCAGCCCCAGGCCCAGGCTGCGCAGCACTTTGATGTTGGTTGGCTGGCCGGTTTCGTCAATATCGACGTAAAGAATGACGATGCCCTGATATTTCGCCTTGCGGGCCACTTCCGAATACTCGGCCTCCTTCTTGAAAATCAATTGCGGCGGATTGCTGCCCGGCGGCAGCGTCGCGGGCGGTTGGGCCACAGCGGTTCCCGCGAGAGCATCGGCCGGACCAGCGGACGGTTTACTGGCATAGTATCCGGCGCGACACTCGATCCGGGCAGTCGTATCCGCCTTGTCGATCACCTGGATTCTGCGGAACTGTCCGTCCTGTTTCTGATTGCTGGTGTAGTAGCCGAGAACGTAGTAACTCTTGGGAGCGTTTGCTGTCTCTGGAGACACGGCCACCTTGCTGAATTCGAAGGTGCTGATGGTCTGGCCCACGCCGTCTTCGGTGATTACAAAGTCCCTCGCACCCAGCCCGTCGATACTGTTTCCGGCGAGGTCCGTGACGACGACGTCCACCATCACAAGATTCGACCGGACCTGAAGATGGATTGCAGGTCCGGTTTGGGGCGTGGGGCTTGGGGTTTGCGGAGCGGGCTCGCTGGCTGGCTGAGATACCGGCGCCGGCTCAGTTGCGGGCGCGGAGATTGGCGCCGCGGCAACCATGCGCAAAGGCGACACCGTGACCAACAGCACCGCCGAGGCCACGCAAGCGAGTGCAACCGCGAAGGTCCCGGCGCGGCCGCGCGGCTGCCGGTTGTCAAGGACGGCGCCGACGCGCTTAGCCAGGTCGGAATGGTTCGCCATCGCCAGCAGGGGCGGCTTCCCGGCGGACGACAGCCGCTGCGCGAGTCCCACCAATTGATCCGCGTAGGCGGTCGCCTCCGAGCCGCCGAGCACTGCATCGTCGCAGGAGCGTTCCGCCTCCAGACAGAGCCGGCGCCACGTCATCCAGACCAGGGGGTGGAACCAGTACGCCGCGCAAACCATGCGCGCAAGACATTGGGTGGCCCAGTCGGCGCGCCGCACGTGCTCCAGTTCGTGCACGATGGCGCGATTCAGGTCGCCCGCATCCCAGCCCTGGGACTCGCGGGGCAGCACAATGGCGGGATGCAGCACGCCGCAGGTCATCGGTCCCGGTAGATCTTCGTGCTGTAGCACCTCGATGTGGCGGCGAATGCCCGCGTCGCGCGCAAGACGGTTCGCAAGCGATTGCGCGTTGGGCGAAGGCAGGGCCGACCGGCGCAGAGAACGCACCCGCCGCAGTCCCAGAATCACCGGCGTGAGGAACAGCGCCATCCCGCCGATCCAAGCCGTCTGCAGCAGACCGGAAAGAGAGAGCCTGGAAGCTTGCTGTGACGCCGCCGAAACACTGGAGGTAGTCACGGCCGGACCCGGGAGGGCGGCTCCCGGCAAGGCTGGCGCAGCCGGAGTCTGCTTCGCGGCATGCACCATCAGGCGGACCGGCGGAGCGACCAAGGCTGCAACCGGCAGCAGCAGCAGGACACCGAACGTTGCAGCCAGCAGGGAGTGGCGCACAGACGCACGGCTTCTGCCCGCGAGTGCCGAGCCGATGAGGCCCAGCGTCACCAGTAGCGTAGCCTTCACGACCATCGACGCGGCCAGCGAGTTGCTCACCGCGAGCATTACCTGATTGATAGCGGGCATCATGACTGCTTCTTCCTTTCGTTGCGAACACGATCGATTTCTTCCTTGAGCGCGTCGAGTTCGTCATCGGTCCACGACGACTCGGCCACCAGGGCTGTCATCATCTGGCGCAGTGAGCCTCCGAAGAACGTCTGCACGTACTGTTGCAGGGCCGTCCGTTTGGCGACAGCCGGTGAGATGGTGGCGGAATAGAGATAGCGGAGCCCGTCCTGATGGTGTTTCAGGCAACCCTTTCTTTCCATCCTCGCTAGCATGACGCGGACGGAGGAATCGCCGGGCGGATCAACCAGGCGTCCGCGGATCTCTTCCGCCGACGCGCGATTGCCGAGGGCGAAAACGGCGTTCATGATCTCCCGTTCCCGCCGGGTCAGGACTTGCGTAATTTTCTGCGACACTTGTCACATCTTATGCGCGACAGGTGTCGCATGTCAAGCGGATATCCGGCTCCGCAATACTGGCCAGGCGCTTATCGAACGTCAGGAAAACGGCCTTTGCCCCGCGAGCCAGCAGGAATCGGTGACCTGCTGATGCCCCATCACGCGCTCGAACGCGGCGCGCGATTCCTTCGCCGCGGGAGAGGGCGAGTCCTCCAGATAGACATGGGCGGTATCGGCCACCAGCGCAGCCAGCACGGCAACAGCCTCGGAGGGCTGCCTGGCACTTCCTACGACAGACCGATTCCTTCGCCGCGGGATGAAACTCAACTCCGTAAGAGCGCAGGTGGCCCAGCGAATGCGGGCTGGCGCCAGCGCCCGAAGCGCCGCGGCATGGAACTGATGATTGGGCCAGGGCCACTAGAACATTCGCGTCGGGAAGGACGAGCTCAGATGTAGCCTTCTTCATTCGATGAACCGCTGGATGCGAGCTGCCGGAATAACGGGAGCGCCGGCAGGCACCTCGACTGTGGGGAACCGTCCCTTTCTCCGCTTTTTGACCTCGCCGGGAGGGGTCAACCCACGCCGGATCAGAACGGCCGCCTGGTAGACGTCATCGTCCAACGCTCCGGCTCCGGGCGGCGTTACAGTAAGGGAATGAGGCACTCTCGAATCCTCCTGGCCGCACTGGCAGCGCTGCTGCTGGCGGCCGCTGCTCCGCTGTTCGCCGATGTGACGGGAACATGGACCGCGTCCTTCGATACCCAGATCGGTGTCCAGAACTATACCTACACCTTCAAGATCGAGGACGGCAAACTCACCGGCACCGCCAAGTCGCAGTTCGCCGACACCAAAATCACCGAAGGCTCGGTGAAAGGCGATGACATCAGCTTCGTTGAAAACCTGGACTTTCAGGGAACGCCCCTGAAGATCGTTTACACCGGCAAAATCTCCGGCGATGAAATCAAATTCAACCGCAAGGTCGGGGACGTTGCCAGTGAGGACTTCATAGCCAAACGCAGCAAATGATCGTTGCCCTGTTAGCGGCGGTTACCTTCGCGCAAAACATCGCGCCCATCGTGTACCGGAACTGCTCGCCTTGTCATCGCCCCGGTGAATCCGCGCCGTTCTCTCTGCTGAGCTATGCCGACGTGAAGAAGCGCGCCGCGCAAATCGCCGCGGTGACGCACAGCGGGTTCATGCCTCCATGGCTGCCGGAACAGGGCTACGGCGAGTTCGCCGGGGCGCGCCGTCTGACCCCGGAGCAGATTCGCACCATCGCCGATTGGGTGGCGCAAGGCGCGCCGGAAGGCAAAAATGCTCCCGCGCCGCCGCAATTCACCCAGGGCTGGCAACTGGGCACGCCGGACCTGGTGCTGGAAGCCCCGGAAGCCGCCCGCGTACCCGATTCCGGCCTGGACGTGTATTGGAATTTCATCTTCCGGCCGAAGGTGGCCCAAACGCGCTACGTGCGCGCAGTCGAGATCCGGCCGGGCAATCCCCGCGTGGTGCACCATGCCAACCTGATGATCGATCGCACCGGCTCCGCTCCCGGGAAAGGCTTCCCGGGCATGGATGTAACCGTTCTGCGCAGCCCGTTTGACCCGGACGGCCATTTCCTGTTCTGGAAGCCCGGCAGCGTGCCGCACAGCGAACCGGCCGGCTTCTCGTGGCGCCTGGACCCGGGCAACGCGCTGGTGCTCAACACTCACATGCACCCCTCCGGGAAACCGGAAGAGGTGCGCCCTGCCATAGGGCTGTACTTCACCGGCAAGCCGCAGACCCGCTTCCCGCTGCTGCTGCAATTGGAGGCCGACGAAGACCTCGACATCCCGCCCGGCGCCGCCGATTTCACGGTCTCCGACAGTTTCCGCCTGCCGATGGATGTGGATGTGCTCGGCGTCTATCCGCACGCGCACTACCTGGGCAAACTGCTGGAAGCCTGGGCGACGCTGCCGGACGGAGCACGAAAGTGGCTCATCCGCATTCCGCACTGGGATCCCGCCTGGCAGGCTGTCTATGACTACCGGGAGCCGGTGTTCCTGCCGAAAGACACGCTGATTTCCATGCGCTACCGCTACGACAACTCGGCCGCCAATCCCCGCAATCCGCATCAGCCGCCGCGCCGCGTGCGCGCCGGTAATGAAACCACCGATGAGATGGCGCACCTCTGGCTACAAGTGCTGCCGCGCGGCGCGGGCGACCGCCGCCGCGAGTTGCAGGAAGGCATGATGCAGCACCGCCTGGAAAAAAACCCCGCCGACTTCACCGCGAATTTCAACCTGGGCGCGGTGATGCTCTCGCGCCTGGACGCGCCCGGAGCGGTCGCCATGCTGGAGACGGCCGTACGCATCTCGCCCAGGCGCGCCGACGCGCATAACATGCTGGGCCTGGCCCTGGCCACCACCGGACGGTTCGCCGAAGCTACAGCGCAATATCGGATCGCTCTCGATCTCCAGCCGGACCTGGCTTCGGCGCGCTTCAACCTGGCCAACGACCTGATGAAGAGCGGCCGCCTGGAAGAGGCCATCGCAGCCTATCGCCGGGTGCAGGCCAGCGAGCCGGACTTCGCCACGGTGCGCCAGCGCCTGGCGCAAGCCCTCACCGCACATGCCCGCCGTTTGCAAGCGGACGACCGTATTGCCGACGCCGCCGCCGAATGCCGCGAAGCCGTGGCGCTGGATCCCGACGATGCGGAGGCCCACGGCAATTTGGGGGCGCTGCTCATGCTGCAGGGCCGGTTCGCCGACGCGCTCGACCAGCTCAACCGCGCGCTGGAACTGGATCCCGCGGACTTTGAAGCGCGCGAGAATCGCGATCTTCTGATGCACCGGTAGGCCTTCTGCTCCGCCGGGAATCAGCGATACAGCCGGATACCGGGCGCCTTCTCGAAGCCTTGCGCTTTTTCATAAAGCAAGGCTTCGCCGCCGCGTTTGTAATCCGCCAGAAGCGCCTTCGCGATGCGCGCCGTGATCAGCGCGTTCCGGCCTCTGGCGCCAGGTTTACTGTTGGATTCCAACCAGGCTACGACCGTGGCGATCGGTTCACCTACTTCCTTCATGGCCAGAACCGTCGAAGCCACGTGCGCCGGGACAGTCGTTTCGGCAACGAACTCTTCATACGCCTTCCCGCTGTTCGGCCCCGCAAACTGCCCGGACGCGAAGACCACGCCGTCCAGGCTCACTTCCACTTTCTGCGCGGTCTGAAATTCCCCCAGGTGTCCGGGGCCGCTCAGCGTGCGCGGCGCGGCGTTCAGCAGCGCTACCGGTACGGCGATTACACTCTTGCCGGGCGGCATCTGCCGCCGGGGCTGATCCACCGTTAGGGAGGTGGCCGAAAAGACCGCCTCGTGACCCTGGCTGTTGGTGACCGTCCAGCGCACGGCGATGGCTACGATGTTCTGCGTGGCGCGATTGGTGAGGGATACGCCATACGGCAGCCAGGCGTTCAGCACCGGCGAGCGCGTGGCGCCCAATATCCGATCCACCTGTTCGAAATAATCCGCGGAAGGCGCCCCCGTTACGCTGACGTTGGGAACGCCGCAGGGGGTTATCGTGACCGGCTGCGCCGCGAGTCCGGCGCTCAGCAAAACCCCGAGTAATACACATCGACCTTGACTCGACACCACTCCAATCGCAATTTTAGCCCGCGGATCCGCTGGCGTCCCATAGCCCTTTCGGATAGCCGCGTGTCAATTACAACTGCAAAGTTCCCACCAGATTGCACACGTTTCCGACGCCTTCCCGGCGCAGAAAAGCGCCCAGTTCCGAGGCGATGCGCAAAGCCGAAGCGGGGTCCCAGAAAGTAGCCGTGCCCACTTCCACGGCACTGGCGCCGGCGATGAGAAACTCGGCCGCGTCCTCACCGCTGGCGATGCCGCCCAGGCCGATCACGGGAATCTTCACGGCGCGCGCCGCCTGGCAGACCAGGCGCAGGGCGATGGGCTTGATGGCCGGGCCGGATAGTCCGCCGAATCCCGCGCCGATGCGGGCCCGGCGCGTATGCGGGTCGATGGCCAGGGCGATGAACGTGTTAACCAGAGAAATGGCGTCCGCGCCGCTCGATTCCGCGGCGCGCGCCAGCGGCTCGATCGCGCTCACGTTGGGAGAGAGCTTCACCATCACGGGCCGCTTGGCCACCCGCTTGACGGCGGACACCACTTCACTCAGCAGCGCCGGATCGCTGGAGAAGAAAATCCCGCCGTGCGTGGTGTTGGGGCAGGAAACATTCAGCTCGTAAGCCGCCAGTCCGGCATGATCGTCCAGCACCCGCACCACCTCGACGTAGTCTTCGATCCGGTATCCGAACACGTTGGCGAACACCGCCGTCCGCAGTCCGGCCAGTTCCGGCAGCTTTTCTTTGACGAAAGCCCGTACCCCGATATTCTGCAGACCGATGGAATTGATCATGCCTCCCTCGGTTTCCAGCAGGCGCGGCGGCGGGTTGCCTTCAATGGGCTCGCGCGATAGCCCTTTGACCACCAGCCCTCCCAGGGCGTTGAGATCCACCTGGGCCGCGAATTCGACGCCATAACCGAACGTGCCCGACGCCGCCAGCACGGGATTGCGCAGCGCGATGCCACAAATCGATGTGGCCAGCCGCGCATCCTCGCTCATGCCAGAGCCTCCGCCAGAGCACGCCCCGTGCTGGACGTGGGCTCCTCCACACCAAGCACGCGCGCAATCGTGGGCGCTACATCCACTGCTTCTACGGTCCGCTCGAAAACGCCCGAGCGGAATTGCGGCCCGTAAAAACACAGCGGCACGCAGGCATCGTAGTTATAAAGGGAACCGTAGGAGATGCCCCGCCCCTGCCCGAAATTCTCCACGTAGCCGAACGGGTAGGAGACCATCACGTCGCCGGAGCGCCGCGAGTGGAAGCTGTTGCGGAGGCGGACCTGCCATTCGTTCTTCACCGAAGAAGCGCCCCCCGCTGTGAAGTAGTCCGCCACCTGGGGCTGCTCCAGTAATACCCGGCCCGCCGCCTTGCGAATCTCTTCGGCATCGCGGAAACCGGTGCTGTCCAGGTGGAGGAAGGGATACAGGAACTTCTCCACGCGGCCCAGTCCGCGGGCGGCCAGCGCCGCATCCACCTTGCGCGCCAGTGCTTCTCCGTCCACCGCCATGCGAGCGCGCGTTCCCGCCGCCAGCGCGTCCGGCGCACCGTGGGCCCCCATCATCACCAGGTTGAAGGCGGCATCGCCATGCGAACGGTTCAATTGCGTAAGCAGGGCTTCCAGGCGGCGGTCGAGATGCAGCACCATCTGCTCCATCAGCGGATTGCGAGCACCGGTCTCGTAGCCCAGTAGTTCGGTAGAGCTTTCGATCACGCACAGCACATCCTGCGTGTTCTTCTGCCCCAAGCCCTCGGCCGTAATCAACTCGCCCACGAAATCGAAAAGCGAAGCCTGGGCGAAGGGCGAGGCTTTGTAAAGCATCAAAAACTGCTCCGGGTGCCTGGCATCGTAGGTCAGCGTGCGCAGCGCCGGCGCATCGGCGCGGACGCCGGGCACCACCCAGCGGGAGTCATGCAGCCGGTCGAGCGGCTTCCGGTCGTTATACGGCCCCAGCCAGAAGGGCGCGTCCCCGTTCGTCTGAAACTGGCCGCGATCGTCCATCCAGTAGAAATCGGCCTTTTGAGTGCCGGCAAACAGACGGGCGTGTACGGGGTTCAGGGCAACAACCGAGACGTTGCAGTTGGATTCGGCCGCCTCGGACATCACTGTCCCGGCCAGGAGCTCCTCGTCGCTGGCGTGCACGCGGGTTTGGGTGGTCCGGTCGTACCAGGAATCGGCGACGATTCCGTGCTGTGCGGGCCAGGCGCCGGTAGCCAGAGTCGCCAGGGCGGTGGTGGTGAACCCGCTGGCCAGGTGACGGCAATCGGGAAACCAGGCGCTTTTGTCTAAAAGCTTACGAAACCCTCCAGCCGTCATTTGGGGCATCAGTGAATCTACGTAATCGGCGCGGAATTGCTCTAGTACTAGTATTACCAATAATTTAGGCCGGATCGCGCCGGGCAGGCACCGGGCGGCCAGGCCTGCGAGCAGGCCAGTTGCGAATTCCCGTCGGCAAATCCCCATAAAAAAAGAGTTTATCAGACAACGGAACTGGTGTTATAGTGTTACCTTATTTACAACTTTTTATCCGCATTCCTAAATTCCCGCCGGGTGAGCGGTGGAGAGGCAGGTAGATGAAAGAGGAAACCAGCATCCTCGGTTTGGCCACGATTCGCAGGAATCGTGGGGTATCCCTGGAAGAAATCGCGCAGGCTACCAAGATCAGCGTCCGTTCCCTGGACGCCATCGAACGGGGCGATTTTCGGAAATTACCCGGGGGAATTTATAACACCAGCTATATTCGGCAGTACGCTCGCGCGATCGACTACGACGAGGGCATACTCCTGGAATTCTACCAGCGGCAGATGGCCGGGGAGGCGCCTCGCTCGACGGCGCAAAGCGGCAAAGGCAACTTCGGGGGATTCCGTCCGGCGTCCACCATCGTGGGATCGTAGGCGGATCAGGATTTCTTTCCGGCGAGCCGCGTAGCGAACCTGGCTATGTTAATGACGGCTCGTTCGTGCGTCCCTTCGCCGATCTTTTCTTTTTCGTCCCACGCCTCCACCCGAAACTGGATTCGCCGGTCCACCATGCCGGTCACCTCCGCTTTGAACGTCACCGACATACCCAGGGGCGCCGCGGCCAGGTGGTACACGTTGACGTGCGTGCCGACGGTGTCGTAGCCCTCCTCCAATAACGGTAGCACGGTGTCACGGCAAGTCCGTTCCATGTAGCCGATCATGTGGGGAGTGGAAAGCACGCGCGCGCCTTCCATGCCAAGGAAGTTGATGGCATTTTCATTCGTGACGAGCAGTTTTTGCTCACCCGTGACGCCTACCGGTATGTTCGCCACTCTCAGGCTCCGGCCAACCCGGCCAACACGCCCCGCATATAGCTGAAGGACTTCTGCACGCCGACCATGGGATCCTTGCCGTTGATCTCGTACTCCAGGTTCACGCAGCCCTGGTAGTTCATTTTCTTGAGCTGTTTAAAAATCTGTGGGAACGGCATGATGCCTTCGCCCACGTCGCACTGGCTGTTCTTGGCCTGTTTTTCCGGTGTGTCCTTGAACTGGGCCAGATCCTTGACGTGCATATCCAGCAACCGGCTGCCCGCATCGGCGATAGCCTTCACCACGTCCGTACCGGTGCGCGCGGAGTGGCCCACATCCATGCACAGGCCGAAGCGCGGGTCGCGACCCTTCACTGCTTCGAGCACGGATTCGGGAGTAGGAAAATTCTTATCCTCAGGGCCGTGGTTGTGAATCGCCACCTTGATGTCGTACTGCTTGATCAACTGCTCGATCACGCCGATGTTTTCATGGACCGGCGCAGCCACCAGCATGGGAACGCCGCCGTTTTTGGCCCACTCGAACAGGGGACGGAGGCCGTCGGCCGTGAGTTCTTTCATGTCGGTATTGCCGGCGCTCATGACCTTCAGTCCGGCGTCCTGGAAATCCTTCTTCGCCTGCGCCTGCTCTTCGGCGGGCGCTTTCATGTCCCAGTGATATTTTCCGCGGACGCCCATCTGTTTGACGCTGACCCACGGAATCTGGAGTTTCTTAATAAAGGCAATAGTATCGGCGCGATCGAACTCGCGAAACGTATAAGTGGCGATGCCCAGTTTGATGCCCCACGGCGTGGGCTCGATTTTGCCGAATGCGGGCGGCAGCGATGCGGCGGCAAGGCCGGCACCGGCGGCACCCAGAAAGCTGCGACGACTGGCGAGGTGGTTCATAGCATTTTCCGTAACTCGTATTCTATCCCCTGTGAGCCGGCTTTTGGGAAGCGTCCGTATTCGCACGCTGGAGAGGGGAAGATGGCCCGTCCATTGCACACTTCCCAGGCAGGAGCGCAAAAATGTCGAGTAAGAATACGGCAGTCTTCGGGATCTATCCCGACCGCCTGGCGGTCGAAGAAGCAGTGGAACATCTGCGTAATGGCGGCTTTCGCAGCGCGGATATTTCTGTGCTCTTCCCGGACAACCCGGGCACTAAAGACTTCGCACACGAAAAGAACACCAAGGCGCCGGAAGGCGCAACGGCCGGCACGGTGGCGGGAGGTGTCGCGGGCGGCGTGCTGGGATGGCTCACTGGAATCGGCGCGCTGACGATTCCGGGATTGGGACCGTTCCTGGCCGCGGGTCCGATTGTAGCGGCGCTGGCCGGCGCGGGCGCAGTCGGCACCCTGGGCGGCATCATCGGCGCGCTGGCCGGCATGGGGATTCCGGAATACGAGGCCAAGCGATATGAAGGGCGGATACGTGAAGGCGGCGTGCTGGTCTCGGTACACTGCGATAACGACGACTGGGTCAAGCTTGCGAAGAAGATGTTGGCGGAAACCGGCGGGCAGGATGTCGCCGCCGCAGGTGAAAAACCGGGCGACTTCGCCAACATGGACAAGCCGCGGCCCCGCTCGCGCACAGCGGTGGGTGCGGGCACACTCGACGAACGCATCGAAAACGACTGAGGTACGGAAATTGCACCACTGAGTGCGGAGGTTGCATATGTGGAAGCATTTACTGGTGATTCCAGCAGCGCTGATTTGCAGTCAGGTTCCGGTTATGGCGGACGTGATTGTTCCGGGGACTGACATTCAGGTGCGGCTGGATCAGCGAGTAGACGTAAGTAACTGGGACAAGGGAAGAATCTATCCGGCACATGTAGCCAGAGACGTGTATGCCAAGGATGGCGATATGGTGATTCCGCGCGGCGCGGAGGCCGAACTGATTGTGCGCAAGACGGGGCCCGATGAGTTTGTGCTCGATCTGGAATCGATCACAACGAGGGGCCAACGGTATGCCGTAGATACTTCCGGACCGCAATACCATACTCCGGACAACGACCGCAATGAAGGCAACGGGATAATCGGCGCGATTACCGGCGCAATCGCCGGAGCCAACGGCGAGCGGGTGCAACCGAGGGGCGCAGAAATTCGCATCCCACCCGGATCGGTGGTTACATTTCAATTGGAACGACCGCTTCGCGTAGTGAACTGGAACGATCCGGGTTACTCGCGAGGACCTTATCATTACCATAGAGACCACGACTGGTACAGGTAAGCTATCTGCGCTATCTACCGGACGACACACCGTAGTTATGGACGGCTACACCGGCTATTCCAGCGGCGGCTCCAAAGTTGACGATACCGAGAACGCGATAGAGCTTGCCGGTGGTCCGGGGATGGTGACGGGTAATCAGGTATTCGATTCCCACCAGTGTGCCCTGCAAGCCGAGTTTGAGTAGCGCGCCCTGGGCTCCAAACGTTCCGCCGCCATTGGCCAGCGCGGGGTTGAGTTCGTGTTTGCCCCAGGAAGATTGGATATCCATGGCGTTGGCGGCGGTGAGCGCGGCAATACTGGCGCGCCAGAAGGTGCGGCCGGAACCGGCGTTCGGGTCAGGTACGTCCTGCGCGTAGAGGGCGCATCCACTAAGTGCGACTAAGAGGAGAAGTTTCTGCATGGCAATGTCAGAATGCCGCAGAAAAGTGCGCCAAACTACCCTAGATCGTACCAGTACAATTCTATTTGCCGACGGGGATTGTGAGGGAGCCGATGGCGGAACTGGCGGTATCGAAAACGATCAGGCGGAGCTTTTCGACGTTGGGAGCAAGCGCCAGGCCCTCATCCATTGGGAATCCGTCCTTGAGCGCGGCCTGATGCTCCGGACCGGTGAAATGGAGCTTCAGGGCCATGGGCTTGGTCTGCCGTATGGCTCCATCGTTCTGGTACTCAACGAAGCGGGCCGTGAGTTCGCCGTTGAAGGCATCGCCGTCTTGGGTAAGTTGCACGCCATTCAGGTCGATGCGGACGGCCAGGCGCACGGCGGGCGAAGGGCCGGGCTGCGGGGTGGCGGTGGCCCGGAGGCCGATTTCGGCGGCATCGAAGGGGCTTTGTATGGCCGCCTGGACGGCGGCATCTTCCTGCTTGCCGGAGGTGGCCTGCTCGGCGAAAGCATAATAACCTTGGCGGGCCTGCAACTTAACGCCCTTGCGGGCGCAGGTAATGCGGATCTTGTGATACTTACCGTCCCAGTTTTCGGGAGGCGGCGTGTACGAGACCAGGTAACTTTGTTTGGCATCGGTAACGGCCTGCTTGATAGCGCCTCCAATATCGTTATTTTCCCAGGCGCGTCCGCCGGTGAGGCGGGCAAATTCATCGAGGGTCTGCTCGCTGCCCAGACCCGTGACGCCCGGAACGGCGCCCGGGTCGGAAGGGGAAGACATGCCACCGCGGCCGGTGGGGTTGGCGCTGGACATTCGACCCGAATCCGCCTGACCGCTGGTGTCCGTGCCTGGCGGAGATTGCTGCACCGCATAAATCGAAACGTCGGCGTGGTCTAAGGTCTGGCTCAACTGCTCCACGTAAGGGGTGTAGTCGATCCAATCGGCCAGGCCGGTGCGGGCGGGGCTCAGGGAGATAGGGACGCCGTGAGTGAGCCAGACGATGGTCTTGCGGCCGGGCACGGCTGCCAGGCGGGCAGCGACCATGGAAAGGGTTTCGAAGGTGGCACGCACGCGGGCGTCGATATCGATCACCAGGTCGGTGGGCCGGTGCGCCAGGGTGATGCGCAGGGCTTCGGAGAGTTTGGCCTGGATGTCGCGCGTCCAGGAGCTATCCTTTGCGGCGTCCTCCTCATTGCCGGGGAGGCCATGCACAGGATAGAGGCTGCCATTGGTGGTGATGAGGTAGAGGTATAGGTTGTCCGGGGATTCGAACTTCTGCAGGACGTTGACAAGCTGGTTGGATACGTATCCGCGGTCGGCAAACTGGGTGTTCAACTGATCGAAGAGGATGACGGTGGCATGGGGGATGACGTTGCCGGCGCGATTGGCATACTCCCGCGGGCCGAGGGCGGCAGGGGTAGCGAGATGGGACTGGCGGCGGCGGAACGAGGAGATCTTCTGCGGTTTGCCATTGTCCTGGACGCGCAGGTCATCCGCCTGCAAATCCATTACCGACTGGCCTTTGGAATCCAGGGCAATCACATTGAGATTGACGACGGCCTGCGGCGGGGGCGCCTGTTGGGGGCGCTGCGGGGGGAGGGCAAGCGCGATCGTGGGGATCAAAAGCAGGAAGGATCGCATGCTTTATTGTCGCAAGAACGGCTGGAACAAAATGTTACACCATGACGCCGTATTTTCACAGTCGCGCGGGGGCGCATCCGGCATTAGAATTGGGACGTGCTCTGGGTCGCCATCGCCGCCTTTCTGGCGGCACAGGAAGGGCCGGTAATCCGCGTGCCGGTGCACCTGGTGAGCGTGCCGACCCTGGTTTTCGCCGGCAATGGCGAGTGCGTGGCCGGGCTGGAGGCGGGCGATTTCCAGGTGCTGGACGAGGGCCGGCCGCAGCATTTTACGCTGGATACCGACTATCTGCCGCCGGCGGTAGCGGTGGTGGTGCAGGTGAGCACCCAGGTTCGCCAGTATCTGCCCTTCATCGCGAAGGCGGGCAGCGCGGTGGAGGATCTGCTGGTGGGCGAGAACGGCGAGGCCGCACTCCTCACGTACGACGACTTCGTGACGGTGCGCAAGGAATTCCACGACGGCGGGACGCGCACCGCGTTTCGCGGAATCTCGGTGGGCGGCAAACGGGCGCGCATGATCGACGCGGCCACGGCGGGAATAGATCTGCTGAAGCAGCAGCCGGCTTCGCGGTCGCGCGTTCTGCTGCTGATCGGGCAGCCTTCGGATCGCGGCAGCGAGGGCGAACTGGAGGCGCTCCGGGAGGAGGCCGAACGCGAAAACGTCACCATTTTCGCGCTGGCCCTGCCGCAATTCAACAAGGCCTTCGTGGAAGACACCTTCTCTTTGCAGGGCCCCAGATCCAAGGATGAGCGGGGCGGCTACAGAGCCGGCGTAGACCTGAGCAAACTGGCGCCCACCCTGGCGCACGGATCGGAGAGCCAAGCCGGGGCGGACCCTTTTGCGATGCTGACCCAGGCGACCGGCGGCACGCTTCTGCATTTCCGGACGCAGCGCGCGCTGGAAGACGCGGTGGGGATCGTGGGGACGGAATTGCGCAGTGTTTACACCCTGAGTTTCCGGCCGGATTCGACGCAGCCGGGCTATCATAATCTGAAGATCGAGGTGAACGTGCCGGGCGCCACACCTTACGCCCGGCCCGGATATCGCCTGCCACAGTAAGGAGCAAAGCGATGCGACTGGCGCTATTTCTGCTGCTGGCCGCGGCACCGGCGGCGGATCCGCCCGTCTGCAAGGGCAATCCGGCGCTGGTGGGGCGGTGTTTTCGAGTTCGGGGACGGCTGCGCGCATATAACGGAAATCCGACCTTTCGAATCTGGCCGCGGGGAACGACGCGGCTGCTGGGGGGCCAGGGGCCGGGGGAAGAACCAATCCTGCCGAAAGACCTGGCTTGCGGGTTCGATTGTGACGTGTTCGCCGATTTTGAAGTATGCCCTTTCAGCGAGAGCAAGCCGGGGGTGATGCAGCGAACGTGCATCGAATCCGCGAGCAATCGCGTGGTGAAGCGCCAGGAGTAGTTTTCTAATCGGCTCGCAAAATGTCGGCGGGCGCCACATGCCGGGCGTCTCTACCGCCGAGGACGGAAGCCACGGCGGCAGCTCCGAGGGCCAGCATCAGGGCCAGTGCATAGATGGCCCCCTCACTGGCGCCGACGCCATATAGCGAAGATTCGATGCCCCGGGCGATGGCGTATGCCGCAGCGGTTCCGCAGAGGGCTCCGAGGGCCGCGGGCGGCAGGATGCCCCGCAGCGCCGCGGCCATCAACTGGCTGGGGCGGGCGCCGAGGGCGGCGCGCAAGGCGAACTCCCGCCGCCGGCGAATCACCGAATATGCGGTCATGCTGTAGATGCCGAAGCCCGCCAGGAGGAACGCGATGAGGCCATAGGAGGTAAACAATTCTGTGCGGAGCCGCGGGCGGTTCAGGGTCCCGGCGACGTGGTGTTGCATGGTTTCCAGAAGGTAAGCGGGCGTTTGCGAATCGGCGGCATGAACGAGTTTCTGGAGACCGGCTCCATCCACGCCAGAGACAATCAGCGACATGGAACGCACGGGCGCCTGGGAAAAGGGCTGGTAGATCTGGGGCAGAGGCGGCCGGCTCAGCTCGGCGGTATGCACGTCGGCTACAACGCCGACGATGGTCATCCAGGGCGTATGCGGGCCCGGGGCACCCATCACGATGCGCTTACCGAGGGCGGACTCCCGCGGCCAGAAGGCCTGGGCCAGGGTTTGGTTGACCACAGCCACACGATCCGGCGCGGCGAAATCCCGGGATTCGAAGTCGCGTCCAGCGTGCAGGGGAATGCGCGCCAGGGAGAAGTAATTCGGTCCGACCGACACCTGATGCGCGAACTGCGGCACCGTACCCGAGGCTCCCCACGCGCGCCCTTCGATGCTGAACGGATCGCCGCCGGTTCCGAAGGTGAGCGGGAGTTGAGACACCATGGAGACATTGGGCGCTCCGCGCCACGCGGCGAGGCGGTCGTAGAGGCGCTGGTACCAGGCTGCGATTTCAGGGCCGGTCCGATAGCGCGAGGACGCCAGGGACACGCGCGCCACTTGCAGGTTGTCCACGCGAAAGCCGGGATCGACATTTTCCAGGGCCGAGAGACTTTGGATCAAGAGCAGCGAGGGGACGAGCAGCGCACAGGCGAAGGCCACCTGAAGCGCGATGAGCAACGGACGGGCACGGCTTTCCGAGCGGGCGCCGATGCCGCCGCGGCCGCCGGCAATCGGGGAGCCTCCGGCGCCCGCACGGATGACGGAGCGCATGGGCAGGGTACCGAACAGAATCCCGGCAGCGGCCGAGAGCAGGATAGCAAATCCGAACACCGGGAGGTCGATGGCGAAGCGGCCGACGGTGGCCAGTTCGGAAGGCGGAGCGGCATTCAGCCAGGCGAGCGCGCCCAGCGTGAGAGCCAACGCCAGGAGACCGCCGGTCAACGAGGGAAGGAGAGCCTCGATGGCGAACTGAAGGACAACGCGACGGGGTGTGGCGCCGAGCGCCAGGCGGACGGCCGCCTCAGATTGTCTGGCCGCGGCCCGGCCGAGCCAGAGCATGGCCGTATTCCCCAAGCCGAGCAGGAGCAGAATGACGCCGGCAGCCGCGAGGGCGTACAGCGTAGCGCGTGCGCCACCATACAACTCCTGGCGGAGAGGCGTGACGGCGACCCGGTACTGGCCATCCTCTCCGTGAGGCCCCATCCCGGTACGGTATTGCCGCTTCAATTCGTCCGCAATCACGGCCATCGCGGCTTGCGCCCGGGAGGCGGAAACGCCCGGCTTGAGGCGTGCGACGGCCTGCAGACTGCCGGCGTCCCGCGAGGGAGCGTCCAGATTCACGGGGAGCCAGATGGAGGGCGGCTCACCGCCCAGACGAAACGTGAATCCTTCGGGAAGCACGCCGACCACCTGGTAGGACCGGTTGTCCACGCGCAGGAGGGGTTCGCGGTGGGTTAGCCAGAACGCGTGGCTCAGAACGACGACGCCCGCCGGGACACCGTGGTTTTCCCGGGGATCGAACCAGCGGCCCCGCTCCGGGAAAACGCCCAAGACAGACAAGAGGTTGGCCGAAGCGGACATGCCGCCGATCCTCTGGGCACGATCGCCCGCGACAACGGTGAAGGTAGCGGGCTGAAAGGCGGCGATATCCTGTAACACGCGATTGCGGGCCCGGTAATCCAGATAATTCGCGGTGGCGATGGGAAAGCGCGTGAACCCCAGCTTTAGTAGCTGATCCGATACGACAACCAGGCGGTCTGCGTCAGGATAAGCCAGGGGACGGATGAGAACGGTCCCGGCGACCGACCAGACTGCGGTTACCGCTGCTACTCCGAGCGCCGTGCCGGCGGCCGCCAGAAGAAAAAAGCCGGAGGAGCGGGAGAGGGCGCGCACGGCGTAACGCACATCTTTCCACAAGTGCTCCAGGCAGCGGAGCGCCCAGACGTCATCCGCGGCTTCCAGGAGCCGGGTTTGGTTTCCCAGGTCGCGCCGGGCCGCGACCACAGTTTGGCCCGAATCGGCGGCTTTTCTGGCAGCGTGGAACTCCAACTCTTCGCGGAGCCTTTGCGCCAACTCAGCACGCCTTCCGAGCGTTCTCAACTTTCGCCAGATTTCCCGCATGCTTCCCTCCTTCCGATCTCATGCCGGCCGCAGGACGCGCTGCACGGCCTCGACCAACCTTTCGAACCCGGCTTCGGCAGAAGCCAGACGCTTGCGCCCGGCGGGACTCAGCCTATAAAAGCGCGCCCGGCGATTGTGCGGCGTCATGCGCCACTCCGACGCCACCCAGCCTTTCAACTCCAGACGCTGGAGCGCGGGATAGAGCGACCCTTCCTCCACCTCCAGGACGTCGCCGGAGACGAGTTTGATCTGTTGGGCAATGCCATAGCCGTGGAGTTGTGACCGGCTCAGGGTTTTGAGGATCAGCAGATCGAGCGTGCCGGGGAGGAGACCCGGGTCGTTTGTGGTCCGCGCCATATACCAAGAAATTCTATGCATAGAATTGGCAAGTGTCAAGCACCGGAGGCCGGCGCGCTTCGCGCGGGGGTTAGGGGTGGGGGTTGGGGATGGGGGTCTAGTCAAGTCTACGCGGCCATACGGAGGGGCTTTTGGGGTTTGGGGAAGAGCTTGCGGGCCTCGGACAGGCGTTGGGCGTGGAGGACTAAGCGGGCGAGTTCGGGGGTCGAAAAATCAAAATGGGGGTAATGGGCGAGGTCGAACGATTCTCCTTTGCTTGCTGCTAGTTGGGCTAGGAGGGCGGCTTCTTCTACGGCTTGCTGGAGGGCTTCGCGGCGTTCCTGCTGGAGTTGGCGGAGCAGGGCGATGGTTTGGAGTTCCTTGCGCTTGATGCGCTGTTCGTAGAGGCTGAGCAGGGTGCGGTTCTTGGGGTCGGCGAGCCAGATGCGGGCTTTGGCGAAAGCAGCGTCGATTTCCGGGTGGTGGGCGGTGATGGTGTCTGGTTCGGTGAGTCCGAGGGAGTTGATGTTGTTGTCGAGGGCGGAGGCGTGCTTGAGACGCCAGCGGTCGTCGGCGATTTCCTGGACAAGTTCGATTTCCATACCGCCGACGGGGGCAAGGGATTCGTGGATGTTGCGGCAGTGGGCCTTGTAGGCCACCTCATCCTCAGGGGTGAGGATGAGGACCTGGCCTGTGAGGCCGTGGCGGTATGCGTTCAGGGCGCGGGGATCGCGCGGTTTCGGAGCTATCAGTTGATCTTCCATACTTCTTCCTCCGATTCTATTGAAGCATCCGGCGTTGGGCATTTCCGGCGCGAGTTAGTGTAAGTGGTTAGTGGTAAGAGCGAAAAAGATATTGAACTCGTGTGATGAGTTATGATTCATAGGCGGTGAAATCGGCGTCGCGCGCGTCGGTGCTGCCGTTGTTGCTATCCAGGTCTATGCTCAGCCCGCCATTTTTGACGGCACGGCTCATTTGCGACAACGCACTGGCGGTGGAGCGCGCACCGGCCGGCTTGTGCGACGCCGGGGCCTGACGGGTGCGAAGCGTGCTTCTGCGCTGCGGAGCGCGAGCCTCTTGCGGCTCACCGGTCTTGAAGAAGCCCATGGAGGACTGCAGGACTTGCGCCTGGCCGGCCAGCTCTTCTCCCGTAGCGGCCATTTCTTCAGCCGCGGCCGAATTCTGCTGGATCACCTGATCGAGCTGCTGGATGGCCTTGTTCACCTGCGTTGCCCCGGTGCTTTGTTCGGCGCTGGCGGCCGAGATCTCGCGCACCAGCTCCGCGGTTTTCTGAATATCGGGAACCAGTTTGGACAACAGCAGGCCGGCACCTTCGGCGATGTGGACACCGTCGATACTGAGACGGCCGATTTCGGCGGCGGCGGTCTGGCTGCGTTCGGCGAGTTTGCGCACTTCCGAGGCCACCACGGCAAAGCCTTTACCGTGTTCCCCGGCGCGAGCAGCTTCGATGGCAGCGTTCAGCGCCAGGAGGTCGGTTTTACGGGCTATTTCCTCGATGATGCCGATTTTTTCAGCGACCTGTCTCATGGCGTTGACCGTGCGGACGACCGCTTCGCCGCTGGAGCGGGCGTCCTGAGAGGCCTGGGAAGCGATCTTTTCGGTCTGCCGGGCATTGTCGGCGTTCTGCTGGATGCTGGACGCCATCTGTTCCATGGCGGAAGTGCTCTCCTCGGCGGCGGCAGCCTGCTCGGTAGCGCCTTGGGAGAGCTGCTGCGCGGTAGCGCTCATCTGTTCGCTGCCGGTGCTGACGTTGCACGCGGCGGCGGCGATCCCGGAAACCGTACTGCGGAGGTTATGCAGCATACGGGTCAGAGCGCGGCCCAGAACGTCCTTTTCGGAAAGCGCGGTGAGCTGAACGGTTAAGTCTCCTTCGGAGATCCTGTCGGCTGAGCCGGCAATGGACTGCAGTCCCTTCACCATGCCACCGAGGGCCTGCATGAGTTTGTCGTTGACGCCGCGCTCGCGGAGTTCCACGGTCAGGTTCCCGCGCGCGATCTCTTGGGCCGCGGCCGTAATGGTTTCCGTAGCTTCAATCAGCACGTTGAGGTTGTCTTTGATGGTGTTGAAATCCCCATAGCAGGTGTCCGTAATCCTGGGAGGAGTTTCTCCCTTGCTGATCCGGTCCACATACCGGGCGGAGAGCTGGAGCGGCTCAATCAGGGAGTCGAGGACGGAATTGATGCCTTCGACGAGCATGCGGTAGTTGCCTTCGAACGCAGCCACGTTGCCGCGTTCGGACAAGTTGCCGTTGCGGGCGGCGTTGACCAACCGGTTGATTTCACCCGAGACGCGAATCTCCTCGCCGGTGTCATAAATGAGTTCGACCGCGCCCACAATCTGGTGGTGGTCGTCGTATCTGGGGGCGGCGATCACGCGTACGGGCACTTCCTTTCCCTGAATCCTGGGAAGGGCTTCTCCGGCGCAGGTTTTTCCAGTCCGCACGGCGTTGGAGGCGGCGCAGGTTCCGGCGCGGCAGGCGGGGTTATCGAACAGGTCCCAGAATTTAAGCCCGATGCAGTCCTGCAAAGAGCGGCCTGCAATTCCGGCCGCGGCCCGATTCAGGTCGAGGATGGTATGGTCCCGGTCCATCACCACGACGGGTGACGGAACCTCTGACCTTTCTTTTAGGGATTCCCCGAAAACGACGATTGCGGCCGCGGACCTTCCGGTGGTTCTGTATGGCCGGCATCATTGGATCATATCGACCAGCAATCGCGGTTCTTGCAGAAAGGAGATGCTGAGGATACCGGTCGTTGCGGCCGCGGTAATTGCGGGTATAGGATAAGCGCCATGTCACTCCTATTCCCGTCAACAACGGCGCTATGTGCAGGGGCGCTGTTCGGGCTGGCAGCGCAGGGGCAGATTGCGGACTATCCTGCGGATAAAGTCGCGGGGATTCCGGTCAACTACACCGAAGCGCTGGTGGGAAGCTATACGCTTCCAGATCCGCTGGCGCTGGCGAACGGAAAGCCGGTACGCGACGTGAAGACGTGGAACGAGAAGCGCCGGCCGGAGATTCTCCGCTTGTTCGAGGAGAACGAATACGGACGCACACCGGGGCGTCCCGCGGGCATGAATTTCGACGTTTTCGACAAGGGAACGCCGGCGCTGGAGGGGAAGGCGCTGCGGCGGCAGGTGACGGTTTTCTTCTCGAAGGACAGGAACGGGCCGAAGATGGACCTGCTGTTATATCTGCCGGCGGGCGCGCGGAAGCCCGTGCCGGTACTACTGAATATTGGGTTCACGGCGAATTCGCTTGCGGTTGACGACGCGGGGATCAAGCCTGGAGAAATCTGGAACGCGCGGGAAAAGAAACGGGTTCCGGCGGCGGGCGGCAGGGCATTCGGCAAGCTGCCGGTGGCCAAGTTTCTGGCGGAAGGAATCGGTGTGGCGACGGTGTATTACGGCGATATCGACCCGGACTTCGCCGGCGGTATTCCCTTCGGCGTGCGGCAACTGTATCTGAAGCCGGGCCAGACGGAACCGGCGCCGGACGAATGGGGCACGATCAGCGCCTGGGCATGGGGCTTGAGCCGCGCCCTGGACTACCTGGAGACAGATAAGGGCGTGGATGCGAAGAAAGTGGCGGTGACGGGCGTATCGCGTCTGGGCAAGACGGCCATCTGGACGGGCGCGCACGACCCTCGTTTCGCCATGGCGATTGCGAGTTGCGGGGGTGAAGGGGGCGCGGCGCTAAGCCGCCGCAATTACGGCGAGACGATTGCGCACCTGGTGGCGCCTACGCGATACCCGTATCAGTTCGCGGCGAATTACGCCAAATACGCGAACCACGTGGATGAACTTCCGGTGGATGGGCACATGCTGGTGGCGCTGATGGCTCCGCGGCCGGTACTGTTGCAGACCGGCAACACGGACAAATGGTCGGATCCGAAGGGCGAGTTTCTGGCCGCAGTGGCGGCGGAGCCGGTGTATCGCCTGTTCGGCAAAGAGGGGCTGGGGACGGAGCAGATTCCACGCGCGGGCCAGCCGATTCTGCACACTATCGGCTATCTGATGCATGAAGGCGGCCATGGCATGGCGCCATCGGACTGGGATGTGTACCTGCAGTTCCTGAAGATGCACTTTCTACCCTGAACGAAAATGACGGCACGGCGATTATTTGAGGCGAAGATCAGAGGCAGCGAGAAAGGCCGGGCTTACCTGGTGCTGCCATTCGATCCGGCGGAAGCGTGGGGTGCGAAAGCGCGGTATCACGTGAGGGGTACGATTAACGGCAAGGACGTGAGAGGCGCGCTGGAACAGTTCAGCGAAGGATATTTTCTGCCGTTGGGTCCGGCGTACCGGCGAGGAACGGGACTGGACCTGGGGGACGCGGTCACGGCGATGCTGGAGCCGGAAGGCCCACAGAGCGGTGCACTGGCGCCGGACATTGCGGCCGCGCTGGACGCCGAGCCGGAGGCGGCGAGGTTCTTCGATGGACTGGCGACGTTCTATCGCAAAAACTACCTGCGATGGATCGATGCGACCAAGCGCAGCCCGGAGGCGCGCGCGCAACGGATCGCAGAACTGGTGAAGCTGATGAAGGCGGGTGAGAAGGAGCGACCGCGGTAGACCTTACCGGGTCTTTTCCAGTGCGCTGAGGACGCCCTCGGGGAACAGAGCGAGGTTGAAGGATTCCGTGTCGAGGGAATCGGCGGCCATGGAGAGTTCTACGTCGAGGCGCCTGGCCTTACGGATCTGCCCGAGGAATTCCACCGGATCGCCAGGGAACAGGAGGGCGATTCTGTGGCGCGATATGAGCCACTTTTCCCGGGTGGGTTCGCCGTCGTCGAATTTGTATTTGACCAGGCTGCGGTCCTTGGTAGCGGGGTCCACCTCATCGGGGACATTACCGGTAGCGAGGTATACTTCGAGCTTCTTTCCGAACTGCCGAACGATCAGCCGGACGCGCCGGCTATCGCTGACCGAGGAAATGAGATTCTCTTCCACCGAACCATTGTGGGAGGTGGCGACGTTCCACGCCGACGCCGGCAGAGAGACCCCGAGCGCGCCGGATGCGGACAAGGCGGCCGGGTCCTGGGGCAGCTCCGGCAGGATGGGAGAAGCGCCGGAGGAAAGGGGCGCGGGCGCAGCGGCGGTTTCGGAAGCGGTGGAGACGGACGGAGAGGTGTCCGCGGAAGCGGAATGCGAACCGGTGCAGGCCTCCGTCAAAAACAGAACAGCGATGATAAGTGCCGGAAGGACTTTGGTCACGGGTCTCTTTATTTTCCGATGGACCGAAAGTCCTGACAATAATCAAGGTCATTTACATCGTGAGTTATAGTACTCATACTACCCATTGGCCAGACGGGAAGACGAATGATAAGGTCGGAAGGATTGGAGGAGAGATGAGCACGTACCACGTCGCCCAAGTGAATATCGGCCGCGTCCGGGCTGTGCTGGACGACCCTCAGATGGCGGGATTCATGAACCGCCTGGATGAAGTGAATGCGATCGCGGACAACGCCCCCGGTTTTGTATGGCGGCTGCACGGCCGGAAGTACGTGGAGACGGTGGAAGCGCTGAGGAACTACGTGTACGGCACTGCCGGCGGGGCACATTCCGGGGGTGGACGAAGCCAAAAAGCGGCTGGCGCACCTGGAGGCGCACGGACCGAGCGAGTTTGCGTTTACGGTGCAGACAGTGGTTCCGCCGGACGAGGAGTTTCAGCGCAGTATCGACTGGGCCTCATTCGCGCCGTGTCCGGCGCGGGCTGAAGCCCGCTGCAGGCTGAAGCCTGCCCCACACCCAAACAGAGAGCTGAAGCGAAGTCTCAGACTCCCATTTTCTTCAGAATGGTGATCATGGGACACCAGTTGGTGAAGGCCGACTGAAACAGGTTCAAGCCGACGAAAGCGGTGAAGAGGAACCATGCCGGATTGACCCAATAGCCCAGGGCCACGCTGAGCATCACGAAGAATCCGGCGATCATGCGTAAGTAACGGTCGATGGACATGCAGTTTTTCTCCTTCGATTGACAACAAAATAAACGATGGGTACGGTCATGCGCGACAGGGCGAGGGACGCGACCTCTCCGGCCATGAGGGCGATGGCCAGCCCCTGGAAGATGGGGTCAAAGAGAATCACACCGGCGCCCACGACTACGGCGGCGGCGGTCAACAACATGGGGCGGAAGCGGACTGCGCCGGCATCGATGACGGCGAGATCGAGAGCCATGCCTTCCTGGAGACGCAGTTCGATGAAGTCTACCAGGATGATGGAATTGCGGACGACGATGCCGGCTCCGGCAATGAAGCCGATCATGGAGGTAGCGGTGAAGAAGGCATTCAGGAGGCCGTGCGCGGGCAGGATCCCGACCAGGGAGAACGGAATGGCGGCCATGATCACCAGCGGCGTAATGAACGACTGGAACCAGCCGACGACGAGGGCGTAGATGAGGATCAGGACGGCAGCGAAGGCGATTCCGAGATCGCGGAAGACTTCGTAGGTGATGTGCCATTCGCCATCCCACTTCATGGAATAGTGCTCGGCATCGGTGGGGAGGGCGGCCATGTGCTGTTCGATGGCGTAGCCGCCGGGCGCCTTAAACTTGTCCATTTCGGGGCCGAGTTTGAGGATGGCGTAGACGGGGCTTTCCATGGCGCCGGCAACATCGCCGGTGACATACGTGACGGGAAGCAGATTTTTGTGATAGATGCTTTTGTCGGCGATCACCTCCTGGCTGTGAACCAGTTCGCTGAGCGCGACGAGGCGTCCGGTGCGTCCGGCGACTTTGAGGCTCTGAATTTTTTCCAGGTCGGACCGGGTAGCGCGGTCGAGGCGCAGGGTGAGGGGCACGTCTTCCTTGGCCGAATCCGCATGCAGCAGGCCGGCCTGGTATCCGGTGGAGGCGAGGGCCATAGTCCGGGCGATATCGTCTTCGGAGATGCCGTTGAGCGCGGCCTTCTCTTTATCCACGAGCAGGCGGTACTTCGGGCTGGTCGTCTTCCACGTACCAGTCCACATCGACGACGCCGTCGGTGCGTTTCCACAAATCGCGAATGCGGCGCGAGATGGCGACACGCTCGTTCATATCGGGGCCGTAGACCTCGGCGACCAGGGTTTCGAGCACGGGGGGACCGGGCGGCACTTCGGCGACTTTGATGCGCGCGCCGAAGCGCTCGGCGACCGGGAGGAGGCGCTGGCGGACCTGCTTGGCGATTTCGTGACTCTGGAGTTTGCGGTCGCCTTTGCCCAGCAGATTCACCTGGATATCGGCGACGTTGGAGCCCTGGCGGAGGTAGTAATGCCGCACGAGGCCGTTGAAGTTGAAGGGAGAGGCGGTGCCGACGTAGGTTTCCAGATTGACCACCTGCGGTTGATCGAGCGTGGCCTGCGCCAGGGCATCGGTGGCGCGGGCGGTCTCTTCCAGGGTGGTGCCGTTGGGCATATCGACGATCACCTGGAACTCGCTCTTATTGTCGAACGGCAGCATTTTCACTTTGACGAACTGGAAATAGAACAGGGAGACGGAGCCGAGCAGCAGGACCACCACACTCGTCAGAAAACCCCAGCGCATGGCTGGAATGTGCAGGAGTTTTCCCATGACCACGCGATACACACGGGTTACCAGGTCTTCCCGTTCGCCGTGAGCGCCGGCATGGCCGGGCTTGAGAATGCGGACCGCGGCCCACGGCGTGACGATGAAGGCGACCAGCAGGGAGAACACCATGGCGGCGCTGGCGCCGATGGGGATGGGCCGCATGTACGGTCCCATGAGCCCGCCCACGAAGGCCATGGGCAGAATAGCGGCGACGACGGTGAGGGTGGCGAGGATGGTGGGATTGCCGACTTCATCGACGGCTTCGATAGCCACGTCGAACGGCGGGCGTTCGCGGTTGGCGGGCATACGCCAGTGGCGGACGATATTTTCCACGACCACGATGGCGTCATCCACCAGGATGCCGATGGAGAAGATGAGCGCAAACAGGGTGATGCGGTTGAGCGTGTAGCCGTAGAGATAGAAGACCGCGAGGGTAAGGGCGAGGGTGACGGGAATGGCGATGAAGACGATGAGCGATTCGCGGAAGCCCAGGGTGATGGCGATCAGGATGCTTACCGAGACCACGGCGATCAGCATGTGGAAGAGCAGCTCGTTCGATTTTTCGGCGGCGGTTTCGCCGTAGTGGCGGGTGATATCCACTTGCACGTCCGAGGGGATCACGCTGCCTTTGAGGGGCTGGATGCGCTGCAGGACGTTATCGGCCACGATGACGGCATTGGTGCCCTTGCGCTTGGCCACGGCGATGGTGACGGCGGGCAGTAACTCGCGGGAGCCGGCGTGCGCGATGCGGACATACTGGGAGGGCTCTTCGCCGCCATCGGTTACTTCGGCGACGTCGCGGAGGAACACGGGCTTATCGTTAGCCACGCCGGCGACGACGTTGCGGACATCTTCGGCGGTGCGGAGAAACTCGCCGGTTTCGAGGAGATACTCGCGGTTGGCGGTATCGAACTGTCCGGAGGGCAGGCGGCGGTTGGAGAGCCCGATGGCGCCGGCAACCTGGAGCGGGGAGAGGTTGTATCCGGCCAGTTTGCCCGCGTCGAGGACAATGCGGATTTCGCGCCGCTGCCCGCCGATCAGGGTGACGGCGGAGACGTCGGGCACCTGTTTGATGGTGTCATCCACCTGGGCGGCGATGCGGCGCAGTTCGAAATCGCCATAGCGGCGGCTGGAAAGCGTCAGGGCGAGGATGGGGACGTCGTCGATGGATCGCGGCTTCACCAGCGGCATGCTGGCGCCGGGCGGGATCAGGTCGGTGTTGGCGGACAGCTTCTGATTGAGGCGAACGATGCTCTTTTCTTCGTCCTGGCCGACGTAGAAGCGGACAATCGCCATGGACATGCCGGGGCTGGAGGTGGAGTAGATGTACTCGACGCCGGGGATCTCCCAGAGCAGTTTCTCCATGGGCTTGGTGAGGCGCTCTTCGACCTCATGGGCGGATGCGCCGGGCATCTGCACGAAGACATCGATCATGGGGACGATGATCTGCGGCTCTTCTTCGCGGGGCAGCTTCCAGACGGCGAAGGCGCCGATGCAGCAGGGAGCCGCCGATGATCAACGGGGTGAGTTTGGAAGAGATCCAGGCGTGGGCGAAGCGCCCGGCGGGACCGAGACGGCGGGGGTGCTCATTAGCGAACCTCCACCCGGGCGCCATCGGTGAGGCCCGGCGGGCACCGGGCTGACCAGCTTTTCTCCCTCGCTCAAGCCGGAAAGCACTTCGACGGCGGACTGGCCGCGCTCGCCGATGGTGACCAGGCGGGTGCGCACCGTGCCGTCTTCCATGACGAAGACCGACTGCAGCTGGCCGCGCTCGACCACGGCCGCGGGCGGAACGGCCAGGACTTTGCGGGCGCCCATGGCGAAGCCGGCGCGTCCGAAGACGCCGGACGCAGATTGGGAACAACGGGCAAGTCGATCTTCACGATGTAGGCGCGCGAGGCGGCGTCCACGCTGGGGACGATCTCGCTGACGCGCGCGGATAGCCGGCGGTCCAGCGAATCGAGTTCGACTTCGACGGTCTGGCCGACTTTGACGAACGGCAGGCGGGATTCGTCCACGGAGGCTTCCAGCCGGTAGGCGCCCTCGCGCTCGACGGTGAGCAGGGGAGCGCCGGGAGCGGCCAGGGTTCCGGGTTCGACGGTCTTGGCGGTGACGACGCCGGAGAACGGCGCGGCGATGCGGGTGTAGTCGCGCATGATGGTGGCGGCTGCGGATTTCCTGCTGCGACCTGGGCCACGTTTGGAATCGAGTTGGGCGCGTTTGGAGCGAGCCATCTCCCAGTTGGCCTGGGCGGATTTGAGGCGCGCGGAGGCTTCATCGAACTCCTGATTGGAGATGGACTTGCGCGAGGCCAGTTCTTCCATGCGTTTGAAGGTGCTCTGGGCGAGGTCCAGGTTGGCTTTGGCGCCGGCTACGCCGTTGTCGGCTTCGGGGATGGCGCTTTGGACCTCGGCATCGGCGGCTTCGGCGCGGCGCACGTTGGATTCCAGATCGCTGCGCGTCGAGGGTGATGAGTGTCTGGCCCTCGCGGACGCGGTCGCCCACCTGGACGGAAACCTCGCTGACGTAGGCCATCACTTTGCTGGAGATCACGGTGGCGGTGCGGGCACGAACGGTGCCGGTGGCCTCGTAGACGGCGGGCCACTGCTGGGCGGCGACGGCCGCAGTCTGAACGGGCGATCGCGGGTTGCAACGACGCCGCCTTGGGTTGCGGTTCGCTGCCGCCGCAACCGGTCAGCCAGGCCGCGGAGACAAGTAAGAAGGAAGAGTGTGGTTCGCATTAGTTCAATACCTCCGAATCGGGCGTGAGCCGTCCCGGCAGCCAAATCGAGCATGGTGGCGGCGATGTGCTGATCGTGCACGGCCGCCAGGTACCGGGTGCGGCTTTCGAGCACCGCAGTTTCGTTGCGCAGAAGGTCGGTGACGTTGCTCATTCCGGCCTGGTAGCGGTTCTGGGTGATGCGCAGACTTTCCTCGGCTTCCGCCATGGATGCTTTGGCCACCTCAATCCGCTGGTGCGGCGGCCCGCAGATTGGCCCAGGCGCGGCGGACTTCCAGGCGGACGGCGGAATCCATGCGTTCCTGGTTGGCGTGGGCGCTTTGCAGCATGTGGTTGGATTCCTCGATGCGGGCTTTATCGGCCATGCCGTTGAACAGGTTCCAGCGCAGACCGATGGAGGCCAGCCAGTTGGCTCCGCCCTTGTTGATGAACTGCTGCCGGTCGGCCTCGAATCCGGCGTGAAAGCTGACCTGGGGGAGCATGGCGCCGCGGGCGGAATCCACCTGGGTTTGGGCCAGGTCCGCCGCCAGGCTCATCTGGCGGGCCTCGGGGCGCGTGGTGGAGGCGCCGGTCTCCAGCGATGCGAGGGTCAGGTCGGGAAGGTCGATGGGAGTCAGGGGCGTGGTCAGGAGATGGGCGGTGTCCAGGGGCAGTCCGAGCGCGTCGTTGAGCGCCGATTTCGCCACTTCCAGGTCCGCCGCCCGCTGAATCCGCTGCTCGGTCACGGCGGCGAGGTGGACGCGGATGGAGAGGACATCGACATCGGTGGACATGCCGGCGGTGCGCACCGATTCGGCCTGGGTGAGGTCGGCCTGGGCGCTGCGGAGGGCCTGTTCGGCGGTCTTGAGGCTCTCGGCTGCCAGGACGGCGCCGTAGTAGGCTTTGACGACGCCGGCAATCAGCTGCATGCGGGTGCGGCGCTGCTCCTCTCCGGTCAACTGGCGGGAGAGGTCGGCGGATTTCACGGCGTTTTTGGTTTGGCCGGCATCGTAGAGGATCTGGTCCACGGTGAGCTGGGACTGGAAATTGTTGATGGAATCGGGACGGTTCAGCGGGCCGATATTGAAATTGTCCACACCGAACTGGTGTTGGGTGAGCAGGGAGCTGAATACAAAGACCGGGTTGTCGCTGCGCGTGATAGGATTCGGAATAGTTGACCTTGGGCAGCATGCCGGAACGGGCCTCGCCCACGCGGGTTTCGGCAGCGCGCATGCCCGCATCGGTGGCGGCGATGGCTTTGTTTTCTCGCAGGGCCAGTTGCACCGCGTCGCGCAGGGAGAGGGGGTTTTGCGCTAATAAGGGTCCAACCAGGACCAGCAGAATTGACTTTCTTATCATTTCAGATCTCGAATACCGCTTCACCAGCCAAGATGCAAACGGCCGGGGGTTGGTGACACGTCACCTTTCGGAAGGCTTTGCATCTCCAGGGATAGAGCATATTTATGGAAGTCGAAATTCTACACAAAGGGAATGTGAAATTCGAGGCGATTGCGCGGGGCCACCGTGTGATCTGCGATCAGCCAGCCGAAAACGGCGGACTGGACAGCGGGATGACGCCCCCGGAGTTCCTGCTGGTATCGCTGGGCACGTGCGCCGGATACTACGCGGCGCAGTATCTGAAGGCCAGGTCGCTTCCCGACGAGGGACTGAAGGTCAAGGTCACGGCGGAGAAGGAAAAGCAGCCGGCGCGGCTGGGGCGGTTCCAGATCGAGGTCACCACGCCGGAACTGAGCGAGCAGCACCAGGCCGGCATACTACGTGCGGTAAAAGCCTGTCTGATCCACAATACCCTGCTGAATTCTCCAGCAATCGATATCGTGCTGAACGCGCCGGTAGCAGTGGCCGTGGACTGAGGTTTGGCCTACCCGTGGCCGAGGTACATGAGCCAG
The DNA here is from genome assembly GCA_963835555.1 of uncultured Solibacteraceae bacterium. Classification (GTDB taxonomy): domain Bacteria; phylum Acidobacteriota; class Terriglobia; order Bryobacterales; family Bryobacteraceae; genus Sulfopaludibacter. The sequence continues at coordinate 18,943 of CAWIGC010000043.1, read as the reverse complement.
CCCAAGCCGAAGAGCGCGACCATAAAGCAGGCGAAGGTATAGATGCCGTAATGGAGGCGGTCGCGATCGTTACTCTTGGTGACGATCCCCATTACGACGCTGGTGAAGAGGGAAAACAGGAACGACGCCTCGAAATGAGACAAGTTCATTTTGGGCATTATTCTTTTCTCCCGGCGGCGATTTCGAAGGCATCCACCATGGCCAGAATGTTGAGCAAGCCGGCGACCACGAGGAACTTGGTGCCGTAATCGTGCACGTGGCCGGCGACGTCGGGCTGGCTATATCCGAGCCAGACGGTGAGCAGGTATAGAATGCCGCCGGCGACATCGCCGACGAATCCGCCCACGTTGATGAGGGTGGTCAACAGGTCGCCGGTCTGGGGCTGGAACATGTACCCGCGCATCATCAAGCCGCAGACAAACATGCTGGTGACGGCGATGAGCAGCAGGACACCCCGGCCGGTACGCTTCAGCAGGAAGTGCCCGCCGCCCGGGATCAGCCAGCCCAAAGCCACCGCCGGCGCCCACACGCCGATAGGGACGGCGGGCTGTTTCTCTTCTTTCTCTTTAACTGCCATTCCTTTTGAGTTTACTTCACCGGGGGGCCAGGATGCTTCCCCAAACCACCTGATAGGCCTCGACTTTTCCGGCAACATCGGTCGCGGCGCGGACCGAAACGCGCATATTGGGCGTGAGGCGATCGATTCCGACGACCTCGTCGTTGTATACGCAGATGGTATCGGGGCGGAGGAGGATCTCCTGCTCGACGCCGTCGCGGGGACGCAAAACCAGGCGCGAGGGCGTGACGCGCAGGATTAATCCGGAGAAGGTGAGGTTGGCTTTGGCGATTTTCGCCGCGGCTGCGGCCATCGGCGAGACAGGGGGGCGGCGGCCCGTCAGAACCGGCGTCAGGACGTGAATGCTGCGGGCCATGCGGAGGGGCGCTCCGGGCACCTCCTCGGAAACCACTTCGACGGGATCGCCGGGTCTCAGCTCGGACGCGTCTACGGAGCGATTGTCGCGTTCGATGTAGGTATGGGAGTCAAAGCGGTAGCGCAGGAGGGCATTGTGGGCATCGCCGATGCGGAGCTCGCCGCCCTTCAGACCGAGGTCGCGCCGCAATACCACGCCGCGCACTACCGGCAGGTTGTCCTGCGCGCCGGCGGAAGCGGAGAAGAGCAGGAGCGCGAAAACGGCTCGCATGTGGTTTACAGTAGCACGAGCGGCGATGACTCGCTTCGCTCGTGGGGGTTAGGGAGCACTGTGTTGACGACGCTGAAGACGGCCGTATTGACTCCGATTCCCAGGGCCAGAGTGAGCAGCACGACGGCGGTGAATCGCGGATTGCGGAACATGAAGCGCAGGCCGTAGCGCACGTCCTGGAGCAACTGTTCCAGCCACACGCGGCGCCACACGTCGCGGGTTTCTTCCATTACGCGGGCGATGTTGCCGAATTTGCGGAGGGCCGCGCGGCGCGCCTCTTGCGGAGCCATGCCACGCTCGATGTTGTCGCGCGTTTCGCGGTCGATATGATCGCGGATGTCGTCATCGAGATGGTCCAGGGGATTCATGGCAAACCTTGCTCGCCGGCGGGACGGAGGATGCGCCCGATGGCGCGCGCCAGCTTATCCCATTTCGTGGTCTCGATCTGGAGCTGTTTCCGGCCTTTGGCGGTAAGACGGTAGTATTTGGCCTTGCGGTTGTTCTCCGAGACGCCTTCCTGGACCGCCACCCAGCCGCGCTTGATGAGGCGATGCAGCGCGGGGTATAGGGAGCCCTGCTCCACCTGGAGGACATCCTCGGAATTGCGCTCGATGGCTTTGGCGATAGCGTGACCGTGTACGGGTCCGAAAACAAGGGTGCGGAGAATCAGGAGGTCGAGCGTGCCCTGGAGCAGCTCGACGCGGCCGTCATCGTCTTTAGTAGGCATTCCAGGTGAAGAATAGGCCGGTTCCGGTAGAATGTCAAGGGGAGAAGCCGGGGGAGAAGCCGGAGGCGGGCGGATGGCTGTAAGCTAATAGCCATGAATCGGCGAACCTTCTTCCGCTCCGTCCCGGCCGCCGGCGCGGCCCTGACCGCTTTGCCCGCTGTGCAAGCCGCGACTCCCAAAATGAAGATCACGCGAATCCGCGTGTACGAGCCGCCCAATCGCAACACGCTGTTCAACCAGAGCGACATGGTGGTGACGGTGGAGACCGATGGGGGCATCACCGGCATTGGCGAGGGCGGATCCAAGGATACGCTGGAGCAGTGCGCGGGCCGGCTGATCGGCCAGGACCCGCACTTCATCGAGCATCTGTGGCAGGACATGGCGCGCTCCTTCTTCTATCCGCCGGGGCGGGAGAAACTGCACGCGCTGGGCGCGCTGGACCTGGCATTGTGGGATATCAAGGGCAAGGTGCAGGGTCTGCCGGTGCATGCGGTGCTGGGCGGCATGGTGCGCAACCATTGCGAATGCTATAACACGGCGGGCCGGATTCCCACGATCAAGGCCGGGATGAGCCTGAAGGAGCGGGCGCAGGCCACCATCGAGGCGGGCTATCGCGCGTTCCGCATGGGCGCGGCGGATTCGCCGGGCAACGGGACGTACAACACGCGGGAGCGGCTGAACCAGGTGTATGCCGATTGCGTGCAGGTGCGCGAAGGGGTGGGCAAGAACGGCGACTTCTGCATCGACTTTCACCAGCGCTTCGATTTGGACGAAGCCATGCGGGGGTGCGACCTGATCAAAGACCTGGCGCCATTCTTTGTGGAAGATCCGGTGCGCACGGAGGCATTCCAGGAAGACCTGCCGATTCTGCGGCGGAGCGTGAAGGTGCCGCTGGCGGCGGGCGAGGAGTGGGGGTACCGGTGGGACTTCAACCGGATTGTGGAGGCGCACGACATCGACTTCCTGCGCGCGACGCTGCCCAACGTGGGCGGGATCACCGAGATGATGAAGGTGGCGGCGATGTGCGAGACGCATTTTGTGGGCATGGTGCCACACTTCACCGGGCCGATTGCCACCGCCGCGCTGGTGAATGCGCTGGGGACCTTCTCGGGTCCGGTGCTGATGGAATACAACTTTCAGGGGAAGACATTCCCGCACTTGCCGGTGGTCCTGGATTTCAAGAACGGCAAGCTGTACCCGAACGATCGCCCGGGCCTGGGGGTGGAACTGGACTTGAAACCGCTGAAGCAGGTCGCCGAGATCACCGAACCGATTCGCAACCGGCAGGTGTATTACCGGCCGGATGGCTCGATCACCAATTGGTGATAATGACAGATACCATGTCAAAAACTCTGGAAGGAAAAGTGGCTGTAATTACCGGCGCGAGCCGCGGGTTAGGCAAAGCGATGGCGCTGTCCCTGGGCGGCGCGGGGGCGAAACTGGCGCTGGTGGCGCGCGACCGCGCCAAGTTGGAGGAGACGGCGGCGGAGGCAGCGGCGGTGGGCGCGGAGGCGGCGGTTTTCCTGGCAGATGTCACGGATGCGGAGCAGGTGGCGGCGATGACCGGAGAGGTGGCATCGAAGTTCGGGCACGTGGACATTCTGATTAATAACGCCGGCACGAATATTCGCAAGGCGCTGGTGGAATATACGCTCGAAGAGTGGCGCAAAGTTACCGACACCAATCTCACCAGCGTATTTCTGATGTGCCGCGCCATGATTCCGCACATGCGCGGGAGCGGGTACGGGCGCATTCTGAATCTGACTTCGATCATGAGCCACGTTTCGCTGCCGGGCCGCACGGCTTATTCGGCAAGCAAGGCGGCGCTTTTGGGACTGACGCGCGCGCTGGCGCAGGAACTGGCGCCGGAGGGGATCACGGTGGTGGGCATCAGCCCCGGGCCGTTTGCGACGGAAATGAATACGGTGCTGATGCAGAACCCCGAAATCAATCAGCAGTTCATGTCGAACACGCCGCTGGGGCGATGGGGGAAGGTGGAAGAGATCGGGAGCCTGGCGTTGTTCCTGTGCGGCGAAGGGGGCGGCTTCATCACCGGCACGGACATCCTGATCGACGGCGGCTGGACGGCGCGCTAGCGCCTACCTTCGCGAGATGCGAGCCAATTCGCATCCCGTAACAGAGCTGTAAACATTGGACTCGGCGTGATTCTCTGCCTAGATGAAAGAAGTGTCACATGCGATGAGAAACCCCGCCCTTTTGGACTACGAACCGCCTGCCAGAACGGCCTGAGTGCTTTCGGTCAGCTATCCGGGCATGGGTGCGGTCAGCCGATTCCAGCTGCGCAAATGGCCGCCAAAACCGACCCATTTGGTTTATTGATCAGATCGTGCGGCGTCACGGAACTTTCGTCCCGTTCCAGCAAGCTGGCGGTGAGCTAATTTGGTCGACTTGACCAGTTCTTTCATCTAGCATACGGATCACATCGACTCATGAGTGAGCGAACCAGCCATTTAACGGGCTTCTGAACGTTAGTCAGTCGCGTGCCGCTAGCGCTCACCTGGTGCAGAAGGTACTCGCTGGCCCGATCAACCTCAGGTCGAGGCGCCCAGCCGGCTGCGCAGAACTGACGGGCGCCCCGGCCCGGGAAAGTAACGAACGCCGGGGCAAACGGAGCTATGATCGTCTGGCGCGCCGGGCTATTTCGACCGGCGGAGAATTACCCGTGGTCGAGTATCTCGAGGCCGGGCGGGCTAAAGCCCGCTGCAGGCTTAAGCCTGCCCCACAGGTCCCTGTGCTTCCGCGGATTTGACTGGAATCTGAGCCGGAAGCGCGGCCATCTGCCGCGCATCGCCGGAACGGAGAATGCCATCGAGCAGGGACGGGGAAACCAGCACGAGATCGTAAACTTCGCGAAAGGGAAGCTGAAGATGGCCGGCGACCGTCCAGGTGCTTCGATCCACGACGGCAACGGTTGCGCCGCGCACCTCCCTGGTGAGTTGGCGATTGACGCTTTGGCCGACCAGCAGGTAGCGGTCGGCGATGGCAACGCCGCGGGCCCAATCCTGCAAGGGGACGATACGGACGATCTGGCCGGCCTCGGTATACACGCGGATTTCACTGGTGGCGGAGTTACACACGATCCATTGGCCCGCCTCGAAGCGTGGCGTATGGGGGCAGCATAATCCGGTGAGAACGTCTTCCCCCGTATCCATGCGGAAGAGCATGCCGGAACCGTCGCGCTGATGACCGTCCCAGCCGCGAGATTGTTCAAAGCGGCCGAAGGCGGTCGCGTACAGAACGTTGTCGTGCAGGAGGAGGCTGTTCAAGTGCCAGGCGTCAGGCTCGCTAGCCGGCTGGAATCGTTTCACGACGACGCCTTGGGGATCGACCCAAACGACGGCGTTCTGATGCGACGAGACGGCGATATAGTGGCGGCCATCCCAGAGCACATCGTGCGGATCGGTGAATCCGTCGATGGCCACGGTCCGCGCCAGCCCCTGGCTGTTGTAATGGAGAATGGAGGTGCCGGAAGCGGCCTGGCTGGGCGCCCATAACATCCGCGTGAATTCATTACGGGATACGTAGAGGCCGGTGCAGCTCACGTTATCGATGGTGACCCAGTCAGCGCCATTGTGATATAAGAGGCCGCCGCCGGTATCTTCGTCGCCCAGACAGGAGCTGAGTAGAGTCACGGGCGAGCCATGGAGAGTAAGTGCGAGGGTCATCACTGTTCTCTATGTTAACGTGATCCTTGTGACGGATTACAGGCTGCGACTCCCCGGTCCGACTGCCGTGCCTGAGCGCGTGCGCGAAGCTATGGCGCGCCCGGTTCTGAGTCACCGGGGACCGGAATTCACGGCAATTCTGCGCCGCACCGAAGCGCTGCTGCAGGGGGTGATGGGCACGCGCAATCGCGTCTTCTTTTTTGCCAGCTCGGGGACGGGGATGATGGAGGCGAGCCTGGTCAATATTCTGGCGCCGGGGGAGCGCGTGCTGGTGGCGGCGCACGGCGCGTTCGGCGAGCGGTTCGCGGAGATTGCGCAAGCTTTAGGCGGGACGGTGGACCGGCTGGAGATTCCCTGGGGCTGCGGGGTGGACCCGGGCGAGGTGCAACGGCGTGTTGCGTCCGCGGCGTATCGCGCGGTAGTGGTGGTGCACAACGAGAGTTCGACGGGCGTGGCTGTTGACCTGGCAGGGGTGGGCGCGGCGGTGCGCGAAACGCCGGCGCTTCTGGTGGTGGATTCGGTGAGCGGGCTGGGGGGCATGGAGATGCGGCAGGACGAGTGGGGCATCGACATACTGGTCTCGGCTTCGCAGAAATGCCTGATGTGCCCGCCGGGGCTGGGATTGGTCTCGATGAGCGAAAAGGCGTGGGGCGTGGTGCAGCGGGAGGATGGTTTGCCGCGGTACTACTGGGATTTTCGCAAAGCGCGCGCTTCGGCGGACAAGATGGAGACGCCGTTTACGACGCCGGTGGCGCTGGTGGCGGGCCTGCACGAAGCGCTGGGGATGATTCACGAAGAGGGGCTTGGCGAGGTGCTGGCGCGGCACCGGCGGCTTTCGACGATGCTGCAGGAGGGATGCGCGGGACTGGGCCTGACGCCTTTCGCGCGGACGGCGGAGCTTTCGGCGACGGTGGTGTGCCTGTGCGTGCCGGAAGGGCGGAGCGGGAAAGACATTGTGCGGGGCATGTATCAGCGGCACGGCACGGTGATTGCGGGCTCGCGCAACAAACTGGCCGGTAAGGTAATCCGCATTGGCACGATGGGAGCCATCACGGAGGGCGATATCGTCACCGACCTGCACTACCTGAAAGAGACGCTGCAATGGCTGGAGGAGACGGCCGATGAACGGTAGACCCGGATTTCGCGTGAGAGAGCGGTGGCCGCGTCCGGACGGCGCGCTGCTGGCGGCGTTCGGCGAAGCATCGCCGGCACAGGTCGCCGATTGCATGTCGCGGCTGGGCGCGATGGATCGCGGCATCCGGCCGGTGTGGCATTCGCCGCGCCTGATTGGAGCGGCGGTGACGGTGTGGTGCCATTCGGGCGACAACCTGATGCTGCACAAAGCTCTTTCTCTGGCGCAGCCCGGCGATGTGGTGGTGATGAACACACAGGGAAACACGGGCAATTCGGGATTCGGCGAACTGCTGGCGACGAGCGCGGTGAAGCTGGGGGTGCGAGGCGTGATTGTGGATGGCACGGTGCGCGACGCGGATGCCCTGGAGGCGCTGCGGCTGCCGGTGTATGCGCGGGGCCTGTGCCCGAACGGCTGCAATAAAGACGGCGGGGGCGAAGTGGGCGCGATTATTGCGTGCGGCGGAGTGGCGGTGCGGCCGGGCGACATCATTGTGGCCGATCGCGACGGTGTGACCGTGGTGCCGTTGGAGGATGCGGCGGAGGTGGCCGCGCTGGCCGGGGCGCAGGTAGAACGGGAACGCAAGCGCCTGGCGGAGATCGAGCGGGGCGTGCTGGTGCGGCCCGAAATCGACGAATACCTGCGGAAGCTGAAGATTATCGAGTGAGATTGGCGAGCGCGGTAACGATCAGCGAATTGGTGAAATCGATCAGGAAGGCGCCGACAACGGGCACCACCAGGAAGGATTGAGGCGCCGGGCCGAACTTCTCGACGAGTTCCTCCATGCAGGCCACGGCATTGGCGGTGATGCCGAGCATGAAACCGCAAAAGCCGGCCGAGGTGACCGCGGATTCGTAATTGCGGCCCATACCCCAATAGACGATGGTGAGGCACATGGCCCAGCAGAGGGCCACCTGGGCGGAAAGGATGGCCACGAGCGGCAGGGCGAGGTGCGCCAGTTCCCAGAGGCGCAGGGTGAGGAGCGCCATGACGATGAACAGGTACAGGGCCACGCGCCCCACCAGGTCGATTTCGCTTTGGGCCAGGCGGAGGCAACCGAACCGGTCGCCGAGATTGCGGATGACGGCGGCGACGATCATGGCGCCGATGTAGGCCGGAAGGATGAGGCCGAGGCGCTCGAGGGCGAGGCTGAGGAGATTGCCGAGACCGACGGAGATGCCGACGAGGACGACGATGCCGGGCAGGTTCGCGGCGTCCGGGGAGGCTTGCGCCTGGCGGGCGGCGGGCGACTCTGGTTTGAGTTTACGGCGGGTGATGAGGCGGCCTCCGATGTACCCGCCGATCAGCCCGGCGATGGCGATTCCGAAGGTGGCCGAGGCCATGGCGACGGCGGTGGCGCCGCGCACTCCGAGTTTTTCGAACGTGCCACCGAAGGCGACGGCGGTAGCGGGACCGCCGGCGAGGGCGACGGATCCGGCCAGAATTCCGAGGCGGCGGTCCAGCCCCATGGCGGCGGCCATGCCCATGCCGAGCAGGTTCTGGAGCAGCGCGGCGAAGGTGGAGAGGGCCAGGAGTTTGAGGACCGCACCGCCGCCGCGGCGCAACAACTGGAGGCGCGCGCTTAGGCCGATGGTGGTCATGAAGGCGATCATCAGCAGGTCGCGGAGGGTGGTATCGGCGTCGATGTTCAGGACGCGGTCGCGCAGGGCGAGGGCGGCGAGGGCGAAGACCATGCCACCGGCGATGGGGACGGGGACGTTGAGGCGGTCCAGCAAGGGAAGCGCGCGTTTGAGGCGGACGCCCAGCCAGACTCCGAGGCAGGCGAGTCCCAGGACTTGCGGCGAGTTGAGGTGCCAGAGCATGGGTGTGGGGGCGCTCGCTCTCCAGCTTACCCGGGAAAACGGGGATTGGGGTGGGGGCCAGGGGCCGGGGGCCGGGGGCCAGGGATTAGGGGCGCGCGATAATCGGTGTAATGCAAATTCGCGGCAAGGCAGGCATGGTAGCGATTCTGGCAGTTTGTTCGGGGTTCGCGGACAGTTATCCACGGCAGAACGGGATTGACGCGCAGCACTATGTGTTGCGGGTGTCGCTGAGCGACGAGAACGATGCGATCACGGGCGAGGCGACGGTTACGATGCGTTTTGTGAGCGACGGCGTGCGGCAATTCGCGCTGGACCTGGCAGACAGGATGACCGTGGACGGCGTCTCTACAGGCGGCGGCGTGACCTATACGCATGAGAATGACCGGCTCACGCTCTCGCTTCCGGCGACGCCGAAAGCGGGCGAGATCCGCGACTTCACGATCCGGTATCACGGGACGCCGGCGGACGGACTGCGGGCGGTGAAAAACAAATATGGGGAGCGGTGTTTTTTCAGCCAGAACTGGCCGGACCTGGCGCGGCAGTGGCTGCCGATGATCGATCATCCTTACGATAAAGCCACCAGCGAATTTCTGGTGACGGCGCCGGCGAAGTACCAGGTAGTGGCGAATGGCCTGCTGCAAGAGGAGATCGACCTGGGGGACGGGCGGCGGATGACGCACTGGAAGGAATCGACGCCGATTGCGTCGTGGCTGAACAATATCGGGGTGGCGCAGTTCGCCTCGCTGCACGTGGGGAAGGCGGCGGGCGTGCCACTGGAGACGTGGGTGTTTCCGCGCGACCGGGAGGCCGGCATGGTGACGTTCGACGAGCCGATGCGCCAGGCGATGGAATTCTACAGCGAACGTGTGGGGCCGTACCCTTACGAAAAGCTGGCCAGCGTACAGAACGGAGCGGCGCGGGGCGGCGGCATGGAACACGCCAGCGAAATTTTCTTCGGACAGAACTCGGTGACCGGGCAGCCGGCGCTGGGACTGGTGGCGCACGAGACGGCGCACCAGTGGTTCGGCGATTCGGTTACGGAGAAGGACTGGGACGATGTGTGGCTGAGCGAGGGATTCGCGACGTACTTCGCGGCGCTGGCGACGGAGCACTACGAAGGGCGCGATGCATTTCTGACCCAGATGAAGCGCAGCCGCGCGTCGATTTTCAATACCGAGAAGCGCATGCCGGGCGTGGCGGTGGTGCAGGACCGGCCGTGGAAGGGGATTCCCAACGGAATCGTATATCAAAAGGGCGGATGGAGCCTGCACATGCTGCGGGGGCAGATGGGCGACGGGAAATTCTGGGCGGGGATCCGGGAATATTACCGGCGATTTCGCGACGGCAATGCATCGACGGCGGATTTCGAGAAGGTGATGGAAGAAGTTTCGGGCGCGGATTTGAGCTGGTTTTTCAAGCAGTGGCTGTACCGGCCGGGATCGCCCACAGTGCAGGGCACGTGGCATTACAATGTGGCCTCGGCGACGGTGGCCCTTGAATTGATGCAGGCGCAGAGCGGGGAGGCGTATCGCCTGCCGCTCGAAATCGGCGTGGGCGACGCCGTAACGAAAGTAGAAATGACGCAAAAGCAGCAGAGCTTCGAAATTCCCGCCGCGAAAGATCCGGGACTGGTGACGCTGGATCCGAACGTGTGGATTCTGATGGACGCGAAGCTGGAAAAGCAGCGGTAGCGAGCCATGCGCCGGGGCTACGCCATACTCTGCGGGGCGATCGCTACGTTTGCCGCCGCGCTGGTGGTCTATTCGCAGACCTGGGCATTCACCAGCGACGAAGGGTTCCATTTGCTGGCGGCGCAATTGATCGGCTCGGGGATGCGGCCGTATGTGGATTTCTTCTTTCCGCAGACTCCCTTAAACGCATATTGGAATGCGGGTTGGATGGCGGTTTTCGGGCAAAGCTGGCGAGTGGCGCATGGGGTTGCGGCACTGGCGACAGCGGGCTCGGTGTTTCTGACAGCGGACTACTGCTTCCGGCGCTTTCCGGTGCCGGAGTGGCGCCTGCCGGGCGCACTGGCAGCGGGCCTGTTGACCGGGTTGAACGGAGCGGTGGTGGCATACGGCCCACTGGGACAGGCATACGGGATCTGCCTGCTTCTGAGTGTGGCGGCGTTTCGCGCCGGGGTGGCGGCGGTGGAACGGCGGGGCGTGTTGTACGCGGCGGTCAGCGGGTTGCTGGCCAGCGCCAGCGCCGCCTGTTCGCTGCTGACCGCGCCGGTGGCACCGGTGCTGTTGGTGTGGACCATGGTCGCGAACCGGCAGGGCAGCCGGTGGAAGAAGGCTTTGGCTTTTGCGGCCGCGGCCGTACTGCCCTGGGCTCCGGTGCTGCGGTTGGCGGAACTGGCGCCGCGGGTGGTGTGGTTCAACCTGGTGCAGTATCACACGCAGTTTCGCACGCTGTATTGGCCCGAGACCACCGAGCACGATGTGGAGATGCTGAGCACGTGGATCGATTCCGGACAGGCGCTCACACTGCTGGTGCTAGCGGTTTCCGGGTTGGTGTTTCTGAAGTTTCGCAGCGGCTGGGAGCAACAATTGCGGCGGGAGTTTTACCTGTGCGGCGCACTGGCGCTGGCGGTGGGGGCGGAACTCTCCACGGCGCACCCGACCTTCACGCGCTACTATGTGCTGACCGTGCCGTTCGTGGCGACTCTGGCGGTGGCGGGGCTGTACGCGATCGGGTCGCGGGTGTTCGAGCCGGCGCGCCCGTGGTGGCCGGTGGCGATCGCGATTCTGATTGCGGTGCTGGGGTGCGCGAAGACGATGTTCGACCGCCGCGACCTGTACATTTGGGCGGATTACGAAAAGCTGGCGGGAAAGATCGCCAGGGTGACGCCGGCGGGCGGCCGGATTTATGCCGACGATCATGTGTATTTTCTGCTGCACCGGAGACCGCCGCAGGGATTCGAATTCGCCTATTCCCACAAACTGACATTGCCTGCGGCGGAAGAGGCGGCGCTGCATATTCTGCCGCAGGCGGAGGTGGACCGGCAACTTTCGAGCGGCATGTACAGCACCATCTACCTGTGCGAGGACGAGGAGACTTATAAGAAGCTGGGGCTGCCCAAGTTGTACCCGCATGAAGAGGACGAGGATGAGTGCGCTCTGTTCTGGAAGTGAGGGGTGCGGGCTTACTTCACCACGGAGACACGGTGGACACGGAGGAAGCACGGAGGAAAACCCGGAAGAGGGAATCGTGAGGTTACTTCCAGGTCATGAGGCGGAGGGTGGCGGGTTCGAAGGGGACGCCGGGTTTTACGTCCCAGCCGGAGTTGGCGATGAAGTAGAAGTGACCGGCTGCGCGGACCCCGTGGGTGGCATCGCCTAAGCCGGGCCAGTTGGCTTCGATGGTCTCCCAGGTGAGAATTCTGGTGAGGGCGGGATCGAGGCGCATGCGGATGAGGCGCGCGGGGGCGACTCCGTTCTGGATGGCGACGAGGGTTTGGCCGGAGAGATACATTCCGTCGATGCCGCCGAGCGAAAGGTCCGGGGGATGGGGCAGGAGTTTCCACGTTCTGGCGGCGAGATCGACCACGCTGATGCCGCGCGAATAATCCGGCACGAAGAGACGGCGGCCGTCGGGGGTGAGCGCGGGCGTCTGCGGGGAACGGAATGCGCCGGGTCCGAGGAACAGTTCGAGCCGGTCGCGGGTGTGGTCCACGAGGTAGAGGGCGCCGAGGGCATCGGAGATGTATAAATCGCCGGCGGGGCTCAGGGTCATGTCCGCGAGTTCGTGTTTTTCGGCGGCGGGCAGATCGTAGCGGCGAAGCAATCTGGCGGAATCGAGGTGGAACTTCAGGAGGGCCGAGTGTCCGTTATCGACGGAGGTGGCCCAAAGCCAGCGGCGGCGCACATCGGCCGCGAGGGCCATGATGGGATGGGCTCCTTCGGGGATGAAGTTTGTGAAGGCGCCGTCTTTGCGCAGGACGACGATTTTGTGGTGACGGACGCTGGAGAGGAAGAAGCGGCCGGTGGGCGGGTCGTAGGCGATGTCTTCAGGAAGCAGGTCCTTTTCGGGCAGGGTGGCGAAGACCTGACTCTGCGGTAACGGGCGCGGTGGCGGCTTTGAGGCGCGCCAGGATGGCCTGAAAATCGGGACTGTCTTTCCAGGCGGCGAACGCCTCTTCGGCTTGGGGATCGGCAAGGTGCAAACCCATTTGGGAATACAGGGCGAGGTAGTCCATGGCGGCAGGGCGATTGCCCAGAGCGGCTTCGACGCGGGCCAGGCGGTAGATGACGTCACCGCGGCCATCGACGAGTGTCCTGAGCTGTAGCAGGTGGTCGCGGCAGGAGGCGAAATCCTTGGCGGCGCAAGTCTTGTTGGCGGCCGTGGCTTCGGCGAGGTACTGTTCGGTCCAGGGGCGCTGCTGGCCCGGGGCCACGGCAGCAATCGCCAGCATGAAGAGCAGGGATCTCATCCTTAATCTATACGTACCAGAGGGGAGTCCGGTTTGGCGCGGAGGGTTATTATGAAAAAGACATGCGAATCTCCGTTTTTGCGTTCGTGTTTCTGGCCGCCGCGGCTGCATCCCGCGCCCAGCAGATCGAGCTGATCCAGAATCCGGCGGCCCGGCAGGGCGCGAGCCTCAACGGGCGCTGGCAGGCGCTGATCGACCCCTACGAGGCGGGCTACTACGATTTTCACCTGAACCCGATCAAAGATGGCGGCCTGGGCGCCAACCGGGCGCCGCAGAACAAGGGTGACAAATTCGAACTGGCGTTTCTGCCGGCCACCCCGACTCTGGCGGTACCGGGCGACTGGAACACGCAGCGGCCGGAGCTGCTGTGGTACGAGGGCAGCATCTGGTATCGCCACGAATTCGACTACGCCGCACCGGCGACTCCGCGCCGGCAGTTTCTGTGGTTCGGCGCCGCCAATTACCAGGCGGTGGTGTTCGTGAACGGCAAGAAACTGGGGCAGCACGAAGGGGGATTCACACCGTTCCAGTTCGAGGTGACGGGCCTGCTGAAGGAACACGGCAACGCGGTGATCGTGAAGGTGGACAACCAGCGCCACGCCGATGCGGTACCGCCGGCGATGACGGACTGGTGGAACTACGGCGGATTGACGCGCGAGGTGAGGCTGGTGGAGGTACCGGAAACGTTCATCGAGGATTACCAGGTGCAACTGGAGAAGGGATCGGCGGACCGGGTGGCAGGATGGGTGCGGTTGAACGGCGCGCGCAAGCGGCAGAAGGTGGCGATCCGGATTGCGGAAGCGAACGCCAGCGTGACGGTGGAGACGGGCGAAGACGGTTACGCGCGGTTCGCTTTCCCGGCGGCGCTTGCGCTGTGGTCGCCGGAAAATCCCAAACTGTACCGGGTGGCGGTGGAAGCGGAGACGGACCGGGTGCAGGACCGGATCGGCTTCCGCAGCATCACGGTTGCGGGCACGAAAATTCTGCTGAACGGCAAGCCGGTATTCCTGCGGGGGGTGGCGATTCATGCGGAGGCGCCGTTCCGGTCGGGGCGCGTTTTTTCGGAAGCGGACGCGCGCACGCTGCTGGGCTGGGCCAAGGAGATGGGGTGCAATTTCGTACGGCTGGCGCACTATCCGCACGACGAGGCGATGACTCGCCTGGCGGACGAGATGGGGCTGATGGTGTGGTCGGAGATTCCGGTGTACTGGGCGGTGCAGTGGGAGAATGCGGCGGTGTATGCCAGGGCGGAGCGGCAGCTTGGCGAGATGATTGCGCGGGACAGGAATCGCGCGTCGGTGGTGTTCTGGTCGATGGCGAACGAGACGCCGCTGGGAGAGGCGCGGACGAAGTTCCTTTCATCGCTGGCGGCGAAGGCGCGGGAACTGGACAGCACGCGATTGATCACGGCGGCGACTCTGCCGCATACCGGCGCGCCGAACACGATTGTGCTGGACGATCCACTGGGCAAGGTGCTGGACGTGCTGGGGTGCAACGAATATATCGGCTGGTACGACGGCGCGCCGGAGAAAGCGGACCGGACGAGCTTTCAGAACACGTATGACAAGCCGCTGGTGATGAGCGAATTCGGGGCCGAGGCTCCGTACGGAAACCACGGCGACGAGAACACGGCGTGGACCGAAGAGTACCAGGCGAACGTGTACCGCCACCAGTTGCCGATGCTGCAGCGGATTCCGTTTTTGCAGGGCATGGCGGCGTGGATCCTGATGGACTTCCGGTGTCCGCGGCGGTTCCTTTCGGGGGTGCAGGACTATTACAATCGCAAGGGGCTGTTGAGTGACCGGGGGGAGAAGAAGCAGGCGTATTACGTGCTGCGGGACTTCTACCATTCGACGGTGGCGGCGCGATAGGGGCACCCGGGATGCTCCATGCCGGCCGCTCCATTATCTATAATTGGGCCATGAAGCGCAGGATGTTTGTGGGTATGGCGGCGGCGATGTGGCTGACGGCAGGGACGGCGCCGCCGGCATCGGAAGTAATGGATGCGGCGCAGCAGGCCGCGGCGGCGCAGCACAAGAGTATCTTTTTGATTTTCCAGGCGTCCTGGTGAGGCTGGTGCCACAAACTCGATAAGTTTATCGAGACACCCGAGATCAAGGCTGTGGTGGACAAGTATTTCGTGCCGGCGCGGCTGGATGTGCAGGAGCAGGATGCCAAGAAAGATTTGGACAATCCCGGCGCCGAGGAAACGATGGCGAAGTACGGCGGGGACAAAGCGGGGCTGCCGTTTATTGTATTTCTGAACGGGAAGGGCGAGATGGTGGTGAATTCGCTGCGGCCGCAGGGCGGGAACATCGGGCATCCGGTGGAGCCTTACGAGGTGGACTGGTTCCTGGCGATGGTGAAGAAGGCGGCTCCGGGGATGACGGCGGAGGAGGCCAAGGTTCTGGAGAACCGGCTGCGGGCGCAGAAGAAGTGAGCCGGCGCGGTCAAGGGGCGGGCGGCGAGAAGGGAAGATCCGACAGGCCCCAATTGCGAAGGACGAACATGCCGCCGTGGACCTGTCCGGCGCCGGTGGCGACGGTCATTTTCCGCTGACGCACGTCTTCGCGGAACCTGACGTTGGTGGCATTATCGGCGACGGCGTTGGCGATGGCGACTCGGAGATCCTGCTCGCGATCGGAGGGGTGATCGGCCATGGTCTGCCGGATCTGCTGTTCGGCCGCGGCGGAGATGCCGCCGTTCTGGACGTGTATATCGAATGCCAGAGCGATACCCAACTCGGCATTCAGGTTGAAGCGGCGCGCGGTGAGGAGCGCGGGCTGAAAATAATTCCGGTCCACTGCGGCGAGCTGCAATTGCTGCACGGCGGATTGCTCTCCCAAGTTCCGGAAGCCGGAGAGCCAAGGCTCGGCCAGGGCTGTTTTGGATGCACCTAAGCTGATGCTGTCGGCGAAGGCGATCTGTTGAGCGGGCGTGGCGTCGAGGACGGCGAGCAATTGCGCGGCGGACGCGCCGAAGGCGTCCTGGAGTATATCAGGATGATTCGCCGCGACCTGTTTGAGGATTCGGCCCAATTCGCCGCCCGCGAGGGTGAAACCGATGATTCCCCAGGTGATGCCGGCGCCATCGAAATTGCCTTGGGCTAAGGAGAATCCATGCCCTTCGAAGGCGGCGGTCAATTGCAGGGCCCGTTCCTTCACCTCCGGCATGGGAGCTTGCATGAGCCTGGTCCAGGTGTCCTGGTCTACCTCGCCGGTGGATGGCAAGCTATTGGCGGATTGAAAGACGCTGACGGCCTGGGCGGTGATTTTCCCGTATTGACCGTCGATTTGAGAAGGGGGGAGGCTCAGGCGGGACTGCATGCCGCGAATGATTTCGCCTTTTACACCGGTGGAGAAAATGACTCTGCTCATGGGATCTGCCACCTTTCCAAGAATGCCCTCGGGGGCTTCGGTCGAGTATACTCTTTTGCGCGGCCTTACGTTGCAGGTTGACAGAGTGGGTGAAGAATCGGGCGCGTCGATTCCACGAGAGCCGCGCAACTTGTCAGAATCGGGTGAGGAGAATTATCGGAAATGCCAGTGCGAAGATCCCGCCGCGAGTTCATTGCGAGTGCGGCTACAGTAACGGCGGCGACTGCGATGGCCGTCGAGCCGGGGCCGGTTCTGGCCTATGCCGGCACGTACAGTGCTCCGATGGGGGCCGAGGGCGCTCCGGGCCGCGGCAAGGGCATCTACCTGTTCGAGATGAACCGCGCCAACGGCGCGCTTGTGGAGAAGGCAATTTTCCCCAACCCGGACAATCCGTCGTGTTTGGCGCTGAATGCTTCCGGTACGCGGCTCTATACGGCCAACGAGACCGCGACATATAAGGGCGCTCCCAGCGGTTCGGTAAGCGCGTACGAGATCGAGCGTCCCGGCGGACGGTTGCAGTTGATGAACACGGTGGCGTCGGAAGGCGCCGGCCCGTGCCACTTGAGCCTTCACCAGTCCGGCAGGTGGTTGTTCGTGGCGAATTATCACGGGGGGACTTCGGCTGTCTTGCCGATCGGCGCGAACGGCGGCCTCGGCGCGGCGAGCGATGTGAAGCGCCACGACGGCGACCTGGGCCCTGGCCGCGCCGCCAGTGCGCCGCCGGGCAGTTTTGCCTGGAGCGGCCACGACCGCGCACACTCGCACATGATCCAACCCGACCCCTCAGGCCGCTTTGTGCTGGCGGCGGATCTGGGGCTGGACCGGATCCTGATCTGGAAGTTCGACGCAGCCGCCGGGAAGCTCATCCCCAACGAACCGCCGTCTGTGGCGATAGCGCCGGGCGACGGTCCGCGGCACTTCGTCTTTCATCCGAACGGGCGGCTACTGTACTCGATCCAGGAGGAAGGCTCGACACTTGTGACCTTCGATTACGATGGCGCGACCGGACGATTGAAGGCCAAGCAAACAATTTCTTCGCTGCCACCGGGCTTTGCCGGCACCAATTTCACGTCCGAGATCGCAATCTCTCCGGACGCGCGCTTCGTCTATGGCGCTAACAGGCTGCACGATACGATTGCCTGGTTTTCCATTGCAGGCGACGGAACGCTGCGCTTCGTTGGGGAAGAGCCCACCCGGGGCGACTATCCACGTTTTTTCACCTTCGATCCTTCCGGGCGTTTCGTGTACTCCTGCAATCAGCGCGCGGATGCGATCGTGTCGTTCCGGGTAAACCGCCAGACCGGCGCCCTGGTTCACACGGGCCAGTACACCCCTGTGGGAACGCCGTCCTTCCTGGCGTTCCTGGCGGAACGGTAAAACTGCCGGCGTTGCTTAAGTGCGGCGCGACAATTTATGAGGCTCCGTCTGGAATGGGTCGCTGCACCGGTGGCCCATCGATTTCGCGCCGCGACATCGAATTGGTAAGTTAGCGGACTCGGAAGTTTCGATCCTTCCGTCACGCTGCTTCCGTGCTATACTCCCCGCGAAATGATTTCATTCCTGCGAGTTTCCCCTGGCCTGCGCGATTGCCGCGGGCGTGGTTGCGGCACAGCCGCCGGGGCGCCAGAAGCGAAGTGTCAGCGAGGCCGAGGTGACGCGCGTGCACAACTCCGCCATCCTCATCGATACGCATAACGACGTGACCAGCGCGACGGTTGCGGGGCTGGATATCGGCAAGCCGAACAGCGACCATCATACCGATCTGCCGCGCATTACGTTTACCTACGTACCGGTTCTTCGCGCGTTAGCCGCACTGGGGCGGGGTAAGCCCGCGGATAGCGTAGAGCGCCTCGAAATCGCTCGGCAATATGAGCTGGGTGAATGGCCTCAACTTCGATCATTTTTATCTCGGGGGTTTGCACTCGGCCTACGTTCGCGGAGAGGCTTTCATTGCCGAGCACCGGTATGCGGAGGCGGCGGCCGAATTTCAGAAGATTCTCGATCATCGCGGGATCGTGGGACTCGATCCCATCGGCGCACTGGTGCACTAGCCTGAATTTTCGCGGCAAATAGTCAGCTAACATTTTGGGCTCCGTTTACCGGAATTTCAATGCCAGCCGTCGTCCGTCCCACCAAGGGATCGGCGTGGATCCCTGACCGAATCCAGCGGCTAGCAAGAGGGGATTATGGGCTCGCTTGGGTAGGGTGACTTCGATGCGTTTGTCGGCGATCTCGACCTCGGCTGGGGTATTCAGGAAATGGCGAAACAGTTGACGGGATTGCGCGGATTCATATCCGGCCAGCCGCCGGCCCAGCATTCGGTATAGTCCGCTGGCGACTTCGGTCAGAGTGACGTCGAAATCGATCTTCAAGCGGACCGCCGAACTCAACGCATCCAGATGAAAGAACTTGACGGCGTCGGCCAGCCCGTTCTCGATGAGCATGCGTTGCGCGTAGCGGGTAATGCGTTTCGCCGCCGAGGTGCGCAGATCGTTGGTGAGCAACACCGTGGGCTCCTCGTGTCCCAAGTCGGTGATCAACATTTGCCGAATCGGACCCTC
>CAWIGC010000042.1:0-312166 GCA_963835555.1 uncultured Solibacteraceae bacterium | reverse complement strand
CTACTTTCTACGCGCTTATATCACTTGTGTTTTAATGCCCGTCAATATTCAGTTGTCAAAGATCTCGATTGCCTCAGCAATCAACAAACCCGGAGGTT
This sequence comes from uncultured Solibacteraceae bacterium, assembly GCA_963835555.1. Lineage (GTDB taxonomy): Bacteria > Acidobacteriota > Terriglobia > Bryobacterales > Bryobacteraceae > Sulfopaludibacter. The sequence goes on along the minus strand of CAWIGC010000042.1, from coordinate 312,068 downwards.
TGTGAACTGCTGATTTTGGTGGGCCTGGGTGGAATTGAACCACCGACCTCACCCTTATCAGGGGTGCGCTCTAGCCATCTGAGCTACAGGCCCGGCCTGTGGAGCTTTCTCGCCGCCCCACCAACCTGGTGGAGCTGGTCGGGATCGAACCGGCGACCTCCTGAATGCAAATCAGGCGCTCTCCCAGCTGAGCTACAGCCCCTCAGAAATCTAATCGAGGCCAGTTGGATGCAGTGGACTGAAAAATCAATTTCCAGCCACTAAGAAAATCTCGTAATCTCCAAGTGGAGTTCTGAAGCGGACTCATCGGCCGCACCGAAGTGCCGCCGACGGTTGTGGAGTGGAACGGCTGTTTCTTACTCGCCTACGCTGTACACTCAAGCGCTTTTGGCTTTCCGAAACTCCACCCACGTTCTCTCTTAGAAAGGAGGTGATCCAGCCGCAGGTTCTCCTACGGCTACCTTGTTACGACTTCACCCCAATCATGGATCATACCTTGGGCCGCTGCCCCCCTTGCGGGTCAGCCTGCAGACTTCTAGTACAATTCACTTTCGTGATGTGACGGGCGGTGTGTACAAGGCCCGGGAACGTATTCACGGCAGCATGCTGATCTGCCATTACTAGCGATTCCAGCTTCATGCAGGCGGGTTGCAGCCTGCAATCCGAACTGAGAACGGTTTTTTGCGATTGGCTCCCCTTCGCAGGTTAGCGACGCTTTGTACCGTCCATTGTAGCACGTGTGTAGCCCTGGACATAAAGGCCATGAGGACTTGACGTCATCCCCACCTTCCTCCAGGTTATCCCTGGCGGTCTCCTGCGAGTTCCACCTTTCGGTATGGCAACACAGGACAAGGGTTGCGCTCGTTGCGGGACTTAACCCAACATCTCACGACACGAGCTGACGACAGCCATGCAGCACCTCGACTCCACCCCCTTGCGGGGTAACAGTATTTCTACCGCCGTTGGGAAGCCGTTCGAGCCCAGGTAAGGTTCTTCGCGTTGCGTCGAATTGAACCACATGCTCCACCGCTTGTGCGGGCCCCCGTCAATTCCTTTGAGTTTCAGCCTTGCGACTGTACTCCCCAGGCGGCATATTTAACGCGTTAGCTCCGGCACGGACAGAATGAACTGCCCACACCAAATATGCATCGTTTAGGGCGTGGACTACCAGGGTATCTAATCCTGTTTGCTACCCACGCTTTCGTGTCTCAGCGTCAGTTACGGTCCAGAAAGCCGTCTACACCACCGGTGTTCCTCCTGATATCTACGCATTTCACCGCTACACCAGGAATTCCACTTTCCTCTCCCGCACTCTAGTCTTTCAGTATTCGGCGCACCCTCCCAGTTGAGCCGGGAGATTTCACACCAAACTTAAAAAACCGCCTACACACCCTTTACGCCCAGTAACTCCGAACAACGCTTGCTGCCTACGTATTACCGCGGCTGCTGGCACGTAGTTAGCCGCAGCTGCTTCTGCAGGTACCGTCACCATCTTCCCTGCCGAAAGAGCTTTACACCCCGAAGGGCTTCATCGCTCACGCGGCGTCGCTGCATCAGGGTTTCCCCCATTGTGCAAGATTCCCCACTGCTGCCTCCCGTAGGAGTCTGGCCCGTGTTTCAGTGCCAGTGTGGCCGTGTGCCCTCTCAGGCCGGCTACCGATCTTTGCCTTGGTAGGCTCTTACCCTACCAACTAGCTAATCGGCCGCGGACTCCTCCCTCAGCGCATTGCTGCTTTCCTCTCTCGAGCTTATCCGGTATTAGCCACGGTTTCCCATGGTTATTCCAAACTAAGGGGTAGATCATCCACGTGTTACTCACCCGTACGCCACTGTACTCAGGGATTGCTCCCCTTTCTCGTTCGACTTGCATGTGTTAGGCGCGCCGCCAGCGTTGATTCTGAGCCGGGATCAAACTCTCATTTAATGTTAATGAGTATTGACCAATCGCTTCAGTTTTACTCAGAGACTGACGATTTCTTCTCTACTGCATCCAACCAGATTGTCAATGATCTGCGCAAGCAATCCCTGGCATCGTAATACCAAAAATTACTGCAGGCCTCGAAACTTGTACCAGCCACTGCCGTATAGGCGCGACTGAAAAGGTCTTAGAAATTTTAAAAAGAACCAAACAGGAAGGTCGTATTCCGCTCCAGCGGGTTGCCCGCCAGAGTTTTGTTACCATTCCTTACAAAAGGTCTGATCGTTTCATCGTCACGCCCCTGTTACAGGCCGCTAGAGCGTGCGATTCCTCAGATCCTCAATTCGGCGACTTGTTCAGGATATCAGGCTCTTGCGAACGATGCAAGCGGTATTCTCGGAAAAATTGCGGGGCTTTTTGTCCTAAATCGTACTCCCCACTGTAACCCACGGGGAAACAGTAATTTAGAAGCGTCCCGGCAACTTCAGAAAATGGCATAGAATACGGGAATGCGGCAATTGGCGCTGGCTGTGCTACTGGTTTCGAGTGCTGGACCGGTGGATGCACAAACCGCCCTCGACCCGATTTTGTCGCGCGTGTCCGAAGAGGTCGAGGCCTTTCAGCAGAACATTCCAAAAACCGTCACACAGGAAACGCTGGAGCAGCGGACCCTGATGCCGCCCTCGCGTTTTAGACCCCGAATCGGCACCGCCGCAGCCGCATCGATGCCCCTGCGGTTACGCGTACGGGAGATCGTATCCGAGTACAGCGTGGCGGAACTGCGCGACTCCGCTACGCACAACCTGGTCGAGTTTCGGCAGGTGATCTCGGCGGATGACAAAAAAGTCCAGTCCGCCGAAAACGCCCGGCGGGCTTTGTCTCTCGGGGTCCAATCGCCCGACGACCGGATTCGCAAGCACATGCTCGAAGAATTCGCCAAGTTCGGCCTGGTGGACGTGGCCACCGATTACGGTTTGATTCTGCTGGCCTTTTCCAGGCGCGGCCTGGAGAATATGACCTTTCACCCCGGCGGAGACGGCCGGATCGGCGTCGATGCGGTCACGATTCTCGAATGGGCACAGACGACGGCGGTGGGCGGCGAACTGGAATTTCACGGCAGGCAGGCGACCCACCGCGCGCTCAGCGGGAGGCTCTGGGTGAGGCGGTCCGACGGCTTGCCCTTGCGCGTGGAAGCCTGGGCCGAAGCGGTGGATTCCGCCAGGCACCTGATCCGCAACGAGGCCACGGTGGATTACGTGCGGTCCTCTCACGGATTCCTGACACCGGCATCGGTGGTGCACCGTCGCATGGTGGACGACCAGGTTGTGACGGAGAACCTGTACCGCTACGAGCCATTCAAGATGTTCAGCAGCGATGCCGAGATCAAATTCACCGAACTGCCCGACGATCCCGCGGCACCTCCACCTCCGCCGGCGAAGAAAAAATGAACCCGATTCTCTACCTGCACGGCTTTGCCTCCGGCCCATCGTCCAACAAAGCCCGCTTCTTTCGCGATCGCCTGGAGCGCGCCGGCGCCCAGGTGGAGATTCCCGATCTGGCCGCCGGAGATTTTGAGCATCTCACGGTCACGGGCCAACTCGGCGTGGTGGAACGCGCCGCGAGAGGCCGGCCGGTTTCCCTGGTGGGTTCCAGCATGGGCGGATATCTGGCGGCGCTGTTTGCCGCGCGCCATCGCGAGGTGACGCGTCTGGTGCTGCTGGCGCCGGCCTTCGGATTCGCACGCCGCTGGCCCACCAGCCTGGGTCCGAATGCCGTGGACGAGTGGCGTGCGCGCGGCACCATGGAGTTTTTCCATTACGCCGACAATCGCAAGCGGGCTCTTGCGTACGGCCTGCTGGAAGATGCCGGGCAGTACGAAGACTTCCCGGAATTCCACCAACCTGCGTTGATTTTCCATGGCGCGCAGGATGACGTGGTTCCGGTGGAGTATTCGCAGCAGTTCGCCGCGGCGCATTCCAATGTGAAGCTGGAGGTTCTCGACTCGGGGCACGAACTGCGGAACGTGCTGGAGCACATGGCGGAGCGCGTAGTGCCCTTCCTCAAAAGCGGGGCTTAGCGGCGGCAACGCCTGGCGAAATGGAAACCGGTGGAGATGCCGTTTCACGCTACGGCCCCCTCCCCGAGAGAAGTCCGGATGGTGGGTAAGCTGGTGGATGCCTGCCGCCTGGACAGCGTCTACTGGCGGCAGAGTGACAATCACCGACAGTACGGACCTTCGGCCCAGGCTAACTGCTCATGAGTGTTCTCCGGTAACATCAGCGTGAGCGGCTGTCGGCCCGGTTGTGCAGTGCTCCTTTCTCTGCGGACATTAGCGATTGGGAACGGTGTCTTGCCATCCCCGCAAATCTTCGGGTGCGCTGAACTTAGAGTTGTTATCCCACACTGCATAGCCACTTTCGTGCCGATGAACCGATTCGGCGGCTTCCCATGGGTTCCGGTGTTCTCCAAGCGGCAGGTTTTCGATGCCGAGCAGGTACACACCGACCATGCCTGTCGTTGGACGAATCCAGAAGGTCCCCACTGACGATGCAAGCGAATAACGCTCTTCCCGCCAGCGTCGGTATTCAATGTACCCCAGCGACTTCGACTTCCATTCTTCAAGAGCCTTCTTGAGACCTTCGGCATTGTCAGCGAGACTCACCAGAGGGTCAGTGCCAATTGAACACAACCCTTCCATGTAGCTGAGACTGATCTCATATTGACGGTGGAAGCTTTCTCCGTTTGCATTCTGAAAGTCGGCATATACGGTAAACGAGGATGTCAGCCGCTTTTCCTTATTAAGCTCGATTGCCGAAGCAAAGAAGAAGACGATCTTCCCTTCGGGCGGAAGATGGTTTACGCCATTTTTGAAGGGGCCGAGCTGAGAGATGAACTCGTTTCGCATGTGCTGAAAGTCTGGTTTCGCCCTCAGCCGTATGTTGTGGGCCGGGGCTGATCCGAAGTTCACAATTTCCATGTCGAGAAAATTTCTCGATAGGCGAGTCGGCACTACGCTCACGCAAATGTCGGGGTCTGTTTGGCTCCTCCGCATCTTGCTGGTTTCGTCTACCATGCTATTCGTGAGTTGCCGAAGGCGTTGGGTTTCTTTGGTGTACCAAAAGATGATTCCTCCGACAGAGGCATTTACGATCAACACTCCAATTTGAATCCAGTCCGTAGTGTTCACGCTTTAATACTCTCACGTCTCAATTTTTGGACGTGTGTACGTGAGTTACGCCCATATGCCGACCGGGGTGGCTTTGCGGCGTGAGGCCGAGCCTCAAAAGGACACCATTGTTGAACTCTGGTTTCGCGGGCTGCAATATCTCCTATTCGAACCGTGGATGTCCCTACTGGCTATTGGTGGCGACCTCAATGAAGGAAATCTGGCTGGCGATGCGAGGCGATGGAGCCGCAAGCGCGAGTTCGCCGTGCCAGACAGCCACTCTTTTCGACTTCCCAATGGCGTTCTCGTTTGGGATCCGTGGATTCTTCGTGAGACCGGGCGAACTTCACTTATTGGGACTGGCGAACAGGAAGTCCTTGCCGGATGGTTGCGTTCGGATCTGATGATCTCGCTTTAACCCGAACTCTTGTTCTTCTCATCCCACGTACTGACTCACAAACTTGAGATATCCCTGGCGCCCGCCTCTTTCCGACCAGCGCGGCACGGATTTTTGGATCTGTCGCAGACAACCCACAACGTCGTCAATCGCCACAAAGGGTTCCATATGATCGGTCGCCCGGCCGGGGCCAGGCGCTCTTCCCAACCGCCATTCACAGATCGACTGGACAGCATCAAAAACGTGCCGGGCACGCTCGCCGAGTCTCAGCGCCGGCGGCGTACGCTGCTCTTGTTCGGCGTGGTAATGCCGCACCAGGGCATCCAGGGCATCCTTCACGTCGTAGTCGAGAAGCGCCTTATCGGCGCGATACGCCTCGACAATTCCGAATTCGATATTCTGAAGCACGTCTATGTTGTCATCGCCAAACTTGCTCACATTATTCTCCATTCCTCACCACCACCACCCGCTCGAAGCCTTCCGCGGTGGTGGGCGGCACCAGTTTGGCAGCCATCTTCAGCAGGGCGTCTTCGGGCACGATGCGATGGCGGGCGGCGTTGCGCGCGCGGCAGATTTCCAGGGGCACGTCGAAGAAGACGGCCTCCACCTGGCACCCGTACGATTGTCCGATTCCGATATACGGCCGCCGCTCCTCCGGCCGCAGATTCGTGGCATCGATATAGGTGACCGGACGGCCGATCGCCAGTCGCTGCCGCAGCAGGTAGCGCATGGTTTGAAAAACCTGTTCGTGGATGGTCTGGTCCGTGGCGTCATCGGCCAGCAGCACACGCAGGGCGTCGGACGATAGTCCGGTCACGCCCAAACGTTCGAGGTAGCTGGATTTTCCCGAGCCTGGCAGGCCCACCAGCACGACGATGCGCATCAGCGACTAGGATAGCGTGGAACCTGTTACGCTATCTCGGTGCCCTCCGTACCCCTCACCCGAAATCAGCGCCGCGGCTTCTGGGCGGCGTGGGGCGGGTGGGCGCTGGACGGCATGGATTCGTTTATTTACGCCCTGGTGCTGGTGCCGGCGCTGCGCGATCTGCTACCGCGTTCGCACCTCGCGGCGACGCCCGCCCATATCGGCTACTACGGCAGCGCGCTATTCGCGACCTTCCTGGTGGGCTGGGGCTGCGCGTTTCTCTGGGGCCCGCTGGCGGACCGGTTCGGGCGCGTGCGCACGCTGGTGCTCACCATCCTCTGCTATTCGGTTTTCACCTTCCTGGGCTGCGCGGCAGCCAACCTCTGGCAACTGGCCCTCTTTCGTTTTTTCGCAGGCGCGGGAATCGGCGGCGAATGGACCCTGGGCGGCGTGTTCGTGGCCGAAGAGTGGCCCGAATCGCGGCGCGTGCAAGGCGCCGCCTGGATGCACACCGGCTACTACGCCGGCGCATTTCTGGCCGCCCTGGTGAATGCCACGATCGGTGCCCGCTATGGCTGGCGCGCCATGTTCGCGGTAGGCGGCACGCCGGCGCTGCTGGTCGCATTGATTCGTTACGGAGTGGCGGAGCCTAAGCGATGGCAGCAGCGCGTTGCCGCGATGGGCCGCACCTGGAGTGCGCGCGCCGCCTTCTGCGCGCTCTTTTCCGCCGAATACCGGCGGCGCACCGTGGTGAATGCGGCGCTGCTCTTCATCAGCATGGTGGGGCTGTGGGCCGGCTCCGTGTATGTACCCTCCAGCGTGACCGAACTGGCCGGACGCGCCGGGATACGCGGCGCCGGCGGCCGCGCGGCTCGCGTCGTACGCCACCATGCTGCTCTCCACGGGCACGATTGTGGGTTGCCTGCTGCTGCCCGTTCTGGCCGTGCGGGTGGGGCGCCGCGCCTCGCTGGGGCTGTATTTCGTGCTGATGTTTCTGTGCATCGCGGTGGGTTTCGGCTATCTGTTCTATCTGCGGTCGGGCGCCCTGGCGTGGTTTCTGCCATGCCTGTTTCTGCTGGGAATCGGTGGCGCCAACTTCGCGGTCTACACGCTGTGGCTGCCGGAGCAGTATCGCACCGAGTGCCGGGGGAGCGCATTCGCCTTTGCCACGTCGGCCGGCCGTTTTCTGGCGGCGGGCATCACGTTTCTGGTAGGTGGCGGAATCGCCGCCATGCACACCATTGGAACGCCGGTGGCGCTCACTTCCGTGGCATTTCTTGTGGGGCTGGCGCTGCTACCCTGGGCGGAAGAGACCAAAGGTAAGGAGCTTCCCGCGTGACCCTGGTGCATCTGTTCGACCTTTCCCTGATCGGCCGCCGCGATGCCGTCGCCCTGGAATTTGGCGGCCGCGTCTTCACCTTCGGAGAACTGGAAGAACGCAGCAACCAGGTGGCCCACTTGCTGGCGACTCGCGGTCTGCGCACCGGCGACCGCCTGTGCGTCTACCTGGTGAACTGCGTCGAAATGATCGACCTGTACCTGGCCTGCGTGAAGCTGGGGGTCATCTTCGTGCCCATCAATATTCTGTACCGCGATCGCGAGATGACCCACATTCTGACCGATGCCGACCCGGCGGCCGTGGTAGCGGCAAGCCAGTTCGCTTCGCCCGTACCCGTCTGGGACGTCGCGGCACTTGCCGCGGAAGCCGCGCGCTTGCCGGCCGGCCGTAAGATTGTCACGCTCGATGGCGATACTCCCGCGGGCATCATTTACACCTCGGGCACCACCGGCGCGAGCAAAGGCGCGGTCCTGACACACAACAACTTCGCCAGCAACGCCGTGAACCTGCTGGCGTGCTGGCAAATCTCGGAGGCCGACCGGTTTCTGCTGGCGCTGCCGCTGTTCCATATTCACGCTCTGGGCAACGGACTCCATTGCTGGCTGGCCTCGGGATGCCGCATGAGGCTGCTGGAACGCTTCGAACACCAGACCGCGGCCGCTACATTCCTGGAGTTTCGCCCTACGCTCTTTTTCGGAGTGCCGACCATCTACGTGCGCCTGCTGGCAATTCAGGCGGAAACGGCGCGCGCCATCGGAGCGCAGATGCGGCTGTTCGTTTGCGGATCGGCGCCGCTCTCCGCGCAGGTGCTGGAGGAGTTTCGCGAGCGTTTCGGCCACACCATTCTGGAACGCTACGGTATGAGCGAGACTTTCATGAATATGAGCAATCCGTATGTGGGCGAGCGGCGCGCGGGCAGTGTGGGGTTCCCCCTGCCCGGCATTTCCGTGCGGTTGCTGACGAGCGAACTGGAACCGGCGCCGGATGGGCAGACCGGCGAACTCTACATCAAAGGGCCGAACCTGTTCGCCGGTTACTGGCGCCGCGAAGAAGCTACGCGCGCTTCGCTGGTAGATGGTTACTTCCGCACCGGCGATCTGGCCGTTCGATCCCCCGACGGCTACTACACGCTCACTGGGCGCAAGAGCGACTTGATCATATCCGGCGGCTTCAACATCTACCCCCGGGAAATCGAGGAGTTCCTCGAAGAGCAGGAAGAGGTGGCCGAAGCCGCCGTGGTGGCGCGGCCCGATCCTCTCCGCGGAGAGGTGCCCGTGGCGTACGTGGTGCTCCGCGCTGCCATCGCGCCATCCGTTCTGGAGCAGCGCTGCCGGGAAGGACTGGCGTCCTTCAAAGCGCCGCGCGCGATTCACGTTGTGGAGAAGCTGCCGCGCAACGCCATGGGAAAAATCCAGAAGCATTTACTGCCTGTTGTATAATGCCGGGAGCTGCTTCGTTGTACAAAGGCGCCGGCAGGATCCTCTTGGCACTCTCTCCCGTTTCGTCGCTGTTTCCGAACGTAGCCCTGAAGACATGTGGTTTGAAAAAATAGCTGGACTTGTGGCGGGTCAGATCGCCCTCTCGGTGTTGCTTGCCCTGGCGCTCTGGCGATTGTGGGCACGACTTCGCCGCGAACAGCATGTAGCATTCTGGGCGCTTTCGTGGGCGGTCATGGCCGTGTATCTGGGTTCCCTGGCGCTTTATGCCATCGCTTCGGAATCGCGCAACGACGCCCCGCAGTGGTTGCGCCAACTGCCGCTGCTGGGAGTTTCTCTGGGCTGGTTCCAGCCGGCGTTCCTGCTTCTGGCAGCGTGGAGTCTGCGGAAAGGCCGGGTATCTCGCCGCCAGGTGGGGCTTACCTGCGGCATCGCGATGTTGCTGAGCGTGGGATGGCCGGCCGCAATGTGGGCTCACAGCGGAAGGATGCCCGCGACAGACTTCTTCCGCGGCATGGAGACCCTGGTGGCGCCGCGGACCTTTCTGGAGGCCGTGGCTACCGCCTGCTACGCCCTGTTTTTCAGTCGATATTACGCTCGCGCCCGCGGCATTTCCGGATGGGTGACCGTGGTGTTCGCGCTGGCATATTCGGGACACCTCTTTCTGGTCGCGCTGAGCGACGCCGGCATCCATGTCTACGGCGATCCGAACGGCGCGTTAAATTCCACAGTCGCCGGTATTTTACCCATGGGCATCACGCTGGGCATTATATTCTCGGTGCTGGAACAGGCGGAGCACTCCGAAGGCGCGGTGCGCACGGTCTGGAGATCCTCCGTGGCGATGCGGCTGACCGACGCCGATGGGTATACGGGCAGTGTGAATCCGGCGTATTGCGCCCTGGTGGGCCGTCCCCCGGAGCAGATCGTCGGCCGCCCCTTCACCGAGTGCTACGAACCGTCCACCGCGGGACTTACATTGGCGCGCTATCGGGAGCGTTTCGCATCGCGAACGGTGGACCCACATGTGCGCCGCACATTTGTGCGATGGGATGGAAAGCTGGTGGAGGCGGAACTGACCCACGCGTTCGTGGAGACCCCCGAAGGGCCGCGCGTGCTGACCCTGATGCAGGACACGACCCGCGAACACGCGGCCATCGAGGCTTTGCGGCACAGTGAGGAGCGTGTCCAACTGCTGCTCGATTCCATCACCGACGCCGTGTTTGTGCTGCGCCCCGGCGATGCTTTCGTGGAACGCTATACGCAGGCGCGCGAGATGCTCGGATATCCGATTGGCGAGCTCCCGGACACGGTGGACACCTTCCTGGCGCGATTGCATCCCGACGACCGGGCGAATCTTCCCGCGAACCTGACCGACGCCCTGCCGGCTGCCGGCCAGTTGGCCCATCGGGAATACCGGCTGCGTCACCGCGACGGCCGGTGGGTCTGGATCCGGTCGGCCGTCAAGGTGATCGAGCGCGACCCGGCCGGCGGAGCCGTACGGGTGGTCGTCACCATGACCGATATCAGTGAGTATAAGGCTGCGGAAGCCGAAGCCCGCCGGCTGGAAAACGAATTGAGGCAGACGCGGAAGATGGAAGCGATTGGCCGTCTGGCGGGCGGAGTGGCCCACGACTTCAACAATCACCTCACGGTTATCAACGGGTACTGCGACCTGCTGCTCAATCGGGCCGGCGATTCCGGGCTGAAGGAAAAGCTGGCGAAAATCCGCACCGCCGGCGGAAGGGCGGCGGCGCTCACGCAACAGCTTCTGGCCGTCAGCCGGCGACAGTCGGCGCGCCCGCAGCGCGTCCATTTGAATCTTCTGGTGGAGGAACTCGGCTCCTTGTTGCAGCACGTGATCGGCGAGAATATCGAAATCGTCACCAGTCTGGATAGCAGCCTGGGATGGGTGGATGCCGATCCGGGACAGATACACCAGGTGCTCATGAACCTCACTCTTAATGCGCGCGACGCCATGCCGGCGGGCGGCCGCATCCTGGTCGAAACGGCCGGCTGCCTGGCAGAGGCGTGCTCCGCCAACCGCCCCCACAGCGTGCCGCCCGGCGCCTATGCCCGGCTTTCGGTGAGCGACACCGGCCAGGGAATGAACTCCGACACCCTGGAGCATATCTTCGAGCCGTTCTTTACCACCAAGCAGCCCGGCGCCGGCACGGGACTCGGCCTATCCACGGTCTACGGCATCGTACAGCAGGCCAGCGGGTGGCTGGAGGTGGAAAGCCAGCCGGGAGAGGGCAGCGTCTTTCGCGTATACCTGCCCATTGTCGGGAATGCGGCCGGCACCGAGTCCGCGGAGACCTCCCCGGTGAATGCCGGAGCAGGCGCGGAAACCGTGCTGGTGGTGGAAGACCAGGCGGATTTGCGGCACGTTGCGGCGGAAGTGCTTCGCGAGATGCATTACCACGTGCTGGAAGCCATCGGGGGGCAGGAAGCGCTCAGCGTGTGCCAGTCCTTTTCCGGCCCCATCCACCTGTTGTTCACCGATGTGATCATGCCCGGGATGGGAGGTCCGGAGTTGGCGCGGCTGGTCCGCGAACGGCGTCCGGAGACGCGGGTGCTTTTTACCAGCGGCTATCCGGCAGGCAGCCCCCAAATGGCGCTTACCGAAGGCGCGGCCATACTGGCGAAGCCGTTCTCACCCGTGGAACTGTGCAGCAAGGTCCGTGAGATGCTGGACGGCACGCGGGATCCGCAGGCGACCCTGGCCGCCGGGCAGCGGCAATCCCCTGCCCCACAGCCGTAAGCGCCGGGCTGTTGGAAAACAGAACTGCCATCTCGTGTTAACCTGATCGGCGTATGCGGGCGACCGTACCAGCTATCGTCCTTGCCCTGGCGGCATTGACCTCCTGCCGCCACGAGCCCGCGCCACGCCCGTCCGCAGTCACGCTCCCGTCCCTCCAGGCTGTCAGCGGCGCGCGTATTGTTGTTCCCGACGAAATCCGCCAATATCTCGACCGCGATGGCTTCAGTTGGAAGTGCAATCAGACCCCTCACTTCCTGCTTTGCTACCAGCCTGGTTCTCCTGCCGATCGTTCCATCAAGGACCTGGAAATCATTGCCGAGGAGGACCGGGGAACCATCCTCCAGATGATCGGCTCGCCCACATACGACCATCGCATTTACGCGTTCTTTCTGAAGTCGCGCCGGGATTTGAGAAGTCTGATCGGGTTCTATGGCGACGGCCGCTCCCGGCCGGCCCAGCACGCCACATTCTACGTGATTGACGGTCCCCGCACCCTGGCTCACGAAATGGCGCACGAGATCCTCTCCAACCTGTGGGGCGCTGCGCAGGAATGGGTGGAGGAGGGAATGGCGGTCTATACCACGGAGTTCCCCATTTTGGACGGCGACGTCCGCGTCTACCATGCGGCGCACAAACTGCTGCCGCTCGAGAAACTGGTCAATCCCGATTGGACCTCCTCGATGTACTCGGCCGATATCACCTATACCGAGTTGGGCAGTTTCATGAAATATCTGGACACCAAGTACGGCATCAAGAAAGTGGAGGCGGTCTGGCGCGGCGGCAGCGCCAGCATCGAACAGGTCTACGGGAAGCCCCTGGCGGACCTGGAGAAAGAGTGGCTGGATACGCTCAGCCTGCCCCCCGCGCCGGGACGTACCCTGATCTTCCGGAACTGACCGGCGTGCCGCGCAACTGGGACGAATATTACCGCGGCCGCGCGAATGCCGATCTGTCGCCGGAGCCGCTGGTAGTTGAGGCCGCGGAGTGGCTGCCCCCCGGCCGCGCGCTCGACCTGGCTTGTGGCACTGGCCGCCACGCCCTCTACCTGGCCAAACTCGGTTGGCGCGTGACAGCGGTGGACGCGTCCCGGGTGGCGCTCGATCTGCTCCGCCGGAACGCGCGGGGTTTACCGGTCGCCGCGCGGCATGCCGACCTGGAGCGCGGCGAGTTCACGATCGCACCGGAGACTTACGATCTGATCTGCGATTTCCTGTACCTGCAGCGGAGCCTGTTCCCCGCCATCCGCGAGGGTCTTCGCCCGGGCGGAGTCTTCCTCGGCGCCCTGCGGTTAGACGGCACGTTTCGCATCGAGCCCGGCGAATTGCGGCGCGAGTTCGCCGCCTGGAAGATTCTCTACTATTCGGAGAGCGGCCAAATCGCCGGCATCGCTGCTCGCAAAGCCTGATTAGCTGAACACCCCCGCGAGCGCGCTCTTGCCTAAGACGTAGACGCCCCACGGCAGAATCACCGAGAAGAGCGCCCCGCCAAAGGAGAGCTTCTTGCCCGCCGCGGCTTTCAGACCCGTGGCAATCAGAAAGATGCCCCAAAACGAGAACACGTCGATGGAACTCGCCAGGGAATAGAGAAATTTCGAACTGGTTTGCGGATCCATGAAGGCCGCCGGATTGAACGCCAGCGGATTCTGCATGTTGAAATCGTCCGGGTTCTTCAGGAAGATCACCACAATGGTCAGAATGGCGGAAACCAGGTAGGTTATCCCTGCCCAGCAGACCACTGCGAAGACCTGCTTAAAGCGCACCGGCGCGGACATGATGCCGGCGACGATTCCGAGCAGAATGCCGGCTTCGATCAGCCCCATCAGGGGAACGGCGACGATGGGTCCGACAAAGGCGCCGATTGAGGCGACCTTCACCTGCACGGCGATCGTCTGTTCCCTCTGTTCCGGGGGCATCTGCTGCATCCGGGAGTTGGTTTCGGCCTGGTGGCGGAACATCCGCTCCCAACCGATCTTCTGCCCCATGAAATAGCTGCTGGCCAATCCGGCGACGATCATCAAAATGATCGGCAATAGAAAAGTCGGCCGCGCGGCAATATCGGCGAACGTCTTACCTGGCTCGAAAAATACGCCTGCAATCCGCGAGACTTCACCCATACCCGCGTCGTTCGGCTCGGCGGCCGATATATTTTCAGGAGTCATCTTAGGAGCGATTGTACTCCAGTTCCCCGCCGGAAGCTCGGCTATGATAAATGATTCATGCGACGTTATCTCGCCGTACTGCCGCTGCTATTGTGCGCCTGCAAAGCCCCGGAAGAAAGTCACATGAAAGTCATAATCGGCGCCGTGATGATCGACGGCCAGGGTGGGCCGCCGGTCAGTAACTCGCTGGTCCTGGTGGCCGGAGGCGAGATTCGAGAAGCCGGCGCCATGTCCAACATTCCAATTCCCGCGGAGGCCGATAAGATCGACGGCTCCGGCCGCTTCCTGGTGCCCGGTCTGGTGGATGTCTGCCCTCAGGCGGAGCCGCCCGGCATAGTGCGCTCCGATTCGCCGGAAGCGGCCCGTGCCCAGGTGGCCGCGCGCGTAAAGGCCAAAGCGCCAGTCATTTACATTGGTAAATCTTCGCCTTCCGCGGTACAGGCGGCCCTGGAAGCCGCGCGCGAAGCCGGCGTCCCCGCACTCGGAATGGCGGACACCCAGGCCGGGATAAACGCATTGGTAGCGATGGGCGCATCCGGCATCGTCGGCACGATTGGCGATACCGAAGCGCTGGACGCGGCGCTCCTCGCACGTCTGCGCGATCTGCAAATTGTGGTCGCGCCGTCGCTATCGGCCCTGCCGCCGGGCAGCCAACTGGAGATCGCGCGCCGCAATACCCTCCGGCTATTCTCCGCCGGAGTGCCCATCGCCGTGGCCTCCCGCGGCGGCGATGCCCTGCGTGAAGCCGAAGCACTTTCTGACGCCGGCATTCCGCCGCTGGAAGTGATCGTCGCGGCCACCCGCAACGGCGCGATGGCCCTGCACCAACTGGAGCGCCGGGGCGCCATTCAGCCCGGGCGCATCGCCGACATGCTTCTGCTCACCGCCAATCCCGGAGAAGACATTCGCAATCTGCGCCGCGTGGCCGGCCGGCTCACTGCCGGCGAATGGACCGCGAAATAGGTACGCGCGAAAAGCAACTCATCGAGGCGCTGAGGCGCCGAGGAAAACGCAGAGGAAACCCGGACGAAATTAGATTCGAGTTTTTTCTCCGCGTCTTCCTCCGCGTCTCCGCGACTCCGCGATGAAACACTCTCCCGGCATCAACTGCAGCTCTGGTCGCGGGCGGCGCGCGTTGCCAGTTCGTCACAGCGATTGTTGTCGCTGTGATTGGCATGGCCTTTCGTCCACGTCCAGGTGGTCTTGTGCCGGTTTACTTCCTGGTCCAGCGCCTGCCACAGATCCTGGTTGACCACTGGCTTTTTGGCCGCGGTGACCCAGCCCTTGCGCTTCCACCCATGGATCCAGGTGGTGATTCCATTCTTCAGATATTCGGAATCCGTTACTACTTCCACGGTGCAGCTTTCGCGTAGCGCGCGCAGGCCTTCAATGGCCGCCGTCAACTCCATCCGGTTATTGGTGGTGTGCGGCGCGCACCCCCATAATTCCTTCGTGTGGCCGTTGTAGCGCAGAATCGACGCCCATCCGCCGGGCCCCGGATTCCCGAGGCAGGCGCCATCGGTGATCAACTGAACCTCCTTCACGGAATCAGCACCGGCTCGCGATTAAAAAAGCCATCCACCAGATCCAGAATGGCCGGAGCCTCCTGCGCCTTGTATATATCCGCACGCAACTGCGCGCCATGGCGCACCCCATGAGTAAAGTAAGTGGCGAACTGTTTCATCTTCCCGACGGTATCTTTTTCGCTGCGCTCGATCAGCATGGAATAATACTGGCGCATCATCTGGTAGCGGTCCTGGTGGGTCGGCTCGACATACGTCCCAGTGTCCAGATACTGGCGAATCTGGCGAAAGATCCATGGATTGCTGCTGGCGGTGCGGCCGATCATGACCGCATCGCAACCGGTCTCCCGCACCATGCGCGCGGCGTCCTCCGGGGTGACGATGTCGCCGTTGCCAATCACCGGGATCTTCACCGCCGCCTTGACTTCGGCGATGCGCGTCCAATCGGCCTTGCCGCTATACCCCTGTTCTCGCGTGCGCGGATGCAGCGCGACCGCCTGCAGGCCGCAATCCTCGGCAAGACGGGCCATCCGCACCGCCACCAGTTCGCTGTCATTCCATCCGGCGCGGTACTTCATGGTGAAGGGGATGGCGATGGCGCGCCGCACTTCGCTTAGCAGCTTCTCTACCAGCGGCAGATCGCGCAGCAGGCCCGACCCGCCGTTGCACTTGACTACCTTATTCACCGGGCAGCCGAAGTTGATGTCGAGGATATCGAAGCCCAAGTCCTGACAGACCCGCGCGGCATCCGCCATCACCGCCGGATCGGCGCCGAACAATTGCGCCGAAATAGGATGCTCTTCGGGCTCGAAGGCCAGGTACTTTTTCAGCGTCTTGGTAGGCTTGCGGGCGCTCACCGACGCCTTTACGCCGTGGGAGCTGGTGAACTCGGTCATGATCAGCCCGCAGCCGCCTAAATTGCGGATGAAGCGGCGGAACACGGTATCGGTGACGCCCGCCATCGGCGCCAGCACGGTGGCCGGCGCAATGCGAACCGGTCCAATCGAAAAATCAGTGGGAAATTGCTGCATGACCTGAGCGTTTCTTAATTTTACCGGGTTTTCCAGCCAGAAACGGAACGGGCCGGCGCGCCGTCCTTTGCTTTGGGAAAAGGAGATGGGGATGAAAGCAGAACATATCCTGGTCCTGGTGTTGGCCGGGGCTTTGGTGGGCGCCGGCCTCATGAAGCTCGTCCAGAAGCCTCAGCCGGCCACAGTTGCGGCGGTCCGGGCGGATACGCCGGCCATTCCAGGTCCGCCGCCGGCGGTTCCGGTGGCTGCGGCACAGGAACCGGCCGCCCAGACGCCCGCCCCGCCAACGTCCCAGACAGTCGAAACGCCGGCACCCGTTCCGGCCGCCCGGCAGCACCTTCACGCATCACAACCGCCGCGGCGGGTGACGCCGCCACACGTCCCGGCGTTTGCCGCCAAACCGTCACCGTTCCCGGCGGCGCGCCAGGGTCTCGCCGTGGCGCAGGCACAGGCGCCGCCGACCCCCGCTGAGGCGCCGCAACCGGCCCCCAGGATCGATCCGCCCAAAGCGCCGCCGCCGGAAGCGCCTGCGCCAATTCCTTTGCCACCCGCGCGCGTGGAGCCTGAGCCCGTAACGCCGGCGCCCCCGCCTCAACCTCCCACGGTTACGCTGAACGCCGGAATGCTGATACCGGTGCGCCTTGTGGATGGTCTCTCTTCAGAGCGGAACGCGCCCGGCGACACCTTTACGGCCACGCTCGATCAGGAGTTGGTGGCCGATGGGTTTGTCATCGCCGAGCGCGGCGCGCGGGCCGAGGGGCGAGTCGTCTCCACCAACCGCGGCAATCGAACCAGGGGCGGCGCCGGGCTGGTCATCGAGCTGACCTTCCTCAACACCTCCGATAACCAGCGAGTGCCCATCGCGACCGATAGCTTTCAGAAACAGATGGAGCCGAACCACGCCGAGGACGCCGCGAAGATTGCCGGCGGGGCGGTGATCGGAGCCGCTATCGGCGCCATCGCCGGGGGAGGCAAAGGCGCCGCCGTGGGAGCGGGCGTGGGCGGTGGCGCGGGCACCGGCAGCGTTCTGCTCTCGCGCAAACCGGCCACACTGCCCTCGGAAACACGACTGACCTTTCGCCTGAGCACGCCCATTACCCTGACCGAGCGGCAGTAACCCGCTCACTTCACGACGGTGGTCCACATCGACAGGCTACTGGCGTTGTCGTCCACCGCCGCTAGCCGGATGACGCCCCCGCCCAGCGGATCGATCGCCAGCCCGAACGCGCCGCCATTGTTGGGATCGAGCGAGTACTGCGACACGAACTCCCCGCCGGTAGTGAACTCCACCAGTTCGCTCGGCTGATTGGGATCGGCGTTGTGGCCGTCGCTGTTGGCGACCAGCAGGTGACCGTTGGGCGCCATCGCCAGGTCCAGCGGACCGTGGAGGTGAACCGAATCCTGATAGATCTGCTCCCCGACTGCCGCCGAATTCGTCCGCGTGCCGGCTAACCCAATGGCGTACACGGCGCTATCGGCCTCGGACGCGACATAGAGAATATCGTGCGCGGCATCGAACGCCAGTCCCGATGGGCCCACCTCCAACGCCGCGGGATCGCCAAAGTGGGTGAAGCCGGAACCTACCGTGACGCTATCGACGATATTCACCGCTTCGCCGGTAGGGCCGTAGATCACGTCGAAGCGGACCACGGTGCCGTCCAACACGTTCGACACAAATACTTGAGCTTCGCCCTGCCCGCGATCATGGACGGCCATGCCCCAAGGGCCGTTCACCGGCGTCCCGTTCAAAGCGCCCAACAGCTTGCCGTGCCGGTCAATGAAGAGCAGACCGCCCGCGCCGGCGGTAGCCGAGGTACCGTCCGCGGTGGGGAGATACCCGGCGATCACAATGCCATTCGACAGGATGCCGAGCGCCCCGCTGAGCCCCATCCGGCTGGACTGGTAGAACACCGAAGTGACGCCTTGCGGCGAGATCTGAACAATCGTGGTGCCCGTTCCCTGCAGGTTTTGAGCGTTGTTATAGTTCGACACCAGAATGCCGCCGGGCATCAGGCTGCCGCCGGAAGGAACGGTTCGGGGCACGAAGGCGACACCGTAGGGGTTCACATCGCCATTAGGCGGAACGGTGCTGGCCTTGGATGCGGGCAGCGGCAGAACGTTCGGTTGAGCCTCGTTATGACGGGGCGCCGCCATCAGGCCGGTTGCGAGTGTGGCACACAGTGCGAAAGAGACACGTCGGGTATAGCGTTTCATTACAAATTCTCCTGATTGAAAATGGTGCTGGGGAGCCGGCCCTGGCGCGTGAACGCTGCCAACGGTTGGCGGCCGGCTGTCTTCCCATTCTCAGGAGCGACAACGCAGGCGGAATTCCCTCATGGGACGAAAGAATTCTCAGAGGTGCCGACGGTATAGCCGGAACGGTAGATTCACGCGAGGAATCCGTACGGGTTTCCTCCGAGTGGCCGACTTAACCGGCCAGGGCAATCCGCAGCAAACTCATTCGATGGTTTATTACGAGTTCATTCACGGTTGTGGTTGACTTTTTTTTGCTCTTCGACAGGTAGCGTAGGCTCGATCCGCGAATTTCTTGGGAATACCCGCGACCCTACACACGGGGCAAAAGTGCCGCTGGTGTGATTTGGGCCTTCGAGGCGAGTCGTAGATCTGGTGGCATTTCGGATTTGAGCAGATTACCCAACCTTCGGAACCGCCAACAACGAGCAATAACTGCACCGCAATTGCACCAAATAGACCAGCGCTCGAAAAACGGATCGAAAGATCCTTGGAGTCTAATTGCGGGAAAACCCCAGCGAGCCTCATCCATCGGTTAATACAGAGCTCGATAAGGATCTTCGAATCAGATTGACGGTTCCACCACGGTGCGGCGTCCCAATAGACATCGTCAAGGACTCCACTGATGCTCGGGTGTGGCCCTGGTTTGAGCGCAATTTGCCACAATCGTTTGTCGGGCTGGTCGTTAGCGTTGAGGCTCGCTTGAATACTGAGTATTGCATTGGCAGCTTCTGAAAATTGTCGCCACGCCGCTATCGGATCTCCATCTCCCTGAAGGAGCTCAGTGTCCGTGTACTTCCAGGCGTGCCGTGATGAGACCTTCAGTCCGCCCCGAGGCAAGCAACCGTGATCTATTGGAAGACCGTGTTCTTCACAAATACCGAGAACTCCCCAACGCCTCGAGTAAGCCAAGATCGCCTCGTCAGGCTTGTCGAACAACTGCACGAAATCCTTGAGCATTCGGCGACTCGGGGAACACTCTGGCCCGGAAGGCAACCACCGAATAACTGCGTCCCCACTGAACGTTCCTAAGTCGGCAATGCGGGGTCGTCGCCAACTACAGTCAAATGACCTCTCGAATTCGCCATTGTCGTGGGTCGCAAGGGCATCAGACCGTTCCTGTCCAGGCCTAAAGCGCATAAAGTCGGCAAATAAGTCGGTAGATCGGAGATCTGCATTTTACCAGAACTGCGATAGCCTCAGCTTGCAATGAGGAACCGAACCATGGAGATCAGGGAAAAGAGAGGCGATCGATGGAGCCGGTGGGAGCATCAGGTCAAATGCGCTGGCAGGTTTGCCCATGTGGCCACGATATCCCTAATCGAGATCGCGCTAACGATCGGCGGCGCAATAATTCTTTGGGAAACAATCAAACGGCATTTTTAGCTGCGCCCAAGGTGCTCCGAGGATGCCTTGCGGGCCCGCAGTTTCGACCCGTTGCCGGCTACGGGCGCATGACGCGCCATTCGGAGAAAGTACCACCGTCTTCACGCAGAAGCCAAAGCCGGACAATTGTGAACCCGTCAGGCAAGCCAGAACCTCTATAAGTCTCTTATCGCCCGTATGCGCCAGTACCGTCGGCAACGGCCTCAATTCGCGGCGGCCTAAACCCCCGTGAGCCCTTTCGGAGCCATAGGCAGGGAGCGAAGGCGCTGCCCGGTGGCATCGAAGATG
Organism: uncultured Solibacteraceae bacterium; assembly: GCA_963835555.1. Classification (GTDB taxonomy): domain Bacteria; phylum Acidobacteriota; class Terriglobia; order Bryobacterales; family Bryobacteraceae; genus Sulfopaludibacter. The sequence continues at coordinate 291,547 of CAWIGC010000042.1, read as the reverse complement.
GCATTGCCGATAGCCGGAGCCACGGCCATGATGGGCGTTTCGCCCGCACCCGCCGAGACCAGGTCCTTGCGATCCACCAGCACTGTTTCGATCGCCGGCATATCCGCGAATCGCGGCACGCGGTACTTGGACAGCCGGTTCGTCTGGATCCTGCCGTCGGCGAATTGGATCTGCTCGAATAGCGCTCCGCCCAGACCCATCGCGGCAGCGCCGTCCACCTGGTTGCGGAGTTGTTCCGGATTGACCACCGCGCCGCATTCGAACGCCTGCACCACGCGCAGCACCTTCACCGCGCCCGCGGTGACGCTCACTTCGGCCACCGCGGCGATGTAGCCGCCCTTTTCCATACCGGCGGCCAGCCCGAATCCGTGACCCGCCGTCTTCCTGCGGCCCTTCCACCCGAATTTGTCCGCCGCCGCCATCAGCACGTTGCGGACACGCTCGTTCTTCAGATTCTTCAGCCGGAATTCCAGCGGATCCATCTTCACCGAATGCGCCAGCTCATCCATGTAGCTCTCGCGCACGAAATGATTCGCCGTGCCCGCCAGCCCGCGATAGGAACCCTGGCGCAAGGGCGAATCCGCCTGGTGCACCTGCTCCTTCTTGTCCGCCACCTCGTAGGGCGTCTCCAGGCCCGATGGTCCCGAATTGTAATTGTGGAACTCCCAGTGAGTCAGGGTTCCGTCCGGAGTCACCTTGCCCGCGACCTCGATCAGTCCACCCGGGCGGAAGTAGGCCCACGTGAGCTCCTCTTCGCGCGTCCAGTTGCGCTTCACGGGTTGGCCCACGGCCTTCGCCAGGCGCGCCGCTTCCACTGCCGCATCGCCATTGTGCTTTCCGCCGTACCCCGACCCGGTATCGGGCATCAGCACGTGCACGTGATCTTCGGGAATCCCGAGATCCTGCGACAGTTCGCTCTTGACTCCAAACGGCCGCTGCGTGCCGGTCCACACCGTCAGTTTGCCATCGGCATCCCACTCGGCCACCGCGGCGCGCGGCTCCAGCGGAGTGTGCGCGATATAAGCCACGGTGTACGGGACCAGCCCCGGACTTTCCACCGCGCCGCCTCGCGCGGTCCGCTTGAAGTGCGCGAAGACATCTTTGCTGTTAGTGGCGCCGGTCACCGGTTTCCACTGGGCCTGCAGTGCGGCTAGCGCCTTCTCCGCAGTTTGAGGATCCGGCGCAACCACACCCACCAGGTCCGGGCCGGCGCCCTCGCGCCCTATTTTGAAGGTGTCGCGCACTACTTTGACTCCGGGGATTTGTTCCGCGGCAGAGCTGTCCAGCGACACCAGCCGCGCGCCGAACTGCGGCGGATACAGCACCTTGCCGTGCAGCATGCCCGGCCTTTTCACATCGTAGGCGTACTTGTGGGCGCCGGTGACCATCTCACGCCCGTTGATCTTAGGTACGCTGGCGCCCGCTACTTTCCACCGGGTGGCCGGAGTGAGAGCTTCGCTGGCGGGGATGCTGCGCGTGAGCTTCTGTCCCTTCGTCAATTCCCCAAAACCGGCCGATTTTCCGGCCGCCGTCACTGTGCCATCCGCCACGCGAATGGAGGCGCGATCCACCATCCACTTTTGCGACGCCAGATCCACCAGCATTTCGCGCGCGGCCGCCGCGGCTTTGCGCATCTGGGGCCACATTCTGGGTGTGGTCTGGCTGCCGAACGTGCCCATATCGAATGGCGTGAGGGTAGTGTCGCCCATGATCATGCGAATGGAAGCGACCGGCACGCGCAACTCTTCCGCCACCGCCTGGGTCAGCGAGGTGCGGGCATTCTGTCCCACTTCCACCTTGCCCGTGTACGCCGTGATTGTCCCTTCTTCGCCGATATGCAGCCACGCGCTCACCTGCTCCGGCATGGCCTGGTTCATACCGCGCCGCGCCCCGCCGCCGGATTCCTGCGCATCGGCATCGTCCACCATCCACACCACAATCCCGCCGCCCAACACCGCAAAAAAATCGCGCCGTGAGATCATGCCCGGCCTCCCTTCTTCGAAGCCTGGCGAACGGCGGCGACAATGCGCGGGTAAGTGCCGCACCGGCAGATATGACCATTCATGCCGCTCACAATTTCAGCATCGGTGGGATGCGGAGTACGCTCGAGCAATCCCACCGCGCCCAGGATCATGCCCGGAGTGCACCAGCCGCACTGCATGGCTTCGGCATCCAGAAACGCCTGCTGCACCGGATGTAGTTCGCCCTCGCGCGCCAACCCTTCGATAGTGACGATGCGCTTGCCTGCCACCGTCCCCACCTTAGTAAGACACGATTTCGTGGGCTGCCCTTCGATCAGCACCGTGCACGCGGCGCACTGCCCTTCCCCGCACCCATACTTAGTGCCGGTCAGATCCAGATCGTCGCGCAACACGCTCAGGAGCGTGCGGTCCGCATCGGCATCGATGCGCCGCTTCGCGCCATTGACATCCACTTGCGTGATCCTTGCCATAATCCTATTTTCGCTCTGTTATGCCTTCTTGGCCGTCATCTCGAAGCCTTCGTCCCGGCCAGGGAAATGCACTGTGAGTTTCATCTCGTTCCCGTTGACCACACCATCGTAGGTCATTTTAAAGGTCTGGCCGTTCATTTCACGGCTGACTGCGAAGGACAGCTTATCGCCGTCGATCTTGCCTTCGGATATCTGGGCTTCGCCCATCTGGCTGGCGACCGAACCGGTCAGCGCAGCGCCATCTACTTTGAAGGTGAAGGTACTTTCGAATGTTCCGTTAGGCGTCTCGACGGATGCCTTCCAGGTCCCGGCAACATCGGCGGCGGATGCGGTCAGGACAAATGCAGCGATCAGGGTTACGATCCACTTTGTCATGTGAGTCTCCTAGGCCAGTGTCCGTGTTTCACCGGTGTAGGTCAAGGATTAATTGCCGCTAACATTAACTTCAATTCAGCTCCGCAACGCGACCGCCCCGGGACGCGTTCATTTCTATAGGAGGCCTGAAATGAAAAAGAGCTTGCTGGCTGCTTCCGCGGTACTGATTGGCACCTTGCTTTCCGGTTGCGGACCGGGTTACGCCGTAGCCGGGTACGGGCCGCCCCCGCCGCGGTATGGCGCCATGGGCTACGCACCAGGGCCCGGTTACGTGTGGGCCGATGGCTACTACGATCGCGTGGGAGGCCGCTGGGCATGGCGGAATGGCCGCTGGATGCGTCCCCCTCGCGGGCGCTCCGCATGGGTCCACCCGGAATGGCGCGAAGAGCATGGCCGCTGGCGCATGCATCGCGGCTATTGGCGGTAGGACGGACGATCGGTGTTCGTCGTCTGTCGCACGGCTTAGAACGTGATCCCCACCATGAACTCGGCCTGATTTTGATTACTGTTCAGGGCGTTGGCCAGGTTGAAGTGCTGGCTGGTCCAGCGCGTGTATCGCACTTCCGGCAGGATGTGCAGGATGAGCACATGGATATCGATTCCCACCCCGGCAACGGCTCCGGTGGTTGTGCCCTTCTCTGGATTTCCCGTAACGGTGCTGGTGAAGTTGCTTAACCTGTCGAACGCCACACCGGCGTCTATGTACGGCCGGATTACCTTGGCGGGAAACCGGTACTTGAGCAGCAGAGGGAACTCCCAATCGCCGACACCGGTGACGCTGCCCAGCGCCCCGGTGGTGGAGCCGATCACGTCCTGGTAGTTGAAATGGCGGTACAGCGCGTCCGCCTCCACCCCGAATCCCCACGGCAGGTGTAACTCCACCGTGGGTCCGACAAGGTAGCGTTGCGTGGTCGCGGCGCTAACGCCGTTTACAGTGTTTAACAAGTCCGTAAGCGGAAGGCCGACTTTGAGTCCCGCGGAAAAAGGTTGAGCAAAAGCAGAGGCAGCGAAGAGCAACGGGAGTATGGCTTTGGTAGTCACACCCTCAGGGTAAACGATTCCCCCAGATAGATGCGCTTGACTTCCGGATCGCGTTCCAACGCTTCGGGACTTCCCGCACGAAAAATGCGCCCCTCATTGATGATGTAGGCACGATCCGTCACCGCCAGAGTCTCCCGCACGTTGTGATCTGTGATTAAGATGCCAATCCCCGTGCGTTTGAGGTCGAAAATGATGCGCTGCAGTTCCAGCACCTGGATGGGATCGATGCCGCTGAACGGTTCGTCCAGCAGCAGAAAGCTGGGGCTGATCACCAGCGAGCGGGCAATTTCCACTCTGCGCCGCTCGCCGCCGGAGAGCATGTAGCCGCGACTGCGGCGGACCTTCTCCAGGCCCAATTCGTCGATCAACTGCTCCATTCTGGCCCGGCGCTCGTGCGACCGCATCGGCAGGGTTTCCAGAATGGCCAGCAGATTCTCCTCGACGGTGAGTTTGCGGAACACCGACGCCTCCTGCGGCAGATAGCTGATGCCGCGTGTGGCGCGCTTGTACATCGGGAGGCTGGTGATGTCCTGGTCGTCGATCAGAATCCGCCCGGAATCCGGACTGATCAATCCGACGATCATGTAGAAGGAGGTCGTCTTGCCGGCGCCGTTGGGACCCAGCAGGCCGACTACTTCCCCCTGCTGCAGGTGAACGGAGACGTCGTCCACCACACGCCTGCCGCGATACGACTTCGAGATTTCGTCGGTCTCCAGTTTGCTCATCGCGGCCTATTTGTTTTTTCGAAAGATTTGCGACTCAACCGGTTGGTTTGGGCTCCCGTTAACCAGCAATCTATCATCGTTAGCATAGTAGGTCAATTCCTGGGCCTGCGTGTTGACGTGGGGCGCTCCGTTCACCGTGTCCACCAACTTCGCCACTTTCGGTTTGGAGCTTCGGATAACCACCTTTTGATCGCCGGTGTAGTATTCACTGTGCTCGCCGGTGCCGGTTCGCGTGTGTCCTTTGCCGGTGTTGACGATCAGCACATTGCCGTCCGCGAACGCCTTATCCAGTCGCGAGTCGGAGCCGGATTCAGCCAGGAATGCGCGCAATTCGGTGCTGGTGACATGCATGCCGGGCCGGTTCAGAACCACTCCGCCGGAATAATAAGCCAGCCGGTTGCTATCGGTATAAACCAGGTGCGCCGCCTTCACCACGGTCAGCACACCAGGCGCGGCCTTTTTCTGCGGGTCACCTTTGCCGTCGTCCTTGGGCGTCTCCCAGAGATTGTTGACCACGTGGCCGTCGGCGATGAGGCCCTTCTTCTCTTTGCGGTCCAGATCCACCACGTCGGCCGTGATCCGGTTGGCCCCCTGCCACATCACTACATTGCCTTCGTAATGGATCGTGGTGTTGCGATTGGTGGACACCATGCGGTGAGCCTGCGCCTGCAGCGGATCGTCGCCGGACAGCATCTGCGAATTGCCGGCGCCTCCTTTATCGGGCATGCGGCTGGAATTCACGTTGCCCTCGGCGGTGAAATCGCCGTTGGCCTGGTTCATGCGGATGCGGTCGGCGGAGGTAGCCCCGGTGGAGTCCCACATGCGCGCGGCGGAATCCAGAACAATCAGGTTCTGGCTGGAATCGAGCGTCGCCTTTTGAGCCCGGGCATTCCGGTCGCCTTCCACATAGGTGAAGTCGCCGTTCTGCTCCAGAGAAGCCAGCTTGTTGGTTTTAGGATCGAAGCTGGCCGTCAGTTCCCGGCTGGTGGTGAAACCGGCCGGCCGCGGGGGCTCCTTCCTTTGCGCGCGCAGCTTGTTTTCATCCGCGGTGGCTTCCGTGTTGGTCTTCACGCCAGTGCCGTGGAAGCTCTGGATGTGATTCTGCGGCGCATACGCAATCAGGAAGTCGCTGCCGTTGACGATGCGGTGATGGTCCGAAGCGGCATTCGGAAGGAATTCCAGGGTTCCCGGTCCGTGGGTGACCACCGATTCCATTTCGTGGCCGCCCGGCCGCATCTTCATTTCCAGGTTTTCGCTGCGCAGCATATGCGTCTCCCCAAGTTTTGCCTGGCCCGGCGCGGGCAGCGGGCGCTCGTTCACCACACCATTGCCGGTGGCTGAGACATGGTTCAGCAAGCTCTCTTTTTTGTCGATGGTGAAATCCAGGTCCACGTGATTCCCGGTAACCGTGGTCTCCGCGGTTTGCCCGGTGGATACCAGGCGCGCATTGTTCTGGCCGGCGATTTTCTGAATCACGCCGTCCTCGTTGAAATCCACCAGCAGGTCGTCCGCACCGTATTGCACCTTGCGATTGGGGTACGTGTCCGTGCCATGCCCGTGAATCGCGTGCACCTGCTTCAGGGTGCGGCGGACTTCGTCATTCACCTTGGTCTCCTCCAAATGGATGACTACGTTCTCGCCTTCCACTTGGGTATTTTCACGAGTCAGCTTGCCCCAGGGACTGAGGTCCACCTCATTCAGACTCTCGTGATAAGCCAGGCTGGATGCCTCGATTTTGAGTGGCTTGGCGTGGGGACCCTCGGGCGTCCAATCCACTTCCACCGCACTCTTGAGCCGCAATTCCTTGCTGGGAGGATCGTAGAAGGCTCCCACTGACTTCCCGCTCCCGCGCTCGAAGGTGAACGTGGTGGGGCGGTCGGTTTCGGCCCGGCCGGTGACCGTATCCACAGTAATGCCGGAAGAGCGCACCGAAATCGGGGTGTGCTTGGGTTCGCCCTGCATGGGCAGATTGAGCGTGATTTCCGCCTCGCCTTCCGAGTAGAGCCGGTTTTCGTTGGCGAAGAAAGTGGCGGCGGCGCTTTTGCTCAGGTCGTACCCGGTACAACTCTTGTTGTACATCTTCAGTTCGACGTTGGTCAGGTCGACGTGGGAGGAATCGCTGGACTGCTCGAACTTGTGCGCCTTGATGTGGTACAGCGGGCAGGGGGCCGAACCGTTCTTCTTGGTGTACTCGTAATCGTCCGCGGCCGCGTTCAGTGCATCGGACAACGGGTTCGGTTTAGCAACCGTCTGTTTTGCTTTGACCTCCTGTTGGGTCCGGTATTGGATGACGACGCCGCCGAGGATCGCGGCGATGGCCACCAGCAAAAGCCAGCGCGTGCCTCGCATGGGTTACCACTAATATAACGTGTTAACCGAACAGTTCGTTGCAGCCAACTGCAATCTCCCCGGCCTTCAGGCTGGCCGTCAAGGGGATCAACTGCACCGGCGAGTCCTGGTGATACTCCCAGGCCAGCTTCTTCACCGGATCGATGATCCAGCAGTAGGGAACGCCCCAGGCATGGTAAGCCTCGCATTTGGCGAACAACTCGCTCGGCCGCTGGGAAGGCGAGAGGATTTCGATGCAAAGTAAGGGAGGGTCGATGAGAATGCCGTTTTGAAATTGGGCCCCAGGCCGGGCAAATACCAGATCTGGAATCCGCACATCGTCGCCGTGGAGCACCGACAGTTCATGGATCGCCTCGCCCAGCCCTTCGTGCTCGTACCGGGCGAGAATTTCTGCCAGTCTCCTCTCCATTCTCATGTGTTCGCGAGTGCCCATTGGTTTTTGAAAGAGTTCTCCGCCGATCAGTTCACACTCCGGCTCGTAGTGGCTGCACAGATACTCTTCGACCGATATTCGCAGTGCGGTGGCCATAGACCTGTTCCCATTTTACGCTGCTATACTGCGCGGTGTGAATCCCAAGCCCATTCGCATCTTTATCACCGGCGGGACCTTCGACAAGGAATACAACGAACTGACCGGCGAGTTGTTTTTTCAGAACACCCACCTGCCCGACATGCTGCGCCTGGGACGCTGCCGCCTGGCGGTGGCCATCGAGACGCTCCTGATGATCGACAGCCTCCAGATGACCGATCAGGACCGCCAACTGATCCTCAACCGGTGCGCCTCCGCCGCCGAGGAGCGGATTGTGATCACGCACGGTACCGACACCATGGAAACCACGGCGCGCGCGCTGGGCGAACGCGTTGCCGGCAAGACCATCGTGCTCACCGGGGCCATGGTGCCCTATACTTTCGGTAGTTCCGACGGGATGTTCAACCTGGGAACCGCCCTGGCCTTTGTGCAGACTCTGGCGCCGGGGGTTTACGTGGCGATGAACGGGCAGTGTTTCCCCTGGAACCAGGTGCGGAAGAACCGGGAAGAGGGAGTCTTCGAGGCAGTCAACGAATCTTAGCGTAATCCTGTCAAGCATTTTAAATCGTGAGTGTTCTTTTAGTTACAGCAGAATCTTGTCACTCTACCGAAGAGTGTGCTAATAATGAGTGGCGGAGCAAGCGTGCTCCTCAACCCTAAACCAATTCATCAGTGGAGGTAGTTGTTCCATGAAGATTCGTCCGCTCTATGACCGTATCGTGGTCAAGAGGATTGAAGAGCAGGAGCAGAAAGTCGGCGGCTTGTACATCCCGGATTCGGCCAAAGAGAAGCCCCAGGAGGGCGAAGTGGTGGCCGTCGGTAAAGGCAAACGCCTGGAAGATGGCAAGACGGTAGCCCTGGATGTCCAGGTTGGCGACCGCATTCTGTTCGGGAAGTACTCCGGCAGCGACATCAAGCTGGACGGGGAAGAATATTTGATTATGCGTGAGGACGAAGTCCTCGGAATTCTGGACGCCGCTCCCAAAGTGGCGAAGAAAGCTAGCTAAAGGAGTCAACACACAATGGCGAAACAGATTGTTTATTCAGAAGCTTCCCGCCAGGCGATCCTGCGCGGTGTCAACCAGCTTGCCGATGCCGTAAAAGTGACCCTCGGCCCCAAGGGCCGGAACGTGGTCCTGGAAAAGAAGTTCGGCGGCCCGAACATCACCAAAGACGGCGTCACCGTAGCGAAGGAAATCGACCTGAAGGATCCGCTCGAGAACATGGGCGCCCAGATGGTCCGCGAAGTCGCTTCCAAGACCAGCGATGTGGCCGGCGACGGCACCACCACCGCCACCATCCTGGCCCAGGCGATCTACCGCGAAGGCGTGAAGGCGGTTGCCGCCGGCGCCAATCCGATGGCTCTCAAGCGCGGCATCGAAAAGGCCGTGGAAGTGGCCACCGAAGAAGTCAAAAAGCTCTCCCATCCCGTTTCCGGTGAGATGATCGCGCAGGTTGGAACCATTTCGGCCAACAGCGATACGACCATTGGCAACATCATTGCCGACGCCATGAAGAAAGTCGGCAAGGATGGCGTCATCACCGTGGAAGAGTCCAAGACCATGGTGACCGAACTGGACACCGTGGAAGGTATGCAGTTCGACCGCGGCTACCTCTCACCCTACTTCGTGAGCGATCCGGAGCGCATGGAAGTGGTTCTGGAAGATCCCTACATCCTGATCCACGAAAAGAAGATCAGCAACATGAAGGACCTGCTGCCGCTGCTCGAGCAGATCGCCCGCTCCGGCAAGCCGCTCCTGATCATCGCCGAGGAAGTGGAAGGCGAAGCGCTGGCCACCCTGGTGGTCAACAAGCTCCGCGGCACCCTGAATGCCTGCGCCGTGAAGGCTCCGGGCTTCGGCGATCGCCGCAAGGCCATGTTGGAGGATATCGGCATCCTGACCGGCGGCAAGCCGATCATGGAGGATATCGGCGTGAAACTGGAAGGCGTGCGGCTGGAAGATCTGGGCCGCGCCAAGCGCGTGACGGTGGACAAGGACAATACCACCATCGTGGACGGCGCCGGACAGGGTAAGGCGATCGAAGGCCGCATCAAGCAGTTGCGCGCCCAGATCGACGAAACCACCAGCGACTACGACCGTGAGAAGCTGCAGGAGCGGCTGGCGAAACTGGCCGGCGGCGTTGCGGTGATCAAGGTTGGCGCTGCCACCGAAACCGAGATGAAGGAGAAGAAGGCTCGCGTGGAAGATGCTCTGCATGCCACTCGCGCGGCCGTGGAAGAGGGTATCGTTCCCGGCGGCGGCGTGGCCCTGCTGCGCGCTGCCCAGGCTCTCGCCACCCTGAAGATCCCGGGCGACGAGCAGATCGGCGTTGACATCGTGCGCCGCGCTTGCGAAGAGCCGCTGCGGCAGATTGTGGTCAACTCGGGCACCGAAGGCGCCATCGTCGTCGGCAAGGTCCGGGAAAGCACGAATCCCAACTTCGGATTCAACGCCACCACGGATGTTTACGAAGACCTGGTTGCGGCCGGCGTCATCGACCCCACCAAAGTGACTCGCACCGCGCTGCAGAATGCTTCGTCGATCGCGTCCCTGATGCTGACCACCGAAGCCATGATCGCCGAGATTCCGGAGAAGAAGCCGGCCCCGGCTCCGGGCGGCGGCCACGGTCCCGAGATGGATTACTAGAAGCGCCGCTTGTTTGCAGACTGCCACGCCAGCTCATTACGAGCGGGCGTGGCAGTCCTGGATTTCGCTTTTCCGGATTCTCCGTCCTCACAACTCCCACGGAATGCTCCCCCACCATCCGGTACCTCCTGGATGGAAAAATCAAGCCGCTCGCTCACGTGTTATTGATTACCAGAATTCCCGATTTCTATCCACCGTTCCGCTTTTCTCCGCTTTTTCTCTTGATTCGCTTTAAACCCGGCACTACAATTTTTAACTGGTTTCAGATCTTAAACTATTTATATGTTTGGACCGAAAAGGAGGTGGCGTTGCGTTGAACCAGGGGAGTGTGTCACCGGGTACGTAAACCTGACAACATGCTGCAAAGAAGGCTGCTGAGCGCATGCCATAGTCGATATGGAGGATTTGTGAAGAAACAAACGATCCTTGGAACGGCTGCAGTTATTATGTTTGGCGTCGGTTATCTCGTGTATTCATTGAAGGCGACGCCAGATCTGATCAGGGTAGTTCCATACACGGCAGTCGAAAAGATAACCGACGCGAGAACCGGCCGAAGCGCCATCTTGCAGAGAATGGTTCGGAGCGACGGGTCCGTCGTCGAGAAAATCGAGAAGCCGATGACCATCATTTGGAATGTCCCGGATAAGACGGAAACCGTCATTGATCCAGTTTCGCGCTATTATGTTACGTCACCTATTGTGCAGCGCAGAATCTCTCGGTTTCTTTACCGGGAGGCGGCTTGCGAGCGCTTTTTCTCGGAAGGGAATCCTCTTAACAGCGTCACCTGCTCCGCCACTACACAGAAGGCATTTGGCCACAGTATCATTAGAGCCACGGTTCGTCACTCGTACAATGATGGCAGCTCCTCAAGTCGAGTGATGTCGGCGATCCAAGATCTTGCGTGGCTGTCGGTCAGAGACGATCAGTACGACAAGTCCGGCAAACTTGCGACCGTGACGGAGGTGATTGATCTTCATGAAGGCGAGCCCGTCGCAGAGGAGTTTGCGATACCGCAAGGTTACGCAGGAGCGCGGGACTTTGTGGAGTACACGAAGGCCACGAAGGCGGCCCGCAAGCAAGAGGTTACGCAGGACGAGGTCGACCGAATGACAAGCAAATGGAAGTCGGTAATCGATGAAGCCATAGCCGGCGGCGATAACCGCTTTAAGTAGATGGATAGCTCGCGCTTGCAGGCGAGTAAGCCTGCGGTTGCCACCGCCATCTTCGTCCTAACCTTCGCCGTTCTTATTCCCGTGGTTATCAACTATAGGGTAGAGTACGACGAGGGCCTGTGGATCGCCGGCGGAATTCGCGTGGCCCAGCTTGGTCACGCTCCAGTGTTCAATTTCTATACCGTCGCTGGGCCCCTCACCTTCTATCTGCAAGCACTGATTCAGGGAATTGGCTGGTGGACACCATTGATGTGCGCAAGGCTTTGGCTAGCTGCGGAGTGGGCATCGATTGGAGCATGCATATTCCTGCTCGTGGCGCGGCACGACTTATCGAGAGCAGTGCTCGGGTCCACCCTATGGGCGTCATCCCTGCCGCTCCTGTCGATTAAACACTTCGTTAATCACAGATGGGATTCGACCATGATCCTCATGGTGGCTCTCGCCTTCGCTAGCGCGGCTTGTCCGGTAATCCGCAGGCTGGCTGCGTGTTTGGCGGCCTTCTCGTTTGGGTTCACCCTAACGAGTATAATCCCCGCGCTCGCAATTCTCTCCCGTTTCACCGGGAGGAAGCGATCGGCGCTCCTGCTTGACGCATTCCTGTTTGCCGCCACCACGGGATCAATCATAGGATTTGAGCATCATCGCGGGATCCTGGCGGCGCTGCGGCTTTACTCGACAAGTTACGTTCCATACCTGAAGAACAATCTCGTGTTTCTCTTTAGATCTGCCCCACATTGGCCTGAGATCTTTGTCGCTCTACCCTTCGGCGTAGCGCTCGCTGCCGGGGCCCTTTGCTGGAAGGATGAGCGGCATCTCTCGATTGTGACCATAGCCGCAGGTCTTTCGTTGTTTCCCCGCTGGAGTGCGGAGAATTTCATATATGTCGTGCCATACGCGATTACTGCTCTTCTGACGAGAACATCGAGAACGACCCGAACTACCAGGCCAGTCTTTTTGGCGGCTTTGGTCCTCGTGTGCGCGATCCTGTCGCTGGCCACGATGGTACGCGTGTACCGGACCGGTGAGTGGGTTGATATCGGCGGGAGCAAGTTCCATGCAAGCAGTGAGGATGCCGCCTCAATTCGGCACCTTGAGACTATACCGGCAGGCAGCACCTTTCTGGGTCTACCCTTTTCTGACCGGCTTATATCCTGTCGTCCAAGGCGTGCCTTTCGGCCGGTTCCTTCAGCTGGACCCGTTCTTGCGTGGTGATTACTTCAGGAAAGCTTTGGACGGTGCCAAGGCGGGCAATGTCGAGTACATTCTTGTGCACTCCACCGAAACACATAGGTCGATCTGGGGAGTGGCGTACCCCCCAGAGAGCGACCCCGGCGCTCTATTGTCCGGGTATCATCAGATTGTAGCGTGGTCGGATCACCACCGAAGTTATCGCCTTTACCAAGTAGACCGTTGCGGCTGCGGCTTCACCGAGTGGCGAGTCGTTCACAGGGAACGACTTTGATCCGGCCGCAGTGTTGCCGGCCTCCCATCGATAAACCTTTACGTGTGAACCCCGCGATTGGTACGATTTCACGCCAAACGCCCGGCCTTTTTCCTCTGTATAGATTTGTAATAGCCCGGACGGCCCAGGAACGGTCCCTTCTGACCCTGCATCTTATTAAGTGGAAGGAATTAAGATCATGGTTAACCTGTTGAAGACATCGGGCCGCGTCGCCGGAACGTTGTTGGCGGCAGCGTTGCTACTCCCGGCCCAACAGCATACTGCGCGGCCGGGAACAGTCAATTTTACGGAAGGGATGGTTTCGCTGAATGGCCAGACCGTCACCGAGAAACAGCTCGGATCTCTCCTGGCAGCGCCGGGACAGACAATCGAGACGCAGGACGGCCGGGCCGAAGTACTGCTTACCCCGGGCGTGTTCCTGCGACTGGGCAACCAGAGTGCAGTGAAGATGATCTCCGCCTCCATCATCGATACGCGCGTCGAAGTCCTGCGCGGAACGGCCATGGTGGAAGCCGATCAGGTGGAAAAGGAAAATCACCTTGCGGTGCTCAATCACGGCAGCACCACCGCAATCTTGAAGCACGGTGTTTACGCCTTCAATGCCGATCAACCCAAGGTGATGGTCTACGACGGCCACGCGAACGTACAACAGGGTAACCGCACTGCTTACTTGTTTAAAGGCGATCAGGTAACCCTGGGCTCTGGCAATCCCAAGCTGAAGGTGAAAGGCTTCCACGTGAAGCCCACCGAAGCCAGCGATCCGCTGTACGCCTGGAGTAAACTGCGCAGCGAGTATTCGGCCGAAACCAATATGTCGCTGGCGCAAACTGTCGCTGGCACCAACCCGAATTGGTATACCGGCGCCGGCTGGTACTGGGATCCGTACTTTGACGACTTTGGCTTCATGCCGGGAGACGGTTATCTCTTCAGTCCGTTCGGATGGGGCTTCATGTCGCCGGGCTTTTGGGGCGGCTACTACGGCTATGGCGGTGGTTACGGCTATGGCGGTGGGTATGGCTATGGCGGACGTGGTTATGGGTATGGCTATGGTGGACGTGGTTATGGGAATGGCTATGGACGTGGCGCGTATCCGGCTGGTCGCGGGCGTCCCCCGGTCATGACGCGTGGATCTCTCGGCGCTATGGGACGTAGCGGCGCTGTGGGCGGGCGATCGTTCGGCGGCGGTTTCGGTGGCGGCATGCGCATGGGTGGTGGAGGAATGCGCATGGGTGGTGGCGGAATGCGCATGGGCGGTGGTGGCGGAATGCGCGGTGGCGGCGGCGGACGCCGCTAACAGATCCGTCAGCCTGAGATGATTTCAGCCGGGCAACATAGTTGCCCGGCTTTTTGTTTATGCCCGCACTTCTCCCGTGACCGGCGTCAGGCGGCTGCGGATCTGGTTCATCACGTCGGACGCCAGGAAGGGCTTGCGCAGCACCGGGAAATTGTGTTCTTCGCACAAGCGCCTCCTCTTCCGGCGGCAGGATGGTCCCGGTCATCACGATCACCAGCATTTGCGGCACGGACTGCAGGAACTCCACGCCCAACTCCACGCCGTTGCCATCCGGCAGCATGTAATCGAGCAGCGCGGCGTTGGGCTTGTGTTCCTGCATCAGCCGCTTGGCTTCGGTGGCGGATTCGGCGGTGAGCAGGGTCCAGCCGGCATCGGCCATCAGGCGCTCCAGAAAGTGCAGCAGGTCGCGATTGTCGTCCACCAGCAGCACGGTGGGATTGGCGGGCGCACGGCGCCACTCGCCTGATCCTGCGAGCGGATGTTCAGCGATTGCCCATCCTCAGCCACATCCACCCGCACGCGCGCGCCGGGGTTGACCTGGTTGGTGGCCACCAGCGTGGCCAGAGGCTGCGTCAGGTAACGGTGGATGGTGCGGTTCAGTTCGCGCGCGCCGTATTCCGCGCTGGTTCCCTTTTGCAGCAGGAACTGGCGCGCCTCGAAGGGCACTTCCAGGGTGAAGACTGCGATTGCCGAGCCGCGTGTTGACGTGGTTCTGCAGGTCCACGATCTGCTGATCCAGAATGGCCGAGAGCGATTCCGCGGTCAGCGGCTGATAGGTGATGATGCAATCGATGCGGTTGACGAACTCCGGCGAAAACCGCTTGCGGACGGCCACCAGCGCGATGTCCTGCAGCTTGCTGGTCAGATCGGTGCGCTCGGCGGTCTTCACCGACTGGAAGCCGAAATCCGGGTTGATCTCGCGCATCATCTCGCGCGCGCCCAGGTTGCTGGTCAGAAACACCAGGCTCTTTTCGAAATTGACGGTGGAGTTGTCGCCCAGGCGCAGAATCGCCTTTGTCCAGCACGCCCAGCAGCAGGCGCGTCATGGAAGGCGCGGCCTTTTCGATTTCGTCGAACAGCACCAGCGACAGGCTGCACTTCTCGCTGGTGACCGCGTTCAGCTTCTGCTGCGTCAGCATGGGCTGCGTTTCGCGATGTCCCAGGTAGCCGGGAGGCGCGCCGATCAGTTTGGCCACCTCGTGCTCCATCTGGAACTCGCCGCAATCCACCTTGAGAACGTTCTTTTCGCTGCCGTGCAGAACTTCGGCGAGGGCTTCCACGGTCTTGGTTTTGCCGGTGCCGGTGGGTCCCAGCAGCAGAAACACCCCTACCGGGCGGCCTTCCGGGGCCAGGCCCGCCTGGAACATCTGTATGTAAGGGACTATCACCCGCGTGGCCGCGGGTTGTCCCACCACTTTCTGGGATAGCACCGTTAGTAAGATCTTCGGCCGGATCGGCAGACTGCTTGCGCGATCGGTTCTGGGATTTTTGGGCTTTTCCACCCCGCCCTCCGACTTGATTATAGCGGTGGCGGATGCTTCACCCGAGTACGCCGCCTCTGCTCAGGTTCGTTCAGGCTCTTTCATGGGATGCCCTTTGCCTATTAATTACTAATAAGTTAACCAGAATCGGAGGGATCCGCGAAAAAAATATCGCGGATGTTGTGACTCGTCCGCCCCTCTTTGTCTTTTATCATGCCGGACGCCATAAGGCACGTGAACTGTTTGCACACTAAGATAAACTAAAAGTACGCAACAGCCTGAGTGCTCGCGGATGGACAACGGGGATGTTATCTGTGGCGGAAAGTGATTCTGCCCTTGGTCAAATCGTAGGGAGACAATTCCAAGGTGACCTTATCGCCCGCCAGAACGCGGATGCGATTGCGGCGCAACCTGCCCGCCAGGTGTGCCAGAACCACGCGCTCGTGCTCCAGTTGGACGCTGAACAGCCCGCTAGGGAACTTCTCCAGAACCGTACCGGTTACTTCGATGCTGTCCTCTTTGCTCATAAACCTCCAACTTTGGAATTGGCGAGCCGGATCGGCCCGCACGATGCAGCGCCGATCCGCAGGATCCCATTAGGCCGCCGTGACGTTGGTCGCCTGCAGACCCTTGGGGCCCTTTGTCACTTCAAACTCCACTCTCGCGCCTTCATCCAGGCTGCGGTATCCCTGCGTTTGAATCGCCGAGAAATGCACGAAGACGTCCTCTCCGTTCTCCCGCTGGATAAAGCCGTAGCCCTTGGCTGCGTTAAACCACTTCACTGTACCTTTTTCTTTCATCTGCCTATATTCCTTCTTTAACGCTTTCTAAACTGCACTTCGACCCTGGCTTCGCGTCCCTTAACAAAAAAGGGAGTTGCGGATGGACTCACGCAGCCCCCTTTTTGTACGAAGCGGAAAACTAGAGTCAAATGCCATACCATTATACAACAGGAGCGTGCCGTGTCCGAGACCGCAAAACCCGCCTTCCCGGAGCACGGACTCCGCCTTAGAAGCGTGAATACATTCGAGTTCTACCGATTCCGATTTCACTTCCGGGCCGCCGAGCGGGTGCATTTCCCGCGCGGCAAGAGCGCCAATCTGGTGCGCGGCGCATTTGGCACGGTGCTGCGCGAGAGTGCCACTCCCGCGGACTACGCCCGGCTGTTCGAGCCCGGCGCATCCTCAGGCATCGGCCCCAGCGGCCTGAAGGACTGGCCCCGGCCTTTTGTGTTTCGCGTGGCCCACCTGGATGGTCTGACGATTCCACCCATGGGCAGCTTCTTTCTGGACGTTCATGTCTTCGATCTGCGAGCGCCGGTCCTGCCGCAATTCCGCGCGGCTTTTGCGCAACTGGCCCTGCGCGGCATCGGGCCGGGACGCGGCCGTACCGAACTGGAACATGTGGAGCAACTGGACCTCGAGGACGGGGCGCCGAGGTAGACGAAGTGCCAGGGCCGCCGCTGGCGATGCTCCTGGACCCCGACCCGTATGCCGAACCGCGGGTGCGCGTCCACTTCCTGACGCCGACAGAACTGAAAAGCGACGGCGCGCGCGTGGAACGTCCTGTGTTTCCCATCCTTTTCGCCCGCTTACGGGACCGCATCAGCACGCTCCGCGCGCTGTACGGCGCGGGCCCGCTGGACGTCGATTTTTTCGGGCTGGGGCTCCGCGCGGGCGCCGTGCGCCTCAACTCGTACAAACTGGTGCGGGAACGCGCCAGCCGCAAGAGCGGCCGCACCGGCCAAGTCCATCCTATGGGCGGGTTCACAGGCGAGGCGGAGTATGAAGGCGAACTGGCCGAATTCCTCCCCTGGCTGCGCGCCGCCCGCTGGGTAGGAGTAGGCCGGCAAACCGTGTGGGGAAAGGGCGATCTGAGGGTGATAACGTAATGGCTATGACACGCGCACTCTTTTCCCTGCTGCTGCTCTCCGGCTTAGCCTTATCGCAGCCGGCTGCCCCCAAAGCCGAACCTGCTCTGGCCGGATGGCGCACCCGGAGCGCAAGGCACCGAAGACATCGACAAGCCCACGCTTACGCCCTACCTGGTGCCGGCGGGCCGCGGGACCGGCACGGCGGTGATTGTCTGCCCGGGCGGCGGCTATGCACACCTTGCCACGGAGAAAGAAGGCACAGACATCGCCCGCTGGCTGAACTCCATCGGCGTCTCCGCCTTCGTGCTCAAGTACCGGCTGGGTCCCAAGTACCACCACCCGATCGAACTCGGCGATGCGCAGCGCGCCATCCGCACGGTCCGCACCAATGCCGCCGAATATCGCGTGCTGCCCGACCGGATCGGCATCATGGGATTCAGCGCCGGCGGGCACCTGGCCTCCTCGGCGGGCACCCATTTCGACGGAGGCAACCCGAGTGCGGCCGACCCCATCGATCGCGCCGGCAGCCGGCCCGATTTTATGGTGCTGTGCTATCCGGTGATCTCTTTCGGAACGTTCGCCCATCGCGGCTCCATGCAGATGCTGCTGGGCGACAATCCGGACCCGAAACTGGTGGAGTTGATGTCCAACGAATTGCAGGTCACCGCGCAGACGCCGCCCACCTTCCTGTTCCACACCACCGAGGACCGCACTGTGCCGGTGGAGAACAGCGTGTTGTTTTACCTGGCGCTGCGCAAAGCCGGAGTACCGGCGGAAATGCACATCTACGAGCGCGGACCGCACGGCGTGGGCCTCGCGCCGACCGATGAGGCGCTTTCCTCCTGGCCGGCGCGCCTGGCCGACTGGCTGCGCATCCGCGGCCTGCTGAATCCGGCGGCGAGGTAGCCGGTTCTGTGGGGCAGGCTTCAGCCTGCAGCGGGCTTCAGCCCGCGCGTATCCCAGCGTGAGATGAGAATTCTCCTTCTCCCTCTGCACTACTGATACATGCAGTTGTCTTACCGCCGGCTTCCGCACCATCATGCGATTGGAGAACCGCTATTTGTCACATTCCGTCTGCACGGCAGCCTGCCAACCGGCAGGGTATTTCCGAGCGGACGGTTGAGTTCGGGAAAGGCATTCGCCTGCCTGGACCGGTTGCTGGATGAGCAACGCGCCGGCCCGCTGTACCTGCGAATGCCGGACATCGCCGAAGTGGTGGCGGATGCGATTGGCCAGGGCGCGGCTGGCGATTACCTGTTGCATGCATGGGTGGTGATGCCCAATCATGTTCACTTGCTGATCACTCCGCAGGCCGAGGTGTCCGCCCTGTTGCGCAGGTTGAAGGGCGCCTCGGCGCGGGAAAGCAACAAACTGCTGGGGGCAAACGGGCCGGCCGTTCTGGCAGGACGAGAGCTATGATCGTCTCGTGCGCAATGCCAACGAATTCCAGCGAATCGAGAACTACATCCTCCAAAATCCGGTGCGCGCCGGGCTGGCTCAAGCGGCAGAGGAATACCCATGGTCGAGTATTTCGAGGCCGCGCGGGCTGAAGCCCGCTGCAGCTGAAGCCTGCCCCACATCCGGAGCTACTTGGCCAGCACGTCGCGGATTTTCTTCGCCAGCACTTCGCGGCTGAACGGCTTGGGCAGGAACTCGATGCCCGCATCCAGCACCCCGTGGTGAATCACGGTGTTTTCGGTGTAGCCGGAGAGATAGATCACCTTCATGTCCGGCCGGGTCTCCGAAAGAACATCCGCCAACTGCCGGCCGCTCATGTTCGGCATCACCACATCGGTCAGCAGCAGGGCATGCGCTGGGGATGCGCAGCGCTGATCTCGATCGCCTCGGCGCCTCCGGAGGCGATCAGCACCGAATAGCCCAGCCGCTGCAGCATGCGCACGGTAAGATCGCGCACGGCCTTTTCGTCTTCCACCACCAGGATGGTCTCGTTCTGGCCCTGCGGAGATTCGCGTTCGCCTGCCGGGGTATCGGCGATTGCCTCGGCCACCCTGGGAAAATACAGCTTGAAGGTGGTGCCGTGGCCGGGTTCGCTGTAGACCCAGATGTCGCCGCCGGCCTGCTTCACGATGCCGTAGACCGTCGCCAGGCCCAGCCCCGTGCCCTTGCCCTTCTCCTTGGTGGTGAAGAAGGGTTCGAAGATGCGGCGCTTGGTTTCCGCGTCCATGCCGATGCCGGTATCGCTCACCGCAATCATCACAAATTCGCCCGGGACCACGCCCATGTGGGTCTTGGCGTAATTTTCGTCCAGGTGGGCGTTGGCGGTTTCGAGGGTGAGGCGGCCGCCCAGCGGCATGGCGTCGCGGGCGTTCACCGCCAGGTTCATGATGGCCTGCTCCACGTGCCCCGGATCCGCCCGGATGTTGCCGGTATTGGGCTTCAGTCCGAACTCCAGTTCGACGTCTTCGCCAATCAGGCGGCGAAGCATCTTTTCGGTTTGTTCGATCACGGCGTTCACGTTGATCACGCGCGGCTGCATGATCTGGCGCCGGCTGAAGGCCAGCAACTGATTGGTGAGGGCGCCCGCGCGATCGGCCGCTTTCAGAATCTCCTCGGCGTATCCGCGCAGCGGATCCAGCGGGGAAAGCTCATCCAGGATCATGCGGTTGTAGCCGGAAATCACGGTCAGCATGTTGTTGAAGTCGTGCGCCACGCCGCCCGCCAGCCGTCCCACGGCTTCCATCTTTTGCGCGTGCATCAACTGGTCCTCCAGTTGTTTGCGCTGGCTGATGTCGCTTACGAAGGCGATGGCGAAAGTGCCCTGGGGCATTTCCAGGTAGCTGAGGCTGACTTCCACCGGAAATTCCTTACCGTCTTTGCGGCGGCCGGCCAAGTCCAGACCAATGCCCATAGGGCGAATATGCGGTCGTTCGAAGTAGTTTTCCCGGTCGCCGCGGTGCGCGGAGCGTTTGGAATCCGGCAGCAGAATTTCGATTCTCTCCCCCAGAAGTTCGTCGTGGGAATAGCCGAACATCTCGTGAGTCCGGTGGTTGGTCAGCACAATCCTTCCGCTTCGATCGATGCTGATGATCGCCTGCGTGGCCGAATCCAAAAGAGCCAGCACCATCTGCTCGCTCTTTTGAAAACTGCCCAGCATGTCTGTGTTGTTAGTGATGTCTGGCTTGCCCGGATTGTCCATTCCGCTCCGATCCCCTCTCGTGTAAGGTCATTGTCCGCTATGGATCGGCACGGAGGCAAGGAAGGGAGACAGGATCAAACGTACTATCGGTGCCAGTATCCGCCGAAATAGCGGCCATGATAGTAGCGCGGAGCCACCCAGTAGGCGCGTGCATACGGGGGACGAGCCCAGTAGCCTCCGTGCCACGCCCAACGCCGGCCCACCGGAGCATAGTAACCGGACACGTAAGTGTAACCGGGACCCGGGGCGGGAGGCACATAATAACTCGCCACCGGCACGGGCGGAGGCGCATACACGGCCATGGGAGCCGGAGCATATCCCACGCCGACGCCGAAGAAGAACCGCGGGCCTGCGAATACGCTGGTTCCGGCCATAAATAATAGAGCAAGCAATTTTGCATTCATGTCTAACATCCTCCTGGCCGCTTGCATTGCAAAATCATTGCCAGAGCTAAGCTACTGAAAAATCAAGCTGTCGCCGGACTGGCAATGGCCAGCCACCACCGCACTGGTGCTTTTCAACCGGCCGGCGCCGGCGGTGGCTGCCGGTGCAAAGGCCGGCGCGATATATTGTCTGAAGTGAGACTCGCGACTCTGTTTTTGGTGTGCGCGGCGATAGGGTGCGCCCAGCCGGGCAGCATCGAGGGGACGGCAGTGAATCAATCCGGCGGGCAGCCCATGGAAGGCGTCCACGTGCGGTGGATGGCCGGCAGCTTCGACGGCATCCATGCGGTCTACGGCGCGATTAGCGATAAAGCAGGGCATTTCTCTATCTCATCGCTCCCCCCGGGGGAATATATGATGACGGCGGAGCGCACAGGCTTCTTCCTGGTCGCCCCAAAATCGGATTCCGCGAGGATCGTATCGGTTCAGATCAAGCCCGGCCAGAAGGTCCAGGATTTCCGGCTGGAGATGGCGCTTCGCGCGGTGCTTGCGGGACGTGTGGTTGACGAATTCGGCGATCCGGTCCCGAATATCACCGTCGAAGCGAAGCCCGGGACAGGGGACGCACCGGTCTTCTTTAACAGTTCCCTGGTGACCAACACCGATGACCGCGGCGAATTTCGCGTGGTCACGACGCCGGGCAAATTCTACGTGAAGGCAACCCCCCAGACGATGCGTGACGAGCCGGCGGAGACGCGCACCGACGGCACCACCGACACAGCCTACGGCCCAACGTTTTACCCCAGCGCCGCCAGCAAAGAACGCGGGGTGGCGATTGAGGCGAAGCCCGGCAATGACGTCACGGGTCTGGAAATCCATTTGCTTCGTCAGCGCACCATGAGTATTTCCGGAACCGTTACCGGCATTCCGGATCATGCCGGGCCGGCGACGGTCTACTTGCGTTATGCCGACACTGCGGAACAAGCCGGCGGCACGCGCGGCGCCTTGTGCGATGCCGCCGGCAGGTTCTCATTCGCCCGGTTACCGGCGGGCCGTTACGGTCTGTTTGCGATCTACAGTTCCGGCACGCACCCGTTTCAAAGCCCCACGGTGAACGTCGAGTTGGAGAGCGCCGGCCAAACGGGCGTGGAACTGGCGCTCCATGCGGGCGAAGAACTCACCGGCACACTACAGGTCACCGGCTTGCCGGCGGAAAAGCGCTCGGTGAAGCTCGATCCGGTGGACCGCTACGGATATTTTTCGGGCCCGCTCTCCGCGGCGGTCGATAGCGACGGGGCGTTCCAGATCGCCAATGTGATGGCCGGAAAGTACCGAGTCGTGGTAGAACCTCTACCCGACAATGGATACGTCAAGACCGTGCAAGTGGACGGCGCCGCAGCGTCCGACGGCATCCTGGATCTTTCACATGGCGCACATGGATCCAGCGCCAAGGTTGTAGCTGCGAACGGCGCCGGTCAGCTTTCCGGCCGGGTCCGGGACAAGGACGGCCGGCCCATCGTCAACTCCCCCAGCATCGTGTTTCTGATGGCGGACCCGAAACTGATTAGCATTGGCGATATGACGCGCGTGTCTTCGCCTGACGGATCGTATTCCAGGAGCGGAATCCGCCCGGGCAAGTACCGTCTGTTCGCGCTGGATCTTTTCCGTTACGGCGACGCGGCGCTCCAGTCCGGCGACATGAGCGCACTGTTTTTGCGCGGCGAGGAGATCGAGATCAAAGAAGGCGAGAAGATCGTGAAGGACGTCACGGTGCTCGAAAAGGAAGGCGCGGATGCCGGAAAGCAGTAAATTGCTGCTGCTCTGCCTGGCGGCGGGATGTGGTTGCGCCTTCGGCCAGCCGGCCAGCCTGCAAGGGGTAGTCACCAATTTAGTGACCGGAGAACCGGTGCTGCGCGCGCACGTCTCAGTGCGTCCCTGGAACAGCGAGCGGCCCGGCTTCCAGAAGCGGTTCGGCGCGCTGACTACGGCGGAGGGCAGATTCTCCATCACCGCGATAGACCCCGGCCGTTACTCGCTGACGGTGGAAAAGCCCGGTTTCATGGCTCTGCTTCCCCAGGACGCGCCGGACCTGAACCTGCGGCCGGGCGACACCAGGAACGATCTGAAACTGGCCCTAGTGCCGACCGGCGCCATTACCGGAAGGGTGCTGAATGCCGAGGGCGAACCCATGGAAAACATCCGCGTGGCGGTAGACCGGGGGTCGCTATCGGAAGGCATCACGGACGACAATGGAAAGTTCCGTATCGGCGGACTCAGGCCGGGCCGCTACCGGGTCCGGGCCGTGCCCCAGAATCCGCCGGTGCCGCCTGAAATTCGCACCGACGGCACTAACGAGGTGCATTATTCGCCCACTTACTATCCGGCCGCACTGCTCTCGAACTCGGCCGTGCGGGTAGAGGCGCGAGCCGGAAGCGATACCTCCGGCGTGGATATCCGCCTGCTCCGCACGCCTATCGTGCGCGTAAGCGGAACGGTACCGGGTCTACCCGCGGGAGCGCAGAACGCGTATATCGAGATGGTGCGACAGCACGGCTCGATGAATGGCGGGCCGGTCAAAGCGGATGGCACATTCGAAATCTGGAAGCTCGCCCCCGGCACATACACGATCGACGCGGTGTGGGATCGTCCGGACGGCACGCGTATGCAGAGTTCGCCCGCGGAGATCGAAGTTACCGATAGCAGCATCGACCATATCACCCTGAACATGATTCCACCCATGGACCTTTCCGGCCACGTGACATTCGAAGACGAGCGCGCGCGACCTACCCAAGCGGGCCAACTCCACCTGAGTTTTGTGGCGCCGGTTGGTTCCATGCCAAAAACCACCGAGATCGATGCGAACGACTCGTTCCATGTGACAGGCCTGGCGCCAAACCAGTACCGGATTGTCCCGCAGTGGGGCTTCGCTTATGTGAAGTCCATGCAGCTCGGTCCCGCTCCAATCGACGGCGCCGTCCTGGACCTCCGCAATGGCGCCGGCGGAACGTCGCTGGCACTGGTATTGAGTTCCGCGATGGCAGCCATCAGTGGTACCGTAAGCGACTATAGCGGTCCCGCCGCACATGCCGTCGTGGTGATCCTGCCGGAAGTGCCGGACACCGGATGGGCGTCCCGCTTTGTCGATGCCAAACCCGACGGCACTTACAGTTTAACCGGCGTACCGCCCGGCAAATACAAAATCGCGGCGATGAGCCGGGGCGAATATGACCAGGAGTCTCAACTCGGAAAGCTGGATGAATATCTGGACCTGGAACCGATCGAGGTTGGCCCCGGAGACAAGCTCACGAAAGACCTGAAAAGCGTGAAACCGTAGAGTCAGCCCTCCTTCTTTACGGGTGTGTCTGCTTTCTTCTGGTTCCCTGTGGGCCTCTGAAAGCGTTGCGGCTGGACCGGCTTGGCGCTGACGAGGGCGACGAACGCCTGGAGTATCTCGTCCTTCTTCGACGCAGCCACCGACAGGCTGCGGACCGTGCCGCCGCCGGGGGTGAACTTCATGCGGCCGTTGTCCGCCACCGCCAGAGCCCCCGGATCGGAAAGCTCAAAAAAGCCGGAGTCGGGATGCACGGCGAAGTGGGCCGCTGCCAGGTCCCAAGACGGTGCATCGTAAGGCATGGGCTGGAATGCGCGATAGGCGTCCACGATGGGGTGGGCTTCCGACCAGGCGAAGTCCTTTTCGATGCAGGCGCCGGGAAACAGCAGCGCATCGCCCACCTGCTTGCCGCAATAGAAGACCGGCGCCGGCCATTCCGCCAGGATCCGGCGTAGCGCCGGAACATCCTCCTGCGGGGCGCCCGCGTCCACGATTACCAGGCGCTTCACACGCTCCTTGTAGATCTCCTTCACGCCGAGCAGGTCCAGCGATTTGGCCAGGTATGTGGCGGGAGCGCTCAGAATCACCACCGCTTCCGCGTTGAAGATGACGCCATTGCGCAGGACCGCTTCCGCCACCGACGTGTCCGTCACCTTGCGAATGGTAGTGGCATACTCCGGCGTGCCATCGCCTTTTTGTCGGGCCAGAGGCGCCAGCACCATGGGCGAATCGGGCGGCAGAGGCTGCACGTCCGCCAGACCGATGGGCAGCGACTGGTTGGCGTTCCGCGGCGGACCCGGCTGGTAGAAGCTCTTGACGATGTCGCAGAACATCGCTGTCCGCAGTCCCGCACCCACCACGCAGACCGAGCCCATGCGCGATTCCCGTTTCCCCTGGAAGCCGTACAACCCGGCCAGCGCCAGCGCGGCATCCGGCCGCCTCATGGAGGTGTTGTAGATGACGCCGAGCGGCTGCGGTCCGCCGAATGGGCTTTGAGGCATTCCCCGCTCTTAACTCAGCGAAAGGCCTGCCAGCCTTCCGGTGGAATCGCCCACGTGTTCCGGCCGCACGCCGACGCGTTCGATCATGGTGGCGAAGAGATTGGCCACCGGCGTCTCGCGCTGGTAGACGATGTGGCGGCCCGGATTCAGGAAATCTCCGCCGCGTCCGGCCAGCAGGGTGGGCAACTGATCGTGCGTGTGAACGTTGCCGTCCGAAAGTCCGCTGCCGTAGACAATCATGGATCGGTCCAGCAGGTTCGAATCGCCTTCCTTGGTGTTCTTCAGCTTCTGGAGAAATTCGGCGAACAGCTTCAGGTGGAGCGCGTTGATCTGGCGGACCTTGTCGAGCATCTGCATGTTGCCCATGTGATGGGTGAGCGGATGGTGGCTGTCGGCGATTCCGATTTCGGGGTAGGCGCGCGTGGAGCCCTCGCGCCCGATCATGATGGTGGAGATACGCGTCAGATCGGCCTTGAAGGCCACCAGCATCATGTCGGTCATCAGGCGGAAATAGTCGGGGAATTCGGGCGGCACGCCGAAGGGCTTTTCCATGCCCGGATCGATGACCACGCCTTCCTTCTCGGAGCGCTCCACCTGCTGCTCGATCTCGCGGACGGAGGTCAGGTATTCGTCCAGTTTGCGCCGGTCGGCGCCGCCCAGGTTGGATTCCAGCTTGTGCGTATCGCCCAGCACCTGGTCCAGAATGCTCTGCCGCATGGCCAGCCTGCGGGCATGCGCCGCCGGCGGCTCGGCGATATCGTTGCCGAAAAGCCTCTCGAACAGATTGCGCGGATCGGAGATGGGCGGCAGCGGCTGCGTCTCGGTCTTCCACGCCACGTTGTAGGCGTACGCGCAGGAATAGCCGTTATCGCAGTTGCCGGCCTGGCGTGTTTCCTCCAGGCCGATTTCGAGCGACGGCAGTTTGGTCAGATGGCCGATGGCGTTGGCGGCGATCTGGTCGGCCGAGACACCCAGTTTGAGGTCGGCGCCGGCGGTGCGGTAGACCTGCACGCCGGTCATGTAAGCGGCCAGCGCGCGGCCGTGATCGCCCGCGCCCACCAGCAGGGGGCGGCCCCAGTTGGCGGTGAGATTCGACAACACCAGCAGGTCCTGCTTCAAGGGCTCCAGCGGGGCCAGGATGCCCTGCATCTGCCCCAGTGGGCCTTCTTCCGCCGGCGTCCAGTGCCGCATGTCGATGCCGTTCGGCACATAGAACCACGCCAGCCGGACCGGGGCCTCTGCCTTGGTAGTGGCGGCGAAAGCCGGGACCATCGCGTCCAGAAACGGCAGGCCGAGCGCAACTCCCATCCCTTTCAAAATCGCGCGGCGTGGAAGCGCCTTCCGTCGAATGATCATTGGTGTGTCCCTCCCTCGGTCTTGACTGCGGCAGTGGCCTGATTGAGATTGTTATGGCGTTGCTGGAACGGCGCGCTGTGCACGATTCCAAGAATCAAGGACTGCATCCGGTAATCGTGCGCGGCCATCTGGCGGACCAGGTCCTGCACGGTGCGGCGGTCGTACGATTCGACGCCCCGGCCCAGCGCGTAAGTCAGCATCTTCTCTGCGAGGCAGCCGGCAAACTGCGGCATGTTCCCTTTGAGCAATTCCTTCATGCCGGCCGCATCGGCAAAGCCCTGGCCGTTCGGGAACTGGCCGCTGGGGTCGATCGGAAACTTGCCGTCCTGGGCGCGCCACTTTCCGGTGGCGTCGTAGTTCTCCAGGGAAAAGCCCAAGCGGGTCCATGCGCCCATGGCATGCGGCGCAGGAAGGATCGGTGCGGTGCTGTTCCATTTGCGTGCGGAGCGAACGGGCAACGCCTACCTCGGCCTCGTTCAGCACCGGCACATCCGGCGGTGGAGGCGGCGGCGCGGCGTTGAGCACCGTCTCCAGAAGATATTTGCCGCGCAGCACAACCGACGTCCGCGTGGGGTAGCTGGATACCGTCAGCACACTGGCTTGCGTGAAGACCCCGCTGCGCTGAGTGGTGGTCAGTTCCACGCGCCGGAACTCCGGCCCGGTCACGCCGGGAATGCCGTAGTGTTTGGCCAGCAGTTCATTCAGGAACGTGTACTTGCCATCGATGAAGTCGCCGATGGGCCGGTTCTCGCGCATCACCGCTTCGAAGAACATGCGCGTCTCGGTCCGCATGGCATCCTTCAATTCGGGAGTCCATTCGGGGAAGAGCTTGGGATCGGGCTTCATGGCGTCCAGGCTGCGGGTTTGCAGCCACTGTCCGCCGAAGTTCTCCGCGAACGCCGTGGCCTTGGGGTCGGCGATCATGCGCTTCACCTGCGCGTCCAATACATCCGCCTGGTGCAGCTTGTTGGATTCGCCCAGGCGCAGCAGTTCGTCGTCGGGAATGGAACTCCACAGGAAGAAGCTCAAGCGCGAAGCGAGTTCCGTATCGCTGATGGGCGCAACGGCGCCGGGTTTGGGATCGCGCTCGATGCGGAACAGAAACTGCGGCGACACCAGCATCGCGGCAATGGCAAACTGCAGGCTCTGCGCGGGTGTGTACCCGGACGCCGACGCCTTGCTGTAAATCTGCAGAAGCTCCGCCACTTCGGCCTTGGCCGGAGGGCGGCGGTAGGCGTGATGCGCAAGGTTGGTGAGAATGCCGGCGACGCAGGCGGTCCCCGACGCCGGGTCGCAGGTCAGGACCTTCTTCTGCGAGGGATGCGGGTCCGCCGAGGGAAACGGCCCGGCAATCTCGATGCTGTCCGGGAAGATATTGCGGCCGGGATTGGTCCGGAAGTTCGCGGGAATATTTTGCAGGGCATCGTCATCGACGAACTGCGCCCGGAACGCGTGCTCGCCGCGTGGTCAGAAACAGACGAACTTCCTCGCTGCTCCGCTGGGTGGAACCACCCTGCTGATTGACGGCGCTGATCTGCACCGGCACGCTCACCGTCTTTACGGGCTTGCCATCCACGGAGATCCGCAGCGTCACGGGATTGTCCTCTTTCCCGCGATGGCCCAACAGGTTGGTGCGCACGACGTAATCCGCGTCGTAATCGACAATGTCTTTGAGTTGAATGTCGCCGGTTTCCAGCTTGCGGATGCGGTCGCGCCTGAGGATGACGCCGGGCTTCGGCAGTGGATCGCCCCCCACGGCGCGCGCCGCGATCTGCTCGGCGGCGGAAAGGTACTTCTGCATCAGGGTGGGGGAAACCGTCAGGACGTCGCCGATATTGTCGAAACCGTAGCCGGAATCGTCGGCCGGGAATTCTTCGCTCACCCGGTAATCGACTCCCAGCAAATCGCGGATGGCGTTGGCATATTCCGTACGATTCAGGCGATGGGCGGTGACGCGGCCGGGGTCGGGCCTGGTCTTTCGATCGGCGGCGTCAAACTGGTCCTGTACGAAATTCAACAGCGCGTCTATCTGCGCTGCTGCCGGCCTCGGCAGGCCCTTCGGCGGCATCTCGCCGGCGCGCAACTTCGCCAGAATCACTTCCCATCCTTCGCGATTGCCGGCCACTGAACCGGCCGACAGGAATGGCGCGACGCTCAAACCGCCGGAGACCAGCTTATCGTTGTGGCACCCCGAACAATACTGCTTCAGGACGGGCTGCACGTCCGTGTCGAACGAAGCGGCCCCAAGCAATCCCGCCGTCGCCAGGAGCCACACTACTCCACCAAGGCGTGGTGCAATCTTAATCACTGGGGTTCGGAATTCCATGGGGTTCGAGGGAAGGCCGCGAATCAAAATTACCATACTGTAGAGAAGATAAACAGCGTGGCACACCGTTATACACGGTGTAAGACCGGAAAACGATCACCCGGCGAAGTACAATTGGTTCAACTATGCACGGTCCCTCCGTTTTGGTCCTCACACTGCTGTCTGTGCCGGCCCTTTTCGCGCAGGATGCCGACCCGGGGCGCCTGGTGTTCGAAACCCGCTGTGCCCGCTGCCATGGCGCGGATGGTAACGGCGGCGAATTGGGTCCCGCCATCGTCAACAGACTGCGCGCTCATACCGACCCGGACCTCACTACCCTGATTCACCAGGGATTGCCCAATCGCGGCATGCCGCCGGTACCGGTGACCGATGCCGAAATGGGACCGCTCCTGCGATTCTTGCGCTCGCTCGAACCGCGGGCCTTCGTCCGGCCGGTGGTTCACAGGAAAGTCGAGACCACCGATAACAAACAACTGGAAGGCGAAGTGCTCAATGAGGGCTTCGCCGATCTGCAACTCCGCACGCCGGACGAGCACGTACACCTGCTGCGGCGCGTGGGCCAGCGGTATCGCGAAGTCACCTCCGAAACGGGGTGGCCCGGCTACAATGGCGATCCCGGCGGCAACCGGTACACGACTCTTTCCCAGATCACTCCGGCGAACGTCGCGCGCCTGGCGCCCCGGTGGGTTTTCACGCTCCCCAATACCGGCCGTCTGGAGGTGACACCGGTGGTGGTGGACGGCATCATGTACGTGAGCACCTCCAATGAATGCTACGCCCTGGATGCCGGGACCGGTCGGGAGATCTGGCACTTCCGCCGTCCCAAGACGCCGGGCATGCCGGGCGAAGGGGCGTCGGGCATTAACCGCGGGGTAGCCGTAGCGGGGAATCGCGTGTTCATGGAGACAGAGAGCGCCCACATTATCGCGCTGAACAAAAACACCGGCGCGCTGCTTTGGGATACCGAGATGGCGGACTGGCGCCAGAGCTACTTCGCCACTTCCGCGCCGCTCACCGCCGGCAGCCTGGTAGTGGGCGGCGTGGGCGGAGGCGAGCATGGTTCGCGCGGATTCGTCGCCGCCTTCGACCAGGCAACCGGCAAAGAAGCCTGGCGCTTCTGGACCATCCCCAAGCCCGGCGAACCGGCGTCCGAAACCTGGCAAGGCAAGGGCATTGAACACGGCGGCGGACCCACCTGGTTCACCGGAACGTACGATTCCGAACTGGACACGGTCTACTGGCCCAGCGGCAATCCCAGCGCCGAGTACTATGGCGACGATCGCCTGGGCGACGACCTTTACACCGACTGCATTCTGGCCCTGGACGCGAAAAGCGGCAAGCTCAAATGGTATTACCAGACGACGCCGCACGACCTGTGGGATTGGGACGCCGCCGAAACTCCCGTGGTGATCGACACCACGTGGCAGGGACAGCCGCGCAAACTGCTCTTCCAGGGCAATCGCAACGGCTTCTTCTACGTGTGGGACCGGACCGACGGCAAGCTGCTGCTGGCCAAGCCGTTCGTCAGGAATCTGACCTGGGCCAAGGGAATCGGTTCGGATGGCCGGCCCATTCTGAATCCGAATCAGGAACCCACCGCGGCGGGCGCCAAAGTCTGCCCTTCGCAGGACGGCGCCACCAACTGGTTTTCTCCTTCTTACAATCCCGCCACGGGGCTGTTCTATTTGCAGACGTTCGAAAAGTGCAGCGTGTACACCAAGCGCGAGCCGGGCGAATGGGTGGCGGGAAAGGAATACCTCGGCGGCTCGCAACGCACCGCGCCCGGCGACAAGCCAGAGAGGATCCTGAAAGCCATCGACGTGCGCACCGGCAGCGTGAAGTGGGAGCTGCCGCAGCCCGGTCCCGCGGTTACCTGGGGCGGCACGCTGGCTACCGCAACCGGCCTGGTGATTTTCGGAGCCGAAGACGGCTCCCTGATGGCCGCCGACGCCAAGACCGGCAAGCCGCTCTGGAGCTTTCCGGCGAATCAGGGCTGGAAAGCCTCGCCGATGACTTATCTGTTCGACCACAAGCAATATATTGCGGTCGCGAGCGGCGGGAACATCCTGGCCTTTGGACTGGCGGAATAGGCTCTACGGCTTCGGATGGAACGGCGCGGGCGTGGCGCTGCCCGCGGCGGGCTCGGGGCTGGGGAGATCGAGATCCACGACGATGGGCTCCTGCCCGCTGCGCACCACCACGGCCTCGCAGGGCTCGTCGGGCAGGGCGTTGATCTCCTGGTGCGGCACGTACGGCGGCACGTAGATGAAATCGCCCGGACCGGCCTCGCCGCTGAATTCGAGGCGGTCCCCCCAGCGCATCCGGGCCTTGCCGCGCACGATGTAGAGCACCGTCTCGAGTTCGCCGTGATGGTGCGGTCCGGTCCTGGCGTCGGGCTGTACCACCACGGTGCCGGCCCATAGTTTGCTCGCGCCGGTGCGGGCATGCGTGATAGCTGCGGCGCGAGTCATGCCGGCGGTCTGCGGGGTATTCGGATCGAGTGTCCCCGCGGGGACGATTTTGACGCCGTTGTGTTCCCAGTCCATGACTATTTATTATGCTTCGGCCGGCGGGCGCGGAAAGAGTCTGCTACTTCTTGCCGGTTACCTGAGCCACTTGTTGGTGACGACGTGAATCTGAGGTCGTTCACCGTTAAATTGAAACAGCGCCTCCGGGATACCTCGGTCCCTGCCGATAGACGGCTTCCGCTCCGGCCTTCACGGGCGGCGCAGGAACGGGCGATGGGATCGAAAGGGCGTGGCTGATCAGCACACGCGCACCCGCGATCGGGTGGCCGCTATCGTCTACTACCGAGCCTGATACGCTGGGGTTCGCCGCTATTTCTTGGGTGGCTGAATTTTCTTGTGTATCTCGATCTCTGCCGGCTTGAAATCCTGGGCGTGCAGACGGAGTGGATCCTCGCATCTGATTCCTGAAAAGGTCGCCCAGATGTCCGGCAGGGGCCCCTGGGCGGGAACAAATTCGACACTATGTAAGGCCGCTGACGGCAGTGTGCTTCCCAGATCATTCCTGTTAGCGCAAATTTCTTTTTCCTTGAGTGTGTGAGTGTAGGTGATGAGGTTGTTGTCGCCCACTCTGACAACGACGATCGCCTTCGCGGCGTCGGTTACATCCGCAAACGCGACGAACCGGCTGTCCGGAGACCAGAAGAATGATTCCGAGTCAAATTCGTGAGTCGGTTCCAGGGCCTCATCGTAGCGAGGTGCGAAGTGATCGGCAGTGACCGGGTAAACCTGACGTCCCGAAGACCTCGGGAACCTTGAGTCCAATTCCGGCGGCCGATTCGCAGCCGCATCTTTTGACAAGTCGTATAGCAGATAGAAATCGGCCGGTATTTCTACGTGTGGGGGGTAGAACTGCCGGTAAATTAGCCAGTGCTGATCTGGCGAGACCGTGGGATTCCGCGATCCGATGTGGTCAAGGACCCTTCCGTCTATCTGACTGACAATCCATACGTGTGGGCCATCCTCGCCTACGACGGTCCCAAAGACCAGAAGCCGATCTTCGGCGATGGGACAAATTTGTGGGATGCTCGATGCCAGCTCAAGGTCCACAGTCTTTGCCGTTCCGTCCTTTAACTTGAGGGTCAGGTCAGCCGGAAGCCCGTCCGCTGTACTGAAGGTCATTCCCTCGGGCAAAGGCACCGGCTGGCCTGGCTTGCCGCAGAGTGCGGGGCAGTTTTGCAGAATCTGCGCCTGGGCAGTAGCGATGAGAACGAGCGGCAGAAGCCACGTTCCGTCAACTTTAGAAAGCGGAGATCGAGTCGTCATGTCATTCTAACGGGTAGTACGGCCTTCACGGGAGGCGCGGGAACGGGCGATCGGATCGAGAGGGCATAGCTGATCAGCAACACGCGCATGGGGGCCGCGAGCACGCAAACTAACAGGAGCACGCTCCGAGGATTTCTAAGGTGCAACAACCGCGCGAGCATAAGAGATAATCAGGACTCAAATATACAATAAATAGAGAATCCTGACTACTTACTCTGCTTCGCCGTGAGGCCCGCCATGCCCCAGTCGTCCACCGTAGTCTCTCGCCCCTGGCCGTGCGGCGGCTTGAGTTCCTCAACTTGAAACTTGATGTGCGTGCCCTGCACTTCCACCAGGGCGTGAGCGAAGAACCAGCCGTCTTGGTATTTCCCGGAGTTACGCAGATGCCCTCCGGCGCTGGGCATCGAGACGTAAGTTACTCCCTGAAGACTGAAGTGCAGCATCTGGTGAATGTGGCCGGCCACCACGTATTGCACGCCGTACTGGCGCGCCAGTTTCTGGAGAGGAAAATCCGGATTCTGCAACGCGACGTTGATTAGCCACGAGGGGCGATGCGAGACGATGAACTTCACCGGCTGCGATGCGTGGGCCTTCAGGTCCGCTTCCAGAAACGCCATCTCGCCCGCGGGCATTTCATCCGACCGGCTATTGTCCAGCACCGTGAAATGGACCGGTCCGGAATCGAAACTGTAATGCGGCGCGTGGCCGGAATGTTCCCGGAACAGCCGTTCGGATGCCGCGGACCAGATGTCATGATTGCCCGCCGCCAGGTATATGGGAAAGCGCCGGTAGGGCTTGAGGATCTGCTCCACCTGCCGCCATTCCGCCGGCGCGCGCGTATCGTCCAATCCCTGGATGGTATCGCCCACGGTCACGACGAAGGCCGGATTTTCGGCCGCGGCTTCGCGCCACGCCTGCTCATACACTCCGGGCACCGCTTCTCCCGTCCGGTCGCCCAGAATCACGAAGCGAACCGGACCCGCGCCCGCGGCGACAGCCAGCCATACCGCTAACAGCAGCAGGATGGCGTAGAGGCGCCTCACATGAAGTAGTCTTTGACTTTTTCGAACAGGCCCTTTTCGGACGGGGCGTTGTCCACCGGCAAGGTCTCGCGCAGTTGCTCCATCAGCTTGCGCTGTTCGCGCGTGAGGCGCGCGGGAATTTTGACGTCGATGTGTACGTAGAGGTCGCCGCGCCCGCCGCCGTTGACAATGGGGACGCCTTTATTCCGGAGGCGGAACTGGGCCCCGTTTTGCGTGCCTTCCGGAATCTTCAGCTTGTGAGGCTGCTCCATGGTAGGCACTTCGATCTCCGCGCCGAGTGCGGCTTGCGCCATGTTGAGAGGAATGGTGCAGTGCAGGTCGGTGCCCTGGCGGTCGAAGAAGGCATGCTCTTTGACCTTCAGAAAAACGTACAGGTCTCCGTGCGGGCCGCCATGTGCGCCGGGCTGGCCCTCGCTGGCCAGGCGCAGACGCGTGCCGTCGTCCACTCCCGCGGGAATATTGATCTTCAGCTTCTTTTGGACCTGCTTGTATCCATGGCCCCGGCACTCCGTGCAGGGATGGCGGATCACTTGACCCTGTCCACCGCAGGTGCTGCAGGTGCGGCGGATGGAAAGAAAACTCTGCTGGTAGATCACCTCGCCGCGCCCCTGGCAGGTGGGACACGTGGTAGGACCGCTGCCCGGTTCCGAACCCGCTCCCTTGCACCGGTCACAGGGTTCCATGCGCGGCACCTGAATCTCCGCGTTGATGCCGAAGATGGCCTCTTCGAAGGCGATCTCCAGGTCGTAGCGGACATCTTCGCCGCGTTCCGCACGGCTGCGCCGCCGACCACCGCCACCGCCGCCAAACAGATCGCCTAAATCGAAGAAATTCCCCAGGATGTCGCTGAAATCCGTGAAAGCGCCCGGATTGAACCCGCCCGCCCCCGCGCCACCCTGCAATCCCGCATGCCCGAAACGGTCGTAAGTGGCGCGCTTCTGCGGATCGCTCAGGACGCTATACGCTTCCGACGCCTCTTTGAATTTCTCTTCGGCCCCGGGGTCGTCCGGATTGCGGTCCGGATGGTGTGCCAAGGCGAGCTTCCGGTACGCGCTCTTGATTTCCTGGTCGCCGGACTCTTTGCCAACACCTAGAATTTCGTAATAGTCTCGTTTTGCCACTGGATTCACTACGTTGTTACGGTTTCACCGCGACCCTGACCATCGCCGGCCGCAGGAGCCTTCCCCTGAAATTATATCCCCGCTGAAATTCGCCCAGAATCGTCTGGTCTTCGGTCTCTTCGGTTTCCACGCGCTCCACGGCCTGGTGCAGGTTTGGATCGAACTTCTGGCCAGCCGTTTCAATGGTTTCCAGTCCCATCTTCTTCAAGGATTCGGCGAGGCGCTGGTAGATCAACTCCACGCCTTTGGCGTAATCCTTGTCCGCCGTTTCCACCTTCAGGGCGCGCTCAAAATCGTCCAGTACGGGCAGGATTTCGCGGACCAGGTCCATGGCCGCAAACTGCAGGTACTCACCGCGTTCCCGCTCCGTGCGACGGCGTGCGTTGTCGAATTCGGCGCGGGCGCGAAGCAGGCGGTCGTACAGTTCGGCCTTCTCGGCGACGAGCTGATCGCGCTCGGCAACGATTGCCGCAAGCTGCCCCTCGGGCGATTCCACAGGCAGGTCAGGAGACACGTTGGTTGTATTCGAGTCGGGGTTTTGGGTGTCCACTCATACGATTTTAACAGAAGCCGGATAGGTCCTAAAGTTAGCAGCCGTCAGTCCTCCGCTTCCATCGAAATTACCTTGATCGTCTGGGTTTTTTCGTTCAGGGTGCCGGTGACCTTCACACGCCGGGCGGCAAACCGGGCGGGCGTCTTCTGATCGCTCAGCTTGAGCACCGTCTTGCCGTCGAATAGCGCAAATTGGCTGGAGCCTTTGACGCACGCGGCCACGCACTTTTCGTCGGACTGGCCCCCCATCATCGTATGCGACCTGCCGCACATCGTATCGGTAATCACACCGGTGAAAGTCTGCTCGGCCGCAGCCAGCATTCCGGCGCATGCCAGCGCCATTAAGATCGTTTTCCGCATAGTTACTCCTTTCGTAATCGCAAACGCAGGTAGAGGTTCACACCCCAGGGGCGGTCGCCATAGTACGGCTTTAAACTGGCGGGCAGCGTGTAGGCCGTCAGATTGGCCCCGATGCCCGTCTCCAGGTACTTCAGATTGCCGATGTCGCGTGTGTATCCAGCCGTGTAGGCGCCGATGCGGTAAATGCCTTCCACAGAAAGTTCGTCCTTATCGACCAACTCCCACCGGCCCGTCAAGAAGTTGCGCTTGCTCACCGGATACACGGTCTCGGCAAGATAGGAATTGAGGTTGTGCTGCGTGAAGGTGTCGTGATTGCGTCCCCAGATGACGCTGCTGGACCAGGAACTGCCCGAATCCAGGGGCCGGTTATAGGAGACCGACGAGGTGGCGCGGATCACGTCGCCCGCTTCCTGGCGCTCGGGTTTGGTCAAGCGGCCGGCGGACACCTGGAACAGCCAGTTCTTCGACGGAGTCACACTCACCCGGCCGGAGTAGGAATTCATGGAACCCCAATCGATATGCCAGCGATTTTCGTCGGGCTCGGTGCCGTAGAACCCGCTCGCCTCCAGCCGCAGCCAGGAGTGCTGGACGGCCACTGTCGCCACGTTGTCGGCGATATGCGTCGAATCCTGCCAGTGGTGGCCGAGAGTCGCCTCAGGCAGTTCGGCGGCGGATGCGCGGTGCGGAAATGCCACCGGTCCCAACGCCGGGTCGCCCACCGGCGCGTAGTAAAGCTCCAGCATGGTGTCGCCACTCAGGCTATGGGCGTAATGCGCGCCCACGGCCATGATGAAGTTGTGGGGATGCTGGGCGTCCACCAGCGGCCGGCCGTAGGCCGTCTCCCCGGTTTGGAAAAGCAGCGGATAGCTGCGGTTGGTGATGGTGGCCGGCTCCAGGCTGATCATGGTTTCGAACATCAGGCTGCCGCCCCACAGGGAGTGCCCGGCGGCGGCCATGCCGTAATTCGGCGAGTACAGCTTATCGCCGCCGCGCGGGCCGGACTGCTGCGTATCCACGATGAATCCCTGGCCCATGAACATCAGGCTCCACGACCCGGCGCGCGTCATCACCATGGGCATCTGCCACGACGCCGGATTGCGGCTGGTGCCGGATGCCGTGTTCATGAGATACATGCCCGCATCATTCATCTGCGCCCATGCGCAGGCCGAAAAAACAAATAGAGTAAGGGTAAGCTTCATACGGTCTCCTTCGACGACAGGCGAACGTATGGATCAGGCGCGGATGGGCGTGGAAATGAGGGGCGGCGGCGGGGAGACGGTCTCGGCCGGCGGCGCCGCGATCCGCCATGGCGCGTCCGGGCTGGACTCCCAGGACGGCAAGGCGCCTATCACTGCCAGCGGAGAGTGCGGTACAGCGTTCGCAGCCTCCACAACCACCGGCGAGGCACACGGTTTGACGCTTTGCTGGTGGCGATGGCACGGCGGGACGTGGCAGGGGGTGGGTGTCACGGCGCACTGCGCCACGCACCACGCGTTGGCAAACAACAGCGCCACCGCCAGCAACGCGATTTGGAACTTTGCCCCGCAGCATCCTTCCTCAGGATAACCCAAGATTGCGCGATATCCCCCACACCCATCCTTTGCGCTGTTGAAAATTATGGCACCGTAGGTTGGCCGACGGATTGCTGGGTCCCCTGTGACATCGTGCTGCGTGCAATTGCCCATCTCGGTCTGGTTTTGGTACTGATGGCCAGCCTGTGTCTCGCCTGCGCCCCTTTGAAGGCAGGGGGCTGCTGCGATCGCGCCGGGCATTGCCAAAAAGTCTCCAAGACGTGCGACGGCCATCCCGTCGCGGTGCTGAACGCCCTTCCCGCGGTGGTCCCCGTGGCCGTGTCCGTTGAGACCGTGGTTGCCCCGCAACGGACTTCGTTCACGCCGGTAGTGGTTCGCTCGCAGCATCTTCCCCCGGACCTCTGTCTACTCCACTCCCTGCTTCGCATCTGACAAGCCGCCTGCTCACGCGCGCGGATAAGTCGGATATGAGGCATGGAGTATGCGTTTCATTTACATATTTGTTTTTCTTACCAGTGCGGCGCAAGCCGCACAACTGAAACAATTCATCGCCACAGCGTTGGCGCAAAACCCCGAGATTCTGGCGGCGCAGAAGCGCTACGAGGCTGCACGCCAGCGCCCGTCGCAGGAACGCACCCTGCCGGACCCGCGCCTTTCCTTCGGGTACGCCAGCAGCGGGGGCCCATTCCCCGGCCAGGGACTCGGAGCCCAGCCCACCAGCAATATCGGGCTCACCGTCTCGCAGGAGATTCCGTACCCCGGCAAGCTCAAACTGCGCGGCGAGATTGCCGCCAAGGAAGCCTCCGCCGAGTTTCAGCAGTATCTCGCGGTGCAGTTGAACGTGCGCTCGCGCGTCATCCAGGCCTACCACATGCTGCACCACACCTACGCCATGGTGGAGATCCTGAGCGATGGCAAAGAGCAGTTGACCCGCGCCATGCGCGTCTCCGAGGTGCGCTACTCCGCGGGCAAAGCGGCACAGCAGGAGATCCTCAGAGCGCAGACCCAGCTTTCTATTCTGGAAACGCGCATCATTCAAATGCTGCAGGAGCGGCGCAGCGTCGAAGCGGAACTGAACTCGCTGATGAACCGCCCGCCGGGCAGCGAACTGGGCATCCCGGAGGACTCCGACCCGCAGCCGCTGCCGCTCACTCTGGAAGAACTGCTGGCCCGCGCCGCCGGGACCGCACCAGACCTGGGCCGCGACCGGAAAATGATCGAACGCGGAGAACTGGCGGTGAACCTGGCACGCAAGGAGTTCCACCCCGATTACACCGTCTCCGCGGGCTATTACAACATGGGCGGCATGC
Source organism: uncultured Solibacteraceae bacterium (assembly GCA_963835555.1). Taxonomy (GTDB): domain Bacteria; phylum Acidobacteriota; class Terriglobia; order Bryobacterales; family Bryobacteraceae; genus Sulfopaludibacter. Next base: position 252,883 of record CAWIGC010000042.1, on the reverse strand, counting down.
CGGCGATGTACGAAGCGCATGTGGAGATTCCCTTGCAAATTCACACCGCCGGCCGCCAGAAGCCGGCGCTGACCGAGCAGGTGCAGCTTCTGAGCGAGGCGCGTCACAACTTCGAAGCGGCCCAGCAGACCCTGCAATATCGCGTGCGCGAGACGTATGCCGCGGCCGAGACCGCCCTCCGGCTGTTCAAGCTGTACGGCGATACAATTCTGCCGCAGAGCTCGCTCACCATCGAATCCTCACTGGCTTCCTATGAGACGGGCGTGACCGATTTTCTCTCGGTCCTCACCAACATCCTGTCCCGGATCGATGTGGAGCAACAGTCGCACGAACAGGAACTGAACTACGCGCTGGCGGTGGCGAAGCTGGAAGAGCTCACCGGCGTGGCGCTGGAGACAAAGCCATGAAGGCTGTCAGGTTTCTACTGGCGCTGGTCGCCGTGGCGCTGGTGTTCGTCTTCGGTTTCGGCTATGGACGCTGGTACAGCACACGGCCGGCGGCGGCGAAGAATGCCCGAAAGATTCTGTACTACGTGGACTCCATGCACCCCTGGTACAAGTCCGACAAGCCCGGCATTGCGCCCGATTGCGGCATGAAGCTGGAGCCCGTGTACGCCGGGGAGGCTCCGCCCGCCGCCGATGGGGGAGGGCCGCCGCCCAACTCGATGCTGGTCGGCCAGGACAAGCAACAACTGATCGGCCTGCGCTACGGCGAAGCGGAGTGGGTCACCGCGGGCCAGACCATCCGCACCGCCGGCCGGGTGACCGCCGATGAAACACAGATCTCGCGCGTCCATTCCAAGGTGGAAGGCTGGATCGAGCACGTAACGGCCGATTTCACCGGACAGTTGATTCAGAAAGGCCAGCCGCTGCTCACGCTCTACAGCCCCGAGATGCTGGCCAGCCAGCAGGAACTGCTGCTGGCGCTGAAGGCGCGCGACGTGATGCGCCACAGTTCGCTGGCCGAATCGGCCGGCAATAGCGAATCGCTGGTGGAGGCCGCGCGGCGGCGGCTGGAGTTGTGGGACCTCACCGGCGAACAGATGGCCGAGGTGGAGCGCACCGGAAAGCCCATCAAATCCATCACGCTCTACGCGCCCTCCTCGGGCTACCTGACCGCGCGCAACGCCTTTCCCGGCCAGAAGATCATGCCCGAGACCGAACTCTACGCCATCACCGACCTGAGCCGGGTTTGGGTGATGGCGGACGTCTTCGAATCCGATGCCCCGCAGGTTCGCCTGGGCCAGGGAGCGCGCATCGTGCTGCCGGGCGGCGGCGCGCTCGCGGCGCGGGTCAGTTACCTGCAGCCGCAGATCGACCCCACCACGCGCACCCTCAAAGTGCGGCTGGATGCGGCCAACCCGGGTATGCGGCTGCGGCCCGACATGTTCGTCGATGTCGAAATGCAGTTAGGCGGCGCGCGCCGCCTGATGGTGCCGGCCGATGCCGTGCTGGATTCCGGCACTACGAAGACCATCTTCCTGGACCGCGGCAACGGCTACTTCGAGCCGCGGCAGGTGGAGACCGGGGAGCGCATCGACGACCGCGTGGAGATCGTCAAGGGCCTTGCCGCAGGCGAGCGCATCGTCACCAGCGGCGCGTTCCTGCTGAACTCCGAAAGCCAGCTCAAACCGGCCGGCGCGGCGGGAGTGCGGCCGTGATCAACCGCATCATCGAATTCTCCGGGCGCAACCGGTTTGCGGTTTTTGTGCTGATCGGCGCGGCCACGGTGTGGGGCTTGTGGAGCATGCGCACCATTCCGCTGGACGCCATTCCCGACCTGAGCGACACGCAGGTGATTGTCTATTCCCGCTGGGATCGCAGCCCGGACATCATGGAGGACCAGGTCACCTACCCCATCACCAGCGCCATGCTCTCTGCGCCCGGCGTGCGCACCGTGCGCGGCTTCTCCGATTTCGGATACTCCTACGTCTATATCATCTTCGACGAAGGCACGGACATTTACTGGGCGCGCTCGCGCACGCTGGAGTATCTCTCGGCGGTGCTGCCGCGCCTGCCGCAGGGCGTGCGGACGGAACTCGGACCGGACGCCACGGGCGTGGGCTGGGTGTTTCAGTATGTGCTGACCGACACCAGCGGCAAGCACGATCTGGCGCAGTTGCGCTCCGTGCAGGATTGGTACCTGCGCTACCAGTTGCAATCCGTGCCCGGCGTGGCGGAGGTGGCGCCGCTGGGCGGGTTCGTGCGGCAGTACCAGGTGAATGTCGATCCCCAAAAACTGCAGGAGTATGGCATTCCCATCCAGCGCGTGGTGGAAGCGGTGCGCGCGGGCAACAACGACGTGGGCGGGCGCCTGGTGGAATTCAGCGGCGCCGAATACATGGTGCGCGGCCGCGGCTATGCGCAATCGATTGGCGATCTCGGAAACATCGCGCTTTCGGCCTCCGCCGGCGGCGTCCCGGTGCGCGTGAAAGACGTGGGGATAGTGGAACTCGGTCCCGACATCCGGCGCGGCGTGGCCGACCTCAACGGTACCGGCGATGCGGTTTCAGGAATCGTGGTCATGCGGCAGGGCGAGAATGCCCTCGCCGTGATCGATCGCGTGAAGGCCAAGCTCAAAGAGATCGCACCGGGTTTGCCGCCGGGCGTGAAAGTAGTCCCCATCTATGACCGGTCGGAGCTGATCCTGCGCTCCATCGACAACCTGAAGCACACGCTGGTCGAAGAGCTGATCATCGTCTCGCTGGTGATTTTGATTTTTCTCTGGCACGTGCCCAGCGCCGTCATCCCGGTGCTCACCATTCCGGTGGCTATCGTGATTTCGTTTATTCCCATGCGGCTGATGGGGGTGAGCGCGAACATCATGTCGCTGGGCGGCATCGCCATCGCGGTGGGCGCCATGGTGGACGCGGCCATCGTGGTGGTGGAGCAGACTCACAAGAAACTGGAAGAGTGGGAGCGCACCGGACGTAAGGAAGACTACCACCGCGTGGTGATCGAAGCCGTGAAAGAAGTCGGCGGCACCAGCTTTTTCGCCCTCCTGGTGATTGCCGTTTCGTTTCTGCCGGTGCTGACCCTGGAAGCGCAGGAGGGGCGCCTGTTCAAGCCGCTGGCCTACACCAAGAATTTCTCCATGATCATTGCCGCGGTACTGGCCATCTCGCTGGACCCGGCCCTGCGGCTGCTCTTCACCCACATGCGGAATTTCGAGTTCCGGCCGCGCTGGCTGGCGCGGGTCGCCAGCGCCGTGCTCGTGGGCAAGATTCACTCCGAAGAGAATCACCCTATCAGCCGCATCCTGATCCGCCTGTACCATCCCGTGGCGGTGTGGACCCTGCGCTGGAAATGGGCCGTGATCGCCGGCGCGATCCTGCTGGTGGCCGCCACCATTCCCACCTACCGCAAGCTGGGCTCGGAGTTCATGCCGCCGCTGGACGAGGGCGCGCTGCTCTACATGCCCACCACGGTGCCCGGCATTTCGGTGGAAGAAGCGCAGCACCTCCTGCAAGCGCAGGGGCGCATTCTGGCGCGCTTCCCGGAAGTGGACCAGGTGCTCGGCAAGGCCGGCCGCGCCGAAACGTCCACCGACCCCGCGCCGCTCTCCATGGCCGAAACCACTATCACGCTGAAGCCGGTGGACCAGTGGCGCAAAATAGATACCTGGTATTCCGCCTGGGCGCCGGACTGGATCCGGCCCGCCTTCCGCCACATCACTTCCGACCACATCTCGCAAGAGGACCTGGTGGACCAGATGAACGAAGCGCTGCAAATCCCCGGCAGTCTCGAACGCCTGGACCATGCCCATCAAGAATCGCATCGACATGCTGACCACGGGCATCCGGACGCCGGTGGGCGTGAAGGTGTTCGGGCCGGACATCCGGACTATCGAGCAGACCGGCAAACAGATCGAAACGCTGCTGGCGGGCGTGCGCGGCACCCGCAGCGTTTTCGCCGAGCGCACCGGCGGCGGCTATTTCCTCGACGTGACCTGGAACCGCGAGCAGTTGGCCCGCTATGGCCTGACCGTGGACGACGCGCAGGCCGTGGTGATGAACGCCATCGGCGGCGAGAACGTGACCACCACCGTGGAGGGCCGCGAGCGCTACCCCGTGAACGTGCGCTACCAGCGGGCCTTTCGCAGCAATACCAGCGCGCTGGAGCACGTCCTGGTGCCGGTGAGAAACGGCCAACAGCAGATTCCCATACAGGAACTGGGAACGGTGAAACTTGCCAGCGGACCGGCCATGTATCGCGACGAAAACGGCATGTTGTGCGGCTATGTGTACGTGGATGTGGCGGGCCGCGACCTGGGATCTTACGTGGAAGAAGCCCGGCGGGTAGTGAGCCGCGGTCTGCACCTGCCTGCGGGGTACACGCTGGCCTGGAGCGGGCAGTACGAAGCCATGGCCCGCGTGCGGCAGCGCCTGACGCTGGTTCTGCCGCTGACACTTTTCCTGGTGATGGGGCTGCTGTATTTGAATACGCGTTCCATGGTGAAGACCCTGATCGTGGTGCTGGCTGTGCCCTTTTCCGCGGTGGGCGCGATCTGGTTGTTGTACCTGTTGGGATACAACATGAGCATCGGAGTCTGGGTCGGGCTGATCGCCCTGATGGGTGTGGATGCCGAGACCGGCGTCTTCATGCTGCTGTATCTGGACATCGCTTACCAGCGCGCCGCCGCGGAGGGACGCTTGCGCAACCTGCGCGAACTCCAGGAGGCCATCCTGGAAGGCGCGGTAAAACGCATCCGCCCGAAGTTCATGACGGTGGCCGCGATGTTCCTCGGGCTGGTGCCCATCATGTGGAGCGTGGGCACGGGCGCCGACGTAATGAAGCGCATCGCGGCTCCCATGATCGGCGGCATCTTCACTTCGTTTCTTTTGGAACTGGTAGTTTATCCGGCAATTTATGAGGTATGGAAATGGCATTTCGAATTGAAGCCGCGGCTCTCGCATTCCTGATCGCGGTTCCGGGCGTAGCGCAGGAATACGCGGTGCGCGGAGGAGTACTGCGCGTGAGTGCGGATTCCATCGCATTCGAGGCGGCGGCGAAGCACAAGGAACGTTCCCGGCAGTGGAAGCTCGACGACATCCGGCAACTGACCCTCGGGAGCACGTTCCTGCGTGTGCAGACATACGAGGGACGCAATCGCAAATACGTATTCGATCCGGTGCCCAGGGCGCTGGCCGAAAAATGGTATCCGGTATTCAGCACCCAGCGGGACCAGAGGTTCGTGGCGGCGCTGGCCGACGAACGCATTCCCGCCGAGTGGGAAGTGCCGGTCAAGCTGCGCAATAAAGTGCAGGGCGTGCTTCTGGTGAGCGCGAGCCACCTGGTGTTCCGCGCCACGCCGGACGGCGAATCGCGCACCTGGCGCATCGGCGATATCGAATCGGTGGCCAGTGCGGGACGCTTCGACCTGACCGTGACCACACGGGAAAAGGAATTCCGCTTCGACCTCAAGCGGGCGCTCTCCGAAGCCCGCTACCAGGAATTATGGCGCGCGGTGAATCGCGCCCAGGGATTAGAGATACTCCAATGACAAAACTAACCGTTCTTCTGATTGCCGCCGCGACGCTGTTCGCCGGAGGCCCCTCCCGCAGTTTCACGGGCGTGATCACCGACTCCATGTGCATCGGAAACCACAAAACGATGCACATCTCTCCCGACTCCAAATGCATTCTCGAATGCGTGAAGGCCAGCCGTTCGGTGAAGTTCGTGCTGTTCGACGGCAAGACCGTCTACCAGCTCAGCGACCAGCAGACGCCCGCGAAATTCGCCGGCCAGAAAGTCACGGTCACGGGCCAGGCGAGCGGAAACAACATTCAGGTGGCGAGGATCGAGGGAGCAAAGTAGGGGCCCTGCAACGAATTTACGCCGAAACATTTGACAGGTAAATTGATTTATTGTGTCAAGTGTTATCAAATAGAGAAATGGCAACTAAAAAAGTAGCACCCAAAAAAGCAGTAGCAAAGAAGGCGCCCGCGAAAAAGGCCGCCGCCAAACCCGCGGTAAAAAAGGCCGCTCCTAAAAGCAAGAAGAAGTAGCAACACTCCTTCCTCAGGCGTAGGGGTGCTGGCTGTTCGAGTACAGCATCCCGTCCTTCCTTTTCATCCCCCCACAAAAACTCAGTTTGGCAGCACTCGTTCTATCGGTCCGGCAGGACAACCGTAGTCGTGCAGGAAACTGTTCTTGAGCGAGCGCGCGGTATTGGTTCGGCCGGCGTAGAGGCTGATGCTCACCGCATCCGCCGATACGTCGCACAACTGCCTGTGAACCAATTCGCACCCGGGATTGATGCTGGGGCCGTTGGGGCCGTTCACCACCGCGCAGTGTTTCTGGTCGAGCCCTCTCCCGTAGAGTTCGATGAGCAGTTTGCGGAGCGTCATATCGGAGGTCACCAGCATTCCCTGCATCAGCACGGAAGCCGCCTGTGCGCTATCGCCGACGGTTTCCAGCACCTCAGCCATTTGGGCATAATCGTCGGGATTCAGCGGATCCTGTTTGCGGCCCTCATTGGCCGCTTCGAAGGCCTCGTCGCCGTGGCCCAGCCGGAGATACGCCACCGAAAGCAGGCGGAACACATCATCGTTCGAATTGGGAGCAAATGCGAGGTCCGGCTTACCCGGGGCTTTGAGTTTGTCGCGGCGCTCCGCGCGGATCGCCTTGACGATGGCCGCGCCGCGCTGCAGAACCGGCAGAGCCTTCCGGTACTGCTCGATGGATGCGGCAGGCGGCGGACTGTTCTTATCCTGCGGCCGCAGGCGGTCGCCTTTCAGCAGATAACAGGCGCCGGCCAGGCGGTACAGTTCGGGGCTGTTCCGCGAATCGGGCAAGGGGTTGAGAACGGCAAGCCCGCGCTCCGCCTCGCCCAGCACGCCGTCCAGGTCGCGATGCTCCGGGTCGCCCAGATAAATCGCCTCCGCCATCATCAGGTGGGCTTTGAAGCTATTGGGACTGGCTGAGACGGTGGCGCGGGCCAGGCTCAAATCATCCTGCCAGTCCTGATTGCGAGCCCAGGTGCGGGCCGCGAATCCGAGGGCCAGCACGCAGAAGACGACGGGCACTGCGCGCTCCAATTGCAATCGCCGGGCGGCTGCATACACGCCCATCACGAAACAGGCCAGCACGCCCGCCGCGGGAAGATACGCCAGCCGCTCGGCCATCATAGTCCCGGCGGCGAACAGCAGATTCGATGCCGGGAGGATAGTGAGGAAGGCGAAACATGCAAGGAAGAAAATGTTCCGGTTGCGGCGAAAGGACCAAGCCACGCCGGCGGCTGCTAGCGCCATGACGATCCACGCCAGCCAGTCTCCCGCGCTACCGTATGCCAGCGGAATCTGATTGTAGGAATGGTCGGCGGAAAGACTCGCCGGCCACGCCATCAGGCCCAGATAGTGGGCCAGCACCTTCACCGCCGAGAGCTTCCCCGTCCAGAAGCCGGCCTGTGTGATGGGATTATCGAAGTAGGGAAAATCCGCGGGCGGAGACGACGCCAGCACGAACGAGCGGCGATATAGGAACAGCTCGATGGGAACGAACAGGACGGCCGCGACGGCAAGCAGTTGGGCACGATATTTCTTGCGCTCCTGCCACCACGTCAGCTCGTATAGACCGATCAGGCCGACAATCATGACGGCGCTTTCCTTACTGAACACGCCGGCCGCCGTGATCGCCGCCAGGCCTGCCAGACCTGCGATGCGCACCCAGCCAGTGGTTTCCGAGACCTTCAGGTAGAGCAGCAGACCACTCAGCAGAGCCAGGGCCGCGAGCAGGTCCGCGCGCCCTACGATGTTGGTCACCGATTCGGTCAGGACGGGATGAACGCTCCAGAGCATGGCGCTGAAAAACGCGATGCGGAAGTTGCCCGTGAGGCGGAGCAGGAGAAAGTACAGCAGGGCGGCGTTGGCGGCGTGCAGCAGCAGGTTGATCCAGTGATAGTCCGCCGGCTGATCGCCATCGCCCAGAATGGAATAATTGAACAGGTAACTGAGGGTGGTGAAGGGGCGGTACAAGCCGCTTTCCCCGGTGGGCCACCAGTAGGTGTGACCGAAGATGTCGGAGATGTTTTTGGATGTGGCGGCCTGAATCCGCGGATCCTGGAGAATGATTCCCTTGTTATCGAAAACGAATCCGCCCGTAAAAGAATTCGAATAGACCAGTAGAGACGCCGCCAGCAGGGCCGCTACCAACCAGATGTTCCGCCAGTTTCGCGGCGGCGCCGGCTTTCTGGCTTCTCGTTTCTTCATGGTACTTTTTCAGCCGGGCCGGACACACCACCAAAATAGCAAAGGCCGCGAATGCGCCCTTTGCGGAGCGCACTCGCGGCCTGAGGAACGCAGGTCTACTTCCCGCCGAAGCGGAAAACCGGACCGAAACTGATCCGGAAATTGTTTTGCCTGGTCTTGCTATAGTCCGTCATGTACAAGCCCGGCTCGAAGCGAAACGCCACTAGTTTGCTGACCGCCACATCCACCGGAAAGCTCACTAGCATGGCGAACTTGGTCTGATTGAAGCTCGTATAGCCGGCCGCCGCGAGTGCCTGAATCTTATCCGCGGAGGAGCCGCCGGCCAGGTTAGCCTGCCCAAAAGCGCCGCCCAGCAGCCACTTCGCGCTCACCGAGAACTTCTTGGTGTCGTAGAAGCGGAACTGCGGGCCGGCCATGTAGCTATACTCTTTGATGTCCAGGGCGTTGCCGCCGATGGACGATGGCGCAGGCGCCGATCCGAACCCTGCTGCGATCTCCACCGAAGCGCCGATCCACTTGTTGAAATAGCCGGTCGCCCCGCCCATCCATCCGTTCATGTTCTCTTTCGGCAGGGGATATTCGGGATTCGCCTTGGTGTAAGAATAACCTCCGAACACTTCGGCGGTATTGCCCTGCGCCGGAAGGCGCATGGCAGCCACAAACAGGAAGCAGAATCCAGTAAGTACGAGTCGATTTCGATTAATCATTCAGAATCTCCTTGATTTTTGTGGACAGGCCCGAAGGCCTGTCCGCCCGATCAGAATCCTAACCTCAGCGCCAGTTGGACCAGGCGCGGGAAGTTGTTCTGAGAGTTGGGGATGATTCCGAACGTGGAACTCGTGAAACTGGTGTTCGGACCCGGACGAATTGCGGTATTGGCGATGTTGAAGGCTTCGCCGCGGAACGTTACCGTATACCGTTCCTTGAAGCGAAGGTTCTTTTCCGCCGCAATATTCAACTGCGGTTTGGCCGGGTTCTCCACGTTGCCGGAGAAACGCGGCGGGAGCGCGGTATTGATTGAGTTGGTGGGGAAGTTGGCGTAGCACGAAGCATTGTTGTTGAACCAGTGCTGCGTTGTTTGACCGGTGTATTGACCCGTCGCCGGATCCTTGTAGTGGGTATAGTCGCCGCAGAAATTCACTGCGTTCGGCAAGCCCACAAAGCTGCCGGAAATGTACGAGAGGGTCCACGGAATTGTCCAACCACTGACGATCTTGTCAGCAACACCGCTGGCGCCGCTCAAGAACCGGCGGCCTTTGCCGAGGGGCAGGTCCCACACGCCGCTGAATGCGAATTCCTGCGGCTTGTTGGCGGAGTCGGGCTGCCAGTAGAACAGGTCCCTGGGGCTGTTGATCTGCGTGGGAGCCAGGGTGCCGGTCTTGCCATCGGGGCTGAGAACCAGATTCGCGCCCACGGTGTTGGACCAGGATTGGCCGATACAGCAATCCCAGAACATCTGCTTGCTAAAGGTGTAAGAGAGAACCCACGTCAGAGTGCCGGTGGCGCTGTTGGCGTCGCCGAAGGAGCGTTTTTCAAAGCGCACCTGGAGAGCGTCGGAACGGAAGATGCGCGCCGCAATGTTGCCGTCGCTGTAGCCGCCCCACATTGCCATGGCATTCTGATTGATCAGCGTGCCGGAGGAAATATTCGGGCTGGACCCCACGCCGGTATTGGTGGGAATGCCCGGAACTCCGTAGAACGGATTCGCCAGGGAGCGGGCAAAAATACCCGTGGCGCTGCTGCTGTCATTCATCGCCATCTGCTGGTTCTGAATGCCGGCCATGTCCTGCGGGTGGAACAAATCGTGCCCGGAACCGGTGGTGTTGAAGCGGTTGTTGTTGCCGGCGTAAGAGACGTCCAGCACCATGTTCGAGGGCAGTTCCCGCTGGATACCGAACGAGTACTGATAGGTACGCGGGATCTTGTAAGTAAGGATGTTGCCGTTTTGTCCCTGGCCGATATTGGCGAGAGGCCCGAGAGAAGTGCCCTGCGGAGTGAGAAGGCCGCTTGGGAACGGGTTCACCAGAGAGTACGGCCCGGTCGGCACACCATTGGCGCAGCCGTTGTTATCGCACGCCGAGGGCAGGAACGGGCTGTTGACGTTCGCCAGGTACGGAGTCTGAATGCTAAAACCGTTCTGGCCGTTGATGTTGTTCGTGTCGGACTGGTAATAGGTGCCGAAGCCGGTGCGAATCACCGTCTTATCGTTTAACCGGTAGGCCAAACCGATGCGCGGCGCGCCGTTGGTGAAATCGGTGTAGTTCTTGCGGCGCGGCATCCCGTTGACTCCGGCAAATTGCCACACTCCCATAATGGCCGAGGGCGCCGTGGGATACGGAAGCTTCGGATTGGTGGCATTATAAGCCGCCGCGTTGGCATTCCAATTCGCCAGAACCAGCGGGCTCAGGGGGTTGACGGTGTTGATGTCGAACTGCGAGTTCATGCGGTTGTAACGTTCCAGGTAAGGCAACTGGAATTCGTAGCGCAGTCCCACGTCCACAGTCAGGTGGCTGGTGGCCCTCCAGGTATCCTGCACGTACCCGGCATAGTAGCTGCGAGTGGCGTAGTAGGTGGTGTTGTTATCGATATTGCCACTCGTAGGCATACCCAGAAGCATGGATGCGACGCCCATGAAAGCGTCCGTGCCGCCGTTGTTGGTGGCGGCATGGGCAGTCTGCTGCTGCGTGAGGCCGCTTCCAAAGGTGAACGCGCCATACGCATTTCCGGGAGCCACATTGCCCTTGGCTTCGTAGTGAACCTCGAAGCCGAAATGGAACGTGTGGTTGTTCTTGGTCCAGGTGACGTTCGGCAGGAAGTCCCAGGAGTTGTAGGGCGACCAGCTATAGCTGCCCGAACCGAAGAGCGCTCCGGTGAAGCCCCCGATATTGATATTCGGGATGGCAGCCTGGGTGACCGAAGGAGCGTGAACCATGCCCGTCATGCCAAGGGATGCCGGAGTGATGGCCAGCGCTTCGGTAGTGTACCCGGGGCTGAACTGCACGAACCGGAACCAGCCGGCGCGCAAATCCAGAACCGCGGTCGGAGAGAGTACGTGGGTCTCATCCAGGTTGATGCCGGTGAAGGTGCGGTTGTTATAGGTATTGCCCGTGGCCACCGGAGGAGCAAAGGTATTGGTGGAGCGGTACTCGAAGCCATGGTTTTCGCTGAACGACATGTTGAACTTGTCGCGATCGCTGAAATTGTGGTCCCACTTGATGATCGGCGAATTGTACCAGTAGCGCCCTTCATTGGTGGGGTTGATGAAGTTGTTCGAGATGCCGGGGAAACCGTTGATACCGCCCTGTCCGGCGGTGTTGGGCGCGGGCAGGTAGGAGAGGATTTTGGCCGCAACAGGGCTGATGCGGTTCTGGGGAATCACATTGCCCGGAAATGGATTGCGCCAGTATGTGGACCCGGTGCTGCCGCTGCAGGGCTCGGTAGTGCCGTTGCACGGATGCGTGGTCAGCGGGTCAAAAACAGTCATGTTGTAGTTCGAAAAATGTTGTCCGTCGCGCAGGTCCAGCGGCACGGCGGTCACGCCGGCGCCCGGGAACGGAATCACTTCCTGCCATCCTTCGAAGCTGGCGAACAGAAAATCTTTGTCCTTGCGAATCGGGCCGCCGAAAGTGCCGCCGAACTGATTCACATTGTGGCGGCCTTTGGGCGCGCCTACCAGGTTGTTGCCGAAGGTGTTGGCGTCGAGCACGCGGTTGCGCAGATAGTCGAACGCGGTGCCATGCCAGTTGTTGGAACCGCTCTTGATCACGGTGTTGACTACGCCGCCGGCCTCGTGGCCGTATTGCGCGTCGTAAATCGTGGTCATGGCGCTGAATTCCTGGATGGCGTCCACGCTGGGGGCGAAATCCCACTGGCTGCCGTTATCGCTGATCAGCGTGCCGTTCAGCAGGAAGGCGTTGTTGCCGTTGCCTGAGCGTGCGCCGTTAAACTTGTAGCTGCTGTTCACGTCCCAGCCGCGGGTGCCCGAAAAGCCGGAGGCGCCGAACTGCTCCTGGACGAAAATCACACCAGGCGTCAGCGCGAGCAGCATATAGCTCTGGCGGCCGTTCAGCGGGTACTCCTGGGTTTTCACCGGGTCGAATGTCAGACCGCGATTGGCGTCGGCCGTGTTGATCAGTTCCTGCTGGCCGGTGACGGTGACTTCAGTCGTCGCCTGTCCCACAGTCAATTGCAGGGGCAGATTCAGCCTTGCTCCCACCGCGAGGGTGATGTCCGTCCGCTTCAGGCTCTGAAATCCCGGGGCCGACACTTCGACGTTATACACGCCCGGAATCAAATATGGAATGGTGTAGAGCCCATCCGCGGTGGTCTTGGTTTCGCTGGCTGTATTAGTGGCCGCATTGGTGGCCTTCACGGTCGCAGCCGGAACGGACGCTCCGCTCGGATCCGTGACTGTCCCAGTTAAAGTGGCCCGGTCTTGCGCGAAAAGACCCAACGCGCAAAACAGAAGCACAACAAGGATACTTCTAGTCTTCATATATCTCCCTTTGTCAAATTCCCGACTCCTCAAACGAGCCAACCTCTATATCCTGAAGCGATTGCTTCCTTCCACCGCGCACCCGGCTAGCCCCGGGTACGATCTGCGTCCACACAGACTGAGCGGGCGCATTCATCCTGTAACGCAGCTTCACCTTACAGGAGTATTTGGGTGTTCAGACGCGATTCTCCAGTGTTGATTCGTTTAAATCATATTCCATGGCACTGTGGAAAACAAGGGAATTCACTATGTGAAAGTCCTTTATTTTCAAAGAATAACCTTCCATTTTTGGGAATGTCATAATACGGATTTTCACAGTGGGCCGGTATGCCACGGCAGCCGCGAAAATAGGCCCGTTATTAGTTATTTGGGAATAACAGCTTCAGAAATTCTTTATCTTCCAGCACGACGCGCATGCGCCCTGCACCTTGCCCTCCATTGGGGGAAAAACGGAGTTTCGCACCCGGATCGAGCTCCAGCGCTTTGCGAAAATCGCTCAACGCCGCGGGCTTGTCACCCAGGTTGTAGTCCATCAACCCCAGGGAAATCAACGCGTTCGCGGAAGGCATGTACTCCGCATACGCCGCCGCGGCGGCGCGCGCCTCTTTGGGCTGGTTGGCGCTCAACAGTTTACCCATCCTGTCCTGATACAACATGCCCAATTGCATATTGAGCAGGCGGCGGAGTTCGGGTATCGGCTGAGGGTTGTCGTCTACGTTCAGATACAAATACCGATCGTTATTTATGTTACGACCGCCGCCCTTACGAACCACCAGCATGGAAGCGGACTGTTTCCCACGTTTATCGCCGCCGGCGTCGTCGCCGGCCTTGAGGGCGGCAAACAATTTTTCGGCCAACTCGCCCGGAGTCGCGTCAAAGGCACGCCCCATAGCCTCGGGAACCTGGGGACCTACCAGAATGTTGCCTTGCGCCGACCACGTTTTGCCCTGCCGGTCGCCGGCCCAGGTAGGAGCGTTCGGGCCGGTGTAGGCCGCTATGTTCCCCTTGCTATCGACTACTGCCACCTGACGCCCGTCCTTGCCCGGGAAAGTATCCTCCGCCAGCAGTTTGTCGATCGCCTGCCGGGCGGAGAGTCCCTGGCGCAACAGTTCCAGACCGCGCGGTCCGTAACCCACGTTCACGTTGGCCTGAGTGGCAACGGCGCCAGTACCTGCTTCGGCCCAAGGTACTACCGCGCCCACTGAGAAGTATCGCGAGGCCACGGCGACTCCCCAGTCGCCATTCACGGCATCGTAACCGACGATGGAAAAAGTGTTCACGTCAGCGGCCATGAGGCCGGGGGGTTGGACAAAAACGGGCGCGGTCAGCAGCAGGCAGAGTGCGAGTTTCATATAAGCTAGGATATCCTCATGCCGCGCAAATCGATCGTTGCCCCAGCTCTCATCGCGCTTGCCCTGGTGTGCGCCTTTGCGTTTCAATCGACGTCCGCACCGGCGCCGGTAGACCGGGTGGCGGACCCGTTCGCCACGGGATGGATGGTGACCGACACGAACGGCGACGGCATCGCCGATTTCATCGCCGGCAAGATCGTCGTGCCCGCACAAGCCAGCGCGGCGGAGAATGCGGCGGCGGCCAATCTGGCGGCGCGCGTGGGCTTCGCTTCCACCGGCATGACGCCGCCAGTCGTGGTCGCGGGCGATAGCGGCAGCGGTCCGCGCATTCGGGTAGGCAGAGCGGCCACGCCGCCGGTGGTTCTGGAGAAAGAAGAAGGCGGCGTATTCTTTGACGGCGGCGTGCTGGCGCTGGTATCGGCAGACGACGCCGGCTTGCAGGCCGCGGCGGAGGCATACTCCGCGCGCGCGCCGTACCAGTGGCGCGTGCCGGGCGAAAAGCTGGCCGCCATTGCCGATGCCGTGCGCGAAGCAGCGCCCGGGGCGCCCGTGGAACTGGTGGGAGTCACGTATCTGAAAGGGAAGGCCGGGGTGCATCGCGCGTTTCTGCGCAGCGGCGGAACCATCGCCGCCGCGGCTCTGGAAAAAGCGCTGGCTTCCGCGCACCTGGCTGTCGTTCACTCGCTGGCGATTCTGGGCGGCGCAACTGCCGTCAACGCCAAGGCCGAGCCGGCGATTCCGCCTCAAGCCGCAGGCGACGCCGGAGCCCCTGCACCGGCGGCAGGGGGCGCGGCTGCCGCCCCCACGCGGCTCGACCTGGCAACGCTCTATACCAGCCGCGGCCTGTTTGGCGCAGCCGGCCGAATCCCACTACCGGCCTCGCTGAATGGGCACCTTTATGTGCCCGCCGGGGCCGCCGGCACCGCCATGGCCAACCTGGCGGCGCGCATGGGAATGGAATCCACCGGCATCAATCTGCCGCTAGCGACTCCCGTGGACGGCGCCACGCCGCGCGACGTCCGCGCGACAGCGGTGTTAGCCGGCAGTGCGGCACTCTCGCAGGAGGCCGAACGCAAACTGCGCGCGCAGGACACCGCGGCGGCGCAATCGGAAACGCCCCTGGCAGCGGGCGAAGGCGAGTTGCGCATTGTGGATAACGCCTTCGGCCGGCGAGCGGCCGTGCTGACAGGCGGCGACGAGGCGGGGCAAGCTGCCGCGCTCGGGCTGCTGGCCGATCGCTTTCCGAACCTGTGGGAGCAGGGCAAGCAGCACCTCTCGCTGGAAGAGATCCGCTACGATCTGCACCGCTTCTTCTCGCAGCGCTCCAGTGCGGGGCAGGCAGCCGCCGGCTTGTATCAGTTGGACCGCTGGATGAGGGCCATCGGCGAGGGCGCCAGGGACGTGAGCGCGGAGTTGTACGTCGATGTGGCCGATCCGGGGCTGGCCGATTTCGCGCGGAAGCAGTGGAAAGGGGCCACTGTCAAAACCGGCAGTCTGCACGCCGGCACGCAATGCTGCGACAAGGATCCCCTGCTGCACTATCGCGCCCCGAATGTTCCGTTTCATCAGGCCGCGCCCACCTTCACCGAGGACGTCGTAGTGCCTTGGGAAGGGCGGCGTCTCACCGATGCGGTGCGGCGCGCGGCGGCGAAAATCACACCCGGCCAGGACGTGAATCTGGTGGCGCGCGTGAGCGAAGGGCCCGAGGAACGGCGCAAACTGACGGCCGAAATCAAGGACATCCTCGCCAAGGCGGGCGCGGATGCCAGACGCCTGAACGTAGAGGTGCTGTGCGCCTACAAGCCGGGCTATAGCTGGCTGATGGACGAGATCGCGCCGGCGCTCGCCGGCAAAAACGCAGCGAGTATCCGGATCGACTTCGCCAAAAACGTGGACCCCACCGGCGTGCGCTCCATGCATTCGGAAGCGCGCTGGGTGCAGGAGTTGTATCCCGTAGACGAGATGCTGGCGCGCAAACTCAATCTGCCGCTGGAGAAGATCACCCTCAACGAAATCGAGCCGCCCGCCGATGGAGCCACGTATCGGGTGCATGCCTGGGACGCCGCCGGCAAAGAAATCCTCACACGCGAATTCACCGTCACCACCCACATGCAGCCTTACAATGGCGTGATTCCGCGCTACGAACAGGTGCAGGTGGACACCGGCTGGGTGCAGACTGGAAGCCGCCGGCAAGGCGATTCTGAACGAACGCATCCGCACCGACCTGGAGGAATTCTGGGACCACTACCAGAACCAGACGCTGCCCAAGGTGTACCAGTTCGTCATGTCGCAGGCTCACGGCGAGCTGCGTGCGGAGTTTTCTCCGCCCTTCGACACCATCAAGCTGGACGTGCACATGAGCGAGCCGGATTACAACCTGGATCTGGACAAGGAGCGCATCTCTTCGCTGGAAGCCGTGCAGGAAGACACCTTCTACTCCACCGAAACCTTCCTGAGCATGATGGGTGACCTGGAAACGGGCCGGCCCATCACGTATACCGGCCGCATCATACCGATTGTGCATGGCTCGGAAGACGGCAAAGACGGCCGCGTGCACATCGAGTTCTATGGCAAGCAGGCGGCCAATCCGCTGGTCCGTCTGGCGTGGACCGACGCGAAAGGCGAACGGCACAAGCAGGAGCGCAACATTCCCGCGCTCACCGGAGAGTTTCAGCCGCGCCTCATTCAGGTCCGCGCCAGGGCGGGTGAAGCCGGAGTAGAGCGCCTGGTGTGGTCGCTGCCTGCCGATTTCGCCGACGATCAGTACGACGACTGGCTGAAACTGGAAGGTCAGGACCAGGTGGATCGCAGCATCTTCAGCGTGGAGAAGGCGCGCGGGGCGGTGCACTGGCTGGAGCAGATGCATGGCGCCGGTCTGTATCGCGACGACCTGGCCTATCCGCGGCTCGGCGCCATGGGTATGGAGTTCGACCTGCCGCTGGAACCCGGCGACAAGCTGGACGGCCCGGCCAAGCGCGTGTTCGTGAGCTGGCAGGTGCCCGGCCCGCAACGCCGCGCCCGCAGATCGGCGATGTCACGAAGATTGCCACCGAGCCCATCGTGCAATGGGACGAACCGATCTCGCCGGCGGAGAACGCGTCCATTCTGGCGCGCCTCGCGACGTTCCCCGGCGTTTCGGTGTACTGGATGGGCCGCAGTTATCTGGGCGAGAACATCTGGGCCGCCGACGTGACGCTGCCCTCCCCGGCGCTGCTCCGCTCGTGGCCCAAGGAGAGCACCACCAAGGCGGTGATCGTCTACTCCGGGCGCCAGCACGCCAACGAAGTTTCCAGCACCAGCCACATTCTGAAACTGGCCGAGCAACTGCTCACCGAGAACGACAAGCACGACCTGCTGAAGAAGGTCAACGTCGTGATTCATCCCATCACCAATCCCGATGGCGCGCAGCTATCGGTGGACCTGGCCAAAATCACGCCGGACAACATGCTGCATCCCGGCTATCACGGGTCGCTGGCGGCGGATGTTTCGGCGGGGCAGACCGAGACCGACCCCATCTATCCGGAATCGCGTACGCGCAAGCAGTTGATTGACGCGTGGCTGCCGGATGCGTTCCTGAATCCGCACGGCTACCCTTCGCACGAATGGGTGCAGCCGTTCTCCGAATACACCGGCTGGGTGCAAAGCCGGCAGGGCGCGAACAGCGGGCGCGCCTGGTGGATTCCGCGCGGCTGGTTCACCAGCATGGGCTATCTGCGCGACGAAACCCATCCCTACAGCAAAGTGGTGGCGTACGCCATTCAAGACCGGATCGTCAAGGCGGAGCGCGACGTGCCCGGACTGCTGCCGCTGGAAGAGCGCATGAATTCGCGCTACCAGCGCTTTGGCCAGCGCTGGCAGCCGAAGGACATGTACCAGCCCATCGTGGACGGCATCCGCATTTACATGTCGCTGAAAGGATCGGGCGGAGGCGGGCGCGGTGGAGCGGGAGGCGCCGGCGGCGATGGCGCGGCGGGCGGCGCAGGCACGCCGGGAAGCGGCGGCGTGGGAGGGCTTTCCGCCGGATGTCACCTGGGACGCGGCTTATACCGAGGCGCCCGACGAGACGGCTCACGGCGATTACATGAAGCTGATGGCGTCGGCGGGGCTGGCCTTTGACTATGTACACCTGCGGTATCTCGCGGAAGGCGACCTGCGCGTCACGCGAACTGAGCGCGATGCAGCGGGCGGAGTGCAGTGGCGCGTGGAGCGCGCCCGGCCCATTTTGCCACCCGGCATGAAGCCGCTGCCCGCGGCGGGCGCCACCGACGGGCAGTAGGCCGGTCAACGCGGTATCGTAGAGGCATGGGGATGACGCTGAATATCCCCGATTCCGTGCTGCAAGGCCTCCGCATCCCACATGAAGAGATTGCGCAACGCCTCCGGACCGAACTCGCCATCGCACTCTACGCTCAGGGCGCGTTGTCGCTAGGCAAGGCGGCCGAACTCGCCGAAATGAATCGCATGCTCTTCGGCGAGATTGTGGGGCAGCGAGGAATTCCGCGGCACTACGGTGACGCCGAGTTGGCGCAAGACGTCTCCTATGGTCGTGGTGAGTAATACGTCGCCCATTTCGAACCTCGCGATGATTGGCCGGCTGAATCTTCTGCGCAGCCAATTCCAGGAGATCAAACCGCGGTCCCTCAAAGACACCAAAGTCGCGGGCTTGCTCGGTGTAACCCTCGAACCCGGGGAAGCCGAGGCAATCGCGCTGGCATTGGAACTTTCTTCGGATCTGGTTTTGCTGGCCGAAAGAGACGGACGCAGTGCTGCCGCGCATGCCGGACTGAGGGTCGCCGGAGTCCTTGGGGTTCTATTGCGGGCGAAGAACGAAGGCCAGATCGAATTGTTGAAGCCGGAGCTTGACGCGCTGCGCACGCGAGCTCGATTCTTCCTTTCAGCCTGGCTGATCGAGCGGGTGTTGCAGGTTGCCGGCGAATAGAGTGGCATCGCTGCTCAGGCGTGTTTCTCAGTGTTTACCGAAGCGCAGTCATGGGCTCTGGCGGCCCGGAACATCACGATGGCCGCAGGCAGGTAAAATAGGCCGATCGTGAAGCTGCCAATCAGTGCGAAGGCGCCCATCAGAAAGGCGGCGGTGATTCGCAGCGGCCGCTTACGGACCAGTAGGGGCAGCAAGGACACGGCGACCGGGAACATCACAACCAGGAGTGCGTACGTACCGTTTACTTCCAGTAAGGTCGCGTGAGTAGCCCGGCTTCCTTCGAAGCCCGAATAGACGGGCAAGACAAGCAGGATGATGGCGGCCGCGACGGCCAGCCCGAATGACACCTCGGTAAGGCGCGTTCCCATCCTGCCGTCATTCTACTCCTCCCCTGCCCGCGATAAAATGGTCCGGAGGAGGGGCAGCAGGATGACGGAGCACCCCCGGGGTAAACGCTTCCTTGAGGCCGTGGAAAGGATCAGGCGATTCTTCAAGCGCGAGCCGGAACCGCCGGACGATCCCTACGCCCTGGTGGGTGCGCCGAAGAAGCCCCGGTTGCCGCGGCGGAGTGCCGGCGCCGAAGCGCCTCTCGAGTAGCTATTTCATGGCCGCGCGCAGATCCTCGTATTGATCCGACGCGATCAGGTTAACGCCTGCCCGCTGGGCTGCCTGCCAGCGCAGCATAACGTCTTCCAGCGATCCGAAATTGTAGGAGTTTCCCCAGCCCTGATCCTCTCCCGGCGCGAAGCCATCCAGCGTGTAAAAGCGGATCCAGTAGCCCAGTTTGTGGGCGCGATCCACCAGCGCTTTTAAGCGGGCATCGTCGGCCGGGGTCCACGCGCCGGCTTCATGCTGGCCGCCCTCTTCCACCTCGAACCACGAGTTGTTCCACCAGCGGCGATAGGTAGTGGGCGGATCCACCAGCAGTTTCTCCGGCGGCAGGGTCGCCAGCAGGTGGTTCTCTTCCTTCTTGTTGGCGGCGGTGACCGGCGCGGTGTGGGCGGAGCCGAAGAGCCGCAGCCTGGCGCCCACGGGCAAGTCGGTGTAGAACACCCGCTCCTGCTCATCGGGAATCTCGGTGAGAACCAGCAGCGGCTTGGGATCGAAGGGGGTGAGCTCGTGCCGGTCGGCGGACTTGACCGCCGTGGTGATCCAACTCTGGTATTCACCCAGGAGTTCCCACACGGCGCGCAGCAGCGGTTCCTGGTTGTCTTTGAAATCGAAGTGCAGGACGATCAGGGGCCAGCGCGCGCGATCGTTATCCGCCAGGGCTTTTTCGACGATGGGGCGGACCCTTTCGAAGAAGTAATCGCGCAAGGCGGGCTCGCTGCCGTTGGTTTTCGCGGAATGCGTGACCACCACGCGTCCTTTGCCGGTGGCCGGGTCCACGTACCACGCCAGATCCTGCTCGATGCCGACCGGGAAGCCGGTCTTCAAAGCGCGGTCCACCCGGTCCGGCCATTTGCCGTCGTACGGGTAGCAATTATGGGCGTCCAAAACCGGACGGTTGCGATTCAGGAAATCGAGCGGCGCATTCTGGGCGTACGCCGGGACCAGAAAGAGCGCAAGGCTCAGGGCAAACCTCATACCCAGCAGGATATCAGGCTGCTTTTTCTTCTGACGCCAGCCGGGTGTTTACCGATGCCACGTGAATGCGTTTGGCGATGCCGATGAACTTCAGCAGCTTGATCTGCAGCCACGAAGGATCGAACTCATACCACGCCAGGCCGTGGCGCGCCGATGTGGGGTGCGCGTGGTGATTGTTGTGCCAGCCTTCGCCGAAGGTGATCAGGGCAACCCACCAGGTGTTGCGTGAATCGTCGCGCGTGGGGAATCGGCGCGCACCCCACATGTGAGTGGCGGAATTCACCAGCCAGGTGGCGTGCAGTCCGAAGACCACCCGGAAACAAATGGCCCACATCACCAGCGGCCAGCCACCCAGCACGAACATCAGGGCAGTCAGCACCACAAGCGGCACCCAGTGATAGTTGTTCAGCCAAAGGTAGAACTTGTGCTTGGCCAGGTCCGGAGTGTACCGCGCCATGGCGCGCGTGTTGTTGTGGTTGGTTTCGCCGAACAGAATCCAGCCCACGTGAGACCACCAGGCGCCGTCGCGCGGCGAATGCGGATCGCCGGGCTGGTCCGAATTCTGATGGTGGATGCGATGCGTGGCCACCCAGAACATGGGTCCGCCTTCCAGGGTCAAGGTCCCGCACACGGCAAAGACGTATTCGAGCCATCGGGGCACCTGGTAGGAGCGGTGCGTATGCAGGCGATGGTATCCCATGCTGATCCCCAGGCCCGTGGCGAGCCAGTAGAGCAGGACAGTGATAGCCAGGTTTTTCCAGCTAAACAGGAAGAAAGCGGCGATTGCCCCAATGTGGAGCAAAGCTAATGTAAGGGTGGTCGGCCAGTTCAGCTTCTGGCGGTTCGACAAGCGAATAATATCGGTGGTCACTCAATCTCCGGGAGGGAAAATCCTTTTTAGTGTAGCAGGTATTTGTGGATCGGGATTGTCCGCGCAGGAAAATTTTCGTTAACTATGGATAACCCGACTGGCCGCCTACGAAATAATTCCCTTCCGCACGGCATACAGGATCAACTCCGGAATGCTGTGCAGGCCCAGCTTTTGCAGGATGTGGGTGCGATGAGTTTCGACGGTGGTGAGGCTGATATTCAAGAGAGTGGCCGCCTCTTTGTTGGTTTTTCCCTCAGCCACCAGTTGGAGGATCTCGCGCTCGCGATCGGTGAGCAGGTCGTAGCTGTCTTCCAGGCCGCGCCGCTCCATCTGCCGGATGTAATCCTCCTGCAGCAGGCGGCTCACCTTGCGAGTGAGGAACGACCGGCCCTGCGACACCGTGCGGATGGCTTCAATTACATCGGCGCGGAGGGAGTCTTTCAGCAGGTACCCTTTGGCGCCGGCCTTGAGCGAGCGCAACACATAGCTTTCATCCTGGTGCATGCTCAGCATCACCACGTTGGTTCGCGGGTTGGCCGCCAGAATCCGCCGCGTGGCTTCAATGCCGTTCATGTTCGGCATCGCGATATCCATCACGACGACATCGGGCGAATGTTCTTCGGCCAGTCGCACGCTGTCGCGGCCGTCGGCCGCTTCACCCACCACAGTCATGTCGGACTGTTTCTCCAACAAGGCGCGGAGTCCATCCCGCACCACGGTGTGATCGTCAGCCAGCAAAATGCGTATGGATGCCATTCCCGTTTCCGTTCCCCATCTTGCGATCCAGTTCGACTACCGGCAATTGGGCGGAAATCAGCGTACCGCGTCCCAGTTGCGAATCCAGTTGCAATTGTCCTCCCAGACGGCGGACGCGTTCTTCCATGCCGAGCAGTCCCAGGCCGCGGACAAAGCGCGTGTCGAAGCCCACGCCGTCGTCGCGCACCGAAAACTGCACGCGCGAGCCTTCGTGTTTTACTACCACTTCTACGGTGCGGGCGTTGGCGTGCCGCGCCGAATTATTGACGGCCTCCTGCACCAGCCGGTAAATGCACGTCTTATGTTCGTCCGGCAGGTCGTCGGCATCGTCATCGGCGGTCACCACCACGTTCAGCCCGGTGCGTTTGGTCATCTCGCGGGCATGCCAGTTCAGGGCCGGGACCAGGCCGAAATCGTCCAGCATGGAGGGACGCAACAGAAGAGCCAGGTCACGGACTTCGTTGACGGTTTTCTCGGCGAGCGTGCGGACGCTGGCCAGGTGCTCGCGGATTTCGCCCAGTTCTTCGGCGAATTCGGCGTTCTCGGCCTCCATGAGGATGGCCGACAGCGATTGGCCCACCTCGTCATGCAACTCGCGGGCCAGCGTACGCCGCTCGTTTTCCTGCGCGCGCAGCAGGCGGGCCGAAAGTTCCTGCAGATCCGCGCGGGCGTGGGCGTTTTCTTCCAGCCGCCGCTCCAGTTCGCGCTCCAGCCGCAAGGTATAGCCGATAGTCAAGAGCGCCAGGATCAAGCCTCCGGCCAAGGTGATGCCGAAAGTGACCATCAGGCTGCGGCGCAGGCTGCCGGAAGACGCGGCCAACTGCGCTTCCGAGCGGTTGAGCCCGTGTTCGTTCACCAGGGCAATGCGGTCGGCAATCTGCAGCATGGCTGTACGCCGCGGCACCAGTTCGTCATAAAAGAAGGAGTCGCGCTTTCGGTTGCGCTCGTCGGACGTCCAGGCGATGGTCTGGTCGAGCACGCGCCAGTACTCTTCGATCTCCGATTGCAGCGCCAGAAAAGGCTCGCGCTCTTCCGGATCCAACCCGCGCGAATAGGTTTGGATCGCGGCCTGCGTGTCCTTTTTGAGGCTGGCCAAGCGGTTCGATTGGGCAGCGGCGCCGGAAGGATCCGGCGAAAGCAACAGATCCCGCACGTAAGTGCCAGATAGATAAATCTGGGAGCGAATCTGGTCCAGCGCGCTCAACCGGACCAGGAAGCTTCTTCGAAAACGGCTTTCGTCCGAACGCACACGATCCAGTGTGCGGAGGGTTCCCACGGCAGCGCCGATGATGCTCATCAGCAACCCTCCGAATCCCAGCCACAGCACCAGCCACGGCGCTCGACGGCGTACGGCAGTGGTCTTCAACGCGAGACTACCGGAGCGCAACAGTTCGCGCAAAGTGCCTCCAGGTTCCAGTGTAGACAAAACGACACACCATCAGAATCCTGTCTGCACAGGATTGCGTCAAAACGCACCAGGAGATAAAAAGAAGCATGGAGGCAAGTAGATGAAGAATTCCGCTAGACTGACCTTGGTTGCCATCGCAGCGTTTGGCTTAATCGGTGCAGGTTGCGCCAAGAAGAAGGTAGCTGCTGCCACGCCGCCGGCTCCGCAGCAGACCGCCCCGGCGCCCGCTCCGCAGCAGGCCACTCCGGCGCCCGCAGAGCGTACACCGCCGCCCGCGGAGAGAGCGTCAGCTCCGCCCGCGCAGCGCATGCCAACCGCGGCCGAGAAGGCGCGCATCGAGACATTGCTGGCCCGGATTGAGGACGCCTATTTCGATTACAACCAGCACACTCTGCGGCCCGACGCCATCAAGGCTCTGCAGGCCGATTCCACCGAACTGCGCGACATCATCTCGCAGTATCCCGACTATAAGCTGGCCATCGAAGGCCATTGCGACGAGCGTGGTTCGGAAGCCTACAATATGGCGCTTGGCGATGCCCGCGCCAAATCCGCCAAGGATTACCTGGTGGGCGTTGGCATTTCGTCCGATCAGCTCAATGTGGTCAGCTACGGGAAAGACAAGCCCGTTTGTGAAGACCACGATGAAGCCTGCTGGCAGAAGAATCGCCGCATCCACATCGTGGCGACCAAGTAAGTGTTTGCGGCCGACTTTTCCGGCCGCACGCGCATCTCTGTAGAGTAATGCGCAAGTTAGCATGGGTAGTCATTCTGGTGGCCGCGCCGGCACTGGGGAGCCCCGAAGGCTCCGCGGTTTCAGTGCCGCGCGGCTGCACCGGAAGCGTGTCCCTGGGCAGTTTCAGGATTGCCGTACGGCCCTCCGCGAAGGCTCCCACCCTTCCCCTGAAATCCGTCTCGTTGATTCCCGCCGGATCCCGTCTGGTTTGGGATCCCGTCCACGTTCCTCGTCATGATTCCGAAAGGGAGGAGGTGGTGGCTTTGCTCGTGCCGCGGGGCGGCAATGCTGTCGTCGCTTTGGGTGCGCGTAAAGCCGGCAGCCACGCCGAATGGGACCTCCCACAGATTCCCGAGGCGATCGCACTGATTGTAGGCCCCAGCGGGCTCAGCATGGGAAAGGTGAAATCGCTGGTGGCGCATAATGAGGACCTGCTCCTGCAATTGGCGGATTATGCCGAGCAGACCTCCGAGGTGGAAACGCTGGTTCAGGAGTTGGCCAATGCCGAAACCTCCGGCGGGGGAACCGATGCGGCCTTGAAAGGCTTCTCTTCTCAATTCGGCGTGGCGATGCCGAAACTGGACTCCACGGCAAACCCGAGCCAGCAGGCTTCCCTTCTTCTGCAGGCCGTTCTGCCCACCGCCAACAGCTACGATCCCCTGGCCTCCACCGCCACGCAGATGCAGGAATCGGTGGGCCTGGCCGCAACCGTCGCCGGGCTCTTCTTCGGCAACGGCGTGGCCCTGGCGGCAGGCGGCACAGCCTTATTCGCCAATCTCAAAGGCGTGATGTTTCCGGGCACGGAGTTCCGCTCGGCTTTCGCCCAGAACAACGCCGGCGATGCCCTGGCATTGTGCACCAAGAACGCAGCCGTTAAATCGCGGACCCACATCGCCTATCTTTGGGCCTACCGCGTACCCGATCTCAAACCGCCGGTAGTGGCCCTCGCCGGAGTAACCCATCTGGCCGTGGGCTCCAATTCCACGGTAAAGCTGAGAGTTGCCGAGGGGTCCAGCGCTAAAGATCTGGCGCGCGCCCACGACTGGCGGTTGATTCCCACCGGGCAAGGCGCGCAGGCGAACGTCGGCGTGACTGTGGTGTCGCCGGATTCCATCCAAATCGATCTATCCAAGTCGCAGGCTCCGGCCGGCGAGTACCGCCTGGCTGCCGGGTGGGATTGGGACCCCATCAGCCTGGGCACCGTCCGGCTTCACCCGTATGGCGACTTTTCGCAGGTCAAGCTGGCTGCCGGTTCCACCGGCAAACTGGTGGAGGGCAGCGGCATCGCCACCGTGCGGCTGACCGGCGCGGATTTCGAGTTCATCGACAAAGTCCAGTGGAAGAAGCAAGGCGGCAAGGCTGCCAAAATCTCTGACGTTCCATTCGATCTGCCGTCCGGCAAAGGCGCGGGACCGCAGAGCACCCTGGACGTGGATGTGGATACCGCCGCGCATGGATCGTATGTCCTGCTGCTGTCGCAATCCGATGGTAAAACCCATGAAGTGCCGGTGACCGTTCTGCCGCCCAACCCCACCCTCAGCAGCCTGCCGGTGCGCGTCAATGTGGGCGAAGACCGCCAGCGTCTCCGGCTGGCCGGTACCGGGTTGGATGAAATTCAGGCCATCGCTACCGCCGCCGGCCCCCTTACAGGCAGCGGCGCAAAGCAGGAATGGAGCGGCGAAATCCGGCTGAAGAATGAGGCCCGGCCCGGGCAGCGCTTCCCCCTGGTGCTTCAGGTGAAGGGGCTGGAGCAGCCGCTGGTTGTGCCGGATGCCATCGAAGTGGTCGGGCCGCGGCCCCACATCACCGGATTGCGAAAATCCATGCCGGCCAATCTGGGGGTGGACTTGCGCGAGGAGGAACTGCCTGCCGGCATTACCCTCGGACTGGTGCTACAGGTCAGGAATCTGAGCGGCCGGCCGCTGGTGGAACTGGGCTGCGCCGGAGACGGATTGCGCCGCCCGTTGAAACTGTCGCCGGACGAACCGGCCGGCGGCTCGACCCTGAGCTTCGCCGGACCCGGCGAATTGTATCTTTCGTTCGACCCCGGCGTCGTGGGATATCCCGGCTGCGTCATCTCGGCGGCGGTGATCACCGACCCCGAAGGCCGCTCGGACGAAATGAAGCTGGGGCGCGTGGTGCGCATACCGCGCCTGAATCAATTCACCCTCACCAGCGAACCCGCAGGCCCCTCCGCCTATGCCGGCATTTTGAAGGGCAGCGACCTGGACATGGTGGAGAAGGCCGGATGGGACGCGCAGCAGGGTCTGCCCGTGGACGCCATCCCCACACCTGTTCCCGGCGAGCCCGGCAAACAGACTCTGCGAATCTCCCTGCCCTGGCCGGCCCCTGCTCCCCATGCCCCTCTCTACGTCTGGCTGCGCGGAGAATCGGAAGGCCGAAAGACCGCAGTCACCTACTAAAAACTCGTTTCAACTCTTCGGCCAGGCCATATCCAGCAGTTCCACCACGTGCAGGACCCGCTGCTTGTTGCCGTGCAACCTGACTCCGGCCTGCAACTGCAACAGACAGCCGGGGTTTGCAGTAGCAATCACCGCCGCGCCGGTGGCATTCACCGACTCCATTTTGTGGCTCAGAATCTGCATCGACATTTTGTTCTGGACCACGTTATAAATTCCGGCGCTGCCGCAGCACAGATCCGCGCCGCGCATCTCCTGCAACTGCAGCCCGGGAATGGCCGACAGCAGTTCGCGCGGGGCGCCGCGCACTTTTTGCCCGTGGGCCAGGTGGCAGGAGTCCTGATAAGTGACCGTCAGATTCACCGGCCGCATCTTCTGGGTCAGACCGATGGAGGCCAGGTACTCGGTGATATCCTTCATGCGCGCCGAAAAGTCGCGCGCTTTGGCGGCGTACTCCGGGTCGTCCTCCAGGAGTTCGCCGTACTCCTTCAAGGTCGAACCGCAGCCCGCGGCGTTGGTGATGATGGCGTCGAAACCGCCGTCCAGAACGGCATCGATATTCTGCCGCGCCAGTTTGCGCGCCTCGTCGCGGAGGCCCGAATGCAGGTGCAGCGCTCCGCAGCAGCCCTGTCCGGCAGGCACCGCCACTTCGCAGCCGTTCCGCTGTAATACCCGGACGGTGGCCTCGTTCAGGCGCGCGAAGGAGATATTGGCGATGCATCCGGCCATGAACGCTACGCGGCGCCTCCGCTCGCCAATCGCCGGAAAACTCTTGCCGATCTGGCTGAAGAAGAAGGGGGGCTCGGCCTGCGGTGTGAGCGGCTCCAGATCGCCCAGGCGGCCCAGGAGTTTCATGAATCCCAGCGCCCGCACCAGGGCCTTAGCGCCGCTCACCTGGTACAGATAGAGCATGGCGCCGGCCACCGAAAGCGCGCCCCGCGATTGCAGCAGTTTCAGGAACACGAAGCGCCGCACCCATCGAGCCACCGGACCGCGCTGCACCTGCGCTTCGATCTCCGCGCGGGCGTCCTCCACCATACGCCCGTAGCGCACGCCCGAAGGGCAGGCCGATTCACAACCGCGGCAGGCCAGGCAGAGTCCAATGTGCTCCTGGTACGCCGGAGTGATGGCCGCACCCGCGGCCACTTGCACCATCTGGTAGATGCGGCCGCGCGGGGAATCCATCTCCAGTCCCAACTCGCGATAAGTGGGGCACGCGTTCAGACACAGACCGCAGTGCACGCAGCGGTCCAGATCGAACTGGCGCGGTCCCGATTTTTCAGATGCGACGATAGAGTCGGCCACGATTCAACAGATTCTCCGGGTCGAACAGCTTCTTGACGCGCTGCATGAGTTCGATGTCGCCGCCGGGGGCGGGCCACATCTCCACGTCCTGCTTCCACTCCTCCGGCGAGAACTCCAAAACGCCCTTCCAGCCCCGCCGCGCCGCGCTGGAAAGCCACAACGCGGCATCCTGGGTGCGCTCGAAATATCCGTAACACACACCTGAGCCGGCACGGGCCAGGGCCACGCCGGGCAAGGATTCCATGACCAGCTGCAACTCCTTCAGCGTACACGAGACGCGAACCACCGCGCCATGCTCGTGCTGCGAGAGGAACGTGGGCGTCATTTCCCGCACGTAATGCCATAAGGCTTCATGGCGCTCCGCATCGAAGGCCACACCGTTGCCCAGCGGGGCGAGTTCCCGCTCGTAGCGGTCAACCGCGGCGCTGTTTCCGCCACAGCATATGGCCAGCAGCCACGCGCGATTCCCCAGCGCCGCGCCGGCCGCGGGGTTGAGCAACTCGATTGCGGAGGGCTGCAGGACGCCGCGCAGAATACTGTCGCGCGCAGTTATGGCAGCGGCCAGGGAATCGAACGGCAGCAAAAAGCTGCGCTCCGCCTCCGGCGCCGGAATGACTTTGAAGTTGACCACCGCGATCGCCGCCAGGGTTCCGAACGAGCCGATCATGAGCTTGCCCATATCCAGCCCGGCCACGTTCTTCACCACCATGCCGCCCGACCGCACCTGCTTGCCTTCAAGGGTGATAAAGGTCATGCCGATGACCAGGTCGCGCGCGGTGCCGTACAGCCGCCGCCGCGGCCCGCTGGAGTTCGCCGCCACCACGCCGCCCACAGTGGCGACAGGGCTGAACGGCGGGTCCAGCGGAATCATCTGCCGGTGTTGGGCCAGGAGCGCGGTCAGTTCCCGCCACGGCAGCCCGGCTTCCACGCTGATGGTGAGATCGTGGGGCTCATACTGGAGCACACGGTTGAGGCCGCTGGTAGTGATGTATTCGTCGGCATGCAGCGTGGGGCCGCCCATCAGCCGTTTGCTGGCGCATCCTTCCAGCGCGATAGTGCGCGCGTGCTTCGCCGGCCGCGCCAGCATCTCCGCCAGTTCTTCCACCGTTTGCGGTTTCAGCACTAGAACACCAGGCGGCGCAGGATCCAGGTCAGAATGGTGAGCACCACCGACCCGATGACCGCCGACAAAAATCCGCGAATCTTAAAGCCCGGCGTGAATAACGAGGCCAGCTTGAGCAGAATGGCGTTCACCACCAGCAGGAACAGCCCCAGCGTGAGCAGCACCAGGGGAAAGGAGAAAAACCGTAAGATCGGGCCGATGGTGGCATTCACCACCGCGATTACAAGAGTGGCGATCAACGCGTCGCCGAAGCCGCGCAATTCGATACCTGCCACCATCTGCGCGACCATCCACAGCGCCAGCGCGCTTAGAAACCAGCTTACGATGATATGGAGCAGCATTTAGATTTATAGCCAGAGATAATGATAAGCCATGGCAAACCTGTATGCCGGAACCTCCGGCTTCGCCTATGCCGCCTGGAAGCCGGCCTTCTATCCCGCCAAATTGAAGGCGGACCAGTTTCTGAACCACTACGCCGGGCGCCTCAACTGCGTGGAGATCAATTACACCTTCCGCCGCCTGCCGGCTGCCGCCACCCTGGCCAAATGGGTGGAGGCGACACCCGCCAGTTTCGTCTTCGCGGTGAAGGCCAACATGCGCATCACCCATATTCTGCGGCTCAAGAATGCGGAGCAAGCCACTGAGATTTTCTTCAAGGCCATCGATCCGCTGCGCACCTCGCGCCGCCTGGGTCCGGTGCTGTTTCAACTGCCGCCCGCGCTGAAGTGCGATCTGGGTCTGCTGAAGGCGTACCTGGAACTGCTGCCTCGCGAACTGCGTCACGCCTTTGAGTTCCGGCACGCCTCGTGGCTTAACGAGGAGGTGTATGAGGCGCTGCGCGGCCGCAATATCTCGCTGTGTCTGGCCGAATCGGAGAGGTTGGAGATTCCCGAAGTCATCACCGCCGATTTCGTCTACTACCGGCTGCGCAAGCCCGATTACACGGCCGAAGATGTGGACGGCATCGCCGCACGCGCCCGGGAACTGCTGGCCGGAGACCGCGACTTGTACCTGATGTTCAAACACGAAGAAACGCCGGAGGGCGCGCTGAATGCGGAACGGCTCCTCGCGGCGGCGCGCCAGCAACTATAATGGCGTAACCATGAAGACCGTATCCGCTACCGCCCTGATTGCGGTGGCGGCGCTCGCGGCGTTTACGGTATGGATTACCGCGCGCGCCAAGACGCTGGAAGAAGAGTTCAGCAGCCGGGGGAATGCCATCGATGCCGTGGGCAAACCGGCGCCGGCGTTTTCCCTTCCCTCGCTGGACGGGCACATGGTTTCGCTGACCGATTATCGCGGGAAGAAAGTGCTCATCGTCTACTGGGCCAGTTGGTGCAGCCCCTGCAAGGCTGAAATGCCCGCTCTGAACCGGCTGTACCGTGGGGCCGCGGGCACCAATTTTGCATTTGAAATTCTGGCGGTGAGCGTGGATGAGGACCGGGCCGAGGCGGAGAAATTCGTCCGGGAAAACAGTATGCCGTTCCCGGTATTGCTGGACCCGGGACAGAAAACGGTGGACCGGTTCCACGTAGAAAGCGTGCCCTCCATGATCGTGGTGGATTCGTCGGGCACCATTATTTTCGGGCGAAGCGGATTCGATCAGCGCTCGCAACTCGACCTGGCGAACAAGCTCGGCTTTCCAGGACGCTTCGGACTTGGAGGGATGGATGGCCGGCGCGGCAATTGAGTTCGAAGGCGTCAGCAAGGTCTACAAGCGCTGGTTCAGCGAGGAGCGCGTGGAGGCGCTGTCGGACGTTTCCTTCGAGGTGGCGCAGGGCGAGGTGTGCGCCTTTCTGGGACCCAACGGCGCCGGCAAGACTACCAGCATCGGCATCCTGATGGGATTTCACTTTGCCAATGCCGGCTCGGTGCGCGTGTTGGGCTGCCAGCCGGGCGACGTCCGTGCCAAGGAACAGATCGGCTTCCTGCCGGAGAATTTCGCGTTCTACAAGTATCTGACCGGCCCCAAACTGCTGCGCCTGCACCGGGCGCTGGCGGGCCGTACCGCGCCGGGGGACGAGGCGCTGATCGGTGGACTATTGGCCAAGGTCAAACTAGCGGGCTATGAGAATCTGAAGATCGGGCGCTACTCTCGCGGCATGGTCCAGCGGCTCGGAATCGCGCAGGCGTTGTTGTGCGATCCGCAACTGGTGATTCTGGACGAGCCGACTTCGGGGCTCGACCCGGCGGGACGGCGCGAAGTGCTGCAACTGCTGGTCTCGCTCAAAGCCGAAGGCAAGACCGTATTCCTCAGCTCCCACATTCTGCCCGAAGTGGAACAGATTTGCGACCGGGTGGTGATTATCGATCGGGGCAAGCTGATCCGCACCGGCCGGTTGAATGAAATGCTGGGCAGCGGGACGGCGGTGGAGATTGTGGTGAGCAGCCTCTCCAGCGAAATGGAAATCGCCGCTAAACAGCGCGGAGCGGTGGTCGAGCGGACCGCGCAGGGCATCAAGATCACGACCGATCTGGCGCGCAAGCGCGAAATCGCCGAGGCGCTGTGGGCCGGGGGCTGCGACGTGCTCAGCCTGAACCCGGTGCGGAGCACGCTGGAAGAAGTCTTCCTGAAAACGGTGGACGGCAAGGAGTCCGCGTCATGAAAATCCGCGCCATCGCTTTCAATACCTTCAACGGGCTGCTGCGGAACAAAATCATCATCGTGTTCAGCGCGGGTATGGTGTGCGTGATGCTGCTGGCTCTGACCCCGCTGATGCTGGCGCGCAACAATCGCGCCATCGGCGCCGACCAGGTGCAGGCCATGGTACTGCAGATTATCGGCGGCATTATGAGTATGGTGAGCGGGTTCGGCAGTCTGCTGGCCGCGTGGGCCGCGGCGGACGCGGTATCGGGGGAAATGCGATCGGGCACGATTCTGGCAGTGATGGCCCGGCCGGTGCGGCGCTGGGAGTATCTGCTGGGCAAGTATCTGGGCGTGCAGATCCTGATGGTGGCGTTCGTGTTCGCCATGCTGGCCCTGAATTACACCATGGCGGCGATTGGCGGCGCGCACATTCAAATCTCTCCGTGGCTGCTGATTGTGTATCCGCTGGTGCGGTACGCCGTCTTCAGCGCGATCGCTCTCATGCTGGTGACGGTGATGCACCCGATGATGGCGTTCGGGATTGTGCTGGTGACGTCCATCGCGGCGCAAATTGTGGCGCCCTCGGCAGCGCCTCCGCAATTCATGGCGCCATGGGTGCGCAAGACCCTCTTCGAGATCCTGCCTTCCACCAGCGCGCTGTCGGAGATCCGGTTCCTGACGGTGACCCGGGCGACGTTGCGGGTAGCGCCGTGGACCGATCACGTAATCACGCTGGGGTACGGTCTGGATTACGCGCTGGTCTGTTTCCTGCTGGCGGCGTGGCTGTTTCGGAACCGGACGCTGTCGCGGGATTAAGGGCGCGGGGATAGCCCCGATTGCTGTTCAGTTAGGCCGCCGCCGAAGGATATGTCCGTGGCTGGTGACGGCCAGAAGTGACCTTTCTCCGAGCGATGCGTCAACCGCCCTGAGCGGCGGCGATGGTTGCCCAAACGTTCTACACGAACTTGGTGGGAGCCCGCTCAGTAAACCTTGACGAGGTCCACGCGGCGGTTCTTTTGACGGCCTTCGTCGCTGCTGTTCTCGGCGATCGGGCGAGTGTCCCCAAATCCGGCCGGGACCAGTCGCGCCTTATCGATGCCGTGGCCGGCCAGCCAAGCTATGACCGACTCCGCGCGCTGACGGGAGAGCGACAAATTCATTTCCCTCGCCCCGACGTTATCAGTATGGCCTGCCACTAACATGGCCCAAGAGGAATTGGCCTGGAGCATCTTGGCCACTTCGCCGAGCACGGGCTCGGAATCGGGCCGGATGATGGCCTTACCGGTGTCAAAATTAATGCCGTAGACACTCACGCGCCCGCTCTGGTTCACCTGTTGGGCCCAGCTCTCGGCGTTGGCCGTCATGACCTGCGCCATCGGCTTCTCCTTGACGGTAGTGAGGTCGTAGTAGTCGAGTACGGACAGATGCACCCATTGCCCCCCCTTCTGCGCTGTGAGATAGAACCGCGCCCCATTGCCGTACACGTAAGTGTAGAAGACGTTGAAACCTGCGCTTTTTAAAGCCGCCTCCGTGTTCCGCCCCAGTTCCAGGGGAGATTTGTCCTTAGGGCACCTGTATATGGTGTGATCGAATTCCCCCTCGATCGCATGGTTCCGTTCGCCCTGCGTGCGCGGCATGTCGGCGGCGGCGAATTGTTGGTGTTCGCATCGGGTAATGACGCACCCCGGCATGCGAGTGACCACCGGGTTTTCGGCGCATCCTTTGGCATCGGCCGGTGCGGGCGTTTGTGCCGCCGCGAGAGAACAGACAATGAGACCGAGGAAGATCGATTTCATAGAATAATATCCTATCAGCGTAAATTATATATCGCCGCACTAGTTCGTGCACGATGAAGTCTATCCAGCCTCCGATTGCAGGAATTGCCCTCATGCGCTGCTGGCGCTTCGCGGGCTTCGGGAAAGCATTGCCCGCCGTGCCGCGATCCCGGGCTGATCGTCGGCAATTCGGACACGATCCGTTCGAGCGGTCACTTCCGAATCGCGCGTCACTCGCTCAGGGATAAGAGGTAACAGGACAAAGAACACGATCCGTTGGCTTACCTCAAGACCTGCGAACATTTGGTCCGTCCTGTGGGTCAGATCCGCCTGCGCGCTATAATCAGCGGACGGAGGAACTCACAGTGAATCCGCCCGACCTTGGGAAACTGCAACGAGTTGATCCCCGAAATATTTGGAGTCATGAAGCGCTCGACTTTACTCCCTGGCTGGTAGAACATATCGACCTGCTCGGGGAAATACTCGGCCTTGAACTTGAGGTTGTGGGTCGCGAACACGCCGTGGGCGCCTTCTCCGTCGACATAAAAGCACGCGATGTGGGCCGCGACAAGGTCGTAATAATCGAGAACCAGCTTGAACAGACCGACCATACACACCTGGGCCAACTCATTACCTATGCCGCCGGTTTGGAAGCGGGCGTGGTTATTTGGGTTTCGCGCGAGATTCGGGAGGAACACCGTAAGGCACTGGATTGGCTAAATCGCGGTGAGGGCACGACGACCGAGTACTTCGGTGTGGTTTTAGAACTTCTGCAGATCGACAGCTCAAAGCCAGCCGTGAACCTTCGACTGGTGGCCTCACCTAACGACTGGTCTCCAGCGTCCATCGGCACCGGGACGACCGACGACGACCCCAATGGCATATATGCACTGTACCAGCAATTCTTCCAGCGTTTAATCGATGAGTTACGCGAAAAGTACAGGTTTACCAACGCGCGAGCCGGACAGCGTCAGAGTTGGTATTCGTTTACCTCCGGAACGACAGGCTTTACATGACGGTGTAAGCTTCGCGGCTCGCGGGCGCTTTCGGGCGGAGATCTTCATCGCCCGAGGCAGCCGCGATCAGAATGTTGGCGCTTTCGAGGCGTTGCATGCAGACGGGTCTGCATTGGAGGAAGCATTCGGAGAACCCTTGGAGTGGGAGCTATTGGAGGGCAGGCAGTCGTGCCGTATCGCAGCGTACAGACCGGGATCGATTAGAGACTCGGCTGAGTCCTTGGAGGAGCACCATCAATGGGCAGTTGACCGCCTACTTCGATTTAAGAGAGTCTTCGGCCCACTGATTCCAGTGATCGCCGCGGCATCGGGGGACACCCCGGGTACGCCCTAGCGATGGATTCCCGTTCTCTCCGGGCGAATCGTCGGCCACTCGGAAACAACTTCCTGCAAAGTGGCGCTTCCGGAGAAGTGCCGCGTCGAACCGGACTGACGCAGTCCACTCTCCGGTAGCGCCGTTTCGTCACCTTACCCACGCCTATGCCGCTGTCGGATGTACTGCGCGATGCCTTCCTTCAGTTCGTTTATCGTCCTACGCTGCGGCGGTCCTTCGGGGAATAGCACGCGATGGGCATCCTCGAACGTATAGCGCCGGGAACGCCTGCGCTTCGCCGGAAACTTGGAATGAACCGGATCCATACCTTTCATGCGGGTTCAGCCCACTTTGCTCTTGCGGGTCCGCTTCTTGGGAGCCTCTTCGAGAGGCGCGGCTTCTTCGGCTTCGGATGCGATGGCGGTGGCGGCCTGCGCGGGTTTGCGCTTCTCGGCCAGGCTCTTCTTCAAGGCTTCCATAATGTCGATGACCGGGGCCACGTGAGCCTCCGGCGTGGCCACCACCTTCTTGCCTTCGATCTTGTCTTCAATCATCTTCTGGAGGTTCTCGCGATAGGTGTCGCGATATTTCTGCGGCTCGAAATCCGCCTCCAGGGAAGAGATCAACATCTTCGCCATGGCCAGTTCCTTATCCTTCACCAGGCTGGTATCGGTGCGGAACTCCTCCACCTGGCGGATCTCGTCCTGGTAGTACATGGTGTGGGAGAGAATCCCCTTGGCGCCGGGACGCAGGACGATGATGTGCTCGCGATTGTGCATGGCCACCTTGGCGAGCGCGTAATAGGCCGATTCGCGCAGCGCCTGGAATAGCAGCGCATAGGGCTTTTCTCCGCCTTCGTCGGGGGCCATGTAGTAGGAGCTTTCCAGGTAGACGGGGTCCACTTGATCGCTCTTGACGAATTCCAGGATCTCCATCACCTTGGCCGTTTTAGGCGCTACCTTTTTGATGTCTTCGTCGTCGATCTCGACGTAGTGATCCTTTTCGTACTCGTAGCCCTTCACCAGTTCACTGCGCGGCACGGGTTTGTCTTCGGCCTGACAGTAGATCATTTGCTTGATGCGCGAATGGTCTTCCTTGTGCAGCAGATTGAAACTGATGGTTTCACTGCGCGCCGCGCTAAACAGTCGAATCGGGAACGAGACCAGGCCAAAGGTCAGATGGCCCTTCCATACGCTTGCCGCCATAAGGTGCTCCTACGCGGTTTTCAAGATATCAGAAACCTCTATAAGATGTAAATAAAGGGATTTATGCCGCTCGAAGAGTATGCCGCCAAACGCAAGTTCGAGAACACACCGGAACCTCCGCCGTCCGGCCAGCTCCAGCAGGGCGGTAACTATTTCTGTGTCCAGCGTCACGATGCCACGCGGCTGCATTACGATTTTCGCCTGGAAATCGATGGCGTTTTGAAAAGCTGGGCCGTTCCCAAAGGCCCCACGCTCGATCCCGCCCTGAAACATCTGGCGGCCTTTGTGGAGGATCACCCGGTGGAGTACGGCAGCTTCGAGGGCACCATTCCTAAAGGCAACTACGGCGCAGGCAGCGTGATGCTGTGGGACTACGGCACGTTCGAACTGCTGGGCGGCGTCCCGGGCGATGCCCAAATCCAGCGCGGCGACCTGAAGTTCCGCCTGCAAGGCCAGAAACTGAATGGCGATTTCGCCCTGGTCCACATGAAGAACCGCGGCAAAGGCAATGAGTGGCTCATCATCAAGAAGCGCGATGAATTTGCGCAGGAAGGCTGGGATGTGGAAGCCCATGCCACCAGCGCGCTCTCCGGCCGCACCCAGGAAGAGATTGCCAATAACCTGCCGGCGCGGAAGACTAAGGCCAAAACCGCCGGCGCGTCGGACCGGGTCTGGGAAAGCAGCCGGCCCGCGAAACGCGGCGCCAAATCCGCCGCCGCGTCCACGGCGAAGCGCGCCCCGGTCAAAACGAAAAAACAGATTGACCTCAGCGGCATCAAAGGCGCGCGCCAAGCGCCCCTGCCGGCCACGCTGGAACCTATGAGCGCCACGCTCGCCGACAAGCCACCGCGCGGCAACGAATGGCTCTTTGAAGTGAAATGGGACGGCGTCCGCGCCATCGCTTTCCTCGAATCCGAAGAGGTCCGGCTGCAATCGCGCAGCGGGCTGCGCTGCGAGCGGCAGTATCCCGAACTGGCCGTGATTCACCACCAGGTGGCAGCGGCGCAGGCCATCCTGGATGGCGAAATCGCGGTGCTCGATCCCAAAGGCGTCTCGCAATTCCACCTGATTCAGCCGCGCATCGCCAACAGCGATCCCAACACCATCGCGCACCTGGTGCGTTCCACGCCGGTAGTCTATTTCGCGTTCGACCTGCTGTATCTGGATGGGTACGACCTGCGCGGCGCGCCTCTGGCAAAGCGCCGCGAACTGCTGGAAACGGTGGTGACGCCCGGCGGTCCCCTACGCATTTCCGAGAGTTTCCCCGGCGCGGGAGAAGAGATGCTGGAGGCTGCGCGCGAAGCCGGCCTGGAAGGCATTCTGGCGAAACGCGCAGGCAGCGCCTACGAATCGCGCCGCAGCCGCGAGTGGTTGAAAATCAAGCTGGTCTCCGAGCAGGAATTCGTGATCGGCGGATTCACGGAACCGCAGGGTGGACGCAGCCATTTCGGCGCCCTGATCCTGGGCGTCCGGAAGGACGGGAATCTCAACTGGGTGGGCAATGCCGGCACCGGTTTCGATTCGCGAACGCTGGCCGACCTTTACGCCCGCCTGAAGCCGCTGGTCACCGGCGAATGCCCGTTCGCCGTTCGTCCCAAGCCCGATCGCGGCATGACGTGGGTCAAGCCGGAACTGGTATGCCAGGTGAAATTCGCCAGTTGGACGCAGGACGGCCACCTGCGCGCGCCGGTGTACCAGGGACTGCGGACCGATAAGCCCGCGCAGGATGTCGCCAGGGAAGATGCCGGTGAGACGGCGCTGCTGGCGCAGGAGCCCAAGGAGGCGACGCTCGAAATCGACGGCCATACCCTCAAGTTCACCAACCTGCCCAAAGTCTTCTATCCCGATCAGGGTTACACCAAGCGCGACGTCATCAACTACTACGACGCGGTTTCTTCGTGGATTCTGCCGCACCTCAAGGACCGGCCGCTGTCGCTGAAACGCTACCCCAACGGCATCAAGGAGGACTTTTTCTTTCAGAAGAACGTCCACGAGGTGGTGGCGCCCTGGCTGCGCACCGAATGGATCGATTCGGAGCACAACGGCGCGCCCATCCGCTACGTGTTCGCGCAGGACCGGGCCAGCCTGTTGTACCTGGCGAATTTAGGCTGCATCGATCAGAACCCGTGGATGAGCCGCTCGCCGCACCTCGATAATCCCGACTTCATCCTGATCGATCTGGACCCGCAGGAGTGCAGCTACGACCTGATCGTCGAAGCCGCCCTGCTGGTGAAACGGGTGCTGGACCAGATCGGGCTGACGGGCTACGCCAAGACCACCGGGGGCGACGGCATGCACGTCTACATTCCGGTGGCGCCCGACTACTCCTACGAAGAAACCCGCACCTTCGCCGAACTGATTTCCCGCCTGGTGACGCACCGGAAGCCGGACCTGTTCACCACGCCGCGCAGTGTCTCCAAGCGCCAGAAGAATCGCGTGTACTTCGATCACCTGCAGAATGGGAAATCGAAGACCATCGCCGCCCCTTACGTGCTGCGCGCCTATGACGGCGCGCCGGTGGCCACGCCCCTGGAATGGAGCGAAGTGAAGCCGGGACTACGCCCCACGCAGTTCACGATTGAAAACGCCATCGCGCGCTTCCGGGAAAAAGGCGACCTGTTCGCCGGAGTGCTCGAACAGCCGCAACGGCTCGAAGACGCCTTAGTCAAGCTGGAAAAGCTGTTCCGGTGACCTACTCCTGGCCGGTCAGGATCACCATTACGCCGCTGCCCCGAAAGACCAGGCGCGCCGACCCTGTCCGCTTCTCCACGCGCCCGTAGATCACCGCCCAGCGGTCGTAATCCGAGGTGCCGAAGCGGAACTTGCCCAGGGACGTGCGATGCTGCATGTCCACCAGTTTCTTATGCAGCGCCACGGCGTCCAGCGTGTACGTATCCGGAAGCTTGGGGGCGTCCTTATCCTCCATCAGCGGAAGCTTTGCCGGAACTGTGATGGCGGGGTCGCAAGCCTGCTCGCCCACCCAGGTTTCCGAGGTGCGAAAGGAGTAGCGGCCCAGCACGGCCACGTCCTTGCCGTCGTGAGCCGAGAGGTCGCGCAGGACCTCGCAGACCGTCACCGGCGACACCGGCGGCGGATCCGCGGCAAAAGACACACAAACGAGCGCCAACGTCAAAAACAGTCTAGCCTTGGTTCTTCCCTGAAGCACGGTTTCTTTTAACTAGCATAGACCAGCCGCCGGGCGTTTCGGGTTTCAATAATCTAAAGGGCTAGACACACGAATCTCTATGCACACGATATCGGGTACTATGCTAAAGGTCTCAGTAATGCTCGCGGGTTTCCGGCCATGGGGGTCAGCCTCGTGGTAGTAGTTGCCATGCTTGCCAATATCGTGGCGGGTTGTCTGGCGCACAAGCGCCATGAGTTTTGGGGCGGTCGAATCGCGGCTTTTGGCATTGCCGTCTGGCTCACGACTATAGCCGTATTGCGGCCCATACATATATTGCGCGGTTAGGGTGAATACGGGTGCAGCCAACTGGCCCGGCAGATCGCCGGGGTCACTTGCCGATCTCCACTTTTTGTCCAAGGCCCAATCAGCCCTCCTTTCGGGCACTTTTGTGAACGGCATGGCGTCCAACCGCCAGTAGTGGTTCACATCTTATGAGCTATCGAATTGCGGCTAAACTCAGCCCTTTGGCCTTCGCGGGGATGGTATCTCTGGCAGCGCCGGTAGTGGCTCTTGCGGCCTTCGACGCGCAGTTCGCTTCGGGACCCAGATTCGAAGTGGCCTCCATCAAGCCCGCTCCGCCCGTGGCTCCGGAACTGCGGCGCGCCCCGGGCATGCCGCTGGGAGTGCGCCTGGACAAGGCGCAGGCGAGTTTCGGCGGCATGTCGCTTTCGGCGCTGATCTCGTATGCCTGCGGGGTCAAGCTCGCACAGATCTCGGGTCCGGAGTGGTTGAGTACACAACGGTTCGATATTGTAGCGAAGTTGCCGGAAGGCGGGTCCACGGAACGCGTTCCGGAAATGATGCAGGGGCTGCTGGCGGAGCGCTTCGGTTTGAAACTCCACCGCGAGAGCAAGGAATTCCCGGTCTACGCGCTGGTGGCTGCCAAAGCCGGGATCAAACTGACGCCCAGGCCTGAGGACTTCGACCCGAGGGCGCACAACGACCAGACTGCGATGCCCATCCTGAGTCTCACGCTGCTGTTGGAGCAGATTGTCGATCTGCCGGTAGTGGATGAGACCGGGCTACAAGGGCAGTATCTGTTCTCCTCGCAGGCGATCAGGCAAGCGATGCTCGCCGGGACAACGGCCAAAACGCAGCAGCGTGCGGCGGAGGCTTCGGAACCAGCGGACTCGGGTATTGCCGCGCTGCTGCTGCCGGCGGGAATGAAGTTGGAAAAGAGGAAGGCCAACCTGCCGGTGTTGGTCGTGGAAAGCATGCGTCAAACGCCGACGGAAAACTAGGCGACGCTCCCCGGGCACGGCATCGGTGAACCCACCGCGCGCGATACCCGGACCATGGACTACGCGAGCACTAATAACATGATCGTTTTCTGCGCACCCCAGAGTGGCTAGACTGGTAATGCATGATCTGGGAGCCCTCGCGCGCATTTATCGAACGCACCAACGTCTGGCGCTTCATGCAGCGGCTGGGATTCAACGATCGCGAGGCCTTCCTGGCGTTTTCCCGGCAAAACCCGGAGCGCTTCTGGGATGAGCTGATGCGCGAGATGGGAGTGGCCTGGTTCCAGCCGTATACTCAGGTGCTGGACGCCAGCCGCGGACCGGAGTGGGCGCAATGGTTCACCGGCGGCCGTCTCAATATCGCCTACAACTGCCTGGACCGGTGGGCCGAATCCGACCCTGCCCGCCCGGCCTGCCTGTGGGAAGGCGAGAACGGCGACACCCGGAGCATCACCTTCAGCGAACTGCGGCGCGAGGCCAGCCGCATCGCCCGCGGCCTGGTCAACCTGGGTCTGGAACCCGGCGACCGTGTGGCCCTGGTGATGCCGATGGTGCCCGAGATCCTCGGCGTCCTCTACGGCTGCTTACAGGCGGGGCTGACCGTGGTGCCCATCTTCGCCGGATTCGGCGCCGGAGCCATTGCCACTCGGCTTGAGGATTCCGGCGCGCGCGCGCTGTTCACCGCGCCGTATTTGGTCCGCCGCGGCAAGCAACTGCCGCTGGCGGAGAAGATTCCCCGGCTGGTGGAGCATACGCTGGTGTTGCCGGAGCAGGGGGGATTTTTCGCCGGCGAAGCGGACGCGCCCTTCCCTACGCTCAGCTTGGAATCCGAAGCGCGCGCCCTGATCCTCTACACCTCCGGGACCACGGGGAAGCCGAAAGGCGCCGTCCACACGCATGGCGGATGCCTGGCGCAAATGGGTAAGGAGATCTGGCTGGGCTTCGACCATCGGGACAGCGACCGTTTCTTCTGGCTCTCCGATATCGGCTGGATGATGGGCCCGTGGACCATCCTGGGCAATCACCTGTTCGGCGGAACCATTTTCCTTTACGATGGCGCGCCCGATTATCCCGGCCCCACCCGCTTGTGGGAGATGATCCGGCGGCACGGCATCACCACGTTCGGCGTTTCGCCTACCGCTATTCGCGTGCTTGCCAAATACCCCGGCGAAGTGCCCCCCATGGACACGCTACGGCTGTTGGGCTCGACCGGCGAACCGTGGGACGACGCCTCGTGGCTCTGGTTCTTCGAGCGCGTCGGCCGGCGCCGCTGCCCCATCATCAATATTTCGGGCGGCACGGAGATTGTGGGCAGTTTCCTGATGCCGCTGCCCATCCAGCCGCTGAAGCCATCCAGCCTGGGCGGACCCGCGCCGGGCATGGCGACGGAAGTGGTGGACGAAAGCGGCGCGCCCGTCCGGGGCCAAACCGGTTACCTGGTGTGCACGGCGCCTTCGCCCTCCATGACTCGCGGGATTTGGAACGACCCCGGGCGGTACATCGAGACTTACTGGTCGCGATTTCCCGGCATGTGGTACCACGGCGATTGGGCCAGTGTGGATGAAGACGGTCACTGGTTCCTGCATGGCCGCGCCGATGAATCCATGAATGTAGCCGGCCGCAAGGTAGGACCGGCCGAAGTGGAAGAAGCCATTCTGCAGCACTCCGGAGTGGCCGAAGCTGCCGTGATCGGGGTACCCGACGATTTGAAAGGCGAAGCCATCGTGGGATATGCCGTGGCCAAACCCGGGACGATGATCGATCCCGGCGCCATCATTGGCACGGTGGTGGAAGTGCTCGGCCCGACCTTCCGCCCGCGCGAAATCCTGGTGGTGGCGGAACTGCCCAAAACGCAAAGCGGAAAGATCGTCCGCCGCCTGCTGCGGCAGCGCTATCTGGGCGAACCGCTGGGCGATCTTTCGACGGTGGCCAACCCGGGCTCACTCGGCGCGGAGCGATAGGGCCGGATCGATGCGGGTGGCCCGGCGCGCCGGCGGCCATGCCGCCAGGAGAGCCGCGGATAAAACCCCGGCGGCCGCCGCGGCATAGGTGAAGGGAT
Source organism: uncultured Solibacteraceae bacterium (assembly GCA_963835555.1). GTDB lineage: Bacteria > Acidobacteriota > Terriglobia > Bryobacterales > Bryobacteraceae > Sulfopaludibacter. Next base: position 210,302 of record CAWIGC010000042.1, on the reverse strand, counting down.
CCGCGCCGCTGACTCCGAACAGGAGCGAATCCAGGTACCGCGTGAGCGGAAACGCCAGCACGATTCCGAGCGCCACTCCCGCCAGCGACATTCCCAGCGCTTCGCGCAATACCATGCGCAGCACGCCCGCGGGCGCCGCACCCAACGCCAGCCGGATTCCGATCTCGCGCGTCCGCTGGTTGACCGCATAGGACAACACGCCATACACCCCCACCAGCCCGAGCATCAGGGTGATGGCCGCGAACACTCCGAGCAGCACCGTGGCGATGCGCGCAGGGGCCAGGGACGCATACAGGAATCGATCCACCGGACCGGCGAGATTGGCGGCGAGGGTGTTGTCCAGCGTCCAGACGCGGCGCTGCAGGGCGGGCAGCAAGGCTCCGGCATCGCCCGCCGTCCGGACCAGCAACCCGGCGTTGCCCCGGATGATGCGCGGATGCATCATGGGCAGATAGAATTCGGGACGGATGGCATTGCGGAGATTGTTGTGGGTCACGTCGCCGACGACGCCGACGATCTCCACCGCCAACCGGCCGCCTCCCAGCAATAGATGCTGACCCACAGCATCCTGCCCGGTGAAATAGCGGCGGGCAAGAGCTTCCGAGATCACCGAGACGGGCGGGCCGCCTTCGGAATCGCGGGGAGTGAAGGCGCGGCCCCGCTCCAGCGGAATCTTCATGGTGGCAAAGTATTCCGGGCTGGCGCGGGTGACCAGAGCTTGCGGCATCTGGTCTGGGGCGGGAACGGGCCGCCCGGCAATGGCGAAGCCGCCATCGTTCACCAGGTCCAGCGGCCCGAACGGCATGGGCTGGGCGAGTGCGGCGTTCTGAACGCCGGGCAGGCTACGCACCTGCTCCAGCACATTCCGGTAGAAGGCGCGTTGCGCGGTGGCGTCCGGATACCGCGAGGGGGGCAGGAAGATCTGCCAGGCCACCACGCCACGCGCCTGGAATCCGGGATCGACGCTGCTCAGGCGCACCAGGCTGCGCAACACCAGTCCCGTCCCGACCATCAAGACCAGAACGGCCGCGATTTCCCCCACCACCAGCAGCCGGCCGATGCGTGGATGGGCGCCGGTTCCGCCACGGTCGCCGCCTTCGCGCAGAGCTTGCGCGAGATTGCGCCGCGCTGAACTCAGGGCGGGCGCGAGTCCGAAGAGGACCCCGGTGAGAACCGATATCGCGAAGGTGAACCAAAGCACCTGGCCATCCACGACGATGTCGCGGACGCGTGGAAAGCCGGCCGGCAGTTGGGAAGCCATTGCCGGCACCGCCAATGCGGCCAATGCCAGCCCTGCCACACCTCCGGCCAGCGCCAGCAACAGGCTTTCGGTAAGCAACTGGCGGATCAGCCGGCTGTTGGTGGCGCCCAGGGAGCGGCGCAGGGCGAATTCGCGATGCCGGGCCGCGGCGCGAGTCAGGAGCAGATTGGCGACATTGGCGCATCCTACGGCAAGCATGAAGGCCACGGCGGCCCACAGCACGACCAGCATGTCGCGCACGTTGCCCACCAGGCTGTCCTGGAGGGAATCCGCGCCCATGCGCAATTTGCTATCCACTTCCGGGTAGGCCTTGGCCATCTGCGCCGCCAGGGTGGCCAGCTCAGAGCGCGCCTGGGCGGGGGAGACGCCCGGCCGCAGACGGGCGATGGCATTCAAAAAAATGTTGCCGCGGCTGGCGCGGTCGTCCGGACCGAAACTGACGGGCGCGTAGATTTGGGTCAGGAGGGAGGGATAGCCGATGCCCGGCGGGAGGACTCCCACCACGGTGTAAGTGCGCCCGTTCAGTTGCAGCGCGCGGCCCAAAATGCGCGGATCGGCGGCGAACCGGTTACGCCACAGGGCATCGCTCAATACCGCTACCGGTTGGTTGCCGTCGTCCTCGGCGGCGGTGAACCAGCGGCCTGACTGCGGGGCAATCCCGAGAACTTGCGCGGTCGAGGCGGTCATCTTGATTCCCGGGAAAAACTGGGGCTCGCCGGCGCCGGACAGGGTGAAGCTGAAATCGGTGTAGGCGCCCACGGCTTCCAGTGTCCCGGAGTGTGCCTGGAGATCCAGGAAATTGCCCGGCGAGAAGATGTCCTGCTGTCCGTGCGATTCGGCGTAGATAGTCCAGAGGTTCAAAAGGCGCTCGGCGTGGGGGTACGGCAGGGGTTGCAACAGAACGCCATTAATAAGGCTGAAGATGGCGGTGTTGGCGGCAATCCCCAATGCCAGGGTGCCTACCGCGATCGCGGTAAAGCCCGGCTTCCGCAGCAGCGCGCGGATGGCGTAGACAAAGTCCCGGCGGAGTGTGTCCATAGCGCCGGGCCTTGCACGCGATTGACCTTATAAAGAACCTCAGAAAACGGGACCTCCGAAAGGGACCAGACGCATTTTGAAAATGCTCCGTCCCTTTCCTGGGACGGTGTGTGCGGTTCCGGGCAAAATCGCGGCGCGCTATGATGGGCAATCGTGCGAGCGAAATGGCGCCAGCTTCGCAGCCTCATCGCCCGCCGCGTGCGCTATAAAATTACGCGCGGCGGCGCGCTGTTCACCCTGGCCATCCTGATCGTCGGGATGGGCGCGGTGGTCTCCGCCAACAATCTGCTGTTCCTGATCGTGGCCGCCATGCTTTCCACGCTGCTGGTATCCGGCTTCGTCAGCCGCCTCTGCCTGGCGGCGCTGGAACTGGATTTTCAGGTGCCGGAGCACGTTTCCGCGCGCCGCGCCGTGCCCGGAAAGCTGTTCGTGCGGAATCAGAAGTGGCTCATGCCCTCGTTCTCGATTCGCGTGGAAGGCATCCGCGACCCGGCCAGCCCCACGCTGCAATCCGACGTCTACTTCCCGCTCATCGCCGGGGGCGCGCTACTCGAAGAGACGGTGGAGGTGCGCTTTCCAGCGCGCGGCGCCTACCGTCAGAACAGCTTCGCCTTTTCGACCTCGTTCCCCTTCGGATTCCTGGAAAAATCGGCGCGCGTCACCCTGCGGCGCGATATGATCGTGTACCCCTCGATCGATCCGCAACCAGGCTTCGAGGACCTGCTGCTGGGCATCGCCGGAGAAATCGAAACCCACTACCGCGGGCTGGGCCGCGACTTCTACCGCATCCGGCCCTACGAGGCCCTGGAAAGCGCCCGCCACGTGGATTGGAAAGCCTCCGCGCACGTGGGCACCCTGCAGGTCCGCGAGTTCGCCCGCGAGCAGGAGCAGACCGTGGAACTGTTCCTGGACCGCGACATTCCCGGCCACCTGGACGCCTGGTTCGAATACGCCCTGGAATGCTGCGCGTTCCTGGCATGGCGGCTCAGCACGCAGGGTGCGTCCATTCATTTCCGCTCCAACGGTTTCGATTTCCGCCAGCCGGAAGATGGCGATATCTATTCGATTTTGAAGTACCTGGCCCTGGTCTATCCGCAGGGCGGCAGCGATCCCGAAGCACCGCTGGATGACACCAGCTACAAGATCGTGATCACTCCCTCGCCGCGCAAATTCGCGGAGGCCGGCTGGATGGGCGCACGCATTCTGGCTCCGGACGTGCTCCCTGTGCCCGCCGCGCGTGATAGCATCGCGCCATAGGAATTATGAAACGCTCGATTCTCGCCCTACTCGCTTTCAGCACCGCCGCATGCGCTCAACCGGTCAACTCCGCCGAGCGTCTGGCCCGCATCGACCATCTGCTCCAGCAGTACGTCGATAAGAACCAGGTGGCCGGAGCCGTGGCCCTGGTGCTGAAAGACGGCCGCCCCGCCTACGAACATACCTTCGGCTGGAGCGATAAAGAAGCCGGCAGGAAGATGACCGCCGGTACCATCTTCCGCATCGCCTCGCAGACCAAAGCCATCACCAGCACCGCCGTTCTGGCGCTCTATGAGGACGGCAAGATCGGCCTGGACGATCCCGTGAGCCGATTCATCCCCACCTTCCGCCAAACCACCGTGGCCGTCAGGGAGGACGGCGGAGTCAAAATTGTCCCGGCGAAACGCGCTATCACCATCCGCGACCTGCTGACGCACACCGCCGGCATCTCTTACGGCACCGACCCGCAGGTGCGCGACCTCTACGCCCCCAAGGGCCTCGGGCCCGCGGCCGGATTCGGCTGGTACACCGCCGATAAGTCCGAACCCATCTGCGACAGTATGGAGCGGCTCGGCACGCTCCCGTTTGTGGCTCAGCCCGGCGAGGCGTTCGTCTACGGCTACAATACCGACATCCTGGGCTGCGTCGTCGAAAAGGCATCCGGCATGCCGCTGGACGAGTTCATTCGCGCGCGCATTACCGGGCCGCTCGGGCTCAAGGACACGCGCTTTTACGTTCCGCCCGACGAGCGGAATCGCCTCGCCACGGTGTATGCCAGCGGCAGCGACGGCACCGCCGGGCGCGCTCCCGACGGAGCCCTGGGCCAGGGCCACTACATTGATGGTCCGCGCAAAAGCTTCGCCGGCGGCGCAGGACTCACCTCCACGGCGCACGACTACGCCCGCTTCCTCGAAATGATCCGCAACGGCGGCGCGCTGGACGGAGTCCGCATCCTGAACCCGCGCACCGTGGAACTCATGACCACCAATCAAATCGGGACGCTGCATTCCACTACCGGCCTGGGTTTCGGATTCGGATTCGAGACCGTGGACCGCTATGGGGCCAGCGGCCTGGCGGGCGTGGGGGCATTCGGTTGGGGCGGCGCTTACGGCACGGCCTACCAGGTGGACCCCAAGAGCCATCTGGTGATTGTTCTGATGATCCAGCTCATTCCCAACAGCACGGATATTCAACCCAAGTTCTACACCGCCGTCTACCAGGCGCTGGCGAACTGAGTACAATATTTTTCGCGAGTCTGCCGATGCGTTACATGTTCCTGATGTATTCCACAGAGCTGCCGGGCGGTCCGCCGCCAGAGGAAGGCGAGCGCCAGAAGAGAGAGCACGGCGCCCTGATGAAGGAGGCGGCCGAAAAGAAAATCCTGCTCGCCGTGGAGGGGCTGAAGTCCACCGCGAGCGCCACCACCATTCGGATGAAGGACGGCAAGCCCCTCACGCTGGACGGGCCATTCGCCGAAACCAAGGAGCAGTTGGCCGGCTTCTACATCCTGGAATGCGCCAGTCTGGAGGAAGCCATCGAGTGGGCCAAACGGATGCCCACCAGTTGCAAGGGGGCGCCTGGCTGCATCGAGATCCGGCCGGTCGCCGATCTGCCGCCCGTGCCCTGACCGCGGGACTATCCGCCGGCGATGGCCCCCACCACCAGGAATGGCTCCTTGCCGGAAGCCACGGCCTCCGGCAGGGGAGCGTCCGGCGATTCGTGCGACAGATCCTCTTCGCAGGCGAAGAAGCGCACGAACGGCCGCCGCCGAAGAGTCCCGTAATCGCGCAGAGTCCCCCGCAGCGGGGGATAGGCCGCCTCCAGGGCGTCAAGAATCGACCGCTGCGTGACCGGCCCGGCGATCTCGAGTTCCACCTCGCCGGCCACCTTTGCCAGGATTCGCAGATGCGCCGGCAGCACTACCCGGATCATGACAGCGTCTGGACCTCGACCGAGAGCACCGCCGGCAGATCCCGCACGATGGGCGCCCAGTTGTCGCCGCTATCCGACGATCCGTACACCTGCCCGCCGGTGGTTCCGAAATAGACGCCGCAGGAATCCAGCGAATCCACTGCCATGGCGTCGCGCAGCACATTCACGTAGCAATCCTTCTGCGGCAGCCCGTTGCTCAGCGGCTCCCATTCGTTGCCGCCGGTTTTGCTGCGGTACACGCGCAACTGCCCGTCCAGCGGAAAGTGTTCGGAATCGCTCTTGATGGGGACCACGAAGACGGTCTCCGGTTCGTGCGCGTGCACGTCGATTGCGAAGCCGAAATCGGTGGGCAGGTTGCCGCTCACCTTGTACCAGTTGTCGCCGCGATCGTCGCTGCGCATCACGTGCCAGTGCTTTTGCATGAACAGCGTTTCCGGACGCGACCGGTGCATGGCGATGCGGTGGACACAGTGGCCCACCTCGGCATCCGGATCGGGGATGTGCGGGGAGACCAGGCCGCGGTTGATCGGCTTCCAGGTTTCGCCGCCATCGTCGCTGCGGAACGCGCCCGCGGCGGAAATCGCGATGAAGATCCGGGCGGGGTCCTGCGGGTCCAGCAGAATCGTATGCAGGCACATTCCGCCCGCGCCGGGCTGCCAGTGCGGGCCCGACCCGTGTTTGCGCAACCCCGAAAGTTCCGCCCAGCTTTTCCCGCCATCGGTGGAACGGAACATGGCGGCATCTTCCACCCCGGCGTACACCGTGTCCGGATCGGTCAGCGAAGGCTCCATGTGCCATACCCGCTTGAACTCCCACGGATGCGGCGTGCCGTCGTACCACTGGTGGGTGCCGGGTACGCCATCGTAGACGAACTTGTTGTCCACCGGCTCCCAGGTCTTGCCGCCATCGCTGCTCCGCTGAATCAACTGCCCGAACCAGCCGCTGGATTGCGAGGCATACAGGCGGTCCGGGTCTGCAGGCGACCCCTTCACGTGATAAATTTCCCAGCCGGTGAAGTGCGGACCGCTCACCTCCCACTGCTTGCGTTTTCCATCCGACGTCAGAATGAACGCGCCTTTGCGCGTCCCTACGAGTACTCGTACTCCGCTCATTTCATCTCCTCCGGTAATTCCTCAAGTTCGATCACAGGCCGCACTTCGACAGTTCCCCTCCGCGCCCCCGGAATCCGGGACGCGATCCCGATGGCTTCATCCAAATCCTTGGCCTGCACTAGAAAGTACCCGCCCAATTGCTCCCGCGTTTCGGCAAAGGGACCGTCGGTTACCAGCCGTTTGCCTTCGCGAATGCGGACGCTGGTGGCCATGGTTGTGGGATATAACGGAGCCGTGGCCAAAAAGTTCCCCTTCGCCGCGAGTTCCCGGCAGAGTTCGATGGACTCTCCGTAACATTCCTCGCGCTCCTTGTCGTCCAGCGCCTGCTCCTCCAGGTAAATCAGCAGCATGTACCGCATTTCCGTCTCCTGACGTGTAGTCGAACGGCCGCCGCTCGAATCGACATCCGTCCGCAAATTTTTTTTACCATCAAAGAATGGACCGTTATTCCGACGAGGCCATCGAAGCATTGTACCGCTCCGATTGGGGCCGCATTGTCGCCACCCTGATCCGCCTGGTCGGAGACTTCGAAGTGGCCGAAGAGGCCGCCCAGGAAGCGTTTGCCGCGGCGGTGAACCAGTGGCGCGAGTCCGGCATCCCGGAATTTCCGCGCGCCTGGATCATTCGTACGGCACAGCACAAAGCCATCGACGCCATTCGCCGCAAGGGCCGGTTCGCCGAGAAGATCAACCTCTATGCCGTCACGGAACCCACCGTGGAGGTAGCCGGATTACGACTCCACCGAAATCCCCGATGACCGGCTGCGCCTGATTTTTACGTGCTGCCATCCGGCCCTGGCGCCCGAGGCGCAGATCGCCCTCACGCTGCACACCCTCGGCGGCCTGGAAACCGGACGAGATCGCGCGCGCCTTCCTGCTCCCGGTGCCCACCATGGCCCAGCGCCTGGTCCGCGCGAAACGCAAAATCCGCGATGCCCGCATTCCATACGCAGTGCCCGGCGCCGCCGAATTGCCGGCGCGCCTGGAGGCCGTCCTGACCGTGATCTACCTGGTGTTCAACGAAGGGTACGCGGCGACGCGCGGGAGCCCTGGTGCGAACGGACCTGTGTGCGGAGGCCATCCGCCTGGGGCGTTTGGTGCGGGAGTTGATGGGACCGCAGCCGCCGGCCGAGGCTACCGGACTGCTGGCCCTGATGCTGCTCCACGACTCCCGGCGCGACGCGCGCCTGGATGACGCCGGCGATATCGTAGTGCTGGAAGAACAGGATCGCACGCGCTGGCACCAGACGCAGATCGCCGAAGCGCTCCCGCTGGTGGAGCAGGCATTTCGCGACGGGCCCGGTCCCTTCAGCTGTGCAGGCGGCGATTGCGGCTCTGCATTGCCAGGCGGAGCGACCGCAGGATACCGACTGGCCGCAGATCCTGCGGCTTTACGATGTTCTGGACCGGATGACGCCTTCCCCGGTGGTCTCGCTGAACCGCGCGGTAGCCGTGGCCATGGTGGAAGGCCCCGGTCCGGCGCTGACCCTGATCGACGCGCTTGGCCGCAGGGGGCGACTTGCAGAACTACCACCTGCTGCATTCCGCGCGCGCGGATCTGCTGCGTCGGGCGGGCTCATTCCAGGAGGCGGAGAAAGCCTACACGCAGGCGCTCGGCGCTGGTGAACAATCAAACCGAACGGCGCTACCTGGAACGCCGCCTGCGGGAAGTATCCTGAGCGGCCGCGACCTACTCGAATTCCCAGCCCTTGAAGCGGTGCTGGTGTTCGGCCATATCGATGCGCTTGCCGCGGAAGCGGACGCCTTCCATTTCGAGGCGGGTGCGCTGCTCCAGGCCGGCTTCGTATTTCAGTTTGATTTCGCCCCCGGCTCCGACCACGCGCTGCCAGGGGAGCGAGCCGGTGGGGGCTGTGCGCAGGAGTTGCGCCACTTGCCGGTGATACAGCGGGTACCCGGCGGCGGCAGCCACCTGGGCATAGGTGGCCACCTTTCCTTTCGGAATCTGGCGGATGGTCTTACGAAAGGCTTCGTCGCGGCGAGAGCTTTTGGGAACCCGGCGGAGTTCCGGCGGCGGCGGCTTTCTCATTCGATCTCCAGCAGGCCGGCGGCCAGGCATTCGCGGATGCAGTCGGGATGGCCCAGTTCGGCGACGGTCCTGGCGCCGTCGCACCGGGCGAGGAATTCCGGAACCCAATCGGCCACACTGTGCTGAACCCGAAACGGGCCATTCAGCGAAAGGACGTGGCGGTGTTCGATCCATTCCCCATTTTCCAGGTGCGCATGAGTGGCGCATTGGATGCCGGGCGCGACCTTGGGCCGCAATTCTCCGTTATTCGGGCGTAAACAGCGCTCGGCATGCGCGATGGTGTAGCCTTCACCGGCCTCGCGGACCACGGTGAGCGCCGGCGCGGCCTCGCGATGGCGCTCGATAATCACGTTGACATAACGGAAGCGTCGAATGCGGCGCTGATCCACAAACTGGCGCCACGCCGGCAGATCTTCCGGCGCGCAGTTGTCGAAGAGGAACGTGCCCGCTTCGGTCACGCGGCGGAGCACCACCACCATATCGAATTCGGATTCGGCATCGCGCAGCCAGCCGCGAATGCGTTGCGGGATGGTATCGCCGGGGTACTCGGCGACCATGGCGAGCAGGTACAGGCGGCCGCCGGGATGCAGATAGTTGGGCAGGCCTTCGACGATGCGGCGAGTAAGACGCTCGCCATCTTCGCCGCCATCGCGAAACAGTTGCGTGTTGCGCAGCGAGGGCACATAGGGCGGGTGAGCCAGGATGCGGTCGAAAGTCTGGCTGCCGGCGGGCGCATAGAGATCGCCGCGCTTGACCGTGAGATTGCGGATACCGTTGAGGCGGCGGCTGAATTCGGTGAACGCGCGGCAGCGTTCGGAGACATCGAAGGCGAAAGACTGGACCGCGTATCGGGAGGCGGCCAGCAGGGCGGCGGCTCCCGCTCCGGCGCAAATCTCCAGACACGCGGCCGTGGGCGATTCCGGAACGAGTTGCAGAAATTCTTCGGTTTGCGGACTGATGGCGCTGAATACGTGGTCGGGACCGCTGCGGCCGGAAAGATCGCGATCGCTGATGACGTACACCGATCGCACCGGATAGAGCTTGACCGTGGCGGTGATGCCGTCGCCGCCGGTGACAAGGCCCAGGGCTTCGAGCAGTGTGAGAATTTCGGAGGGAACCCAGGCTTGCGGGAGCGTTTCTTCCAGCAGGAAGAGGCGGATCAGCCAGTCCAGGGCATCGGCTTCGGGGCCGCCGGTGGCCAGGTGCGCCACTTTGGCGAGCGACGGAATCCCGAGGCGCTCGCCGATGGCCGCTTCGGTATACCCCGAGGCCTTCAGAAACTCTCGCAGCGCGGCGAATTGTTCCGGGGTGCCGGGTTGCGGAGTCACAGGGCCTGCACTTCGGAGTAGCGAAAGCATTCCACGGCGTGGTCGTTCACCATGCCGGTGGCCTGCATGAAGGCATAGCAGATGGTGGACCCGGCGAACTTGAAGCCGCGGCGAAGCAGGTCTTTGCTCATGGCGTCGGACTGCGCGCTTGTGGCCGGAACCGGGCCCTCCAGGGACAAGCGATTCTGCAAGGGGCGGCCTCCGGTGAACTGCCAGATGTAGGCGTCGAAGCTGCCGAATTCCTTCTGCACGGCGAGGAACGCTTTGGCGTTGGTGACGGCGGCGCGCACCTTCAGGCGGTTGCGGATGATGCCCGGGTCGGCCAGCAGGCGCTCCAGTTTGGCTTCGTCGAAGCGCGCCACCTTGCGCGGGTCGAAACTGCTGAACACCTTGCGGTAGCGGTCGCGTTTGCGCAGGATGGTAGACCAGCTCAGGCCGGCCTGCGCGCCTTCCAGGATGAGGAATTCGAAGAGGACGCGGTCGTCGTGCACGGGCACGCCCCATTCGGTGTCGTGGTAGGCGGCCATTTCGCCGGCGCCGGCCCAGCGGCAGCGCGGCTTACCGGCAGACGGCAGCATGAAGAATCTCCTTTTCGATGGTGAGCAGCAGGCAGCCCGGTTGGGTAATGTTTTCCAGCGTCAGGCCGTTCCAGGAGAGCAGTGCGGGCAGCCATTCGGCGGGCAGGGTCACTTTCATTTCGGTGACGGAGCGGCTAACAATATCGATGCCCTTGGTTTCGGGATCGTACTTGCCCTGGACGCGCGCGGTGGTCATCGCGTCCCGCACGGGCAGTACCACGCGGGTATCCACGCGCTGGCGTTCTTTGCCGCGCTGGATCATCACGCCCACGCGTTTCTCTTCAGTATATTTGGCCATCATGTCCACGTAGGCGCGGGCGTTGGCGATGGGTCGGCCTTCGAGCTCGACGATGCGGTCGCCAACCTTAAGCGGGCCATTGTACTTGTCGGGCAGCTTGGAAATGAGCAGCCCGGGGCCGGGGTCGTCTACCTTGGCGCTGAAGGCTCCGAGGTCGAGCGATGCGGTGTTGGCGGGGACGAGATGGGTGGAGGGGAGTACGTCGTTGCGCTCGCCGGCGTCGAATTTAGTCATTTGCACCCAGTAGCAACTGCCGAAGGTGGGTGAGTTAGTTTCGCAATCGATGGAGGCTGGAAACGGGTGCCGCGTGTGCTCGAGCAGCCAGGCGAAGGCGGCGGCGTTGGTGAGTCCGGAAGCGGCGCGCCACTCCATGTTCAGGCCGGCGGTCTTGAGCTTTTCGGCCAGGGCGGCATCTCCGGCGGCGCCGACCCACAGCACCGGCGCGGCGGAGAAGTTGCCCGCAAAAATACGATCGCTGTTGATGGCGGCCATGGGATTGCCGCCCAGCGCAATGCCCGCGGCCCACAGGTCGGGAATGCGCGAGATGGTATAAAAGACGGCTGCCGCGGCTTCGCCACGGCCGGCGATGTAGACGTGGGCGGGATCCACGCCGCCACTCTGGATGGCCTGGTTCACGGCCTCGGCCGCGGCCTGCACGCGCGTATCGATGGCCGCGTTGGCAGGTACAGCGGCGGGCGCGATGACTTTCCAGCCCAGCTCTTTGGTCCAGGTCTGCCACTGTGCGGCTTCGGCCGCGTCCAGCACTGCGATAGCCGGAACTTTTCCGGACGGGATGGCGGCCGGCACGGGAAGATCGGTCTGCGCGCGCGCGGCGCACGCGGCCAGCAGGCTAATTGTGGCGCATACGAGCGCGGATTTTCTTGACCAGTTTCTCAATGTCGTCGGTCTTCTTCAGGGTGGAAATGGAGAACACGAAACGATCGTTCTTCTCCAGGTCCTGTTGCAATTGTTGCGCGAGTTCGGTCAACTGCGCGGCGTCTTTGAGATTTTGTTGGTATTCGGCCTTGAGAATCTCGTCTTTCTGCGACTTCCCGTTGGGCAGGGTCACCTCCTTTTGTGAAGGCGGGAACGGTTCTGGTTCCTGCTGGGCGGGAATGGTGAAAGAGCAGAGGGCCGCAATCAGTAAAAGGAGCGCGCAGCGCCGCCACCTGGATTTCATGGTATTCCTTGAATTCCATCATAGCCGAGGAGGACCCCAGCCGCCTTGCGCGCGCCGGACGCCTTCGATACAGAATAGGTATGCGCTGGAAGCAAGCGGTGTGGATTGCGATCTGTGCGGGGCTCGCATACGGGCAATCGATCGCTCCAGCGGAAGCAGGATTGGACGCGGCCAGGCTGGAGTCGTGGCGCAGCGGGCTGGCCGCGCACGGAACCACCGGGCTGATCGTGCTGCGGCGCGGGCGCATTGCGTTGGAATGGTATGCGCCGGGCTGGAACGCAGACCGGCCGCACGGTACGGCGTCGATGGCCAAAGCTCTGGTGGGCGGCATGTCGCTGGCGGTGGCGATGAGCGACGGCCGCATCTCACCGGACGACCTGGCGTCGCGGTACATTCCCGAGTGGCGCGGGGATCCGCTGAAATCGAAAATTACGATCCGGGAGCTGGCCACCCACACCTCAGGCATTGCAGACGCCGAGCAGGACGACATCCCGCATGACAAGCTGACCGGGTGGAAAGGCGATTTCTGGAAGCGCACGCCCGACCCGTTTTCGATTGCCGTGCGGCTGGCGCCGGTGCTGTTCCAGCCGGGGACGGCCAACGAGTACAGCAATCCCGGAATGGCAGCCCTCTCGTATGCCATCACCGCGTCATTGCACGGCGGCGATATTCGCACGCTGTTAAAGGAGCGGGTGATGGAGCCGCTTGGCGTGCCGGAGCGGGACTGGTCGATTGGCTACGGGCAGGCCTACCAGGTGGACGGGCTGAAGCTCTACGCTAACTGGGGCGGGGCGAGTTTCACGGCGCGGGCGGCGGCGCGGGTGGGACAGTTGATGATGCTGCGGGGCCAGTGGCACGGGCGCGAACTGATCCGGCGCGCGGTGGTGAAGCAGGTGCTGACGGACCAGGGAATGCCGCATCCGCCGCGAACCGCGACCGACCCGGCTCCGGCGTCTGGCCTGGCCTGGTACACCAACGCGGATGGCGTCTGGCCGGCGGCGCCGCGCGACACCTTCGCGGGCGCGGGTGCGAGTCACCAGGTGATTGTCGTCGCGCCCAGCCTGGATTTGATCGTGGTGCGCAACGGATCTTCGCTGGGCGATGCGCAGGCGGGATTCTGGGGTCCGGTTTACGACCTGCTGATCCGGCCGCTGATGGAGAGCGTCACGGTGCGGGCGCCGTATCCGCCAAGCCCGGTGATCCGCGGGGCTACGTTCGGGAAGGAGATCCGGCGCGCGGCAATCGACAGCGACAACTGGCCTCTGACATGGGGGGACGACGACGCGCAGTACACCTCCTACGGCGACGGGTACGGGTTCGAGCCTTTCGTGGAAAAGAAACTGGGGATGGGATTCGCGCGCGTGACCGGGAGCGCCGGCGAGTATCGCGGGGTGAATTTGCGGTCGGATGCGGAGCGCACCGGCGGCGGCGCCGGCAGTCCCAAGGCCAGCGGCATCCTGATGGTAGACGGCGTTCTGTATTTGTGGGTGCGCAACGTGGGGAACGCGCAACTGCTGTGGTCGCGCGACCGGGGCAAGACGTGGCAGTGGGGATTCAAGATGGCGGAAGGGTTCGGTTCTCCGGCCTTTCTGAATTTCGGGCGCGACTATGCGGGCGCGCGCGACCGGTTCGTCTACACGTACTCGCAGGACGGGCCTTCGGCGTATGAGAGCGATAACGGGCTGGTGCTGGCTCGCGTGGCGAAGGACCGGATTCGAGAGCGGAGCGCCTGGGAGTTTTATGCCGGCCTGGACGGCCAGGGACAGGCCGGTGTGGACCGCGGACCTGGCAGGGCGCGCCTCCGCGTTTGCGTATCCGGCGAACTGCGGCCGCGTGGACGTGGTATACGATGCCGGGATCAAGCGGTACCTGATGGCCCTGGCGTACGATCACGCGGGCGGCTGGGGATTGTTCGACGCCCCGGAGCCGTGGGGTCCATGGACAATGGTGTTACACCGGCAGTGGGACGTGGCGGACACCCACGGGTACCGGCTGCCGGCCAAGTGGATTTCGGCGGATGGGTTGACGATCACTCTGGTATTTTCGGGCATCAAGCCCAATGACGCGTTTTGCACCCGGACACTCACGCTGGTGAAGTGAGGTCTGTTGTCATTGGTCCCCGCCGTTCGTTTGCATTTCGCGTCGAAGGACCTCGTTCATGTACGTCTGATACTTCCTGCCGCGCCCTCGGAACCAGTGGAGTACGTCGGCATCGACGCGCAGGCTCACCAACTGCTTGACCGGCCGATAAAAACGTCCAACCTGGACGTCGGACGCCCGCAAACTTCGTTCAGGCGCATCGGATTGTAGCACTTCTGTGTGAGCATTGGGCTGACTACCCGGTCATGGCAACGCCAAAAGGGGACGCCATGGAAGGGCTGATATCATAGCAGGATATGGATGAAGTGAAGATTGGCATTGTGGGCCTGGGCAATGTCGGCTCGGGAACGCTGGCCATTCTCGGGGATAATGCCAGGCAGATCGCGCTCAAGTTGGGGTTTCAACTGAAAGTGGTGGCGGTATGCAGCCGCTCGGTGCATACCAAACCGATCCCCGAAGCGCTGGGGCCGGTGATGAAGACCACCGACTGGCGCGAGGTGGTGACTCATCCGGAAGTGCAGATCGTGGTGGAAGTGGTGGGCGGTACGGGCGTGGCGCGCGAGATTATCGAGGCGGCCATTCTGAACCGGAAGTCCATCGTCACCGCCAATAAGGAATTGATGGCGGAATGCGGGCCCGAGATCTGGGACCGCGCGATTCATGCGGGAATCAATCTGGCCATGGAGGCCAGCGTCTGCGGCGGCATCCCGATTCACGCGGTGCTGCGCGAAGGCATCTCGGGCGACAACGTGATGGCGTTGTACGGCATTCTCAACGGCACCTGCAACTACATGTTGACCCAGATGGAGGAGCGCAACGTACCGCTGGCGCAGGTGCTGGCCGAGGCGCAGGCGCTGGGATATGCGGAAGCCGACCCGAGCGCGGACATCGACGGCTACGACGCGCGCAGCAAACTGGTGCTGCTGGCGGCGCTGGCGTTCGGCGAAAAGATCACGCCTTCGGACATTTTCATGGAAGGGATCCGGCGCATCTCGCCGATCGATTTCCGCTACGCGAAGCTGCTGAAGCACACCATCCGGCTGATTTGCGGAGCACGCAAGACGGCGGACGGCCTGATTCTTTCGGTGCGTCCGGCGCTGATTCCGCTATCGACGATCCTGGCGGGCGTGCAGGGCGCGTATAATGCCGTGTGGGTGAAGGGGAAATACGGAGAGGACACGTTTTATTACGGGTGGGGCGCGGGCGCATCGCCCACCGGCGTGGCGGTGGTGAGCGATTTGATGCGGGTGGCGCGAGAGATTCGCAGCGGCAGTCCGGAGCGCGTTTCGCCGTTCGCCCACGAACGCCTGGGAGAGAACAAGCCGGTTTCCGTAACTTTGCAGACGCGGGCTTATTATTTGCGGTTCCGCGTGGATGACCGCCCGGGAATCATCGCCAGGCTGGCGGGCATTCTGGCCGGAAAAAATATCAGCCTGGACGCGGTGTTTCAGGAACCGGCGGAAGATCCGCGCGATCTGCCTTTTGTGATTACCGTGGAACCCACCAGCGAGCAGTCGATTCGTGATGCCCTGGCGGAGATGTCGCAGCTTGATTTCATGAGGGACGCGCCACTGGCGCTGCCGATGGAGACCGCATTATGAAGAGGCTGGCTGAAGGGGTGGCAGCTCTGGTCCTGCTGTTGGCCGGGGGGTTGGGCGCGCAGGTGGCGAACGATGCGAACTCGGGATACAAGACTCTCGAAGGGCGCAAAGCCGTGGCCCAGGGACTGGCCGATCCGGCGCGCGACCAGAGTGTGCGGCCGGCTCAACTTACGGTGGAGATGGGACTCAAACCGGGCATGACAGTAGCCGATGTGGGAACCGGTGTGGGCTTCATGCTGCCGTACCTGAGCAGGCGCGTCGGCGCAGCCGGTCATGTGATTGGCGAAGACATCACCGACGATTTTCTGGGGATGGCGCGCCAGCGCGCGGAGAAGCAGAATCTTACCAACGTCACCTTCGTGAAGGGAACCGAGACGGATCCGAATCTGCCGGAAGGCAAGGTGGACGAGGTGCTGATCCTGGATGCGTATCATCATTTTGACTACCCGGAGAAGATGCTGGCGGCGATTCACAAATCGCTCAAGCCGGACGGGCGGCTGGTGATCGTGGAGTATTACAAGCGGGAGAAGGCCATGCCCAATGGGCGGGCGATAAGCCATATCCGCCTGGATATGCCGGACGTGATCAAAGAGGTGGAGGCCAATCGCTTCCACCTGATCGAAGAAAAAGAACGAATCCGCGATGTCCAGTACATGCTGATTTTGGAAAGAAATTAGGCAACGAATGAAGAATTTTTATCGATACGCGAAGCTGGCGGTGCTACCGCTTCTTGTGATGGTGCCGTTGAGCGCTCAACAGGCGGGCTCGGGCCTCACCAAGGATCAGGGCGATCAGATCCTCAATGAACTGCGGCAGATCCGGCAGTTGCTGGAGAAGCAGGCGGCGGGAAATGCGCCCAAGGGTCCGGCGGAGCCGCTGCGCGCCAAGTTGACCCTGACGTCGTCGGAGATGCTGGGGAATAAGGACGCGCCCCTCACCATGGTAGAGTTCACAGACTACCAGTGCCCGTTCTGCCAGCGTTTCCACGTAACCGTATTCAATGAGCTGAAGAAGAATTACATCGACACCGGCAAGGTACGGTTCTACAGCCGCGACCTGCCGCTGGATACCCTGCATCCGAATGCCATGCGGGCGGCCATGTCGGCGCGCTGCGCGGCCGAGCAGGGACAGTTCTGGACGCTCCGCAATCTGATGGGGGCGAGCCCCGACAAGCTGGACATGAACAGCATCATGGCCGAGGCCGCCAGCCTGAAGATGGATACCGCGGCTTTCAAGACCTGCGTGGAAAGCGAGAAGTACAAAATGGCGATTCAGAATGACGTACTGGAAGCCGCCAAGATCGGCGCCGATGGCACCCCGACCTTCGTAATCGGCAGAAGCACCACGCTGGGCGTAGATGGCGAAGTGCTGGTGGGGGCGCAGCCGTATCCGGCTTTCGACCAGAAGCTAAAGCAACTGGAAGCGGGTGCCGAGCCTCCAGCGCCCGCGAAATAGTCGCATTACCGCGCGGCCAGATCCTCCAGAAAGATGCGGCGGGCTTCCTTGTAATCTTCGGGGAGCATCGGGCCGAGCTTGGCGTAGGAATCGGTGGCCGCGCGCTCTTCGGCGAAGGTGGTCTCCAGGGAGCGGAAGGCCAGCAGGCAGACTTCCACGGCCTCGGTAGTGTAATGCTCCGCGGCGTCCAGCATGTGGTTGGCGCGCGTCAGTATCTGTTCCGCGGTGGCAACGCGCGCGACCGCTTCCGTCAGGATGGACTGCCGGCGGCCCAGGTGCAGATGGGGACCGAAGGCTCCCACCACGGTAGACCAGCGGTCGATGACGATCAGCGCGCCGTAGCGGTGCTGGTCCAGGGTCATCTCATAGGCGAAGGCGCGTCCCTTGCCCTGGCCTTCCAACCGGCGCAGGGCGGCGGTGGCGCCATTCAATTCGCCGGAGAGCGAATCCACGAAAGCGGCCACGCAGCCGAAGAACTGCGGCTCGTCGATGCTGGGGAAACGGAGGATGCGCACGGTGCTTTTCAGGCGATGTGTTCGCCCAGGGCGCGCTCAACGTCCTGGGGGTCGAGGTGTTCGCCCTCATTGAGGCGGGCGAGCAGGCTCTGAATGATTTCCTTGGCTTCATCCTTGCGGAAATTCTTGATGAAGCCGTCGAAAAAATGTTCTCCCGCCAGAGCGTGATTGATTTCGGTTTCCTTGTTGTGGTCCTGCAGTTCGGTAAAGTATACGACCCGGTATTTGCCGGAATACTCGGTTTCGCGATAGATTTCGAACATCACTTTATCGGACTCAAACAGCATAGTTTCGAGCGTAGCACAGGAGGGCTTCAATGCATGGCCGCGGCCACGATCCAGCAGAGCCCCAGAGCCACCGCGCCCGCCAGGATGGCGGCGGCGACATTGTGCTCGTGGACGATTTCCTTCCACAGATCGAAGGGCGCAAGCCTGGCCAGAATGGTGAAAGCAATGGCGAATACCAGCACGCCGAGGCCGGCGAAGAGGAGCGCGTTGAAGACGGGAAATCCGGTCATGACGATAGAGTCTCTTCCCACTTTAGGGTAGAATAGATTGGAACCTGCGGGAGTAACTCAATGGTAGAGTCACAGATTTCCAATCTGTTGGTTGCGGGTTCGATTCCCGTCTCCCGCTCCAGCCCCTCTTCGCGCGAAAACCCTGCTACCGCGTCTTGCTTTCGGTGATTCCCAGATCGGTAAGGACCTTGGGATTCTTTTCGTCCATGGCGAGAATGTTGTGGCAGGCGCTGCAATCCTGCGTGATCGTATCGCCGTTTTTGGCGGCGTGGCTGCCGTCGTGGCAACGGAAGCAGCCCGGGAAATCGGTGTGACCGATGTTCATGGGATACTTGCCCCAGGTCACATTCATATCGGGGAAGATGTTGCGGTCCCAGATGGCCAGGACTTCGGCGGCGCCGGACCGCACTTCGGCCTGCCGCTGGCTCCAAATGGCCGGATAGTTGTCCTGGTAATACTTGGCGAACGCGGCGGGAATGCGCTGCGCCGCTTCCTCGCGGGTCTTATAGGTGACCTTGAGAATTTCCAGGGCCTTTTTCTTGGCGAATGGCAGGGCCGCAGAGAGGAGCCCGTTATTCATGGACTTATTGACGGCGCGCTCAGGCAGGTCGTAAGCATGCGCCGGGCGATTGTGGCAGTCCATGCAGTCCATTTCGCGAACCTCGCCGTTGGCCTCTCCTTCGGGCTTGGCGCCGGGATTGGCATAAACGGTCTTCTTGCCGTTGTTGTCGTATTCCACCCACGGAATTACCTGGCGGGCGTCATCGGAGTGGGCGTAGCGGATCCTGATGCCCACGCCCAGATGGGTCCCATGGATTCCAATGCCGTGATTGCCGCCGCCGATCTTCATCAGGAGGACGGTTTTGGTGAGCGAATTGGTTTCATCGTCCGCATAAGTGGGAATAATCTTGATGCGGTCCTCGCCGTACTTCTGCGGCCAGTGGCAGGCCTCACAGGTTTCCCGCGCGGGGCGCAGATTGTGGACGGGGGTGGGGATGGGCCGCGGATAAGTATTGAACGTCACCGCGAAGACCTGGCCCATGCCGGAGAGCTTGCTCTTTACGAACCAGCCGGCGCCGGGGCCGATGTGGCACTGCACGCACTCCACGTTGGAATGCGGCGAATTCTGATACGCGGTGTACTCCGGCTGCATGACGGTGTGGCAAGTCTGGCCGCAGAAGGTGACGGAATCCATGTAGCTCACCGCGCCGTAGCTGAGCTGGCTGGCGATGACGATGTTCACCATGGTGGCCGCTCCGATGAAATAGGCCAGGCGGCGCAGGTCCAGATTGGCCCAGTTCAGCGGTGGAAAATTGGGAGGATAGATGCCGCTGCGGCCCTCCCGTTTGCGCTGCAGCCACATGCCCAGCGGGATCAGGATCAGACCCAAAAAGAACGGTCCCGGCAAGACCAGGAACGATAGAATGCCGATGTAGGGGTTATGTACGCCGCCACGCAGGGTGGTGGGCAGTAGAAACAGCCAGAAGATGGTCGTGGTCGTGACCAAAACCACTCCTGCCAGGCTTATCCAGTTGTTCGATAGGTGAATCAGCGGGGACAACCATCCCCGGCCTTGTGAATTCGTAGTGTTCGGCGTCATGCTCTCGATCAGTCTCCCACCGCCGGATGACCGGCGTGCTCCCTTGAGTGCTCTTCTTTCTTTACGCTGGTCCCCTTGAGAAATGCTGTGTTGAGCGGATAAACATCGGGGTCGAAGATTACTGAATAGAAGTGCCAGATCACGATGGCCAGGGAGGCCAGCACGGCTTCATAGAAGTGGACGCTGGTGGCCGCGTCCAGCCAGGCTTTGGGCAACAGCTTCATGACAAGATTGTTGGCCCAAAGCAGCAGACCGGTGGCAATCATGACAATGGCTCCCCAGACCACGGCCCAGTATTCGGCCTTCTCGATATAGCTATGCGCGGAGCGGCCCGGCGGCGTATCGCCCAAACCCAGATTATAGGCGAAGTTGCCGAGGGCTTCCCGCGGGTCGTTCCTCCGGGGCAGCATCTCCTTCCAATGTTCGCGCAATTTGCGGTTGACCAGGAGGGACACCAGATGAGTCGCGGCCACAGCCATGAACACCGCGGCTGCGCAACGATGAATAATACTGCGCATGGAGTAGGCGCCTTCCATCAGGAGCAGCGGGCGAGCCCACCACTGGTCGGGGTATTTGAGCGCAAAGCCGGTCCAGACCAAGGTCAGGAACGAAATCGCCATGACCGCGTGTTGCACTCTTTCGAAAGGCAGCATCCGCAGTTCGCCCTGTCCGGCCGGAGCCGGGTTGCGGCGCACGGGAGCCGGCTTGGCAAATCGCAGACGGATCAGTTTACGGATCCAATCGCCGCCCTGGTGAAGAAGCATCAACCCGATGGTCACCGGAATCACCAGCAGGTAGAACTGGCGGATCATTCGCAGGAGGGCCGGTTCGGACTTGCCCTCCACCACGTGCACCTGGCTGATGGCAAATCGCGTTCCGGCGCCGGGATGACACTTCCCGCAGGTTTTGGGCAGGTTTTTGGTGTTGACGGTACTCTTGGGATCCGACGACGGGAGGATATTGTGGACGCCATGGCAACTGGCACAGTTGGCCACAGTCTGGTTACCGGCTTTGGCAGCGAGCCCATGAAAGGAAGAATCAAAGCTGACCAGGCGGTCGGCGGGCAGGCCGAACTTGCGCGTCAACAGTACGTCGCCGTGGCAGTTGCCGCAGGTATCGCGGATGTTGGCGGCGTTGACCGGCGAAGCCTCGTTGGTATGCTTGACGATCTTGTGCTCGCCGTGACAATCGGTGCAGAGCGGAGCCTGGGTGATGCCGTTTGCCAAGGCGCGGCCGTGGACGCTGGCGCGGTATTGGTCTACCACATCGGTGTGGCACAGACCGCAGGTGTCCGGCACGGAGGTGCGGAAGGCCTGGGATTTCGGCGGCAGCAGTTCGTGGGCGCTGCCATGGCACAACCCGCAATCGGGAGTGCCTTCGTTACCTGCCTTGCGGGCCAAGCCATGCGCGCTTTGGGCATAATCGCCCGCCTGGTCGGCGTGGCAGGTGGTGCAAACGGGTTTGGGAATGTTGGCGGGGTGGGGATAGGTCTCGTGCGATTCGTGGCAGGTATCGCAGGGCAGCCCGGCGTGGGCGCTCTTTTCCAGCTTCTGCCCCTGTTCATGGCAGGAGGTACACTCCTGCTTGGGTGGATCCGCTGCAAAGAGGTTCGCGCCGGCTGCCCCGAGGAACAGGCCTAAAAGGGCAGAACCGAGCCGCAGGCCAGAGAAACGGAATGCCCGGTTCAAAATCATTACTAAACTCCAATCTTGGACATGGCGATCCAACTCTGGTACATGTAAATGGCGCCCAGAATCAGACCGAAGACTACCGTGATTGCGGTGAGGATTTTGCCCCACTTATCGATGACATCGAGTTTGTGGGAGACGTCCAGTTGTTGGGAAGCGGCTCCACCGTCGAGCACGTGGAGGGTATCGTCCTCATGGCTCGAGATTGCTTTGCGCCAGACGATCATCACGATCACAATGGCTGCCAGCACGACCCAAAGAATGAAATACGGCATCAGATTGATGTTCACAGCTCACCTCCAAAGAAAAATCAAATCGGGGATTGCGGGTTAGGACGCACCTGGATGGGAGCGCCCGAATGTAAATTCGTTTTATCGAAGGTCTTGGCGGTGGCCTCTTCAACTGCTTCCACGACCAGCAGGAGATAGGCGTCCAGAGCGCATCGCACCTGCTGGCGGGTCTCGCAGGAGCCGTCCGCGGCATGATCGGCGCATACCGAACAGACGTTTTGCCGGATTGCCTCGATATACTGCTGGATGTCGTCGCTCTCCACGGACTGGATGGCTTGGGCCACTTGCGGGAAAAGGCGGAATAACGCGCAACTGGAGGGTTGCTCCAGCCCGCACTCGCCTTCGACGGTACGATCCGTGCAGACCTTACAAATCCGGTTCCGGACAATGGTCTCTAATTCTGCTAAAGAACGATCCATGTCAGCTTCTCCTTTACCGAATAAAAGGTGATGCACGCCGAAGTCCATCGATCGGCTTATCCAACTAGTTGCGTTTAATACGTTTAGATCCGGAATGCGGATTATGTGGGGCTATTGGCGCAGGGACGGAGACAGGATTGGGGGAAATCCCACTCGAATCGGCAGCCGCGTGGCGTTTTACTACACGCAACGCTGCCGCCATGATCGCGAGCAGAACAGTATTGATGGAATCTTCCCGCGAAACTACCGAAACAATCCCGGCCTCCCAGGCTTGCGCCAGCAGCAGCGGATCCGGACGGCTGATCAGCACCACCCGTTCCGGATTACATAAAGGGAGAGGCAGGCGAGCGAAAGCCAATTCATCCAGGACCAGGACGCAGTGCTGTTCCTGGTCTGGAGAATCGACTGTCTCGACGTGCCATGCGCAATTGCGGGACAACGCTTCCCTTACTGCGGCCACATACCCGGCGTCAGTGATCGAAAGCTGAACCGTTTGCATCATGGAACCAACTCCACGCCTCCACCCCGCGCGATTGCTATTTCTTCTCGACGTACCCGTCCAGGCTTTTGTGCTCCTGGTAGTACTTGCCGGCGTCTTTCAACTCTTTGGGAGCCTTGACCTGGTCGACATGGCAATAAGCGCAGGCTTTCTTAGTAGCTTTGGTGTATTCCGGTTTGCCGTACGAGGCTGTAGAGCAGACCAGGAAACCGCCCAGCAAAATAGCAGCGGGCACAATTAGTTTTAGATGAGACATGATACTTCCAAGCAGATAGCAGCAATTCCATCACCACGGCCTTAATCCCTGTATTCGCGGTACTTTGCGGAGTTCCCCTACGTCGGATGGGGGCAATTAGCCCCTTCAGATCCGATTTACTGCGCCAATACACGCAGACACACTGATATAATCGATCCAAGTAGCAACTTAAGTCCGAATGTCCAAACTTACGCCAGGCTGGCAGCAAACCAGCGTCTTGGAATCCGTGTTCGATCAGCTTTCCGACGCTTTGGTTTTGTACGACCCTGAATACCGGATCACCGGCGTCAACCGGGCTGCGGAAAAGCTCTTCGGCATGTCGTCCGAGGAGATGCTGGGGAAACATTGCCAGGATATTTTCAAATGTACGTTGTGCGAACCCGGCTGCGGAGTGCTGGTGGGGTTGAACCAATCGCCGGCGGCGCCGAATTGTACGGTTCGCCTGCACACAGACAACGGCAACGAGCGACTGGTGGTGATGCGGACCAACCAGATGCTCAACGATGCCGGCGAACTGGCTGGCGTAGTAGCCACCATCAAGGATATTACCGAGGAGGCGGCGCCGCAGAAGCGCGAAGTGATCGCCGAATCGCCGGGCATGCGCGAGGTGCTGAATTTCGTGCGGAGGGTGGCGGCCAGCGAGGCGACTACGGTGCTGCTGGAAGGCGAAAACGGTACCGGCAAAGACCTGATCGCCAAGACCCTGCATTACCAGAGCCTGCGGCAGGCCGAACCGTTCATCGCCATCAACTGCGCGGCTATTCCGGATTCGCTGCTGGAGAGCGAACTGTTCGGCTACGAGAAGGGCGCTTTCACGGACGCGCGTTCGCAGAAGCGCGGCATCTTCGAACTGGCCGATAAGGGCACGCTGTTTCTGGATGAAATCGGCGAAATTCCGCTCATGCTGCAGGCCAAACTGTTGCGCGTGCTGGAAGAGCAGTGCTTCCGGCGTCTGGGCGGCCTCAAGGACATCAAACTGGACCTGCGCGTGGTTGCCGCCACCAACAAGAACCTGCGGGAGGCGGTAAAGGAAGGCGCGTTCCGGCAGGATCTGTATTTCCGGCTGAATGTCATCCAGATTCTGATTCCGCCACTGCGCGAGCGCCTGGAAGATATCGTTCCCCTGACGCGCTTCTTCATCGACCACTACAACCGCAAATTCAAGCGCAACATTGAAGGCGTGAGCGAAGCCGCCGCCAAGCAGTTAATCACCCACGACTGGCCGGGTAACGTGCGCGAGCTGCGCAACGCTATTGAACGGTCCATGATTCTGGAAGAATCTTCGCTGATCACGCCGCCGAGTCTGCCGATCGCGATCTCGCGGCCGGACCCGAACTATGCCGTGGTTCCCATCCAAATGACGGAAATCCCTACAGACGGCATGTCTTTAGAGGACAACGAGCGGAACCTGCTGGCGCGGGCGCTCGAAAAAACAAACGGGAACCAGACGCAGGCGGCGAGACTGCTGCGGGTGACGCGGGATACGCTGCGGTACAAGATGAAGAAGTTCAACTTGCGGTGAGGCATGCCCTCAGCGGACGGCCTTATCCGGCATCCTCCGCCGGCAGCAGGTCGTCCGGTTCATAGATTTGGGGCGACAGGGGGCGCGTTCCCTTGCGATAGCAGCCATCGATCACCCCCTGCACGGTTGCCATTTCCTGCCCTTCCAAGTCTCCCGCAAATGCAATTCCGCAGCTCATCTCCGGCATGGCTAGCCGATATCCCGCCGGAAACTGCCGCGCCAGGGTATCCCGAAACAAGAGCCGCGAGGGTCCCAACCCGTCCTCGAACATGAAGGCGAGCGCAGAGACTTCGCCATTTGCGCGCCGGATGGCGTGCAGCCCCGGCCGACCGGTGGTCTGGCTGAGGAGATTGCTGAGGGCGAGAGACTTCCAATCCAATTGCCTCGCTTCCCAGAGCTCCTGCATAGAGAAATCGACATAGCGCATGGCCTGATTCGGAATCAGGACAGTCCACGTCAACCCGATTTCCGCCGCGCGCAGGCGCGAGTACGGTCCCGGCCAGTTGCCGAGCGCAAAGAACGACGACGGCACGAAAATCGGCAGAAGCCTGGTTGTGTCCATCCGATCGGGCTGCAAGTCGAGGCCGCGCCTCAGCTCCGACAGGGTCGCTTGGAACGGTGTGTGCATAACTGCGCCGATTATCACTCCGGCGCAGGGACGGGGGAAATACTGGATTCGGTTAATTCGCTGACGGCGTCTATTCGGCGGCTTTGGCCGGCACAAATACGATGCGGGGGCCGCTGGCGGCAGGATCGAGGAGCCACAGGGGCGCCGAGCCCATTTCGTTCAGGCGATAGACATTGCCCATGCCGGTGATTCCGGCGGGCGAGCAATCGCACCGGATGGCGCTGCTGGTCCCGGCGGTGAGATCGAAGGCGGTCACTCCCTGGCCGGCT
Organism: uncultured Solibacteraceae bacterium; assembly: GCA_963835555.1. Taxonomy (GTDB): domain Bacteria; phylum Acidobacteriota; class Terriglobia; order Bryobacterales; family Bryobacteraceae; genus Sulfopaludibacter. Next base: position 184,913 of record CAWIGC010000042.1, on the reverse strand, counting down.
GCGGCGGCGACGAAGAGCTTGCTGCCGTCAGCGGAGAAGGCCGCGCCTACAGTGCTGGGGCCGGCACCATCGGCCGCGATCAACTGCTGGGCCGCGGTTCCGCCCACATCCTTTACCAGGGTCACGCTGGCGGCGGCAATAGCGGCGTCGTGGGTTCCGGGGGCGAATGCCACGGCAGCGCCACGTGAGGCCATAAGCTGTTTCCCAGCGCCGGCGCCCAACAGATGCACGCCGGAGCCCGCGGAGACCAGCACATACGCGCCGTCGTCAGCGACCGCGAAGGAGCCGGTGAGGGGCTGGTGGCCGCGTCCGCGCGGGAGGGCCACCAAAGCAGAAACATCGAAATTGTTCCCCGGTTTGGGAGCCCCAGGGAGTCCGGTGACCACCTGAATCCGCCCGCCGCCATAGAGAGCCGCGGCGGAACCGGTGGGGCTGAAGACGATGCGCTCCGGGACAAAGGTGATGCCATTGGCCGGCACTTCCGCGGCTGTGCCCGCGTTCAGGGTATAGATGTGGAAGGTTCCGTCGGTAGCGACGGCGATCACCGAATCCAGCCGCGGCGAGACTGCGGCAGAAGCCAGGCCGGTCCCCAGATTGACCGGGTCGCCCAGCAGCGATGCACCGGGGATACCGAGCACCGGCCGCAACGCCTGCGCCTGGCCGTCGAAGACGTACCCGGCGATGGGCCCCTCGACGCGACCCTGTTGTGCGAGCGCGAGCGGCGCCGCCAGACAAAGCAAACTCACCAGCGAACGGTTGCGAATGGTCATATCTATTACCTCGGAGGTCCTACGGATCCCGTGCCGGGCGTGATGGTCACCAGTGCCGGCGAAGTGGCCGCGGTTGTGCCATTGCCGCCGCCGATCGCGCCGGAGGCGTAAAGCCCGCCGACCGCGGCAGCAGCGGCCGCTGCCACGATCACTACAATCAGCTTGGCGGAGATACCGGCTGCCGCAGCCGCACCGGCGCCGGCCGCGACCAGAGCGTTGGTCTGGCTGATATTTGTGTTCGCCGACTGGCCGTTATAGGACGCGTTCACGTGGATCTGATACTGTCCCTGGACGGTGTTCGGGCGCAAACCGTGCGCGATGGCGCGCCCCTGGCTGTCCGTCATCACCGTCAGAGTGTGCGAACCGCCGGCAAATGTTCCGCCGGCACCCTGGGATGGCAGGGTAAACACCACCGCCGCGCCGGCAATGGGTTTGTGATTCTCGTCCTCCACCTGGATGATCGGTTCGCGGGCGGTGCGCTGGCGGATGTTGTTGATGGCGCCTTCTCCCTCGACAACAATCAGGTTCAGTTTGGGAGCCGCGTCCTGGGCCGACGCGACAGTAGGAAACGGTATGGCCAGGACTCCGGCCAGCAGCAGTGAAAGATGTCGCATGCCACCCCCTCAGAGACTCTATTATGTCCATGTACCCCGGAAAACACAAACATTTCGTTAAATTGTGAGTTTTCCGGTGCGCGGACCGGAGACGCGGACGCGCAGCCGTTCTTCGCGCCTAAGCAAAGATGGGGTATCTTCCAGGGAACGCGCGCTGCGGGTCATTTCGAGGGCCATGACGTAATTCCGCTCGCGGTGCTCATAGTGCTTGGCCAGGGCTTCGAGGGCGCGGGCGCGGAACAGATTGCGGCCGGTGGCCAGTTCGGTCCAGATGGCCAGGGCGGCGTGTTCGCGGCCCAGGCGCTTTTCCATGGCGGCGATGTCCCAGAGGGTGCGAAACAGCAGGTCATCGGGCAGTCCCAGGTCCACGGCGCGGCGAAACAGGCGAAGGGCTTCCTCTTCGCGTCCGGCCTGGTGGACCCAGCGGGCCAGGCCCACCAGGTCGGCGCCGTGACGCAATTCGGCTTCTTCGGGCGAGCGGAAGGCAAAGGGCACGATGGCGGTCAGGCAGGCCAGGGAGAGAATATCGATGGCGTTGTGGTGGAAGATGGGGACGATTTCGAAGGCCCGCTGGGTACGCAGGAATTCGAAATAACAATAGGGAATCATCTCGCCGGGCAGGTCGCCCTGGCGCTCCACGCCCAGAATGCGATTTTCCAGGTCCACCAGGCGGCAGCTTTCCAGGCGCAATTTCCACAAGCGGCGCGCGCCGAAGAGCAGGTCCAGATGCTCCATGCGGTCGAACGGATTGCGGGCGCGGACCATGCGGAAACGGGTTTCCAGCAGGGGCTGATCGTAGGACTTGCCGTTGTACGTGATGAGCACGTCGAAGAGCGCCAGGTATTCCGCCAGGCGCGAAAGGAGCGACGCCTCTTCGCTATAGTCGCGCATGAAAAACTGGCGCAGGCGAAAGCCGGAAGAGTCGATGGAGCCTACGCCGATGAGGAAGGCATAGGTGCCGGTGCCGCCGGCGAGGCCCGTGGTTTCGGTATCCAGAAAGGCCCAGCGGGTGGGATGCGACTGCGGAATGGCGCTGGCCGAAAGCTGGTCCAGCAGATCTTCGGGCAGGCCTTCGAGGTCGCAGATTCCCACGCTGCCGTGACGGCGGTGGCGCTCCCAGACGCGCTCGGTTTCGAAATGCTCGCCCAGCGGAGTGCGCACGACTTCGCCGGACATGAGGTCCTGGATGAAGTGACCGGCATCGCGCAGGGTGCGGTCCACGGTTTTGGGCGGAGGAGGACCGCCCTGGTATTTCCGGTCGATCCGCGCCATCCGCCGCCGCAGCGCCGCGAGTTGTTCCTGGATTTCCTCCATTCGCCTTTTCTTTGCCCACTATAAGCTTTATCCTCAGATTTGCGCAAGACCACGCTCTATTTTCTGATGTTGTTGGCGCTGCTGGCAGTCTCGCGCCTGTGCCACGTCGGCATCCTGTGGGAAGGCGATACGTATCCCCTGGCGGCGGCGCAGCAGATGCAGCACGGGCGCATGCTGTATCGCGACATCTGGTTCGACAAGCCTCCGCTATTGCCGCTGTTCTACCTGCTGTGGGGCGCCGGAGCGGGCTGGACTCTCCGGTTGGCGGACGCGCTCTACGCCCTGCTGGCCTGCTGGATTGCGTACGGGTTTGCGCGGGATCTGTGGAGCGAACAGGAGGGCCTGTGGGCGGCGGGCCTGCTGGCCTTTTTCCTGACGTTTGATTTTCCTTCCGCGGTGATACCGGTGGCGTCGGACCTGTTAATGGCGGCGCCGCACCTGGGGGCGGTCTGGCTGGCATGGAAGCGGAAGCCGTTCTGGGCCGGCGCTGTGGCGGGCATCGCGTTCTGGATCAACCCCAAGGGTGTATTTGTGGCGGCGGCGTGCGTGTTGTGGGACCCCGGCGGGGCGCTGTGGATGGCGGCGGGCTTCGGCGCCGTGACCGCCGCGATGGCGGCGGCGCTGGCGGGCGGCGGCGCGCTCGGCGCCTATTGGCAGGAAGTCTGGCAGTGGGGCCGGCTGTACGCGGGGTCTACCTTCCTCGAAAATCCCGCGCGCACGGCTCTGCTGCGCACGGCGAACTGGGCGGGGTTTCATGTGGCGCTGGTGGTGGCGGCGGGGGTGTTTGTATGGAAGCATCCGCAGTGGAAATGGATCGGCTGGCTGGCGCTTTCGGCGGCCGGCGTGTGCATGGGGCTGCGATTCTTTCCGCGCTATTATTTCCTGCTGCTGCCGGTGATGGTCCCGATGGCCGCGCGCGGATTCGGCATGCTGGGGCGCAGGCGTGAGCTGGTGGCGCTTTTGCTGCTGATCCCGGCGACCCGTTTCGGTCCGACGTATCTCACCGCGCTGCGCGGGGGGCCGTGGCGCGATACGGCGATGGACCAGGACAGCCGGCAATGCCGCGGCGGTGCTGCGGCCGCTGGAAAAGCCGGGGGATACGCTGCTGGTGTGGGGATACCGACCGGAACTTTACGTATACACCGGGCTGCCCGCGGCCACCCACTATCTGGATTCCCAGCCCCTCACCGGCGTGCCTGCCGACCGGCATCTCACCAGCAGCGATGCGGTGGAGACGCGGGAACCGGCGCGGCGGCGGCGCGAACTGGCGCAGGCGCGGCCGGACTTCATCGTGGACGGACTGGGACGGTACAACCGGCGGCTGGCCCTGACTGCCTATCCCGAACTGGGCGCGTGGCTCGGCCAGTATCGCGAAATCGGGCGGACGGGCGGCACCATCATCTACGCCCTCAGGTGAAAATTCCGTCAGCCGGATCCGCGCGATTTTCCGGTCCGTTCGAGGTAGCCTGAAAGAGTACGGCCTACGATGCTGGAACAACTGCTGACGGAACAACCCAACCCCGCTTCGGCGTCGATTGACGCCCTGCCCACCGAAGAGGTCCTGCGCATCATTAATAGCGAGGACCGGAAGGTGGCCGGCGCGGTGCAAGCCGAGATTCCCGCGATTGCGCGCGGCGTGGACGCCATAGTCGCACGATTCCAGCAGGGTGGCCGCCTCTTCTACATCGGCGCCGGCACCAGCGGACGGCTGGGCGTGCTCGACGCCTCCGAGTGTCCGCCCACCTTCAGCGTGCCGCCGGAGATGGTGCAGGGGATCATCGCCGGCGGTGAACCGGCATTGAGCCGCGCTGCCGAGACGACAGAGGACGACCTTGACATCGGCCGTCGCGACCTCACGGCCCGCGGTTTCACGGGCGCGCGATGTGCTGGTGGGCATCGCCGCCAGTGGCCGCACGCCGTATGTGCTGGGCGCGGTAGCGGAAGCCCGCCGGCTGGGCGCGGTCACCATCGGCATCAGTTGCACGCCGAATTCAGAGCTTTCGCGCGCCGTGGAGATCGCGATCACTCCTCTGGTAGGACCGGAAGTGCTGGCCGGTTCGACGCGCCTGAAATCCGGCACCGCTCAGAAACTGGTATTGAACATGCTTAGTACAGGGGCGTTCATCCGTATGGGATATGTTTACGGAAACCTGATGGTGAATGTCCAGCCCAGGAATACGAAACTGGTGGACCGCGCGCGCCGCATCGTAGCGCTTGCGACGGGAGTGCCATACCCGCGGGCGGAAGAGTTGCTGACCGCATCGGGGAACAGCGTCCGCACGGCCATTCTGATGGGCAAGTCCGGGTTGAGCCGCGAAGAGGCCGAGCGGCGGCTGGCCGGGGCGGGCGGGCGCATTTCGAAAGCTCTGGCCGACTAGATATCGACGAACATGGATAAATTCGTGATCACGGGCGGGAACGCCCTTCAGGGAGAGATCCCTACCAACGGGTCCAAGAATTCGGCGCTGCCGGCGCTGGCCGCGGCGCTGCTCACCGATGAGCCGGTCACCCTGCACCGCATTCCCAAAGTGCGCGATATCCGCACCATGCAGCGCCTGCTGGTGGATATCGGCAGCCAGGTGGAAGTGGAGGGCGAAACCGTGCGCCTGCACACGCCGCGGATCGCATCGCCCGAAGCCCCCTACGAACTGGTGAAGACCATGCGCGCTTCCAGCCTGGTGCTGGGACCGCTGGTGGCGCGCAGCGGACGCGCCCGCGTGTCATTGCCCGGCGGCTGCGCCATTGGAGCCCGGCCCATCAATCTCCACATTTTCGGACTGGAGCGACTGGGCGCGCGCATCAACCAGGCCTACGGCTACATCGAGGCCGAAGCGCCCGAAGGCTTGCGCGGCGCCACCGTGCAGTTCGAGCGCATCACCGTAACCGGCACCGAGGACTTGCTGATGGCAGCCGTGCTGGCCAAGGGGGAAACCGTGCTGCGCAACGCCGCGCGCGAACCGGAAGTGGTGGACCTGGCCGATTTGCTGACGGCCATGGGAGCGCGCATTGAAGGCGCCGGCACTTCCACGATCACCATTCAGGGCGTGGAGAAACTGCACGGGACGGAACACACTATCATCCCGGATCGCATCGAGGCCGGAACGTTCCTGATCGCGGGCGCGATCACCGGCGGCGATGTGACTGTGACCGGCTGCGCCCCCGCGCACCTGGAAGCGCTCGTGTCCAAGCTGCAACAATCCGGGGTGGCGGTGACACAGCCGGATGCCTGCAGCCTCCGCGCCAAGGGAAGCGGCGGCTTGCGATCCATCGACATGACGACCGAAGAGTTTCCCGGCTTCGCCACCGATCTGCAGGCACAGTATATGGCCCTGATGACGCAGGCCGAAGGCATCGCCATCATTGTGGAGACGATCTTCGAGAACCGCTTCATGCATGCCCAGGAACTGGCGCGCATGGGAGCTAATATCCGGCTGGAAGGGCGGCAGGCCATCGTCGCCGGAAAACGCGAACTCACCGGCGCGGGAGTGATCGCTTCGGATCTGCGCGCGAGCGCCTCCCTGGTGCTGGCGGCCCTGGTAGCCAAGGGGGAAACCGTCATCGACCGCGTCTACCACATCGATCGCGGCTATGAGAAAATCGAAACGAAACTGGCGCAAGCCGGCGCCCAAATCCGCCGCGTGGAGTGATTCGACCGATGGTGCACAGTCAGGAATTTCTGGACCTGGTGAAAGACGCGAAATCGCGCGTGAAAGAAACGGACCTTGCAGGCTATAAACAGATGCGCGAAGCCGGCACGCCGCACCTTCTTGTGGACACGCGGGAAGATCACGAGTGGAGCACGGGCCATGTGGCCGGCGCCGTCCACATGAGCCGGGGCATCATCGAGCGCGACATCATCACCCAGGTTCCGGACAAAAACACCACCATGGTGTTGTACTGCGGAGGCGGTTTCCGGTCCGCGCTGGTGGCCGACAATCTCCAGAAGATGGGCTACAAAAACGCCATCTCGCTGGATGGCGGCTGGCGGGCATTGAAGGAATCGGGCCTGCCCCTCGAGTAAAGCGGTCCAGCCGCTTCGTCCCTCATGTGGGCCTGCTGGTCCCGGGCATGTTGGCTTCTCTCGCGGCAAGCGGCACAATCCAGGTATGCGCTGTCTGTCTCTTCTGTTGCTTTTTGCATGTGCTTCGGCGGCGGCCTCCGATGCCGGCTGGTCCGCCTATGGCCATGACCCCGGCGGCACCCGTTACTCGCCGCTTAAGCAGGTCGATGTCCGCAACGTATCGCGTCTCCAGGCCGCCTGGACGTATCACACTGGCGCGCTGGAGCCGGTAACGGACCTGAACCGCAAAGCCGCCTTCGAAGCCACCCCGATCCTGATCGAAGGCATCCTGTACCTCACCACACCGTTCAACAAAGTGATTGCTCTCGACCCCGGCACAGGCGCCGAAAAATGGACCTACGATCCGCATGTGGACCGTGAGGCCGATTACTCGGAAGTCTCCTCGCGCGGCGTTGCGGCATGGGTCGATTCCCAGGCGCCCCGCACCGCCGCCTGCGCCGTGCGCCTCTTCGAAGGCACCATCGACGCGCGTCTGCTGGCGCTGGACGCAAAGACCGGAAGGCTCTGCACCGGCTTCGGAAAGGGCGGCGCTATCGACCTCACGGCCAACGTGGATTACCACCACTGCTGCGATTATGAAGTCACCTCCGCTCCGGCGGTGGTGGGGGATCTGGTGATCACCGGTTCCTCCATCGGGGATAATCGCGAAGTCAGCGTCGAGCGCGGCATCGTGCGCGCCTACGACGCGCGCAGCGGCAAGCTCCGCTGGACGTGGGATCCTATCCCGTGGTCCAACAAGCAGGCGCACCGCACCGGCGCGGCCAATGCGTGGGCCACACTGGCGGCCGATCCGGCGCGCGACCTGGTCTTTATCCCCACCGGCAGCGCCAGCCCCGACTACTACGGCGGAGAACGGCCGGGCAACAACGAGCACGCCAATAGCGTTGTGGCGCTGAAGGCATCCACCGGGGCGGAGGTCTGGTCGTTCCAGGTGGTCCATCACGACCTTTGGGATTACGACGTAGCCTCGCAGCCGGCGTTGATCCAGTTCCACGGAAAGCCGGCCGTGGCCGTCACCACAAAAATGGGCAACGTGTTCGTGCTGGACCGCCTCACCGGCAAGCCGCTGATGCAGGTGGACGAGAAGCCCGTGCCCAGGAGCGACATCCCCGGCGAGACGGCGTCCCCTACGCAACCGGTTCCCGCCTGGTCCGCGATGGTGCCGCAGAAGTTGACCGCCGCGGATGCCTGGGGGCCGACGCCTGAAGCCCGGACGTGGTGCCAGGACCATATCCGTGCGCTCCGCAACGAAGGCATGTTCACGCCGCCGAGTCTGCAGGGCACGCTGGTATATCCGGGCAACGTGGGCGGCGTGAACTGGGGCAGTTCCTCATGGGATCCCGAACGGCAACTGCTATTGGCCGTCACCAACCGGCTGCCGGCCGTCGTCAAGCTGATTCCGCGGGCGGACTACAGATCCACCTACAATAACCGCGATGCCAATCGCATGACCGGGGAATTCGCGCGCCAGGGCGGAACTCCGTTTGCGATGTACCGCGATTTCCTGATCTCGCCCGCCGGCACGCCCTGCAACGCTCCGCCATGGAGCGCGCTGGTGGCGTTCGACCTGAATACGGGGAAACTGCGCTGGGAATCGGCCGTGGGCAAGTCCATTTCCATGGGCGGGGCGATGTCCACCGGGGGCGGACTGGTCTTCGCCGGCGCATCGCTGGAGCCGTACCTTCGGGCTTACAACAGCGATACCGGCGCCGAGATCTGGAAGAGCGAACTTCCGGCCAGCGCGCAGTCCATCCCGATGACGTACGAATGGCAGGGACGGCAGTATATTGTGATCTGCGCCGGCGGCCACGGCAAAGCCAGGGACTTCGGCGCTAAGATGGGCGACTCCGTAGTCGCGTTCCGGCTCCCATAAAACCCGTCAGCCTGAGGCTGACGGTCTAACACGCTATATTCAAAGTGAGTGCGATACTTTTTGACGGGCAGGCTGCCCGATGTCAGTTCGATCCTGCTGGTGGAGAGCGGGTCTCGCGGGCTGGTGGAAAAGGTTCTGCCCGGGCTGCGCCAGACGTGGGGCGGCGAGATTCCGATCGACCTGGTTTCGTGCTACGCAAGTTTGCCCCAGGGCTTCGAGGCTGCTACCACGCGCGTGTACCGCGTGAGCGACTATCGCGGACGCGAAGGACGCCGCAGGTTGTATGGCGAATTGAACGCGCGGCGTTACTCTCTGATGGGGGTTGTGTGCTCCGAAGAGCCCATCATGCTGAAGTGGAAATGGGCGCTCACCGCGCGCGTGCGGGCCAAAGTTTTCGTCATCAATGAAAACGGAGACTACTTCTGGCTGGACCGGTTGCATCTGAGGCCGATCCGGCAATTTGTGCTGTTTCGTGCAGGTTTGGCCGGGACCGGCGCGGTCCGCACGCTGGCGCGGGTAGTTTCATTTCCGTTCACGTTAGCGTTTCTGCTACTCTATGCAACGACCGTGCATACCCGCCGGGCGCTGCGCAAAGCGATCTCATGAAAATCATTCACGTTCAAGAACCAGGCGGGCCCGAAAAGATGCAGTTGGTGGACGCGCCGGCGCCCCAACCGGGTCCGAAACAGGCGCTGGTGCGGCTGCATGCCAGCGGCGTCAACTTCATCGATGTGTATTTTCGCATTGGCCTGTACAAGGCTGATCTGCCGATCGCATTGGGCAATGAAGGCGCGGGCGTGGTGGAGGCAGTGGGCGCGGAAGTCACCGAGGTGGCGCCTGGCGATCGCGTGGCGTATGCCATGTCGCGCGGTTCGTACGCGCAGTATGCGGTGATTCCCGCGGCACTGCTGGTGAAGATTCCCGACCGCCTGGAGTTCATCCCGGCGGCCGCCGCCATGCTGCAGGGCATGACGGCCCACTACCTGACGCATTCGGTTTACGCTCTGAAAAGTGGCGACACCTGCCTGGTTCATGCCGCGGCCGGCGGCGCCGGCGGGCTGATTGTGCAGATGGCGAAGATGCTGGGCGCGCGCGTGTTCGGCACCGTTTCGACGGAGCAGAAGGCGCAGATTGCCCGCGGTCACGGAGCCGACGAAATCATTCTGTACATGCAGCAGGATTTCGAAGCGGAAGTGAAACGGCTCACCGGCGGCCGGGGCGTGGACGTGGTGTACGATTCAGTAGGCAAAACTACTTTCGAGAAGAGTCTGAATTCGCTGCGCCCGCGCGGCCTGATGGCGCTGTTCGGGCAGTCCAGCGGCGCAGTGCCGCCGTTCGACCCGAATATCCTGAACGGCAAAGGATCGCTGTTCCTGACGCGGCCCAGCCTGGGACACTATGTAGCTACGCGGGAGGAACTGCTCTGGCGCGCCGGCGACGTGCTGAGCTGGATGGATTCCGGCCAACTCAAAGTGCGCGTGGACCGCACGTATCCGCTGGCGGACGCAGCCGAAGCCCATCGCGACCTGGAAGCGCGTAGAACCACCGGCAAGCTGGTTCTCACGATTCCCTGACCGTCATGACTCTACAAGCCAGACTCACGCTCTACTATGTGCTGCTGGCTGTGCTCATGGTGACTACCATCAGCGCCATCAACCTGGGCAACGAAATCGAAGCGAAGTTCGAAGATACGTTGAAGCTGGCGCAGCGATTCCAACAATTCGCCGCGGATGTAGTGACCCAGGCGCTGAACAGCGACCGCCAGCTCACCATTCGCGAAGCGCTACGCAAGCCGGCGCTGGTGGACGAGTTCAAGAAGATGATGAGCGATTCGAGAATCGATGAGCTGGCCGTGGTGGATCCGAGCAACAACGAGATCCTGCTGGACAGCATCGAAGGCCTCCTGGGCACCAAGCTGTCCGACCATGCGGAGTTCGAGCCGCTGGTCAGACAGGCGAGCTGGTATCAGAAGTTTCGCGCGCTTCGCAGTGTCACCGACCGCTATCAACTGGAGCCGATCGTGCTTGACGTGCCGCCCTCGTTTAAATTGTCGGTGCGCGCCATCATCCGGCCCAATCTGATTGAGGACGATATTCTGCCCTCGCTGAAGGAGAATGTGAAAGTCGCGTTGACCGCGTTGATCGGCGCGGTGGTCGCCACATTTCTATTCTCTAAGGTTGCGTTCCGGCCGCTGGGAGTGCTGCGGCACCAACTCGATATGGTCACGGCAGGGGAGTTCGAGCCGGCGCGCATCGAGGACGGGAAGAGCGGCAGCGATGAATTCAGCCTGATGGCATCGAAGGTCAACCTGTTGGGCCAGCGGCTGCGCGGAGCGCAGTTCGAGGTTTCCGATCTTCGCGGCAATATCGACCGCCTGTTGCAGGATCTGGAAGATGCCGTGTTCATTTTCAATCGCGAGCGGCGGCTGGTATTTGCGTCCGGTTCGGTAGAAAAATTCCTGGGTAAGGAACGGGTGGACCTGACGGGCGCGAGTATGGACGATATTTTTCCACCCTCGGCCACACTGGGCCTGCTGATTTCGCAGGCGGCGGAGATGGGGCGGACAGTGCGCAACCGGCGCGTCCCGGCGGAATTTCCGGCACAGGAACCGGGTACCATCTCGGTGGTACTGCTGAGCGTGGATCCCCTGGAAACGCTTCCCGGAGCCACCCATGCCGGGTCGGGAATTCTGGTTCGGCTGCGCGATCCGGAAGCGCAGCGCAAGCTGGGGCGGGAACTCCAGACGGCGGATCGCCTGGCCGCCATCAGCCGCATTTCCGGCGGCGTCGCGCACGAGGTTAAGAATCCACTGAACGCCATCCTGCTGCACGTGGAGGTGGCGCGCGCCAAGCTGGCCCAGGGGGATACCGACGTAGTGCCGCAAATGGAGATTATTTCGCGCGAGATTCTGCGGCTGGATCGCGTGGTGAAGACGTTCCTGGATTTCACCCGTCCGGTGGAACTGAACGTCTCGCAAGTTCCGCTTCAGGAGTTGGTCAACGAGATGGTGGAACTGGCCCGGCCGCAGGCCGCAGCAGCGGGCATCCGCATCAGCGTGCAGCAGGAAGCGGAAGGCGCGGAGGTGCGCATCGATCGCGACCTGGTGAAGCAGGCGTTGTTGAACATCGTGGTGAATGCCATGCAGGCCATGCCGGAGGGAGGCGAGTTACGGTTTGAGTCGAGTGTGAGCGAAGACACCGCTGAGATTCGTGTGTCCGATACCGGTCCGGGCATTCCGGCGGAGCTGCGCGAGAAGATTTTCCGGCTATACTACACGACAAAGAAGGATGGATCGGGCATCGGATTGGCGATGACTTTCCGGATTGTGCAGTTGCACGATGGTACAATCGACTTCACTAGCGAGCCGGGGAAAGGAACGACCTTTCTGGTCCGCCTGCCGATTGCAGTTTAGGGCGCCAGCAATGAAGACCGCGTATGCCATTCTTACCGCCGCTATCGCTGTTTCCCTGTCCGGCTGCCTGATTCAGCGCCCGCCGAAGGACGCTACGCCACCCCCGCCGCAACCAATTCCGGCTACCGTAGCGGCAGCGCCTGCCGCAGCCACTCAGCCGCTCTCCATGCCGCAGACTGAAGTAAAGCTCGCGCCGGAACAGCCGGTCGATCCGGAAGCGCTGGCTAAGGATACGACGGCTGCGTCTCCGCGGGAGGCCCCGCCTCCTACGCGGCCCACACGTCCGCGGCCGAGGCCCGCTCCGCCGGCCGTCACGGCTCCGGAACAGTCCGCGCCGCCGGCGCCGCCGGTGACCGCGGCGCCGGCCGAGACGGATCGCGGCACAGTGCGGGAGGTGTTGCCGGAGGCGGAAAGAATCCGGCTGAAAAACAATGCCGAAGTCCACAAGCGGGAGGTTCGTGCGTGGCTGAACGGCAGCCACGGGCGGCGGTTAGACCCGAACAATCCCACGGTGGTGCGCATCCGGTCTCTTCTGACAGCCTCCGATGAAGCCGAAGGCAAGGGCGATATGCGCGAAGCTTCGGACCTGGCGGACCGGGCCGTGACGTTCCTTAGGGAGTTACAGAGTGGCCGATAACGAATTCGAGCGCAGGCGCCAGACGGTGGCCGCGCAGCTTGCCGAGCGCAAACTGGATGGGTTCCTGGTTTCCTTCAGTCCCAACCTGCGGTACCTGACGGGATTCACGGGAAGCAACGGCAATTTGCTGCTGCTGCCCGGAGAAGCCATCCTGTTCACCGACCCGCGATATCAGATTCAGGCGGCACAGGAGGTGACGTGCCGGGTACACATTTCCAAAGGGCCGCTGGCGCCGGACGTAATAGCGGCGATTGCGCGGCGCAGGCTGCGGCGCATCGGCTACGAACCCGCGCGGATGACCTGCGATACGCTGGATTCGCTGCAAGGGCGGCTGCCGATGAAAAGCACGCTAGTGCCGGTAATCGGATGGGTGGAGGGACTTCGCATGGTGAAGTCCGCGGACGAGATTGCGCTGATCCGCCGGAGTGTGGAGACCAATTCCCGCGCCTTCGAAGCGGCGGTGACGAAAGTCCGGCCGGGCATGAAGGAGCAGGACCTGGCGGCGGAGCTGGAGTACCGGATGCGCCGTCTGGGGGCGGAGAAGCCCTCGTTTGAGACCATCGTCGCGGGCGGCGCACGTTCGGCGCTGCCGCACGCGCAACCCACCGGCGCGCGACTGGCGGAGGGTCAACTGGTGGTGGTGGACATGGGCGCCCTGCAGGATGGCTATTGCAGCGACATGACCCGCATGCTCTTCCTGGGTACCCCCACGGCGAAGGTCAAGCGCGCGTATCGCGCCGTGCTGGAAGCGCAACTGGCGGGAGTGGATGCCGTTCGTCCCGGAGTATCGACGGCGCGCGTGGATGCCGCCGCGCGAAACGTGCTGAAAGCTTATGGACTGGCCGAGGCCTTCGTGCACTCCACGGGTCACGGGCTGGGGCTGGAGATTCACGAGCCTCCGCGCATCGGCAAGAAGGATAAGACCAAGCTGACGCCGGGCATGGCCATCACTATCGAGCCCGGAGTTTACATTGAAGGCTTTGGCGGCATCCGCATTGAAGATACCGTAGTGGTGACCCAGACGGGGTGCGAGATCCTGACCCCGACCCCGAAATCGCTGCGCATCATCTGAACAGCGCCGCAGCCTACCATGGATAAATGCACAAGCTGCTGGAATCTGCCGCTCGGCGCGCCGAACGATATCTGGAAGAGTTGAAGGAGCGGCGCGTGAATCCTGCGCCGGAAGCGGTGCGGGCGCTGGACGCATTCAGGGAAGCGCTGCCGGGCTGCGCGTGTCCGCCCGAGCAGGTGATCGCGATGCTGGATGAGGTGGGCTCGCCCGCGACTGTGGCGATGGCCGGACCGCGCTTTTTCGGATTTGTGATCGGAGGTGCGACGCCGGCCGCACTGGCCGCCAACTGGCTGGCCGCGGCGTGGGATCAGAATGCCGGGCTGTTCGCCTCCAGCCCCATCGCGGCGGTTCTGGAAGAGGTTTCATTGAACTGGCTGCTGGACGTGCTGGCGCTACCCACAGGATGCGGCGGCGCGTTTGTGACCGGCGCCACGGTGGCCAATTTCACGGCGCTGGCCGCGGCTCGACACACCGTGCTCCTCCGCGTGGGTTGGGATGTGGAAGCGCAGGGCTTATTCGGTGCTCCGCCGGTTACGGTGGTGGTGAGCGAGGAGGCGCACCCTTCGCTCATCAAATCGCTGGGCATGCTGGGAATGGGGCGCGAGCGCGTGATGCGTGTGCCCGTAGATGGCCAGGGCCGCATGCGCCTGGACTGCTTTCCGGAAGTGAGCAGCCCCGCCATTGTGTGCCTGCAAGCCGGGAACGTCAACACCGGATCGTTCGATGCGGCCGGCGAGATCTGCCGGCGGGCTCATGCCGCGGGCGCCTGGGTGCACGTGGACGGCGCCTTCGGATTGTGGGCCGCGGCCAGCCCTTGTTACGCGCACCTGACCGAAGGCGCGGGTGAGGCCGACTCCTGGGCCACGGACGCGCACAAGTGGCTGAACGTTCCTTACGACAGCGGCCTCGCATTCGTCCGGGATCCGGAGAACCTGCGCGCCGCCATGAGCCTGACGGCCGCTTATTTGCCGCAAGGCGAGCATCGCGAACCATCGCAATTCGTGCCCGAGCTTTCGCGACGGGCGCGCGGCATCGAAGTCTGGGCGGCGCTCAAGGGCCTGGGACGGAGCGGGCTGGCGGAACTGATCGAGCGTTGCTGCCGCTGCGCCGCCAGGTTCGCGGAGGGCCTGACGGCGGCCGGTTTCGAGGTACTGAACGAGGTCGTTTTGAACCAGGTGCTGGTACGGTTCGGCCCGCCGGAGGTAACGCATCGGGTGATCGCCGCACTACAGGCGGACGGCACCTGCTGGTGCGGCGGAACCCTGTGGCAGGGTCACACGGCGATGCGCATCAGCGTATCGAACTGGGCGACCACGGAAGCGGACGTGGATCGCAGCCTGGAGGCGATGGTGCGAATCGCTACTTCACGGTAGCGATCACCGACGCATCGTGATTCTCCCAGGCCAACTGCAATTTCACCTTGCCGCTGCCGGCGTTGGAAAGGGTGTATTTCAACTGCTCCACCATCGCCGGCGGCTTGGACATGGTCATTTTGACGCGGCCCAGATCCTGCTTGGCATCGTACTCCAGCCCGGACTGGCCCGTCTGTTTATTGACGATCAATTCCCAACTGTCGGGGTTCGCCAGGTTGACGAAAAGCGAGTAGTCGCCTTTCGGAATGTGGAGCGCGCCGATTTGCAAATCGGCATCGGTGTGCAGGGCCGTGGCTTCATTGGCTCCGGCGCGCCACACGGGATAATGCTGGTCGCCGCCGATGGTGCCATCCTTGCCGAATAACTTACCTACGCGGCCGTTCACCGCCGGCGATGAGTATTTAATGCCGATCGTCTTTCCGTTGACAGTGATGGATTCGGTCTGCCCGGGCTTCGTCGCGGCAATGGCCAGACTGGCGGCAGCGGCCAGAACTCCGGCCCAGATCAATTTTGATTTCACGTTGAATTCCTCTCACAAAGGATAACGCCGCTTTCGTTCCGCCGTGCGGACCTGGAGTTCGTTCATGCCGAAATAGTGGGCCACCTCGTGCCAGACGGTGTCTTCCACGAGTTTGGCGCAATGCTCGAAGCTGGAGGCCAGGCGTTCGTGGGGACCTTGAAAAATCGTGATCCGGTCGGGCATGGCGAAGCTGTCGAATACGCTGCGTTCGGTGAGCGGACGCCCTTCGTAGAGCCCCAACAGGGTGCTGCCTTGGGGCACGCGGCCGCGGGCGAGTTGCGCGCCGGTGGGTTCGGGTTCCACGATCAGCGCCACGTTTTTCATGCGCCGCCGGAAGCGGAGGGGAATGCGGGAATAGGCGGCTTCCACCAGGCGATCGAATTCGGCCGTCTGCATAGGGCTAATTTCATTCTATTGCGCTACTTTGAAAGGATGGATCCGCTGCCGCTGCACTCCCGCACGCCCATCGAGTGGGCGCACGCCGTGCTGGCCGATCCCATCCGGCTGCTGATCGATCACGCGTTTCTGGAAAAGAAGGCCGCCAACAACGCCCTGGAGCTGATGACCCGCTGGCCGAACGACTGGCTGGACGGCTGGGTGGAAACCATGACCGGCGTGGCGCGCGACGAGGCGGCCCACCTGGCGCAGGTGACGCGCATCCTGATGCGGCGCGGGGCGCGGCTGGAAAGGGTCCACAAGAACCCATACGCCAACGCGCTGCGGCTATTGGTGCGCAAGGGCGATCCGGCGGAGATTCTGGATCGCCTGCTGGTATCGGCGCTGATCGAACTGCGCTCCTGCGAACGGTTCGCGGCGCTGGCGGCGGCATCGGACGATGACGAACTCGGAAATTTTTACCAGGCGCTTTACAGTTCTGAACTGGGACATTACCGGGTTTTTCTGAAGCTGGCCCGGCAATTCACGGAGAAGCGGGCGCTGGAGGCTCGCTGGCAGCAGTTGCTGGCGGCGGAGTCGCGCATTCTGGCGGAGCAGGAAGCCGGCCCGCGGATTCACTCCGGATGGCCGGGAGCTACGGCTTCGCCTGGGACTTGAAGAAGTCCAGCATGGGCCCCATCTGCGGCGCGGCCACGCTGGTGTGGCTTCCGCCGGGGACTTCCACATAGACGATGTGCGCGCCGGCCTTCCGGCCGGCCTCCACCATGGTGCGCGACTGCGTCACCGGGACGGTGCGGTCATCATCGCCGTGAACCACATATTCGGGAATGCGGCTGATCTTCGGCATATTCGCGGGGTCGCCGCCGCCGGAGATGGGGCCGAGCGCCGCGAAGACATCGGGATGCGCCATGGCCACGCTCCAGGTGCCGAACCCGCCCATGGAGTGGCCCATCAGGTAGATGCGCTTGGGGTCAATTCTGTAGTCGCGCCGCACCTCGGCCAGCACGTCCATCACGTCCCGCTCCGCAGCCCCCCGGTACATGGAAGCGGTGTCGCGGCCTTTGGGGCAGACCACGGCGAAGCCTACTCGCGCGGCTTCCCGCTTGAGCGTGCCGCCGTAGCTATCGAACATGCTGTTTTCATCGCCGCCCATGCCGTGCAACGCCACCACCAGCGGAACCGGCTTGGTCCCGTCGTAGGACTCCGGAATGAAGAGCCGGTAGGGCTGGAGTTGCCGATCCACATCCGAGCGATAGGCCTTGCGCATATCGCCGCTCCGGTGGGCAAACGGGTCGCGGCCGGCATCCAGGTCATCGAGGATCGCGTTGGCGCCGGAAAATTCGCTGCGCCAGTTGACATGCGCGGGATCGACTTCTCCGGCGTCGGCCCGGTCGTAGAGGGTCACGGTGTATTCCGCGGATTGAAGCGCCGGACCGTTGCGCTTCGCGAGTTTTGCCACTCGACGATGCAATTGTTGCACTGGAACGGCAAGCGCTTCGACGTGAATCGGGACCGGCTTCACGAAGGCAGCCGACGCCGGGCCCGGCGAGAGGCGCACCTCCACCCGGTAATCGCCAGCCGCCGTTTCCGGAATCCTGGCGGCGATGGGCAAGGGCAGTGCGGCCGCATCGACAGACACCGGCGAGCCCAAACTCTGCGGCTCGCCCGGGTTTCCCGCAGGCACCAGAAAGACCGCGGCGCTCAGGCGCACTCCCGCCGCCGGCGGCGTGCTATACAGCGGCGAAAGGGTTACGACAACCTGGCTTCCGGGCTCCACCATGGAATGGGCCGCGTGAGCCCGAAGCGCCGACGCCAATTCCAGCGTGGGTGTCCACGAGGCACCGCGCATGACGGCGAGGCCATGGTAATAATCGCGGAGCGCCTCGCCGTAGCGTCCCGCGCGGCTGGCCTGCTGCGCGTCCCGGCCCAGTTCGTCCGCCTGGCGGCGCTGATCTTCACTGAGCGGAAGGGTGGATTTCTGGGTGTTGTAGGTAACGGAGGTGCGGAGCACCAGGCTGGCATCCTGACCATAGAGAGCCAGCCCCCAGACCAGCAGCAGCAGACGCGCGGCACGGATAATCATGACTCCCAATTATCGCGCCAACGGGCCCGGCGGCCGCTAGGCCGCCCGGACCAGGGAATCGCGCAATGCCTCGCAATACAGCACGATGTTCTTTCGGGTATAAAGCACATACCCTTCGCGGCGCAGGCGGTTCATATAGTGCGTCACGATTTCGCGCGAGGTCCCCACATACTGCGCCAGCGTTTCGTGGGTGAGCGGAAGCATGCGAATGCCGCCATCTTCCTGACGTTCGCCCATGCGGTCGGCGAACCGGATCAGGGATCGCGCAAGGCGCTGGCCGATATCCTCGGTGGAAAAGCTCTGGACGCGGCGCACGAAATCCAGCGAGCGTTGTCCCAGCATCTGGACCATGGCAACAGCCAGGCGTGGACGCTTTTCCATAATCTCCTCGATTTGCGCCGAGCCCCACATCATGATGCGGGTTTCCTCGATTGCCACGGCCTGCTCGGCACGATGCGCCAGGTTCAGGAACGCGCTCTCCCCGAAGAATTCGTCGGGCCGGTAAATGTCCACCAGCGTGGGCTTCCCTTCATCGGAAACGCGCAGGATCTTCACCTTACCCGAGATCACCAGACAGAACTTATCGGCCGGCTCGTCCTGCGTGTAGATGATCGTGCCTTTACGGTAAGACGCAATCGTGGAACACGGCAGATAAGCCAGCGGATCTTCAAACGACTTTTGAGCGGGCACCGTTGAGGCAATTGTCGCCATCGGTATTTTCCTCCCCTTTGAGATAACTCGGGTACGTCTATAGCAGGTCGCACGCCAGGGTTCACAGCCATACATTTCAAATGGGGTTGACAAAAAAGTAAGTACTTACTTACAATACGAGACATGACCCCCCGCAAGTCCGCGCCGGCCAGGCTGCATGCCGGGGAGCGGCGCGAGCAACTGCTCGAATCCGCCTTAGATCTGTTTTCGCGCAAGGGATTCAAGGGCACCACGACGAAGGAGATCGCCGCTGCCGCGGGGGTCACGGAAGCTATCGTTTTCCGGCACTTTCCTTCCAAACAGGCGCTTTATCAGGCGGTTCTGGACAACAGTCACGAATCGGCCGAAATGCAGGAGTGGTTGGCGAAATCCCGCGCCTGCATGGACCGTAACGACGATGCCGGACTGCTGCGGACCATTGCGCTCAAGATCCTGCAGGACTACCGGCGCGACGCACGCTTGCAGCGCCTGCTGCTATTCGCCGCGCTGGAGGGCCATGAGCACGGGTTGGCGCACCATCGTCAAATTTCCATTCCGTTGTATGAACTTCTGTGCCAATACGTAGAACGGCGGCAGAGGCGAAGGAAAGCTGGTGGATTACGACGGCGGGATGATCCTGGTGGCGATTGCGGGCATGGCCACTCACTTCGCCACCATGACGCAAATGTTCGGTTTCCAGTGCGACTTGCCCGACGAGCAAGTAGCGGACATTTTCACATCCATCATGATGAACGGAATTCATCCAAAGAAAGAACGGGTTCGGAAATGAACAAAATCATTCTGGCATGCCTGGCGATCTGCACCCTGTTTATAGCCGGCTGCGGCAGGAACCAGGCCGCTTCCGCCTCGCAAGCTGTTCCCAAAAGACTCATTGTCACGGCGAGGCAGGCAATCACCCGGACGGTGCCGGCCTCTTTCGAAGAGACCGGCACGTTCATTCCGGACGAAACGTCGCGACATCGCACCGCTGGTGGCCGGGCGCGTGATGGCCACGCCGGTGAACGTCGGCGATTTCGTAAAAGCAGGGCAGGTGATCTGCGAACTGGACCATCGCGACGCGCAACTGCGGCTGGATCAGGCCAAGGCGCAACTGGATCGAAGCCACGGCCGCGCTGCGCCAGACGCAATCGCGCATCGGGTGGAACGGGCAGGCGCAGTTCGATGCCGGACGCGGTTCCGGAAGCGGCGGCGGCGCGCGCCAATTACGAATCGGCGCAGGCGCAGGCCCGGCTGGCCGCGGCCGACGCGAAGCGCTACGAAAACCTGGTGGCGACCGGCGACGTCTCGCGCAGCGCCTATGAAAAAGCGCGCACGCAGCAGGAGACCGCCGAGGCGCAGGCCAATGCCGCGCGCCAGCAGTACGAGGCCGCGCTGAACGGCGCGCGCCAGAGCCATGCGGCGCGGTGGAAACTTCGCAGGCCTCGCTGGAAGGCAGTGCGGGC
Organism: uncultured Solibacteraceae bacterium; assembly: GCA_963835555.1. GTDB lineage: Bacteria > Acidobacteriota > Terriglobia > Bryobacterales > Bryobacteraceae > Sulfopaludibacter. Next base: position 164,615 of record CAWIGC010000042.1, on the reverse strand, counting down.
GCAACTGGCGCAGGCCGAAAAGGCCCTGGCCGACACCACCATCCGCGCGCCCTTCGACGGCTACATCACGGCCCGCCCGGTGGCCGCGGGCGAGTACGTGGCGCTCACCAACAAGATCGCCACCATCGTGCGCATCGGCATTCTGAAGCTGCAATTGCAGACGCCCGAGCAGCGCGCCGCGCCAGGTGAAACTGGGCATGCCGGTGCTGGCGCGCGTGGCGGCTTACCCGGACCGCGAATTCAACGGCAAGGTCACCGCCATGAACCCTTCGGTGGACCCCAGCTCGCGCGTCTTCATTCTGGAAGCGCGATTCGACAATCCGAGGGCGCAGCTTCGCCCGGGCATGTTCGCCACCGCGCACGTGCTGCTGCCGGGCGGCGAAAATGCCGTCTTCGTGCCGCGCAGCGCGGTGATTCGCGACAAGACCACCGATTCCTACCAGGTCTTCACCATCGAGAACGGCACGGCGCACCTGCGCGTGGTGGTCCTGGGCGATGCGGACGGCGACCATGATCCGCATCGCCAGCGGCCTGACGCGGCGGCGAAACCGTGGCCGTCGGCGCAGCAGAGCGATCTGTTCGACGGCGCCGCCGGTGGAGGTCACAGGGCTGACATGCACGCACTCGCTCAACTCTGCGTCCGCCGGCCGGTCTTCGCCACCATGCTGATTCTGTCGCTGGTGGTGGTGGGCATCTTCTCTTACTTCAGCCTGGGCGTCGATCTGTTCCCCAAGGTCGATATTCCCACCGTGCTGGTGATCATCGCCAATCCGGGCGCTTCGCCGGAGGAGATCGAAACCGAAATCACCAAGAAGGTGGAGGACACGGTCAACACCATCAGCCAGGTGGACGAGGTCCGCTCCACTTCTTCCGAAGGCCAGTCGCTGGTGATCATCACGTTCGTGCTGTCGAAGAACGGCGACGTGGCGGCGCAGGAAGTGCAGAACAAGGTCAATCTGATTGTTCCGCAGCTTCCGCAGACCGCCAAGCAGCCGGTGATGCAGAAGTTCGATCCCGACGCCGCGCCCATTCTGCAGATCGCCGTCTCCGCGCCGCGCTCGCTGCGCGATGTGACCCTGATCGCCGATAAGCAGATCAAGCAGAAGCTGGAGAACGCCAAGGGCGTCGGCGAGATCACCATTCGTGGGCGGCGCGCGCCGCGAGATCCACGTGCTGGTGGATCCGGACCGCCTGCGCTCCTACAACCTGACCATCAACGACGTGTTCAATGCGCTGCGCGCGCAGAATCTGGAACTGCCCGGCGGCAATCTGAACGCGGGCGCGAAGGAATTCACGGTGCGCACCACCGGGCGCGTTACCGATTCGGCGCAGTTCAACCAGATCACCGTGGCCACGCGCAACGGCTACGTGGTGAAGGTCCGCGACATCGGCTACGCGGAAGACAGCTACGAAGAGCCGCGCAGCGCCGCGCGCCTGGACGGCGTTCCGGCGGTGACCCTGGTGGTGGCCAAGCAGTCGGGCGAAAACACCGTGGCCACGGCGGACGAAGTGAAACAGCGGCTCGACGGAGATTTCCGCGACGCTGCCGCACGATGTGCGCACGCAGGTGATCAGCGATCAATCCGTGTTCATCAAAGCCGCGGTGGAGAACATCAAGCGCCACCTGATCGAAGGCAGCTTCTTCGCCGCCATCATCATCTTCCTGTTCCTGGCCAACATCCGCACCACCCTGATCGCGGCCATCGCCATCCCCACTTCCATCATCTCCACCTTCGCGCTGATGGCGGCGATGGGCTTCACGCTCAACCAGATCACCATGCTGGCGCTGACCCTGATGGTGGGCATCGTGATCGACGACGCCATCATCGTGCTGGAGAATATCTACCGCTTCATCGAAGAGAAGAACATGCCGCCGTTCGAGGCGGCCATCCAGGGCACCAAGGAAATCGGCCTCGCGGTGATGGCGACCACCCTATCGCTGCTGGCGGTGTTCCTGCCGGTGGGCTTCATGGGCGGCATCGTGGGCCGCTTCATGAGCTCGTTCGGCTTCACTTCGGCGTTCGCCATCGCGGTGTCGCTGCTGGTTTCGTTCACCCTGACGCCGATGCTGTGCTCGCGCTTCATCAAGCCGCCGAAGCACGACGCCCGGGAGAGCACTGCTCCAAGGACTCGTTCGTCTTCAAGTTCCTGGATACGCTATTACACGCGCATGCTGACGTGGTCCATGGCGCACCGCAAGACGATCGTGGCGCATCAGCGTGGCGATGATCCTCTCCATCGTGCCGCTGTTCGCGTTCGTGGGCAAGAACTTCCTGCCGCAGGACGATCAGTCGCAGTACAACGTGCTGATCCGGACGCCGGAAGGCACTTCGCTGGCGGCCACCACCAACGTGGCGGAGCGGATCGCGCAGGATATCCGCGCGCTGCCGGGCGTGGAGCACACGCTGATGACGGCCGGCGGCAGCGCCGACAAGAGCGTCAACAACGCCAGCATTTACGTCAAGCTCACCGATATCGACCAGCGCCAGGTCTCGCAGCTGCAGCTCATGCAGCGCACGCGCGACCTGATGAAGAAGTATCCGCCGGAGATCCATACCGGCGTGGAACTGGTGAGCACGGTGGGCGGCAACCAGAGCAACGCCGACGTCCAGTACTACATCCAGGGGCCGGACCTGGACAAGCTGGCGCAATACTCCGACAAGCTGCTGGCGAAAATGAGGACCATTTCCGGCCTGACCGACACCGATACCACGCTGCGCAGCGGCAAACCGGAAGTGCGGCTGGAGATCGACCGGCCGCGCGCCGCCGACCTGGGCGTCTCCGTGATGGATATCGAAGGCGCGCTGAATACCCTGGTGGCGGGCCAGACGGCCTCCACGTTCAACGCCGGCGAAGACCAGTACGACGTGCGTGGTGCGCGCGCAGGAGCAATTCCGCGGCAGCCCCGAAGGGCTGGCGAAGATGACGGTGCCCTCTGCGAAGGTGGGGTCGGTGGGCCTCGACGAAGTGGTGCACATCGTGCCCGGCACCGGGCCGTCGTCCATCAACCGCATCAACCGGCAGCGCCAGGTGACGCTCACCGGCAACGTGCTGCCCGGCGGATCGCAGGCGGCCATTCTGGCGACAGTTGAACCAGTTTTCGCAGGAACTCGGCATGGATGCCGGATTACCGCGTCGGGGCTGACCGGCAGATCGAAGGAACTGGGGCGCACCGGCTACTACTTCGCGCTGGCGTTCTCGCTGACGTTCATCTTTATGTACATCGTGCTGGCGGCGCAGTTCGAATCCTTCATCCATCCGATCACGATTCTGATCACGCTGCCGCTGGCGGTGCCGTTCGGCATTGTGTCGCTGCTGCTGATCGCAGGCCAGACGGTGAACATCTTCTCCGGGCTGGGCCTGCTGCTGCTGTTCGGCATCGTAAAGAAGAACGCCATTCTGCAGATCGACCACACCAACGGGCTGCGCGAGGCGGGCATGAACGCGGTACGACGCCATCATTCAGGCCAATCGCGACCGGCTGCGGCCCATCCTGATGACCACCATCGCGCTGGTGGCCGGCATGGCGCCGCTGGTGATTTCGCGCGGCACGGGCGCGGCCACCAACCGCTCCATCGGCGTGCTGGTGGTGGGCGGCCAATCGCTCTGCCTGCTGCTGACGCTGCTGGCCGTGCCGGTGTTCTACTCGCTGTTCGAAGACCTGGGCGATTCGTTCGCAACGGGCCGGGTGGCGCGCCTGGTGAAGTTCGTGACCGGCCGCGTGAAGAAACCGGCGATGGCAGTCACTACCATGCTGACCCTGGTGACGGGCCTGTTCGGGCAGAGCACTGTGCAGGTGCAGCCGCTTCAGGAAGTGGAACTCAAGCCGCGGGTCGGGATTCTGGGCGAGACCGGCATCAAGCTGCCCGAGGTGATCGAGCGCGTGCTGGCCAACGATCCCGACCTCCAGATCTCGCGCATTCAACTGCAAGAGGCGGGATACGCCATTCGCAGCGCCGCAGGGCTTTTACGATCCGGTGGCGAGCGCGCAGGCGTATCATACGCGATCGGTGACGCCGGTAACGTCGATTTTCGGCGGCAGCGCCGATGGAAAACTGACGCAGGAGACCTGGAGCGCGACACCGCAGGTGAGCGGCCTCTCCCCGTGGGGCGGCACCTACACGCTGAGCTTCTCCAACCAGAACGTGCGCACCGACAACCAGTTCATCACGCTGAACCCGCATTATCCCACGCAGTTGAGCCTCAACCTGACCCAGCCGCTGTGGCGCGGGCTGCGCTTCGACGAAAACCGGCATCGCCTGCAAGTGGCGCGCAAGAACCGGCAGATCAGCGTCGAGCAATTGCGGCAGCGCACTATCGAGGTGGTCACGCAGGCGGTGCAGGCGTACTGGGAGCTGAACTCCGCGTGGCACAATTTCCAGGTGCAGACCGAAGCCGTGAAGCTGGCCGAGCGCCAGTATGAGAGCAACCGGCGGCAGGCCGAGCAGGGCGTTCTGGCGCCCATCGATGTGGTGGCGGCGCAGACGCAGGTGGCCACTTTCCAGCAGAGCTACTTCGCGGCGCAGCAGGCTCTGACCGTCGCGGAGAACAATCTGAAGATCCTGATGCTGGCAAACCGCGCCGACCTGATGTGGAGCGCGGCGCTGGTGCCGGAAACGGAAGCGGATCCGCACGCGCCCATTCCCCCGCTGGCCGAAGCCATCAAGCAGGCGCTGGCGTCGCGTCCCGAACTGGCCGAGAACAGCTCTCGCCGCCGGAGTGAACGCACTGGATGCACGGCTGGCGCGCGACGGACAGAAGCCGCGCATCGACGCTTTCGCCAATGTGGCGACGCAGGGGCTGGCGGGCACCAACAACCCGGCGCTTTCCAATAGCGCGCTGTCGTCTTTTTTCCCTTCGGGCTTCGGCGCGGTGCCGCAGCTCATCGGCGGGTACGGCCAATCGCTGAGCAATCTGGGCTCGGGCAACTTCGCCACGGTACAGGTCGGGGTGCAGTTCTCGCTGCCGATTCGCAATCGTACGGCGGACGCACAGGCGGCCATCGCGGTGGCGGAAGCGCACCGCTTGAAGACGCAGCAGAACCAGATCGGGATGGCGATTGAGGCAGACGTGCGCAACGCGCTGCAGTTGGTTACGGACGCGCAACTGCGCTTCGACGCGGCGGCGCTGGCCCGGCGTTCGGCGGAGGATCAGTACGCCAGCGAACAGCGCCAGTTTCAGGCCGGCACCTCGACCATGTTCCTGGTGCTGCAGCGGCAGACCGATCTGATCTCCGCCCGCGCCCGCGAAGTGCGCGCGCGCGCCGACTGCGCCGAGGCGATGGCGAATTTGGAACGCGCCACCGCCCGCACGCTGGAGGCGCGGGGAATTACCTTGCAGCCGTAGATCTACTTTTTGGTGAAGCCGGCGGGAATGGCGAAGACGGAATCGGGAATGCCGGCTGTTGAGAAGTTGCTGGATTCCAGCGTGGTTTCAAAGACAGAGGTAACGGGGCCTGCGGCGGCAAGACGCGCGAGCGCCTGCTTGGCCATATCGCCTTCCGGGCCGGGCTGTTTGGCCAACTGTTCCAGGGCGGATCGGGCTTGCGCCGCTTTCGGATCGCCGCCCGACGATTTCATCCGGACCACCTCCAACACGGGAATGCCGTTCGCGGTTGCCAGCCGGTCTTCCATTTCCGCGAGGGCCTTGGCCACTCCGGAGTTCCTGGCAGCCATCGCGGCAAACGAAAGCGCGTTCTCCTGGTGAAAGGCCCGCAGGCTCTGCCAGCCCGGCACATCGGGGGAGATCCACATCTCCATCTCCACCTGCATCTTCTTTGCAGGTGTGGCAGCCGCGGGGGAATCCACCGACATGGTCATCAGGATCTGGCTGCAGTGGTAGCCGTCGATCGTCTTCCGCTGGCCGGTTTCGCGCATGTCCAGCTTGGGCGCGACCCGGCCCTTGCTGGCCTGCATGAGTCCGGCGAATTTCTGCACGCTGTAACTCTTCGCGGTCTTATTGATGACGGTGATGGTTTGCGTTTGGAAGTCGATGATATTGGTGGTGGTAAACGCGTCCGACACCATTCTGGCGCCTTTGAAAGACATTCTGACGACTTGCGAGATGCCCCCGGCCGACGTGGTGGTTTGGGTATAACTGAAATCCGCGCGCGCCGTGAAGCTCATGGCAAGCGACAGGACGAGCAGATAAGTGGTCTTCAAGCGATCTCCTGTAAGGTAGTCTAGCTCACTGCCAAAAATTGCCGGCCGATTCCTCAGCGGCCTTCCTGGCCGGCGTGAGCGCGTTGTTTTGCTGTACGACGCTCTTCAGCTCTCCGGGACCCACGGAGAGAAAAACCCCCGTGCCATGGATAGCCTTGGCCGCGCGCACGAGCGCACCGGGACAGCGGTCCAGACGAATCACGGGAGCCGCGGGCAAGGGCTTGCGGGTAGCGATGCCGTCCAGGTCCAGTTCCGTGGAATCGCGCACCAGGAATGCGGGGCCGGCGCCGGCATCGATGCGCACGTTGTGCAGTCCCAGGCCGCGGGTGTGAGAAGCCTTCAGTCCCGTGCCGGCGGTCGCGATTACGTCGCTGATGCGCAGGCCGTCGATGGGCATCTCCGGCAGTCCCTCTATGGAGATGGCATCATGGACGCGGTTGATGGTCATATTGGCGATGGCGATATTGCGGAAGACGGGCGTGCGATCGGAGACAGGCTCGTCGCTGCTGGGCTTCTCGCCCTCCATCAGGTAGAAGTTGGTGACGTCGATGGCCACGCCTACATCTTCCATGGTCCAGCCGGTGAAGCGCAGGTCTTCGACCTTGCCCCCGCGTCCGCGCCGGCTCTTGATGCGCACGCCCTTCTGGGTGCCCTGGCAGGTGATGTTGGATGCCACCACGTTGCGGATACATCCGGAGGTCTCGCTGCCGATGGTAACGGCGCCGTGGGCGCGGTGCACGGTGCAATTGTCGATGCTGACGTTTTCAGTGGGCCGGTTGACGCGCAGGCCGTCCGCGTCCTTCCCGCTCTTGAGCACGATGCCGTCATCGCCGGTATCGATGTAGCAGCCGGAGATGCGCACGTTGCGGCTGGAATCCACGGCAATGCCGTCGGTGTGCACACCGGGATAGGTTTCGATAATGACGTTGCGGACCACCGCGTTATCGGTGTAGAGCAGGTGGATGGTCCACATCGAGGAGCCGGCGAAGTGGACACCTTCGATGAGAATGTTCTTGCTCTCCATGAAGCGCACGAAGGAGGGACGCAGTTCCGGCGCTGCCTGCAGGTACAACTCGTCGGGAACGGGCCGGCGCAGTTCCAGCAGTTGCAGAAGATGCTCCCAGGCGGCGCCGAAGGCCGACCCGGGGTCGGCGGCGGAACGATCCTGTCGGCTCATCAGTTTGAGCCAGTCGGCGTTATTGGTGGTGAGCACTCCACGGCCGGTGATGGTGACGTTTTCCAGATTGTGCCCGCCGATCAACGGCACCGGAGTGAGGCACTCGATGCCTTGTTCACGCCCGCGAGTGAAGGGGAGACGCTGGGCGGGGAAGCGAAGGGTCGCGCCGGCATCGAGGTTCAGAATCAGATTGCTGACCAGTTCGATGGGTCCGGTGAGATAGTTGCCGGCCGGGACATACACGGTGCCTCCGCCCGCGGCGTGGGCGGCCTGAATGGCGGCGCGAAAGGCGGGCGCGGCGTCGGCGGACCCGTCGCTGCGGGCTCCGTAATCCGTAACATTGAAGAAGGGAGCGGCGGCCCACGCAGGCGAGGACAGCAGGGCCAGGCAGACGATGGCGCGAGACATAGCGGCAACTTCAGGGTAACTCCGGGCGGCGAGATACCGGAGCGTGTCGATTCCGCGGCCGCCCGTTCGATTGGTAGTCAGAGGAGAAGAAAACAATGCGATTTATGATGTTGATGATTCCGAAGGGATATGAGAAGGCCGAACCCGGGGCGATGCCATCCGCCGAAGCGGTCGCGGCCATGATGAAGTACAACGAGGCGATGCAGAAGGCCGGCATCCTGCTGAGTCTCGAAGGGCTGCATCCGCCGTCGATGGGCGCACGCATTTCGTTCCCGGGCGGGAAGCCAAAGGTGACCGACGGGCCATTCGCGGAGACCAAAGAGGTGGTCGGCGGGTTTTGGATGATCCGGGTGAACTCGAAGGCGGAAGCCATCGGGTGGGCCTCGCGCTGCCCCGCCGGGGAGAATGAAACGATCGAGATCCGGCAGGTGCAGGAGTTCGCGGATTTTCCGGCGGATGTCCGGAAGGCTGCCAGCGGATTTCACGAGATGCAGTCCAAGCCGGGAGCGTGAGAACTGTGGTTACCAGCGCAGCACGATCTTTCCGATATGGGCGCTGCTCTCCATGAGCGCGTGGGCAGCGGCCGCTTCTTCCGCCGGGAATACCTGGTGGAGGAGCGGCCGCACCTTGCCGGATTCGATCAGCGGCCAGACCGCACTGTACAGCCGTTGAGCGAGGGCCGACTTGAAGGCGACGGAACGCGGGCGCAAGGTAGAGCCGGTGACGGTCTGGCGGCGGCGCATCAGCTTGCTCAGATTCAAGGTCGCGTTGGCGCCGCCGAGCGTGGCGATCACTACCAGGCGGCCGTCTTCTGCGAGCGCGTTCAGTTCGCGGGCTACGTAGTCGCCCGCCACCATATCCAGAATGACATCGGCGCCACGCCCCTCCGTGAACGCCAGCACGCGCTCGACGAAATCCTCGGTCTTATAGTTGATGGCGCGCGCGCCGAGAGATTCGCAGGCACGGCACTTTTCGTCGCTGCCCGCCGTGGCGAAGACGGGGTGACCCAGCGCGTGGGCCAGTTGGATGGCGGTGACTCCGATGCCGCTCGTGCCGCCCTGCACCAGCAGAGTCTCGCGCGGGCCGCCTTCGCCGCGGCCCAACCGGCCGCGTTCGAAGACGTTGCTCCACACGGTGAAGAAGGTCTCGGGGATGGCGGCGGCTTCGATGAGGCTCAAGCCCTTCGGCACCGGCAGGCACTGCCCGGCAGGCGCGACGGCATACTCGGCGTATCCGCCGCCGGACAGCAACGCGCAGACCTCTTCGCCCGCGCGTTCGCCTTCCACAATGACGCCGGCCACCTCCATGCCCGGCAGGTCCGATGCGCCGGGCGGTGGCGGGTAGTTTCCCATGCGCTGGAACACGTCCGGCCGGTTCACTCCGGACGCCGCGACCTTGATCAGAACCTCGCCGGGGCCGGGAGTTGGGATAGGGCGCTCCCGGAGTTGCAATACCTCCGGGCCCCCGGGATGAGTGATTTCGATTACTCGCATGGCTATCGCGCTTCGACCGGCGCGGGCATGTTTTCTTTGGTAAATCGCGGGATCATCTGGTCGCGATTGGCCACCTGCCACACGGCCGCCGCCACTTCCGCCGCAGCCTTCTTCACATCGTCCGGTATGATGCGCTCGTAGGTATCGAGATTGGTGTGGTGGGTCAGGCTGTTGTATTCGATGGGGTCCTGCTGGAAGCCCACGCCCGGCAGTCCGGCATTGTTGAACGACGTGCTGTCCGTGCCGCCGGTGGCGCGGCTGCTGGTGGTATTGGCGCCGAAGAGGCCCCAATCGGTGAACTGCGCCAGAACCGGACGCAGGACGGCGGCGGCCTCGGGCGGTCCGAAAATGCCTGCACCGCGCAACCGGCCGGTGCCGGTATCCACGTTGAAATAGCAATCCAGTTGGGCGAACTCCGGCTTGGGATTTTCGAACGTGCCGAAGTGCTGCTTCACGTAAGCCAGCGATCCGAGCAGCCCTTCTTCCTCGCCGGACCACAGGCCCACGCGCACGGTCCGCCGCGGCTTGAGCCCCATCTGCTGAATCAGGCGGGCGGCTTCCAACATGATGGAAGAACCGATGGCGTTGTCGGTGGCGCCGGTTCCGCTGTGCCAGGAATCCAGGTGTCCGCCCAGCATGACAATCTCGCCGGCCTTGTCGCTGCCGGGAATTTCGCCCACCACGTTGTAGCTGGTTTTGCCTTCGGGATAGACGCGGTTGGTGATGGTGAATTCCAGCTTCACGTCTTCGCCATCGGCCAGCAGACGCTCGATGCGGCCGTAGTCTTCATTGCGCAGGATGACGGTGGGGATGGTCTTGGCGGGGTCGTAGGCGCGGTGCTGCTGCGCCACGATGAGGCCGTCGGCGCGCGCGCCATCGTTGACGCGCACCAGGGCGCCGCCGGAAATCAGCATGGCGTCCACGGCTTCCGCCACCTGGTTCGCGCGTCAGGCGGTTCGGGTCCGGAGTGCCACGGCCGCGACCCCGGCCGCCGCGTCCGCGCCCCCCGCCGGGATTGGCCGGATCGTACTGCGCCTTCACCTGCTCATCGTCGCGGCGCTTCTGCGGAGGGTCGAAGTTAACGGGGATCACCGCCGCCTTTCCGATCAACACCATCTTGCCTCGGATCTTGCTTTGCGTGGCGGCAACCCACTGATCCATCTCCGCCTTTGTGGGCCCGAGCCGCGCGGGCGCGCCGCCCCGGCCTGCGCGAGCGCCACGTCCGCCGGCTGCCGCCGCGGCATCCGGATTCACCGGCGCCGGCGGTCCCTGGGGCAACTCCAATTGAATCGCGGAGCCGGCTGCCGTGCCGGTTGTCGAGGGAGTCCACGCCAGCACTTCGAACTTCAAATTTTCGCGCACGGGCGCATCGATAAATCCATAGGCGCGCTCGTTGGTCCAGCCAGGATGCCCGAAATCCCACGCTTCCAGATGCGCGTTCTTCATGCCCCATGAGGTCATTTCCGCGACGGCCCACTTGGCGGCTGCCTCGTGGTTCGGCGTGCCGGTGACGCGCGGGCCGTAGCGATCGGTGAGCATGTGCAGGGTGTGCATGATCTGCGAATGCTCCATTTCCTCACTACGGAATTTCGCGGTGGTGGCCTCGTCAACCTTGTCCTGCGCCATCAGGAGACAGGCAGCGGCGGCGGCGAGCAACAGCTTTTTCATATCGGACCAGGATATCCTACCCGGGGGTTGGGGATGGGGGTTAGGGATGGGGATTTGTAACTTCGCTCGCCGCGGTTGACGCCAGCGGGGAAACGGAAGATACTCTTTGTCGAAGGGGTCCATCGTATGCTCTCTTCCCGCGCGTGGTTTTCCGCACTGTTGGTTTGGCTTTGGGTTGCTCCGCCGGTTGCCGGTCAATCCGTACTTTCGACTCGCGCCGGCCTGGTCCACTATTTTGAAGGCGTGGTCGCCATTAACGGCGAGCCTTTGCAGGCGCAGTTCGGCCGGTTCCCCGAAGTGGGCGAGGGCGCTGAACTCCGTACCGGCCAGGGACACGCGGAGGTGCTGCTGGGCCCCGGCGTGATGATGCGGGTAGCGGACGATAGCGCCGTCAAAATGCTTGCTACGACCCTGGCGAACGTGCGGCTCGAGCTGCTGGCGGGTTCCGCCATCCTGGAAGCGAAGGATGCCCTGCCGGGCAACTCTGTAACACTTCTGTATAAGAACTGGCAGGTGCGAATACCCAATCAGGGTGTATATCGCATCGATGCCGATCCGGCGCAGCTTCGCATCTACAGCGGCGAAGTGGAGGTGCGCGCCGCGGGCGGTACGCCGGTCACCGCCAAGGCCGGCCAGACATTACCGCTGGGGACGGTCCTGGTTCCGGAAGAGACCCTGGGCGCGCCGGGCGACGACTTCAACGAGTGGGCGTTTCAGCGAAGCGAAGCCATTGCCGCGGACAATGCCACGGCATCGCAGATCGTTGACGATCCGGCGCTTTACCCCAACCTGATGGACGCCTCCGGGCTGTCTATGGCGGGCTACACCTATTTCCCTCCGATGATGAACAATCCCTACCTGGGCTATGGCGGCATCTATAGCACGTATGGCCCGGGCGGGTACGCCGGTTATCTCGGGAGCTACGGAGTCTATGGTTATCCTTATGCGCTGGGACCGGGTTACTACCTTCGATCCCCGTATCCCGGAGTGCCCGGCAGAATCGGTTTAGGCGGATTGCCGGCGCGTCTTCCCGGTATGGGCGTGGGCGGTTATCGTCCCGGCGGATATACCGGTGTGGGCGGATACCGTCCTGGATTGCCGGGCGGGGTTGGAGGCACGCGCCCCGGCGGTTTAGGCGGATCGGGAGCGGGCGCCTACCATCCCGGCGCAGGATATTCGACACGTCCCGGCTTAGGGGGGACATCCATGCCGCATCCGGCGGGTGGAGCCCCGGCCATGCGCGGCGGGCGTCACTGAGGAGCGTAGTAGCCGAGTCTCCAATGGACTTTTAGCGGCGGCAATCCTGGCTGCGGGTTGACGCGCACTTCGACGCGGCGGTATTTTCCATCCTTCTGCTGGTTGACCGGCTGGTACGCCAGCACGTATTGATTGCGCAGTTCGATCCCGATGCGTGTCGCCACGCCGGGCAAATCGCCGGCCTCGGTGGCGGCGAAAGCACGCCCGCCGGTCTGCTCCGCGATCTCGGCGAGGAGTCGCGGGCCGCTGACTTCCTCGTTACTCAGGCCCAGACTGAGCGAGGGTTCGAACACTCCCATGGCATAGATCTGCACGTCCGCTTCGCGCACCAGTTCCTGAATCTCTTTGGCGGTGTACTTGACTGTGATTGTCGCCGCCATCGGAAACGATCAGAAGCGCCTTGCGCGGATTCCTGGAGTTCTTCATCTCCCGCAGGCCCAGGTGGACGGCATCCAGCAGGGCGGTAAGGCCGCCGGGTTGGAGGAAGGCCAGCTTGAGGTCGAGTTCTTCGGTGCGGGTAGTGAAGCCCTGGGCTACTTCCGCATTGTCGGCGAAGTCCACCAGGAAGGCTTCGTCGGGGATGTTCATGGTTTTGAGAAACTGCGTTACGGCCTGGCGCGCGGTCTGCCGCTTGTCGCCCATGCTGCCGCTGCGGTCGTAAAGCAGGCCGACGGAAAGCGGCGTATCTTCGCCGGACAAGCTGACGATTTTTTGCGCCACGCCGTCTTCCAGAATCTGAAAGTCCTGCTGGCGCAAACCAATGATGAAACGGTTGGAATGGTCGGTAACGCTGACCGGGATGAGCACCAGGTCGGCGTCCGCCTTGAATTTGGGGATGTCCTGTCCGGTGAAAACGGCGGTGCCCAGCAACAGAAACACGAGACAGCGGTGCAGCACAGTGGCTCCTGCTGGTTACAGTGTACCAGCGATGCTGCGCTATGATACCAATGCTTGATTCGCGTTTCCATTCCCGACGATTCCCCGCCCGTGCTGGCTTCCAGCGCCGCCTGGCGCGACCTTTCGGCGCGCGCACAATTGGATTATTACGACACGCTTCCCGGTTCGGAAGACCGCCTGATCGAGCGCATCGCGCCGGCCGAAGCGGTGCTCAACATCCGCGCCAGTTCCCGGTTCAGCGATGCGGTTATGGCAGCGTGCCCGCGCCTGCGGCTGATCTCGGTATGGGGCACCGGCACGGATCACGTGGACCTGGGCGCGGCCGAGCGCCGGGGGATCCGGGTGGCTACTACGCCCGGTGTGTCCGCAGTCTCGATCGCCGAACACACCCTGGCGCTGCTGCTGGCGGTGGCGCGCCGCATTCCGGCTGCCGACGCGGCCACGCGGCGCGGCGATTGGCCGCGGGGCCAGTCTGTAGAGTTGAACGGCAAGACCTGCGGCATCGTGGGGCTGGGAGCGATCGGGCGTCAATTCGCACGGCTGGCCATGGGAATGGGCATGCGCGTGGTCGCATGGACCGTGCATCCGCGGCCTGTCGAGGGGGTGGAACTGGTGGAACTGGAGGAACTGTATCGCACCAGCGACGTAGTCAGCATCCATCTGCGGCTATCGCCCCTGACCGAAAATTTCGTCGGAGCGGCGCAATTCGCGCTCATGAAACCGGGTGCGATTCTGATCAACACGGCGCGTGGCGCCATTGTGAACGAGGACGCGCTGATTGAGGCGCTGGCGGCCAACCGGATTGCGGGAGCGGGCCTGGACGTGTTCACGCGCGAGCCGCTGCCCCCGGCCCACGCGTTGACGGCGCTTCCCAATACGGTGTTGACACCGCACTGTGCCGGCATCACACCGGAGGCGCTGGAGGCCGGCCTGCGTATGGCGGTGGAGAACATCTGGCGATTCCTGGGATGAGGGGACAGGAGGCCGCGGTCGGCATTGATTTTGGGACCACAAATAGCTCCGTCGGGCTTGCCACCGGCGGACGGGACGTGCGCCTGGTGCAATTCCAGCACGCCGGGGGAGCCACCGAAGCCTACCGGTCGCTGCTGTACCTGGAACAGCTCAAGGAGCGCGGACGAGTCACCCTGAAGAGTTGGACCGGGCCGCAGGGCATCGAACAGTATCTCGCCGCGGAGACTAAGGGGCGGCTGATCCAGTCGCTGAAATCGTACCTGACCAGCCGGACCCTCACCAGCACGGAGGTCTTCGGGCGCAGGCTCACCGTGGAGGAATTGATCGCGCGCATTCTGGGCGACCTTCGCGTGCAGGCGGAGCGCTACTTCGGAGCGCCGGTGCGTCATGCCGTCTCGGGCCGTCCGGTGCGATTCGTGGGCGCGGAGACCGCGGCGGACGATGAGTATGCCGTATCGCGGCTGCGCGCGGCCTATCAGGTCGCCGGATTTGAATCGGTGGAGTTCGAGATGGAGCCCGTGGCGGCGGCCTACTATTACGAATCCACGCTGGACCACGACGAACTGATCCTGATCGGCGATTTCGGCGGCGGCACCAGCGATTTCTCGCTCCTGCGCGTAGGCCCGGGCGTCCGCAAGCGGGGAAGATCGCCGCGCGACTTCCTGGGGAACAGCGGCGTGGGAATTGCGGGCGATGCATTCGATGCCCGGATCGTACGCAACCTGGTGTCGCCGGAGTTGGGCGCGGGGTCGCAAGCCCGCTCCATGAACAAGATCCTGCCCGCGGTGCCGAACTGGGTATACGCCAAGCTGGAACGCTGGCATCACCTCTCATTCCTGCGCACGCGGAAAGTGCTCAACATGCTGCACAGCTCTAAGGCGGAGGCGTTCGAGCCGGAGAAAATCGAGGCGCTGATGCATCTGATCCAGGAGGATCTGGGGTACCACTTGCACGCGGCGGTGCAGCGGGTGAAATGCCGGCTTTCGGAAGCGGACGAAGCGGAGTTCCAGTTTACCGATGGAGGGCTGGAGATTCGCGCGGCTGTGAACCGCCGGGAGTTCGAGAGCTGGGTTCACGAAGAACTGGAGGCGATCGATCGCTGCGTGGGTTCGCTGCTGGAGACGTCCGGAGTGGCGCCCGGCGAGGTGGATGTCGTCTTCCTGACGGGCGGCTCGTCCTTTGTGCCGGCCGTGCGCGCCCTCTTCGAACGGCGCTTCGGAAAGCGCGTCCGCACGGGCAGTGAGTTTACATCGGTAGCGCGGGGCCTGGCGCTTTCGACATTGGACTAGCTAGACCCCATGTTGTTCCGTTAGGCGGCCGCCGGGGGACATATCCGGCGCCTTCCAGTTCCAGCCCCGCCGCGGCATTGTGCTATAGTGCCGTACGAAATGAGACCTTTAACTCTTCTGTTACTGTCATGCGCTTTTGCGCTCGCTCAAGCCCCTCCGCAGGATGCGAAAGGGTGTAAGGATTCGGCTATTCTTTCCAGACTGGATGGCTGTTTTATCAGAGCTTGCACGCTGAACGACTACAACGTTCACAGCATGCCCATCGACAAAGCGAACAAGGTTCAGAGCGTGGAAGGCGCCTACGAGAAGATCGCCTTCCGCTGCGCTGCGGGCACATCCAGCATTCAGACGTACCGCAACGCGGAAAACGCCCTCAAGGCGAAAGGTTACCAGGTCCTTTTTGTGAACAACTACGGGGACAGCTCGCGGTTCACGTTCACCGCCAGGCAGGGTGCGCAGTGGATCACGTTCTATTCGGACCGCCTCGACTACCAGATCATAACGGTCAAGGAAAAGCAACTGGAACAACAGATGCAAGCAAACACGGCGGCGGGTTGGGGGGAGCAAATCAATCAAACCGGCCGCGCCACCATTTACGGTATCAACTTCGACACTGGCAAGGCGACGATCAGGCCGGATTCGGAACCGGTCATGAAGGAACTGCTGGACCTCTTACAGAAGCAGCAGGACTGGAGCCTTCTGGTAGCCGGCCATACCGACAACGTGGGAACCGACGCCGCAAATGTTCCGCTATCGCACCAGCGTGCCGAAGCCGTCATTACCTGGCTATCGGCCAAAGGAGTGGACCGTTGGCGCCTCGTCCCCGGAGGCTTTGGCTCCAGGAAACCACTCGCCGACAACGGGACCGAAGAAGGTCGAGCGAAGAACCGGCGCGTGGACCTCGTGAAGGTCTACTAGTATCGGAACTAGAACCAATACTCTTCACTTAACAAACATTTCTATGATATTCTGTTCTAGAGCGTAGCCTCTCCTGGAGGTCACTCATGAACGAAATGAGGGTGGAATCAACCACCTTGCGGGCACTTGCGTACGACGGCGGCCGCGGAATTTTGCAACTGGAGTTCTGCACACGGGCCATCTACCATTACTACGGCGTTCCGGCGGCGGTTTATGAAGCTCTGCTGGGCGCTTCTTCCAAAGGTAGCTACTTCAATCGGGTAATCCGGGGGCGCTTTCCCTATGCTTTGTGCGCAAGTGTGCAAACCGGCTTGGAGGGGCAGGTCTGATGTCACGCACAGTGGCTTCCTTACCCGCCGGCAGCCGCATCACCGACTACATCAGTCTGGGCGTGGTAGCCAAAACGTTCCCGTTGGAAAAGATTCGTACGTTGCTGGCGGCGACGGGGAAAGAGAGTGTGCGCCAGCGCGACCTGCCGGCGCATGTGGTCGTGTATTACGTGATCGCGCTGGCGCTGTACATGCAGTCGTCATATCGGGAAGTGCTGCGTTGTCTGCTGGAAGGAATCCAGTGGCTGGTGGAACCCGCGGCGGGAATCAATGTGGCTGGTAATTCAGGCATCTCGCAGGCGCGAACCAGACTGGGATGGGAGCCAATACGGCAACTGCACGATGAAGTGGTCAGGCCGGTCGCGGTGGCGGCGACAAAGGGCGCATGGTATCGAACGTGGCGTCTGATCAGCGTTGACGGCAGCACGCTGGATGTCGCCGACGAGAAGGGCAACAACGAAGTGTTCGGGCGGCCGGGCGCCAGTCGCGGCGAGAGCGCGTATCCAAAGATCCGCTTCGTATCGCTGGTGGAGAACGGTACCCATGTCCTTTTCGGCAGCCGGATGGCGGACTACGCTACCAGCGAAGTCGCCCTGGCAAAGACTGTATTGCCCAGTCTCGTCAAGGGCATGTTGTGCCTGGCAGACCGCGGCTTTTTCGGGTTTGAAATGTGGAAGCAGGCGGCAGCTACGGGCGCGGACCTGCTGTGGCGGGTCAGAAAAAACATCCATCTGCCCTGCGAACAACGTCTGCCGGACGGATCTTATCTGAGTCGCATCTATCCGTCGCAGCAGGACCAGCGGCGTGGGCGCAATGGAATCGTAGTGCGTGTGATCGAATACCGCCTGGAGGGAGTCGAAGGGGCGGAGCCGTTATACCGGCTGGCAACCACGATTCTCGACCACGAACTGGCTCCGGCCACCGAACTGGCTGCGCTCTATCACGAGCGCTGGGAGATCGAAACCGCGTTTGACGAACTCAAGACTCATCTGCGGGGCGCGCATATCGTGCTCCGCAGTAAAACGCCCGATCTGGTACGGCAGGAGTTCTATGGTCTACTGATGGCGCATTTCGCCGTGCGCGGCCTCATGCACGAAGCGGCGCTGCGAGTCGATAAGGATCCCGACCGGCTGTCCTTCCTCCACGCCGTCCGCGTTGTCCGCCGCAAGATGGCCGCCTTCGGCGCTATTCCCCCCTCGGGGTCGAAAAGAGTTCCATAACGCGGTGCTGAACGAGATCCTCGATGAATCTGCCGCTTCCAGCCGCAACCGGTGCCATCCCCGAGGGGTCAAGCGGAAGATGAGTAACTTCCCCCTGCGACGCGGCTACAAGCGCTCACCACTCAGCGACTTTTCCGCAGCCATCAGAATCGTTAAGTGAAGAGTATCGGAACTAGAACAGGTCCAGCGTGTCTCCGGGGTAGGTTACCCCGGCGCCCTCCACGCGGGCGAAGCCGGTCAGCTTGTGAGGGGTTTTCGTGTGAACGGTCATGAGGTGCTCGACGGGAATGCCGCGAGCCGTGAGGACATCCGCAATCATGGAGCGATGGCACCGCCAGGGAACGGCTTCGGCGCACATGATGGCAACTCTGCCCGGCAGAGCCATGAGGGCGTCGAGGCCGGCGGCGAACTCCGGCGTCTGCATATAGTCGGCATAGCCGCGGAAACTGGCGTTGCGCCAGCCCAGGTTCGGGGAATCTTTGCGCGGATGGCGCAGGCCGCCCAGTCCGGACATGTGCAGGTAGCCGATTCCGGCCGCCTTTAACGTACCCGGCAAGGCATCGCGGTTGAACTGCGGGTTGTGGCGCGACTTGGGAACCGTGCGCACGTCCACCAGGGTCTCGACGCCGTGCGCCTGCAGGATAGCGATGAAGTCCGCCGCGGACCGGTTGGAATGGCCGATCGTCATCATGCGGAGCGTGTTTCGCCGACGCTCCTCCGAGAGCCGAAAGGAAGGTGGATGCGCAGTACCCGTTCGCGCAACCCTTCGGCTTCAAGCGCCCGGGTGCGCGCGTGGAGCAGATCGTGCAGTGCCACCATACCCACCAGTTTGCCACCGTCTTCCCGGTCCACCACGGGGAAACGCGTGTAGCCGGATTCGGCCATGCGGTTTACCACCAGCCGCAATGGCTCGTCGGCATAGGCCACCACGGGCTCATTGGTGGCCACTTCCGACAGCGGGGCGTTGCGCCACCGCCCGTCGGTCAACAGGGAATGTAGCGTGTTGCGCGTGATGGTGCCGCGCAGTTTGCCTTCCTGGTCTATTAACGGATAAAGTAACTGGCTCTTGCGTTCGTTGCCGGCGTGCAGCGACTCCGCCAGGCTGGCCAGGAGAGTCTGGGCCGGAAGCGCGACGATGTTGGTGCGCATCACTTCCCGGACGGAGAGGATTTCGAGCGGGTCCACGGCATATTCACAGCTCAGGTGGTAGCCGCGACGGGCCACCTTTTCGGTGAGGATGGAGCGGCGCAGCGTCAGCACGGTGAATCCGTAGGAGATCGTGACGGCCAGCAGCAGGGGCACCATCATATTCATATCGTGGGTCAGTTCCAGGGCGAAGATCACTCCGGTGAACGGCGCGCGCATGGTTCCTCCCAGGACGGCTCCCATGCTGACCAGGGGCCAGAACCCGGCGCCTTCGTGCGGTAGAAACATGGCTTCCATACCTCCCAGGGCTCCACCCATCATGAGCAGCGGAGCCAGCACGCCGCCGGATGTTCCGGAGCCCAGGGACACCGCCCAGATGACCGACTTCACCAGCAGGATTCCGAGGATCAGCTTGCGGGGAACGTCGCCCTGCAGCAGGGCGCCGATGGTGTCGTAGCCCACGCCCAGCGCCTGCGGAAAGATCAGCCCGCCGAGACCGATAACCAGGCCGCCGATCGCGGGCCACCACATCCAGTGGATGGGTAGTTTCCCGAACAGGTCTTCGGATCCGTAAACGGCCATGGTGAGAATGGCCGAAAGTGCTCCGGCCAGGACGCCGGCTATGACGCAGCCGAATAGACCTTGCGGCCCGATGAAGACCGGGTGTGCCGGTGTGGGAAACAGCGGGCCGAGTCCCAAAAGGTACCGGCGGGCCGCGGCGGCAGTGACGCTGGCCAGGGCCACGGGAATCAAACTGCGCGGCTTCCATTCGAAAAGCAGCAGTTCTACGGCGAGGAGTACGGCGGCCACCGGGGCGGCGAATGTGGCCGACATGCCGGCGGCGGCGCCCGCTACCAGGAGAGTCTTGCGCTCCGTGGCAGTAAGCCGGAAGAGCTGGGCGATCATGGACCCGAAAGCCCCGCCGGTCATAATGATGGGGCCTTCAGCGCCGAACGGACCGCCGGACCCAATGGAGATGGCGCTGGAGAGCGGTTTGAGAATGGCTACTTTCGGCTCCAGCTTACTGCCGTTCATCAGGATGGCTTCGATGGCCTCGGGAATTCCGTGGCCGCGAATGCGATCCGAACCGTACCGGGCCATGAGTCCAACGATCAGCGCGCCCACCACCGGCACCGCGACCACCCAAAGGCCCAGATGATTGGCGGCGGGCGATGCCATGGAACTGCTCCATCGTTGAAAAAAGAACAGGTTCGTGAAAATTCCGATCAGTCTGAGCAGCGCCAGCGCGATGAAGGCGCTGACGAAACCAATGACAAATAGCGAGCCCGGAAATGGTAAGGGCGCGAGTCGTCATGGTGAAATCGCCCAGTTCGTGTTCGATCGCTTTCTGATGCATTTCCTACCTTTCGTATTACCTGGCCGGCGTGTTGGCGGCCCACCCGTGAAGTAGAGAACTGAGCGCACTGACCAGGACGGGACCGGACGCCCGCAGTTCCTGCAGGTGCACATTGGACAGGCGCTTCAGCTTTTCGATACCTTCCGGCGTAAGGTGAACGCGTACCTGGCGGCGGTCGGCGCCGGCGCGGATGCGTTGCACCAAGCCGCGCTCCGTGAGGCGATCTACCAGACCGACCGCACTGTGATGTTTGAGGAGCAGGTGCTCCGCCAAGTCGCCAATGGTCGGGTCAGCGGGTTGGCTTTGGGGTGCGCGCCAGGCACGAATGGCCAGCATCATTTGATGTTGTTGCGGCTCCAGGCCTTCAGTACGGGCGGCGTCTTCGCTGAAATGGAGAAACTGTCGGATCTGATGCCGAAACTGGCCGAGAGCCTGGTAATCGGGGAGGCGTAGATCTTCCATGAGGTGCTTAGCTACTATATTATATCGTAGTACGATATTTATTTGCTGGGAAAATTTACGGGGTATTGGTAAGTACTCCTACTGATAAAGGAAAAATCCTGTACAGTACCAGATTTTCCTTGATTCCGGATAAAAAAGTGTTTATCCTGACATTTCGCTCGGAAACACCTTAAAACTGACTAGGAAACTCCTGATCATGACGCCCATTCCGCTTCCTGCTGCTGATGCTTCTGAACGTAGCCGCCTGCTTGTGGTGGATGTGATTCGACGCCGCGCGCTACAGCGTCTTTATGAACGGCGCAACGCCGTCGATATTCTGATTCAGTCGCTGGAGGATTACCAGCGGGCACGAGAGTCCGACACCGGACGTTTTGTAAACTTTAGCGCCGCACAGAAGTGCTCGTGAGATTCCGTTCGATCGCGAACTTCACAAGGCCGACCAAGTCGTGGACATTGAGCTTGCGCATGAGGCTGGCGCGGTAGGTATCGACGGTCTTGGGGCTGATATCCAAAAGTTCGGCGATATCTTTGGCGCGCAGACCGTTCACCAGGTAAGAGAAAACTTCCATTTCACGCGGGCTCAGCGAGGCCAGCGGGTCTTCCGAGGGACCCCGGTCGGCGCGAGTAAAGAGGCCGGCGCCGCGCAGTTGCGGGGCGACGTACACGCCGCCATCGCGAACGAAGCTGATGGCGGCGATCAAATGACGGGCCTCGCCGTCTTTCAGCAGGTAAGCATCGGCGCCGGCGCGCAAAGCATCCAGCACGGTAGATTCGTCACGGCTGATGGACAGAATCATGAGTTTAGCGGCACAACCCTTGGCGCGCAGGCGGCGAATGACCTCTACACCGGTCATCATCGGCATATCCAGGTCCAGGATGGCGAAATCCGGCTTCAGGTCCAGAACCATGTCGATGGCCGACGGACCATCGGCGCATTGACCCAGGACATTCATGCCGTTGGCCGCGCAAAGGGCCACAAAACCTTCGCGGACAATCGCGTGATCGTCGGCCAGAACTACCGTGATTGGCTGCAATTCCTGCATGTTACTCCTTCGGTCGCGGTCGGAAGGGAGAACTTGAAGCGGCAGGCAGGCCGGATTCCGGAGAATGGCACGGGTTTCCTTGCAGCTCAAGCGTCAGCCGGCGAATAGGGCGCGGCAACCTCCAGTTTAGTACCACTCGGTCCGCTTTCGATCTGCAATTTTCCTCCCACCGCGAGAGCCTGGTCGCGAATGGAGCGCAGTCCGATTCCGGCGGCAATACTGGCGGGCGCGGCGAGCAGGGCCGCGACGTCAAAACCCACGCCGTTGTCACGAACCACCAGAGCGACCCCCTCGTCGCGCGGTTCCAAGGTAATAGTGACACGGGTTGCCTGGGCGTGTCGCATTAAATTCGAGAGGGCTTCCTGCGCCGCGCGGTATACAAGGACCTTCACCTGGAGCGCCGGCTCCTGTGCCAGGGGGCGCAACTCCAGGGCGGCTTCGAAGCGCTGGGGCACGCCGCTGGCTTCCCAAAGCTGGCGGAGCGCCGCTTCCAAAGTCAGCCTCTGCCATTCCGGTGGATGGAGGCGTTTGGAGATGGTCCGGACCTGTTCCAGAGCGTCGGCAGCCAGATTGGAAATATGCGTCAGGGCCTGCTGCACCAGCAGCGGCGGTCCGGGAAGTTGGGCGGCAATGACTTCCAGTTGCATGCGAATGGCGGCCAGAAGCTGACCGACTCCGGTGTGCAATTCGCGGCCCAGGCGCTGCCGTTCCAATTCCAGTTGGCGGATGGTGGCCGACCCTCCGGAACGGCGGAGTCTGCGGGTTCGTGTGGAGAGGCTGCGCTCCACACGCTGGAGTTGGAAATAATGGCGGAGAAAATCGCTTTGCACCCGGAGCAGGGCAGTATCCCCGGCATCGGGCCCGGTTTGGGAGATTTCGCCCCTGAGCAGAAGCCGGTCGGGAGCCGTCCGGATACGCGTGAAGTGCACCGCGGCATAGGAATAGTCCGGGAAGGCGGCGATGGCTGCCGAAAGGTTTCCGGCGTCGCCAATGGCGGAACGCGTCTGGTCGCTCATCCAGACGATCCGGCCATTCAGGTCGCATTCCAGCAGCAAGGGAGCACTCACGAGGGTGTCTTTTTGTAATGAATAATGAGAAATTGGACCCGGCTCTCCGAGCCCCTGCTCAACCGGAAATCTCCTGGTTTAGCGGATCTTTCCTAGCTAGAATGCCAGCATCATTAACCTCCTGCAATCGCGGTACGTACCTAGTACTGTTATTACTAAGTGGAGTACTTGCAAGGAGTTCTGCATCCGTATTATAAGTGAATCACCGATGTCACGAGCTCTAAATTTTGTACCCCGAATGGCAATCTTCCTCGCGGGAGTTGCCGCGGGCGCGATAAGTAATACTCGCAGGGAGCGGACCACCGGCGAATCGACGGCGACACAGGAGATTAAGAATTCAATTGCCGGATTGGAAGCCCGCCTGGCGGCGCAGGATTCGGCGGCCAAGGCCCGATTTACTCAAATCGAGTCGCGCCTGGACGAGCACGCGACGAAACTGGCGGAAATGCCCTCCACCTCCCAGATCGTTTCCGCCATGGAGCAGTTGTTGTCCAAGACAATGGCGTCCCTGGACGACCGGCTCACCACTCAGGCGCATTCCATCGAGGTTCTGAAGACCACCGTATCGCAGACCGACAGCCTTCTGGAGCGCGTCCTGGAATCTTTGGATTCGTTGCAGGCGTACACGGATCCGGCGGAGCTTGCGGATGATCCTCTCCTGTCCCGTCCGGCAGTATAGAGGTAACAGCAGTACCGTTACGAACGAACCCTCCGGTTCGCTCGCAGAAGGTTTGTTTGTTTCCCTTCGGAGTACTCTTAAGCCATTTGATCCATTTGCTTTTTCGGTGGAACGTTCTATTCTCATGGGCGGCGCTCATGGATCTTACCAAAGTACTGGCGCAACTTCGCGCTGAACTGGCCAATCTCGACGCGGCGATCATCAGCCTCGAAAGGTTGCAGCAGGAGGGTGTGCGTCGCGGGCGGCCGCCCAAGCTGCTGGCCGGAATCAAGGACACCGGGCGCGCCAAACGGCGCATCCATTCCGGCGAGGCCGAAGAAGAAAAGGACGCCGGACAGATTTAAGGACTGAGCCTACATCTGCTTCAAGGAGTCGAGTGGATTGAGGTTTGCGGCGCGCCGGGCGGGAATCGCGACTGCGGCTAAAGCCACCGCGGTGAATACGCCGGCGACACCCGTCAGCGCCACGCCCCATCCCCCGGGATCAAAGCCAAACAACAGACCCGCCACCAGCCTGGAGACGGCATAAATCGCGGGCAGACTGAGAGCGAATCCACTTGCCAAAAGAATAAGGGTTTCCCCTAAGAATATACGAGAATCCGTGCGCGACGGGCGCCCAGGGCCATCCGAATGGCGATCTCGGGCGAGCGCCGCGTGACCGAGTAGGTCATCAGGCCATAAATTCCGACTGCGGCGAGCAACAACGCCAACAACCCAAGAGCCGTGGCCAGCGAGGCCAGCATTCGTTCCTTCACCAGGGCCCGATCGATCGCTTGGTCTGTAGTCCGGATATAAAGGGAATACTCCCTGCCCATGGCCTCGACTTGCCGGCGCAGTTGGCCGATCAGGGCAGCATCAGGCATGCCGGCAGTCCGGACCAGCACCAGCGGCTGACGAGCCGAGCCCTCCTGGTATGTGGAAGTGAATAGTTGCAGGGGATTGTGATTCTGAAGGCTGCCGATTGCGGAGTCGCGGACAACGCCGGCAATCGCCAGATCCTTCCCCTCGGACCGGATGTGTCTGCCGACAGCCGAACCGCCTGGGAACAGGCGGCGCGCCAGGCTTTCGCTCACCTCGGCGACACGGGACGCGCCAGGCCGGTCCTGAAGTGTGAATTCCCGACCATCTACAACAGGAATTCCCAACGTCCGAAAATAGTCCGGACCTACCCGAAAGGCCTGCACCGAGATGGTCATTCCGTCTCCCGTGACAGTTCGATCCGGGAGAAAGGGCGGGATAACCGGGCCGAACGCTGCGCCGGCAACGGACCGGACTCCCGGCACGATCGAGAGACGTCGGTACAACTCCGGGTAATACACATCGGGATCCATTCCGGCATAACCTCCCGGCCGGTTCGTCAACTGCATTTCGAGCAGGTTGGCGGAGTGGAAGCCGAGAGGAACGGTCTGCAGGTTCCGGCGGGACTGGCCGAACAGGGCTGCGGCTAGAACAAGAAGTACGGACAACGCCACCTGGAATACGATCAGCAGCTTCCCCATGCGTCCGGGGCCGGTGTTGCCGCGGCAGGCGCGCTGGAGAGTCACGGATGGATCGGTGCGCAGGGTGCGCCAGGCGGGGATCAGGCCGAAAAGCAGCGCGCTCCCAATGGCAATCGCGGCCGTAAAAGTCATCCCGCGCAGGTCCAGAGTGAAATCGTGGGCGCGATCGATGTTGCCGGCCCATACAAATTGCGCCAGAAAGCTGGTGGCCCAGGGCGCGCACAACACTCCGGCCGCCGCACCGGTGACGGCGAGCAGCAGGCTCTCGGCCAGATACTGGCGGACGATCCGGACGCGGCCGGCGCCCAGCGCCAGGCGAATGCCGGTTTCGCGCTGCCTGGCTTCGGCGCGAGCCAGCAGTAGCGTCGCCAGGTTGATAGATGCGAGCAGCAGCAGTACGCCCACCATTCCCAGGAGGAGTTGCAACGGGTAGCCGAACCGCATCCGCGCGAAGTTGAAGCCGGTTCCGGTAGCAGCCGATTCCACCAGCAGGCGGTCGGCGGCATCCGGCCTGACTTGCGGCCAAAGCACCTCCAGTTCAGCGCGGGCGCGGTCCAGGGTGACGCCGGGACGCAGGCGGCCCGTCACTTCCCACGAGGGAGTCCGCGATTCCCGCTGGCGATCCAGGGAAGTAAAGGCTGCCAATGGCACGACAGCATCCACCGCACCGGCGCCTTCCATATCGGTAAAACTCTCCGGCGCGACGCCGATGACGGTGAAGGGCTTACCCTGAATGCGAATGAGTTTCCCGAGCGCGGCGGGGCTGGCGTGGAAGGAACTGCGCCAGCGGGCGTATCCGAGCAGGGCAACCGCACCGTCATCCGGCGCGATTGCGCGGCCCAGCGCGGGGCGCAGGGGCATGGTCGCGGAGAAGCCCTCGCCGGCAAGCAGCGCGTTCCCGGGGAACAGGGAACCCTCGGCCTCGATCGTAAATACGGAGTTGTCCGACCAGGCGAAGAGAGCGGAAAAGGCCCGCTGGTGCAGCCGGATCTGCTCATACGTCGCGTAGCTGAAGCCGTGGCGCTGCCCCCTCGCGTCGATGCTGGCCAGCCCCACCAGCCGTTCTGGTTGCACGGTGGCGAGCGGGCGTAGCACCACGGCATTCAGAAGGCTGAAGATGGCGGTGTTGGCGCCGATACCCAATGCCAGGGAGAGCAACGCGATACAGGTGAAGCCGGGGGACTTGAGAAGAACGCGAAGGGCGTAACGCAGGTCGGGCATGAACCTATTGTGCAGCAGGTTTCCGCAGCACTGTACGCGTGGCTGCCTACTCCAGGCGCGGCAAGTGCTCGGGCTTCACAAGCAGCCGTATGGATCGCGCCTGCCCGGGGGTGCGTTGGATAAAACCGGCAAGCTCCAGCGTCTTGATCATCTGGTGAACGGAGGGCGGCGTGGTCTGAAAGTATTGCAGCAGGTCCCCTTCTGCAGGCGCCCGGCCATGGATCTTTGAGTAGTTGTAAATGAACGCCAGGTATTGCCCCTGTTTTTGAGTGAACGGCGGTGCGGCCGAAGCGTCGATCGGCGGCGCCGGATCGATGCGCACGCGAAACGCATCCTCGCCGAAACTATCGTAGACGCTTACCTTCAAAATCCACACCTGACCGCCGATTGCAGTCCGGACGGGCTTCTTTCGGGCAGCGTAAAGATTCTCGCGCAATTCCTTGGCTTCGCGGCTCGAACTTGCGAAGTTCGCGGTGGAAAAGCCCGTGTTGCCGGAGCGCGCATAGACCCACTCGCGGTGGTCCTTGTATTCCACTTCCAGGGTGTCGGCGCCGCAGGAGAGAGCGTGCGCACACAGGTCTTCCAGCAGTGTCTTTGGTTTGCTCATAGCACCTGACCTTTCGTTCCCAAGACGGTTTTACGCCGATTCCGGCCCGGGGCGCAAGTCCGCCAGCCCGGCATTCGTGGGCTCATCGCATTTGCAAATCGACTTTGGAAAGAGTGCGCTTGACTACCTGATCCGCGAGAAGCTGTTGAACTTCGCCGACGCGGCGGATCAGCGGCCTGAATTCGCCCGGGAACTGCCGCGCTTCCTGGCAGAGGCGACTCCCAGCCGGACAACTGCCCGCTTGGGACCAGGAGACGGATTGACCGCCATTGGCCAGGAATGCGCTCCATGAAACCCGGAGAAGGGGACACACTCCCAAAAACCTGTTTTAGAAAGGCACGTCGTCGTCGGTGATGCCCTGGTTGAAATCTTCGGCTGGCGCGGCGGCGGGTTGGGGGCGCGGTTGCGCGGAACGGGGCATGGAGACGGGGCGCTCGGAGCGCTCGTAATCACCGCCGCCTCCGCCTTCGGAATCGCCGCGGCCACCGAGCAGGATGAGATCGTCCACCACCACCTCGGTCATATACTGCTTCTTGCCATCTTTGTCATCCCAGCTGCGCGTTTGCAGCCGGCCTTCCACGTATACCTGCTTGCCTTTCAACAGGTAGTTCGACACATTCTCCGCGCGCCACATCACGATATTGTGCCAGTCGGTTTCTTCTTTCCACTCGCCCGTTGATTGGTCTTTCCAGCGTCGATTGGTGGCGATGGAGAACGTAGAACGGGAAACACCGCTAGGGGTGAATTTAGTCTCGGCGTCCTTGCCAAGACGTCCCATCAGAATTACTTTATTGACGCTTCGAGATGCCATCTTATCCTGAACTGTAGCACACAGGGCGCAGCAATCGCCGGTCAATTCACGCTGGCGGTTTTAGGGCAGGCATTGACCAGGGCAGCGGCCTCATTCCTGGGGAAAAAGGGCGAGACTGCCGCCAAATCGCGGCTTAGGAGTCCCGCGGAAGATCCGCAACCGCCGGCGGCTACGGCGGAGAGATGGCGCCATGCAGTAGTATCGGCGCGCAGGGAATCGGGAACGGAGAAGTTCAGGGCGTTGGAGAATTCATCTTCGGCGCGCGCGAAATCCTTCCGGCGGTACGCCGCGATGCCGCGATACAGATGCGCTTCGCCCGAAGCCAGGTCGCGGGCGGAAGCGAAGGCGGTTCGCGAGGCGAGTCCATAATCGGCGAGGGCGGACTCGGGGTGGCCAGCTACCTCCTTAGCGCGCGCCCGGTAGAAAAAAGCGCGGGCATGGGCGGGATCGGTCTTAATCGCCCGGTCCAGAACCGCGATGGCGCCGGAGGCATCGCCGGAAGCCAGGAGCGCGCCGCCCAAGTCGGTGAGGGCCAAACCCAGGTCAGGTTGCGGAGCGAGGCGCTGACTTTCACCGCCTTGCCAAACATCCACTGCACTGCGGTACTTCTGAGCGGCGTCCCTATAGTTGCCGGCCTGAAAGGCTTCACGGCCAGCGATCCAGGCAGGCCAGCCCGAGTCCGGGAAGGCCGAGAATTCCTGCGCGGCTTCCGGCAGCTTGTCAGTCGCGATGGCGATCCAGCCCAGCCATTTCCGGCCGAGTTGCAAATCCGCCTGACATGCCGCAGCGGGCATTACGGTGGATGGACAAGACGGCGCGGCCAGCGCCGTCGAGATGTCGTGTTGGGCGGAAGTCATGACGGCGGCATCGCCGGGCGACCGGAGTAATCGCGTGATCGCCAGAAGCACCGGCAGCGCCGAGGAGAGCGGTTCGGGTGCGGTCTTCCTGGGCTGCAGCGCGACCCGCGCCGGCCAGGTATCGATGGATTTCCGGAAATCGGCTTCGGCTTCGGCGAACAGAGCGGGATAGTGCGTCAAGGTTCCGCCGATCAGGGCGCAATCCCCCTTGCGATAGTAAACCAGGGGAAGATCGGCCGCCGACGATACCGGCAGCAGCGCGGCTTGGGAGGCCACACAAGCCGAAGTATCGGGCAACCTTGGAGTTGCGCTCAGATCCACACGGTTGAAATCCGTCTGAGCCTTTAGCAGCAGGGCGAGTTGTGCCTCATCGGCCGCGCCAGCGAGCGATGCGACGAGAAACGCTACGGCCAGAATACGCACGCTAGGGATAGCCGCAGGCATGTCTCCATTGTGCCGAATAACACCCGATTTATTTTGTAAAGATTGTCACGTCCACGTTCATCCCGGGCCGCAGAACCAGCGCATCCTGCGGATCTATCAGAATCTTCACGGGAATTCGCTGCACCACTTTTACGAAGTTGCCAGTGGCGTTTTCGGGTGGAAGCAGGCTCATTTTGGAACCGGTCGCGCCGGCGATGGAATCCACGTGGCCCCAAACGCTCTTGCCGTACATATCTACATGGATTTCGGCTCGCTGGCCGGAGTGCACGCCGGCCAATTGAGTCTCTTTGAAATTGGCGGTAACCCAGGTATCGTGTAGCGGGATGACGGTCATCAGTCCCTGGCCGGGCTGGACCAGTTGGCCCACTTCCACGCTCTTGCGGGTCACCACGCCATCGATGGGGGCCGTTATGGTGGTGTAGCTGAGCTGCAGTTCGGCGGCCTCGAGATTGGCGCGCGCGGCGGCAATGGCGGCGGAGGCGGTGCCCACGTCGGCTGTGCGGATACCCACCTGCTTC
The DNA here is from genome assembly GCA_963835555.1 of uncultured Solibacteraceae bacterium. Classification (GTDB taxonomy): domain Bacteria; phylum Acidobacteriota; class Terriglobia; order Bryobacterales; family Bryobacteraceae; genus Sulfopaludibacter. The sequence continues at coordinate 135,116 of CAWIGC010000042.1, read as the reverse complement.
TGATTGGCTACGGTGGTTTGCAATTGGGCTTTCGCCTGGTTCACACGGGATTCGGCGGCGGTGAGAGCGGCCTGGCGGATGGAAGCGTCCTGCCGCACCGATGCCAGTTTTTGCTGGGCGGACTGGAGTTCGCTTTCGGAAACGCGCGCCGAGGCAACGTAGGCGTCGTACTGCAGTCGCGAGATTTCAGCCTTATCCACCAGCGGCTTCATGCGGTTCACGTCGGCCTGGGCGCGGTCGTTGCTGGCCTGTTTGGACCGGACATTGGCTTCGGCCATGGCAATATCCGCCGAGGATGCCTGCTGGTAAGACGCCCGGGCGCGCTGCTCCTCGGCTTGGGCATCGGCCAGGGCGGCGCCGGCAGCCGTGGAGGCGGACTGTGTGGTATCGGTGGTCAGCGGCACCATCTGCCGGGCGGCATGCGCCTGGCTCTCAGCTTGCTGCACGGCGGCCTTGGCCATATCCACCTTGGCCTGATAGTCGCGCGGATCGATGCGCACCAGCACCTGGCCGGCCTTGACGGGTTGGTTATCCAGCACGGCCACTTCAATGACGTTGCCGCCGATCTTGGGTGCGATGGCGGTGATGTGCCCATCTACATTGGCGTCATCGGAAGAGACGCGGTCGCGATAGTGGAGCCAGGCGGCCGTCGCGCCCCCCACAAGCACCAGCAAGACCACCAGGAGCACGAAGATCCGCTTGCCCGAGCCGCGGACCGGCGGCGCCTGCGGCTGGGTTTCGGAGTCCTGCGGGGTAACGGTTTTCGGTAATGTAGCCACTGAATTGTACCTTTCTCAATCCACAGCAATGGGCCCTTTCACCGGACCCGATTTCTTCATTAAAAACATCAGGGGAATGATGGCCAGAAACAGCACGCCCATCACCCAGAAAACATCGGAGAAAGCCAGCACGCCGGCCTGGCGCTGCAAGACTCCGTAGAGTAAGCCGTTGGCCTGCGCGGCGGCATCGGGAAGGCTGGCGCCCTGGGCGTGCACCAGGGCGGTGGTGCGCACCAGGGCCTCACGGTAGGGCGCGTCATACGGCGTCATGTGCGCCGTGAGGATCTGTTGGTGCACTTGCGACCGCCGGGCCAGCAGGGTGGTGATTGTGGCAATGCCGGAACTGCCGCCGATATTGCGTGCCAGGTTGAAGAGCCCGGTAGCATAGTTGGCGCGCTCCCGGGGGATGAAGGCAAAGGCGGCGGCGCTGATGGGTACGAAGAGGAAGGCCAGTCCCAGGCTCTGCACCATGCGGCCGATCACGGCCGTACGGTAATCGATACCCAGAGTGAACCGGGACATGGCGAAAAGCCCCAGGGACGAGACCACCACGCCAAAGATTACCAGCCAGCGAGCCTGGTAACGATGCAACAGAATCCCCACCAGCGGCATGCAGAAGCAAATCACAATTCCGCCCGGGGAAAGCACCAGGCCGCTGAGTAGCGCCGTATACCCGAGCAGCGTTTGCAAAAACAAAGGGAGCAGCGTGGTGCTGCCGTAGAGCACAAACCCCAGAAGCAGCATAGAAACCGTGGACAGCATGAAATTGCGTTCTTTTAAGATGCGGAAATCGATCACCGGTTGCTTCTGGTGCAGTTCCCAGAACACCACGGAAACCAGGCAGAACACCGTGATGACGGCGAACGCCACGATGAAATTCGAAGAGAACCAGTCTTCGCGCTGCCCTTCGTCGAGAACCACTTCCAGCGCGCCCAACCCCAGGGCCAGTAAGCCGAGTCCGGCGTAATCGATTTTGAGACCATCTTTGAAGCCGCGGCGGATGATGTACGGCGGGTCGAAAATCAGCAGCGTAGTGAGCGCCAGGGAGAGAAGACCGACGGGGATATTGATAAAGAAGATCCAACGCCAGCTATAGTTGTCGGTAATCCACCCGCCCAGAGTGGGCCCGATGACGGGAGCAACCACTACGCCCATACCATATACCGCCATGGCCATCCCGTGCTTCTCCTTCGGGAAACTTTCCACCAGGATAGCCTGCGAAATAGGTTGCAGGGCGCCGCCTCCGAGACCTTGCATGATGCGGAACAGGATCAGCAGGGGAAGCGATGGCGCCAGTCCGCACAGGCAACTGCTAACGGTAAACAGCGCCACGCAGAACATGTAAAAACGCTTGCGGCCGAACAGGGTGGAGAACCACGCACCCATGGGAAGGATGATCGCGTTGGCCACCAGGTAGGAAGTGAGCACCCAAGTGGACTCGTCCACGCTGGCCGAAAGGCTGCCGGCGATGTGCGGCAGGGACACGTTGGCCACGCTGGTATCCAGCACTTCCATGAACGTGGCCAGCATCACGGTAACGGCGATAATCCACGGATTGGGGGTTAGGGGTAGGGGTTGGGGATGGGGGAAGGAGCGCCCTCCGGCCGGACTTCTTTCGTAACTCCCCAGCCCCCATCCCTAACCCCCAACCCCGCTCATTTGGCATACAGCGCCTCCATCTGTCCGGCGGCGTGGGCCACGTCGGCCCTTGACTGGTTGTAACGGTAGAGAGCGGCGATCTGGTTGTCGTTGGCCCGGGAAAGCGCGTCCTGGGCGGAAACCACTTCGATATTGTTGGCGACTCCCGCCTGAAACCGGTCGCGGGCCTGATCGACTTCCTGCCTGGCCAGTTGCACTCCCAGGTTGGCCACACTGACTTCGCTGCGGGCGGCTTCCAGTTGCGCAGCGGCGGTCTTCACCTCCAGGGCGATGCGGTTGCGCAATTCCTGTTCCTGCTGCTGGAGCTGACGGATGGCCAGGTCGGCTTTGGCTCGTTCCGCCTGGATCCGGCCCCCGGTGAAGATCGGGAAGTCCAGGCTGCCTTCGTATTGATAAATGGGGATGACGCTATTGGGTGTGAGCCCCTGCTGTGCCCACGTACCGATAAATGAGAGCTTGGGGAGCCGCTGGTCGGCCGCGTACTTCTGGTCCAACCCGGCGCGCTGTTCCTGCAACAGAAGCTGGCGCAATTCGGGACGGGAGGCGTAGGCCCGCTCCAGGGTCTGGTCGATGGGGACTTCGGGAGTATCGAAGAAGGCCACCTGGTCAGCCAGTTCCAGCTTGCGGTGGGGCTCGATATTCAGCAGGCGGGCCAGCCCGAACAACGAGGTATCGAATTGGGTGCGGGAGACGATAAGGCGCTGCTTTTCGTTCTGCAGCTCGACGTTGGCGCGCAACGTGTCGATGCCGGTGCCGGCGCCGTTCTTCTGCAGGTCGGCGGCCTGATCGTAAAGCACCTGGGCCAGATCCACGCGCGATTGCGCGGCCTGCACATCGGCGGCTGCCCGCTGGCTGCCCAGGTATTGCGAGACCACCAGGACCACGCTTTCCTCGCGGGCGGTCTGCTCCTGGGCGCGGGCCGCGTTGACGCCCAACTGCGAAGACCGGAAATGGCGCCACAGGGTCAGGTCAAAGATGGGCGCGTTGATGCCGACGCCGGCCTGGAAGGTTTCGTACGGGCCGACGTGCTGCGGGAAACCGGGGAAGGCAAGCCGATCAGCGCCTGCAGGTTGAAACGATGGACAGTTTCGTTGACGTTGCCCCCCATCTGCGGCAGCAGACCGGAGCGGGCCACCGAGACATCCTGCTGGCTCTGCGAGACGTTGAGGTTGGCCAGGATCACATTGGGATTCTGCTTGAGCGCAAGGCTGACGGCGTCCTTGAGGGTGAGCTTCAAAGGTGCGGGCTCCTGGGCAAGCGCCGCGCCGGCAATCAAAACGAAGCATACAATGCGGGTTTTCATAGCAGAGTCAATCCGTTTCATGCAGTTCTGGGGCCACTGTAAGTCACTATAAAGATGGGATCTGCCCAACCGTCCGCGCCGATATTTGGGCAGTGCCTACCGGTCAATGCCGAGCTTGCGCATCTTGGCCTGAAGGGTCGTGCGTTTCATACCGAGGCGCGCGGCGGCTCCCTGGTCGCCGCCCACACGGCCGTTGGCTTCGCGGAGGGCCTTGACGATGGCATCCCGTTCCGCAGCGGCCAGCGTGACAGCCGGAGCCGCGCCGGCAGAGCGGCGATGCAACTCGCGGATGGGCGCCTGCAAGACCGGTCCCGGCGAGACAATCACGGCCCGCTCGATGAAATTCTGCAGCTCGCGGATATTGCCCGGCCAATCGTAACGGGTCAGGGTCTGAATGGTTTCCGAGGGAATACTGGTGATCCGCCGGTTCATCATGCGGGCATATTGCTGCACGAAATAGCGGACCAGCAGGGGAATATCTTCACGCCGGTCGCGCAGGGGCGGAGCCGTAATGGGAAACACGTTCAGGCGGTAATACAGGTCGGCGCGGAACTGGCGCTCTTCCACCATGGTCTCCAGGTTCCGGTTCGTGGCAGCTACCAGGCGGGCGTCGGTCTTGATGGTGCGGGAACTGCCCAGTCGCTCGAATTCCCGCTCCTGCAGCACCCGCAACAGCTTGGTCTGGAGTTCCAGGGGGATTTCGCCGACTTCGTCCAGGAACATGGTGCCGCGATGCGCCAACTCGAACCGTCCGATGCGCTGGGCGATGGCGCCGGTGAAAGCGCCTTTCTCGTGCCCGAACATCTCGCTTTCCAATAGACCGGTAGGAATGGCCGCGCAGTTCAGCTTGACGAAGGTTCCCTGCCGCCGGCTGCTCAGGTCGTGGATTGCGCGGGCCAGCAGTTCTTTACCGGTCCCCGTTTCCCCGTAGATCAAGACGGTGGAATCGGTGGGAGCGACCGTTTCCACTTGCTTGAGAATGGAGCGCAAGGCGCGGCTCTGGCCCACGATTTCCTCGAAGCGGTTGTCCGTGCGGATCTCGTCTTCCAGGTAGACCTTCTCCTCCGACAGGCGGGCGTTGAGCTCTTCAATGCGCTTGTAGGAGAGGGAATTATCAAGCGCAATCGCCACCTGCCCGGCGGCCTGCGAGAAAAACTGCAAATCCTGCCGGGTGAAGAAGTTCTCCTGGCGCGATCCCAGATTCAGAGTGCCGAGTACGCCGGAGGGCGTGACCAGCGGCATACAACAGGCCGATTGCAGTCCTTCGCTCGCCAGCACGGCGGCCGTGCCTGGCCAGTGGGTGCGCGCCTCTTCCAGGGAGAAAGCACGCGCTTCCCGAGTGCGGTAGACCATGCTGGGGACGGAGTTTTCGGCGATTACGGTGTTTTCCCGAATAGCGCCGGAGCCGTCCGGAAAATCCAACATTTGCAGTCGCAGTACGCCGGCTTCGGCGTCGTACAACACCAGGCTGACGGTATCCAATCCAAACGTGCGGCGAAGGGAAGCGGAGATAGCTTGAAACAACTGCTTGGTTTCCAGACAGCCCACCACGGCGTTGTTGATTTCGAGGAGCGTGCGCAGGCGGTCGCGCTCCACGGCAAGGTCCTCTTCATAAGCTCTGGCGGCTTCGGAATTCAGCGCATTGTCCACCGCTACGGCCACCTGCCGTGCTACATGCTCCATGAATTCGATATCTTCCGGAGAGTACGGGTTGGTGCGGCGCGCGCCGAACTGCAGACCGCCCAAATCCCTCTGCGCGGTAAACAACGGCAGCACGCAGTAAGACCGGACACCGTAATTCTGAAGCAGATCGCGTATGCGGGAAAAGCGGGTTTCCAGAGAAAGATCGGCCGTGTAATGAGGCTTGCGGGTTTCCAGGGCCAGAATGGTCGGGGTTTCCGCAAAAGGTATGGCGGACGGCCCCGGCTTTTCGATCGGCTCGTCGGTTTCCAGAATGTGCAGGCGCACCACCTGCTCTTTGGTATCCACCAGCGTGAGCGTGATGAAGTCGAAGGCAACCAGGCGTTTCAGCAAGCGGCTGAGGTCGGCAAAAAGCGTGGACAACTGGCGGTGCGAAGCGATCGATTGGGCTACTTCCAGCAGCGTCTCATATCGTTCCTGAACCGCGTCTTGCCGAGGTTTGAGGTCTGGCGACATGCGAGGGCTTAGCTTCAACCGTATCACACCGCTTGGAACGGCAGAAGTCAGCGACAATGGCTCGGATGAGGGGCGACACGGCCGTCAAAGTCACGCCTTGGCGGTGCATTTCCTCCAGCAGCGACTGCCCTTGGGGATCGACAAAATCAACTTCCGCGAGGTCGAGAACCGTTTTGCGATCGTGCGTAGTGGATTGGGCGGTCAGCCAGCATTGGCGAAGTTCCGCGACCCAGGGGCCCGAGAGCTTGCCCTCCAATTTAAACCGGAGTTCGCTGGCGCTGTCGTGCAGAGTAATCTTTAACATCCACGGATTCCAAGGCACGCCCGGTGCCGAAAGCGGAGTTGAACAAACACAGGAGGTTATCTGCTAACAGCGGGACCGGCCGGGTGCGGATTGCCCAAATACCGGCAATCAGGCAGCCTGATGTCCGGCGTCGGGCTGGGAGCCGGCATCTTGGGCGATGGCCTGAGCTTTACACGCGGGGCAACAGCGGGCGCAGTACCAACCATGGAATTCTTCGGGCATGTGGAGGCGATCGGGCCACTCTCCGCAGACGTCGCAGGCGGCCTGCAGGCGTTCTGAGATATGACATTCCGTCTTCATGCCGCCAGACCGAGCAGGCTGCGTGCCATTGCCCCATGCCGGCAGCAATTCCGCCGTAAGGAGTTCAGCCAGAATCAGATCATCGCCCGGCCGGCCCGCCGGCAAGAAAAGGGAGCTCCGCGCCGGCGGGGAATTTGGACCCGGCGGCTGGACAAGTTTATACGGTCGCATTTCCGGAGAAGAATTCCAGGCGGGCTAGTTTAAGGTGAGGCTCGGCGCGCGTGCTCGCGCCTGCCCGCAATAGTCCTCGCTACGTGTATACTTTCTGCCGACGGGGTCGAATGCTGCTTCGTCGAGTTCTCTGGAGCCTGATTGCGTGCGCCGTATACGGACAGCCGGCCGACGAGCGTCCAGCGTTCGAAGTGGCCTCCGTGAAGGTTTCAAAGCGGGGAGCTTCACTGGGATTCAGCGGCGGCCCGGGAACCAGTTTCCGATTGTGCCCGGCGGCACCGGGATTCGCGAGATCAACGGGCGTTCCCGCATCCAGCTTCGTGCCCAGACCATGGCCAACTTCGCCCTGGCGATCGACCATGTGGAAGGGACGCCGATTGAGAATTAGCGGTCTGTTACCATAAAGCATCACCCTTGACTGGCACTGTTCCAAACATTCTGGCCCGAATTGTCGCCCGGAAACACGAAGAGCTGAGCACTGCCGCGGCATTCATGACCGAATGGGAGCGCGCAGCGGGTTTGTGCGTGACGCAGCGGCGGGACTTTCGCGCGGCGCTGATGGCGCGCACCCCGGCCATTATCGCCGAAGTGAAGAAAGCTTCGCCCAGCAAAGGAGTGCTCTCGCACGATTTCGATCCGTCCCGCATCGCGCGGCAGTATGAGCGCGGGGGAGCGGCCGCGCTCAGCGTGCTCACCGACGAGACCTTCTTTCAAGGCAGCCTGGCCGACCTGGAGGCGGCGCGCGCCGGCATTTCCCTGCCCGTGCTGCGCAAGGATTTTACCATTGCCACGCCGCACATCCTGCAGGCCGCCGCTCATGGGGCCGATGCCATTCTGCTGATTGCCGCGATCCTCAGTGAGGGGCAAATTCGCGACTTTCGTGAAGCCGCGGCCGGCCTGCGAATGGCCGCCCTGGTGGAAGTGCACGACCGCCGCGAGCTGGATATGGCCATCGCCTCCGGGGCGGATATCATCGGCGTGAACAATCGCAATCTGAATACTTTCGAGGTGACGCTGGAGACCTCGCTGCGGTTGGCCGAACACATACCCGCGGGCGTGCTGCGCGTCAGCGAAAGCGGCATTCACAATGCGGGCGATATCGCCACGCTGCGGGCGGCGGGTTACACCGCGTTTCTGGTGGGCGAGCACCTCATGAAGTCGGGCGATCCGTCGGCGGCCCTGAAAGAACTGGTGGGCGAGTGATCGTTAAAGTCTGCGGCATCACCAATGAGGAAGATGCGGCGGCGGCGATTGCCGGCGGCGCGACGGCCGTGGGGTTTAACTTCTATCCGCGCAGTCCACGCTACATAGCTCCGGAATCGGCGGCCCGGATTGTAACGCCCCCGGCGTACGGCGCGTCGGCGTCTTCGTGAATGAGCCTCGCGAGACCGTCGAGCGGATTGTGCTCCTGGCGTCCCTGGACGTGGCCCAATTGCACGGCGAAGAAACCCGGAACGATTATCCCGAAGGCACGGCCGTCTGGAAGGGAACCCGGGTGACCACCGGTTTCGATTTCGCAGCGTACCGCAACGAGCGGCGGAGGCACTCCTGCTGGATGGGCCGGCCGGGGAACTCTACGGCGGCGCGGGCAGGGCCTTCGACTGGTACCTGGCGGCGCGCGCGTCCTGCCGCATCATCGTGGCCGGCGGACTGGATGCGTCAAACGTGGCTGCCGCGGTGGCGTTGGCGCGCCCGTGGGGTGTGGACGCCTGCTCGCGCATCGAAAGCGCCCCGGGGAAAAAGGACCATAAGAAAATGAGCGAATTCCTGCAAGCAGCACGCGAGGCCCTGCACCTATGACACCGCAACCGGACCAGGGCGGGCACTTCGGACCGTACGGCGGAAGGTACGTGCCCGAAGTGCTGATGGCGCCTGTCGAAGAACTGGAGACGGCCTATCTGGAAGCGCGCCAGGATCCCGCTTTTCAAGCCGAACTGGCCGGACTGCTGCACACCTACGCGGGCCGCCCCACGCCGCTGTATTTCGCCAAACGGCTCTCCGAAACTCTGGGCGGCGCGCGCATCTGGCTGAAGCGCGAAGATCTGCTGCACACCGGCGCGCACAAAATCAACAACAGCCTGGGTCAGGCGCTGCTGGCGCGGCGCATGGGCAAAAAACGCATCATCGCCGAGACCGGCGCGGGGCAGCACGGTGTGGCCACGGCCACGGTATGCGCGCTCTTCGGCTTGGAGTGCGTGGTGTACATGGGCGAAGAGGATATGCGCCGGCAGCGGCTCAACGTATTCCGCATGCGCCTGCTGGGCGCGAAGGTGGAGCCGGTGAGCGACGGCAGCACGCACGTTGAAGGACGCCATCAGCGAAGCCATGCGCGATTGGGTGACCAACGTCGGCGACACTTACTACCTGTTGGGATCGGCGCTGGGCTCGCATCCCTATCCCATGATGGTGCGCGATTTTCAGAAGATCATCGGGGAAGAGGCGCGCCGCCAGATTCTGGAGGCGGAAGGCAGACTTCCAGACACGATTTTCGCCTGCGTAGGCGGCGGCAGCAACGCCATCGGCATCTTCTACGACTTTGTGCGCGATGCCGGCGTGGAACTGGTGGGCATCGAAGCGGGCGGCCGCGGCACTGCCACCGGCGATCACGCGGCCCGTTTCCGTGGTGGCGCGCCGGGCGTGCTGCAAGGCGCATACAGCTATGTGCTGCAGGACGAAAACGGACAGATCGCGCTCACGCATTCGGTTTCCGCGGGTCTGGATTACGCCATGATCGGGCCGGAACACGCCGCGCTGCATGACCGGCATCGCGCCGCGTACGTGGCGGCATCCGACGGCGAAGCCCTGGATGCGGCGGTGCTGCTCTCGCGGACCGAGGGAATCATTCCGGCGCTCGAATCCGCGCACGCGATCGCCGAGGCCGTCAAACGCGCACCCGCGGCCAAGGGCAAAATCTTCCTGGTGAATGTTTCCGGCCGCGGCGATAAGGACATCGATATTTACCGCGAGAATCTGAAGGAACTCGACGAACAATGACGCGCATCGGCCGGATGTTCGAAAATCTGCGACGCGCAGGCAAGAAGGGATTCATCGCCTATCTCACGGCCGGAGATCCCTCGCCGGATCGTACCCCCGCGCTGGTGGAAGCGCTGGTGCGCGGCGGGGCCGACCTGATCGAACTGGGCGTGCCGTTTTCCGACCCCATCGCCGATGGGCCGGTGATCCAGCGTGCGGGGGAACGGGCGCTGCGGGCCGGCACCAGTTTGAAAGTGGTGCTGGAGATTGCGGCGCAGATTCGCCGGACGTCGGAAGTGCCGCTGCTCCTGTTCACCTATCTCAATCCGGTGATGCGCTACGGCCTGGAACGGCTGGCGCAGGACGCGGCGGCTTGCGGAATCGATGGCTGCCTGCTGACGGACGCCTCGGTGGAAGAGGCGCACGAGTATGTCGGCGCCATGCACCGGAGCGGTCTCGACACGGTATTTCTGGCCGCGCCCACCAGCACGCCGCGGCGGCTCAAGCTGGTGGCGCAATATTCCACCGGGTTCGTGTACCTGGTGTCGCGCACGGGCGTGACCGGCGAACGGGAATCGCTCTCCGCGCAGGTGGCGCCTCTGGTGCGCGATGTCCGCGCGGTGACAGACCTGCCCCTGGCCGTGGGCTTCGGAATTTCCAAGCCGGAGCACGTGGCCGAACTGAGCGGGCAGGTGGAAGCGGTGGTGGTGGGCAGCGCCATTGTGCGCTGCATCGAACGGAACAGCGACAACGCCTCGCTGGAGATTCAGCTCGAATCGCTCACGCGCGAATTGAAGCGCGGTTTCGGAGTGCATGCATGACGCAGGATGACGCCCGCAAAAAACTGGACGAGCTGCGCGTGTTGATTGACGATGTGGACCAGCGCATCGTTTTCCTGCTCAACGAGCGGACCACCGTGGTGGAGAACATCGGCCGCGTCAAACGCGAGGCGCAGTTGCCGGTATACGAGCCGAAACGCGAAGAGATGGTGTTCGCCAATGTGACCGGCTGCAACCGGGGACCCTTGACGGCGGATGCGCTGCGCCGGATCTTTGAGCGCGTGATCGACGAAATGCGCCAGATTCAGCGGGTGCGCATGGAATCGGACGGAGCCAAATAAATGTTAGTGGTGATGCAGCAGGGAGCGACCGAAGAGCAAACCGATGCCGTGATCGAGCGGCTGGTGGAGTTGGGATTCAACGTGCACCGCTCCACCGGCGTGATCCACACCGTGCTGGGCGGAGTGGGCGGCAAAGAGGATTTCGACCTGGAGATTTTCGAGGTGATGGAGGGCGTCAAGGAAGCCCACCGCATCGCGTCACCGTATAAGCTGGCCAGCCGCAGTTTCAAGCCCGGTGGCACTATCGTGAAAACCGGCGGGGTGGAGATCGGCGGCGAGCGCGTGGTGGTGATGGCCGGCCCGTGCAGTGTGGAGAGCCGCGAGCAGATTGAACAATCGGCCGAACTGGTGGCGCGCGCCGGGGCTCGGGTGATTCGCGGCGGAGCGTTCAAGCCCCGCAGTTCGCCTTACAGCTTCCAGGGAATGGGCGAAGAGGGCCTGCGCCTGCTGCGGGAAGCCGCGGACCGTAATGGCCTGCTGGTGGTCAGCGAGGTGATGGAGATTGCGCAGATCCCGCTGGTGTCGGCGTATTCCGACATCCTCCAGGTGGGCGCGCGCAACATGCAAAACTTCAATCTGCTGCGCGAACTGGGCAACCAGCGCAAGCCGGTGCTGCTGAAACGGGGCATCGCCGCCACCATTGAAGAGCTGCTGCTATCGGCGGAATACATCCTGTCCGGCGGCAACTACGACGTGATCCTGTGCGAACGCGGCATCCGCACCTTCGAGACTTATACGCGCAACACCATGGACATTTCCGCCATCCCGGTGGTGAAGAAGCTGTCGCATCTGCCGATGATCGCAGATCCATCGCACGGCACGGGACGGCGCGATAAAGTGGCGCCCATGGCCCGCGCGGCCGTGGCGGCGGGCGCCGACGGGCTGATCGTCGAAGTGCATCCCGATCCCGATCGCGCTCTGAGCGATGGCGCGCAGAGCCTGCGGCCCTCGCAGTTCGAGGAACTCATGGGCCAGCTCAAATTGATTGCCGCGGCGGTGGGACGGAGTGTGTAGGACAGGCCTCCTGGCCTGCCCCGCCGATTGAGAGGGAAATGAAAAGCGTTGCCATTGTCGGGACGGGATTGATTGGAGCTTCCTTCGGGCTGGCTCTGCGGAAAGCCGGCTTTAGCGGGCCGGTTTGGGGCGTAAGTTCGCCCGGAGCGGTGAAGCAGGCTCTGGCCGCCGGCGCTATTGACCGCGCGGCATCGCTGGCCGAAGCGGCGGCGGAGTGCGACCTGCTGTTTCTGGCGCAACCCATCGGCCGCATTCTGGATACCATCCGCCATCTGAATCCGCTGGTGCGTCCGGAAGCCCTGGTGACCGATGCCGGCAGCACCAAGTGCGAGATTGCGGACCTGGCGCTGCAGCAGATTACACGCTGCCGTTTTCTGGGCGGCCATCCCATGGCCGGTAAGGAGAGGCGCGGCGCGAACGCGGCCGAGGCGGATCTGTTCCGCGGCGCCACCTGGGTCTTGACGCCGGAAGACCCCGCGGACCTGGACTCGCCGCCCGCCCGCGAGTTCATCCACTGGCTGCACAAACTCGGCGCGAGGCCCGTGAGTATGGGGCCGGAAGAACACGATCGGGTAGTCGCGCTGACGTCGCATCTGGGACAACTGGCATCCACCGCGCTGGCCGCCACGGTAGCCGAAAACCTGCAGCCGCCGGACCGGCTGGCCATCGCGGGACCGGGCCTGGTCGACATGACGCGGCTGGCCCTCAGCGCCTATGACCTCTGGCGCGATATACTGGCGACGAACACCGAGCCCATCGATCACGCCCTGGGTGCTTATATACAAAAGCTGGAACATCTTCGTGAAAACCTGCGGACGCGGCAACTGCAGGTGGAATTCGAGCGCGGCGCGGAACTGTCCGGCCGTCTGCGGAAATTGGTTGCCGGCGACGCAAGTGTACCGAACGATAAATTAGGATAAACTACGCATGAGGCGCACAGGCTTTTCTGCGCCGCCTTCGGACGGAACGTCCGCGAGCGGTCTACCGGTTTTTCAGGCGAGAAGAACATTGGGTTCCTCCTCACCGAGCTCCGGATTTAAGGAATTCAACATGGAACAGAAATTGAAGATCGCCGTCTTTATCGATTTCGACAACATCGAGATTGGCGTCAAGAGCACTCTGCACCGCGAGTTTGACGTGGCTGCTGTGCTCGACGCTTTGAAAGAACGCGGCGAAATCGTAACCAAGTTCGCTTACGCGAATTGGGGACGGCAGGAATCTGCGACGCGCGCGCTCAGCGAGCACGCCGTACAGATGGTGCAAAGAGACCCCTCGCCGCGCGGCGATAAAAACGGGGCCGATATCAATCTGGCGCTGGATGCGCTGGAAATGGCTTTCACCCACGATCATATAAATGCTTTCGCCATTGTGAGCGGCGACAGCGATTTTATCGCCCTGGTGAACAAGCTCAAACAGTATGACAAGCGGATCTTCGTGGTAGGCGGCCGGGCCTTCACCAGCACGATTCTGCAAAAGAACTGCCACGAATTCGTGGCCTACGAATCCATCATTGACGACCCGCGCCCACGCCAGCAGGGGCATCGCGAGCAGCAGCAGGCGCCGCGGGAAGAAAAGCTCCCACAGCAGTCCCAGGCGCCCCCGCCGCCACAGCAGCAGCAGCAGCAGCAGCCGCAGTCGCAGCCGCAACAACAGCAGCGGCCGCCGCATAAGCGCGTGGCGCTGGACCTGGCGCAGGCCATGCCGCTGGTGGAGCGCGCCCTCGGCGTGCTGGAACGGCGCGAAGTCCGCCCGCAGCTAGGCCTGCTCAAGTCCACCATGCTGCAACTCGATTCCACGTTCAACGAAAAGGCCTACGGCGCCAGTTCGTTCACCGATTTCGTGGAAAAGCTCCAGAAGGCCGACTACGTGGAAGTGACCGGCGGCGAGGGCCGCTACATGATCCGCATGAAGGGCGGCGGGGCTGCGCCGGAAAAGCCCGGAGCCAAGCCGGAACAGGCCATCCCGCTGCTGCGCGACATTCTGGAACTGCATCGCATCGAAGTGGACGATGGCGCCCTGGCCGAAGAACTGGCCGATTGGGTGAAGCAGGAGCATCCCAATTTCGAACCGCGCGAATATGGCTTCCAGGAATTCAGCGAGTTGCTGAATTACGCCCAGGATAAGGGCCTGGTCCGCATTCAGGCGGACGAAGAAAAGGGTCTCATTGTATTCCTCGGCGCCGAATTCCATCCGCCGGCGCCGCCGCCGGAGCCGGAACCCGTGGCTGCCGTGGAAGAGGAAGAGGTGGACGAGCCGCAGCCGATTGTGCCCGGCCAGCCCACAGCTACGGGAGAGATTCCCGAGCCTCTGCCGCCACCCAAAGTGCAGCGGCGTCCCCGCGCTCCGCGCAAACAATCGTCCGAAGGCAACGTCGCCAAGAAGCGCACCTCGCGTCCGCGCAAGAAACAGCCGGTTTAGGCACACTGCTGCTCAGTTAGGCCGCCACCGGTAGGCGGGAGGCGGCCAAGAGCAGTCGAGCCAGAACCCCACTCGGCGAAAGGGCGACAACCCGGCCGGGTGCCGCGTCCCTGTGACCCAACTTCGAAACAAGGTGCCCGAGGAATACGCCGGTGCCATCCAGAGGTTCGCCGCCTACTCCAGAACGGCTCGGCACCGAGCACTCTCCCCTCATGACTCTCTATGCCACCGGCATGCGCCGCGCGGAAGTTTGCCGGCTGCAAGCGCAGGACTTCGACAGCAGCCGTATGGTGATCCACACGGGCAGAGATTGGCCGCATAAGGCGACTTGACGTCAACATGGATTGCCGGGATGCGCTAATTGATGAGCGCCATTTCCCGGGAGTGAACCCGATTCTCGAAAAACAGGTCCCTTCTCTTCAACCGCCATCTTGGGCGCCCTTGAGGCAAGGCGATATCTGGTCACCGGCCCGGAGTTCCCGTCTAACGATTCAACAGAGCCTTCCTTGCAAGTGGGTGGGGCTATCGCCAGCCTGGTCCGGAATAATGGACAATAGACGAGGATCTCCCATCGCCCGGCGACGGCGCTGATGGGAGATTTCGTGACTTGTGACCTTTATGAAGTTGGACCCGGAATCGTGGCGCACTCTCTCCGGATTTCTCGATCAGTGGCTGGAGCAGCCCGACGAGCAGCGTGCTGCGTGGCTGGAAGGCCTCGGACCAGAACACGAAAGCCTGCTTCCCGTACTCCGGCAATTGATCGACACCCAATCGGCGATCGACAGGGCGAACTTTCTGAATACTCTGCCCGGAATAGGCGGGACGGCGAACGCTGGCCATGGGCTGCACGGCACAGCCAGATGCCGGCCTGACCGCGGGCGCACTCATCGGCCCGTATCGGTTATTGCGTGAGCTGGGGCAGGGCGGCATGGGAGTGGTTTGGCTGGCCGAGCGCGCCGACGGTGCACCAAAACGCCCCGTGGCGCTCAAGTTGCCCATCCTGTCACTGCACGACCGGACCATGGCCGACCGCTTCGCCAGGGAGCGCGATATCCTGGCGCAACTCGCTCACCCGTGTATCGCGCGGCTCTACGACGCCGGAGTGACCCATGGCGGTCAGCCGTATTTCGCCTTGGAGTATGTAGAGGGCGAAAAGATCACCACCTATTGCGACACACGGCGGTTGGGACTAAAGCAGCGTCTGCAGCTTTTCCTCCAGGTGCTGAGCGCCGCGCAGCATGCGCACACCAACCTTATCGTTCACCGCGATTTGAAGCCCGCCAACATTCTGGTAACTCGGGAGGGGAGCGTTCGACTGCTCGATTTCGGAATTGCCAAGCTCGTGACCGAGGGGGAAGGCAATGCGAGTGAGCTCACTCGTTTGGGAAGCCGTGCACTCACACCCGACTATGCGAGTCCGGAGCAGATTGCAGGCCGCACGATCTCCACGTCCAGCGACGTATACTCCCTGGGCGTGGTCCTTTACGAACTGCTGGCCGGAGCGCGGCCCTACCGGCTCAAGCGGGATACGCGGAGGGGATTGGAAGACGCGATTATCGAGGCCGAGCCAACCCGGCCAAGTCAGGCGGCCACGGGCGAGTCGGCAGCCCAAGCCCGTAGCGTTACCGCTAAGCGATTGGCCCGCAGCCTCAGGGGCGATCTGGACACAATCGTCCTCAAGGCGCTCGGCAAGCAACCATCCCAGCGGTATGCAACGGCCGATGCGTTTGCCCAGGACATCGAGCGATACCTCAGTGGAAAAACCGTGCTGGCACAGCCGGAGAGTGCCTGGTATCGTGCGCGAAAATTCGTTTTGCGCAACAAACTCGCGGTAGGCTCGGCGGCCGCTGTCATCGCCGCATTGAGCCTTGGCCTGGGCATTGCCCTGCGGGAGGCGCATATCGCGCAAGTCCAGACCAGGACTGCCGAGACAGTCCGCACCTTTCTGCTGGACATCTTTCAAGCCAACTCCAGCGGGCAGCCCGACCCCGTGAGAGCGCGTCAAACCACCGCAAGAGAACTTCTGGATATCGGCGCCCGGAAGTTGGATGGCGCATTGAAGGAAGCCCCGGAGGCCAAACTGGCCGTTCAGGAAACCCTGTTCCGGCTCTACGCGGATCTCGGTCTTCAGGATCAGGCAGTGGTCATTGGCAGGAGCCGGATCGCGCTCGCGAAATCCGTGTACGGTCCGGATCATCCCGAGGTGGCGCGGGCACTGGTCGATCTGGCGGCCAACTCCGGTTCCTCGTCGTTTGCCAAAGACCGTGCATCCCTCTTGAATGACGCGGAGCGCATTCTCGATCGAAACCGGGACTCCCGGTCGCGCATAAGGGCCCTTTACTACCTGGCAATGGGGAGCAGTGCCTTCCGAACCGACCTGGCCGGCGCCGAACGCTTCGCCGCCAAGTCCGTCGAGTTGTACAGGAAGTATCCACCTTCCCGCGATCTGGTTTCGGCACTGAACCTCCTGGGGCAGGTCCAGGAACACCGGCACGAATACTCCGAAGCCATCGCCAGTCTCTCCGAGGCCATCGCCGCCGCCAACGCCCTGCAAGGCGAGGCGCAGGGGGCCCCTGCCGGCGATCTACGCATATCTTGGCAGTGCGCAACGCAACACCATGGACTTGAGCGGCGCCGAAAAGAGCATACGGCTGGCCGTCGAGACAGCCCGCGCGCTGAAGGGCGAGGAGCATGTGGACGTGATACAGACCAAGTATCGCCTTGGGGTATTCCTGGCCCAGACGTCCCGCCCGGTGGAGGGCCTGCAATGGCTCAAGGAGGCTGTAGATCTTGCGGTTCGTACGCAGGGTCCTGACGAGAGCTTTCACACTCCCATGGCACAGGAGGGATACGGCGTCCATCTGCTCCGGTACGGCAGGATCGAAGAAGGCCTGGTGCCCATCACGCAGTGTCTCGATGTGTTGCGCCGCGTCAAACAGGCCGGCACTCACGGCTTTGCCGGCACCCTGCTATGGAAGGCACGCGCCGAAACCGAGCTTGGCCACTACCGGCAGGCGGACGCGACGCTCGCGGAGGTATCGGCCATTGAAGCGCAGTTGGATACTCCGCCGCCGGATTACCGCAGTGACCTGGTGATCGTCTCCGCAGAGTTCCAGATGGCCACCGGAAAGGCCGAGGAAGCCGCGAAGTTGCTTACAGAGTTTCCCCTGGATCCGGCTGCGCAGGGTAAACTCTCCTATGATTGGCTGGATATTTCGCTGGCCCGGGCAGAGGCAAACCTGGCCCGGAACCGGCCGCAGGAGGCCATTGAACAGGCAAGAGCCGTCCAAAGCCGGATTGAAGCCAGCGGGTTGGGTCCCTATTTCAAGCGTTGGGAGGCTGAGGCGGCGCTGCAGGAGGGCAAAGCGCTGCTTCTCTCCCGACGCCCGCTGGAGGCGTTGCCGCTGCTTCAGCGTGCAGTCCGGCTCGGCTCGGACGTTTACGACCCTGACCGCAGCCCGAGACTTGCCGCCTCAGAGATCGCGCTGGCACAGGACCTGGTGGCCTTGGATCGCCGCGCCGAGGCGCTGGCTCTGTTGGCCCGTGCGAAAGCGATCCATGCAACCCACAAGGACCTGGGAGAACAATACCGGAAACCGCTCCGTGAGTTGGAAGCGCTCCTGCGCGGGCGCAACTAGACCTGTGATCTATTGCAGTGCCAGGGAAAGCAGCATGCGCGCCTTCTGCCAGTCCCGTCGCACGGTACGCTCATTCACCCCCAGGGCGAGCGCGATGTCCTCCTCCGTAAAACCGCCGAAGTAACGCATCTCCACGATTCTTACCAACCGCTCATCCACTTTCGTCAGTTCGTCCAGAGCTTCACTTACGCGCAAGACTTCGTCTTCCGCCGATGCGACAGCGTCGGCAGCCGCATCGAGTGAGACCGCACAATTGTCACCGCCTCGGCGTTCGGCGTGGCGTTGCCTCACGAAATCCACGATTACGGAGCGCATCACTTGTGCCGCATAGGCTAAAAAACGGGGACGCTCCGACACTTCGACCCGGCCCGACTTGAGTACGCGCAAGTACGTTTCGTGGACCAAAGAAGTGGTGTCGAGCAGGGTGATGGGCTCATTGCGTTGCAGTCTCGCATGCGCCAGCCGCCGGAGGTCCTGGTACAGGAGGACAAATAGCTCCTGGGTTGCCTCGCTTCCGCCATAATCCATCGTCTACCCTCACTCGCTTTAACCGAATGATAGCGTTCTTTCGTGGAGTTGGAAACGACCTCGTCCCCCCGCGCCCAACGGGTGTCCGGATTGGCGGCGAAAATCCGTATTACCTCATGAGGGGTATGTACTATGAATTCTCGACGCCGAGGGTCCAGAATGCTCGCAGTAGCAGCACTTCTGCACGCCGCGATGAGCGCGGCTCTTGCCGGTAATGATGACGTGGCGCCCGTCATTATTGCCGCCGTACCGGATTTCGCGGCCAATCCTACACAACTCACGATCAAAGGCGAGAACTTCGGCAACCTGAAACCGTTTGTTACTCTCGACGCACTGCCGCTTGTCGTCTCGAGCTACGCACCTACCTCGGTAACCGCATGGCTGCCGGCGGGACTGTGGCCCGGCTCCTACCTGCTCACGCTGCAGAGGGGCGACAATCCCCCCAAATCCGCTCTTTTCGATGTTGCGATTGGAGCAATCGGACCGAAGGGCGACAAAGGCAATCCGGGTCAACAAGGGCCGTCCGGACCCGCTGGCCCCCAGGGTCCACAAGGACCAGCCGGACCGCCGGGAGCGGGCGGAGCAAGCGAGGCTTACTCGATCACGGCGCCAGCAGTCTCTCTTCGTATCCTGCCCCGTTCGGTGGCCGCGCTGGCGGTTCCTGCCGGTCAATATTGGCTCACGTTCACCTCCACGCTCACCAACACGACCTCGGACCTACTCAATCCGACCGACACAATCTCTTGCGGATTCGTCAACCTGGGTTCGCTGAATTCGGTACGGCTCGGACAGGATACCAACCAGGGTGTCATGACTCTACAGGCTGTGGCAACACTTGCTGCGCCTTCGACAATCGCGGTGAATTGCAGCGGTTTCACTCTTCAGTTTAGCGGGCGATCGGAGAACAACGTACTCACCGCGATCAAGGTGGGTGCGATCCACTAGTTGCGATCGATAGACGGGAATACAAGGAGGAGCACAAATGACGACACGAACGAAGCTGTCGTTCCCCAGCAGCCGTGATATCTGGCCTGCGGTGGAGCGATGGTCCAAGATCGAAAATGCAGAACTGAAGTCTTCCGGCGGGTCCGAAAGACTGTACCAGAAGGGCGGTCTCATGACCGCACCGATGATGTATAAGTTCAGGCAGTCCGCCGGTGAGGTCGCAGTCGAGGCATGGATTCCCTCCACCACCTTCCAGCGCGCCTGTAGCTTCTTCATGTTGCCGCCGGAGATGGGAGTTGATTCCGGAGGCGTCAAAGCAGCCCTCATCCGCAAGGTTGCGCGCCAGGCGCTGAACCAACTGTTGCATGAGTTAGGCGGGCCGCTGGTCCAGTAATGCGTCCAGCGCACCCAGAGACCTACGGCGGAGTTTGACCCGTTTGGACCCGCTGCTGGAACACGCACCAGTTCGGGATTCTCTTGAGCGCGTGATCCGGCCAGAGGATGTTTTGGGCGCGTCCGATGTGAGTCAAGCCAGCCTGGTTTTTATGCCCTGCGCTGCCAGAAGGAGAATGTATGCGATTCGGAAAACTGCAGATCCTCGCCGTCGTCCTGGTGATGTTGTTCTTGGGTTTCGTGGGATTCATCAAGGCTTGGACCAGATCCCGGGAAACAACGCAGTACTTGAAGACCATAGCCACCGACTTGAATCGGGAGTTGCCCGCAATGCAGGATCGGGAAACGCGCGCGGAACGTGTGGCGGTGGGACCGGGGAAGCGGCTCGCCTTTACTTTCACGATGGTGAATATTGCACCGGGGGAAGGCGAGATCCCTGCCGGTGAGCTTTCTGGACTTTTGTCGGCCTTCAAGAAACAGAAGTGTGGGACAGAGGTGATTAGAGACGTTCTCAAGCGAGGAGCGGAAGTCGATTTCAAATGGCAAAAGAAGGATCAACTTACCGTTGTTGCGAACCTTGTATTGACAGCGCAACAGTGCGGGTTGGATTGACTGCAACCCTTTCAAACCTCTGAGGGCGTACTGCAGGAAAGTCGTTGTCCGGCCGTCTTCGACCATGCGACGCCCCGGTACGGCTCCAGGCCGCCAGTGCCCTGCCTGAATCGACTCGGAAGTTGGCGCCACTCCGGGGGATATTGCAAGTTCCTCGCATCTTGACTGAGCCAGGCGAACGCAGGTCGCCGGTTTGTCGGGCTCTATTGCCGCGAAACCGAGTAAAGCTTTTTCAATCACACCAATCTTGCCTTTCAGTTTCACTGACTTACTAATTCCCCTCGGAACTCACCTGCTACTCTTTGGTCAATGAGGCGTTGCGTTGACGCCTCCCGGTGTTGCGCGGCGGTCTTGGGCGAGACCGCCGCCGCATACCGGTTCGGACCAAATTACATGAAGACAGTGCAGCAGGTGCTGCTGTGTGCCCTCCTGACGGCCTTGACGGTGCTGGCAGGGTACACGGCGATATTGATTCACGTCACGACTCTGACGGTCGCGGCTATTCCTCGAGAGATTGCGGAGACGCGCAGCGAGCTTCTGCGGGAAGCCCGCGCGACGCGGCGCGACGTGCTGGTGCGCACCGAACGCCAAATGGCCGCCATCCGCGTCGATGCGGTAACCCAGTTAGCGCAAATCCGCGAGACGGCCGACCGGCGCGTCGGCGATACCCTGGCGCGCGCCGACGCGGTGCTGGACGCCGTCAACGGAATCCGGGACGATCTGCGGCCCACCCTGGAACACTCCGCCACTATTACCGGACAGGTGAACGATTCCCTTCCCCTGTTCCTGGATTGCGATCATAACCCCGACTGCGTGTTCAACCGCTATGTGGGCGCGTCGAAGGGAATCGAAAAAGCGGCGGGCAATTTCGGCCAGATGTCCAGCGATGTTCGCGGCGCGCTTCCACAGGCGCTCCATACCTGGCAGGGCATTGGGGATGACGTTCACGGTATTACCGGGAATGTCAGGAAGTTGACCACTCCGAAATGGTATGACCGCGTGCTCGGTTACGGACTGAGTCTGGGCGCGGCATACCGTGACCTCAACCCCGGCTACAACCTGGCGGCTGGGATTCGCGGGCTGTTCACGAAACAAAAGAAGCAATAAACCAAAGGATCGCCCGCGGTGTGCGCAAGCACGCGGCGGCGAATATGGCCCGGCGAGCCGGGAATAAGGAGCAGAAATGACGGTAGCAAACGCATTATCGGCGGTCGTAAACAGGAGCCAAAAATGAGCCTCAAAACCATCATTCAGAAGATCGTATCGTTCTTCAAATCCGGAAAAGCCGAGGCCGTCCTGACCCAGGCCGCGAATCTGGTTCCCAAGGCGCTGCCCATTGTGGAGCAGATCGCTGCCATGGTGCCCAATCGGACCGATCAGGAAATCCTGGCCGCTTTTCGGAAGTATGCGGTGCCGGGCGCGGCGGCGTTTCTCGCTACGCCGCTGGCGCAGCGCGGGTACGTGCTGCTGCACCTGGCCACGGAAGTGCTGGCCAATGAATTTCCCGGCACGGCGACCAACATTCTCAACACCGCCGTGCAGTTCGCCGTGACTGGGTTCAAGGCCTGAACCATGCGGTACTATGCATGGAATCTGATGACGGGCAGTGCCGGCGCACTGGTGGTTTCGGCGGCCGCGCGTGCCTTGCCCGATCCGGCGCCAGGCGGATCGCGGGTGTATCTCTGGCTGTTCCGCTTCGTGCATTATGTGCTGGCAAATTTCGACAAAGTCGGGAGTGCGGATGAAAGCAAGTCCGGCGGCAATTAATCTGATCAAGCGCTTCGAGTCGCTGCGGCTCGAAGCGTACCTGTGTCCGGCCGGGGTGCGGACCATTGGCTGGGGGCACACGGCGGGCGTGCAACCCGGTCAGCGGATCACGGTTGAAGACGCCGAAGCGCTGTTGCAGCAGGATGTGGACCAGGTGGAGAAGGATCTGGCACGAACCATCGCTGTTCCCCTCACGCAGGGCCAATACGATGCGCTGGTGTCTTTGTGCTTCAACCTGAAGGGCGGCGCGCGCCGGCTTCCCCGCATCGCTCCCAAACTGGTGGAAAAGTTACAGGCGGGTGACCGGTTCGGCGCGTCCATCGAACTTCTGGACATCAACCGCGTCAACGGAGAGCCCATGTTAGGTTTAACCCGGCGCCGCGAAGCGGAACGGGCCCTGTTCGTCGCCTGACGAACAGCACTCGGGGGCCCGTGTCTTCCCCACGGGTCCCTTTTGATTTTTCTTCAGGACAGCAATTCCCTCGCATCCACGCTTTTCTTTTTCCCCGCAAACGGCGCGTTTAGAAAATCCACAAAACCGGCGATGGCGCGGAAATGTTCCGCAATGGTCCCGGCGATCCCTCGATCGGCGGCAATCTCCGGCGGCAGGGTCACATAAAAGAGGAACTGTTTATACCGCAGCAGGTCCGCCGCCGGGTGCTCCGAGGGGAAGCCCTTCGGAACGCGCGACAGTTGTTCGCCCTGCACCTCGCCGTACAGTTTTTTCGCGACGGCGCGGTGAATCAGGCGGCGGAGTTCGTCCGGACGCGCGGCGATGTGCTCGCGAATGGCGCGCAGCGTCTCCGGCATGGGCATATATAAGCCTCCGCCGATGGCGACCTCCTTGTGCGATACCGCGAAGTAATATCCCGCGCCCTCATGGCGAGCCATGCCGCGGCGCGGAAAGGTCGCGGCGATGTGGTCCTTATATGGCGTCTTATCCTTGCTGAAACGGGTGTCGCGGTAGAAACGGTAGATCGCCTTGTCCGGCTCGTTCACATGGTCCGGCGCATACCTCCTCATCCCGTCGTTTACCAGTTCCACCAGCTCGCGCATAGGCTGCTTCACCTTCTCTTCGAAAATGTTTTTGCGCGGCAGAAACCAGTCGCGGTTGTTATTGCGTGCCAGGCCGCGAAAGAACTGCATCGCCTCGGGCGGAAAACCGGAAAAGGCGGATCGCATGTAAGGCTCCTATAATTGAAAGTAATGCCGACTCCGGAAGAGACGCGGGCGCGCCTCGCCGAAATTCCTAATGTAACCGTTTCCGCCCACACTCCGCTTTCCCTCTATACCCGCTTCGGCATCGGCGGCCCTGCCGATTTGTATGCCGAGACGCGCAGCGCCGAGGCCTTTGTGGCCGTCCTGAATATGGCTCGGGCCGCCGGGGTGAACGTAAAGGTGATCGGCGGCGGCACCAATCTGATTGTTTCCGATGAGGGCTTTCGCGGATTGGTACTGCGCTACCGGGCGGACAGCCTGCACACCGCCAACCACCGGGTGATGGCCGACGCGGGCGCCGAACTGCAGGATCTGGTGGATTTCGCCAACGCTCACGGGCTCCGGGGCCTCGAAACGCTGGCTGGCATTCCCGGGTCGGTGGGCGCCGCAATTTATGGAAATGCCGGCGCCTACGGCCATTCTATTTCGGAACTGGTGATCCGCGTCCGTTTCTTCGACGGCAAAGAAGTGCGGCTGTTCGACAACCAGGAATGCCGGTTCCAGTACCGCGAGAGCATTTTCAAGCAGCACAAAGAGTGGATTGTTTTTTCGACCGAATTGCGGCTTGCACCGGCGAGCGCCGCGGAGTTGCAGAAGACCTCCGCGGATATACTCAAGGTCCGCAACGAGAAATTCCCGGTGACCATGAAGTGCGCAGGCAGCATTTTCAAGAATCTGCTGCTGCGCGACTTACCTCCGGCGGCGGCCGCGGAGGTTCCCCCTTCAGCGGTGCGTGACGGCAAAGTGCCCGCGGCCTGGTTCCTGGAACAGGTGGGCGCTAAGGGAATGCAGCGCCGGCGAAATCCACGTGGCCACCTACCACGCCAACCTGATCTATAACGCCGGCGGCGGTACGGCGGCGGACCTGGCTGCCCTGATTCGGGAATTGAAGGGCCGCGTCCGCGCCCGTTTCGGCATCGAAATCGAAGAAGAAGTGCAATACGTGGGTGAGATAGCGTAAGCCGAAACCGGATCGGCTAAAGTTCCGCCGCGCATCAGCCGATATTTACCTTAATGACTGGTGCGATTCTTACTCCTGCGGCTCGGCGACATATCTTAAAGATGCTCGGAACGATCGGTCCGTCCGTTCGGCGGCTGGACCGGCAATTCACGGCATGGCTGGAGGAACGGCCCTATGACGCCGAGCAGATCCGCGCGTTTTTGTCGATCGCTCCGGCGGCGGCGTCCCGCTTGGGCCGGCTGACCCCCTTTCTGGAGCAGGTGGAGGAATACGGCCGGCGTCTGGCCAAGCTGAATGTCCCGCCGGCGGAGGTTGAGGAGGCGCTGGGCACGTTCGCCCGCTTATTGGATGATCTGCTGGGGGATCGATTCCAGCCGGCCCGCGAACAGCTTCGCCTGGCCACCACGCTGACCCTCCACCATGCGTATTACGGGGTACGCGAGGCCGAATCGCAGGCCTTTTTCGGAATCTATTGCGCGGAGGAAGAGGCGGATGGCCTGGATGACCTGCTGCGCCGTTTCGTGCGCATATTGACCCATACATTCCGGGCGCAGGCTGGACGGTTGGTGCTCCAGCCGCCGGATGACAAAGTGGCGCAGCCGCGCTACATCCAGCGCGGGCAGGCTGCCGAAGCGCTCATCGCCGACCCGGGAATGCGCGGGCGGTATGCCTCGTACTGGTCGTATCCGGTGGCTCCTATCGGTGTAATGCAATTCGGCTTCCCCAGCTTGCGCCGCTGGCTGCCCAGGGAACTGGCGCTGCTCGAGTCGGTTGGCGCGCGCTGCCTCGATGCCTGGGACCAGCAGCGTCTGGAAACCGAGATCCGCCGCCTGGAGGCCAAATCGGTAGAGGCCGAAGAACAGGAACGGCGGCGCATCGGGAGGGAACTGCATGATGAGGCCGGGCAGTCGCTCCTGCTGCTCCGCTTACAGTTGGAGATGATGGAACGGGGAGCCCCCGCGGAGTTGCGGCCGCGACTGGCGGAGGCGCGCGATATCACCGAGCGCACCGTGATGGAACTGCGCCGCATCATCGCCGCACTGAGTCCCGCGGTGTTGGACCGGTTGGGAATGGAGCGGGCGCTCCGCCAGTTGGGCGCCCGCTTTCGGAAGATGCATGCGGCCAGTCTGAAAATGGCGATAACTAAGTCTGCCGGCGCGGTTTCGCCTCAGGTTCAGGAGGTGATTTACCGGGTAGCACAGGAGTCTTTACAGAATATCGCCAAACATTCTCAGGCTACTCATGTAAACCTTTGCCTGCGATCAGCCGATGAGTATGTCAGGCTGAGCGTCTCCGATGATGGCGCCGGCTTTTGCGCGGAAACGGCGGTGAAGAAGCCGATGTCATTCGGCCTGGCGGGCATGCGGGAGCGGGCAGCGCTTCTGGGCGGCACGCTGGTGTTGCGAAGCGCACCGGGAAAGGGCACATCCGTAATTCTTCAAATGCCGCGAAACTCCGCACCTGAGGCGCCAAATGGCAAAGATTCGCATATTCTTAACTGACGATCACACTTTATTCCGGCAGGGAATCCGGACTCTACTTTCCGCTGAACCCGACATGGAGGTCATCGGCGAAGCCGGTAACGCCGCCGATGCCGTGGGTCAGGCGAAGCAGGTTCGCCCAGACGTTATCCTCATGGATATTGGCATGGCCGGCATGAGCAGTTTCGAGGCAACCCGCCAGATCCGCAAAGACCGCCCGGAGACTCGCGTGGTGTTCCTCTCCATGTATGACGACGAGGATTATCTGGCCGAATGCGTCGATATGGGCGCCAACGGCTACATATTGAAGGAGTGCCCGGCCGAGCAACTGGTAACGGCAATCCGCGAAGTCCATCGCGGAGGCAGTTATCTGAGCCCGCGCCTGCTGACCCGGTTAGTGGCCGATTTCCGTGCCCACGGCCGCGATGGCACGCCGCGCGTGCCGCGCTTCGATACCTTGACCAAGCGCGAGCGTGAAATTCTCAAGATGCTGGCCGAAGGCCGCAGCGTCAAAGAAATCGCCACGTATTTCCAGCTCAGCGTGAAGACGGTAGAAGCTCACAAGTTCAACCTGATGCGGAAACTGGATATCCACAATAAGGCGCAACTGGTGCAATACGCCATTCAGAAGAAGATCATCCGGCTGATGGAGCCGATCGTCAACTGAGGGTTGTCCCACGTAGCCCACGCGTGTGGGCGGTGACACGGGCTCCCCGATGCCCTGACTCAATCGCATCAAGCACTTAGTATTCGGACACTCTCCTGCATCCATCCTCCGCGTTACGGAGGAAACCGAAGATGCTGAGGGTGGAAGATCAAGTCAAAAAGATGGCGGCATTCACCGGCGTTCTGCTGATGGCCGCCATGGAAGCCATGGCGCAGGAAAAACAGTGGCGGCCCGTGAAGCGAATCGTAGTGAGCATTCCCGACCGGAAGCTGGCGCTGGTGCAGGATGGGAAGGTGGTCAAAATCTATAGCACCGCAGTGGGCGCGCCGAAATCGCCGAGCCCGACGGGCAGCTTCAAAATTGTCGAAGCGCTGGAGAATCCCACCTGGTACGGCAAAGGCAAGATCGTTCCTCCGGGCAAGAACTGTCCCATCGGCACCCGCTGGCTCGGCTTGAATCTGAAAGGCTACGGGATCCACGGCACGAACGTCCCTACGTCCATCGGCCACAATGTTTCGCATGGGTGCATCCGCCTGCGCAATCGCGATGTGGAAGAGCTGTTCACCATGGTCGGCGCCGGCGACGAGGTCGAACTCTACGGCGAGCGTACATCGGAAACAGCCCGGATCTTCGGCCCTGCCGTTCCCGCAGTCGCTATAGCAAAGCTCGCTACCGCTCCCGCCGCGGACCAACAGCAGTGATGTGCTATGATCGCAGCCGTGAAGCGGTGGCACGCGATTTTGTCCGCGCTCCTGTTCTTCATTGCCCCGGCCGCCAGAGCTTCTGAGGATCTGACCGGCGCCGCGCGCGAACTGGCGCGGAAAACCGCCGGCTTTGGAAATCGGGGCGAACCCGTCTCGGTCGCATGGCGGAACCTTTCTTCGCTCGGTTCGGCGGAACTGGCACAAGCACGCGCCGCTTTCGAAGACGCCCTGTTGGAAGCCGGCGGCCGCCTCAATTCCGTCGCGCCGGCCGGCGTGCGAATTACGCTTTCCGAGACCCCGGCACAGTACATGCTGGTGGAGGAGACGCAGAACGGCGACGATCGAAGAGTCTGGATCGCTTCCTGGAAGCGCTCGGGGCCGGCGAAGGTCACGGTTTCCGGAGCGTCGTTGGACCGAAAGCTGGTGTGGGAACAGGAGGAGCAGATTCTGGATGTAGCCTTCCGCCGGCGCGGCCATGCTGGTGCTCACGCCCTCGCACGTGACGCTCTATGCGCGGTCCAACGGCGCTTGGGAAGTGCGGCAGTCGCAGGTGCTTCCAGCCGGGAAACCGTGGCCGCGGGACCTGCGAGGCCATCTCCGTACCACCGGCTCCGGTTTCCAGGCATTTCTGCCCGGCGTCAGATGCAGCGGCGCAGTGGAACCCTCACTCACCATGGCCTGTCAGGGCAGCGAGGAACCGTGGGTTCTGGAATCGGGCAGCCGTGCCATGCTGCTGGCTGATTTTGCCGCGGCGCGCAACTACTTCGACGGCCGGGTAGTCACCCAGACCGGCCAGCCCAAACAGTTGGGTCCGTTCTACAGCGCCGCCGCAGTGGAGGAGCAGGGCCGGACCTTGTGGCTGGCTGCCATGCTCGACGGCCACATCCAAATGTTCAATAACGCGCTCGACCCCGCCGGTTCACTCGCCGGCTGGGGGAGCGATATCGCCGGGACCAGCGCCCGGTGCGGAGGCGGGGCGCAAGTCCTGGCCACCCGCCCCGGCGACGGCGACGATCCGGATTCCATCCAGGCATTCGCCATTCTGGACCGGGCCACAGCGCCGCTGGGCAGTCCGGTCGCGATGCCCGGCCCGGTCAGCGCACTCTGGCCGTCTGGCCCTACGGCTGTAGTGGCCGTCGTACACGATCTGGCCTCGGGCAGGTATTCCGCCTACGTCATCACGGTGGTGTGCGGTGAGTAGGTTCCGGTTCCTGGCCGCACCGCTCCTCGCGCTGTGTGCCCTCTCGGCCACCCGGCCCCACTACGGCGGCACCCTGCGCGTGGAACTGCGCGATGCCATCCAGTCTGCCGACCCGCCGCAGACCGGGCCAGGAATTGCCGACCTGTTCGCCGGCTTCATCATCACCCGCTGGGAAGGCGGACACCGCGCGGGTTTTGCGGCGGACGAGAACGCCCCTGGAGGCCGTCCGTTCCTGGATTCGGTCGAGATCGAAATGGGGCGCGGCTCGCGGGAACAGATGGCCGACCTGAACCTGGGGCGCGCCGATATCGTTCAACTGGGGCTGGGTGAATTGCCGCGCTTGCAGGGCGGCCGCAGACTCTGGACCTCCGCGCCGGTGCACCTGGTGGCGCTGGTGTTCCAATCGCGTGTGGACGACCCGCGCGTGCGGGAGGCCCTGGCGCTCTCTATCGATCGCGACGCCATTCATCGCGTACTGTTGCAGCGTCAGGGGGAGATCTCGGGCGCGCTTCTCCCGCAGTGGCTCTCCGGGTTCGCATTTCTATTTCCGTCCGCCGCCGATCTCAATCGCGCGCGCGGGCTCTCCGGCGGCGTGGCAGCGCCCGGGCGGTCGTTGTCTCTGGCGGTGGACGACCCGGCGCTGCGCAGCATCGCCGACCGCATCGTCCTGAACGCGCGCGATGCCGGCCTCAACCTTTCCATCGTTCCCGCCGGCGCCGCCGCGGACGTGAAACTGGCCGAGGCGCGCATC
This sequence comes from uncultured Solibacteraceae bacterium, assembly GCA_963835555.1. Classification (GTDB taxonomy): domain Bacteria; phylum Acidobacteriota; class Terriglobia; order Bryobacterales; family Bryobacteraceae; genus Sulfopaludibacter. The sequence continues at coordinate 106,052 of CAWIGC010000042.1, read as the reverse complement.
GCCACCGCGGACCCGGCGCGCGCCCTGGCTGCCGTAGCGGCATCGCTGGGATTGCCGGAGCCGCCGCGCAGTGAGACGCCCGAGTCCCTCTATTTCGCCGAACGGAGTCTGCTGGAGGGCTTCCGCGTGATCCCGCTCTTCCATCTGCCGGATGTCTACCTGGTGGGCCCCCGGGTGAAAGGCGCGCCGGGCATCACTCCGCTGGGCGAATGGCACTTCGGGAATCTATGGCTGGAGAGCGCCCGGCCATGACTTTCCGCACCCGCCTGCTGCTGGTCTTCACGGTGGCGATCATCGCCTCGGTCGGCATGGTGGAGTGGCTGATTGCGGGTATCACGCGGGAGTCCTTCGAGCAAACCGAAACGCAGCGCGTGGACGCGCTGGTGGCGCAGTTTCAGAAGGAGTTCACGCGCCGGAAGGATGAGATCGTTCACGCCGTGAACGCCGTCGCCAATTCCGATGCCGTCGCGAATATCACCAGCGCCACCGATTACTCTCCCTTCGTCAATGAAGCGGCTCCCCTGGCGGCCAGCTACCGGCTCGACCTGCTGGAGTTAGTCGCGGCAGAAGGCTCCATCATCTCCTCCGCGGAATGGCCGGCGCGTTTCGGCTACCCGGAGACCTGGCTCACCGGAGACGGAAACTGGAAGGCGCGCGGAGCGTTTCTCAAGCGGGAAGAAGTGCCTCACGGCGTAGTGCTGTCGCTGGTCTCCGTCGGTATCTCCACCGTGGGGGATCAGAAGGTGTACGTGGTGGGGGGACAGATTCTGGACAGCGATTTCCTTTCCACGCTGGTTCTGCCGGCGGGGATGCGGGTGTTGCTGTATCGCAACCTGGATCCTCAGTTTTCCGCGGAGCAATTGATCGACGCGCATGGCACGGCAGGCAATGCCGCTCCGCTGCGGCCCTTGATCCAGCAGGTGATCCGCCAGCGCCGCGATACCGTGGAGACCGTTGGCAGCGGGGCCGGGGCGGAAACCTTTCACGCTTCGGCGCTACCGGGCTACGAGAACAATCTGTTGGGCGTGCTGCTGATCGGCAGTTCGCGGCGCGCCCTGGTGGAACTGGAAGGCTCGGTACGGCGCACCGGCATTTTCGTGGCGGCTGGCGGGATTCTGCTGGGCATGCTGCTCACCTGGTGGGCCACCGCGCAGATCACACGGCCGGTGCGGCGGCTGGCGGAAAGCGCCGGTAAAGTGGCGGCCGGCAATTGGGACACCACTGTCGAGATCGTCTCGACCGACGAGATCGGAAAGCTGGCGGGGGCGTTCAATCGCATGACGCACGAACTGGTGGAACAGCGCCAGCGCCTGCTGCAGGCGGAACGCGTGGCGGCCTGGCGCGAACTGGCGCGCCGCCTGGCGCACGAGTTGAAGAACCCGCTCTTCCCGCTGCAGATCACGGTGGAAAACATGCAGCGGGCGCGCGAACGGTACCCCGACCAGTTCGACGAGGTATTTCGCGAAGGCACCGCCACGCTTCTGGCCGAACTGGCGAATTTGAAGCAGATCATCGGCCGCTTCAGCGATTTCGCCAGGATGCCCGCGCCCGAAATGCAGCCACTGGACTTTAACGCCATGACCGCCGAAACCATGCGGCTGTTCGATGCCCAACTGGCCAACACGCGCGTGACTGCCAATCTGCAACTCGATCCGCGCCTGCGTCCGATCCCCGCCGACCACGAACAGATGACGCGCGTGCTGCGCAACCTGGTGCTCAATGCCGTCGATGCCATGCCGCAAGGCGGCATTCTAACGGTACGCACCACCGCGCTGTCCAACGGCGGAGTGCGGCTGGAAATCAGCGATACCGGACAGGGGCTCACGCCCGAAGAGTGTGAACGCCTCTTTACTCCGTACTACACCACCAAGACTCACGGGACGGGCCTGGGTCTGGCAATCGTGCAATCCGTAATCAGCGACCACCACGGGAGCATTTCGGTGGAGAGCCAGCCCGGCAAGGGAGCCACCTTCCGCATCGAGCTCAACGCACCGCAAACTGGACGCCGGGAGTGATCGAGCCCTGCCGAACGATCATATTTGCATCTGGAACTGGCCGCCGATCTGACGCACGGCGACGCGGTCCGGATGGTTGCCCGCGGCGGCCTGCACACGCTCGATGGGCTCCAGATACGGTTCGCGGCTGAGGGCGAAGGTCTGGTGATGGATGGGCAGGATGAACTCGCTGCCCGCATCCCCGGCCATCTGCCAGGCCTGTTCCGGAGTGCAGTGGGCCCGGATCCACGGATTATAGGCGCCGATGGGCATGAGCGCGAGATCGAATGGCCGGGAACTCCGCAGGCTGCGGAACCCGGGAGTGGCGGCGGTATCGCCGGCGAAGAGAATACGGTAGCGGCCCGCCTCCACGGCATAGCCGTTGTAACCGCGCCAGGTATCGCGGAGAATCCGCGCGCCCCAGTGGTTTACCTGGAAGGCCTTCACATGTACCGGCCCCACCCTGGTGGCGGCGCCCCAGCCGAGTTCGGTGACGCCGGCGTAGCGCTTCCGGCGTAGCAGGTCGGCGGTACGTGCGGCGGTGATCACGTGGGTTCCGCGGTTCTCCAAGCGACGCAAGGTTCGGATATCGAAATGGTCGAAGTGCGCGTGAGAGAGCAGGATCAGATCGATCTTCGGCAAGTCGCGGAGGGCCAGCGCCGGGGCCACCAGGCGCTTTATTCCCACAGTCCCAGGGCCGACGCGGATGCCAACTCGCCGGCTGAATACGGGATCGGTAATGATGGTAATGCCGTCAATCTTCAAGAGAACGGTGGAATGGCCTACCCAAGCGGCGTGCAGTCCCTGGTCCCCCCATTCCCTCGGATTTGGATTCATCTGTACCTTCAGATGCGGCGCGAAGCCTTGACGTTTCGTGCCTCTTCCGGCACGGCTGCGTTACACTCACTGGTTACACGTCCAGATGCCGTCCAAACGTCCATTACGAATCGCCGCGGAAGTGGTGGGGTATGCGGTGGTGTACATTCTGTGCGCCATGCTGTTTGGCACCGTCTTTTCGTGGGTCGGTGGGTACCTGGTGGGAATCACCGGTGCGGATTTATTCGGCGCTCTGATGGTGAACTGGCTGGCGCTTCAGGCGTGCACCCAAGGCCTGGGCTTGGCCGACCTGGGACTGCTATGGAACCGCTGGTCGGCGGACAACCTGGCGTTCGGGCTGTTCGGAGGCATGGGCGCGGCGTGCCTGGTGCTGATGCCGCCGCTGCTGTTCCGCGCGGCGCGCATCATTGCGACGCCGGGCGATCAGCCCGGGTTGAGCACCATCGTTGCCGTAGGTCTGATGCTGGCCGCGGGTTCCGCGGGTGAAGAGATTTGCTTCCGCGGGTATGCTTTTCAGGCCCTGCTGGCGAACTATGGGGCCTTCGCCACGATCATCCCGGTAGGAGTGATCTTCGCCCTGCTGCACGCGGGCAACCCCAATGCCACGACTTTTGGGATCGTGAACACGGCCGGTTTCGGGATTCTTTTCGGATTTGCGTACTGGCGCAGCCGGGATCTCTGGCTCCCTATCGGGCTGCACTTCGGGTGGAACTTTACACTGCCCCTGTTCGGGGCGAACGTGAGCGGGCTTAGAATGAAGATAACGGGCTACGAGATGTCGTGGTCTGCCGGAACGCTATGGAGCGGAGGAGCTTATGGTCCGGAAGCCAGTGTACTGACTTCCATGGTGCTGTTGGCGCTTCTCGCGTATTTGTGGAAGGCCCCGATTCGACGGCAGCTCTCGCGCATCACGGATCCCCCGACGGAAAGTCCTCTGCAGGGTGGCATCGCGCCTACGGCGCAGCGGCCTGCTTGAAGGAAAAGGCGACGCGTCCACGACGGGTTGCCCGGAGGTTGAGTATGCGAACCGTTGCCGCCATCGCGATTGTGAGCGCGCTGCCATCGCTGAGCTTCGGCGCGAAGCTGAGCTTTGAAGACCGGGTAGAGTTGACCCGCGGCCTGATGGCGGAGTACGCCACGGTGAAGGTTCTGTTGCCGCGCTCCAAGAAACCGCTGGAATTCGAATCCGCCGGCACGTATGACAAGCAGACCTGGACGATAATCGCCCGGGAGAGCGGCCCCGCCGCGCGCCAGGGCGACCTGGTGCAGATCACCAAAATCGAAATCGAAACCGACCGGCTGGTGCTCCAGATCAACGGCGGATTTAAGGGCGGCCGCCACTGGTACGACGGCGTTCAGGTGGGCGGCGGCATGGGCTACCCGGATACGGTGCCGATCAGCCAGGGCGATTCCAACGCGCCGGGCGGAACCTCGATCGCCATTCTGTTCCACAAGCCCCTGGAGACAATCAAATCGCGCGGAGATCAAGAAGATGCTCGCCCCGGTCATGGACTTCGACAAGCACACGGTGACCGAGGTCTACTCCGAGACGCTGCCTCCGGAAACCCAGAAGGCCATCAAAGAAAAGCGCGCCCTGGTAGGGATGACTCACGAGCAGGTGGTCATGGCCCTGGGCCGTCCGAAATACAAATCGCGCGAGCCGGACAAAGAAGGCAACGAAACCGAAGATTGGGTGTACGGCACGCCTCCCGGGAAGATCACCTTCGTGACCTTCATCGGCGACAAGGTGACCAAAGTCAAGGATTCGTACGCGGGCCTGGGGACTGAGGTGCAGAACAAGCCGCCGGTGATCCGGTAGCCTTGCCCATGCGATTTGCACTTGCGGTTCTGTTGGCGGCCGGCAGTTTGCAGCTGGCCTGTTCCAGTTCACCAAAGCCCGAGTCTCCACCCGCGGCCTCGCAGCAACCGCAGCATTCCGACCCGCCGCGGATCACTCAGTTTTACGCCACCGCGCCGCGTCTGGCCGCGGGTGAAAAGGAACTGCTGTGCTACGGAGTCGCCAACGCCAAAAACGTGTGGCTCTCTCCGCCGCGACAAGAACTGTCAGCGGCCCTCTCGCGGTGCGTGGAAGTGACCCCCAAAGAGACCACTACCTACACCCTGACTGCGGAAGGCGAGAGCGGGCCCCCGGCCACCGGCGCACTCACAGTGACACTGGGGCCGCCCAAAGTCAAAATCATCAATGTGACGGTAAGTTCGCTTTCGGTGAAGGCGGGCGATGCAGTGAGCCTGTGCTATGACGTCCACTTCGCGCGAGCGTGACGATCTCACCGATCGGCTTTCACGGCGGCGCAGGCAATCACGCATGCGCCATGGTGCAGCCCCGGAAGACGACTACCTATGTGGTATCCGCCGTCGGGCCCGCGGGCGATAAGGACGAGCAGCCGGTAACGGTGACGGTGCAGTAGACGGCAGGGCTGGCGGGCGAGTCCTAACCAAACTCCGAACCCAGCGTCTAAACCGGCACTGGAGGTTCGGAATGAAGAACCACGCAGCCCTCGGCGCCGCACTGCTGGGTGTGGCGTTATGGCCCGGATTGGCTCCTGCCAACGCGCAGAGCCGCTCGCACAACGGCAACCTGAGCATCAGCATGCAGGGCGATGCCGAAAGTTGCGCCGACCTCCGCGTCACCTCGGACGGCCAGGTAGCGCGGTCCGTGGAGAAATTCACGTTGCAGCGCAGCGAAGCACCCACTCTGGAATTGAATGCCGCGGACCACGGGTTGATCCAGGTGCGCGGTTGGAACCAGGCAGCATACTCCGTGGAAACCTGCAAGATCGCGGTGGCCGGCGACCGTGGAGCCGCCGACCGCACCCTGAGCACGATCGCGGTGAGCCACAGCGCCGGGCGCTTTACCTTCACGGGACCGCAGGGCGATGCCAACTGGCTGGTGTACTTCATCGTCCACGCGCCCGCCAACGCCAGCCTCGACCTGGAAGCCGGGAACGGGCCCGTCTCCGTGGCGGGAGTGAGTGGCGCCATCAAGGCGAGAGCCGCCAACGGTCCGCTCTCCATCAAGGATTGCAGCGGTTCGCTGGATGCACAGACCGCGAACGGACCCATCTCCTTTTCCGGCCAGGGTGGAGAAGTCCACCTGCGCGCCGAGAACGGTCCCATCTCCGTGAAGGTTGCCAGGGATATCTGGAACGGCTCCTCGCTGGACGCACGCACGTCCAACGGTCCCATGAGCCTGGTCCTGCCGGCAGGGTTCCGCTCCGGCGTGCGCGTGGAAGCGTTGGAAGGGTCGCCCATGAACTGCCGTCATCAGGCTTGCGCCACGGCGTTCCGAAACTCGGACGGTGGTAAGCAAACGCTACAGATGAACGGTACGAGCGATACCATTCGCGTCTCTACCGGTAGAGGGCCGGTCTCGGTGAGCGACGGCGAGAAGAAGAAAGCGCTCTAGACTCCAGACTTTCCCTCTTAAGGCTGACGGGCCATCGGTGCGGCGTTGTCCTTCATTTCTCCGGAACACCGGACCCCCAAAAACCGTAAGCTTAAGTCATGGACCCGGTAATTGAGCTGGATGGCCTGGAGGTGCGCCTGGCCGGGCGCGTCATCCTGAAGAAGCTGAAAGCCGCCCTTACCGGCCGCTCCATCGGCCTGCTGGGCCCGAACGGCGCGGGCAAGTCAACCCTCATGAATACGCTGCTCGGGTTCTACCAGCCCTCCGCCGGCACGGCCCGCGTGCTGGGGCGGGACATCCGCACCCACGCGCGCGAAGTGCGCGGCCTGATCGGGTACATGCCCGAAAACGATGCCTATATCGCCAAAATGACCGGAGTCCACCTGGTCCGCATGATGGCGGAACTCTCCGGCCTGCCGCCCGAGCATGCCCTGGAACGCGCGCACGAAGCCTTCTTTTACGTGGGACTGGGCGAGGTCCGCTATCGCACGCTGGGCACCTATTCGCTGGGCATGAAACAGGCCGCGAAACTGGCCCAGGCCATCGCCCACGGACCCAAGCTGCTGTTTCTGGACGAGCCCACTAACGGGCTCGATCCGCCCGCGCGCCTGCGCATGATCCAGCTGATTCAGGAAATCCGCGATCGCGGCGACCTGCACCTGATCCTCTCCTCGCACCTGTTGCGCGACGTGGAGGAATGCTGTGACCAGGTGCTCATTCTGAAAGACGGCAACGTAGCGGCGTTCTGCAATCTGGAAGAGGAACGCCGGGCCAACCGCCGCTTCCTGGAACTGGAAACGCGCGGCGCCAACAACGGTAGTTTCGTCGAAGCCATGGAGAAGATGGGCTGCGAAACGGCCGTGGGGGCGCAGGGACGCCTCAAGCTGATTCTTCCGGACGGCCTGGAAGTACGGCGTCTCTACGAGGTGGCCGCGGCGCAGAGCGTGCAGATCCGGCGTCTCAATCGCAAGCGCGATTCCCTGGAGGACATTTTCCTGAAAGCCATGGAGGCTGCCGATGGCAGTATATAAGAAAACCTACCGGCCCTACGACGGGGAAACCACTTCCACCGCATCGCGCCTCCTGGTGATACCCCGCTACGCCCTGGAAGAGCTGCATCACTCCAGGTTTCTCACCATTTTTTTCATCTGCACCTTCATCTACCCGCTGATCTGCGCGCTGATCATTTACGTGCAGCATAACGCCAGCGCGCTCAAACTGTTGAATGCGGAAAGCGCCCAGCGGCTGATCTCCATCAACGTCACCTTCTTCCAGGCGCTGCTGGGCTGGCAGAGCATATTGGCGCTGTTTCTGGCCGCTTTTATCGGTCCGGGCCTGGTATCGCCGGACCTGGCCAATAACGCCCTCTCGCTATACCTGGCGCGGCCTTTCTCGCGGGTGGAGTACGTGGTGGGCAAGATGAGCGTGCTGGTGATCCTGATGTCGCTGATGACGTGGGTGCCGGGCCTGATGCTGTTCGCATTGCAGGGTTACCTGGAAAGCTGGCAGTGGATGGTGGATAACCAGCGCCTGGCCTGGGGAATGTTCTTCGGCGCGTGGATCTGGATTCTCATTCTGGCGCTCCTGGCCCTGGCGCTTTCGGCGTGGGTGAAGTGGAAACCCGCGGCCGGCGGCCTGATGTTCGGGGTGTTCTTTGTAGCGGCCGGATTCGGCGCCACCATCAACGCCGTACAGCGCACCAAGTGGGGCCACCTGCTGCAGATCAGCAACCTGGTAGGGCAGGTGTGGGTATGGCTCTTTGAAGGCAATAATCCCACTACCAGCGGCGCGGTCTTCTTCCGTGTGACTCAGGGGAAGAATTGCCTCTGTGGTGCTGCTGCGGGGCGCTGGCCGCGCTGGCCGGGATCTGCCTCTACATGCTGGCGCGCAAGATTCGCGGCGCGGAGGTGGTGCGGTGAGCGAATCCACGATCACCTTTTCCAATGTCTCGCGCTTCTACGGCGAGGTACTGGGCGTCAACAAAGTCAACCTGACCGTTCCGCCGGGCATCACCAGCCTGGTGGGTCCCAACGGCTCCGGCAAGACGACTCTCATGAACCTGATGACCGGCCTGATCCGCCCCACGCAGGGCGAGATTCGCGTGCTTGGCATCCGGCCCGATCGTCCGGAGCAGCTTTGCCGGTCGGTGGGCTATTGCGCGCAGTTCGACAATTATCCCAAAGGCCTCACCGGCTTCCAGTTCATTTATTCCTTTCTGCGGCTGCATGGGTACAGCCACGGCGAATGCGAAGATCGGACCACCGCGGCGCTGCAGAAGGTCAATATGTTCGGCGCGGCCCACCGCACGGTGGCGGCTTACAGCAAGGGCATGCGGCAGCGCGCCAAACTGGCGCAGGCCATCGCGCACGACCCGCAGGTGCTGGTGCTGGACGAGCCTCTCAACGGTCTCGACCCCATGGCGCGCGCCGAAACCATCGCCCTCTTCCGCGAGTGGGGCGCCACGGGCCGCCACGTCATCGTGTCCAGCCACATTCTGCATGAGGTGGACAAAATCTCCGACCAGGTGATTCTGCTCAGCCACGGCTACGTGGTGGCCGAAGGAGAGATCCAGGGTGTGCGCAGCGAAGTGAAGGAACAGCCCATGCAGATACTGGTGCAGTGCGACCGGCCGGCCCTGCTGGCCTCGCAACTTTTTCACCAGGACCACGTAGTGGAGGCCAAGATATTGAGCGCCACCAACGGCCTGCTGGTGCGCACCAGGGACGCGGACGGATTCTATCTGCTGCTGAACCGCATCATCCTGGAGCAGGGCCTGGAAGTGGAATCGGTGGCCCCGGCCGATGACGACGTGAACAGCGTCTATCAATACCTGATCGGCGGCGAAGGAGGCACCGTATGACGGGGCTTTGGGCAAAGCAATTGGGCGGCGTGTTCCGGCTGGAATGGAAGAAAACGTTTCTGTCCAGGCGGGGATGGTGGATCTACTGTCTCGCGCTGGCGCCAATGGGCCTCACGCTGCTGCACTGGATGTTCGAATCCCGCTCCCTACGCGGGAACCGGCACGGCATCGGGGACGATGTGGTGGCCTTCGCCGCCATGTTCCAGTTTTTCTATCTGCGTGGCGCGATTTTCTTTGGCTGCGTGGGCGTGTTCTGCAATCTCTTCCGCGCGGAGATGCTGGAGAAGACGCTGCACTATTACTACCTGACCCCGGTGCGGCGCGAGTTACTGGTGGCGGGCAAGTACCTGGCGGGCCTCGCGGTGGCCCTGGTGCTGTTCGTGGGCAGCGTCTCGGCATCGTTCCTGATGATCGGACGCCATGCCGGGCAGGCCTGGTCGAACTATATCTGGCACGGTCCGGGACTCAGCCAACTGGAATGGTACGCCGTGGTGGCCGCCCTGGCCTGCGTGGGTTATGGCGCGGTGTTTCTGACTGCCGGCATTCTCTTTCGCAATCCCATGATCCCGGCGGCGGTAGTGTTCGTTTGGGAAAACCTGAACCCGTTTCTGCCTTCGGTGCTGAAGAAAATCAGCGTGATTTTCTACCTGCGCAACTTGTGCCCGGTCGAGGTGCCGGTGCCCCCGCCGTTCAACGTGATGGTGATCGATGCCGACCCTACACCCGCGTGGCTCGCCATCTTTGGCCTGTTGCTTCTGTCACTCACCGTGCTGGCTTACTCCGCGATTTCGGCGCGGCAAACCGAGATCAGTTACGGTGAGTAGGGGCGGGCGGTAGCTCCGGTCGAGCACTCCAGCCGCTCCAGCAGACGCTGCGGCGTGTAAGGCTTTTGCAGGAAACCGGAAATCTTCTGGCCCGCGAACAGGCGCAAGGTTTCGGATTCGCTGTACCCGCTGGAGATCAGGACGGAGACATCGCTGCGCACCCTTCGCAACTCGGGCAATACTTCCAGCCCGCTCATACCGGCCATGCTCAGGTCCAGAATAATCAGCGAGACCTCGCCGGCGTGATAGCGGAACAACTCGATCGCCTCCTTGCCGCTGCCTGCCACCAGCACCTTGCAGCCCAAGCGTTCCAGCGCGCCCCGCGCGGTTTGACGCACCATCTCTTCGTCATCCACTACCAGGATCGAACCGCTCACCGGGATCTTGGACGAACTCTCCGTCTTGGGGGCCTCGGGAGCCGCCTGAGCGGCCATGGGAAAGTAGACGGTGAAGGTGCTTCCATGGCCCGGAGCGCTGCTCACGCGGATGGCGCCCCGGTGGCTGCGCACAATCCCGCCCACCGCGGCCAGGCCCAAGCCCCGGCCGGTGAACTTGGTGGTGAAGAAGGGATCGAAAATTCTGGATTTGGTGGTCTCGTCCATCCCGCACCCGGTATCGCTGACTTCCAGAAACAGGTAGCAGCCGGGCTCCAGTTCCGCACCCGCCAGGGTGTGATGAATCTCCCGCTGCGACAATTGCCGCATGCCGGTCCGGACGGAGAGGAGGCCGCCGGCATCGCCGATGGCTTCCGCGGCGTTCACCACGATATTCATCACCACCTGCTGTAGTTGCCCTTTATCGGCGCGAATGCGCGGGAGGGATTGCGGAAGATCCCGATCGACGGAGATCTTCTTGGAAATCGAGGCCAGGACCAGGCGCACCACCTCGCGGGTCTCTTCGGAGAGATCCAGGGTTTCCACGAAGAACTGGCCTTTCCCGGAATAGGCCAACATCTGCTTGGTCAGGTGCGCGGCGCGCTCGCCGGCTTTCACAATCTCCTCCAGGCACGACGCGATGGAACTGCCGGGATCCGCCATTTCCATGGCAAGACCCGCGTTCCCCAGGATCCCCGTGAGCAGATTGTTGAAATCGTGTGCGATCCCGCCGGCCAGCAGGCCGATGCTCTCGAGTTTCTGGGCGTCGAGCATCCTGCGCTCCAGAAGCTGCCGTTCTCTTTCCGCCCGCTTCTTTTCGCTGGTCTCCAGAGCCGTGACGCCGACTCCAATCAACCGCCCATCGGCCGATTTTACGGGATACCAGTTTTCCGACCACGAGCGCGTTTGGCCCCCGGCATCTTCCATTACATACTCGTGATCGAGCACGGGGAGGCCGGTCTCCATCACGGCCTGAAACACACGCCGGATTTCCACCCCGCGCCAGGGCACAATTTCTTCGGGCGTGCGCCCGATGTGGGCTTCCATCGAATGGCCGTTCTTTCGGGCGAGATGCTGGTTCACCAGACGGTATCGCACATCACGGTCGAAAAAGGCGAATCCCACCGGAGCATCATCGGTGAGCCCGCGCAGAAGCGCCAGCGCTTCGTCCTTCTCCTGGGAGGCGCGCTTCTCTCCGGTGACATCGGAGATCATGTAGATAGCCCCGGCGACGTTTCCCCGCACCAGGGCCGGATGGGAACTGAAGCGATACACTTTCCCGTTGAACCCGCATTCTACAATCTCGCTCTGCCTGGTATCCGGCGAACAGGGAAGCGGAAACTGACCGCCCTCGCACTGCACTGCGGCAACCGCTTCCATGATGGGCCGCCCCAACACTTCACCAATGCGCTTGCCCAGCAGCCGGCAGAACGCCGAATTACAGCGCAGCACGTTTCCCTCGGCATTCAGCAGGGCGACACCATCCGTCAGCGCATCGAAAATGGCTACCCACTGGCGCAGCAATTCACTGCCGCGCAGCAGCGCGCCCACAAACGCCAGCAGCATTTCCGGCTGCACCGGCTCGGTAACATATGCGTCGGCCGCCTGCAAACCGGTAATGAGGTCGTGCTCTTCGACTGCGGTGGCTGAGATGTGCAACACCGGTATGGCTGCCGAATGGGGCTGCCTCTTGATTGTCCGGCAGACATCCAGACCGCTGATATCCGGGAGATGCACATCCAGGAGTACCAGTTGCGGATGTTCCTCCAGGACCATCTTGAGAGCCTCTTCGCCGCTGGTGGCTTCCAGCACGTGATAGCCCGCCTGGCGCAGTACCTGGCTCCGCGCATAGCGCGAGGCGCGATTATCATCGACATTCAGAATCGTGACCATAACAGGAGGACCCAAAGGCGCCGGAGCAGTCAGCTCGCGCGCAGTATTACAAGTGTAGCTGACCAAGTCAAGATTACTAGTCCGCCGCAGTTCGGGTATGTTAAGGATTCAACAATTCCCGGAAGATCGACTTAACTTCCGCATCGCCCAGGGCGGACTTATTCAGGACGGCATCCGCGTGCGCCGCTAACTCGGCCTGATCCGACAGGGAGAGCAACTTAGAGGTGATGACCGCCACCGGAATGGCTTGGGTGGCCGGATCTGCTTTTAGTTCACTTAGAATATCCTCGCCGTTAAGTCCGGGCATCCCGAGATCCAGCGTGATCAAGGCGGGCTTGTGCAGCCGGGACAGATGCAGCGCCTCATACCCGTCGGTGGCTTCTACTATGTTGCAGGAAAACTCACGCAGCGCCTGCCGTACCAGGTAACGCGATACCTCGTCGTCATCCACCACCAATACCTGTACTTTCGTCGGAACCAGCCTGGCTAGTTCCGCCAGAAGCGCTTCGCGGCTAACCGGCTTAGCCAGAAAGGAATCGGCCCCCAAGGCCAGGGCTTTTTGCTCATCTTCCACGACTGTCTGAATAATTACTGGAATACCACGGGTAGTGTCGGTGCTTTTGAGTTCCGCCAGAAAAGTCCAGGTGTCCTCGCCCTGAAGCATCACGTCCAGAATAAATGCCGCCGGCTGAAACACCCGCAGCGCCTGCCGGGCCTCCCTCAGAGACAAAGCTGACAGCAATTGATACGGAGTGTTTTTTAGATACTTTTCGTACAGAAGCCTGGTTTCGATGCTGTCTTCGACCAGCAGCACCGGGGCGAGCCGGGGATCCACTTTCCAGGAGGGCTCCTCCTGGTGGACCATTGCGCGGTAGACTGCCGGAATCCACGCCTCGAAAGTGGAACCCTGGCCCGGACTCGATTCCACCTTAACCTGGCCGCCCAACAGTTCCGCCAGTTTCTTTGCCAGCGGCAGCCCCAGACCGGTACCCTTCGTCTTGCGCTGACTGGGGCTATCGATCTGGGCAAATTCCTGAAAGATACGATCGAGGTGCTCCGGAGCAATGCCGATTCCCGTATCGCGGACGGCGAATACGACCGTGTCCCCTTCTTTCCGGGCCATGATGCGCACCTCACCGCTCTCAGTGAACTTCAAGGCATTTGAGATGAAATTGCGCAGGATCTGGGAGAGTTTCCCTTCGTCGGTGAGCAGCGGTGGGATCTCCGCGGCGTCTTCGAATACCAGGTTCAATTGCGAATTCACCAGCAGGGGCCGCAGCATGCCGCGCAGCGTGCTGAACAGATCGCTCACCGCGAACTCCACGGGCTGCACTTCCACTTTGCCCGCTTCCACTTTCGCGAGGTCCAGAAGATCGTTCACCAGTTCCAGCAGGCCTTCGGCCGCTCTCTTCATGAACATCACCTGCTGGCGCTCCTCGCCATCCATCCGGCTGTCGGGACGGTTCAACAGCATGTTGCCGAGGGCCAGAATGGAATTGACGGGTGTGCGGAATTCATGGCTCATATTGGAGAGGAAGCGCGTCTTGATCTGGTCGGCGCGCCGCAGATGGTCGGCTTTCTCATCCAGTTCCGCGTACAGCGCCACTACCCCGCGATTGGTATCTTCCAACTCCCGGTTGAGCACCGAAAGCTCTTCCTGGCGCTTGCGCAACTCGCCCAACAGCTCCAGCAGTTCCTGATTCTGCCGTTGCAACTCATCGAACGGGCCCTCGACCGGACGGCGGCGGGTCAACTCCTCCGCAATCCCGGCGACCCGAGCCGCCGTGATCACGGCTAAACGGCGCGGAAGAAATTTCTTGAGTGTGACTACGGTACCGCGGCCCGGGACGGACTCGATATCGAACTGATCCATGAGACGCCGGGCGCCCGCAATCCCTACACCCATGCCAGTGCTGGATTGGAAATTTCCGGCCAGGATCCGCTGAAGATTGGGGATACCGGGTCCCTGATCGGCGATCCGGATCACGAGCACCTGCGGCGCCGTGGAGCCTTCCAGGCGAAACTCGATTTTCCCGCCGCCGGCATAACGAAAGGCATTCCGGCCAATCTCCGAAACCGACGTGGCAATGCGCGTCTGATCCTGCGTGTCGAAGCCCAGGAGTTCGGAAATATCCCGGGCCCGCTGGCGCGCCGCCACCAGGTCCTGCTCCCAACGTAGCGATGCCGTGAGAAGGGCGGCACTCATCTCGCGCCTTCCCGTTGGTCCGGGGGGCACACCCGCGCGACCACCACCGTGGCATCGTCCGTCCGCCGGCGAAAGTCGCGGTAGAGTATGGCCGCTATCAGCGACGGGTGGCGAGAGGCCAGTCCGGGGTAGGATGCCAGATCCCACTTCGCGCTGATACCATCGCTATGCATCACCAGCAGGGCGCCTTCGGGTAAAGGATATTCCAATTGCGCGATGCGCGAGGCCTCATGGCCGGCCGTGCCGTTGTAGGAGACCAGGCCGCGGCGATTGCCGGCCGCGACAATGACTCCGCTGATATTTCCGATGCCGCAGAACCAGACCAGGCGCCGTTCCGGCTCGACCGAGGCGACGGCAACCGCGGCGCCGCGCGTGGCACGAAGCGCCAGGTGGATTGCGTCCACCACATCGCGGGCGGCCGCGCGCCGGTTCCACTCAAATGCCTTCACCGCAACTTGCGCCGCTTGCGCCGCTTGAAAACCGTGGCCCAATCCATCGGCTATGAGAATGGCGGATTCAGACGACGCCCAGGCGTCGCCGCACACCTCTTCGCCCGGGTAGGGCGCCTGCGCGACACCGATTTCGAGCCCTGCATGCAGCCGCGGGGACGGGCGGTAGTTTGCGGGATGGAAATGAGCCGCCAGAGCAGTCCCCAACCCCTCCCCGGTATAGACGTCGAATGTGCCGGCCAGCCGCGAAATGGCTCCCAATCCGATGCCCGCGGTGCCCGAACTGGACCGCCCGTCGCGCAAAGCGTCCTGCAGATTCGCGATGCCCGGTCCTTTATCGACAGCCAGCATCTCCACCCCGGCATCGGTGGCACGGAGCAAAATTTCCCCACCACCGGCGTGTTTGAGAACATTTGTGGCGGCTTCGGTAACGGCAATCGCGACTTTGCCCGCATCGATTTCGTCGAAGCCGGCCGCGCCTGCCAGTGCGACAGATGCGCGCCTCGCTTCGCCCACCGCGGACTCATCGCCAATCTGGCCTAAATAAGGAGTCATCACCGCCATCGAACCACGCAAATTCGTGTGCCCTCACCCACCCGGGACTGGATCTCGAATTCATCGGAAAGCCGCTTGGCTCCTCCTAAACCCAAGCCCAAACCCGAGCCCGTGGTGAACCCATCCTTCATTGCCTGCTCAATGTCTGCAATACCAGGGCCATTATCTTCGAACGTCACGCGGATGCCGGAACGGCCGTTTCGAGACACGGTCTCAATGCGTGCGAAACCTCCTCCGCCGTAAAGGACCGCGTTTCTGGCCAACTCGCTCGCCGCCGTCACCAGCTTGGTCTGGTTCACCAGGCTGAAGCCCAGGTCGGCCGCCCACTGCCGGACGGCCTGGCGAACCAGGACCACATCCTCCGACGCGGCGAGCCTCAACTCCTGCTCTTTGCCAAGCGGCATCCGTTATCCTTTAATGCCCAGCTCCCGCAGCAATTCCATGCCTTGATCGACGTTCAGGGCCGTGCGTACGCCTTTCAAGGACAGTCCCAACTCCACCAGGGTAATCGCCACCGCCGGCCGCATACCCACCACCACCGTTTCGGCGTCCAGCACGCGGGCCATCAGGGCGATATTGGCCAGCATCCGGCCGATGAAGGAATCTACCATCTCCAGCGCGGAAATATCGATGAGGACGCCGCGCGCTTTGACCTGGACAATTCGTTGGGTCAGGTCGTCTTGCAGGCGCATGGCCAGACGGTCGTGCATGTCCACTTGAATGGTTACGAGCAGGAAATCGCCCAGCTTGAGAATGGGAATCGTATCCATTGGGAGAGCTCCTCAGGCCTTTACCTCAGTCACGGTGAGGCGCTTCTTTTGCAAGGCATTGGCAAAAGCATCGGCCAGGCTGGATTTGGTGGTCACGTCTCCCAGGGCCACCCCCAGGTGCACCATGGTCTGGGCGATCTGCGGGCGGATTCCGCTGATCAGGCAGTCCGCGCCCATCAGCCGGGCGGCCGCTACGGTCTTCATCAGGTGCTGCGCCACCATGGTGTCCACGGTGGGAACGCCGGTGATATCGATAATGGCGATCGCCGAGCCGGTGTCCACAATCCTTTGCAGCAGCGTTTCCATGATGATCTGCGTCCGGTTGCTATCCAGCGTGCCAATCAGGGGAAGCGCCAGAATCCCTTGCCAGAGTTGGATGACCGGGGTGGACAACTCGATCATTTCCTGCTGCTGCCGCACGATCACTTCCTCGCGGCTCTTCTGATAGACGTCGGTAGTGTAGAGCCCAAGCTGATCGAGCAGCAGGGTGGCAGTCCAGATTTCGTCGGACAGGGCGTCTCCGTCCCCCTGAAATTCGCGCCGAAAACGCTGAAACAACGGCTGTTTCAAGGAGAAGACGAACATGGCCGTCTGCACTGGCGAATACCCCTGGCGGGCGCGCTGGGTGGACAGTTCATGCAGGAAGTCGCGGACCGGCTTCCAATCCGCCGTGTCGATATTGGAGACATTTCCGCCTTGCGCCGCCCGCTGGAACAGGTTCAGGAACGTGCTACACTCGGCGCGGAGTTCCGCGTCGGGCCGGGCCTGCCCCCTTGGGCCGGCTAACTCCTTCTGCCCGGCGATCCATTCCGCCAGCAACTCGGATTCATGCTGCTTCACAATAGCTGGGAGCTTCGTCATAGAGCAGGATCCACCTTACGTTTGAAAATTGTATCTATATCACTCTCAGGGAAACTCCGGCTACAGGCAAGTTCAAGGTCCAACAATTGTACGTAAATGCTCAGTAGGGCCTCCGACCCCCGGTTTTCCCCAATCGATGCAAAAATAAGCAATTCAGACCCTAATAGCTTGTATTTTGAGTGGCCGGCCGCCAAACTGGAAAGACAATGGGCATCAATATCGGTCTGGATATCGGGGCCATCAGTCTCAAGCTGGCCGCCCTGGGAAACCCTGGGGATCGGCCTATTCTCGAGTCGTTGTGCTCCGCCCATCCGGAATTCCGCATGCGCGCCCTGGGCATCCGGCCGCTGGTTCTCTCCGGCTACCGGCGCATCTCCGGCAGCCCCATCCAGTCCACCTACGACCTGCTGCGCGAGTTTTACGATACGGTGCCGGACGTGGCGGTGGAAGGTATGCGCGTCACCGGCTCCGGCAGCCGCACCATTGCCAAGGTACTGGGCCTGTTCTTTGAGAACGAATTCAAGGCGATCGCCCGCATGGTCGGCGCGTTCTATCCGCAGGTGCGCACGGTGTTCGAAATCGGCGGCGAAAGCTCCAAGTACATCCGGCTGGAAGGCTCCAACATCGTAGACTACGACCGTTCCGGCGAATGCGCCGCCGGCACGGGCTCCTTCCTGGACCAGCAGGCGCTCCGCATGCAGTACTCGGTGGAAGACGTGGGCGAAGTGGTGTGTACCGCGAGTTGCGCTGCCCGGATCGCCGGCCGCTGCTCGGTATTCGCCAAAAGCGACATGATTCACGCCCAGCAGAAGGGCTATTCGCCCGCCGAAATCCTGCGCGGCCTCTGCGACGCGGTGGCGCGCAACTACAAGAGCTCCATCGTGAAAGGACGCCCCGTCCAGGCGCCTGTGGCCCTGATCGGCGCGGTTTCCCAGAATGCCGGCGTCACCGGCGCCCTGCGAGAGGCTTTTTCGCTGGCCGAGGGAGACTTGCTGGTGCCGCCCGAATTTGCCTGGTGCGGCGCCATCGGCACGGCAATGCTGGAGTCCGAAGAAACTCAGAAGCGCTCCATCCTGGAAATTCACCGGCTGAACCAGCACGATTCCACAGAAACCGTGCAGGATTCCCGCCCCCTTTCCAGCGCCCACGTAGTGCAACTGCGCGAGCGCGTTTCGGTCTATGTTCCGGCGGCGTCCGCCGAACCGACCACGGCCTACCTGGGTCTGGACATCGGGTCGGTTTCCACCAATGTGGTGGTAATCGACGAGTTCGGCACCGTCATCCACGATGTTTACCTGCGCACCGCCGGACGCCCCATCGAAGCCGTGCAGCAGGGGCTGGCCGAGGTGGAGAAACTATGGGGCAGCCGGCTGCGGATTCGCGGCGTGGGCACGACCGGCTCGGGCCGCGAACTGATCGCCGAGTTCGTCGGGGCCGACGCCGTCAACGACGAAATCACGGCCCATAAGACCGGGGCCATCCACATCAGCAGCACCCTGGGCGGCGAGCCGGTGGACACCATTTTCGAGATTGGCGGGCAGGATTCCAAATTCATCTCGATCGAAAACGGCGTGGTGGTCGATTTCGCTATGAACGAGGCCTGCGCAGCGGGCACCGGGTCGTTCCTGGAAGAACAGGCGGAAAAGCTGGGCATCAGCATCAAGGGTGAATTTGCCCGGCTCGCTCTTGCCGCGGCCAGTCCCACCCGGTTGGGCGAGCGGTGCACGGTGTTCATGGAGCGCGACGTCACCGGCTGGCTGCACAAGGCCGAAACCGTGCCCAACCTGGTAGCCGGCCTGGCCTACTCCATTGCGCTCAATTATCTGAATCGCGTAGTGCGCGGGCGCAAGATCGGCAACGTGATCTACTTCCAGGGCGGCACAGCCTATAACGACGCGGTTACCGCCGCCTTCGCCAGCCTGCTGGGCAAAAAGATCACCGTGCCCCCGTACAACGGCGTGATGGGCGCGATCGGCATGGCCTTGATCGCGCGGCAGTGGCACCAGGCGACGGGCGCCGAAACGAGATTCCGCGGCTATGACCTGCACAAGCTCCAACTCGCCACCCGGGATTTTGTGTGCAAGGCTTGCAGCAATCTGTGCGACATGAAGGAATTCATTATCGAAGGCCAGAAGAGCTATTGGGGCGATAAATGTTCCGACAAGTTCCGCAAGCCTTCGTCCACCGGCCGCAAGCCGGTGATCGACGACCTGTTCGCGTATCGTGAGAAGCTGCTGGAAGCGCTTCCCACCGCCACCGGCGGCGCCTTCAAAGTGGGCCTGCCGCGCGCTATGGCTATGCTGGACCGTCTGCCCTTCTGGAAGCGCTACTTCGCCGAGTTGGGAATCGCGACGGTGTTATCGCCGGTGACCGATCCGCGCATTTCGGCCGCCGGAATCGAAATGGCGGTGGCGCAGCCGTGCTATCCCGTGCAGGTGGCCCACGGACACGTGCAGTCGTTGGTGGAAGCCGGCGTAGACTACATACTGATTCCGAACATCGCGGATGCCGAATCAGCCGAAGGTTCCTGCGCCTCCCATTATTGCCCCTGGAGCCAGACGCTGCCGTGGGTGCTCCGTTCCAGCCCCACGCTGGAGCCGCATCAGCACAAATTCCTGATCCCGACCCTGCATTTTCAACTAGGTCCGGACCAGGTGAAGAAGGCCCTGGCCGAGACCATGCGCCGCCTGGGCGTCACGCGCCGCGCCAGCGATGCTGCCGTGAACGCCGCGTTCCGGACCCAGCGGGAGTTTCAGGACGCCCTGCTGGCCGCCGGCCGCCGCGCGCTGGAAACGCTGGAACAGACCGGCGAACCCGGCCTGATTCTGGCGGGGCGCGGCTATAACATTTACGACCGCGGCGTGAACTGCGACATTCCGCGCAAACTGCGCCACCGGTACGGCGCGAACGTAATTCCGCTGGATTTCCTGGTGACCGGGCGCGAGCCAATCGCCGATGTTCACGCCAGCATGTTCTGGGTCTCCGGCCGCAAAATCCTGGAAGCCGCGCGCATCGCCGCCACGCGGAGCAACCTGCACATGATCTACATCACCAATTTCAAGTGCGGGCCGGATTCCTATATTAAGCACTTTGCCCGCGAAGCCGCCGGCGCGCCCCTGCTGGTGTTGCAGTTCGACGGCCACGGCAACGACGCCGGCTATATGACCCGCTGCGAAGCTTACCTCGACAGCAAAGGAATTCTGCGATGTTACCAGCCGCAACCGAGCATCCATTAGCCGCCAAGCGGATCTACATCCCGCCCATGGCCTATGGGAGCGCCCGCGCTTTCGCCTCCGCCTTCCGCGCGATTGGCCTGGATGCGGAACCCACTCCACCGTCGGACCATCGCACGCGCGAACTGGGCGCCAAATACACGTCGGGCGACGAGTGTTATCCCGCCAAAGTCACGGTGGGCGATTTCATGAAGCTGCTGGAGAAGCCGGAGACGGACCCGGCGCGGATCGCCCTGTTCATGCCTACCGCCGAAGGTCCCTGCCGCTTCGGCCAATACGCGCCCTACCTTCGCCACGTGCTGGATACCAATGGCTACCGGTCTGTGGAGATCCTTTCTCCCACCAGCCAGAATGCGTATCAGGGACTGGGGGCGCTCGCCGGCCCTTTCGTGCGCACCGGATGGCGCGCGCTGCTGTGCGCCGACCTGCTCGAAAAGCTGCTGCTGATCTGCCGCCCGTACGAAGAGCGGCGCGGCGATAGTGAAACGGTTTACGAAGAGTCGCTGGACGACCTTTGCGGCACGCTCGAATCCACGCCCGTCGATCCCGGCGCGCAGTTGCTGGCCCTGCGCGATTCGTTGATCCGCAGCCGCGACCGCTTTCGCAAGCTCTCGCTGAATCGCCACCGCACCCTCCCGGTGATCGGCATCGTGGGCGAGATCTTCTGCCGCTTGAACACTTTCTCTAACGAGAACCTGGTCCGTTGCCTGGAAGGGTACGGCGCCGAGGCGTGGGTCAGCGACATCGTGGAATGGATCTGGTACACCAACTCCGAGCATTTTCGCAAACTGCGCCTCACCGGCCGCATCTGGACCGCGGAAGCGCTCGGAGCCTGGGTCCGCAAGCGCGTGCAGAAGCACGATGAGCACATTCTGACGGCGCCGCTGGCGGAAGATTTCAAGGGCCGCGAGGAGCCGGACATTTACGAGATCCTGGAATGCGCCCGTCCCTACCTGCCTCGTGAAGGCGCCTTCGGCGAAATGGTGCTCAACGTGGGAAAAGTGGTTTACCTGGCGCGCAAAGGCGCCGCCGGAATCATCGACATCAGCCCATTCACCTGCATGAACGGTATTGTCTGTGAAGCGATCTATCCGCGCATCAGCCGCGATTTGGGTGGGCTTCCGATTCGCAACTTCTACTTCGACGGCACGCAAGGCGACCTGGACCGCGATTTGGGCGTCTACATGGAACTGGCTCGCAGTTACCGTAAGGTGAACCCGCCGCCCTGCGCCGTTGCGTAACTCATGTTCAGGGGTGAAGGACCGCCTGCACGCTCGCAGCGCCACCCCCGGCTCTGCCCGGGATCCATTTTCGCAGCGCCTCGAAAAGCATCTCGCCCTTGATCGGCTTGGCAATGTAGTCGTCCATTCCCGCGGCAAGACATTGCTCCCGGCAGCCCGCCAGCGCCTCAGCGGTCATGGCCACGATGGGAACGTGCCGGGCCTCGCCCTCCAGGCGGCGGATTTCCCGGGTGGCGGCGTAGCCATCCATCTCCGGCATCTGGCAATCCATAAAGATCAGGTCGTAGGGGACCAGACGGTACATCTCGACGGCTTCGACGCCGTCCGCGGCTAAATCCGCACGCAAACCGAATTTTGCGAGCAGGCGCGCGGCCAACTTCTGATTCACGATGTTATCTTCGACCACCAACACGCGAATCGGGAATTCACCGAGCCGGTCCGAAACCACCCGTGCCATCTCCGCTAAAGATCGACCGGCGGTGACTTGGCTGGCGTCCGAAGGCTGGTGACTCCTGGACCACACGGTAGAGAGAGCGCTAAAGAGCTGAGACTGCCTCACGGGTTTCACCAGTGAGGCGTCCACGGTGCCGCTTTCCCTCTGCTTAACCTCGGCCCATTGGCCGACGGAGGTCAGCAGCACGACCAGCGTATCGCGGATGTCCGGATCGGCTTTGATCGCGCGTGCCAGCGCGGCGCCGTCCATACCGGGCATTTCGTAATCGAGAATCGCGAAGTGGTAGGGATCTCCAGCCTGCCTGGCTGCACGCAGGGTCCGGAGGGCCTCCTCACCGGTATCGAAGCTGCCGTTGCGCATGCCCCAACTGGTGATTTGTTCGTGCAACGCCTGGCGGTTGACTTCGTTATCGTCCACGATGAGCAGGCGGAGATTCCGCAAGTCGTCCATGCCCATGGAGGCTTCACGCGGGGCAGGATCGACCAGCAAAGGCAAGGTGAAGGAAAACGTGGAGCCCTGGCCAGGCCGGCTGTTCGCCGAGATGGACCCTCCCATCAGTTGGACGAGCTGTTTCGAGATCGCCAGCCCCAGGCCGGTGCCGCCGTATTTTCTACTGGTCGAGCCATCCAACTGGCTGAATTTTTCGAATAGCCCGTCGATCTTACCGGCGGGAATGCCGGGGCCGGTATCGATCACCGAGATCTTCATCAGGGCCCGCGCCTCCTCCCGGGACTCGCACGCGACGTCGATCACGATATCGCCGCTGGGCGTGAATTTGATGGCGTTGCCTACCAGATTGGTCATTATCTGGCGAATGCGCCCCGCATCGCCCACAAAGTAGCGCGGGACGGTCGCAGGGTACTGCAGCACCAGATCGAGTTTCCGCGATTCGATCTTGGGCGCCAGCATTTCGTTGACTTCTTCGATCGACACGCGCAAATCAAAAGAGACTGCCTCGATTTCCAGTTTGCCGGCTTCGACCTTGGAGAAGTCCAGGATGTCGTTAATGATGGTGAGCAGGGCTTCTCCCGAACAGCGAACGGTGTCGGCGTATTCCCGCTGCTCGGGGCTCAATGCCGTGTCCAGTAGCAGGCCCGTCATGCCGATCACACCATTCATGGGTGTGCGGATCTCGTGGCTCATGTTGGCCAGGAATTCGGTCTTGTGCCGGCTCGCGCTCTCCGCCAAGTCCTTGGCCTGATGCAGTTCCAGGATCAGGCTGCCGCGGCGACGGTATTGTGCCGCGACGACCCAGGCGAGAGTGAAGATCGCCAGCAATCCCGCGCCTCCAAGAGTCAGAAACCCGACCTGCCGGTACCAGGGGGACGGCACCGAGAAGGACAGCATCTGGCCCGTGGGATCGACATTGCCGTTGCGATCCATGGAGCGCACGGAGAAGCGGTGTGCTCCGGCGCCGAGCCGGTGAAGCGAAATGCCGCTGCCTTCTACGAATGGCAACCAGGCGCCGTCATCCAGGCGGTATGAAAAGAGCAGGCGGGCCGCATCCGTCTGGTTCCACCGGTCAATTCCGCGGAACGAGATTCGCGCTTCGCCCGTGGGCGAGACTTCTTGCAGGTTGCTGCCGGGATCCAGAACGGTCCGCGGAGGATCGATATCGGCGTCCGGACGGGAAAGGACCACACCGCGTGTCGTTCCGGCCCACAACCTGCCCAGTCTGTCTTGAAAGACGGTGTAAGCGATCACCGAAGGCAAGCCTTCCTCCAGTTGCTGAGTGAGCCAGTTCCCGTCCTTGAGGCGGTGGAGACCACTGGCAGAAGCTACCCACACAGTGCCGTCGTGCGTCGTCGCCACTTGGCGGACACGGTCCAGCCCCTCCCGCATCATGACCCACGATTTTCCGTCATACTTCAAAAGCCGGTCCCGGCCGCCGGCCACGATTTCGCCCACCCGGCAATTTGCCCAGAATGAATACGCCAGCGTCGGTATATCCGTTTGCAGGCTGGAACGGATCGGAAAAACGGCCATCCCGGTACCGTCCTCCACCCGAAGAACCGCCCAACCAGATCTCTCCGTGCCCGCCATCGAGCACGCACCGGAGATTTGCGCCCCGCCATTCAGTTCCCACCTCCAGGATTTTCTGAAAACGGATCCCATCGTAAATCTCCAGCCGGAATCCCGGAACGCCCTTCGCCTCGCTGCCTACCCAAGCCCCGCCGCCCTGGCGAACCTGAAGCATCGTGAGCGACCGGCCTTCGGGATGGGCCAAGGGCGTGAACCGGCCGCTCCGTGGATCCATCGCCAGGACTGCATCCGTGGAGTTTACGCCCAATACTTTCACGAGAATCCGGCCGTCGGGCAACGGCACGACGCCGTTCGTCTCCACGGTATGGGTTCGAATGCCGTCCGGCAGAGCGTGACGCGTCCAGGTTTCGCCCTGAAGTTCCAAGAGGTAGCCGGTGGCGCTCATCCAGAGCGTGCCACGGCCATCTTCGGCGATGGAGTGAACCGGGAAGTCGAATTCCTCCGTGCCGGCAGGCCGTTCCCACAACGGTGGCGTATAGCGCGCGATGCCCTCCGACGTGGCTACCCAAAAGGCTTTGCCTTCCTCGGAATAGATATCGTATATATTCCCGGAGAGAACCCCGGCCCTTTCCACTGGGAACTTCCGGC
The DNA here is from genome assembly GCA_963835555.1 of uncultured Solibacteraceae bacterium. GTDB lineage: Bacteria > Acidobacteriota > Terriglobia > Bryobacterales > Bryobacteraceae > Sulfopaludibacter. The sequence continues at coordinate 81,443 of CAWIGC010000042.1, read as the reverse complement.
CGTTCCGCAGCCTGAAAATCGCAGGCCCGTCGGAGATCCAGACGGCGGTGTCACCCGTGCGCCAACCGCGAAGGTCGCCGGCCGCCGACGCATACACGGGCTGGAGTTCGTTTCCGGCCCAGCGGACAATATGGTGCAACCGGTCACGCGCCGATACTGCCTGCGCAAACAACTCCCGGTCGCCCGGCAGTGGATAGACGAAGTTCGAAAGCGACTGGGCGTCGCCATTGATTTCGAGCCAACCCGAAACGGCGCCGTTCCCGGAAATGTGCAGCTTTGCCAACCCGTGTTGGCCGGTGATGTACACTTCGTCCGCGGACCCCCGGACACATCTCCAGAAAAGGGGCGACACGGGATTGCTCCGCTTTGCGGACCTCCCGCCACACCTGCCGGTCCGGGTCGAACTCGCTGAGCGCGTTGTCCATCAGCACCAGGACATGCCGGCCCGCCGGTACCGCGGCCAGGACGCGGCGCCCTGGCGGCGGGGAATACCGCACCGTCCATTTTCCATCGCGGTACTCTCGCAACGCGTCCACGGAAGCAGTCCACAAGTTCCCGGCGGCATCCGCGTATACCCTTTTCGTGGCGGGCCAGACGGGCTGCGCAACGCCGCGAGGTTCGGGCATGAGTGTCACACCGTAGCCGTCGAACACGCTCATCAGGGGGACCGCGCCGTGACGGATGTACACGCTCCCGCCGGGCATACGGCTTACCCTGCGGGAATAAGTTTCCGTGAAGCCGTCGCGCACACCCCAGGAGCGCCAGGAAAACCGGTCTTCGGCGGGAAGGGCCGCAGTCGAAAACGCCAGGCATGCGAGAACTGCCCCGAGTTGTACGCGTCGTTTCGGCAAGGCTCGTCCGCTGTCACAGAGTAAATCGGCAGCTTGCCCGCCCGGGAGTAGGGCAATGGAGCTTAAATTTCAGCGCATTTGTGCTAAAGGTACCCCGCCGGAAAGAAGAGAATGGCTGCCGACCTGGATGAAATCATCAAGCGCCAGGGCGGCCACACCGGTAGCCGGGCACGCGGCGCGTCGTCCCCGCTTTGCTGCCCGCCGGTGCGATTACTCATACCGCAGAGCCACCAGCGGATCGATGCGCGTGGCCTTGCGCGCGGGGACATAACTGGCCAAAACCGAGACGCCGACCAGCAACAGGGGCACTCCGGCAAAAACCAGCGGGTCTGTGGCAGTGACGCCGTAGAGCATTCCGGAAAGGGCGCGGGTCAATGCCAACGCAGCGGCGAGGCCCATAGCGGCGCCGATCAGGGAAATCGCCAGTCCCCGCGCCACCACCAGTTGCAGAACCTGAGCCTGGCTTGCGCCCAACGCCACGCGCAGTCCGATTTCGTGCGTCCGGCGACTCACCGAGTACGCCGTGAGACCGTAAATGCCTACGGCGGCCAGGACCAGTGCCAGGGCGGCGAAAACGCTCAGCATCAGCATGGAGACGCGCCGCAGCATCAGCGAATCGGAGAGCACGTTCTCCATGGTCCGCACGCTGGAGATGGGCTGTTCCGGATCGAGCTTCAGGATTTCCCGGCGGACCGCCGTGGTCATGGCCGAGGGGTCGCCCACGGTCTGGATGGCGAGCCCCATGGAATCGCTGGGGTGCTGCATGTGCGGCACGTAGAGGGCCGGCTCGATAGGCGCATCCAGGCCGTACAGTTTGGCATCGGCCACCACGCCCACAATCTCCATCAGCGCGCCGCCGCTGCTAATGCGTTTCCCGAGCGGATTCTCCCCGGGGAACTGCTTACGGACCATGGCTTCGTTGATAAGCGCGACGCGCTTTGCGTCCAGGTCGTCGTGCTGGTCGAACAAACGGCCCTGCCGGAGGGCAATGCCCATGGTGTTGAAGTATCCGGGGGTGGCAATACGGTAGTCCGCCATGGGCTGCCGGCTGTCCGCAACGGGCGGACGGCCTTCAATCCGGAAGCGGTTCACGCCAATGCGGAACGAAAGCATCGATACCCGGAGCGGCAGAAACAGCACCGCGCCGGCGGACCGGACGCCGGGGAGCGCTTCCAGCCGCCCGGTGAGGTTCTTGTAGAAATTGGCGCGCTTAACCGGGGTATCGTACTTCACGCCGGTGAGGCTCACAGCCATGGTCAGAACATGGGATACGCGAACACCGGGGTCCACCGCCACTACCTGCGCGAAGCTGCGCAGCAGCAGGCCGGCGCTCACTGAGAGCAGCACCGCCAGCGCCACTTCAAAAGCCAGCAGGACGCCGCGAACGCGGTGCGATCCGCCGGCGCTTTCCGAGCGGCCGCCGGCTTCTTTGAGCGCGGTGTTGAGATCGGTGCGCGAAGACTTCCAGGCGGGAACCAGCCCGAACAGCAGGCCGGTCAGAATGGAAAGCCCCAGGGTGAAGGCCAGCACCGGCAGGTCCACTCCCATGTGCTGCAGCAGCGGGAACATATCCGGCACCACGCCGCGCACCGCCCGCACACTCCACACCGCCAGCAACAATCCCAGCAGTCCGCCCGCCAGTGCCAGCACCAGGCTCTCGGTAAGCAGTTGGCGGACGATGCGGCCGCGGCCGGCGCCCAGCGCGGCGCGGACGGCGATCTCCTTTTCGCGGGCCGCGGCCCGCGCCAGCAGCAGGTTGGCCAGATTGGCGCAGGCTATGAGCAGCAGCAGCCCCACCGCGCCCAGCAGAATCAGCAGCACCGGGCGGATGCGGCCGGTAAACATCTCCGCCATGGGGAACAGCGTGATCCCCCAGCCGGTATTGGTGGCAGGATAAGCGCGCTCCAGGCGCTGCGCGATCACCGTCATTTCGGCGCGCGCCTGCGCGGCGGTGACTCCCGGTTTGAGCCGCGCCACGATGCCATAGTTGTGATTGCCGCGCTCGGTGTTGTTGGGATCGATGGCGGTGGGCAGCCACAGGTCCGCGGCAATCATGTCGCTCAGTTCATGGGGCACTACCCCGACAATGGTACGCGGGATGCCGTCTACCGTCAGGGTGCGGCCCACGGCCGAGGGATCGGAATGGAAACGGCGCTGCCAGAAGGCATTGCTGATGAGCATCGCGGCCGCGCCGCCGGGGCGATCCTCCTCGGGCAGAAAATTCCGCCCCGCGATTGGCGCGATGCCAAGCGCCGGGAGAAACTCCTTGGACGCCGTGGCCGCCGGCACGCGCTCCGGCTCGCCCGCGCCACTCACGTTGAGGCCGTATTCGGGAATGGCGAACGCCGCGGCCATATGTTCGAAGGAGGCGGCCTGCTTCTTCCAATCCAGGTAATCGGCGCCGCTGACGGGCAGTTGATCGAATCCCGATTGCAGCATGGTGCCCCAGATCATCACCACGCGGCCGGGCTCGGGAACCGGCAGCGGCCGTAGCAGCACGGCGTTGACCATGGTGAAGATGGCGGTGTTGGGTCCTATGCCCAGAGCGAGTGCCAGAATGGCCACGGCGCAAAATCCCGGATTCCGCAGCAGGGTCCGGAGGCCGTAGCGAAGGTCCTGCCAGAAGAAATGCAACGGTCACTCCTCAATACAGAGACAACGCACGGCGGGTCCGGTTTGTTCCCGAAGCGGCAGTTTACGGCCACAGCGCGCGCTCAATTCCAGTAATTGCGGTCCATGCTGCGGTACTGCACCGCTTCGGCCACGTGCTTGGCCAGCACGGCCTCCGATCCGCCGATATCGGCGATGGTGCGGGCCACCTTCAGGATCCGGTCGTGCGCGCGGGCCGAAAGGCCCAGCCGCCGGACGGCCATTTCCAGCGTGCGTTCGCCGGCATCGTCCAGCACGCATATTTTGCGGATGGCGCGGGCGGGAATGCGCGAATTGTAATACCCTCGCGCCTGTTGCACAGCCCGGGCGGCGGCCACGCGTACGCGGATCTCGGCTGAGGATTCGCTGGTCGTACTGCCGCGGAGTTCCTGATAAGGCACCGCCGGCACCTCCACGTGGATATCGATGCGGTCCAGCAGCGGGCCGCTGATCTTACCGAGGTACTGCTGAATCTGTCCGGGCGTGCAGCGGCATTCCCTGGTGGCATCCCCCAGGAATCCGCAGCGGCAGGGATTCAGGGCCGCCACCAGAATCAGGGTCGAAGGGAAGCGCAGCGTCATGTTCGCGCGCGCGATGGTGACGGAGCCATCCTCCAGAGGCTGCCGGAGCAGTTCCAGCACATCGCGGGGAAACTCCGGGAATTCGTCCAGAAAGAGTACGCCGTTGTGGGCCAGGCTGACCTCGCCGGGGCGCGGCATGCCCGTTCCTCCGCCGATGAGCCCGGCGTCGGAAATGGTGTGATGGGGGGCGCGGAAAGGGCGCTCCGTCATGAGCCCTTCGCCGCCGCGCAGCAGGCCGGCGATGCTGTGAATCTTGGTGGTCTCGATGGCTTCATCGAATGTCAACGGCGGCAGAATGCCGGCGAATCGTTTCGAGAGCATGGTCTTGCCGGACCCTGGGGGGCCCACCATGAGCACGTTGTGGGCGCCGGCGGCGGCAACTTCCAGAGCCCGTTTGGCGGTGCCCTGGCCGCGCACGTCGCGAAAGTCCAGCAGGGCCGGAGCCTGCGCCCGATGCCCGTTGGCGCGCGGCGCAGCCGGTTCGAAATCCGCCGGGCGGGCGATCATGGCTACGGCTTCCGCCAGGCTGCGCGGGCCATAAACCTGGACGTCTTCCACCACCGCCGCCTCCGCCGCATTCTCGAAGGGGACGATGATCCTGGGGATGCCGTGATCGTGCGCGCAGATGGCCACCGAAAGCGCGCCGCGAACCGGACGAATGGCGCCGTCCAGCGAGAGTTCCCCGATCGCCAGGTGCCGATCGAGCTTTTCAATGACCCCCATCGCCCCCAGGATGCCGAGCGCCACCGGCAGATCGAAGCCCGCGCCTTCCTTGCGGACGTTGGCCGGCGCCAGGTTAATGGTGATTCGCTTATTGGGATAGCCGAACCCGGAGTTGATGAGCGCGCTTTTGATGCGCTCGCGGCTCTCGCGGACGGCGGTGTCGGGCATGCCGACCATGACAGAGTCGCGCGCCGAGCCAGACGAAAACATGTCGACTTCGACATCGATCAGGTGCGCATCGATGCCATATACGGCGGCGCTGCGGGTTTTGAACAGCGCCATGGGATGAGTGGGTCCTTAATTCGGATTATAAGTGATAGCGCGGGATTATTGGCTGTTGGATTGTAAATAGGACGCGCCGGCGATCAATCGCCGCAAATTACAAGTAATCACGGAGTGGACCGGGGGATGGCTCGCCAGATGGCGTATGCGATTGCACCGGCACTTAACGTGAGCGCTCCAAAAGCGATGAACCACCAGCCGGACGTCAGGAAGATGTAGGTCCATCCCAGGAAGGCGATGATGCTCGGGACGGGATAAAGCCACATGCGGAACGGCCGTGGGATCTCCGGACGATGCCGGCGCAGATACTGTAATGCGATCACCTGTCCCATAAACTGGACCAGGATCCTGGAAGTGAGCAGGGCGGAAATCACCGCGTCCAGATTCCACAGAGACGCCGCCATCGCCAGGGTACCCATGACGAGCACGGACACGTGGGGGAAGTTGCCGCGCGGGTGCAGTCGCGCGAAGGCCGCGAAGAAATGCCCGTTCGCCGCCGCCGCGTACGGGATGCGGCTGTAGCCCAGCAGGAGGGCAAATACGGAAGCAAACGCAGTCCACAACACCAGCACCGTGACGGCGGATGCCGCGCCCGCGCCATAAAGTTTCTCCATGAACAGCGACGCCACGAACCGGGATTTCGCCGCCTCGCGCCACGGCACCACTCCAATGATGCTGAGGTTCATCAGGGTATAAATCGCGGCCACACCCAAAACCGAATAGATGATCGAGCGAGGGATCACGCGCGCCGGATTGCGCACCTCGCCGCCGACGTAGCAGATATCGTAATAGCCCATGAAATCGTACATGGCGATCAGCATGGCGGAGCCGAGTCCGGCGAAAAAGCCGGTGGTGAACGTAAATGCGCCGGCAGGAAAATCGAATGCCGTATGCGCCTGAAAATGAGCCATGCCGCTGGCGATGATCCACAGCACGGTTGCCAGCACGCCTACCCAAAGCACCACAGCCATCCGCGCCACGGCGGTCACGCGCCGGTAGAGCAGTCCAATCACTGCCGCGCCCACGGCCATACTGATCATCCGGCCCTGCATGGGGGTCATGCCGCGCCAGAAGTAGCCGACATATTGCGAAAAACCGATATATCCCGATGCGATCTCCAGCGGACCGCTGAAGATGAATTGCCAGATGAACAGGAATGGCAGCAGGTCTCGCAGGTTGGTTTTGCGAAAAGCCTCCCGCAGGTAGAGGTAGGTGCCGCCGGTGCCGGGCATGGCGGCGGCCAGTTCGCTCCACACCAGCCCGTCGCACAGCGCCAGCACCGCGCCCAGCAGCCAGCCCAGCATGCACTGCGGGCCGCCCATCGAGGCGATGATCAGCGGTATGGTGATGAACGGCCCGACGCCGATCATGTTGCTCATATTGAGCGCGGTGGCCTGCAGGAGTCCGAAGCCTCGGACCAGGCCGGGTTGGCGATGATCTTCCAAGAAGCTTCCAGCTTATAAGCTTTTCGCCGTTTCTAAAACACCAGCGCCGGCGGCGTGCAATTCCGCTAGCGTAGAATTAACAACTTCATGCTGTTTTATGCGTTGACTATTTCCCTGTCGGCTTTTCTGCTATTTGCGGTGCAGCCGATTATCGCCAAAGCGATCCTTCCCTGGTTTGGGGGCTCCTCGGCCGTGTGGAGCATGTGTATGTTGTTCTTCCAGGTGGTGCTGCTGCTGGGATACCTGTACGCCCACTGGCTGCATGAGAAAGTAGCGGGCCGGCGGCAGGCGATGGTCCACTGCTTCGTGTTGCTGGCCAGCCTGGCGGCGCTGCCCATCATCCCCAGTACGGCATGGCGGACGGCATCGGTCGGGCATCCATCGCTGCGGATACTGGAACTCCTGGGCGTCACCGTCGGTCTGCCCTATTTTCTTCTGTCGTCCACCGGTCCCCTGTTGCAGGCCTGGTACGCGCGCAATCACAGGGACGGCCTGCCCTACCGGCTCTTCGCACTCTCGAATTTCGCTTCCATGCTGGCGCTGCTGAGCTACCCGCTGCTGGTGGAACCGAACCTGTCCACCCACGCTCAGGCATGGACCTGGTCTGCTGCCTATATTTGCTTCGCGGCGCTCTGCGGCGTCACAGCCTGGCGTGCCACCGCACAACCCCGGCAGGAACCGGAGACGCCCGCGGTTATGGCGGAATCGGCCGGGCCCGCGCCGGAGTGGACCGTACGCCTTCTGTGGCTTGGCCTGGCAGGCAGTGCGTCCGTGCTGTTGCTGGCCGTGACCAATCATCTCACCCAGGATGTCGCGGCCATTCCGTTCCTCTGGATTCTTCCCCTCAGCGTCTATCTGCTCAGCTTCATCCTGTGTTTCGAATCCGCCCGGTTCTATCGCCGCGGCCTGTTTGTTCCCCTGCTCACCTTGGCCCTCGGTTTCATGGCCTATCGCATGTGGTCCGGTTCCAAATCGATGCACATCCGGCCGGTGATCGCGTTGCTCAGTCTGGCATTGTTCATTTGCTGCATGGTTTGCCATGGGGAACTGGCCCGCCTCAAACCGCATCCCCGTTTCCTGACAGGCTTCTATGTGACGGTATCGCTGGGCGGCGCATTCGGCGGTTTGTTTGTGGGACTGGTCGCGCCCAACGTGTTCCACGCTTACTACGAGTTCCCGCTGGGAATGGCGCTCTGCGCGGTGGTGGTCTGCCTCACCTTGCAGAGGGAACTGGGGCGCCTGCCGCGATTCCGGAAATATGCCGCCGCCGCGGTGATGGTGGTTAGCCTGGGCGGCTATCTCTACTTTCTGGGCCATCTGATGAAAACCATGGTGGCGGGCTACAAAGTGGTGGAGCGCAACTTCTACGGACAACTGCGGGTGATGGACGAAGGCGACCCCCGTACCGACGAAGACGCCCACCGGACCCTGGTCCACGGCGCCATCAATCACGGCGAACAAATGCTGCGCGAGGAGTATCGCTATCAGCCAGTCACGTATTTCTGCCCGGAATCGGGCATCGGACGCGCCATGCGGTCTCTGGAGGGAGCGCCGCGCCGCATCGGCGTCCTCGGCTTGGGATGCGGCACCCTGGCGGCTTACGGCAAGGCCGGCGATACCATCCGCATCTACGAAATCAATCCACTGGTGCTGGACCTGGCGCAGCGCGAATTCACTTATTTACGCGATACGCCCGCCAAAGTGGAAGTGGCCCTGGGAGACGGACGCCTCAGCCTGGAATCGGAATCCAGCCAGCATTTCGACATCCTGGTGATGGACGCGTTCTCGGGGGACTCGGTGCCGGTCCACCTGGTGACCCGCGAAGCGTTCGCCATCTATTTCCGCCACCTCAAACCGGGCGGAATCCTGGCCGTCAATGTGACCAACACCTACCTGAATCTGGCGCCGGTGATGGCACGCGCCGCGGACGCCTTCGGTAAAGTGGCGTTGTACTACGATTTTCGAGGTGAGGAGAGCGACTTCCTCTGTTTCTCCTGCTCCTGGGCTCTGATCATGGATCGCGCTACCGCGGACCGCCACCCGGACCTTTACCGGAAAGCCGTGCTTTTGCGGCCAAACGGCCGTTTCCGCACCTGGACGGACGACTTTTCCAATATGTACAGTATCCTGCGGTAGGGCCCGCTTCGTTACCCGCGCCAACTCAGGCGGCGAACGGTGAGACCACTTCCCTGGCCTCGCGATAGAGTTGCGGGACACCCCGGCGTGAGCATTCCTCGCGGCAACACTCACGCCGCCTCCGAAATTCCGCGTTCCGGCCAGGCTCCTCGCGAAAATCGAGGTCTGCCAGCCAGATGTAGTCTTCCGTCACGCTCGCCAGAAGTTCATCGGGAAGCATCTGCAAATAGCGACGGAATGTGGCGGATGGGTCCTGCATTGCGCAAACACAGTATGGGCTCCGAAGTTCCGGCGTGCCAGACTGCTTTTGGTTAGGTTCGATACCCTGCCTATCGCGCGGGTTCCGGGCGCGCGAAATACAGGCTCACGGCGCGATCGATGTTGGCCCGGTTGAGCCGTACCGACCGACCCTCGTATTCGCTGATGGCTTTCACCAGTTTGTAAATATCGTTGGGATAGCAGGCGCGCAGATATTTGGCCCCCGCGGAGGTACACCGTTCCCGCAGATACTCCGCGCAGCCTGGTTCGGACGGCACCTGGTTCACCGCCACCACCCTCGCATAAATCTGATCGAAGACATCTTCGCTGATATCTTCCACCAGCACCTTGGTCTGAATGCGGCGCAGAAAGGCTTCGTCGGCCAAGTCGGTGGGGTTGAGATTGGTGGAGAAGACGACCATTAGCTCGAATGGCGCTTCGAATTTCATCCCCGATGCCAGCGTGAGGTAGTCCTTCCGGCGGTCCAGCGGAACGATCCAGCGGTTTAACAGGTCGCGAGGCGCCAGCATTTGCCGCCCGAAATCGTCGATCACCAGGATGCCATTGTTGGCCTTCATCTGGCAGGGCGAAATGAAGACGTGTGTGGCCTCATCCAAGCGCAGTTCCAGCATGGCGGCGGACAGTTCACCTCCCACGGTGATACAAGGACGCTCGCACACCACCCAGCGGGGGTCCAGCCTTTCGTCGCTGTTGGGGGCCACCCGGTGCACTACGGGATCGAACAATGCGATGATGTGGCCATCCACCTCTACCGCGTAAGGCACCAGCACGGTGTCGTGGTAGATCCGCAGAATGCGCTCGGCAATGCTGGTTTTACCGTTGCCCGTGCCGCCGTACAAGAACAACGACTGGTGCCCAATCAGCGATGGACCCAGTTGGTCCAGCAAGCTATCCGGCAGCACCAGGTCGTCAAATGCGTGGCGCAGGCTTTGGCGGCTGAGTTTGACTTTCGCCGCCTGCGCCCTGACCACTTCATGATATTGCTGGATCGAGACCGGCGCCGGGCCCACGTACTGGCATACTTCATACCGGGCGGTAGCCTGCGCCCGTCCCGTCGCGGTCAGGCTGAAACTGTAGTCGTTGCCCAACATCCCTTTCACTTCCAGCAACTGCTGTTGCCGGAACTGGTGGAATATCGTTTCCAAAATCGGGAACGAGAGCTTCAGGGTCTCGTTCAGCGACCGCAACGACCCGGTGCCGTGCATCCAGAGATAGCGCAGGATCAGGTCCGTCACCAGCGAGCGCGGGATGGCCAGATCCTCGACGCGATCGGGAACCGTCGGCCGGAATTCGTGGCCGGTGGAGACCGCCGGAGTACCGTTCGTAGAGATCATGCGACGATTGGAATATACAACAGGACAGCGTCGCCGACCAGTACGCCGTTGGTTAACGCAAACGGCACATCCTTAAGGGAGTACGGCGGTAGCGACCCCGTATCGGGCGGCTTCCGTGCAGATTCATCGCTTTGATCTCCCATATTCAAAAACCAGGTAGATTGTGGCGGCGAGATCCCGGAATGTTTGGCTGCGGTCAGTCCCCGGGGGCAGGCGTCGCATAATCATTTCCGGGATCCGACCTGAATCCATTTGACGGTCCTCCCAGGAAGACAGGCCAATGGCTCCTGGGTTGGCTTTGGCGCCATTCGCCCGTTTCAGAACAACTTTCCCCGGATCATCAGGATTTCGATGAAGCTGTTCTCCTGATCGGACACCGTCCTACTGGCCCGCGGGGGTGGTGCGAAGCGGAGCGCCGCCCTTCAGATATTTGTCGTACCAGGCGAGATACCGCTCCATGCGGTCGCGCTGGTAGCTGGGACGCTGGATGCCGTGCGTCTCGTTGGGATAGATGACCAGCCGGGTGTCGATTCCCAGGCTGCGGAGCGCCTGATACATCTGCTGGCTGCCCTGCACCGGCACGTTGAAATCGCGCTCGCCGCCCAGGAACAGCGTGGGCGTTTTGATGCGATCGGCATGCAGGAAGGGATAGGCCATCTTCAAATACGTATCCAGCGCCTTCCACGGCGGGCCGATTTCGTAATCGTATTGGGTAATGTACTGGTCGGTGCCGTAGAAGGAGAGCGCAAAGCCGGTGCCCGCCCCGCTGGTGGCGGCCTTAAACCGCTGGTCTGAGGCGATCATGTAGTCGGTCAGAATGGCGCCGTAGCTCCAGCCTCCCACACCCAGGCGTTCGGGGTCTGCCACGCCCATCTGAATCACGTGATTGACGCCGGCTTCCAGGTCTTCGACTTCCAGATGGCCCCAATCGGCCGCGATGGCATGGGAGTACTTCTGGCCGCGGCCGGATCCGCCGCGGTAATTGACTGCCAGCACGGCGTAGCCATTGGCGGCGAACATTTGGCGCTCGGTGCTGAAGGTATGGGCGTCCTGCCCGTTGGGTCCTCCGTGAATACGCAGCAGCAGGGGAACCCTGGCGCCCGGTGTATATCCGACGGGCTTTGTGAGCAGGCCGTGGACTTCGGTGCCGTCCTTGCTCTGGAAGCTCACCTCTTCGGTGGGCGGCAGGGTCAACTCCGCGAGCAGTTCGTCGTTCTGGTGAGTCAACTGACGAAACCGGCCCCCGTCCACGGCGTAAATCTCAGACGGCTTGTTGTCGTCGCCGGAAAGAACTACCGAGCAGCCCCGGGCAACGCTGGGGCTGCTGACCACGATGGGCGAGGGGGCGAGTCGCTCCACGCTGCCGCCGCCGATGCGCGCACGGGCCGGATACACCGAGCGATCGTCCACCACCTGGAAGGTAAGCGATGCGCCATCCGGCGTGAAATGGGGTGAGGAGACCCCGCGATCCAGCGCTTCGGTGGCCTTCATGAGGGTAGGCGCGCTGCTGCCATCGGAAGGCGCCAGGGCGAGATGCGCCATGGAGTATTCTTCCCACTTGATCTCTTCCCCCACCAGGAAGGCGATCCACTTGCCGTCGGGGCTCCATTCGGGCTTACCACGCTCGGCCGGCAGGGAGAGCGGGCTCAACTGTTTTTCGGTGGCGCCGGCGCGGGCGTCGGCTACATAGACCTGGTTGGCGTGATCGCGATCGGGGTCGGCGGCATGGTTGCTCATGAAGGCGATGCGGCCGCCTTCGGGGCTCCAGGAAGGCGTCGATTCGTCGGTCTTTCCGGTGGTCAGGCGCTCCAGCTTTTTGCTGGCAATGTCGAACAGGTAGATGTAAGAGTGGCGATCGCTCAGCAGGTACCCGGCGCCGTCCTGCTTAAACTTGTAGCGGTCGATGACGATCGGTTTGGGCGCCTTCGGCTTGGCTCCCTCCGCCGGGGCATCGGCCTCCGGGTCGGGATCGCCGATGACCAGCGCCAGCCGTTTGGAATCGGGCGACCATTCGTAGGCTTGCAGCCTGCCCTTCACGTTCGTCAATTGCACGGCCTCACCGCCCTGCCGGTCCAGCAGCCACACCTGGCTGCCCTTGGCTTTGCCGGGGCGCGACGAAAGGAACGTCAGATATTTGCCGTCGGGACTCCAGCGGGGAGTGGTTTCGCTTTCCGGGCTGGAGGTGAGACGCAGATCGCGTTTCCCGTCGTAACTCGCCATCCAGATATCGGAATCGTGCTTGTCCTCCTTGGCGTCGGTGGTGCCCAGCGAGTAGGCTACCCACTGCCCGTCGGGAGAGCATTGGGGGTCGCGGACCTCGCGCACCCGGGCCAGGTCATCGAGGCGGAAGGGGTGGCGCGCGGTTTGGCCGAAGGCAGAGCAACAGGCCAGAATCAGAAAGTAGCGGGAAGCGGACATGCGCATAGTTTACTCCAGTGCTCCTGCGGGTATCGCGAAGTGATCCGCGAGGTGCTGCAGGCCATCCGCCGCACCGGCCATGGGTGCGCCATGCCCCGCGGCGATCACCGACGGGCGCAATCGTGCCAACCGGCGAACGGATTCTCGCGCGCCGATCCAGTCCGGAGTGGCAGGCACCGGAGGACGGCACACCTGCTTGCGTTTGGTGATAGTGGCGAAGAAGCTGTCCAGGTTCATAGTGGTGACCGCGTCGCCCGCCAGCAGGACCGCGTCTTCGGCGCGGAAGAAGCAGACATGGCCGGGGGTGTGGCCGGGCGTTTCGACAAGCTGCCAGGATTCCATGCCGGGAACGGGCGCGGGCTCGAAGGCGCGGAGGCGGCTCCCCAGGTCCACCGTGCTGGTGGGGAAGAAACGCGCCAGGCGGGTGAAGAAACCGGGCGGCGCGTAGTTCATGGGCGGGTAATGCGCCTGGCCGGTGAGAAACGGCAATTCCCGCGCGTGCGCGTAGATGGGCACCTGCCACAGGTCGGCCAGCGGGCCGGCGGACCCGGCGTGGTCGAAATGGCCGTGGGTCAGGATGATGGCGCGCGGCCGGGCAGCCGGGCCGAAGCGATGCTCCGCGGCCTGGCGGATGGCACGGTCGTGGCCGGGTTTGCACGCATCCACCAAAACCCACGAAGCCGCGTCGCCTACCAGGTAGGCGTTGGCGATCAGGGTAGGGAACACGGCTACGCCGCGCGCGATTTCCTGCATGTCATCCTTTGGTAGCATCGGAAGGCATGACGCCGCAACTCAAACGATTCGAAAACCAGGTGGTGATTGTGACCGGAGCGGGTCACGGTATCGGGCGCGCCGTGGCCGAGCGGTTCGCGGCCGAAGGCGCCTGCGTGGCCGTGAACGATCTCAGCGAAGCGCGCGCGGCCGAAGTGGCGGAGGCCATCGGAGAGCAGTCCCTTGCCGTGCCCTGCGATGTATCCGGCAAAGCGGCGGTGGACGCCATGTTCGACCGGGTGCTGGAGCGCTTTGGCCGGCTCGACGTGCTTGTGAATAACGCCGGCAACATCCACGCCGCGCGTCATTTTCTGGAAGCCGACGAAGCCTGGTGGGATCAGCTTCTGGACGTGAATCTGAAAGGCTCGTTTCTGTGCGCGCATCGCGCCGCGCATATTATGGTGCGGCAGGGCGGGGGTGTGATTATCAGCATGTCCAGCGGAGGCGCCACCCGGGCGCACCGCGGCAACGTGGCATACGACGCATCCAAGGGCGGCATCGAGGCGATGACCCGCGCCATGGCGCTGGACCTTGCGCCTTACGGGGTGCGCGTCAACGCGGTGGTGCCGGGCCTTATTCGAACGTACGATCTGGACGAGGAAGCGGCTGTGGAGCGCGGCAAAGTGGTGCCGCTGGGCCGGCTTGGGCACGCCTGAAGACCTGGCCGGACCCACCGTATTCCTGGCTACCGAAGATGCCCGTTATATCACGGGGGCATGCCTGGTGGTGGATGGGGGCGTGCTGGTGCAACAGCGCTCGCCGCAGGTGGAGACGTTCCCGTTGAGCCGGTATCCCGCGATATAGTTGTTCGGTATGAGGGTGGTGCGGACCGGCATATTCGTCGCGGTACTCGCCGCACCGGTTTCCGCGCAGTCCCCGGCGTTTGAAGTGGCGTCGATCAAACTGTCCGGTCCGAAGAGTGTGCGCGGTGCGTCCGGTGGACCGGGGCAGCAGGATGCGACGCGATACTCATTCAATTCCGCAACCCTGCTGGACCTGATCGCCATCGCGTACCACGTGGACTATTTTCAGGTCGCGAGCAAGATTCCATTGGAACAGAACCGTTTCGATTTCGCCGCCAGGGTTCCAGCGGGCGCCACGCGGGAGCAGTTCCGCGTGATGATGCAAGGCTTCCTGGCGGAACGATTCCACCTCAGAGAGCACATTGAGTCGCGGGCGTTCCCGGGGTTCGAGCTGACGGTGGCAAAGTCGGGAGCCAGGCTCAAGGAATCTACCGCCCCGCGTGCGGGCATGGTCTCCCATCATTCGATCAGCGGTGGTTACATGCTGACGCGCGTCGAGGCAACGCAGCAAAGCGTGCAGACGCTGGTCGAATTCCTGCCGTCGCCGGACGCGGGACCGATCATCGACAAGACGGGTCTGGCCGGCAAATACGACTTCACGCTCGAATTCACCCGGGACCGGCCAGGTGCCTCGCCGGAAAGCCGCATCGAGTCGCCTGCTGCGCCCGATCTGTTCACCGCCTTACAGCAGCAGCTTGGCTTGCAGCTTGTGCGCAAAAAGATTCCGCTCGATGTGGTGGTGGTGGAATCGGTTGCTCGGGCGCCATCGGAGAATTGACCGGAAGCTACGGCGAGATCCGCGGCGGGCGGGCATCGGGCTCGAGGAGGAGCACCGTGCGTCCGGGATAAAGCGCCTCTAACTGCCGGTCTGCTTCCGGCCCGAGGTCGCGCGCCCAGATGATGCGCGAGTCCGCCGGATCGGCTCCGTTGTACACCCACTCGTCCTGGAAGGGATGCAGCGGCGAATAGCGCACCAGCACCAGGAGACGGCCCGGTATTTGCGCTAACTGTTGGTCCACGTAGATGCGGCGCTCGGGATTGGCGTGATTGATGTTGTCCCAGGTTTCATAAGGGCGCAGGGCCAGCGAGAGCGGCGAGCGGTCGGCCACGTGCAGACCGTACCAGAGCACGAACTGGCCGGCGCAAAGCAGCAGGAGCAGGCGCGCCGCGTCGGCTCCGGCGGGTTGTCCGCGTACCACCAGGGTACTCAGGGCTTCCAGGCCGGCCACGCACATGAGCACGAACAGACAGGTCACCGCCGCCACATAGTGGAGTTGAAAGGCGGGGAAGAAATTCACACCCAGCGCGAACAGCAGGCACGTGAGCGCTACCCAACCGTGGCGATCCTTTCGCAGCGTGAAGAGAAACGCCGCCAGCGCCAGGTAGAGCGGTGGAAAGAAAAAGAAGCGGTAGTAGCGGACGCGATATTCCAGGCGCTCCAGGTAGCTGCGCAGCGTTTCGCCGCGCGAGCCGCGAAAGCCCAGTTGCATGCGGTAATCGAGGGCCTGCTGCGGAGTGAGTTCGCGGACGGGCACGGGGTTGGATTGGAACGTCAACGCCGCCGGGACGCCGTATTGTTGCTGGCTGAGTGCTTCGGGCAGAGTGGTCCAACTGCCGGTCACCGCTTTGTTGTGGAAGAGCGTGATGGCGCCGGCGGTGAGCAGGATGAGAGCCGCTTCCGGCGCCACTCTGGCGAACCTGCGCCAGGCACGCCAGTACGGTGCGAAGTAGAGCGCCACCGCCAGAAATAAAAACAGCGATTCGTACGGCCGGGTCAGCCAGTGCAGCGCGAGCCCCACGGCGAGCAGCACGGCGTCGCGCGTTCGCGCGTTCTGGCGCAAGCGCGGCAGGGCGCCGAACACCAGGCATCCGGCCATGGCGGGGAACGCTCCGCCCCAATAACTGTTCATCCACTGATTCAGGGGCCCGAACTCGGCCACGGCCAGAAGTCCGCCCACCAGCGCCCAACCGGGCGTGGTCCATGCGCGCAGCATCCAGTAGCACAGGGCGCAGAAGGCCGCGGTGGCAAGGAGCACGCCCGCCCAGGGAAGTCCGAACAGCGTCCAGCCGATAGCCAGCGCCAGCCCCTGGCCGATGGGATAGATGGCACTGTAAGTGGGCTGCTGCAGTACGAAAAAGGTTTCGAAGAATTCCGGCCGCGGCAGAGGAGGGTTGGCCAGGCGGAAGTGGCGCAGGGTATCGGCCACCAGCAGATGGCCGAATTCATCGTAGATATCCGGAGTGGGGACCGGATGATTCGGCAGGAGCAGCAGCCGCAGCGCCACCGGGAGGACTGCCAGCAGCAACATGCACCACACCGTTTTTTGTGCGAACGTGCGGGCGCGCGGCTCGATCCACCGCCGCGCCGCGAACGCTCCGCCAAGCAGGATCGCGCTGAAAAAAAGCACCAGCAGGTCCGCGGCGCCAAATCCAAGGAAGCCGGACATCGGAAGTTTTATTCTAGATGAGTGGCTACAGGCGCGGCATATACCCTGCGGGACCAGGAGCGGATGGCGCGCGCGGCGAACTACTTCGCATGGCAGAGCCGGCTGGTGTTGCGCCACCTGGGACGCCGCGTGGTGGAGGTGGGCTGCGGCATTGGCAACTTCACCGGCATGTTGCTGGATCGCGACGTAGTGGTGGCCGTGGATGTGGAGCCGGCATGCGTCCAGAGCCTGCGCGAACGCTATCCGGACAGGCCGAACCTGCATGCCTTCGTGGCCGAAGATATTCGCAGCCTGGCACGGTTCGCGCCCGATTCGGTGGTGTGCCTGAACGTGCTGGAGCACATCGCGGACGATGGCGAGGCGCTGCGCCGGATGGCGTCGATCCTTTCACCCGGCGGCGTGATCGTGCTGCTGGTGCCGGCGTTCCCGGCGCTGTTCGGGCCGATCGACCGCAACCTGGGCCATTACCGGCGTTACACGCGGAAGTCCCTGGCGAACCTGGCCGAGGCCTGCGGACTGCATGTCCGCCTGGCGCATTTCGTGAACAGCCTGGGCTTCTTCGGCTGGTGGATCAATGCCCGGATTCTGCGGCGGGAGGAACAATCGGCAGCGCAGATCGCACTGTTCGACCGGGTCGCGGTGCCGGTGATGTCGCGGGCAGAGGCCTGGTTGCCTCCGCCCTTCGGCCAGTCGCTACTCGCGGTGCTGGAGCGGCCTACTTCTTTGCGAGCGCATCCAGCAGAACTTTCACCGGGCGGTACGCCGCCAGCGTGACTTCGGCATTGGGCTTCTGAATGCGCGCGATCTCGGCAGTCTGGGCGGAGAGCCACGGGGCTGGCGCACCCGGTCCGCCGCTCAGGTAGTCCAAGGCCTTCAGCCCCATGTTGCCGAGCGCGGAGAGATCCTTCGAGAGCGGTTTCAACTCCACCAGGAAGCCGTCCTGATCGGCCATCGGCTGGAACAGGGCATCGTTGGCGGCCCACTCGGTAAACTGCCGGCGCAGGGCGGAAATATCTTCGGGATTGCGTCGGCCCGCGGCCAGTTCCAGGGCGCGGATGCTCTCGCTCTCCGGCCGCGTGGCGTCCACAAAGCGATTGAGCGGAATCAGCGTGGTATAGCGTTGCGCCCTGGCCCGCGGGCCGAGTCCCAAGGCTTCCGACGCGTCCGCCAGCACCTTCACCGGACCTACGGGTTGTCCCGCCGCCAGACGCTCCAGCATGGGCTCGTAATTGGCGCGGTGCCGCACGCCGGTCCACTCGAGCTGGCGGCTTACCGCAGTCATCCGCTGGTACATCGAATCCACATCCTTGAGTTCCGCGGGCGACCAGAAGCGCTCGGCGATGGCGGCCAGGCGCGGCCAGATGCGCGAGTCCACGGTCTCCGCGCTCACATATTCGGACCACATGCAGGCTTCGCCGCCCAGCACGCGCGAGGCTTGATCGGCAGGCAGATTTCCGCCCAGCGGATCGATGCCGTAATGGTAGGCGGCGGTGCTGAGGTGATCCAGATAATATCCCCACGAAAGAATTCCCTGGTAGCCTTTGCCGACGGCTTCGGCCAAGCCTTTCTGTCCCCGCCAGCTTTGGATCACCGATGCCTTGGGCAGATCGGGATGGAGAATTTCGTCCCAACCGATCATCGTCTTGCCGTCGTCCTGCAGAATTTTCAGGATGCGCTGATTGAAAAAGGCGTGGAACGCCTCATTGTTCGCCAGGTGGTGCTCCTTCTGGAACGCCTGTACGGCGGCGGACCGGGTCCAGTCTTTGCCGTTCACTTCGTCGCCGCCGATATGGAAATAGGGGTCGGGAAACAGCTTGGTCATCTCGCCCAGAAAGCCGTCGAGGAAGCTGTACACGCCCTCTTTGGAGGGGTCCATCACCGGGTCGAAGACGCCGAAGTGGCGGCCCAATTCGTAAGGACCGGGCGCGGCGCCGATTTCGGGATAGCCCACCAGCCAGGCCGTGGTATGGCCCGGAATGTCGAACTCGGGCACCACGCGGATGCCGCGGTCGCGCGCGTATTCAATCACGTGGCGGACCTGGTCCTGCGTATAGTAATTGCCGTCCGAGCCCATTTGCTGGAGCTTGGGATACAGCTTGCTTTCCACGCGAAAACCCTGATCGTCGGAGAGGTGCCAGTGAAACACATTGAGCTTCACGGCGGCCATGGCATCCAGGTTGCGCTCCACCACTTCGAGCGGCATCCAGTGGCGCGCAACGTCCAGCATCAGGCCGCGCCAGGCGAATCGCGGGCGGTCCTCCACGTGGATGGCGGCGGCCGAAAAGCCGCCCGGGCCTTCGGCGATCAGTTGCGCAAAGGTAGCCATGCCGTGCATGGCGCCATCGATGGTCGCGGCCTTAATGGTGGCGCCTTGCGCGGTCACGTCGAGCGTGTAGGATTCATCCTCTCCGAGCGTGGGGTATGCCGGGCCGGCCGCGGAGCATTCGATCCGCAATGTGGCGCGGCTTGCGCCGCCGGCCTTCGGTGCGACGATCCAGATGCCGGTCTGCCGCGAGATGCGCGCCACCAGGCGATCTACGGCGCGATCCAGGCGCCCGTCGGAAACTCCCGTGGCAGCGACGGTGAAGTCTTCATGGATTGCCAGTTTGCCATCCCCAGGCGTAGCCACGCGGGGCATTGGCATCAGCAATGTCAAAGCCAAAGCAGTTGCGAACATAGTCTCTCTTGCCTTATTCCGCCAGCTTGCGGATCCAGATGTTGCGATACTTCACGGCACGCGAAGAGGAATGGTCCTGCAGCATCAGCGGCTCTTCCGGATTATGCTTCTTGTACGGCAGCACCACTTTGTATTCCGTGGGACCGTTAAGGGCGCGGTGATTCTGCACCAGCACGCCGTTGAAGAACAGGGTCTCATAAGCGGGGCTGACCACCTTATCGCCGTCGAATTTCGGCGCTTCAAAAACCACATCGTACGTCTGCCATTCGCCGGGCTTGCGTGAGGGGTTGACCAGCGGGGGCCACTGCCCGTAAATGGCTCCGGCCATGCCGTCGGCGTAGGTGGCGGCGTGGTAGTTATCCAGCACCTGGATCTCGTAGCGGCTCATGATGTAGACGCCGCTGTTGCCGCGCTCCTGGCTCACGCCCTGAATACCCTCGGGCTCCTGCCATTCCACGTGAAGCTGGCAGTTGCCGAATTTCCCGCGCGAGATCAGGTCGCCGGTGCCGTGGACGATCTCCATGTAACCGTCGGTCACCTTCCACTTGGCATCCAACATCTTGCCGCGCTCGGCGCCGCGTCCGCGCTGCTGCCACTGGGAAAGGTCTTTGCCGTCGAACAGGACGATGGCATCACTGGGAGGCGCGCCGGGGGTAGCGCCAGGAGTCACGTCGGGAGGATATGGACGGTCAGGGTCGTGAACATGCCACGGCTGGTTGGGTAGAACGGGGGTGTCTTTGTAGCCGTCCCGGTGCACTTGTTGTGCACCCAGGGACACGGCGACCAGAACAAATGCTTGGATTATGTGGAATCGCATGACGCATCCAGCATAATACATGGTGCCGGAAAAGGGCGCGCAGGCCGGCGCTACTGGGTAGTGATCTACTTGTTTGTGGCTGGCTTCCGGGCGTTGGGCCGAAGCAGGGAATCGCCGCCGGCCGGAGAGGGATGCATCGGCGTCGGCGGTCCACCACGCGGCCAGTTGTTAAGATGACGAATGCAGTAATCGCAATCGCGACAACCTCAAGGTCCGCCATAAAGCAAGCCTACCGCTTGGACAATTGATTGATCTCTACCGCAGCGTCATCGCCCTACAATGTGCAAGACCCCGCCCGGATTCGGAAGTGGCACTGTCTGGCTCCGGCGTTGATCGTAGACCGTGATTGTCACCCTTGATTTAACCTGGTCGACAGTCCAACTATCGCTATTGAGCACCGTCATGATTACCGCTTCTTACTGCACCTCTTCGGGGGGCTGACGCGCCCAATAAGGCTAATACCGGACGCGATCCTCTTTCCAATTCTTCTACTCTGAGAATAATGGATACAGCGCAGTCGAATCAGACTGCCGCCCTTTTGACGCCACTCCGATATCGTCTTTATCGAAACACCACACACTCGCGCGATCTCAGTTGTGGTTAACACCCGCGACCGATTACGCCGCCGATCTGACTACCGATACTCGCACTCTGTAGCCCAGAGAGGCGAGAATGCGGATCAGGAGATCGCTCGACACATGCGCCAGATCGCCATTGAGGATAGCTGTCACTCTGGTTCGCGATGTCCCTGAAGGGCCGCGATCTGCGCGTGGGTGTACTTCTGTTTGCGCGCAATCTCTTTCAGTGAGCGGCCAACTCGTGTTGAACCTGCCACTCCTTCGCCTCCGCGGCAGGTAAGGCCAGCGCTTCAGCTAACTCTTTCGGGGTCTTAGCGACAACCGGCTTCAATTTAGCCATTGAGCAACTCCTTTAGACGTTTCTTTGCCAACTCGATTTCCAGCGGCGGTGTCCGCTGTGTCTTCTTGGCGAACGCGTGAAACACCAGAATGCCCTTCCTGGTGGCGGTGAAATAGAACACTCGGAAAACTCCGTCTTCGCCCTTCACGCGGAGTTCTGAAACTCCGGGTGCCACAGTCGGCATCGACCGGGCAACCGGCATCCCCAGCGTCTCACCGATTTGCAGCCGAAACAATCCCTTCCCGAGCTGGGCGCCTGCTTCCCTGGGAATCGGCGAATTTCGTCCCTTGCCTTCGGGTGGAAGATGATCGGCCGCACTTCCTTCAGGGTATCAGATTTGAGACATACCGGCTCCCTGCGGCATCCGGGTACTGAACAGTATTGCGCGACAAGCGCTATTCGGCGCGCAAGGCTTGCATGGGGTCGATGGTGGTGGCGCGGCGCGCGGGGACCAGCGCTGCCAGCAGGGCGCAGGCGAGCAGTGCGCCAGCGGCGCCGCCGAGAATCAGCGGATCGCCGTAGCGCACGCCGAAGAGTTGGCTCTGTAGTATGCCGCCCGCCCATACCGCGACCGGCAGGCCGATGGCGAGGCCGCAGGCAATCTGCGCCAGCGCGCTGCGCAGAATCATGGCGATCACTCCCGCGCGCGTTGCGCCGAGCGCGGTCCGGATGCCGATTTCGCCGGTGCGGCTGGCCACGGCGTACGCCGTGACGCCGTACAGACCCACACAGGCCAACAGCAGCGCCAGCAGGCCGAACAGTTCGGCCAGGCGCGCGATCAGGCGATCGCGGTTGAAGACGCTGCCCAACAGGTCGGAGAGAGTCAGCACGCGGACCACGGTGATTTTCGGATCGAGTTCGGCCAGAGTCCGCCGGATCAGCGGCTCCAGGTTGCGCGCCTGCGGCGTGACGTGCAGTTCCAGGAAGCGCGGGTAGTTGGACCGCACCAGAGCATTGGAGTTCCAATCGCCCGGCGCCATTTGGAGATACGGCAGGAAGAACGTGGGCCAGGCGGCGTCGCGCGCCTCCGTGTATTTGGCGTCTTCGACGATGCCGACAATTTCGTAATCGTGCTGGTGCGCGGGGCTGGTCATGCCGAATCGCTGTCCGAGGGCATCCTGTTGCGGGAAAAACTTGCGGGCGAACGCCTGGTTGACCACCGCCACCAGCGGCGCGTTGGGTGTATCCTGCTGGCCGATCGCGCGGCCGCGCACCAGGCGCGTGCCGACGGTTTCGAAGTAGTGCGGGCTGATCCGCAGCCACGAGGACGAATCGCGCGTCTCGCCGCCTGGCGCGATGGGGTGGCCTTCGATATAAATTCCGCTCGACCAGTTGCCGCCGGCCATGGGAGCGTTCAGAGAAAAAGCGGCGCTGCGCACGCCGGGAAGCGCGCCGGCCCGGTCGCGGATCTGCTGCAGTTCCTGATACAGGCGCTCCGGAGGATAGTCGTTAAACGCGGCCTGCATCCAGACGATCAGCCGGCCGGCGGGTTCGAAGCCGAACTGCTGATGCTCCAGGTTGCGCAGGCTGGTAGTGAGCAGTCCGGCGCCGGCCAGCAGCACCAGCGAGAGCGCCGCCTGGACCACCACCAGGGTCCGCTGCAGGACGGTGGAACTTCTTGCGGTGGACCTGCCGGCGCCGCGCAGCGCGTTGGCCGGGTCCAGCCGGGAGGAGAACCAGGCCGGCACTACGCCGAAGACAATCCCCGTTGCCAGGGAAACCAGCAGCGCAAACGCGACCACCGACGGCGAGGGAGTGGCATCCACAGGAACATAGAGGGAGCCGCGAAAGGCCAGGGCCAGCAGCAGGCGCGCGCCGCCATACGCCACGGCCAGGCCAGCCAGACCGCCGGCGAGCGAGAGCGTCAGGCTCTCCGTCAGGGTCTGGCGAATCACGCGTCCGCGCGCCGCGCCCAGCGCCATCCTGATGGAAGCTTGCACGCTGTTGGCCGCGCCGCGCGCCAGTAACAGGTTGGCAATATTGGCGCAGGCGATCAGCAGCACCAGTCCGGAGGCCGCCAGCAGAATGCGCAGCGCATCGGCATATTCTTCCTTCAGATTGTTGAGCCCGCCGCCAGCAGGGCTTACGCCGATGTGCTGTTCATCGATGCGCTGGCGGTTGAAGTGTTCGCCGGAGTTCTCCTCGAACCACCGCTTCAACTCAACGTTCACGTGGGCCTCTACCGAGCCGGGCGTCATGCCCGGCCGGAGGCGTCCCACCAGGTACAGCCAATGTTGATCGGCCTGTTCCAGCAGCGCGTTGCGGCCATGCAGAGCCGCTTCGGTGGCCAGGGGCAGCCAGATATCGGGTGGATCGGCACGCAGGGTATCGCCATAGAAGCCCGGCGGCGCGATGCCCGCAATAGTGAACGGCAGCCCGTCGATCGCAAATTGCGCGCCTACTACCGATGGGTCGCGCCCGTAAGTCTGTTCCCAGGCGCGAAAGCTCAGGATGGCCGCGGGGGGCGCGCCAGGGGCATCGTCCGACGGAGCCATCGCCCGGCCGGCATAGGCGCCCACGCCCCACATGCGGAAGTAATTTCCGGAAACGAACTGGCCGGTGAATACCTGCGGCACGTCCCGGCCCTGACGCCGCACGTTCAGCGGTCCCAGGCCCACCTGCATAGCGGCCAGGTCCGCGAATTCCGGCGTCTGTTCCTGCAGCGTCCGGTAGAGCCGATAGGAATAGAGCGAAAAACTCTTCTGGTAGCCGCTGTTGACGCAGCAAGCGCTGCCCGTGCCCAGGCGGTAAATCCTCTCGGGATTGGCCACCGGGAGTGAGCGCAGCACAATGGCGTTCACCAGCGTGAAGATAGCCGTGTTGGCGCCGATTCCGAGCGCGAGCGTCAGCACCGCCACCGCGGTAAAGCCCTTGCTCCGGTACCACTGGCGCAGGGCCAGACGCAGATCCTGGCGGAACTGGTCGAGCCACATCCATCGGCTGCTCTCGTAGAAACGCTCTTCGCGGCTGGTCAGGTTGCCCATGGCGCGGCGGGCGGCGCGCCGGGCCTGGCTTTCACTGGCCCCTTCGGCGCGCAGTTGATCGGCCTCCAGCGCCAGATGCGCCCGCAGTTCCTCGGAAAAATCCTCCGGTTTGCGCTTGCGGCCAAACATACCGTCACTCCGTTTCCGGGCCCAGAACGCGTCCGATGGCGGCCGCCATGCGCCGCCACTCGCTGGTTTCCTGCACCAGTTGTTTACGCCCGGCTTTGCTCAACGTGTAGAAGCGGGCTTTGCGATTGTTAGAAGACACGCCCCATTCGGCGGAGATCCAGCCGCGCTCTTCCAAACGCTGGAGAGCCGGGTAGAGAGCTCCGTGGTCCACCAGCAGCACCTCCTCGGATTCCTTGAGAATGGCGCGGGCGATGCCTTGCCCGTGCTGCGGCCCGAATACCAGGATGCGCAGAATCAGCAGATCGAGCGTGCCCTGGAGCAGGGCGATATTCTTCTTTTCTTCTCGGGTAAACATTCAACCTGAGTGTGCGCTTCCCCGGGTCCGATGTCAACCGGTAATTCGGATGTATCCTGGCATTGATGGATGAGGAAGAGTTCGATGCGATGATGGGCACGCGGCCCTTCACACGGGAGGATGCAGGGCGGTTGGAGGCTCAATGGCGCCGTTCCGCAAACCTCGGTGTCGCACTGTGGGGCAGGACATCCGCCGATCTGCAGCGTCAACTGCTGGCGCGGTATCCCGAAATCCCCGCGGGCTTTACACTGTCCGACTTCCGGGACTTGCAACGGACCACAGATACCCTGGCAAGACTTTCGCGCGACCCGCGCTACTCGGCGATAGCCGCGATGGGCCATTCCAGCGCGACCATTACTGTTGGTACGGAGCAGTTCACGGCGTGGGAAGCGCGCTGCGAAGTAGTCCGCCGCGCGATCGAGTATCTGGAGAAGCTCTGAGAAGCCGCTCTCTATTCGATCCAGCCGCCGCCCAGCACCAGGTCGCCATCGAAAAACACCGCGCCCTGTCCGGGAGTCACCGCGCGCTGCGGTTCTTCGAACACCACCTCCACGCGCGCCGGATCGCCGGTGGGGTACAGGGTGGCAGGCGCGGGCGTATGCTTGTTGCGAATCTTCACCTGTGCGGGACGGGGCACGGAGACCCCGGCGATCGAGATCCAGTTGACGTCCCCGGCAAAAAATCGGCCGCGCAGCAGGTCGTCATTGCCGCCCACTACGACGCGCTGCGACGCCGGGTCTGTGGCGATCACGTACAGCGGTTCACCGGTAGCGATGCCCAGGCCCTTGCGCTGCCCCACGGTGAAGCGGTGGACCCCGGCGTGCTCGCCCAGGGTGCGGCCATCGGTAGTGACGATCTCGCCGCGCGTCTGTTGCTCGGGCACGCCCGTCTCCTTGAGATAAGCGCTCATGAAGGCGGCGTAATCGCCGTTCGGCACGAAACAGATTTCCTGACTGTCGCCCTTGGCTGCCACCGCCAAATCCATCGACTGCGCCAGTTCCCGCACTTCCGGCTTATTCAATTCGCCCAGCGGAAACAGCGTGCGGGCGAGCTGCGCCTGCGTCAGTCCACACAGGAAGTACGTCTGGTCCTTGGCGCCATCCACGGCGCGCAGCAACTGGTAGCGCCCGGAAGCTTCGTCATAGCGGATGCGGGCGTAGTGGCCGGTAGCGATCTGGTGCGCGCCCACCGAATCGGCCATCTCCAGGAAGCGATCGAACTTGATGTAGTTGTTGCACAGCGTGCAGGGAATGGGCGTGCGGCCGGCCAGGTATTCGGCGACGAACGGCTTGACCACATGCTCCTCGAACTGCTGCTCGAAGTTGACCACGTAATAGGGGATGCCGATCTGCTCGGCCACGCGCCGCGCGTCGTACACGTCGTCCAGCGAACAGCAGCGCCCGGTGGCGCCCTCGTTGGCCAGCTCCGGGAGCCGCCGCTGATTCCACAACTGCATGGTCAGCCCGACCACGGCATGGCCCTGACGCACCAGGAGCGCGGCCACGGTGGAGCTATCCACTCCACCGCTCATGGCGACGGCAATAGGTGCGGTATCAGGCATGGACGGAGATCCTGCGCAGATGCGTTACGGACGCCTGCAGGGCTTCCACCAGCGCATCCACCTGCGCGGCGTCGTTGGAGCGGCCCAGCGAAAATCGCATGCTGGAGCGGGCGCGGTCGGCGGAAAGGCCCATGGCGGTGAGCACGTGAGATGGCGCGATGGCGCCGCTGGAGCAGGCCGCGCCGGTGGAAACGGCAAAGCCGCGCAAGTCGAGCGCGATCACCAGGGCTTCGCCATCGATGCCGTCGAAGTACAGATTGCTGGTGTTGGGCGTGCGATTCCAGCGCGCACCGTTGATCGCCGGTGCCCGGAATGCTTGCCGAGCACGGCGTTTTCCAGACGGTCGCGCAGCGCGCCCAGGCGCTCGGCGTCGGCCGCCAGGGTGCGCGCAGCCAGGTCTGCCGCGGCGCCCGAAGGCCGCGATGCCCGGAACGTTCTCCGTGCCCGGCCGCCGGTCGCGTTCATGATGCCCGCCATAGGCTACCGGGGCGATGCGCGTGCCCTTGCGGATATAAAGCGCGCCCACACCTTTCGGCGCGTAGAGCTTGTGGCCGCTCATGCTGTAGAGGTCCACGCCCAACGAGTCCACGTCGACCGGAATCTTGCCCAGCGCCTGCACCCCATCGACATGCAGTGGGACGCCGGCCGCGCGCGTGAGGCGAGCAATTTCCGCAACCGGCTGAATGGTTCCCAGTTCGTTATTGGCGTGCATGACGGAGACCAGCACGGTTTCCGGCCGGAGGGCGCGCTGCACATCGTCGGCCGAGACCACACCGCCGGAACCCACGCGCAGGCGCGTGATCGCGACGCCTTCCGCTTCCAGTTGCCCGCAGGGCGCGAGGACGGCGGGATGCTCGATGGCGCGAAGTGATCACGTGGGCGGGACGGGCCGCGGCGGCGCGCACCACGCCGAACACCGCCATGTTGTCCGCTTCAGTACCGCCGCTGGTGAATACGATTTCGTTGGGACTGGCGTGAATCAGGCCGGCCAGTTGCCGCCGCGCCGCCTCCAGCCGCTGCTTGGCGCCCTGGCCGAAATGATGGATGCTGGAAGCGTTACCATACACTTGACCGAGACAAGCCACTACTGTCTCCAGAATTTCCGGCGCGACGGGGGTGGTGGCGTTGTGGTCGAAATAGAAGCGCTGCACTACTTTTCATTCTAACAATGCGTATCCCGATTCTGACTCTGACTACAGATTTCGGCCTTTCCGATCATTATGTGGGCACCATGAAAGGCGTAATCCTGGGCATCTGCCCGAAAGCGCAGATCGTCGATATCTCCCACGAAGTGGGCCCGTTCGAAATCACCGAAGGAGCTTATCTGATCGCGCAAGCCTACCGCTACTTCCCCCCGAAGACGGTGCACGTGGTGGTAGTGGATCCGGGCGTGGGGACAGCGCGCCGTCCCATCCTGATGGAGGCTGCCGGACAATATTTCATAGCGCCGGACAACGGCGTACTATCCATGATTTACACCCGGGAAGAGGCCCGGATCCGGCTGATCTCGAATGAGAAGTACTTCCTGCATCCGGTGAGCCGCACCTTTCACGGGCGCGACATCTTTTCGCCGGTGGGGGCGCACATTGCGGCCGGCGTGCCGCCCTCGCGCATGGGCAAGCGGATCGAGGATTACCTGCGGCCCGCGTTCCAGAAGCCGGTGCGCGCCGGCAAGCGCACCTGGACGGGCCGTATTTTGAAGATCGACCGTTTCGGCAACATCGTCACCAATTTCCACAGCGACGATTTCCCGGACCTCGAAAAGCGCAACTTCGCCATGGTAATCGGACCCCAGGAGACCAGCGTTCTGGCCCGGACCTACGCGGAATGCAGCCCGGGCGAACTCTTTGCGATCATCGGCAGTTCCGGATATCTGGAAGTGTCGGTCAGCCAGGGTTCCGCGGCCAAAAAGATCGGGTGTGAGAGCGGCGCACTGGCGGAACTGCTGCTCTGGTAGCGCATCAGCGGAACGCCACACCGAAGCGGACTCCCCAGAAGTGAACGGCCTGGTATTGCGAATAGACGTGATCGCGCACTTCGAATCGCAAGCCGACCCTTCTGGCCAGCCAATAATTGACGCCTCCTCCGAAGTAGAACAGGTTCTCATGACCCTCTCGAAACATGAGCGAGTACCCTCCGCTGACGAACGGCTCCAGTTTCAGTTCTTTGGAGTGGCGGAAGTAATAGGCGCCGCCCGCGGAGAAAACGCCGACCGATTCTCCCAGAGCCTCGCGCGGACCCAAGGCTCCGATCTCGGCGTTGATTCCGAGCCCCTTGTAGAGGATGGCGTCAACCCCGCCGCCGAAGTGCAGGGTCATCGCGGTATGCCCGTATGAGGTCACTCCGCCCGGGGCGGCGAACACGTATCCATTGGAACTCTGGGCCGCCGCTCCGGCGGCTGCTAAAACCAGCAGGAAAGCGAATTTCATGATCTGTTCCTCCCTGCATTCGACGGTAGGCCTCTCCGCCGCGGCGGGCGTCACGAGACCGTGTCGCGAATGCAAGTTCTTTGTCAGGAAATTGCACATATTCAGACCCTAACATCTAAAATATAAGATATGCGGGCCGGGAGTTTCGTTCGAACAGGCCTTTGGATCTTGTGCGCCATAGCGTCCCGCGCGGATACTGGAGCGCCCGCGGCCGGAGCCGCGCCGCCCGAGGCGCTGCGTGCATTCGACGCATACATCCGCCTTACCGAATCGCGGATGAACGCGCTCACCCGCGACCCGGACGGATTCCTGTGGGCCGATACGGCGGCGCGCCGGGAGACGCTGCGGCGCGCGGGCGTAGTGTGCCAGCCGCGGAACCAGAAAGGGTCGGTGCAGGTGACGCGCGGCCTGATTCACGACTGGGTAGGAGCCGCCTTCCTCCCGGGTGCTTCGATGAGCGCCGTGCTGCGGCTGCTGCAGGACTACGATAACCACCGCAACCTGTACCGTCCCGAAATCATGAATTCGCGGATTGTCGAGCGAAGCGGAAACGATTTCAAAGTGCGGCTGCGGATGTTTAAGCGCAAAGTGATTTCGGTGGTGCTCGACGCAGACTACGACGTGCACTACCGCCCTTTAGCGGGCAATGACTGGGAGAGCCGTTCCTACAGCACGCGGATTGTGGAGATTGCGGACGCGGGCGGACCGCGCGAGCGGGAACGCAACGCGCGCGAAGACCATGGCTACCTGTGGAAGCTGGATTCCTACTGGCTGCTCCGGGAGCGGGATGGCGGCGTGTACCTGGAGTGCGAGGCGGTTTCGCTGAGCCGGGGCGTACCCGCCGCGCTCGCCTGGCTGATCGAGCCGATCATCCGCAGCCTGCCCCGGGACGCGCTGGAGCAGACCCTCCGGACCACGCGAGCCCTGGCCCGGAAAAGAACCGCCAGGAGTTTGCGGATTCGTGACGTTTTGGTGACATCCGGAGAATGGTGAGGCCTAGAATCGAAGTGGCGGACGAGAGTGCCGCCCCTTTCATGCGCGGTTTGACGCATCGCATGCAGTTGGTCCTGTTTCTGGCCGCGGTGTTCGTGCCGGGCGTAGTGCTGGCTGTCCTGAGTCTGCGCGTTGTCAGCCAGGACCGGGAACTGCGCGGGAAGCGGCAGGCGGACGAGCGGCGCCTGCTGGTGGAGCGGGCGAGGAACGGCCTGCTGGCAGTGCTGGGCCCGCTCCGGTCGGATGAGATCCGGGAGGATCTGGCGCCGGGCCAATCGTACCGCCATCCGGAGACCGTATTCGTGGCGTGGAGCCAGGAGGGCCGTCTGGTGCTGCCGTGGGAGCCGGAGCGGGACCGGGCGGTGCGCGACAGCCGCGAGCCCTACCAGGCGGCCAACGCCAGGTGGCTTCTGGCGCAATCGGAAGAAGCGGCCGGGCACACAATCCGCGCGCTGGCGCTATTCCGCAGCCTGCTGCATGACGAAACGGCGGCCACCGACGCGGATGGAGTTCCTCTGGCATTGCACGCGGCTCGAGCTCTGGCGCAACAGGGACAGGGCGATGCCGAAATATTGCGAGTCGTGCACGCGGCCGTGGTTCAGAGGCCGTGGGTGGCGCCGCTGTCCTCCTTCGTGGTGAAGGAAATCGC
This sequence comes from uncultured Solibacteraceae bacterium, assembly GCA_963835555.1. GTDB lineage: Bacteria > Acidobacteriota > Terriglobia > Bryobacterales > Bryobacteraceae > Sulfopaludibacter. Next base: position 51,212 of record CAWIGC010000042.1, on the reverse strand, counting down.
AGACCAGCTTGCCCGGAATGCGGGAACTACGGCGCAGGCATCGGCGGCCCAGGACGTGGTCCGGCTGGCGGCGGCGAAGGTTCGTCTGCTGCAGCAGGCGGAGACCCTGCAGAGCGATTTCCAGCGGATTCGTTCGGTGCTGAACAGCCGGAAGCAACCGGTGTGGGCAGCCTTCGGGGACGATATCTGGCTGATCGGTGCGGTGGATGGTCCGGAGGGGAACTCGACCATTCTGGCGGTCCGGGGGCAGGACGTGTTCGAGCGGGCCGCGGTGGCGGGAGCGTTGCGCCTGGCCGATGCCCGGGAGCCGGAGGGCGAGCCCTTGGGCGAATCGTTCCCTGGTCTGAAGCTGATTCTGGCTCCGGTTGCCCCGGCCGCGCCCGACCCTGGCGCCGGCCTGCAGCGGCGATTGCTGTATGCCGCGCTGGCCGCGGTGGTGGCGGTCACCATGTTCGCGGCGTATCTTCTGTGGCGCGATCTACGGCGGGAGATGCGGCTGTCGGAGCTGCGGGCGCAGTTTGTGGCGAGTGTCTCGCATGAACTCAAGACGCCGCTCACGGCCATTCGCATGTTTGCCGAGACGCTGCAGATGGGACGCTGCGCCGGTCCGGACATGCAGTCGGAGTACCTGAGCACCATTGTCAATGAATGCGAGCGATTGTCGCGGCTGGTGGACGGTGTGCTGATGTTTTCGAAAGCGGAACAGGGGAAGAAGATCTACCGGTTTCGCCCGGTGCATCCCCTGGAGGCCGTTCAGGCGGCAGCGCGCGCCATGGAATGCCCTCTGGCCCAGCAGGGCTTCCGCCTGCGGATTACGGCGGAAGAAGGGCTGGGCGCGATCCAGGCGGACCACGACGCGCTGGAGCAGGCAATCCTCAATCTGCTTTCCAACGCCATTAAGTTCTCCGGCGATGCGCGCGATATCGAAGTGGGACTCTGTCGCGAGGGCCGCGACGTGGCGATCCGGGTGACGGACCACGGAATCGGTATCGCTCCCGAGGAGCAAACGCGCATCTTCGACAGGTTCTACCGCGCTCCCACCCGGGAAAATCAGTCGTTGCCGGGTTCCGGCCTCGGACTCACTCTGGTTGCCCAGATCGCCCGGGCGCACGGCGGACGCATCGACGTGGAAAGCACACCGGGCGCGGGGAGTACTTTTTACTTGCGGCTTCCGGCCGGCGCTCCGGCGGAAACCAGGCAGGAGGTCAAAACATGAGTCTCATCCTAGCCATTGAAGACGACCCCGCGATTCTGCGCGGACTCGCCGATAACCTGCGATTCGAATCGTACGAGGTGCTCACCGCCGCCGACGGCCAGACCGGCTACGCCCTGATTCAGGAGCGGCGTCCGGACCTGATTATTCTCGACCTGATGCTGCCCAACCTGAGCGGGTACGAAATCTGCCGCAAGCTGCGGGCGGAAGGGGTGCAGACTCCCATCCTGATGCTGACAGCCCGGGGCGAGGAGGCTGACCGCGTACTCGGGCTGGACCTTGGGGCGGACGATTACGTGTCGAAGCCATTCTCGGTCCGCGAACTGATGGCGCGCATTCGTGCCATCCTGAGGCGCTCGCACCCTTCCAAAGCTGCGCCCGAGGAATTGCGCTTCGACGACATAACGGTCAGCTTCATCTCTTACGAAGCAACCAGGGCCGGGCGGCCGCTGGAAATGACCCGGAAGGAGTTTCAGGTTTTGCGCTTTCTGGCATCGCGCGCCGGAGAAGTGGTCTCACGAGACGACCTGCTCAATGAAGTGTGGGGATATGAGAACTACCCGACCACGCGAACAGTGGACAATCATGTAGCCGGTTTGCGGGCGAAGATCGAACGCGAGCCGGCCAATCCCCAGCGTCTGAAGACGATCCACGGGGTGGGGTACAAGCTGGTTCTCGACTGACGCCGCCTACGCCACACCGTTTTTGATGGGCACGACCTTGGCGGTTGTGGCGCGCTCGATGGTCCGCAGAATGCGGTCGAGTTCAGTCTCGATGACGGGCTTGGGGAGGACGAAACGGCCGTCGCCGGAAAAATCGTTGCAAAGCTCCGCGTCGTACCGGTCGGAAAGGAGAATGAAGCCTCCCACCCGCGAGTACATGCGCTCGCTCAGTTCCACCCAGTTCAGGCCGGGAGCGTGCACGGAACAGAAAGCCGCATCGAAGCGCATGCGATGCGCCAGTTCCAGCCCTGTATCCGCATTCGCGACGGGCACCACACGATAACCCCGCGCGGAAAGCAATGCCAGAAGCTGGCGCTGCGCGGCTTCTTCCGGCTCGATCATCAGGGCGGTCATGCACCGGGAATGATCCGTGGCCGGACTGGAGGCTGACATCGGTACGGGAATCGGCGCCATCCGCTCCCTGGTGGAAATGGGCAGCTCTACCTCAAAACGCGGGTCGGCGTTGTTCTTCTCGATGAGCCGCACTTCGCCGCCGTGCCCCGCGATGACGCTCCGGGTCACTCCCAGAACGGCAGCAGTCTCTTCCGGACTCCGGGGCTCCGGCGAGGCGCTGAAGGCGATTTCCACCAGCAGCCGCTTGGCCAGCAAACTGGTGCGGATGGTCAGCACTTTCTGCGGCGCCGCCACCAGCGACTGTTCGGCGTGCACCATCAGGTTAAGAAAGACCTGCTCCAACTGGCCCTGAGAGCCCAACACGGAAAGTGGTTCGCGGCTGGTCAGGTCGCGGACCCGAATGCCACTGGCTTTCCAATCGCTTTCCCGGAACTCAATCAGGTTCTTCAGCAGCGCGGTGATGGACACCGGCCGTGCTTCCACCTGCTCGGCGGCGGCGAATGAGACCAGGCGAGCCACCATGCCGGCAGCTTTCTGCGCCTCTGAAGCGATGGCTAACACGTCCCGTTCCGACGGGCTGTTGCGGGCCTTCTCCGTGGCACGATGCGCCAGGTCCGAGATGGACGCAAGCGGCGTCTGCAGTTCGCTGACCACGCCGGAAATCAGCCGCCCGATGGCTGCCAGTTTCTCGGTGCGGAACAACTGTTCCTGCACCGACCGCTGGTCCAGCAGCCGGATGGTTACGCCGATCTGATTTCCCAGGTGCTGCGCCAGGGCCTGTTCATCGGCCGTAAAATCGCGAACCCGGTCGTCCTGATCGAGTTCCAGGACCCCCACCACTTCGTTTTGCGCCAGCATCGGCACGAAGAGCAGCGACTTGGGTGCGGCGTCGCCTTCTTTGCCGCCTATGGGAAACGGGCTGCGGTCGATATCCGGAATGGCCAGCAGCGTCCGGTAGTGGAAACAGGCTACCGCGCCGGCATGAGTCCCCGCCGGCGGAGAAGAAAGTGAGATCGAAGTTCCGGCCGGTTCCTTGCCCGCCACCGCATCCAGGGTCTTGGCTCCGCGGTTGTGGGTATACAGGTGGACGCGGGTGATCTGCAGGATCGCGGGCAGCGAGTCCTCCAGGCGCTTTAAGATCGCCTCGGTGGAAGTGGCGCCCAGGACCTCTTCGCCCAGATGGTAAGTCTTTCGCAGACGCTCGCGCTGATCGCCCAGGTGGCGCTCCCGGCTCCACAGGAAGAATCCTACCAGTAAAACCAAGCCAATTCCGCAGGCCAGTGCGATGGGCGGCAGCGACCAACCCCGACCGTGGTGTACCAGAAAAGCCGGCGCCACCAGCAATTCGTATCCCGCGTTGTGAGGTTTTCGCGGGCAGTACTGGAACTCCACGCCGGTTGCCTCGATGTCATCCCCCGAATTGAAACCGGGGAAAGCAGGCTGGGGTAGATATCGTGGTCTCGGTTCGAAGATTTTACAGTTGTCGTCAAGAAAAATCTGGGCGCCCGCGGAGCTATCGGCCTGCTGGTACAGGCGGCCTTTCACGTGAACCAGGCGGCCCAGGTATTTCGGGTCCTGGACTTCCTTCGGACTTACGGTAACGGCCTGCGGCGCGGGCTTGCGGCCCACCAATGCGATGGTTTCCACCTGAATGGTTACCATCCCGGCAGTGAACGCCACTACCCCGGCAACCTCCACTTCGTCGCCGGGTTGGTAGGTGTCCAGCCTGCTATCGTTGGCCGGAACGCTGAGAAACGCGCCACCCTCCGGCTCGCTTTGAATCGCCAGCGTGGTGAATTGCGGGAAACGATAGCGCTCCGTGTTTACTACGCCGCGGACGACCACCTTCTTGCCTGCGTAGACGGAGCTGTAGTCCGGCGGCCTCCGGGCGTTCACCTCCAGCAGGCTCAAGCGCAGCGGTTGGTCCGCACACACGCCTCCCGAGGCCAGGAGAAGCACCAGGCACAATGGACGCGAAAATATCAGATGGCCCGTTCTTGAGCCGCCAACCATTCCGCTAATTCCCCGCTTACAAAATTATCTACATCGATCGCAGTACCAGGCAAGTTGTCATGAGTGGTACGGAGTCCGATAACCCTCATTCCTGCCGCCCGGGCTGCTTCCACGCCGGAATATGAATCCTCCAGCACGATGCAGTCTCCAGGCGCCGCCCCGAGTTGTTCCGCCGCGCGCAGATAGATTTCCGGATGAGGCTTAGGATGAATCACTTGGTGGCCGTCAACCACCGCCTGAAAATACCCCCGAATACCTGCCCGGTCCAATAAGAAATCGACATTGGCAGGCTCCGCATTCGTCGCAATGGCTTTCGGGATCGACTTATAGCGCTCCAGAAAATCCCTGAGCCCGGGCACCAGGAATTCTTCCAGGCGGCCGGCAATCATCTCCCGATAGAGTTCCTCTTTGGCCGCTCCCCGAGCCGTCACCTCATTCGCGGGCAGGGACTCGCCGAAAAAATCGCGCACGATCTGGTCGTTGCGTTTCCCGTACATGCCGTGAAGCATCTCCTCGGTGGTCTCAACGCCAAACCGGCGATTGAACGCAGTCCACGCCTCGCGATGGAGCGGATTCGAATTAATTAAGACGCCGTCCATGTCGAAAATGATTACAAATGCCGGCTCAATTTTTAAATTCAATTGCAAAAATATCCAATCGTTCGTGAATTCAAGGACGCAGATTGCCGCGTAACCACGTAAGGTAATCGGCTGATCCAGCCAGAACCGGTAGAGCTAGCAGTTCCGGAACTTCGTAGGAATGCATCCGGCGAATGGCCTGCTCCACGGCGGGAAAAAGTCCGGCGGACGATTTGATCAGCAACAGGTACTCGGCCGCCGATTCGATGGCGCCCTGCCACCAGTAGTAGCTTCGCTGCATCGGAATCACGTTCACGCAGGCGGCAACATGCTCTTCCAGGAGATGCCGGGCGATCCGCTCCGCCTCCTCTTCCGATGCACTGGTACACAGAATGACAATCTCTCCAGTCATATCAAAAAACTACCAAACGAAAGCGGAAAGCAATGTTACCATTATCTTCCAGGCCCGTAGTCGCATGAGATCGCCGTTGGTTCGAGTCGCGTATGTTTTGGCCTTCCTCGCCGTTGCCGGATATGCAATAGTCACGTTGCGAGGTCCGCGCGGGATAGCTGCGCTCGTCGAGAAGCAGCAATCCATCCGGCAACTCGAGCACCAGAACCAGCTTTTGCACCAGGAGATCGAGCGCCACCGGGAACGCATCAACCGCCTCATTGACAACCCTACGGAACAGGAATTGGAAATCCGCGAGCGACTGAAGCTGGTGCAACCCCGGGACAAAGTATATATCATCGGATCCCCCGACCAGAAGCCCGCTGGAAAATAACCGTCTGTGATGAAGAAACTGATGGTCGCCGTGGTCGGCGCCGGAATCGGCTCCCTGGCCGGACTGCTGGTCTCGTTTTTGCTAAACGACTGGACCCCCGCACTGGTGATCGGCGCGGTGGCTGGAGCTGTCATCCCTCTGATCGTCCTGGGATCTCCCGGAAATAACAGAGTCAAGTAACAAAAATGTGAAAATTGAGACTTGCCGTGCACCAATTCACACAGTAAAGTCTCAAAGGAGGCGTTTACATGGCGTTTTGTGCGACTTGCGGTTCGCAGGTGGAGGGACGGTTTTGTGCCAAATGCGGTTCGCCCGTGGGGGCCGCCGCACCGGCGCCGGGAGCGATGCCGCCTCCGGTGGCTACGTCCAGCGGAATGGCGGACAATGTCGCCTCGGCGCTCTGTTACGCGCTTGGCTTCATCACCGGGATCCTGTTTCTGGTTTTGGAACCCTATAACAAGAACAAACTGGTCCGGTTTCACGCGTTTCAGTCGATCTTCCTCTCGGTTGCCGCGATCGCCATACGCTATGCATTGGCGATCCTTTTCGGGTTGATTTGGAGCCTCTCGGGCGCGTTCCTGGGACTCGCGCTGCTCTCGCTGTTCGGCTTTGCCTGCTTTATTCTCTGGCTGTTCATCATCATCTCCACGTACCAGGGAAAGACTATCGTGCTGCCGGTGATCGGCCCGCTAGCCAAACAGCAGGCGTAAGCGGGCGATTCGGGGCCATTCGCGTACAATGGAGTGGTCTGCTCCATGGTGACGACACGAAGGGCTCTTCTGGCAGGGATCGCGGCGGGCATGGCGACGGCGCACGCCCAACAACCGGCCGCACAGCCGCCTGCCGGCTTCCGGCGCGAAGGTGGTCCGAAGCCGCGCTCGACGCCCCCAATCTGCCTGTATACCGACCAACTCCCCATGGAGGTGGGCTATGAGGAAATGGGCGGCCTGCTAAAGACTCTCGGGTTCGATGGCGCGGACCTGGTAGTGCAGCCCGGAGGTCACATCGCGCCGGAGCACGCCGACCTCAACTTTGAACGTGCGATCGAGGCCATCAACGGGTCCGGCATCGACGTGTTCATGGTCAGTACGCCGTACACCTCGCCCGCGGATCCCACCCTTCGCCTGGCCATGCAGTGGTGCGGACAGATGGGGGTCCGCTGCTTCCGGCCGGGCCATTGGAAATACGGCGCCGGCGAAATCGAACAGAGCATGGCGGAGGCGCAGCGGGATATTTCCGTTTTCGCCAATTTCGCGCGCGCGGTGAACCTCAGCATCGGGCTCCACAATGCGCCGGATTGCATCGGTGCATCCTTCTTCGACACCAACATGATCATCCGCGGGATGGATCCGCACCTGGTGGGCTATGATTTCGACACCGGTTACGCCTCGGCGCAGGGGGGCGCCGGGGGCTTCGCCATCGCCCTCAAACTGGCGCTCCCGCGCTTGAAAATGGTTACCGCCCGCGATTGTTACTTCACCAAAGATGGGGGCGCCTGGAAGCTGACGGAATGCCCGCTCGGGGAAGGCATGGTGGATTGGCCGCAGTTTTTTGCCACGCTCGCCCGCGCCAAATTTACCGGCCCCATCTCCGTTCAGCCGGGCTACGGTCCCAAGGATAACCTGCCCGCGGTCCGCAAAGATCTGGCCTTTCTCCAGAAGCAGCGCGCCGCGGCATACGGGCAGTAGGGGCGGCGACAGTGTATTTTCATCGCGGAGACGCGGAGGCGCGGAGGAAGAGGCGGAGAAGAACCAGTATCGGTATTGGATTCTGCGCGGCCAGCTCTGCGCCACAAGATGAAGGTCGTTTACAAGATCACGCATCCCAACGGGAAGATCTCGAAACACCACCGATGCGAGGTTAGTCAGAAGGAAATCGACTACATTCGGGTTTACCGGTCAATGATCCGGAGGTCGGCTATAACAGGTGGCCAAAATTCAGGGCAGACTGAATCCCACATCCGGCCCTGACCCGGTACAATGTCGGGAACCCCATGCGCTCAGAAATCCTGACTTGCTTTGCCGCTTTCGCGCTACTGTCTCCCGCCAATGGCCAGACTCCCGCTACTGCTCCTGCCGCTGACGATCCCATCAGGATCCTCGCCTCCCGGCTCGACCTGCAACGCTACAAAACCACCATTCGCGGCCTCACCAAATTCGGCGACCGCCGCCAGGGGACCGACCGCAATCGCGCCGCCATCGATTGGATTGAGGCCCAGCTCAAAAGCTACGGCTGCACCAACACCGAACGCATCCATTACACCTATGAGCCCCCGCAGGGCCGCGGCGGCGCGGGCGCCGGACGAGGCGGACGAGGCAGAGGCGTCCCCGGTGGAGCCACTCTACGCGGCGAGCGCGGACCCACGGCGGTCAACAACGATCCCGATCTGCAGCCCGATTCCAGGCTGCGGGAACTCGACTCGCAAGCCTCCGTGCCCGGCCCGCGCGAAGAGGTCTTCTGCACCAAAATCGGCGCCACACATCCCGAAGAGATGTACATCGTAGGCGCCCACATGGACGGCATCGGCTACGGCGAAGCGGCCAACGACGATGGCTCCGGCACGGCGCTGGTGATGGAAATCGCGCGCGTCTTCAGCGGCGCCGATGTGGTCACCGACCGTTCCATCCGCTTCGCCCTCTGGAACAACGAAGAGACCGGCCTGAATGGCGCCCGCGCCTACGTGGAACAGCGCAAGGATCTGCAGGGCAAGGAAGATCCGCCCGGCTCGGGCAAATATCCGGAACCGAAATGGCTGGGGATGATCCAGCACGACATGATGATGTTCGACCACGGAATGCCGCACAGGGACGGCACGGTGAGCGAACACCAGCGGCCCGAAGCCGACGTCAACATCGAATTCCAGTCGCAATCCAAGTTCGCGGCGCAGGCGGCCACACTCGCCTGGGCATTCCATGCCGCTAACGAAAAATACGCCACCGACTATCCCGCCGTTGTGGGCAACCACATGACCAATACGGATTCGACGCCGTTCCAGGATCTGGTCCCGTCCCTGAGCCTGCGCGAACTGGAGCGTGGCTCGCAGATCGGCGCCGGGTGGGATCCTACGCACCATCAGCCCACCGACGTGTTTTCGCATTTCTCGGATGGCGATTTCCGCCTGGGCCTGAATGCCACGCAAACCACGCTCGGGGCCATTGCCCAGCTTGCCGGCGCGAAGCTGAAGTAGCGGCAGCCCTCACCCCTTGTGCCACGGCCCAGTTTGGTCTGTGGTACATTTACCCTAATCACCAAGATAGTGTGTCGGGGTAAAACGGGGCAAAACTTTGTGAGGAAGAACTATGCGCGTACACCGTTCGCACCATCGATTGTTTAAGGGAATTCTCGCTGTCTCGGCCTGTCTGGCTGTCTCCGCTGTCATCTGGGCGCAAGGCAGGGGCGGCGGACAGCCCCCGGCTCCTTTGCCTAACGTATCCACAGACCCGATGCTGCGCGGATTCGAATTTCCGCTCCATCGGTCCCGCCACCATGATGGGCCGCGTGGACGACATCGCGGGATCCGAAAAGGATCCCGATGATCATCTACATCGGCTTCGCCACCGGCGGCCTGTGGAAGTCCACCGACGGCGGCATTCACTGGAAGTCGCAGTTCGACAACATGCCCAATGAGTCGATCGGCGCCATCGCCATCGCGCCGTCCGAACCCGAACGTGGTCTACGTCGGCACGGGCGAAGCCAACAACCGCCAGAGTTCGTCGATCGGCGACGGCGTGTGGGGCACCACCGATGGCGGCAAGACCTGGAATCACCTCGGCCTGGAGGAGACGCAGTCCATCGGCCGCATCGTGGTGGACCCGACCGATCCCGAACATCGTCTACGTAGCGGCGGTGGGCCACCTGTTCGGCCCGAACAAGGAGCGCGGCCTCTACAAATCCACCGACGGCGGCAAGAACTGGAAGAAGGCCAAGTACATCGATCCCGACACCGGCTTCACCGATGTCGCGATCGATCCTTCGAATCCCAAGATCCTCTACGCGGCGTCGTTCCAGCGCCGGCGCACGTGGTGGGGATATAACGGCGGCGGCCCGGGCAGCGCGCTGTGGAAGACCACCGATGGCGGCGACACCTGGACCAAGCTCGAAGGACCGGGCTGGCCCAAGCCGAAGGACGGCATCTACGGCCGCATCGCGATCTCCATTTTCCGGGCGAATCCCAAGATCATTTACGCGCAGGTGGAAGCGGGCGCCAGCGGCGGTACCGGCGCCGGCACCGGTGCCGACGGCGGCCCAGCGCGCGGCGGACGCGGCGGCGCGGCGGATCCGGCGGCGGTGCGCGGCGAATCGCCGCATCCCCGGCGGAGCGCCGAACGCGGCGGCAGCCGGCAGCCAGCGGAGCGGTTCAGGCGCGGCGGCGGTGGCGGCGGACGCGGCCGCGGCGCCAACGCTCCTCCCGATCCCAATGGCAGCGGCGTGTTCCGCTCCGACGACGGCGGCAAGACCTGGACGTTCATGAGCAACCAGAATCAGCGCCCCATGTACTTCAGCCAGATCCGCGTCGATCCCGTCAACGATCAGAAGCTCTTCGTCGGCGGCAACGCCGGCGCAGATGTCCATCGATGGCGGCAAGACCTGGACTCCGCTCACCGGCTCGCACACCGACTACCACGCCTTCTGGATCAATCCCAAGGATCCGCGCATCGTCTTGGTCGGCCACGATGGCGGCCTCGACATCAGCAACGACGGCGGCGCTCAACTGGGATTATCACAACGACATCGCGGTGGGCCAGTTCTACCAGGTGTCGGCCGACATGCGCCGCCCGTATTACGGTCTGCGGCGGCCTGCAGGACAACAACGCCTGGTGCGGACCCAGCGCGCTGCGCTCGCAACACCGGCCCGGTGAATACCGACTGGTTCACGGTAGCCGGCGGCGACGGCTTCTACACCCGCCAGGATCCCACCGACTGGGCCATTGTCTACGGCGAATCGCAGGACGGCAACATGACCCGTCACGATCTGCGCAACGGCACGCAGAAGAGCATCCGGCCGAACGCCGGACGCGGCGGCAAGCCGCGCGACGCCAACGAGAATCCAGCGCGCCAACGGCAACTCCGCCAGCTGCCGGCGGCTCACCGGCTCCGACAGGCGCGCCGCGAATCCGCCGGCGACTGCCGCGGCAGCGCCGGCAGCCGGCGGAGGCGGGCGTGGCGGACGCGGCGGGCACGCCCAACGTCATCAACGCGCCGCCCAATATCGAGCCTTCCGCTTCTACTGGAACGCGCCCATCGAGATTTCGCCGCACAATCCGGCGGTGATCTACATGGCGGCGCAGTATTTCTTCAAGTCCAACAACCGCGGCGATACCTGGTGGATGAACCCCAAGGACCTCAGCAAGAACGTCGACCGCTGGGCGTCCGGAAATGCCCATCATGGACGTGGCCGGCGACAAGCCCATGGCGGAGAAGCATGATGGCTATGCCGCCAGTTCCCTGCCACGCAGGTGCGCGAATCTCCTTCGCGTCCCGGCGTCATCTGGGTCGGCACCGACGACGGCAACCTGCAGGTGAGCCATGGATGGCGGCGAGACGTTCACCAACGTCTATCGACAACATTCGGCGGGCGCGCCCAAAGGCTACACGCACATCTCGCGCATCGAGCCTTCGCACTTCGACCCCGGCACGGCTTACGTCGCCATCGACCACCATCGCTATCGACGATTGGAAGCCCTACCTGTTCAAGACCACCGACTTCGGCAAGACCTGGGTCAGCGTCGCCGGCAATCTGCCGCCAAGGGCAACATCAACGCCCTGCGCGAAGATTACGACAATCCCGAACCTGCTGTTCGTGGGCACGGAATTCGGCCTCTACGTGACGCTGGACGGCGGCAAGGAGTGGAAGAAGTTCATGAACAACCTGCCCAGCGTGCGGGTGGACGATATCCTGATTCATCCGCGCGACCGCGACCTGATCGTCGGCACGCACGGACGCTCCATCTGGATCTGCCGACGATATCACCCCGCTGGAACAGTTGAAGACCAGGCCAACGCCGAACTCGCGCTGTTCGATCCGCGGCCCGCCATCCAGTGGAAGAACGACCGCCAGGCGCAGCGCCACGCCGCCAACCGCGATTTCAAAGCCACCAACCCGCAGGGCGGCACCGCCATCGATATCTATGCCAAGAGCCGATCTGGGCAAGGGCAAAGTGGAATTTCTGCAGGGCGCCACCGTGGCCAGCACCATGGACGTGGATATCAAAGCGGGCATGAACCGCTTCCAGTGGGCCGGGACCAAGCCCGCTCCCGCAGGGGCGGCGGGGGGACGCGGGCGCGGTGGACGCGGCGGCCAGGATCAGGCGGCCAATGATCAGGGAGGAGCTGCCGGTGAGGCCCGCGGTGGCGGTGGTGGCGGTGGCGGTGGACGGCGCGGTGGAATTACCGGCGTTCCCTTCGTCTCCGGCGGACGCGGAGGAGGAGGCGGCGGTGGTGGCTTCGGCGGGTTCGGCACGCCGAGTGGCGGCCCCGTGGAGCCCGGCGTCTACATGGTCAAACTGATTGTAGGCGACCACACCCTGACCTCATCGGTCGATGTCCTGGAAGACGTCTGGATGCGGCCGCAGTAAGACCGGCCTCCCGAAGGGTCCAAGGGGCGGCTCGCAAGAGCTGCCCCTTTTTTTTCGCGCCGGGTCTTTACGCCAAAGCCAGATTCAGGTTGGCGATGGCTTCGTCGATCTCTGCCGTGTTCTTGTATCCCACCGTCACCGCATCGACGCCGGCGTTCTGGAAGGCGAACTTCATCGCCGCCTGCCGGTCTTCCCGCGTGGTGAAGGCGCCTTCGCCCACCAGTTTCATGCTGATCACGCCCATACCCTGGGCATGCACCTGTTTGGTGTGCGCCACCACCTCGTTCACATTGCCGGGACCGCCGGTATTATAGTCCTCGCCATCCATCTTGGTGCCCTTGTGATTCATCCGGATCATGGCGATCTCGAGCCACTTGTTGCCGGGGAACTGGCGCAGAGCCGGCAGCCCGTGCACCGAAGCGCCATATCCCGCCACAATTTTCTTGTCCTTCGCTTCCAGAATGCCGTCCTGCCAGCGCACCGTGTCGGTGGGCCACGTGGCCACGTGCTGGTAGTGCATCAGCATGATATCGAAGTAATCGGTGTTGGCCTGCTTGCGCAGTTCATCGATCTTCGCCTGCGGATCCACACCTTCGCGCGTGGTCACTTTGGACATCAGCCGGTACGAATCGCGCGGGATTCCTTTCAGCGCCACGCCCAGCATCTGATGCATACCGCCATAGGTCTCGGATGTTTCAAAGAAGCGGATGCCGTGGTCGTACGCATAACGCACCAGGCGCGTAAAACCGTCCTGGCCCAGGTCGCGTTGAACCCGTCCGCTGAACGTTCCCGTGCCAAGCGCGAGGCGCGTGACCTTGACGCCCGATTTTCCAAGCGTCACCCAGTCCGTAGCCGATCCACGAGCCGCCCGCAGCGGCAGACCGCCCGTCCCCGCGAGCACGCCCGCGGCAAATCCAGCTTTCAAAAAATTGCGTCGGGAGCACTGAGCCATAATCTCGCCCTCCAATGCGCTCATCCTATCACGGAAGGCGCGGCAGGCGTGCTTTTGTGAAAAAATCGTCCTATGCCACTCAAGTTCACAACTTCTTATTTGGAAGATTCGCTCCAGGTCTTTCGCCAAAACAAAGCGCTCGCGGAGCGCGCCATGAGCCAGGTGACCGACGAACAACTCTTTGCCACGCTCGACGGGGAGATGAATTCCATCGCGATCATCGTTAAGCACATGGCCGGCAACATGCGCTCCCGCTGGACCGATTTCCTGGTGAGCGATGGCGAAAAGCCGGATCGCAATCGCGACTCCGAATTCGTGGAACCCCCGGAAACGCGCGAGGCCTTAATGCAGGTGTGGGATGCAGGGTGGGAGCACGTGTTTCGTGCCCTGGAGCCGCTTTCGGATGCCGACCTGGGCCGCACCGTGACCATCCGCGGGGAGGCACACTCGGTGATGCAGGCCGTCAACCGCCAGGTGGCGCACTATGCGCAACACGCCGGCCAGATCATCCTGCTGGCCAAGCATTTTGCCGGCGGACGCTGGCAATCGCTCAGCATTCCCAGGAAGCGAAATGCCGTGTAGGAATTATTGCGGCTTCGATTCGGCCAGGGTTATGCGCTGAGGCCTTACTTCCTGGCCCGACTGCAATCCCGTCCGGCTGCCGATCACTACCAGGTCGCCATCGTTGAGGCCCCCCAGCACTTCGATGTCGAGCGCCGTTTCCATCCCCACCTTGATCTTGCGAGACTCCACAACATTATTGTGCGTCACCACCATCACGCGGCCGGTGCGCGCCGATGAAGCGGATTCGGTGTCCAGATCCACCGCCGTCAGCGGTACCGCCAGAACTCCGCCGTGCTCCGCCAGGGTCAGATCCACCTCGGCGTACATGCCCGGCATCAACAGATAGTCCGGGTTCGCCACGTCCACCTCCGTGTCCATGGTGCGCGTCTGGAGCGACAGTTCGTTCGCAAAGCGTGCCACTTTGCCGGGGAAACTGCGATGCATGCTGGGCACCCGCACCTCCACCGGCTGGCCCAGATGGACGGTCGGAACCGCGGATTCGGGCACGGGCAGGGTGAGCCGCAAGGTGCCGACTTCCGCCAGGCGCACCAAAGGCATCGCCTGAGTCTGCGAGGCCGTGCCGGCCTGAATCATCGAGCCGGTATCGGCATACCGTTTTGTGACCACTCCGGTGAACGGCGCGATCACCCGCGTGTAATCCATCATGGTGTTGACGCGAGCCTCTTCGGCCTGGCTCACGGCTACCTGCTCCTGTGCGGCGGCCAGGGCGCTATTGGCGGCGGCCACCTGCGCCGACGCAACCAGGTCTTTGCTGCGCACATCGTCCACTTCCTGCTGCGCCACCAGGCCCGGCCGTTCCTTACTCACCGAGGCGATCCGGGTGTAGGAAAGATGCGCCATATCATAGGCGCTCTTGGCCCGCGCCAGTTCGTCGCGCGCGCGCTGCACTTCCGCTTCACTGCGCTGCTTGGCCGCTTCAGCCCGCTTCAGATCGTCGCCCATTTCGGGGATTTCCAGTGTGGCCAGAAGCTGGCCCTTCGTCACCCGCGAACCAATATCCACGTTGATCTGTTTGACGTATCCGGACACCTTGGCCATCACATCCACGTCCTGGTATGGTTTGAACTCGGCGGTCAACTCCACACCGTGAGAAAGGTCTTCGGTTCTCACCGCCGCGACCGCGACTGCGGGTAATTCATGCGCAGCCTCGACGACCGGGTTTCGGGCGCATGAGGACAAAAGCACCGCCCCCAGGCAAAACATTGCAAGTTTCAGCATTCTCACCCCTACTCATTGATCTTATTGAAAATCATACAACAGCGCGATACCGGACTTGGGGTATATCGAGTAATAGATTCCTGTAGGCGCTTTTGGCCCGCTTCCGCCCCAATGCGGCCTCGCGCAGATTCCGTCCGGCAAACTGCACCTCTACTTCGGGCACGCCGATAATTTCTTTCTGAATAGCGGTGTGCACCGCTTGCAGTGGATGCAAAAAGCGCAGGGTCCAGGTAGCGGTAGGAGGCTGCGCCCCCTGGTCGGAGGGCGCAGCCAAAGGTAGGATGTGCGCGGGCCGGTAGTTTTCAGAGAATGAAGTTCGGCCCGATCATCCTCTGTATGCAGGCTCTAATGGCGTGCGAACTTGGTGGGGATCCCTTAGCCCGACCGGGCGGAAGTCCTCCGCTCCGCCGCCCTGGTCCGCCTCCGATAGGGGAACCTTTTCCCCACCGATGCAGCCCTTAAGAGCAACCTCATGGCCAAAGCCGCTGTGAGGACATCTGTTTTGTTTTCAAAGCGCCGGCTCGAACGCGAAATGTCCATAGACTGGACAGCGGTCCAGGGCGTTGGCAGCGTGTCTACTTGGTAGACACCCGCGCCCCAATCGGGTAGACTGGCGCCTATGGGTGCAATGCCACAGCCGGATCTGCATGAAAAGCTGGCGGCCATCCTGGGTATCTGCCAGAAGATGAACTCCGAGCGGGACCTGGGATCTCTTCTGGACCTGATCGCTCGCGAAGCCACCAATCTGCTGGATTGCGACCGCGCCAGCATCTTTCTGCTGGACAATGAACGGAACGAGTTGTGGAGCAAAGTGGCGTTGGGCAGCGAAGAGATCCTGCGCTTCGACGCGCGCCGCGGAATCGCCGGAACCGCCACTCAGACCGGACAGACCATCAACGTCAAGGATGCTTATAGCGATCCCCGCTTCTACAACGCCATTGACGGGCAGACCGGTTATCACACCCGTACCGTGCTGGCGGTTGCCGTGCGCAACCAGCGCGGGGAGATCATCGGCGCCTTTGAGGTGTTGAACAAGCGCCTGGGCGTCTTCACCGGGCGCGACGAAGAGGCGCTCGACGCGCTGGCCTCTCATGCCGCCATTGCCATCGAGACGGCGCAACTCATCGGTGAATTGCGCCGCAGCCAGGACGAACTGGTTCAACAGAATGCCCACCTCTGGCGCGAAGTAGAGAGCAAATACTCCTCCCACGGGATTATCGGCACGGGACACCGGATCCAGCAGGTCGTCCGCCTGATCGAGCGGATCCGCGACAGCCTGGTGAACGTACTGATTACCGGTGAAAGCGGCACCGGCAAAGAGCAGGCAGCCAAGGCGCTGCACTACACCAGCCCCCGCGCGCGCCGCCCGTTCGTGGCGCTGAACTGCGCCGCGCTACCCGATACGCTGGTGGAAAGCGAGTTGTTCGGCATCGAAAAAGGTGTGGCGACCGGCGTGAATTCCCGCCTGGGACAGTTTCAGAAGGCCGATGGCGGCACGCTCTTCCTGGATGAGATCGGCGACCTCAGCCTCTCCGCGCAGGCCAAGATTCTGCGTGTATTGCAGGAGCGGGTGGTGGAGCGGGTGGGCGGGCGCGCCCCGCTTCCCGTAGATGTACGGCTACTGGCGGCGACCAACAAAGACCTGGAAGCCGAGATCGCCAAAGGCGCCTTTCGCGAGGATCTGTACTACCGCATCAAGGTAATTCATATTCACATGCCGCCCCTGCGCGAAATCCGCGAGGAGGTGCCCCTGCTGGCGAACCATTTCCTGAAGGAATACTGCCGGGAGATGGGCCGCGCGCCCATGGAATTCGCTCCCGAGGTGCTGCGCAAGCTGGTGAACGCGCCCTGGCCCGGCAACGTCAGACAACTGCGCAACGAGGTGATGCGTCTGGCCTCCTGCGCGCGCCAGAATGTGATCGCGGAAGAGGATCTGCTGGAGGGCATCCCGACGCCCGAACGTGCCGGACCGGCGGCCGCCCCTGTGCGCGTGCAATCGCTCAAGAAGGCGGTGGAGGAAGTGGAACTGCGCATGATCCAGCAGGCGCTGCAGGAGACCCGCAACAATCAGCAGCAGGCGGCCCGCTTGCTCGGGCTGAGCCGGCAAGGGCTGATCAACAAGATGAAGCGCTACGCCATTGCCGGGTAGGACAGGCCTCCCGGCCTGTCCGGGCGAGCTGCGCTTGCCGGATGGAGACCGCCGATCATGAAAAATCGGTACAGCGGCCACGGGTATTCGAGCGCTCTGGCGAACCGGGCGTGGCGTACATCAACACAAGCGACTTGGGCAAGGTATTCGACCTGAGCAAGCCAGCAGATGTAAACGGTAACGTCGAACGAGCTTCGTTTTATTTTACGGTTATCGAGTAGAGAGAATTTGCGGGGACACGAGGCCCGTCTTCTCCATCAATGCTTGATGGCTGCTTCCGGCATCTCGATGACGCGGTCAGCGCTATTCTGCCCGGCGGAATGGAGTTCGCAGGTCACTCCGGGCTCGGTCCCATCGATAAAGACTTCCGAATGGACGCGCGGGCACTCGGGGCCGGCAAGCTGGCCGCTGTCGTCGCAGATCTCCGTACGCATCACTCCGGCAGGCTGCGAGAACTCTTTGGCATTGTGGTAGCGCGGTAACACGGCGGCCCGTTTCATGAATTCGGTCCAGATGGGCAGGGCGGACCGGGCGCCTTCCAGCTTCAAGTCCTGGTTGTCGTCATAACCCACCCACACCACGCATAGCAGTTCGGCAGTGTAGCCTGAGAACCAGCCGTCGCGCGAGGTGCCGGTCTTGCCGGCCGCGGGAAGCGCGAATCCGCGAGCCCGCACCCCGGCTCCGGTTCCGCTGCGCAGCACTTCCTGCATCATATCGGTCATCAGGTAGGCGACGCGGGGGTCCAGTACCTTCTGATCGTCTTCCTGTCGCTGCATCAGGACGCGGCCGTCCGAGCCACGCACCGACGCGATGGCCGACGGGGTCACCCGAACGCCACCGTTCGCGAAAATGGTGTATGCACCGGCGACCTCCAAGGGCGTAGTCTCATAGGATCCCAAAGCCATCGACGGCGTAGCCTGAATTCCGTCGGCGAGACCCGCCCGCAGAGCCAGACTGGCCACCCGTTGCAGCCCCACCTGCTGCGCCAGGCTCACCGTGGCAGCGTTCAGCGAATGCGCCAGCGCCGTCCGCAGCGTCACCTGTCCCATATATTCGTTTCCGAAGTTGCCCGGCTGATAGACGGCTCCGTTGAAAACGAAACTGGTAGGGCTGTCGTCCAGAATGCTGGCGGGCGTGAAAATCTGTTGGCCTCCCGAGATGGCGGAGTTGAGCGCCGCCGCGTAGACGAATGGCTTGAACACCGAACCGGGCTGGCGCATCGCCAAAGCGTGATTAAGCTGGCTGGCGTCGTAATTCCGGCCCCCTACCAGGGCTTTGATCGCTCCGGTCCGCGGATCGATGGCCACCAGGGCCACCTGCGGTTCCTTGGGTCCGGCGGCGGCGGGTCGCTGCTTGCCGCGGGCCAGTTGCCGGTCCACATTGATCATTCCCAGCCGTACCGCCTCTTCCGCGGCGGCCTGCAGTTGGGGATCGACCGTGGTGTAAATGGAGCGAGCCTCTTTTTCCCGCTCGCCTAAGCCGGTCTGCATCTCCCCGCTCGCCAGGTCCACAAGGAAATGGGGCGCCTCGGCGCCGGAACGCTCCGAAGCAATCCGCACGGGCTGCGCTACCGCCAGGGTATAGGCGGCGGACGATAGGTATCCGTTGTCCCGCATCAGGGCCAGCACCACATTGCGCCGGTCGCGGGCGCGGGCCGGATAACGAAACGGATTGAGATAGCTCGGGCGTTGCACCAACCCCGCCAGCAGAGCCGCCTCCGGGGCGGTAACCTGCGAGAGGTCTTTATCGAAAAATGCCCGTGCGCCTTCGCCGAATCCGTTGATGCTAAAGGTGCCCTGACGGCCCAGGTACACCTGGTTGGCATAGTATTCGAAGATCTTCTGCTTGCTGAGCTTGTCCTCCAGGTGCATGGTCATCAGCAGTTCCTGAGCCTTGCGCGTCCAGCGTTTGTCCGGCTCCAGCCAGAGACCCCGAGCCAATTGCATGGTCAACGTAGAGGCGCCCTGCTCCTTGCGGCCGTCTTTCATATCGACATAGCCCGCTTTCAGGATGCGGAAGAGGTCAAAACCCGTGTGATGGAAGAAATGCTTATCCTCAACGGAGGTGACAGCCTGCACCAGAACCGGCGGGATGTCGGCGAAATGTACCAGCCGGCGCTGCTCCCGGCGATCCGAAATATTGGTGATCAGTGCCGGAGGCAACTCGTACGCGGTTCGTGTTTTATGATCCACCGGCGACGCGATCCGGCTGATCTTGCCGCCCTTGAACTCCAACACGGCTGGTTGGACCCCGGAGTGGGAATCGCGGGCGGGAAAAATCGTGATGGTGTCGCCGGTTGCGCTATACCAACCTACACTGTTGCTGTGCGAGGTGGTGTAGCCGCTCCGTCGCAGGCCGGCCAGAATTTCATCCGGAGAGAACGCGTCGCCGGGGGCAACGCGGAGCGGCGCGGCATAGACATCTACTGTCTCGGAGAACGGACCGGCCACCAGCCTTTTGTCAATTAAACGCCCGTATTTAACGTAAAATACGACGAAAAGCACCGTCCCCGCCGCCAGCAGGCCGGCCAGCGAATACGCCACAATGCGGCGTTGGCGTTCTTTCGGGTCTGGTGGAAGTGACGGTGGCGCAGACTGATTCGCGACTTCTTCCCGATGGCCGATCTGTTCGATCTCGTCGATCATGCTCCGCATCCCGAACAGGGAAGAGCATCTCGACTGCCATCAGGCGAATCCGAGGGACTGGATCAAGCGTTATTAAAAGTACGCCCGCTGGTTTCAGTACGAAAGGTAACTATGCAACCTTTTGTACTTTGCCATCGCGAATGCAAGATGTGCACACCCGGATGCGTTTCCCGGCTCCGTTTACAAGTGCACGCACCGCTTGCAGATTGACGTTCCAACGGCGCTTGGTTACGTTATGGGCGTGGCTGATACGATTGCCAAACTGCGGCCCGCGGCCACATACTTCACAAACTTGTGCCATAAAGACAGAAATCTCCTCGATCTTACGAAGTACATAGTATAACAGTCCGTGAAACGCCCTTGCAACTGAACGGGTTGAGACAGATTGGCAAGTGCTTTGCAATGTCACAGTCGGGAGGGGAACAATGGGCTCTTCGGATTGGGTTCGACCGGAACAGACCATCCTCGTTGTAGAGGATGCGGAATCGATCCGCAAACTGGTCTGTGCCATGTTGTTACATGACGGCTACCGGTGTTTAGAAGCATCCGACGGCGCTGAAGCCCTGGAAGTAGCCGCGCGCGCCGACAACCTCCACCTGGTCCTGACCGATGTCGTGATGCCGCAGATGGGTGGTCCGGAACTGGCCCGGCATCTGGCCGTGATCCGGCCGGATGTCCGGATCCTTTTCATGTCCGGTTACACAGACGACCCGCTGGTGCATCGTGTGGAAAAGATGTCCACCATCTTCCTGCCGAAGCCTTTCACGGCCGCTGCCCTAACCAATAAGGTGCGCAAAACCCTGGAAGAACCGTGGACCGGATTGCCGGAAACCTCCCGACTCTAAGCAGGACTACTTGAGTTTCTCGAGCTTCTTGCGGATTTCCGCCGCATTCTTGGCATCCGGCGCCGCGGCGAGATACTTCGTATACGCTTCTTTTTCCGCTTCCGCGTCCTTCACCTTTTCGGAAGCCGCGCCGAGGCGGAGCCAGGCTTCGCTGTTACTGTCGTCATACTTGGTGGCGAATTTGTACCGGTTGTACGCCGCGCGGTAGTTGCCCTTCTTGTAATACTCATTTCCCACCGTGATGCACTTCTGCGCCTCCAGCGGATTGAACGAAATATTCTCCCTGGTAAGCGAAGCGTCCTCTTCCGGCGGTACTTCCTCTTTCGAATTGTTGGTTACCGTTGGCTTGGGGCGCTCCCTTCTCAGCCCTTCGGCACTCGGTTTGGACTCCGGCGCGGGCGCGGGCGGAGTGGCAGCAACCGGAGGAGGCTCCGGAGGTTTCGGCGGCGGTATGTTCTGCGCGCTCAGTTGCGCGGCACAGGCCAGCAGCGCGCTGATGACCCAGCGAGGCATACTTCGATTTTAACCCGCCCGATTTATAATGAGAAGTACACCTTTCCCTTCCCATGGACCTCCGCGAAAAAGTGGCGCAGATCCCGTTTGCGCCCGGTGTCTATCTTTACAAAGACGCCGGCGGACGGATCATTTATGTCGGCAAGGCCAAGATCCTGCGCAATCGCGTCCGCAGCTACTTCTCCGAAGACAAACTCGCCGACATCAAAACCGGGACGCTGATTTCCGAAGCGCGCGACATCGACTACATCCTGGTCGACAACGAAAAAGAAGCGCTGGCCCTGGAAAACAACCTGATCAAGCAGTACAAGCCACGCTTCAACATTCTCCTGCGCGACGATAAAACGTACCCTTATATCAAGCTCACCCACGAGCGCTATCCGCGGGTCTATGTCACGCGACGCCTGAAGAAGGACGGCTCGATATACTTCGGCCCCTACTTCCCGGCCAACCTGGCCCACCGCCTGGTGCACTTCATCCACCGCCATTTCCTGGTGCCCTCCTGCAAGGTGGATCTGACCCGTTTTCACCCCAAGCCGTGCCTGCAATATCACATCCACCGCTGCCTGGGTCCCTGTGTCGAGGGTCTGACCACCGCCGAGGCCTACGCCTCCGCCGTCCACGACGTCAAGCTCTTCCTGGAGGGCCGGCACAACGACCTGGCGCGGGAGATGCGCCACCGCATGCAAACCGCCTCGGACCAGATGCGCTTCGAAGAAGCCGCCTCCCTGCGCGACCTGCTCACTACCGTGGAGGAAATCGAACAGCGCCAGAAGATGGCCGCCGCCAAGGGCGACGATATCGACATCTTCGCCTGCTACGCCGAGCCGCCCCTGGTGGCTGTGAACCTGTTCCATCTGCGCAACGGCCAGATTGTGGACCGCCGCGAATTCTTCTGGGAAGACCAGGAAAGCTTCGAGTTGCCGCAGTTCTTCTCTTCGATGCTCAGCCAGCTATACCTGGACCAGCAGTACATCCCCAGCGAAATCCACGTGCCCGTCGATTTTGAAGACCGCGAAGCGCTGGAGGAACTGCTCAGCGAAAAACGTAATCGCCGCGTCGAGATCCGCACGCCCCAGCGCGGACAGAAGAAAGCGCTTATGGACCTGGTGGAGACCAACGCCCGCCACAGTTTCGACGGCCGCTTCCGCGTGCTCAAACCCTCTTCCAAGGCCATCCAGGAAGCGCTGCAGGACGCGCTCAACCTGCCCGACCCGCCCTCGCGCATCGAGTGTTTCGACATCTCCCACATTCAGGGCACCGACAAAGTGGCCAGTATGGTGGTGTGGGAAGACGGCAAAATGAAGAAGTCCGATTACCGCAAATTCATCATCCGGACGGTAGTGGGCAACGACGATTTCGCCAGCATGCGCGAAGTGGTCACCCGCCGCTACTCGCGCCTCCAGGAAGAGAAGCTGCCCATGCCCGGACTGGTGCTGATCGATGGCGGACTGGGCCAGTTGCATGCCGCGGCGGACGCGCTGGAAGCCATCGGCATCAGCGATCAGCCCCTGGCCTCCATCGCCAAGCGCGAGGAGATCATCTACGTGTACGGCCAGGAGGACGAACCCGTTATCCTGGACCGCTTCTCGCCCATCCTCCACCTGATTCAATCCATCCGCGATGAAGCCCACCGTTTCGCCGTGACCTTCCACCGCTCCCGCCGCAATGCCCGCCAGCTTACCAGTGAACTGGACGAGATCCCGGGCGTAGGCAGGAAAACCGTGGTCCGCCTGCTGAAGGAATTCGGCAGCTCCGAACTGGTGCGCGCCGCCTCCGAGGAGCGACTCGCGGAGATTGTGGGCCGCGCCGCCGCCCGCCGCGTCCGGGCGCATTACGCAGAGTCAATGCCCTAGCCGGTAGCCGTGCACTAACCTCATCGTTCGGGTCCATCGCGTTTTGCTGAAAAAGTGCAGCACCACGTCGGCGACGTGGTCCAGCGAGACGTTGTTATTCATAAGCGCTTCGGAGGGCGCATCGAATGACCAGTAAACCACCAGCGGCGTACCCTTGATGGAGTCGCGCGGCACCAGGCCCCAGAGCCGCGAATCGTCGGAATTGTCGCGGTTATCGCCCAAGGCGAGGACGAACCCGGATGGCACCACCAGTTCGCCGTTGACCACATACCGGTCCAGCATCTGCTGCGCGCGCGGACGCAACCCCGGCGGAGCATAGGCCGGGAAGTTGTCCAGGTACGCGTTGCTCACTGGAAGGTGCACGGCGTACGGTTCGGACACCGCCTTGCCATTCAGAATGAGTTGTTTGTTCTGGAAGCGGATGCGGTCGCCGGGGATGCCGATGGCGCGCTTCACATAATCGATCGTGGTATCCAGCGGATAGGCGAAAACGATGACGTCGCCTCTCCGGATGTCGCGGTATGGCAGCAGATGCGCGGAAACGGCATTGGATGGGGAGTAAGTCAGTCTATCGACCAGTACATGGTCGCCAATCAGTAGAGAATTCTCCATTGAGCCGGTGGGAATCACGAACGCCTGCAGCAGGTTGGTGGTGCCGAACAGCAGGAAAATGAACGTTACCACCCATTCGCCAACAAAACCGCGGCGGATATCGGTCAGGCTTTCGAGACGCGTAAAGAAACGGAGGGGTTGGAACATAATTTAGAATCTCCGGAACAGGCGCGAGCGCGGCGCGAATCATGCGAGCGCGTGCCATCGCTCAAATTATACGGGCGATGCACTGGATTGTTACGGTTTTCCGCATTTTGTGGGTACGATTTCCGGCAACCTGCCGTCTAATCTTCATATGTGGAAAGACCTGCTGTTTTCGGTGCGTACGCTCCGCCGTAGCCCCCTGTTTGCAGTAGCGGCGGTGTTGTCCCTGGCACTCGGTATCGGGGCCAACACGGCCATCTTTTCTCTGCTCGACCAGGTAGTGCTGGCCTCTTTGCCGGTGCGCGAGCCGGATCGCCTGGTCCTGCTGCACACCGAGTACAACGCGCCCGGAAGCAGCTCCAGCGATAACCACGAATCTGTATTTTCCTATCCCATGTATCGCGACCTGCGGGACCGCGACCAGGCCATGTCCGGCATGATTGCGCGCATGGGCGGCTCCGCCCGGCTCTCGGGGCACGGCGCGGTGGTCTCGGTGACCGCCGAACTGGTGTCGGGGAACTTCTTTCAGGTGCTGGGCGTGGGGGCGGCAATGGGCCGCGTGTTCACCCAGTCGGACGATGGCGCCGCCGGCGGCTCGCCGGTCACGGTCCTGAGCCATGCCTACTGGTCGAGTCAGTTCGGCGGCGACCCCTCGATCCTCAACCGGAATATCAGCCTGAATGGCCTTCCGTTCCAGGTGATCGGCGTGGCCGGCGCAAAATTCCGCGGCATCACCCCGGGTCACATCCCGGATCTGTACGTTCCCATCGCCATGCAGCGCACGATTGTGCCCACCATGGATGCGCTCAACGACCGCCGCACCCGCTGGCTCAACCTGTTCGGTCGGCTGCAGCCGGGCATGAACGTGAAGCGCGCCCAAGCGGCCACCGACGTGGTCTACCGCGCCATCCTCGCGGGCGAACTGGCGCAGATGAGCGACATGCGGAACCAGCGCGACCGCCAGGAGTTTCTGACCCACCGCGCCCAACTGCTGCCGGCGGCGCAGGGCATTAGCGAGATGCGCGCTCAATGGGAGAAGCCCCTGGCAGCACTGATGACGCTGGTGGCCCTGGTGCTGCTGATTGCCTGCGCCAACGTGGCCAGCCTGCTGCTGGCGCGCGCCGCCGGACGGCAAAAGGAGATTGCCATTCGCCTGGCGATGGGCGCGGGACGCGGCGCCCTGGTGAAACAACTGCTCATGGAAGGGCTGCTGCTGGCCTTCGCCGGTGGGGT
Organism: uncultured Solibacteraceae bacterium; assembly: GCA_963835555.1. Taxonomy (GTDB): domain Bacteria; phylum Acidobacteriota; class Terriglobia; order Bryobacterales; family Bryobacteraceae; genus Sulfopaludibacter. Next base: position 26,220 of record CAWIGC010000042.1, on the reverse strand, counting down.
CGTGGGGCTGGCCTTCTCCTACTGGGGAGTACTGGCGCTGGTGCATGTGCTGCCGAAGAGCTATCAGGGATCGCTGAGCGCTTCCCTGGACGGGCAGTTGCTCCTGTTCACCGCCGCGGTATCGGCGATATGCGGCCTGTTGTTCGGCCTGGTGCCGGCCATGCAGGCTACGCGGCCGGACGTCTCGGGGACTTTGAAACAGCAGGCTACCAGTGTGGCGGGCGGTCCGGCGCGCTTCCGCCGCGGGCTGGTGGTGGCGCAACTGGCGCTCTCGCTGCTTCTGGTCGTCGGCGCGGGCGTGTTCAGCGGCAGCCTGCGCAACCTGCTGAACGTCAATCTGGGGTTCCACACCCAGCGGCTGATGATCTTCAACGCCAATGCGACGTTGGCCCGGCCCAAACTGGCGGACGCGCTGGCGTTTTACAAAGACCTGCTGGACCGGCTGTCGGCGCTGCCGGACGTCTCCGGTGTGGGGGCGGCGGCGAATGGTCCGTTTGGCGACGGCAGCCAGGCTGGCAACATCACCGTGGAAGGCTATGCGGCGCAGCCCGACGAGTACACCGGCGCATCGACCGTAGCGGTGAACGCGGGATTCTTCCGCGCTTTAGGTATTCCGCTGCGCGCCGGCCGCGAGTTTACCGCGCGTGACGACCATGCCGCACCCAAGACCGTCGTGGTCAACGACGCCTTCGTGCGCCGCTATCTGGCCGGCAAGGATCCCATTGGCCGGCGGCTCATGTTTGGCGGCAGCAATCACCCTGTATTCAACCGCGAAATTGTGGGCGTGATCCCGGATATTCACAATGGGGTGCGGGACCAGGCCAAGGAAACCATCTACATGCCCTACGAGCAGTGGGACAAGCCGGAGCGCCTGGTATTCTATATCCGCGCGAACGGAGATGCGGCGCGCCTGACCGCCAACATCCGTCGCGTGGTCCGCGAGGTGGATCCGAACATTCCGGTGATGACCATTCAGCCGCTGGACCTGAAGATTCGCGACTCGCTCTACACCGAGCAGTTGATTGCCCTGCTGAGTGAGGCGTTCGGAGCGCTGGCGACCCTGCTGGCGGCCATCGGTCTATATGGTGTGGTGGCCTACGCGGTGGCGCGGCGCACGCCGGAAATCGGCATTCGCATGGCGCTCGGCGCGGTGCCCGTACAGGTAGTGCTCATGATCCTCCGCGAGGCCGGAGCCATGGCAGCGGCAGGAATTGCCATTGGCTTAGGCGGAGCGTTGGCGCTCAGCCGCCTGGTGGATTCGCAACTGTTCGGCATCAAAGCCGCCAACCCCGTGGTGCTCGGCGGAGCGGCCGGAGTCCTGGCCCTGGTGGCGCTGTTGGCCGCGATTCTCCCCAGTTGGAAGGCCGCACGGATCGATCCGGTCCGAGCGTTGAAATACGAATAGGCGCGGGTGCCGGATACGGAGCCGGCAAGTTCTTGCAAACGCCGTTTGGGGCCAGATCGGCGAGTCGGCATCTCACTCACTCATGGGATTCGCGGGTGGAAGCGCGTTTCTCGGGAGTAATCCGCGGATGCCGCCGTAGGCAACGTAAATCGGCTTCGTTTGGGCGCCCCGAATATCACGAGACGTCGGTGTATTCCGAATCGACCACAAAAGTCCAGACCACCAGCCGCTCGCCCGGACCGTGTAAACTGGGATCGTTTGCCGACGGTTCTTCGGAATGGACCATACCGCTTTTTCTTTTACTCGGCGGATCGAGACGAGCCCGCTCACGTGCACGTGGAGCGCGATGACGCTAGCGCGAAATTCTGGCTGGAGCCCGTCCGGTTCGAGGGAAGCCGCGGTTTTGGGCGAGGCGAGATTCAACGGTTGGAGAGACTGGTCGCCGACAGCGCCGTCGATCTATTGAGGTCATGGAATGAGTACTTCGGGGACTGAACTCCGGGAAGCATTGGCGCAGAGCGTCAACGTAAGCGATGATGCGCTATCGGTGGATCTCGCGGATGGAAGGACCATTACTGCTCCGCTCGCCTGGTTTCCACGCCTTTCGAATGGCGAACCCGCTGAGCGGAACCACTGGCGGCTGATCGCGCGGGGCCAGGGAATTCACTGGCCGGATCTGGATGAAGACATCAGTGTCGAAAGCCTCCTTGCGGGCCGCGGATCTGCCGAGAGCCAACAATCGCTCCGGCGGTGGCTCCAATCGCGCGCGTCGTCGAAGAGGTAATCAAGATTCTCCCGGGGCGCTGCTTGAGGAAGCATGGTTAGCCGGACAGAACCAAGCGTTCGACTTCTCGGCAGAGCCTGTCGAATGATCGGCACGATCTTGCTGCGGTCAAGTTCATAGCGGCAACCAGAGCAGCTTGATCGACACTGGGCGAATACTTCTTACCAGGGGTCATGTTCCGGCTCAACCACTCCTTGGCTCCTCGTATCGCTTCAGGATTGGGTGGGGGCAGGATTCCGTGGCGCAGTCCACGTAACCCGCCCAGAGACTCTGCCGCCGCTAAAAACCAGGTCTCGAATTCGTATTTAGGAATTACAATCGAGAGACGGTTAGACTGAGCGATCATGAGAGCACGTGCTTTCAGGCGGGGGCCCAATTCGCATGGAGCATCTTCGTCGGCATCCAGCACAACTAAAAGCGGCCCCTTACCATCTACCGCGGTTTGGGCCAGTCTAATCGCCCGTTCGAGTTCGCCGGGGCGGACCAGCGTCGATCTCGGTATTCGCACTGGCCGCGTCGTTTTGAAAGCAAAGAACCCCAGAATGTCACTGCAGATTCTGCGAACGAGGAGCGGTATCGCTTCGACCTCGCCCTTACCTTCGATGACGAATGCGAATTTAACGAAGTCACCGGGCATCTGTGCAGTCGGGCGTTCCTTCCGGTCGGAGTTGATTCATGCGCAGCAGTTCCCCTGCTGTGTAGAGGCGCTCCCTCAGCGCTGATCGGCCGAGGTCATCTACCCGCCCGATGATCGTATGCCCTTCACACATTTCAACGGCTTTGATTGCATCCTCCGGGATATCGTCTCTGTTGAGCAGGTCAGCACTGTGGCTAGTCACCACGACCTGTCCAAAGTGGCTGGCTTCCAATAGGCTATCGAACAGGACTCCAGCAGCCGCGGGATGTAAACCGGCTTCCGGTTCTTCGAGCCCGGTGAGGGTAAGAGGATAACGGTCACTCGTTTGAAAAAGAGCCACCAGTACTGCGAGGGCTCTTAGTGTGCCATCGGAGACATTTTGGGACGGAAACTCCTCCGCGGTCTTTCCACCGCCTGCGAATTCGAAGCGCAGATTGTAGTTGGCATCGACTGACACTGCATCGACGCCCAACACTGTAGGCGTGATTTTGCGGAGGTACTCGATGACGCGGTTGAATTGTTCCGGCGCCGAGGCCTTCAGTCTGAAAACCGTCTCTGCAAGAGCGCTGCCGGTACGGTCCAGATTTCTGTACCGCTTCTCGGGCTTGAACCCGCGAATCTCATCGGGAACCGGATTGTAAACGGCGATGGCCGACAGGGCGCGGTACACAGGCTCAAAAGCAGGTAGCCCGGAAGCATTCACGAGGTACAGCTTGTCCTCTGAAGCGGCTGGGGTGACCCCCTGGTTGCTCGTGACAACTCCGCCATGTACCTTAAACCAGTTTTTGCCCTGTGCGGAACTGAGGGAACACTCCTCACTAATGACTGAGACTGGTCCCGCACCCCCAGCTCCGATTTGGACAAGGTAGCTTCCCTTCGACTGAACTCCTAATTGGAAAAAAAACTCGAACGTTATCCCTAATGATGGATCGGAGCTCTTGTGAATAATGCTTCGAAATCCATTGCGCGCATCCAGTGCTTGCTCCAAGGAACTGCTCAGAGCATACGACACGAACCGAAGGGCTTCGACGAAATTGCTCTTGCCCGCGGCGTTGGGCCCTACTAGGAAAGTGATTGGGCCAAGAGACACATCGCACTCGCGAAGACTCTTGTAATTCTTCAGAACGACACGCGAGATGTGCTTTTCGTTCGGCATTTGCGCAGATTCGATCCTCTTCAGTATAGAGCGCCATGATCGGCGTGGTTTACAGTCGATCCAGTTTCCCGCTGACGACCTGCCGGTTGCGATTGGGCCCCAGTTGACGTGGCAACACGCCACTCTAACGGCGGTTCGCCGGATTAGGAACCCCAACTCGGCTTGCGGCAGCCGATTCCGTCCGGATCACGCCGTTCGGAATTTGCGGCGCCCCGTTTTGGGAAGCAACCGCTCACTGCTCTGCCTGGAATACGCGCCGCTTGGAGAAAGGTCAGCTCTGGCCGTCTCGAGCCTACGGACAGCGGCGACCTAACTGAACAGCCTTGGGCTTACGTCTTGATTGCCGCACCCTGGGCGATGGACGCCAGGTTCGACATCGGATTGGCCTGCCCGGTAATCGCGGCGAGTTCGGCGGCGGCAATGGCAGGATTCGCGTTAGGCATATCTACGCCGGTATTGATCCTGTTGGCGGGGTTGAATGCCGCCACTTGGCCATCGGTGAGGCCGGTGTAGTAGTTCTGTTGCCCGTTGCCCTGATACCACGAGTCCACTTGTTGGAGCGCGGAGTGGTATCCGTTCACATCCCCGGCATGCACCGCGGACCACATGTTGTTTAACAGCCCGTTGATCTCGGAACTGGACGAAGAGAACTGCTTGGTATTCGTGAGATCGATCGGAACGGTATCGTTGGCCGGGTTCGGATCGTAGATCTGGTTGGCCGTACCCGATCCGGCAACGGATTGCAAACGTGCCTCCAGCGCGTTCGCCAGTTTGGTTTGCCAGGTTGGATCGTAGCTGCCATTGCTAACGGCATTGTACTTTGCAGACAGGTCGGCATAGGGTACACCGGCATACGATGCCGCGGCCATCAGGTTCGCCAGTGAGGTGCCTGTGCTGCTGACCGGCGTCGGAATGGGCGTGGTGTCGGTGGATATGGGGAACGGGCTGATCGGCGTAGTGGGGGTGCTCGTCGAACTGCTTGGAGTGGCACTCACGATGGAGGTTCGTTGTGCCGGCTTGTTGGAGGCGATGCTGTTCAGCAGCGTGCTGAACGCCTGGGTTTTAGTGTTTTTGGCGGGAGCCTTGCTCACCGGCTGGCTCGCGATCGTGTGAGTTCGAATCGGATTGGTGTGAATAGCCACGCCGGATCACTTGCAGATCGCATGCCAATCGCAACCTGTTGATCCGAATCTCCCGGAGCGATCGAGCGAGCGTCATTTTTTTGCCGCGCGTCAAGAACTCGACGCAGCGGCCTCCGGAGCGGCGGCACTCCGCTCGCGCCTTTCCGGGTTGCGATGTCCCAACAAAAGCTGGAACAGTCCGGCGGATGCCAGGGCCAGCCCCGCCGCGCCCGCGAGCACCGCGCCATACCCGAAACGCGAGAGCATCGAACCCGCGACCCAGGCAGCCAGCGCCTGCGCCGAAAATGCCACCAGAAAACTCAATCCGGACGCTCCGCTGCGTTCGCGCTCGGCCACCTGATTCATCAACAGGGTGTTCAGCCCGGGCTCGCTCATCCACTGGAATGCCATATACGCCACATACGCCAGGGCTGCCGCCGTCACCGGTTGCGTGGCCAGAGCCCCCAACCCGCAGGCGGTCGCGGCCATCATCCACACGATCCCGGTCACCAGTCCGGCGCGGCGGAACACCACCGGGGCTAGCAGCACAGCAACCACCTGCACGGCCTGCGATCCCGAGAAGATTAAACCGATACGTTCCACCGGAAATCGCAACGTCGCGAAATAGGCATTAAAAAAAGGATTGAAGCTGCCGGTCGCCAGGTTCCACAGCGCAAAGGGAACTAGGTAGCGCAGCAGAAACGGATCCCGCGGGTAGATTCGCGTGCCTTCCGGTGCGGGCGGAGCAGACTGCAAACGGAGCGCCGGCCAGATGGCCAGCCCGGTCAGCGCCGCCGCCAGCAGCAGCGCCGGCTGCTTGCCGTGCATCCACAGGGGCAGTTTACCGCCAACCCACCCGCCGGCGATCCCTACCGCGAACATCACCGCGAAGAACAGGCTGAATGCCGTGGGCCGCCGCTCCTCTTCCACCGCGCCCGCGATGGTGGGCGCCATCAGAATTGCCCAAACCGAAAAAACGATCCCGTTCCCGAATGCCAGACCTGCCAGGCTCGCGCGCGATACCACCAGGGCGCGCAAGGCGCTCAGTGCCGAAGTGCACGCGATAGTCCCCACCAGGCTGCGCCGCGTGCCGAAGCGGCGCACGATGGCCGCCGCCGGCAGCGTGCCGAGCAGACAACCCGCCGTGCCCGCACTGCTCACCGCTCCCAGAAAATTTTCGCGGAAGCCCAGGTCCAACAGGTGCAGGTTGTAGAGCAGCACGAAAACGAACAGGGCGAAGTTGTAGAGTACGGCGGCCGCCAGGAAGATCCAGAACTGCTTGCCCATCCGGTTCGTCTTCCACCACCACACCGTGCCGCAGTGCAGCGTGGGAAACACCGCGGCCGCATGGTGCTTCAGGCGCGTGGCCACATAGGCGCCATAGCGTAGCCCCTTGAGCGCCTTGCGGTGCCACTCCATTTCGCTTTCGGGAATATAGATGGCGTCCACCGGACCGGGCAGGTTGAACGGCAGCAGCCGCCGGCGAGCTACGCTCCAGGCGTCCCGGCGCGCTTCCAACAGGCTCACGTGCAGCCACAGTTCCGGTTTCGCCGCGGAGTACAGGCGGTTGGCCGTGGATGCTCCGAATTCCTCGAACCACGTTTGCGTGGCCTGCGGCAATTGCTCCGTCTCCTGCCGCGCGGCGGGGCTCAAAGCGCAGCCGAACCACTCTTCCGCCAACCGGAAGCTCACCGCCTGCAAGCCACGGAATGCCGGCGAGTGCAGGCCGCGCCACTCATTCCAGAAACCCGCGTCCGCGGCATGGCTATCCAGGAAGCGGGCCAGCTCATATACATGGAAGGGCCGCTCGCTGCCGCGCAACAGGTGGCGCAGCAAGTGCAGCGCCGTATACCCCAGGGCATCGGCGGGCGCCAGCACCGCCATCGCTCCACCGGCTACCTCGCGGACCACGCGCCGGTTCCAGAACTCCTTCACATCCGGAACCGCCAGTTTCTCCACCTGCTGGTTCCAGAAACGGAAATGCAGTTCCACCGCCAGCGGCATCTCGGGATCGTAAAAATCGCCGCGCCATTCCCAGCCCGTCTTCCGGATCAGCGCGGGCAGATGGTCGGTGGGGAACCGTTCCATATCCTGCAACGGTTCGAAGCCGAGAGTATGCACCGCCGCCGCCGCCGCCATCACCTGCCCGCGAGACACGAAGAGATCGATATCGTATTGCGGGCGAAGCGCCGGATCCGGTATAAATTCGGGGCATTGCGTGATTCCCTTGATGGCCAGGAACTCGATTCCGGCCCGTTCCAGACATGCCGCCAGGTCGCGGTACAACTCCCGGGCGCGGCGTAGACGTTCGGCATTTTTCCGCACAGCGTTGGCGGTGCGCTCCGGCGCCAGAGTGCTCAGCGCCAGGGTCAACTGCGAGCGATCGCTGAAGTCGAGCGCCTGCTCCCACTGCTGCTCGCTGAGCGACGCCAGCAGATCCGGGCGCGGCTCGGACAGGTGCAGTGCCGCCAGAACGGCGGAGGGAACGCGAGGCAGGCTGGAGCCCTTTACCCAGGGATTCGGCATCGTTACGGCTTTCAGAAATCGTACCGCGGCGCGAACCGCATGCGCCGCGGATCTCCCGAATCGCGGAAGCCCGTGTTCATCTGCGTTCATCCGGGGCCCAAACATTCGCCAGCCCGTCCAGCAGTGCGATGGCGTCTTCCAGCCGCTCGTAACGCAACCGGTAGGCGGGCGCTTCCAGCAGTCTCCTCACGGCTCGTTCGTGGCGGCGCCGCACCTGATGGCCATATGAGGGCATCTCCGCCAGTAAGGTCTCGGTGGTCTCTTCGCCCGTCGCCGCTTCCAGTCGCGGCGTTCCGCTCCGGCGGTCCAGAAATACGATCGCTTCAATGCGGCAATGCAGCGCGGTCTGTATCTGCGGAAACGCTTCCATCGGAATTTCGATGGAAAGCTTGCCCTTGGGGCGCGCCCGGGTGCAATACCCTTCCAGTTCCGGAAACAACCGCGGCGCATCGTCGCGAACCCGTGCCTGGTGCGGCTTGCCGATCGCCACGCGATCCTCGCTCTCCTGCAGCAGACAGGTGGCATCATCCGCCACAAACGTCCATCCGGCCCGCGCGCAGGCGAAGGCTAACGTGCTCTTGCCCGCGCCGGAAGCGCCGCTGAGCAGAATGCCTCTCCCTCCGCAGGCAATACAGGCAGCGTGCATCGGCATGGTGTACGATTGCGCCAGCAGCAGGTACGCCAGGGGTTCCAAAAAGTACCAGCGGAGCCAGGCGTGATCCGCGGCCGTTTCCCGCGAAACGAAGGCGTACGCGAATCGCGACTGGAAATCCACGCAGGCGAAATTGTCCCGGTCCGATACCACCGAGAGCATGTGCGCCTGCGAAAGAAACGTCGGCTCGGGCGCCAGCCCGCCCTCCGCTCGGACGATGATGCGGACTTCCAGCGGCGGCCGGTCGAATTCCGGGCCATACCAACGCCAGCTTTCCAGCGCCGCGGCCTGTACATCCGGCGAGTTGCTGAGCACCCTGACGCGGAAGCCCAGCGGATAATAATCCACCGCCAGCGGCAACTCCACGTCATGCAGGAGGGGATCGTAGAAGTTGTTTGCGAGGGCCCTCGGTATGCTCACAAATAACTGATAACACGCCGATTAGCTTTACAGTAGTAAAACCCTTGGCGATCCGTTGCAGGCTGGCGGAAAAGGCGTAAGCTAATTATCGAATGCGCTCCGCCATAGTCCACTACTGGCTGCTCCATCAGCGCGGAGGCGAAAAAGTTCTGGACGGGCTCTGCCACCTGCTGCCCGACGCGGACATCTTTACCCTGTTCTGCGACCCGGAGGCCCTGAGCCCCGAAACGCGACGCCACCGCATTGTCACGTCTTCTCTCAATCCACTGCGCCGCTGGCATCGTTCGCTGCTCCCGCTCATGCCGGTGGCCCTCGAAGGCTTCGATCTGCGCGCCTATGACCTGGTAGTGAGCAGCGAATCCGGACCGGCAAAAGGCGTCATCGCGCCTTCCACCGCCCGGCACATTTGCTACTGCCACACTCCCATGCGCTATCTGTGGGACCTCTATCCCGCCTATCGCAACGAATGGACGCGCTCGCGCCTGAAGCGCGCGGCCATGGCGCCCCTGAGCCACTATCTGCGGCTCTGGGATTATGCCTCCGCCGCCCGTGTAGACCGCTTTGTGGCCAACAGCCACAACGTCCGGACGCGCATCTGGAAAACCTGGCGTCGCGAAGCCGACGTGATCCACCCGCCAGTGAATGTGGACGCCTTCACCTGGCGTCCCCCGGAGGACTACTTCCTGATCGTTTCCGAACTTGTGCCGTACAAGCAAATCGACCTCGCCGTGCGCGCCTTCTCGCGCAGCGGCCGGCGCCTGCGCATTGCCGGCGGTGGCCCGGAATTGCGCAGGCTGAAGAGCATGGCATTCAGCAACGTAGAGTTCCTGGGCCGTGTTTCCGACCTCACGCTGTATGAGTTGTACGCTCACTGCCGCGCGCTGCTGCTGCCCGGGGAAGAGGATTTCGGCATCACGGCGGTAGAGGCCCTGGCCAGCGGCAAACCGGTGATCGCGCTCGGCCGCGGCGGCGCCCTCGAGACCGTTCCCTCGTTTGGCGGCGTCTTCTTCCGGGAACCCGCCGAAGACTCGCTTTCCGCCGCCCTGCGCGAGTTCGAATCGCTCGAGCCGGATATTCGTCCGGCGGAGTTGCAAGCGCACGCCAGCCGCTTTTCGGAAGCCGAGTTTCTGCGCAAGATGTCGTCCGTGCTGTTTTCACCGGTAGCGGAAACCAGCGCCGCCATTCGCCGGTAACCGCCCGCCATTCGCCGAAAACAACGGGCATCCCCGCGCCGGCTGCCCTACCCTGAACTCATGCAACCGGAAAATCAAGACCGAAGATCCGATTGGAATGGTGTGGAGCGCATGGTCCCGGCGATCGTTTTGATCGGCGTCGGAACTCTGTTCTTCCTCAATAATCTGCACATTCTCCCCGTGCGCGAAGTGCTGCGCTACTGGCCCGGCATCCTGGTGGCCGTAGGAATCATGCTGCTGGTGGATTCCGCCGAGACTTTCGGCAAGGCCATTGGCGGAGCCTTTGTCGCCGTGGGGGCGCTGCTGCTGGCCCGCAACCTGGGGTTCCTCGAAATCACCTGGAACCAGGTGTGGCCCCTGGCCCTGATCGGCGCGGGCCTGCTGATGTTGCTGGACCGCACGCGTTGGAACATGAGCGGGGCGCCATTCAGCGCCGAGCGCCAACATCGCCACAGGGATTTCTTCGGCTTCCACGGCCGCCCCCGGGAGTCGACCGTTTTCGGCCAGTCCACCCGTAGTTACTACGGGCAGGAATTCGATGGCGGCCGCTATGAGACAGTCTTCGGCGGCATCGAAATCGACCTGCGCGGCTCCCACATGGCCGGCGACGAAGCCGTCCTGAAGATCGACGCCGTGCTGGGCGGGGCGGAAGTGAAAGTGCCCGAGGACTGGCTGGTGGTGATCAGAGCGACGGCGGTCTTCGGCGGCGTCATCAACAGCACCAAAGCGCCGGACCCGGTGCTGGTGCCCAATCCCAAGCGCCTCATCGTCAAAGGCTCGGCGGTGTTCGGCGGCGTGGAAATCAAAAACAGGTAGACTGTCATGCATCCCCTTCTGGCGCGCCGGAGGCTGGTAATCTACCTGCTGGCGTGGACGCCCATCCTGTCCCTGCTGGTGGCCATCGCCTGGGACTCCGGGCGCTTGCCGGTCTCTGACGCCATTTATGTTCTGGGGCCGGCCTGCCTGGTGTATGCCTTCGTGTGCCTGTCCCCCTGGTACATTTGCCGGACGCGTCCCCTCAGTCTGGCAGGAGTCACCAGCCTGGCGGCCACCTGGACCGTCGCTGCCGCGGCCGGCAGCCTGGTGCTGGCGGGCGCCGCCTGGGTCACGGCCTCGTTGCTCGCATCGGTTCGCGGACTGGAGGGTATCGATCAGAAACTGCCGGGCGTTCTGCCGCTCCTGTTCGGCATGGGCTTTGTACTTTACCTGCTTTCGGCGGGACTGCACTATGCCGCCCTGAGCGCCGAGCAGGGCCGCGAGGCCGAGCGCCGCGCCGCGGAAGCGCGCACCCTGGCGCGCGAGGCCGAATTGCGCGCCCTGAAGATGCAGATCAATCCACACTTCCTCTTCAACAGCCTGCATTCCATTGCCGCGCTGGCCACCATTGACGGCAGCCGCGCCCGCGAAATGTGCATCCGCCTGTCCGATTTTCTGCGCAGCAGCCTGGGCTTGAGCGACCGTGAAAGCATTCCGCTGCACGACGAACTGGCCCTCGCGCGGAACTACCTGGAGGTCGAGCGCGTGCGCTTCGGTGAACGCCTGAGGGTTGAAGAGCAGGTCGAATCGGCATGCGAGGAGTGCATGGTCCCCGCCCTCATGCTGCAGCCCCTGGTGGAGAATGCTGTGAAGCACGGGATCGCCGGACTTGTCGATGGCGGCGCCGTCCGCCTGTCCGCCACCCGCGCCGCCTCCGGCGTCACCATCGCCGTCGAGAATGGCTTCGACCCGGACATGCCGCCGCCGCGCAAAACCGGCCTCGGCCTGGCGCATGTCCGCCGCCGCCTGAAGGTCCGCTACGGCGAAGCGGCATCGCTCGAGGCCGGCAGCGTCGGCGATACCTATCGCGTGGTGCTCCATTTTCCCTGCGACCTCGCCTGAAACGAAACCCCGGACTCCGACACTACACCGCATGAGGAGGGGGCCCCATGAGATTCCCGCTTCTTATCTGCATCGTGTGGCTCGCTGGAACGCGGTCCCTTTGCGCCCAGGGAAACAGCTTTCAGCAAAGAGAGGAACTGAGTACCGAAGCGCGCGTCTCCGAACTCGAGCAGCGCCTGGCTGCCCGCTCTGAAGACGTGAAGAACCTGCTGGGAGACATCGCGATTCTCAAAGGTGAACTGAAGACCGTGCGCGAGCAGGCCAGGTCGGCCGTAGACATCTCCAAATCCAATCAGGACCGGCTCGACCAGTTCAGCGGCATCGGCCGCCTGATCCTCGGCTCGGTGGCGTTCCTGATCGGCGCCATCGTGACGCAGTTGGTGTCGAAATGGATGGCCGGACGCCGTTCTCCCAAGGCCCATGCGGCGGCTACCCCGCGCTTCCCCCCATCGCCTCCATCAACCGCGCGTAGCCGGAACGGCTCACCGGCAGCCGGGTCCCGTCCGTGAGAATCGCAATCCGGCTGTCCTTGGCATATGGTTCGATTCGCGTCACCCGCTCCAGGTTGACGATAGACGAGCGATGAATGCGTACGAAGCGCGCCGGGTCCAGCATGGCTTCGACGCCGGCGATCGGCTGTTGCTTCAGGTAGCTGCGCCCGCCGCTGTGCAGCGCCACATAATCGTCCTGCGCTTCCACGTAGTCCAGCTTGTCAATCGGGATGATGTGCACGCGGGTTCCGTCTTTGACCACAATCCGTTCCACCCGCTGCTCGCGGTGACGCGCGGCGTGGGCCAACGCGACCCCGGCGCCCCGCTCGCCCACCCGGGCTTTCGCGCGCTCCAGCGCCCGCTCGAACCGCTCCGCCCCGAAGGGCTTCAGTAGATAGTCCACCGCCTGGGCATCGAAGGCCCGCATGGCGTATTGGTCATAAGCTGTAATGAAGATCACAGCCGGAGCATGGTCGATCAGTTCCAGAACTTCGAAACCGTCCAGTTTCGGCATCTGCACGTCCAGAAATAACAAATCCGGCCGCGTTTCGGCGATCGCCTTGACGGCTTCGAATCCATTGGCGCATTCGGCCACCAGTTCGATTTCGGGATGCGCACGCAACAGTTCTTTCAGGAAATCGCGCGCAAGTTCCTCATCATCTACAATTACGGCTTTAAAGGACGATTCAATCACTGATACTGCCAATGTACACCCCCGCCCACCCGGGTAAATCCCGGAGTGAACTTCTCGTTCCAGTTTGATGACATTTATGCGAGAATGAGGAACACTTATATTAGGTAGGGCCACCAGCAGATGCAGGCGGTCAGAAAGGCGTGTCTGTGAGCTATCGAGCCGAAACGCCGTTTGACAATATAGAAGGGTCTCACGAGTATGTTGCCTTGCTCGCGGAATCTCTAGATGAAGCCCGGCGGGATGTGGAAGCGGAAATCGCAGCCGCCGAAAAGGATCATGCGGATCGACGCAAAGAAGCCCTCCTGTTAGTTTCCTATAACCTCGCGAAACTCCATCTGCATATCACGACCAGCCGTCGTATTTTGAATGACTTGCGCTCTTTAAGGCGCTTGTTGCTGGCAGAGCGTGGTTTACCCGCGGAGGAGCCTGGGGAGATCGCCGCCGGTCAGGAATTCTAAAGACCGGTTTGTAGATCGGAATGGCGCGGTCTGGAGAGATAACACCTCTCGAAGGTGTATTGTTCTCTTCTGACAAGTGTATATTGCCTTCCCGAATTTCGGACATCCTGTTCTCGGATGAGGCGAAAAGCCTCACTAGATGGGGCTTTTCGCGTCAACTCCCCCTTGACAGATGCAAATCGCAAGCGTACCATGCAAGAGTTGTCGCATTAGCCAACAGACAACACTTGACAGCGGTGGTTTGTGGGGGACCCCGTATGACCTTTCAGATCGGCGACAAGGTGGTGTATCCCAACCAGGGAGTTGGCACCATCGAGAATATCAGTGTTCGCTCTTTCGGTTCGGCTTTCGAGAAATTTTACCTGCTGCGGCTGGGTTGTAATAGCATGACCGTGCTGGTGCCGTTTTCCAATGCGGCGAATATCGGTCTCCGCAGAGTCACCAAGGATCGTGAAATCTCACGAATCCTTTCTTTCCTTTCCAACGGCTGGTGCGCGATCAATGCCGACTGGAAGGTGCGGTTTAAGGAGAATACCGAGAGAATGCAGAGCGGCGACCTGCTGCACGCCGCCGAAGTGTTCAAGGGACTTCTGCAACTGCATGTAGACAAACCGCTTTCTTTCCGGGAGAAGAAGATGCTCGACCGGGCGCGGCATATGCTGGTTTCGGAAATCTCGATAGCCCGCAACGTGCCGGAGATTCACGCGGTTGGCATGCTGCAGCGGGCCCTGGCCAAAGCCGGGTTGACGCTGCCGGCCAGCGCATAAGCCGGGTCACGTCGCCTAAAGCTTTTTGGGATCGGGCCGATACCTATACTGGAGGTTTCCAAAGACCAGTGCCTGCTCCCGGCTCAGAGAACTCCCCGCCGCCGACAGCGGATGTGGAGCAATTTCTTTCTGTATTGGCGTGCTTCCCGGGTATGGTCTTTGCCACGGACCGTCAGGGTGTGCTCACGCTACTCCACGGGCGCAGCTTTGCGGCAGCCGGAATCGGCTCTGCGGGCGGCCTGATGGGGCAATCCATATTCGAGGTCTTCAAGGGCCACCCTGCCCTGGTCTACAGTCTTGGCCGGGCGCTGCAAGGTCAGGCCTGCAATACCACGGTAGGGTTGGCGAATCTGGTGCTGGAGTTCTGGTGCGGCCCCTACTGCGATGCGCAGGGTGAAATCGCCGGAATGGTCGGCACGGCAGCGGACATCACCGAACGTCTGCGGACGGCCGAGGCGTTCCGCCAGACCAAGGAGATGCTGGAAGCTGTGATCAACTCGTCCCCGCTTGGCCTCGCGGTACTGGATGTGGAGGGCAACGTCCGGCTTTGGAACCCGGCAGCGGAGCGGAAGTATGGCTGGAGCCGCGAAGAAGTGCTGGGGCGGCGCTTGCGGGTGGTTCCCGCGGACAAGCCGGACCGCGATCTCGGCACGCTGGAAAAAATCTTCACCGGGGGCAGCATCACCGACGAGGAGCATCGCACGGTGCGCAGAGATGGTTCCATCGTGCCCGTCAGCCTTTCCGGGGCGGCTCTGCACAATTCCGCCGGCGAAGTCACCGGCGCCATGTTCGTGGCCATGGATCTCACCGAGCGCAAACGCGCCCAGGAGGCTTTGGAGGAAGCCAAGTTCCGGGCGGAGGCAGCCAATCGCGCCAAAAGCGAGTTCCTGACCAACATGAGCCACGAGATCCGCACGCCCATGAACGCGGTGCTGGGAATGTTGCAACTGGTCCTGGACACCCCTCTCAACGGCGAACAGGAGCATTATCTTAAGGTCGCAAAGAGCGGCGCCGAATCGCTGATGGGGCTGCTCAACGATATCCTCGATTTTTCACGCATTGAAGCGCGGACTCTGGCGCTGGCTACGGAGGATTTCGACATTCGTTCGATGCTGGGTGACACCGCCGAAGCGCAAGCCTTACAGGCCCATGCAAAGGGCCTCGAGTTGACCTGCCAGGTGGCGCCAAGCATTCCGCTTCGCCTGCATGGCGATCCTCTCCGGCTGCGTCAGGTGTTGACCAATCTCCTGGCCAACGCCGTCAAATTTACGCCGGGCGGAGAAGTAGGGGTAGTGGTCAGTCTCGCCTCCGAAACGGAAAACTCCGCCACTCTGCGCTTCCAGGTGACCGATACGGGTATCGGCATGGCGTCGAAACACGCCGCTGCCATGTTCGCCCCCTTCGTACAAGGGGATGGATCCAGCACGCGCAGGTTCGGCGGAGCCGGCCTCGGCTTGGCCATCTCGCGGCAACTGGTGGCGATGATGGACGGCCAGATGGGCGTCGAAAGCGAACCGGGAATGGGCTCGACCTTCTGGTTTACCGCCGTCTTTGGCAAGCCGGCCCTTCAACCGGCCGGCGAAGCGCCGCAAGTAGCCCTTCTGTCCGCGGTCAAAGCTCTGGTAGTGGACGACAACAGCGCCAACCGGACTCTGGTGGGGGCGTTATTGAAATCCTGGGGTGCGCGCTGCCACCAGGCCTGCGATGGTCCCTCGGCATTGTCGGCCCTCCGCCGGGCTGCGGACTCCGGAGATCCATTCCGCCTGGTTCTGGTGGATATGAGTCTGCCGGAGATGGACGGTCAGGAGGTAGGCCGCCAGATCGCCGCCAGCCGCGACTTCCGCGGCACTCTGCCGATTCTGATGACGTATCCCGGACAGCGCTTCGACCCTGACGACCTCCGCCGCATGGGGTTCGCATCGCATGTCTGGAAGCCTGTTCTGGCGCCTTGCCTGGCCGCTGCCCTTGCGCAGGCTCTCAGCCTGAGCGAACTCGGCGGAAAACCGGAGGTCCAGGCCGGGCCGTTTCTCCGCTCCCGTGGCCAAAAGCGAATTCTCGTGGTGGAGGACGATTCAGCCAGTCGTGAGGTAGCCGTGGCCATGGCGGAAAAATTGGGCTATTACGCCGACCCGGTAAACAGTGGGGCCGAGGCAATGACAGCCCTTCAGCATGTGGTCTACGATGGCGTTCTGATGGATTGCGAAATGCCGGAAATGGACGGCCTCGAAACCACCGCACGCGTGCGCGGCTGGAAGGCCGGCGCGCATAATGCCGCCATTCCCATCATCGCTCTGACGGCGCACGCGCGTCCGGTGGACCGCGAACGCTGCCTGCGGGCCGGAATGAACGATTACCTCTCCAAACCGATCGACGCCCAGGAACTCGCTCGCGTCCTCTCCCGCTGGCTCGGGGCGCCGGGAGAGAAGGCGTCTCTATCGGAAACCGGCCCGGTTTTCGATTGGGACAGCCTGCTCGATCGGTTCGGCGGCCGCCAGGAACTGGCCGACCAGATGATCCGGCAATTCGTGGAAGAGACGCCGCAGCGGCTGATTCAGCTCAAGAGCCGCATCGACGAACACGATGGCACGGGCACCAGAACACACGCCCAGTTGCTGCGAAGCACCGCCGCCGCAGTCTCCGCGCTCTCGCTGTGCGCCTTGGCGTCCGCCGTAGAGGATGCCGGCGTACGCTGCGAATTCAGCCGCGCGGCCGGATTGCTGCCGCACATGGAAGACCACTTCCGTCAATTCGCGCGCGCGGCCCAGGCCCGGTAGTATCACGCGACCGCCGGTCAGATCCTCAAAATTCTCATAACGGACTTGCACCTCCCGCACCCCGTGTGATAGTGTTCTACCACTTGTTAATAGCAGTGCCAAGATCTGCCTGCTAAGGAGGAGTGTAAGGATGCTGCTTGCTCCGGTAATCTGGGCCCTAACGGTAGTCATCTGTTACTGCTTCATCGCGAAAACCTGGTGGTTTCCGCCCGCTATTTCCGAGCACGGCCTGGCCTACGACGGCCAGTTTATGCGAACCCTGATAGTGGTCGGTATTATCTTCTTCCTGGCCCAAGTCATCCTGGGCTACGTCATCGTAAAATTCCGCAACGACGGCGGACGCGCTTCCTACTCCCACGGCAATAACAAGCTCGAAACCCTCTGGACCAGCGCCACCGCGATTCTCTTTCTGGGCCTGGTCATCATGGGCACAAAGATTTGGGCCGGTGTCCATTTCGATGAGGCGCCTCCCAATTCGGTCAACATCGAGGTGATGGCCAAACAGTTCGCCTGGAGCTTCCGCTATCCCGGAGCCGACGGCAAGTTCGGCCACACGGATTTGAAGCTGGTCAACGATTCCGCCGGCAACCCCATGGGAATCGACGATAAAGATCCCGCCAGTAAAGACGATATCGTCAGCGCCTCCCTCAAAGTCCCTGTGGGACGGCCCATCAAACTGATCATGCACTCCCGCGATGTGATCCACAATTTCTTCGTGCGCGAACTCCGCATGAAGCAGGATATTGTCCCCGGCATGGAAATTCCGCTGCATTTCCAGGCCGATAAAATCGGCATCTACGAAGTACCCTGTTCGGAACTTTGCGGCCTCGGCCACTACCAGATGCACACCACCATGCAAGTGATGAGTCAGGCCGACTACGATCAATGGATGCAGCAGCAACTTCAAAATAAGTGATGTTCTGTCATTTTCCTGAGGTGAGTTTATGTCCGCTCCAGTAGCTCATGCGCATCATGCGCCTCAAGGCTTCATTCGTAGGTACGTCTTCAGTCTCGATCACAAAGTGATCGGCGTCCAATACTGGTGCCTGGGCCTGTTCAGCGTATTCATCGGCATGTTCCTGTCCCTGTTGATGCGCTTCCACATGGTCAATCCCAGCGTCCCGGTCAAGTGGTTTGCCACGCTCTGGCCGCAGGCGGCCAGCGGCGGCATCATGACGCCGGAGCTGTACCTCTCGCTGATGACCATGCACGGCACCATCATGGTGTTCTTCGTGCTCACCACGGTGCCGCAGAGCGGCTTCGGCAATTATTTCCTGCCCATCCAGATCGGCGCCGAGGACATGGCCTTCCCGGTTCTGAACATGCTCTCGTTCTGGACCACCCTGGTGGCGCTGATCGTGATGGTTTCCGCCTTCTTCGTGCAGGGCGGCGCGCCGCTCTCCGGCTGGACAGCCTACCCCCCGCTCAGCGGCGCCGGACGCATCACCGGACCGGGTGAAGGTATGGGGCAGAACCTGTGGATCCTGAGCATCGCCATCTTCTGCTTCGCCTCCCTCATGGGCGCAATCAATTTCATCGCCACCACCGTGGATCTGCGCTGCAAGGGCATGACCCTGATGCGCATGCCGCTCACCTGCTGGACCTGGCTGGTCACCGCCATTCTGGGCCTTCTGGGTTTCGCCGTTCTGCTGGCCGCCGGCGTACTGCTGCTGCTCGACCGCACCGCCGGCACCAGTTTCTTCCTGCCCGCCGGCATGATGATCAGCGACCAGATCATTACCAGCCACAAAGGCGGTTCGCCGCTGCTGTGGCAACACCTGTTCTGGTTCTTCGGCCACCCCGAAGTGTATATCGCCATCCTGCCCGGAATGGGCGTGACTTCGCACCTGCTCTCCACCTTCTCGCGGAAGCCGATCTTCGGATACAAGGCCATGGTCTATGCCATTCTCAGCATCGGATTCCTGGGCTTTCTGGTGTGGGGTCATCACATGTTCATGAGCGGCATGAATCCCTATTCCGCCATGGCGTTCTCTATCCTGACCATGTGCATCGGGGTTCCTTCGGCCATCAAGACCTTCAACTGGATCGGCACCTTATGGGGCGGTAAAATCCATTTCACCACTGCCATGATGTTCGCCCTCGGCTTCGTCTCCCTGTTCGTCACCGGCGGCGTCAGCGGCATTTTCCTGGGCCAGCCCGCCCTGGACCTCTACTTTCACGACACCTACTTTGTGGTCGGCCATTTCCACATGATCATGGGCGTCGCCGCCATCTTCGGGATGTTTGCCGGGACGTTCTACTGGTTCCCCAAGGTCACCGGACGGTTGCTGAACGAATTTCTCGGGAAACTACACTTCTACCTCACCTTCATCGGCGTGTACTGCATCTTCACGCCGATGCACTTCCTGGGCATTGTGGGGAACCCGCGCCGTTACGCCGATTTCACCAATGTGGAATTTCTGGGCGCCGTCATCCCGGTACATCAGTTCATGACCTATGCCGCTTATGTCACCGCCGGAGCGCAGTTGATCTTCCTCATTAACCTCTTCTGGAGCATCAAGGGCGGGAAGCCGGCATCGTCGAATCCCTGGAACTCCACCTCCCTGGAGTGGTCCATCCCGTCACCGCCGCCGTTCGACAATTTTGCCGGTGTGCACCCGGTGGTTTACCACGGACCGTACGAATTCAGCGTGCCCGGCGCGCCACGGGACTATATCATGCAGAACGACCCGCCCACAGCGGACATCGTGACCGGCCACTAGTGAGATCCTATGAGTATGGCTGGGTCTCTCACACATGATGTAATCCAAGGGCCTCCGCCTCCTCCCATCGATCGAGGGTGGGGAGGCGGCGGCGGCAACGACGGGCGGGGCGCCGACCGGCGCGCCTCCTTTACCGGGCTTTTCGTGCTGCTGGCCGCCAGCACCATGGTCTTTGCGGCGCTCACCAGCGCCTTCGTAGTGCGCCGCGGTCTCTCTGACGATTGGGCCAGTATGGCCAAGCCCCATCTTCTCTGGGTGAATACCGCAGTGCTGCTGGCTTCCAGTTTCGTGCTGGATCTTTCCCGCCGCGCCCTGAAAGCCGGCAACCGCAGCAGGTTCAACCTCTGGTGGACCGCCGGCACCGTGCTGGGCATCCTCTTCCTGATCGGTCAGGCCATTGTCTGGCGCCAGTTGAAGGATGCCGGCGTGTTCATCGCCAGCAATCCCAGCAGTTCGTTCTTTTATGTATTGACCGCCTCACACGCCTTCCACCTGCTGGGCGGCGTGGCGGCCCTGGTCTACGTCGATGTGCAGGCGCTGCGCCTGCGGTTGGGTCCGGCCAAGCGCACCGCCATCGATGTCACGGCCATTTTCTGGCATTTCCTGGACGGGATCTGGGTTTATTTGATGGTCCTATTTTACGTATGGGGGTAAGGGATGTCGACCCATGTGGGTACTGCTGTCGCTGAGTCTGTCTGGAGTGGAGGGAGATCGCCCTATGCGGTGAACTCGAAGAAGTTTGGGATGTGGCTGTTCCTCATCTCCGACTCCCTGACGTTCGCCGCCATGCTGTTCGCTTACACGTACAGCCGGGTCACCAATCCGGACTGGCCCAAGCCATTTGATTTTTCGCCGGCCATCATCTTTTCCACCGTGATGACCTTCTGCCTCCTCTCCAGCAGCTTGACCATGGTGATGGCGGTCCATTCCATGAATCATGGCAACCGCAGCGCCACGGTGAAGTGGATTCTGGCCACCATGGCCGGCGGCGCCGCGTTTGTCGTCCTGCACTTGAGCGAGTGGATGAAGCTCATCAATGTGGAACACGTGACGCCGTTTCAGAATCCCTGGGGCGTGCCGCTGTTCGGAGGCACCTTCTTCGCTCTCACCGGGCTGCACATGACCCACGTGATTATCGGGCTGATCTATTTGGGCATCATCAGCGTAGCCGTAGGGCGCGGCAAGTTTAAAGCCGAAGATGTAGAGGTCGCCGGCCTCTACTGGCACTTTGTCGACCTGGTGTGGATGTTCATCTTCCCGCTGGTCTACCTCATGTCGGCAAGGGTGGGATAGGAGACAGCTATGAGCACGCATACCGAAGAAATTCCGCACGTGGGCGCCACTACCATGACCTTTATGAAGGTCTGGTTCGCGCTCCTGGCGCTGACCGGCGTCGAGGTCCTGCTGGCCTACGAGCAGGTGCCCACGCTGATTATGCTGACGGTGCTGGTGGGCCTTTCGATTATCAAGGCCGCGCTCATCATCGCCTATTTCATGCACCTGAAGTTCGAACGGCTCAGCCTGTTCCTTACGTTGTTTCCCATGCTGATCTTCTGCATCGTGCTGATGCTGATCTTCCTGGGAGACGCGGTGCGAATTCCCAATATGAGGCCGCCGGTATGAAACGCATGTTGTCCGTTGCGGCGCTCGCCGCCGCCCTGTCGCTGCCCGCCGGCGCGCAGTGCGTCATGTGCTACCGCACGGCGCATGCGCAGAATGACGCCCGGGCTCGCGTGCTCGATATGGGGATCGTCATCCTGGGCGCGCCGCCGTTTCTTATCCTGGCGGGCTTCATCGCCTTTGTCTTCGCCAAAGATAAAACCGGCCAGGATCAGTAAGGACGCTTGTCCGTTTCCTTACCCAAAGGCTGGATCTATTTCGCTCCTCTTCGCCGCCACGTTCCTGGTGTACTTCCAGGTGGGCGCGTTCGATTTCGTCAACTACGACGACCCCGACTATGTCACCAACAATCCGCATGTGCGTGGCGGAATCACTCCCGATGGCCTGGCGTGGGCGCTAACCTCCGGCGATGACGCCAACTGGTTCCCACTCACCCGCATTTCCCATATGCTGGACTGCCAGTTGTTCGGCCTGGACAGCGGGCGGCACCATCTCACCAGCGTCTTGCTCCACGCCCTCGCCGTGCTGCTCCTGTTCGCTTTTCTGCACCGGGCCACCGGCGCGCGCTGGCCCAGCGCCTTTGTGGCGTTCCTGTTCGCACTGCACCCCCTGCATGTGGAATCCGTGGCCTGGGTTTCGGAACGGAAAGACGTGCTCTGCGCCCTGTTCTGGTTCCTCGCGCTGTGGGCCTGGGTGCGGTTCACCCTGAAGCCTTCGCGCTCCCGCTACCTCCTGGCGGTGGCCGCCTTTTGCCTGGGCCTGATGTCCAAGCCCATGATCGTGACTCTGCCGTTCGTGCTTCTGCTGCTCGATTTCTGGCCTCTGCGCCGCGGCCTCCGCATACGCGAAAAGCTCCCGTTTTTCGCGCTCTCCGCCGCCTCCGCTGTGGTCACGGTTCTGGTGCAAAAGAGCAGCGGAGCCGTGGAGACGCTTTCCACGGTGGCGCCAGTTCTGCGCCTTGAAAATGCCGCCGTCAGCTACATGGTCTATCTTGCCAAAACCTTCTGGCCCTCCGCTCTGGCGGTCTTCTACCCCTATCCGGCGAACCTGCCTGCGTGGCAGCCCGTATTGGCGGCCCTGGCGATTCTGGGCATCTCCGCGGCGGTGTGGATGTCCTGCCGCCGTCATCCCTACCTGGCAGTGGGCTGGCTCTGGTATCTGGGCACGCTGGTTCCGGTGATCGGGCTGGTGCAGGTCGGCTCGCAAGCCCGCGCCGACCGCTATATGTACGTCCCCATGGTCGGTCTGGCCATCATGCTGGCCTGGGGAGCGGCGGACGTGCTGCGCCAACGGCCGGCGGCCAAAACGGGAATCGCCAGTGCTGGCTATCGCCGGGTGCGCCTGCTGCGTTCCCATCACCTGGACCCAGGCCACATACTGGAAAAACAGCGAATCGCTGTACCGCCACGCCCTCGCGGTCACACACCGTAACGCCCTGGCCGAGCACAATCTCGGGCAGCTATCTGCTCGCGCCGCCGGGCGGTTGCCGGAGGCAATCCGTCACCTCCGAGCGGCCCTCGCGATCAATCCCGATTCCGCCTCCGCCCATTCCGATTTGGGCTCCGCCCTGGCCGCGAGCGGCCGCGCGCCGGAAGCGATTCCCGAATTCCAGGCGGCCGTCCAGCTCAATCCCAATTCGGCAATCGTGCACAATAACCTTGCCAACGCGCTCCTCGAGACCGGCCGCCGCCCCGAGGCCATCGCCGAGTATCAATACGCCCTCAGTCTCGACCCCGGCTATGCCGGCGCCCGCAGAAACCTGGCCATCGCCCAACAGGCGCCCCCGCCGGATTCCGCGGAGGCCCACTACAGCGCCGGTGTGGACCTCTCCCATGCCGGCCGCCTCGCTGAAGCCATCGCCCAGTTCGAAGCCGCCCTGCATTTACGCCCCGATTACGCCGAAGCCCAGAACAACCTGGGAGTTGCCCTGTCGCAGATACCGCAACGCGCGCCCGAAGCGCTGGCCCACTTCCAGACCGCCGTAAAGCTGAATCCGGACTACGCCGACGCGCGCTTCAACCTGGGCGTGGCGCTCTCCCAGATCCCCGGCCGCCTGCCCGAAGCCATCGCGCAACTGGAAGCCGCTCATCGACTTAATCCGGATCCGGAAATCAGCCAGACGCTCGACCGCCTACGCGCTGGACGATGAACGTCAGTCTTCAGTATTTTTGAACCCAATATTCCGAAAATTCAGTTGACGAGATAAGTGATGCGAATTACCGTAGTACCAAATGTCACGCATGGTGAAAAATACCTCATTTGCCCTTTCCTGCCTGATAGCAGTGTGGGCACTGACCCTGCCCGTGCAAGCCCAGGAAGTCCGCGCCACCCTTGGTGGGCGAGTGACGGACGCGCAAGGCGCCCTGGTACCGACGCCTCCGTCAGCGTCGTCAACGACGACAATAACGTCAAACAGGAAACCATGACCAACGGCCAGGGCGTCTGGACCGCGCAATTCCTGCTGCCCGGCCACTACCATTTCACCATCGCCGGTAAGGGCTTCCGGACCGAAGAACGGAAGGGCGTCACCCTCTCCGCCGGAGACGTAAAGCAGATCGATACCACGCTGCAAGTCGGCTCGTCCTCGCAGACCGTAGATGTGACTGCGGAGGCTCCCCTCATCGATACAACGGCGGCAACCAGCGGCACCGTCATCACGCATGAGGAAATCGCCGAAATGCCTTCCTCGTCGCACGTGGTGACGCTTCTGTCCACCCTTTCGCCCGGTGTTGTGGCGCAGGATCAGAACAACAACGTCGCGCATCTTTGGTCCTACAATGCGGCCTCTCAGGTGACCGCCGACGGCGGACGCAACAACGTCTGGTCCAATACGTTCCAACTGGACGGATCGCCCGACGTGAAAGACGGCGGCGCGGTGGCCTTCATACCGCCTATGGATTCGGTGCAGGAGTTCAGAGTTTCCACCAACGCCTACGACGCCTCCATCGGTCGCCAGGCCGGCGCCACCATCAACATGCAGACCCGCAGCGGCGGCAAGTCCTATCACGGCGTGCTCTACGAATTCAACCAGAACAGCGCCATGAATGCCAACCTGTTTCAGACCAACCTGATCGGCGGAGCCGTGGCTCCCGTCCACTTCAACGAGTGGGGAGGCACCTTCGGTGGCCCGGTCTACATTCCGAAGCTCTACAACGGCAAGGACAAGACCTTCTTCTTCGTGTCTTACGACGATACCCACAACATGAATCCCCTCGGGTCGGGCTCCCTCTCCCTGCCCACCCAATTGGAACGTACCGGCGATTTCAGCCAGAGCTTCACCACCCAGACAGTGGGCGGCCAGCTTGTCCGGTACCCCATCCAGGTCTACGATCCTTTGAGCGTGAATATGTCCACCGGCAATCGCACGCTATTCCCCAACATGCAGATTCCCGCCAACCGGCTCAGTCCCATCGCTCAGAATATTCTGAAGTATCTGCCGCCGCCGAATACACCCAGCGATGGAACCAGCAACACCTCCAACGACTATGCGTCGCCCTCGATCCGCACCGATAAGTTCCCGCTGATCTCTATCCGCGCAGACCAGAACTGGAACAACTCGCAGCGTAGTTTTGTCACGCTTCGCTGGCACCATTTGACCGAACTGAGCGGCACTACCTTCGGACTCAACAATATCCTGGCCGGCAGCTACCTCGAGCGGGTGGCCAAAGACATCGGACTCGATCACGTCTGGACCATCAGCCCTACCAAGGTGCTGGACCTGCGCTACAGCGTAAACCGCTACGAAGAGCCGGCCTACAATCCCGGCGCCGGCTTCGACCCGACCGCGCTGGGCTTCCCAGCCAGTTTCGTCAGCCAGTTGGCCAGCCGTCGTTCCCCTATATCAATGGCTTTGCCGGCAACTTCGGCACATCGAACGCCGGCTCCTATACGGACACCACGTATCAAACCTGGGCCGCCACCCTCACCCACGTGCACGGCAATCACACCTTCCGTTACGGCGGCGAGTATTGGGTGCTGCAGCGCGCCAACCAGGGGCTGGGCAACCAGGGCGAATTCGACTTCAACAGCAACTTCACGCGGCAGAACAACGCCAACTCCGGTGGCACCGGCGTAGGTTCCACCTTCGCCACCTTCCTGCTGGACATGCCGTCCGGCGGCAACGTTCCCCGTAATGCCGACGCGTTCTATACGCAGCTCTACACCGCCGGATATTTCCAGGACGACTGGCGCGTTACCCACAAGCTGACTCTCAATCTGGGTCTGCACTGGGACTTCGAACGCCCGGTCCAGGAACGCTACAACCGCATGGAAGACCGGTACGATCCGAGCGCGCCGAACCCCATCAACGGCCCGGCGCAAGCCGCATACAGCGCCATCCTGGCAAGTGCCGCCAATTCCGGCAACGCCGGAGTGCAACTGCTCAACCAGATCCGCCCCGCCAGCCAGTTCCAGATCAATGGCGCGGTCCAATTCGCGGGCGTTAATGGCGTCCCGCGGACCACTTACAATACCGACCTGCACGAATGGCAGCCGCGCGTGGGCTTCGCTTATAATTTGAGTCCCAATACCGTCATTCGTGGCGGCTTCGGCCGATTCACCCAGGCGGATTTCAATACCGGCGCGCAGTTCGGCTATAGCCGGAGCACTTCCCTGACCGGTACCACCGACAACTACCTCACTTCGTACGACACCATGGCGCATCCGTTCCAGAACGGAATTCTGTCGCCTACCGGTTCATCGTTGGGGGCGCTGACCAATCTCGGCTCCGGATTCACCTGGGACAATCCCAATCTGGACCGCTTCTATTCCTGGGAATACAGCCTGCACATACAGCACGAGTGGCGCGGCTGGCTGTTTGAAGGCGGGTACTCGCACAACAAGACCTACAATATTTCCTGGGGCTGGAACCAGAACGAACCCTCCTTTGCCAACTGGCAGCTGGCATGCGGTACACCGGTCC
>CAWIGC010000041.1:0-257252 GCA_963835555.1 uncultured Solibacteraceae bacterium | reverse complement strand
GGCCTGTGGGGCGGGGATCGCTGCGATGGAGTCGGCATAATCAGTAACGTTTGACCACGTGCTAAGGTCTCCTCTTTCAAATCTAGAAGAGGAGTTTTCATGTTGGTCAAACCCATCGAAGCACCGGCCGTATGCTCACGCGATGCCCTTTTGCAGGACTTTGAAGGCGAACTGCTGCAGCAAGGATACCCACCAAGTACCGTTCACAGAAAGAAGAGACTGTTTGCCGATCTGAGCGATTGGCTGCAGGCTCAGGAGTTAACCGCGGGCGATCTGTCATTCCGACTGGCGGATCGTTTCTTACGCGACCGCAGATCCGCAGGCTTCGCTAGACACAAGACGCACATGACCCTGCGTCCGATCCTTGATTATCTCCATCGGCTGAAGCTAGCTCCTCCCCTTGAGGCGCCTGTGGCGAAGGCCCTGCAAGCGTAATTCTGGACCGGTACCGGCGCTTTTTGACCATGGAGCGTTCCTTGATAGCCACTACGGTCGAGGGGTATGTCGATCGCCTGCGCCCATTTCTGGATAGCAGGAATTCTGCAGATGGCCTTGCCCTGGAGCTTGGTAACCTGAGCCCGGCCGATATCATCTCGTTTGTGGTGGCGCGGTGTCCTCGCCAAAACAGCGGCATGGCGAAGTTGACAGTCACGGCGCTTCGGTCGTTCCTTGGCTTTCTTCATCTTGAAGGCATCACGGAAAGATCGCTCGTCTGCGCCGTGCCATCGGTTGCCCGTCGCCGATTGGTGGGTTTGCCCAAGGGACTTGAGCCCGATCAGGTTCAGCGCCTACTTGCGTCATGCCATGCGAATACCCCCGTCGGCTGTCGGGACCTTGCCATTCTGACCCTGCTGGTCCGGCTGGGACTACGACGCGGCGAGGTCGCAAAGCTCATGCTGGACGATATCGAGTGGCGAGCGGGCACGATCGTAGTGCGCGGCAAGGGAAACTGTGTAGAACGCATTCCCTTGCCGCAGGACGTCGGCCTCAGGCTGGTCGAATACCTGGAACAGGCCCGCCCCATGAACGCACTGGGCCGGGCCGTATTCGTAAGGTGCGTCGCTCCCTATCACCATCTCACTCCGACTCGCGTGAGCACGATCGTGGCGGATGCTGCACGGCGGGCCGATCTCGGGCGCGTCCACGCACATCGCCTGCGCCATACCGCAGCTACGCAACTTTTACGTGCCGGTGCGTCACTACCGGAAATCGGTCAACTCTTGCGTCACGTTCGTACCGAGACAACAGCGATCTATGCGAAGGTCGACCGTAACGGCTTGCGCATGATTGCGCGCCCATGGCCGGGAGACGTCCAATGAGCGCCCTTCGCCAAGCTCTCACAGACTATCTGGCCATGCGTCGCGCCCTTGGTTACAAGCTTGACAAAACAGAGAGACTTCTCGGTCAGTTCGTTTCCTTCGTCGAAGATCGCGGCGAAAAATGTCTGACAACCGAAACGGCGCTGGCCTGGGCAACTCTCCCCGCAGGCGCCGACGCAAGCTGGACTTCCAGGCGACTTGCCGAAGTTCGTATCTTCGCCCGACACCTCCATGGGCTCGACCCTGCCACCCAGGTGCCGTCAATGGGTATCCTGCCAGGCCGAGCACGCAGAGCAACACCGTACCTCTACTCGCCACGCGAAATCTCGAACCTGATGTCGGCGACAGCGATCGTGCGCGGGTCCCACTTGCAGGCAACGTATCGGACACTGATTGGCGTGCTGGCGGCAACCGGAATGCGTGTCGGAGAGGCGATCGGCCTCGACAGCGATGACTTCGACGCGATCAATGGCCTGCTCACGATCCGCAACGGCAAATTCGGCAAGCTGCGCGAATTGCCGTTGCACCCAACCGTGGTCACGGCCCTGCAGGACTACTTGCGCCGCGATGATCGTCCTCATCAGGCGGGCACGTCGGCATTGCTGTCGTGTTCGGCAGGCAGGCGACTGCGCTACAAGAACGTGATGCCGACATTCCAGAAACTGCTGCGCCATTGCAGTATCTCACCACGTTCGGCCGCATGCAGGCCGAGGATCCATGATCTCCGACATGGCTTCGCCGTCAATACCATCATTGATGGCTACAAGGCAGGCGAACCCGGGACCCGCATGGCGATCTTGTCAACCTATCTCGGTCATGTCGACCCTGCCAATACCTACTGGTATCTTTCGGCCGCACCGGAATTGCTGGGGTTGGCCGGCGATCGGCTTGAGCGCCACCTTGGAGGTGACGCATGACCGCACTTGCCACGACTTTGCAGGCGTTCTTCACTGATCGCCTCGTCCGTCAGCGTCAGGTCAGCCCGAACACGCTCTGTGCATATCGGGATACCCTGCGGCTATTGCTGGTCTTCGCATCAGACAGGAAAGGCAATGCCCCAAGCAAGCTGGATATCGACGATCTGGATGCTTCGCTGGTCGGCGCCTTCCTCAACGACTTGGAACAGCAGAGAAAGAACAGCGTGCGCACCCGCAATGCGCGGCTTGCTGCCATCCGTTCCCTGTTTCGATACGCGGCGCTTCGGCATCCAGAGCATGCTTCTGCCATCGAGCGCGTTCTTGCCATTCCACCAAAGCGCTTCGATCGACGGCTCGTGACCTTCCTGACCGAGGCGGAAATCAACGCCTTGCTCGCCGCGCCCGATCGGTCGAAGTGGACCGGGCGGCGCGACACCGCACTGTTCAGCCTCGCTGTCCAGACCGGTCTTCGGGCGTCTGAACTGACCGGCCTGAGCTGCGCCGATGTCCATCTCGGAACCGGTGCGCATGTGAGTTGCAACGGGAAGGGACGAAAGCAACGGATCACGCCGCTCACCTCGGGCACAGTCGCCGTCTTGCGTTCCTGGCTGGCCGAACGGGCCGGTCAGCCAGAAGCCCCGCTGTTCACCACACAGACTGGAAGAAGACTCAGCCGGGACGCTCTGGAGCACAGGCTTGCCAAATACGTCGGGAAAGCCACCGACGTTTGTCCTTCGCTGGCAGAAAAATCGGTAACCATGCATGTATTGCGGCATTCAGCCGCCATGCGATTGCTGCGCGCCGGCATCGACACCTCGGTGATCGCACTCTGGCTCGGTCACGAACAGATCGAGACGACCCAAATCTACCTGCACGCGGATCTGGAGATTAAGGAACGCGCTCTGGACAAGACAGCTCCGATAGAGACAAAACCCGGCCGTTTCCGACCGACCGACAAACTGCTCGCCTTCCTGGAGGCTCTCTGATTATGCCGACTCCATCGCAGCGATCCCCGCCCCACAGACCGGGTTACCAGCACAGGTCGGCATAATCCGAACGTCGGCATAATGCAGAGCATTTTTAGCCCGGCGGCGCGGCCGCGGAAGGCTGGAGAACGAAGAGGAATATTGATGGCCGCGACGGTGGGCTA
Organism: uncultured Solibacteraceae bacterium; assembly: GCA_963835555.1. Taxonomy (GTDB): domain Bacteria; phylum Acidobacteriota; class Terriglobia; order Bryobacterales; family Bryobacteraceae; genus Sulfopaludibacter. The sequence continues at coordinate 253,866 of CAWIGC010000041.1, read as the reverse complement.
AAAATGGATTGGACTAAACCGCTCCACGACACCCGCCCTATGTGTTTTGATTGTCATCTGGATGCTCGCGGGGCATTGCAGGGAAGATGGGGTGGGCTGAGGCGACGAGATGCGGGGTGCCGGCCGTCGGGATGGCGCCGCCGGTTGGGTGCGAGGGTTTCGACGGACGGTATCGGTATGCTGCTGGAACATCAGTTTGGCCTGAGCGGCAACACTCCCCCTTTGGCTTGGCCGGAACAAGCTCGTCGGCAATAGATTCCGAGATTCGAGATGGGTCTTCATGAGCTGTCCGTGATCGCCGTCTGCCGGGTGGGACTGGGCGGCAGAATCGCCACTGCTGCCATTCGACCCTGGTGACAGACCGGACACTCCCGCAGGGAAGAGCCGGTGAGTTCTTCACAGCGGTCCCGGTAATCCTGGCTGCCATCCGGACCTGCTACTTCACAGGCTGGCATGTCCAGCAGTTGCCGGCAGCGTGCCAGCTTCTCTTTGCGGTACCGGTTGCCGAGAAAGCCGTAGTAGCGGATGCGCTGGAAGCCGTCGGGCAATACGTGCAGGAGAAAGCGGCGGATGAACTCCTCCGCGTCCAGCGTCATGGTCTTCTGCTGGCTGTCGTGGCGATAGTCCTTGTAGCGGAAGGTAACCTTACCGTGGTCGATGTCCAGCAGGCGATTGTTGGAGATGGCCACGCGGTGGGTGTAACGGCCGACGTAGTCCAGCACTTGCTCGGGTCCGGCGAAAGGACGCTTGGCGTAGACTACCCAGTCGGTCTGGCGCGTGGGCGCCAAATGGCGTAAGAATGCACATCGCTCGCGCAGCGGCTCCAAAGAAGAAAAGAACTGGAGCTTTCCGGCGTCAAAGGCTTGGAGTAGGTATTCGAGAAACAGCCGCCGGAACAAACGGGAGAGCACCCGCACGGGCAAAAAGAATCCGGGGCGGCAGGAAATCCACTGTGTACCGTCGGCGGAGAGGCCGCCGCCGGGAACGACACAATGCAGGTGGGGATGGTGAACCAAGTTTTGACCCCAACTATGGAGCACGGCGAAGAAGCCGATCTGGGCGCCGAGGTGCTTGGGGTCGGCGGCAATGGTTTGCAAGGTTTCGGCGGTGGCCCGGAACAGAATGCCATAGACTACTTTTTTGTTCTGATAGGCGATCGGGGCAATCTGTTCCGGCAGCGTAAAGACCACGTGGAAATACTGGGTGTCGAGAAGTTCGGAGCGGCGCTTTTCCAGCCATTCGGCGCGGGCCAGCGACTGGCATTTTGGACAATGCCGATCGGAGCACGAGTTGTACGCGTTGCGCTCATGCCCGCACTGGTCGCAGCGCTCGAGATGACCGCCGAGAACAGCAGTGCGGCAGGATTGAATTGCCGTCATCACGCGGCGCTGCGCCACCGACAGCGAAGCGCCGTGTTGCAGGCGATAGGCGGCGCCGTAGCGGCGGAACACATCCGCCACTTCGAGCTTGGGACGATCCATGTGCCCGGTTCTCAGAAGTGCTGAGGCGCCGCTGGCTTCGGCTCCGGGGCGAGTGGCCGCGGCAGCAGGTCGAGAGGGCTGGTGGCGGCGCACACCTTGGTCGTGGCGATACGCAGATAGCGGGCAGTGGTGGCAAGGCTGCGATGGCCGAGCAGGAGTTGAATGGTGCGCACGTCGGTGCCGGATTCCAGCAGATGGACCGCGAAGGCGTGGCGCATAGAATGAGGCGTGATGGGTTTGGCAATGCCGCAACGTCGCTGCGCCTTCTGGCACATCAATTCCACCGCCTCCCTTTGGATATGACCGCCAGGAATATCGCCCGGGAAAAGCCATGGCTTGGGCTTCGCCGCCCGCCACCAATGGCGAAGGATTTCCAGCAGCTTGGGGGAGAGCATGACGTACCGGTCTTTCTGTCCCTTGCCTTGCTCCACGCGAATGACCATGCGCTGGCTGTCGATGTCGGTGGGCTTCAGGCAGATGACCTCGGAGATGCGCAGTCCCGCGGCGTAGCAAGTCGTCAGAATCGCCCGATGTTTGGCGCTGCCCACGCAGCTCAGAAAGTGGAGCACCTCCTCCGGGCTTAGGACTACCGGCAGTCTCTGTGGCTTCTTCGGCGCCGGGATGACGTCATCGAAATTCCACTTCTTCTTGAGGGAGACCTTGTAGAAGAACCGCAAAGCGGCGACGGCGATGAGGACGGAGCCGGGCGCCAGCTTCTTCTCATTGGTCAGGTAAACCTGGTAGGCGCGGATGTCTTCCGGGCCCAGTTGTTCTGGTGATTTGTCGAAGTGCCGCGCGAACAGGGACACCTGTTGCACGTAGGACATTTGCGTGTTGAGTGCGAGATTCCGCACCTGCATGTCTTCGGTCATGCGTTGCCGAAGGGATGTCCTGGAAAGCTCCTTTGCGAAAGGGATGTGCTGCAAGCAGCCACTCCATGCTTTCGCACGGGAGTTCTCAGAGAAAGGCAGGGGACGGATTCGTCAGCGCGGGCTCTTTGCGTTGAAATGCTGGTGCCACGCGAATACCGCGCAGCGGTTTAGTCCAATGGGCATTATGCGGTGCACCGCATAATGTGTTCGTTGTAATGATTGTGGAATGCTGGCGGTAACGCTCCTCCATCAGCTTGAAAAGGATGTTGGACTGCTCTGGTTTCAGATTCAAATACCCGAATTCGTCGATCAAAAGGACGTCCAGTCGCGCCAGGCGCTTGAGCAACTGCCGCGAAGACCGATCCGCCAGCGAGGCATACATCTTGTCGAATAAGTCCTGAGCCTTGACGAATTGGCAGCGATAGCCGTTCTCCAGCGCCTTCAGCAGTAGACTACAAGCCAATCCGGTTTTGCCCCTTCCGGTTTCTCCGACCAGCACGATATTTTCCGCCTTGGTGATGAACTCCAGCTCCGCAAACCCACGAATCTGTTTGCGATTCACACCCGGTTGGCGGGCGAAGGGGAACGTCTCCAGCGACCAGCGCTGGGGCAGATTGGCGCGCCGGATTCGCCACTCCAGCGCGCCTTCCTGTCTGGCCTGAAACTGCGCGCGCACCAGGCGCGTGACGAACTCCGAGTAACTGAAATCGTCCTTGTCGGCGGCGTGCAACTGTTCGTCATGTCATAGATCTCCAGCGTGCGCCGCAGCTTGAGATTCTTCAGCAGTTGTTCCAGTTCTTCAGTCATCGCCGGATTCCCCTTCGAGCAGAAAGTATTCGCGCGTCACGCGGCGCAAGATCATCCGTTCCAGCCTGTCCAGATCGTAAAGACCATAACGGCCGGCCTCGCGCACGGCGCCCAACAGCGGCTCCCGTGGATACTCCCGCACCAGTCTCAACAGTTGCCGCAGGGCAAGCGTGAGTACCTTGCGGCTCCGTTGTTTGGCTGTGCGCAGGAATCTACGAGGTAGGGCGGTTTTGCTGATATTTTCTGGGTCGGCTGGCCAGGCGTGCACGGTGATTGGCGGCTAACACGGAAGCCGGCTTGACACGTTTGGGAAAATGGGATTTCGGGCTGTCCAGTGGCTGTAAGGACTGGGGAGGACGGACGCCCCCTTTCCCGTTTCCCCCTCCGGGGGAAAGCCGGGGCGGGAGGGTTCCCCCCACGCCGCCAAAACCGGGCGGCTCCCCCACAAGAGGGCTGCCGCCCCCTTGTGCATCCCCCGCTGGCTACTTCCACTGTGACGGCCTAGATCTGGCCTTTGGACCTCTGGCTAGCCAGAGTTTCACAAACCCTTCACTCACAGGAGACATATGCAAACAGACTGGACCAAGGTGCTGGGATGGCCCGGATACCGAGTGTACGACTACCAGATTGACGAACCGCGCCGCCATCTGACCCTGCACTTACGGCGCAAGCGCGGGAATCGCAAGCTGACCTGTGCCCAATGCGGGCGCAGGGTGCAGGACATCCACGCCGTCTACGAGCGCAAGGTGCGCGACCTCCCGTGCTTTGAGTTTCAGACTTCGGTGGTGGTGGAGTTGTACCGGATCCGTTGTCCCAACTGTGGTGTCAAGGCGGAGCGCAACCCGCAGGTGCCCAGCAAGGCGCCCTACAGCAAGCGCTTCGAAGATGCCGTGGGGGAGGCCTGTGAAGGTGCCGCCGCCCGTCAGGTGGCGCGCCGCATGCGCCTGGCCGAGAGCACCGTGCGGGCCATCGATCTGCGCTATCTGGAGCGCTGGGAAGCCCGCCGGCGTAAGCCGCCGCTGCGTCATATGGGAGTCGACGAAATCTACAAGGGCAAGCGCGAGAAGTTTCTCACGGTGGTGTGCAATCTGGAGACCGGCGAGCCGCTGTGGTTTGGCCGGGAGCGTAAGCGCGACACGCTCGACGAATTCTTCCGCAGCCAGTTACGCAGCCGGCAACGCCAACGCATTGAAGCGGCGTGCGTCGATATGTGGGAGCCGTTCCGGCTGAGCATCCAGCATTGGGCGCCGCAGTGCCAGATCGTCTACGACAAGTTCCACATTATGCAACATGCCAACGCGGCCATTGATGAAGTCCGCAAGGCCGAGTTCTTCCGTCAAGGACCCCAGAAACGGGGACTCATCAAAGGCAAGAAATGGCTGCTGCTGAGCCGCTGGAAGAACCTGACCGCAGGTGCACCGCGGGGAACTCAACCAACTGTTCCCGATCAACCGGCGGGTGTTCAAGGCCTATCTGCTGAAGGAAAGCCTGGAGCGCTTGTGGCAATACACCTACCCAGGAGCCATGCTCAACTACCTGCAGAAGTGGATGAATCAACTGCGGTGGCAGCGGCTGGCTCCGTTCGAGAAACTCGCCGTCACGCTACTGAAGCACGTGGAGGGCATCGCCAACTACTGCCGGACCAAAGTTCGCATGGGTGTGGTGGAGGCCGTCAATGGCAACATCCGGATGCTCATCAATCGTGGGCGCGGCTACAAAAACCTGCGCTACCTGCTGCTCAAGGCCAAACGACTGGCGGTCAGCAACCTCGAACTCCTCGCCGTCCGCAGAATCGGGAAAGCAGTGTAATATGCCCACTTTGTCAGATTCTCGCGCAGAGCGCGTTGTTTTAACCCCGCGACATAGTCGGCCAACTCAGGTGCGGCCGCGACAATGGCCTTCTCTTCGGGATGCGGATCGGGCCGCGCGTCTCTCTGGCCGCGCGGAGGACGATGCTCGGCCAGCATCACTCGCTGGTGCTCGGCTTCGGCGATGCGCCGGTGCGTCACCAGACGGCGGGCATCGAGTTGAATCTCGATCTTGTCCCTGGTCTCGCGCACCTCCACGCGGCGGCCGATCCAATCTACCGGAACCGAGTACCGGTTGCTGTTCAGCGCCACATACCCTTCGATATCGACCAGGCGCTGCTGCAGCCGGTAGACTTCCGGAATCCACGTTGGCAGCGGTTTCAGATGCAGTCGCTCGACGGCGAACAGTTCACGGGGAACCGCGCGGATATGTTTCTTGTAAGTCGAGTTGACCTTATCGCACCACTCCCGCGCCCTCTGATTGAGATCCTCCCAACTGCTGAAGGTGCGCCCTGCCAGAAAGTTGTTCTCGATGAAATGGAACGGCCGCTCTACGCGCGCCGAACGGTTCGCATTCCCAATCGCATGCGCCACGAACTGAAAACCGAAACGCTCTCCAAAGGCGGCCATCTCCGGCACCGGCACCATGTCGCGTCCGCTGCCGCGCAGCACCACCACGTGTGTGTTATCGATCATCACCCGAGTGGTCGCGCCACCCATGAAACGCAGCGCCTCGGTGAGAAATACCTTGCAGTCGAAGCGTCGGAAGTTTGGATAACACTGGAAGAACAGCATCCGCGAATAGCACAGCACTGCCGATGCGGTCTGCACCTTGCGCTTCTTGCCGCCCAGTTCGAGTTCGTGGGGAGACGTGTCGTGCTGAACCTCTTCACCCGGCGTGAACGCATACTGACCCGCCGGCGTCGGCGGCGCGTAGCCGATTCCATGTCGCCGGCAAAACGCCGTTAACGCGGTATACGATAACTTCGCGCCGTCCGCTACCAACTCCTCATGGACTCGCACGAGATTCCCCTTGCACCGGTCGAAAAGCTCCAGGATCTGTTGCCGGTGCGGTTCGGCCTTCTCGACGCGGTGTAGTTCCGGCACCGCATTGGAGTTCGAGCGGAGGACTTTGCGTACCGCCACACGGGAGATTCCCATCACCCGTGCGATCTCCCGTTTGCTTACTTGCTTCGCATTCAGTTCCAGAATCGTGGTGCGTTGCGCTTGGCTCAACATGCGGTTTCTTCTCCAGTAGGACTTCCGCGTCGATGCGGCGGAGTTGGCTTTGAATGCGCTCGATCTGATGCCGCGCGGCCTTCGATTGCTGGTCATCTAACTCCGTCACAGCGGCACCCGCCAGTCGCCGTTGCGCGCGGTTCACAATCGCCATTACCATTTCCAGATCGCGTAACAGTTCAGCGCCGGTTCCGGCCGGAGCTTTCTCTTGTGCTTGCCGCTGTGTTTTGAAAAGCAGCTCGGGATTGTCCAGAATGCGTTTGCGGATCGCGGGCGAGCCTTTGCGCCACGCGCCATACAGTTGGCCGGCTTCCCGCGTATCGCAGTGATGCTCGGCGAATATCGCCGCCATACGCTGGCAGTCCTCCAGACTTTGGCGCGCCACAGGCACCAGAAACTTCAAAGCCACCTGCGCCAGAATCTTGCCCTCGCGCACCTGCTGCTGGATCGCTTCCGGTAGAATCTCCACCAGCGCCAGCCGCCGCGATACCCAACTCACGCTGCGATCGAACCGGCGCGCCAACTCATCCAGACCGTAGCCAAAGCGCTGCTCCAACTCCGCCAGCAGCCAGCCCACCTCCAGCGCCGCCTCGTGTTCGCTCAGCCGCAGCGAGCGGTCCAGCAGCACGGCCGCGGCTTCACTCATTGGCCACACCACCGCTTCCACCGTGTCCCGGCCCAGTTGCTCCAGTGCCGCGATCCGCTTATAGCCGTCGATTACCACGTAGCGGTCCGCCTGGCCTTCGGCCGCCACCACCACGATGGGCGTTTGCTGGCCGCTCTCGGCCAGCGACGCCAACAGCCGTCGCTGCCGCCCGGGATGGCGCACTCGCAAGTGCTCCCATCGCCGGTCAAGTTGGTGATACTCCAGTTGCATCGGACTGGCTGAATGTACGCCGAGCCCCGCCAGCCGATCAATATCTCCGGACTAAATCACGCCCCTGTTTCCAGCGTTGCTCCCGTTCCCGGACGCGCTCCATCGCGCGCCGGCAGTTGTGCGAGCAGAAGCGTTGTAAAGGACTTCGCCGAGCACGCACGAATCCCACGTAGCAGCCCGGCCGGTCGCAGGAAATGATCGAAAAAAATGTTCCGTAGCGATTACCCTCGCAGGGTCATTAACCGCTTCTGGCTCTTCGGGTTTCCGGCTCTTGGTGTGCTCCCGGTAGCGGTGGCTTTGCCCGTTCCGTTTCTGTCTACCTGCCGTGGTCGTCCGGTATCTCTGCTGGGCTTTCCACCGCGACCATTTGCCGGGCTGCTTCCCGGCACGCTTCGCTGCAATATCGTTGGCGTGCCTGGCCGGGATGAAAGCGTTGCGCACATCCTTTTGTTCGCGGTGGGCGCGTAAAGTTCTGGCGACTTTCTTCATCGGCTCGATCCGCGAGCGCATCACTTGGCGGCACCACTGGTCGAGGAACTTGGCGGCCCAGGCGGTGGACTCGTAATTCCAGAGTTGCTGGAAGTCTTCCTTGAGCAGATAGGCGCGAACGCTCTGGAGGTTGTAGCGCACCAGATCTTTCAGTTTCACCTTCTGGTTGGCGGTGAGGTTCGCCGGCCGCTTGAGAAGGCACCACCGGGACTTGGTCAGGACCGGTTCGTACCCGTCCCCCTTCATGCGCCGGGCTTCGGCGGAGCGGATGTCGTCGAGCGCCTTGTTCACCTTGGCCACGATGTGGAACCGGTCGAGGATATTGAGGGCCTGGGAACACTTCTCGCGGATCACCCCCAAATACGGTTTCCACATGTCCGAGCAGACGAACTCGATCTTCGCCGACACCTCCGGGCCGATCATGGTAAAGAACTCCTTGAAGGTTTTCACGGTCCGTTCCTTGCCAATCCACAGCAGCCGGGTACAGCCCAAGTCGATCTGATACACCAAGGTCAGATATTTGTGCCCTTTGCCGCGCTGAATCTCGTCCACGCCAATGGCGCGAATCGCCCCCAGGACGCGATGCTCCAGCCCCCAGGTGACCAGATACTCCACCGCGTCGTGGACCTTATCCCAGGAAGTGCGAAACTCTTCGGCGGTTTCCTTCCAGGAAAGTTTGCGCGCCCAATGCCCCAGGAAATGCATGTGAACCTTGGTCGAGGCGTGCTTCCCCATGCCCCACGGCACTTCTTCGACCACCACCCCGCATTGCTTGCAGTTGACCCGTCGCATGCAATAGACCAGAAAAACCAGATAGCCCCAGAATCCGATGAACTCAAATCGCCGCGGCGTGGGAGACTGGTCGTAGCCGGGCGCCGGTTGATGACAGCCCGAGCAAATAGCCGCGGATCGTTTCCGCGGCCGGACCGGGATGAGGACGGCTTGCTCGTCTTCGGCGAAGCTGGCTTGCCCGTAGACAAATCCCGGGATGGGATGGCACTGGTTCAGAATTCTGGGAAGGCGCATGAAGTTGACTGGATCGATAGGAAGATGAAGACGAATCCCGATTCTCTCCCATTGACGCCCGCCGCGCTATTGCCCTACTGCCGCGATTGCCGCGATCTTTCGGAGTGGCCGGAGCGTTGGATGGGCGAGGAAAAGGATCTTCCTGTCGGCCGAAGGCTTGTGGAATACTTCATGCCCTTCCTCCTTCACCTCGCCGAGTCCGGCCTGTCGAAAAGGACCATCCAAAACCACGTCGACAATATGTGGCTGCTCGGCGGAGAGATCATCCGCGACGTGAACGAAGAGCCTCGTCTGAGAAAGAGCTCCGCGGAACAACTTGTCCGCAACGTGATCCATGAGGACGGCGGGCCGCTGATCCACAACGGCTGGGAAGACGAGCAGCGCTCCTTCGACTCCACCTGCCGGAAGTTTTACCGTTTCCTCACTCAATCCCAGCGCTGAGACCCGCAAGTTACCCACAGATTCCCCGGACGAGCCCTCCTTCTTTGCCCGCCACAGTTTGCCGCGAATCATCCACTGCCGCACCGTCACCTTAGGGCTGCCTCAAAAATAAAACTAGACCGATAGTCGTTTATCTATCATAATCGATCCTCCCTGATGCGCGGTTCGGAGAAGGCCGAAGTAGCTCAGCGTACCGGTTCTATTGCTATTTGCCGTCCTAGAGGGACCGTGGCATACGTCGCGTAGATTTGTTATAGTTCCGAACAGGAGGCCTAGTTCAGTCGGAACTATAACATTATGCGACCACTCTCCTTTCGCCCCGATGCCCTGCGCACGCTTCTGCTGCGCAACAAAATCGCCACTCTGGATGAATTGAAACTCGCCCTTGGCACCTCTGTCGACGTCACCGTCTTCCGCAAACTCAAGCCGCTGGATTACCTCACCAGCTATTCGCATCGCGGCCGATACTATTCCCTCAGCGAAATCGCTCGCTTTGACGATCACGGACTGTGGTCGCAAGCAGAGGCTTGGTTTTCACGGTTCGGCACTCTGCTGGCCACCGCAGAGGGATTCGTTTATCGTTCCCCGCGCGGATACTTCGCCGATGAACTGGCTCCGCTGTTGCATGTCGAAGTGCAGGATGCTCTCCATCAATTGACTCAGCAAGGACGGGTTTCGCGTCAGATCGTCGCCGGCCGGTATCTGTGCACAGCTACCGATCCTGCCGTCCAACGGCGGCAACTGGTGGCGCGCCGTACCGTGGAGTTCCTGCCCACCGTCGTGGATCCCTCCGTGCTGGAGGTCTCTCCGGAGGAAGTGAAGGCCGCCATCCTGCTGTTCTACAGTCTGCTGGACGAGCAGCAGCGCCGTCTGTATGCCGGGCTGGAATCTCTCAAACTGGGCCGTGGTGGCGATCGTCAACTGGCCGGCTTCCTCGACCTGGATCCACACACCGTAGCCCGTGGGCGGTACCAGCTCCTTTCTCAGGATGTGGAAGTGGACCGCGCCCGCAAAGCCGGCGCTGGGCGCAAGCGCGTGGAAAAAAAACGCCCCAAATAATTGACGCCATCGAGATTCTTCTGGAGCACGACACCGCCGGGGACCCCATCACCGGGTTGAAGTGGACTCGCAAGACGACCGGGACGATCGCCGAGGTTCTCCAGCAGATCGATATCCCAGTCTCGGCCAATACGGTGGCTCGTCTTCTCTACCAAATGGATTTCTCTCTGCGCGTCAACCGCAAGCAGATTGCCACCACCTCCAGCCCGTACCGCGATCAGCAGTTCCAGCATATCTGCTCGCTGCGGACTCGCTTCCAGCGACAAGGCCTGCCCATCATCAGTGTCGACAGTAAGAAACGCGAAATGATCGGCAATTTCAAAAACGGCGGCGCCAAATGGGACCGCTCCCCGGTCCTGGTGAACGATCACGACTTCCGCTCCGATGCCAGCGGGGTGGGAATCTCCTATGGCATTTACGATCCGCCTCACAACCGCGGCACCGTCTGCGTCGGCATCTCTCACGACACGCCGGCCTTCGCTGCTCATTCGATTGCCACCTGGTGGAGACGGGAGGGCTCACGTAGCTATGGCCGCACGCCCAAACTTCTGATTTTGGCCGACTCCGGCGGCAGCAACAGTTGCAGTTCCTGGGCCTGGAAGATCGGAATTCAGACTCAGGTCTGCAATCCCTTCGGCATCGCCGTCACCATCGCTCACTACCCTACCGGAGCCTCCAAGTGGAATCCCATCGAGCACCGGTTGTTCTCCGAGATCTCCAAGAACTGGGCCGCCGAACCCCTCGACAGCTACGAAACAATGCTCAAGTTCATTCGCACGACCGATACTCAAACCGGGCTGGCCGTGACCGCGTATCTTGGCCGAAACGAGTATCCGACCCGTCTCAAGCCCTACCCACGGTTGGTCTCTTCACTCCGCCTCACCCCTGGCAAAGTACTCCCCCGATGGAACTACACGATCCAGCCGAATCTGTGAAGTTATTTTTGCGCCGCCCCTTACTCGCCTCAATCCCGTGTTGCTTGCCTAAATACTCCGCTGCCAATGTCGGCCCAAAGTCTGCGTAGACCTCCGCCGATAAGGTCTTCACGGCTTCCTTCTCGGTCGCCTCTGCGATCCGCCGGTTCGATGGCTTGCCGCGCAACCCGTGGACTACGGCCTTGTCACCACGCTCTTTCAGCGCGCGCAACAGCCGCTTTACATGGCGCGTGCTCACGCCCAACTCTTCAGCAGCCTCCCGCTGTGTGATCAGCCTCTTCTTCGCCTTCTTCAAAGTCACCAGCCGGTCTCGATCGGCTTGTGTCATCAGTAGTGGTCCTTCCTGCATCCCCCAAGCTTCGGGGTTGTCAAGAGGACATTTCTACTTTGCTAAAAGGGGACATTATCACTTTGCCGCTACAGTAAATAACCACAGTAAATAACCACCTCCATCTATTGTCGCTTTGAGTACTTTTGAATGTTTTGTTGCCTGGTATTCCGGGGCTTTCTGGGCCTACTTCTGTAACCAGTGTATGGCTCCCCTGTTTCGTTCCTACTAGGCGTTTTCCCAGTTTCCCTGACTGACGTCGAAGGGTAACATCCGATATAGCGCATCCTGTTGAGGACTCAATGAGCCGCCGAACAGAGGGGACGATCCCATCGCCGGAGGGAACTGCGGCGGTTCTTACGGTCAGCAGTTTGAGCGTCGATCTTGTTCGACTTCGAGAGATCCTCGCCCAGGGAAACTGGGAGTTGCACGAAGCTTCGGACTGTTGCGAAGCGTTGGCCTTGCTGCGGGACGAAAGCGTCCCGGTGCTCCTCTGCGAGTGTGACCACGCCGACGGCAACTGGGAGGACCTTTTGAGAGCCACAGCGAGACGGCCGGATCCACCAAACCTCATTGTCTTTTCTCGCTTGGCGGACGAGTACCTTTGGGCGCGGGTGCTGAACATTGGCGGCTTCGACGTGCCAATAACGCCTTTCGAGCCGGAGGAAGTCCTGCGAGTCACCTTCGCTGCGTGGAGCCGCTGGGAATATGACTTCGCTATTCGCACTGCAAAAGAGGCGGGCGTTGCAGGCCGCAGGAAGACGTCCACATTTCGGGCGACTGGGAACCTGGCATAGCAATGATCCAGATGGGCATTGCATCCACCGGGTGTTCCGTCGGCCCGGCGAAACATTGTCCGCATTGGGCACAGAAATGCGACTGAAGTCGATTCAAGAAGAAGGGAACGTAAGCCATGTCTGAAACGAACTCGGTTGTAGCCATTTACGAAACTCACTCCCAAGCGGAGGAAGCAGTGAAGGAACTGCAGAGGGCTGGGTTTGACATGAAGAAAATGTCCATTGTCGGCAAGGACTATCACACCGACGAGCACGTAGTCGGATACTATAACGCCGGCGATCGCATGAAATACTGGGGCAAGCAGGGCGCTTTCTGGGGTGGTATATGGGGGATGTTGTTCGGAGCCGCTTTCTTCGCCATTCCAGGCATTGGGCCGATCCTGGTCGCTGGTCCTTTGGTTGCCTGGATCATCGGCGCACTGGAAGGAGCGGTTGTGGTGGGTGGGTTGAGCGCGGTAGGGGCGGGACTGTACAGCATTGGCATCCCCAAGGACAGTGTCGTGAAATACGAAGCTGCGTTGAAATCGGACAAGTTTCTCGTTCTGGCTCACGGAACGGCAGCCGAAGTAGCCAAGGCCAGGGACATCATGCATACAACCCGCGCCGTAGGCGTGGACATGCACGAGGCGGAACCAAAACTTTTCGCCGGGGGTAGTGGAAGGTAACCGGAACCTCACCAGCCCTGCGGTGAGTGCGGCCCTTATAAGGAGAAGCATCATGTCAAACAACTTGTTAATCGCTTCGATAGCGGGTCTCGGTTTAGTCCTGCCCGCCCTGGCATCGGATCGCGATGATGACATCGGGCGCATTCAAAAAGCGACCCGGGTTTTCCACGAGATCATGAGCACGCCCGACAAAGGCATCCCCCGGGATCTGCTGGAAAAGGCGAAGTGCGTGGCCATCGTTCCAGGTGAGGAGAAGCTCGCTTTCATATTCGGCGGCAACTACGGCAAGGGGTTAGCGACGTGCCGCACTGGCAATGGCTGGAGCGCTCCGATGTTTATAGCTGTTGGTGGAGGGAGCGTCGGCTTCCAGATTGGCGGCTCTTTCACGGATGTCGTGCTGCTGTTCATGAACGACCATGCCCTGCAAAGCCTGCTGGGCGACAAATTCAAGATCGGCGCCGATGTAACAGTGGCAGCGGGTCCGGTGGGTAGACATGCAGCCGCCGACACCGACCTAAAACTGAACGCGGAGATCCTCAGCTATTCCCGCAGCAAAGGGGTTTTCGCCGGAGTCAGTGTGGATGGCGCCGTCGTGCAGGCCGATCACAGCGGAGACAAAGCCCTGTATGGCTCCGATGTTACTCACAAGGAGATCCTGGACGGCAAAGCAGCCGTTCCGGGGCCGGCTCGAAGCCTGCTGGAGGAACTTGCCAGTTTCCCCGCACACCGTTGAAACTGTTTGCCCCGTGATTGGAAGCATAACTTGCGACCACCGGAATGACGAGCGTCGAATGATGAAATGAGCATCGCCAACAAACTCAACCAGACGAAGGCTTTTGGATGGCCGGGCATCGAGCCGAGATGGACGCACGGAGGAAAGGATGGCGTGGGAACTGCTTATGCAGCTTCCAGCCGGCTCTGGTTCACCTTTTGGAACGGCATCATCACCGAAGTTTATTATCCGACGGTGGACCGGCCTCAAATCCGGGACCTTCAGTACCTCATCACCGACGGCAACAGCTTTTTCCACGACGAAAAGCGTGATCTTAAATCCACGCTGGAACGGCTGGCGGATCACGTCTTGGGTTACCGCTGCACCAATTCGGATCCAGCCGGGCGTTACGCCATTGTCAAAGAGATCATCGCCGACCCACACCTGGCCTGCGTTCTTCAGCACACCAAGCTCACCGGTGACGAATCGTTCCTCTCCAGGCTGCGGCTTTATGCGCTATGCGCACCCCATCTTGAGGTCGGAGGCTGGGGCAACAATGGCACCGTGGCGCGAGTGGCCGGCCGAACGGTGCTGACTGCCGAACGAAAGGGAACGTGGTTGGCGCTGGCGGCAACGGTTCCTTTCTCCCGCGTCTCGTGCGGCTACGTGGGGAAGAGCGATGGCTGGACCGACTTGGCCGACAATTTCCAAATGGACTGGGAGTTCGATTGCGCCCCCGACGGCAACATCGCACTCACGGGAGAGTTGGACCTGACCGGTGCGCGTGAATTCACTTTGGGACTGGCGTTCGGCAACAGCCAGCACCACGCTGTCTCAACGCTCTTTCAATCGCTGAGTACTCCTTTCGCCGAACATGAAAAGCGGTACGCCGAACAGTGGGGGCGAACGGGCGCCGGCATCCTTTCGCTGGAGAAGTCCTCGGGCGATGGAGGTAACTTGTACCGCGCGAGTTGCAACTTACTCCTCGCTCACGAAGACAAGTCGTATCCCGGCGCCTTTATCGCCTCACTCGCCATTCCTTGGGGAGAAGCCGTAGGCGATGAAGACCAGGGTGGCTACCACCTGGTATGGACGCGCGACATGGTCAACAGCGCCAACGCGATGCTGGCCGCCGGAGATCGCACCACACCCTTGAGGGCGCTGATCTACCTCAACGTATCGCAGCAGGAGAACGGCGGTTTCGCGCAGAACTTCTGGATTGATGGCGAGCCCTACTGGCGGGGCGTCCAACTCGATGAAGTCGCTTTCCCCATCCTGCTCGCCTGGCGGCTCCGGCGGGACGGCGCCCTGCAAGACTTTGACCCATACCCTATGGTCCTGCGGGCAGCCGCTTACCTGGTCCGCCATGGTCCTGTGACTCCACAGGAGCGCTGGGAGGAGGTCAGCGGCTATTCCCCCTCCACGCTGGCGTCCAATATCGCTGCTCTGATCTGCGCCGCATGCATGGCGCGCGAAAGAGGCGAAGCGGAGACCGCGAAATACCTGGAGGAATACGCCGATTTCCTGGAATGTCATGTCGAGAGCTGGACGGTCACAACGGAGGGGACTTTGCTCCCCGGAGTGCCTCGACATTACTTGCGGATCCTTCCGGAGCGGGCCGACAACCAAACCCCCGCGGAGGATCCGAACCAGGGAAACATCACCATTGCGAACCTCCCGCCCGGCGCGCAAAGCGTTTTTCCGGCGAAAGAAATCGTGGACGCGGGCTTTCTGGAACTCGTGCGGCATGGAGTCCGCCGGCCCGACGATCCGATTATTGTGGATTCCCTCAAGGTAGTGGACGCCGTGTTGAAGGTGGAAACTCCGTCCGGTCCTTGCTGGCGCCGCTACAACCACGATGGATATGGACAAAGGGAAGATGGCGGCGCTTTTGTGGGCTGGGGCCAAGGGCGTGCCTGGCCGCTGCTCACAGGCGAGCGAGGTCACTACGAGTTGGCTGCCGGGCACGACACGAAGCCATTCCTTCGGGCTATGGAAAGCTTCGCCTCTGCAACCGGTCTTTTACCCGAGCAGGCGTGGGATGCTCCGGATCAACCCCATGTCTACATGTACTGCGGACGGCCAACGGGTTCGGCAATGCCACTGATGTGGGCGCATGCAGAGTACATCAAGCTCCTTCGCTCGGTTCGCGATGGGAAGGTGTCCGATCTAATCCCCGAGGTTGCCAGCCGGTATCTCGGTGCACGCGCGGATCGTCAACTGTTCGAAGTCTGGAAGTTTACCCGGCAGGTGCGGAGTGTCAAACGCGGCTATGTGCTTCGCATTCAAGCGCCGGCTTCTTTCCGGCTGCACTGGTCGGCCGACGAATGGCAGACCGTGAAGGACACTCCCTCTTCCGCCACCACGCTGGGCGTTGAATTCGCAGATATTCCGATTGCGGCATCGCAGCGGGCGCCCATCCGATTTACTTTCTTCTGGACAACCAGCAATTCCTGGGAAGGGCGCGACTTTCTGGTGTCAGTCGCCTGACCAATGTACACGCCCCACACCTACCCGGTCGCGCTTCTGATGATGCTGGTCAGCATGCTCTGCTGGGGCAGTTGGGCCAACACCCAGAAGATCGATAAAACCTGGCGATTCGAACTGTTCTACTGGGACTACATGTGGGGGATTCTGGTGTGCGCCATTCTGTTCGGCGTCACCATGGGACGGACGAATCCGGCGGCTCCGGCAAGTTTCTTTCACAATCTCGACAGCGCCAGCAATCGCGCCCTGGTGGAAGCGTTCGTGGGCGGAATGATCTTTAATCTCGGCAACCTGCTTTTGGTCGCCGCCATTTCCGTGGCCGGTATGGCGGTCGCCTTTCCCTTGGGCGCCGGCCTGGCCCTGGTCATCGGTGCGGGCCTCAACTACATCGTCTCGCCGGCCGGCAATCCGTTGTTACTTTTTGGTGGGATTTTGCTGGTCTGCGGCGCCATCGCCGCCAACGCGGTGGCCTATCGCGGACTGTCGAAAGGCGCAAGAGCGGGCACGAAAGGGATTGTCCTGAGTCTGCTGTGTGGCGTGGTCATTGGGCTGTTCTATCCCTTCGTCGCCAAAGCCTTGACCGGAGAGAACCATCTTGGGCCGTATACCGTCTACTTCGTGTTTGCGCTGGGCGCTCTCGCGTCCAACTTTCCGCTCAATTATGCGTTCATGCGGTGGCCGGTGAGCGGATCGCGGCTTTCGATCGGAGACTATTTCCACGGCGGACCCGCGGTGCATGCCTGGGGAGTTTTGGGTGGTCTCATCTGGGGAACCGGCACCATCTGCAGTTTTGTTGCGGCCTACACGCCCATGGTGGGGCCGGCAACCTCGTTTTCACTCGGCGAGGGCAATACGATGATTTCCGCGGCCTGGGGCGTTTTCGTGTGGAAAGAGTTTCGCGGCGCCACCAGTGAGGTAAAGCACTTGCTCGCGGTGATGTTCATCCTTTTTGTTCTGGGTCTGCTTTCAATATCGTTAGCACCGGTGTTCCGATAGAACCATATGGCTGCGGACAACGGCGACATGATCCCTTCCACACTGGCCCGTTCCGGCGCCGCGCGCTTCTGGTTGGCGGTATTGCTTACCGGTATCGGTACGGGCATAGCCGCGGCGGCGCTGACGCGGCTGCTGGAAATGGTGCAGCACGTAATGTGGAACGGCCCCGGCACCAATCTGTTGGAGGCCGCCGAGCATGCCAGTGCGTGGCGGCACATTCTCGTACTGCTTGGCGCAGGCCTGGTGACTGGGGCGGGGCAGATCATCCTGAAGCACCTGTCCAGTGGTAACGGGATCGATACTACGGCTGCGATTTGGTTCCATGCCGGCCGGATGCCGGCTCTGCGTACTTTGGGTAGCGCTTTGCTCTCGTGGTCATCGTCGGCATGGGCGTGTCGCTGGGACGCGAGGGCGCACCGAAACAGGCCGGCGCAGTAATGGCCAACTTCTTTTCGGATAGAGGTCGCTTATCCGACGAACAGCGCCGCCTTCTGGTAGCCTGCGGCGCCGGAGCTGGGATGGGCGCGGCCTATGGCGTGCCGTTGGGGGGTGCGCTTTTCTCGCTCGAAGTGATGCGCGGGATGCTGGCGCTTAGATACGTGCTGCCTGCCCTATTTGCTTCAGTGGTTGCTACCGCCGTCTCATGGGTGGCGCTGCCCGACGCACCGACCTATATCATCCCGGCTTATTCCAGCTCCTTTTCGTGCGTGGCATGGGCGCTCTTGGCTGGGCCGATCGCGGGCGTAGTTTCGGTCGGCTATGTGCGGGTTGTCACATGGGCCGATCGCAACAGGCCGCAGGGTTGGCGTCGGCTGGCCGCACCGTTGTTGGGACTGGGCCTGCTGGGCGTGGTCTCGATCTGGTTCCCGCAGTTGCTCGGCAACGGAAGGGACATCTCGCAGCTTGCGTTCACGAACCAGGCCGCGCCAGCTTTGCTATTGATGTTGCTTGTGCTGAAGCCCGCCGCGACCGTACTGTGCATGCGCACCGGCGCTCCCGGCGGCTTATTCACGCCTTCCCTGACAGTAGGCGCATTGCTCGGTGCTGTACTGGGGCATGCCTGGTCCTGGTTCTGGCCCGGCGTACCCCCCGGACTATTCGCCATAATCGGTGCGGCAGCGGTTCTGGCGGCCACCACCCAAGGCCCCATCTCGACTGTGGTTCTGATGATGGAACTGACTGGCCGTGACCGATCGTTCATCCTGCCACTATTGCTGGCGGTGGCTACCGCCACTCTCGTAGCACGGACCATCGAACCGCGCTCGATCTATGACGCCCGTCTGACTGATGAGGAGGTGGCGGCGCGCCGGAAGTTACGCGAACTACCACCGCGATAGCCGCAGCCGGTGTTCGGATAGGGACATATGACCATGGACAATCGTTACGACGTCATCATCATAGGAACGGGAGCTGGCGGCGGGACGCTCGCTTACCATCTGGCGCCGTCGGGGAAGCGAATTCTGCTGCTGGAACGGGGCGGCTACTTGCCTCGTGAGAAGGATAACTGGGAGTCCCGTGCCGTCTTTGTCGAATCGAAGTACCAGGCCAAAGAGACGTGGTACGACAAGGACGGTAAGCCGTTTTATCCGGGCATTCAGTATTACGTCGGCGGTAACACCAAGGTCTATGGCGCGGCCTTGCTGCGATTCCGCGAGCAGGACTTCGGAGAAGTCAGGCACCACGGCGGCATCTCGCCAGCATGGCCGCTCAGCTATCAGGACTTTGAGCCCTACTACACCAAGGCGGAGCACCTTTATCATGTCCACGGGCAGCGCGGTGTCGATCCGACGGAGGGTCCGGCTAGCGCACCCTATCTTTATCCGCCAGTCAGCCACGAGCCACGCATTCAGGAGCTGTTCGACGATTTCCGGCGGCTTGGCCATCACCCGTTCCCTTTGCCGCTCGGCATCCTGCTTGACGAAGCGGAGGGAAAGGCGCTGCACAGCAGTGCCTGTGTACGATGTGCCGCGTTTGACGGATTTCCATGCCTGGTGAACGGCAAAGCGGACGCCCAAGTGATCTGTGTGGATCCCGCCCTGGAGCACTCCAACGTCGAACTGCTGACGGGCGCCTGTGTGGAACGCCTCGAAACAGACGCGTCCGGACGTGTGGTGACCAAAGTCGTCGTCACACGCAAGGGATCCATGGAAGAGTACTCGGCCGATATCGTCGTGGTCGCCTGCGGGGCGGTCAACTCGGCGGCACTGCTTTTGCGCTCCGCTAACGAGAAGCACCCCGCCGGCCTTGCCAACAGCTCCGATGTAGTCGGCCGGCACTACATGCGTCACAACTGTTCCGCCTTCATGGCGATTTCCAAGGATCCCAATCCCACCGTATTCCAGAAGACGCTCGGATTGAACGACTTCTATTTTCGCTCCGATGATTGGGAATACCCTCTGGGTGAGATCCAGATGCTCGGTAAGTCCGATGGAGAGATGCTTAAGGGGGAGGCGCCCGGCTGGGCGGTGTGGAAGCCTGAGTTTGCGCTGGACTTTTTGGCGGAGCACTCCATCGACTTCTGGCTGCAGTCGGAAGATCTGCCCCATCCCGACAACCGCGTGACGATCACCCCAGATGGACGAATCGTTCTGAGTATCCAGGAGACCAACCTGGAAGGACACAAACGCCTGACCGCAAAGCTCAAGGATATGCTCACCGAGATTGGCTGTCACGATCAGTTGGTGCACCGTTCGCTTTATCTCGGCAAGGACATACCAATCGGCGGCACCGCGCACCAGGCCGGGACCGTCCGGTTCGGTCGCGATCCGAAGACGTCGGCGCTCGATGTAAATTGCAAGGCGCACGATTTGGACAACCTCTATGTGGTCGATGCCAGCTTCTTTGTGTCGATTGCCGCCGTGAATCCCAGCCTGACCATCATGGCGAACGCGCTGCGAGTCGGCGATCATTTGCTGGAACGGCTGGGATCAACCAAAAGCCATACGTAAGAAAGGGATGAATAACTCGTGAAAGCTATCGCTATTGTTCCTGGTACTGCCGGTTCGCGTCTGGTGGAACGGCCCGAGCCTTCGATCATCAAGCAAGATGAAGTCAAGGTCCGCATGATACGAGTGGGCATCTGCGGCACCGACCGGGAAGAGGTATCCGGAGGTCGAGCCCAGGCTCCCGATGGTCAGACTGAACTCGTGATTGGGCACGAAATGTTCGGTCAGGTAGCGGACGTGGGCTCGGCAGTCACTCGCGTGAAACCCGGCGACTACGCTGTATTCACCGTACGCAGGGGTTGTGGTGAATGCGCCTGCTGCCTGATGAACCGTGCAGATATGTGTCAGACCGGCAAGTACCGCGAGAGAGGCATCCGTGGACTGGATGGGTACCAAACCGAATTCGCCGTCGATCAGGAGCAATACATCGTGCGGGTGCCAAACGAACTGGAGCCGGTCGGAGTTTTGATGGAGCCGCTTTCCGTCGTCGAGAAAGCGATCGACGAGGCCCTGCGCGTACAGACGGTGCGCTGCCCCGACGCCGCCACGATACCCGGCTGGTTTCATGGACGCCGATGCCTGGTTGCCGGACTGGGACCGGTGGGCCTGCTGGCTGCCATGGTCTTGCGGTTGCGCGGCGGCGAGGTTTACGGTCTGGATGTGGTCGATACGAATACCGCCCGCCCAAAATGGTTGAGCGGAATCGGCGGAACGTATATAGATGGCCGCGAAGTGCCGGCGGACCAGGTGGAGAAGAAGATCGGCGCCATGGACTTGATCTTGGATGCCAGTGGGATCGCCGAATTGGAATTCAATCTGCTGGATGCACTCGCCCTGAACGGGGTGTATGTGCTCACCGGCATCCCCGGCGGCGACCGCCCGCTCCAAATCCCCGGGGCCGAACTTGTTAGGCAACTGGTGCTGGACAATCAGGTAATGCTGGGCAGCGTGAATGCTGCGCGCGGACATTTCCAAATGGCCGCCGATGATCTGGCCCAGGCACATCTGCGGTGGGGCACTCTAATCGCAGGCCTGATCACGCATCGATATTCGTTGGATCAATTTGCGGGGCTCATGGATCATCATCAACCCGATGCAATCAAAGAAGTCATCGAATGGGCGTAACCCGCGCCAGCACCAGAGAGGATGTCCACTATGGGAACGACTTCGAATCAATCCGCAACCGCGTCGACGCCCGCCAAGCCGGCAAACGGTAAGCCCCCTGACATCGCCGCCATGTCGGTTCCCGACACGCTTGCGGCGCTCCACGTGAACCCTGACACCGGCCTCACGCACGCGCAGGTGGACGCAAGCCGGAAGGAGCACGGCTACAACGAAGTGGCCCAAACAAAAGGGCACCCGGTCCTCAAATTCCTCGGGAAATTCTGGGGAATCTCGGCCTGGATGCTCGAACTGATCATGGTTCTTTCAGCCGTGCTGAAGCACTTCTCCGATCTCGCAGTGGTGGGCGCGCTATTGGTGATCAACGCCGTGCTGAGCTTCATGCAGGAGCGGCGAGCCGCCGGCGTCGTCGAAGCACTGCGGAAACGATTGCAGGTGAGTGCGCGCGTCCGGCGCGATTCGAGCTGGCAGGTGATTCCCGCCCGGGAACTGGTCCCCGGCGACATCGTTCGCGTGCGGCCCGGCGACATCATCCCGGCGGACGTAAAGCTCCTCACCGGAGCGTTGACCGTGGACCAGTCGGCACTCACCGGCGAATCGAAGGACGCGGACAAGAAACCTGGCGAAGTGCTCTCGTCGGGGTCCGTCGTCCGGCGGGGCGAAGGCAATGGCGTGGTGATGCTGACCGGAGCGAAGACCTACTTTGGACGTACCACGGAACTTGTGCAGAAGGCGCGTCCGAAACTTCACATCGAAGCGGTGGTGGCCAAGGTCGTCCGCTGGCTCTTCGTCATTGTCGGCGCGCTGCTATGCGTGGTGGTCGTGCTGTCCCTGATCCGCGGTGCACCGCTCATCGAAATGGTCCCGCTCATGCTCGTTCTGCTCATGAGCGCAGTGCCGGTCGCTCTCCCCGTCATGTTCACCGTCAGCATGGCCGTCGGGTCGAAGGAGTTGGCCAAGCGCGGCGTGCTGGTCACCCGCCTGAGCGCCGCGGAGGATGCCGCGACGATGGATGTGCTCTGCGTGGACAAGACCGGCACGATTACGATGAACCAACTCGCCGTCACCGGCGTGATCCCGTTGGAGAACGCGACGGAAGCCGACGTCCTGTTCGCCGGCGCGCTCGCCTCGCAGGTCGCCAACCAGGATCCTATCGACCTCGCGTTCCTGGCGGCGGCCAAGGACCGGCACGTCTTCGACAACCTTCCCAAGGTCACGCCCGTCTCCTTCGCACCGTTCGATGCGAAAAACCGGCGGACGGAAGCCGTGGTCGAGCAGAACGGGCAACGGCTGCACGTGATGAAAGGCGCCATGCGCACCATCGCGGAGACCTGCGGACTCCAACCGGCGGCGGTCGAGACTTTGGAGGCGCGGGTCAGCGAATCGGCTGCGAAGGGCTACCGGACCTTGGCGGTGGCGCGCGGTCCCGAGACGGGTACCCCGACGTTGCTCGGACTGGTGTCGCTCTATGATCCGCCACGGCCGGATGCAAAACAACTGATCGCCGAACTCCATGGCTTGGGCGTTCCAGTCAAGATGCTCACCGGCGACGCACTGCCGGTGGCGCGTGAGATTGGCCAAGGTGTCGGGTTGCCAAACATCCGGCGCGTTGCGGACCTGAAGGCGGCGGGCGCTTTGGCCAGCAACGAAGCGGTGGACCTGTTGGCGGGCGCCGATGGTTTCGCCGAAGTGTATCCCGAAGACAAGTACACCGTGGTGAAGCACCTCCAGGCCGCAGGCCACGTCACCGGCATGACGGGCGACGGGGTCAACGATGCGCCAGCCCTTCGGCAGGCTGAAGTAGGAATCGCGGTCAGCAGCGCGACCGACGTGGCCAAAGGCGCCGCGAGCGTCGTTTTGACCGAACCAGGGCTAACGAATATCGTGGCGCTGGTCGAGCAGGGGCGGACAATTTACCAACGTATTCTGACGTGGATTATCAACAAGATCAGCCGGACCATCCTGAAAGCTGCTTTCGTCGCCATCGCATTCGTGGTGACCGGTAAGTTCGTCGTCTCCGCCTTTGCGATGCTGCTGCTGGTCTTTATGACGGACTTCGCGAAGATCTCCCTTGCCACAGACAACGTTCGGCCATCCAAGAAGCCGGAAACATGGGACATCGGAGGCTTCATCACCGTGTCCGTGGTCCTTGGCGTCGCGATGGTTGCGGAAACGCTCCTCCTATTGTGGATCGGCTGGTCGCATTTCGGTTTAGCAACCGACGACAATGCCCTCTATACCTTCAGCTTTCTCATGCTGCTCTACTTTGCCGTGTTCTCCGTCGTGTCCGCGCGGGAGCGCAGGTGGTTCTGGGCGACCCTGCCCAGCAAGACCTTCCTGGCAGCCCTCGCTGCGGATGCTGTCACGGGCACCGTCCTGACGTTCGTGGGTCTCCCCGGGCTCAAGCCTTTGCCTTGGCGGCAGACCTCGCGATATTTGTTTATGCCATGGTTGCCTGCCTGGTTCTGAATGACGCCGTGAAGGTCGCGATGATCAAATGGCGCGTTCTTAACTCCGTAGCCAGGAAGCCGGCCGATGTGACTCCAGAGATCGCCAAGCGTGCCTATGCGCTGTACGAGCAGGGAGGCCGCCAGGACGGGCGAGCCGTTCAGGACTGGGAGCAGGCGGAGCGGGAGATTCGGAAGGATCAACCCCATAAATGAAGACATCGGCGCGGCGAGCACTCCTGATAGTCAGCAGGTAAAGCCAAATGCGAGCGCGAGATTCATCCAGCGGTCGGTAGTATTATGCGCGAGCACACTGGGCACACTGAACCCGTTTGGGCCGGCATATTGAACCGTGCTTCCGGCCCATAAGCTGAGGCGGCTGCCCAAGGGGGTGGCTACTCGTGGTCAAGCTGTCACCCCAACTGCCGCCAGATGGGCAACTGTAGCAGGTCGGTGAATAGGAACTGCCATTCACTGCCGGCTTCTGAGAATACTCTGGGTCACCGTCGCCGAAGAGATGGACAGATCCGAAATCAATCACCGCGATATTCCGATTGTTTACTGGCAGAGATGGAATCTGGATACCGAGGTGGGTTTGAAAGAGGCGATCGAATCTGTAGCTGTGCCCGAGAGTGACTGGCGGCACGGTGGCGAGGAGGTTGGCGGCACTTACGGCCGGAGTGGCCACCCGAATGCCCACGGCAATTTAGCTGGGAGGGGACTCGGCACGTTGAGCAACCGCCGGCGACACGGCGAGCAACAAGCCGCCCAGGACGAAGACCGTCCGCGTCATGGCCAGAGGCATGAGGAGAGATCTCACATTCAAGAAAGGCCCTTCATCGCCAACTGATAGAATCGCGCAATCGCGATGTTGATCTTTTTGGGAGTTGGGCCACGATCTGTTTTCCGGCGCTGTTTTTCTCTGTTGCCGGTTTACTCTTCATTGTTCGATGATCCTACTGGGAGAACTCCCAGCCGCTTTCGGCGGACTGAAGACACCTGTTGAACTATGCGGCGTTCATGAGAGGTTCGCCAGCGTAATGCTCGCCTCCGCTACATTCACTCCGGCCGGCGAGTTCCTGGCACCTCAGGCATAGCTGCGTCCAGGCAACCGCGCGGAGCCGTTTGGCCCCGATCTCCGCCTCGCAATTCAAGCCGGTGCCAAATTCGCCAGTGTCCAATCTGCGCAGGGCTTCTCCGATCTCGCGAAGCCAGCGCGCAGAGCGGTCAAGATTGCTGATGGCGAGTTCCCGCGCCGCAGCAGCTTGAACCTGATCCATCGCGTCCGCCGTCTGCTCGATGCACACTTGTTCGCCGGCCAAGACTTCTTGCGATCTCATGGCGTGCGTCCAGCAAGTGATTGCGAATCTGCAACTTGTCAAGCTCTGGTGTCATCGTCGCTCCTCCTGGTCCTTTCGTCCCTGGGATCTTAACCCTGATAGAACTCTAAAACGCCAGCCCGCGGTCGCACACTCTGAAAATTCCCGGTCTGAAGTGCCCAGGACTTCCCGGCCTCTCGTAAATGAGGACATCCGCCGTGGCCCCAAAGGCCCGGATGACGGCGCCTGCGCCTCGGAACGACAATAGGTTTGTGATGAATTCGCCCCGCGATCTCCCAGAGCAACAAGGAACTCGGCGCGTTCTGCTAACCGGCCTGGGCATTGTTCTCGCCCTCCTGCTCGCGCTCGGTGTTTATGCAGCGGGATCGCTTTCAAATGTGAGCCGCGGCGGGCACATTGACGACTCGCGAGTACTTCCAGCAAAGTGAACGCCTGGAAAGTGTTCACCTTCTGCTGTCCTCCGCCGCCAGCGCGATTCGCGACTACCTGCTGGATCCGGATTCCCTGGCGCTTTCGAGGCATCGCGAGCAGGCGAGGGTTTCATGGGCACAGGCAATGAACGCCATTCAAGCCTACGAGGAAGTAGCAACATCCCAGCGGCGGCTCTTGACCGGTCAGCTCGATTCCCAAGTCGCGGACTACTGGGCAATTGCCGACCGGAGTCTGGAGATGACAGGACGCCAGCGAACGGAGATCGGGCTCAACCTGTTGATCGGCCAACTCGTACCCTTGCGCGACAGGTATCTCGCGACTATCAACGAGATCGGCGGCAGTGATCGCGCTGACCTGAGATCTGCGGCAGCGAATACGTCGCGCTTCGTTAAAGGCGCCGAGCGGCGCCTATGGGCCGTGATCACGCTGATCGTGCTTCTTTCCCTGCTGGTCGCTGGCGCAACCGTTCGCTACCTGGTGCGGCTGGAAAACATCTCTTTGGCACAATTCGAGGCCTCCGTGAAGGCTGCCGTCGAACTCGAGAGATTGTCCCGCCGCCTGATGACTCTACAAGAAGACGAACGGCGAAGGATCGCGAGGGAACTGCATGATGATTATGGACAACGAATGGCAAGCCTACTTCTTGAGTTGGCCACCGCTGCTGAGCGCACAGATGCAGCGCCGGACCTTAGGCTTGTCATGCAGAAAATGGGGGAGCGCCTCGGAAATGTCGCGAAGGACCTGCAACAACTGTCGCGCAGCCTTCACTCGGCCGTGCTGGACAAGATTGGACTTGAAGCCGCTATCCGGTCCGATTGCAGCGCGCTACGGCAAAGAATCGCCTGGGAGGTCGATTTCCAGTCGGCTGACGTGCCGAAACGATTGCCAGAGCCGCTGAGCCTGGCGGCATATCGCGTATTTCAGGAGGCCCTGCAGAACGCCTTGAAGCATTCACAGACGAGCCGTCTGGGGGTTTCGTTGAATGTCGAAGGCCGCGAATTGGTACTGCGGGTCAAGGATTACGGTCTCGGGTTTCACGCAGAATCGGCGAATCGGAAGGGCAGCCTCGGACTCCTGAGCATGCGAGAACGCTTGCGCATGATCGGGGGAGGGTTCCTGATTCATTCGGAAATCGGGAAGGGAACGCAGGTGGAGGCAAGGCTTCCGATGGTGGTCAATGAGCGCCCGGAACGCGGCACAGACGGTCGAGACTATGAGTTTTCCTAGGTGACCTGCGACCTTCGATCGCGCGCAAATGGGAGACAGAGGCATTAACCAACGGATGGCAACGTCGTCGGGTTCAGCCGGTTGGGACCTCCCATCCGGATACTCGATGGAGAACTGTGGTCGAAATATGCGGACGAATCGGGATGATCGATGAAGCGCTGGAAGGTCTTGATCGCCGACGACCATAGTATGGTGATCGACGGGCTCCGTAGCCTCCTGGAGCCTGAGTTCGAAGTCGTTGGGGCTGTTAACGACGGACGGGCGGTACTGCCCGAGGTTCGAAAACTACGGCCCGACGTTGTGATCATCGATATTTCGATGCCTTTGTTGAATGGCCTGGACTGCACTCGCCAGCTTCGCGACACGGGATGTACGGCCAAGATTCTGATTCTGACTATGCACCCGGACGCCACCTTGGCACAGGAAGCCCTCGCCGCGGGAGCCTCGGGGTATCTCCTCAAAAGTTCTCCGGGCTCGGAGTTGAAAGAAGCGCTGCGGGACGTTCTGCACGGCAGAACCTACATGTCATCCGGAGTGGCGCGGGATGCAGTCCAGATCATGGGCCGAATGACGTCGATTCATGAAGATGTTTGGGCTCACCTCACACCGCGTCAACGCGAAGTCCTGCAACTGCTTGCGGAGGGCAAGTCCCATAAGGAATTAGCCGATATTCTGAACATCTCCGTGAAGACGGCTGAATATCACAAGTACGCAATTCTGGAGAAGCTGGGGCTAAAGACCAATGCTGAACTCGTCCAGTACGCAGTCCGCCATGGAATTATTGCAGTCTAGCGTCGCGAGCCGGCGGCCATATTGGGAGAACTCCCAGTATTGGACGCGGCCGGTCAGTGTTCCAATGAGAGCAGCGATTATCATGGGCCAGAACTTAGGAGAGACGCTGAAAAATCCGAACTGGGTTCGACCCGACCTTCCCCGGCTCAAGATTTTGCTTGCCGACGACAATCCTGCACTGCTGCGGGAACTCGAGCGCGCCTTGGATAAGGAATTCGAGATTGTCGGCACCGTTGCGGACGGGCGCGCACTTTTGGAGGAATGCGACCGCCTGTGTCCTGCAGTGATTGTCACCGACATCTCGATGCCGGTCATGGACGGCTTCGAGGCCGTGGCGAAACTGCGCCACAGAGGCACGGCGAAGGTTGTCTTTCTCACCGTGCATGAGGAACATGCATTCGTTGAAGAAGCGAGAGCTTTGGGCGCGATGGGGTATGTTCTGAAACGGTCGCCTCCCTCGGTACTCGCCGCCGCCATTCGCTCCGCGAACGACGGACGCTTCTTTCTGTGCCCGGAACTTTGCACGGATGGTGTCCGCGCAAGATAAGCGTGCCGGCTGTGGCGCAAGTCGGTACTACGCCTTCGAGGATCCTCCGCCCGGCCAATTTCGCCTGCTTCACGTCTACGAGCCCTTGAAACCGCGGCCACGTGGTCGTCGATGTGCTTCTTTTGCGACGCCCACCGTAAGGAGCACGCCATGGACCACAATAACCTGCTCTTTTGCTTGAGGGGGCGGCGCTCACGAGCGGTCAACCGAAAACGGCAACACCTGCACTCGAAAGTGCGAAAACTGCCGATTTGCACTCTTCCTTCCGAGACACAGCCCGGCAACCGCGCGGTGATGCCGGTCCGGACCAATTGGCCTCGCTCGTGCAGGAAGTAAGGTTAGGAGCGCAAGTTATGAAATGGGATCGAATCGAATCTCAGTGGAAAGAGTTTGCAGGTTCGGCCCGGGCGCACTGGAACAAACTCACCGATGATGACTGGCAGGCAATCACCGGCGCAAAGGGACTTCTAGTCGGGCGCATCCAGAAAAGATACGGGGTTACGCCGGACGAAGCCGAGAAGCAAGTTGACGAGTGGTCTCGTTCTCTGCTGGATTTTGTCGGAGCATCGAAAGACCACTAGGTAGCGTCCGATCCATGTTCGACCACCGTGCCACTCAATCGCCTTTTGGCATAAATGCCAATACAAGGCCGTTCCCGCAGTAGTTTTTTCCGTGCAGAAGCTTTGAAAGGCGCCACCGCTCGGGCAGTGTTCGTACCCGGTATGATGCGATCAACGAAGTTACGCCCGGGCCGAACGCCAGTTGGCCAAACGCGTGCTTGTGCCTATGCCGGAGCAACGAATACGGAGAGGAGTTTCGGGTTACCGGTTCTGATTTGCGCGGCCGCCCTTACGCAGCGAGGAGGCGGACACTCCTCAGTTGGCGATGGGCGCGTCCCTGCTCATGAACCGGCTCCAGTGAGAGTTTCGCGGCCTGTACAGGCCTCAAACCCCGCGCGAAGTCAGCAAACCACCGGCAGGCCCCGGAATCCCGGGAGTTCGGGTCGCTAATCATGGTGCCCGCCCATGGTTGAGGAACGCTCCCGGCGAGAGCGCAAATCCGCATTTCCAGATGCAGTCTCTGCACGTCCGATACCTCCCAATCCCGCCTGCGGAAATGCCCGGTCGAAAAGAAATCCAGCCTAAAGAGACAATGATACCCAACCCACTTGACGAGTTAACCTCAGGCCTTCAGCCCCGGGCGGTTGTTGTGGTCGCCCATCCGGACGACGAGACCCTCTGGTGCGGCGGTTACATCCTGACGCACCCGGAGTTTCTTTGGCGCATAGTGACATTATGCCGGGCGGCGGACCCGAACCGCGCCCCAAAATTCCGCCAGGTGCTTCACCAATTGGGCGCTGAGGGAGAGATGGCGGACCTGGATGATGGACCGGACCAGATGCCCCTGCAGGCAGACCAGATTAGGGAAACCATCGTCCGGCTGCTGGCCGGAAGCAGCTACGATTTGGTTTTGACCCACGGTCCACAGGGCGAGTATACACGGCACCGACGGCATTCCGAGTGCTGCCGGACCGCGGTGGAGCTTTGGCGGTCGGGCAGTATCGCTACCAGGCAGTTGTGGCTGTTTGCCTATGAGGATGGAGGACGTGCCTACTTGCCGCGGGTTCGCGAGGATGCCGATCTGCGGGACGTGTTGCCGGCCGAAATCTGGCTCGAAAAGCGGCGGCTGATTACGGACCTGTACGGATTTGGTCCCGACAGTTGGGAAGCCCAGACCACTCCGCGAGAAGAAGGCTTTTGGTGCTTTGATTCGGCCCAGGCAGCGGTCCAACGCGCGGCGCCGCGGGAGCAAAAACCATGAAAGTGCTGGTGCTGACGGAATACCCGCCATCGGCTGCCGGCCTGGCAACACAGGGCGAGCTATTATGCAGGGGCTTATGTGAGATCGGGGTAGATGTCCACCCGGTGCATTTCGAATCGCCCCAGGAAAAGGAATGGTACTACCGCTGGTTTCAGCCGGACGTGGTGGTCGGCATAGGGTTCTGGGGCCATCTTCCGCATCTGGTACTGCACCCGCAGCAGTTTGGGATGAAGTGCGTGCCATGGCTCCTGGCGGATGGTTATGTCGCGGCTCACCAGGAACTCCTGAACGCTCTGCCCCTGATCCTGGTCACTTCCAACTGGGTGAAGGAGACGTATATCAGGGATGGCATTCGGGGCGACAATATCCAGGTGCTGCCCGTAGGGTGCGACACGGACAGCTTCTCGCCGCGCAGCCTCGACGACCCCAAGGTCCGATCGGTACGCGAGGCTCTGGGACTCACTGACGATCAGGTCATGATCCTGACAGCCGGTGGCGACGCGGCATCCAAGGGCGCCCAGGAGGTCATGCAGGCACTGGCCCTGATCGATGCCGAGGCGCCCGACTGGAGATATGTCTGCAAGGTTTGGCCGCAGCCTCGCACGGTCCAACAAAACCTGATCGACCTTCAGCTAGCTGCGGATCTGGGCATCGCCAATAAGATCACTTACTCCACGAACGTGGTTTCGCACAATTTCATGCCCTACTTGCTGGCCGCCTGCGATATCTACGCCGCGCCGTCGCGGCTGGAGGGTTTCGGAATGATTCAAGTGGAGGCTAATGCCTGCGCAAGGCCTGTGGTTGCGATCCGTGCGATGGCATTTCTCGACACGATGGTCCACGGGGAAACGGCGTTCCTGGCGATGGTGGCAGAAGAAAGGAAGATCGCGGAGGCGGTTTTCGGGGCGGGCCACGGAATCGACGATAGCCATCGCATCGTGTTTCCGACGCCGCGAACAGCGGAATTCCGGGCCAGTGTGCCTGACATTGCTAAATACCTCCTGGCACTCATGCGGGACAAGGGTCTGCGGGAGAGGATGGGACAGGCGGGGCGAAAGCGCGTTGTCGAGTTGTTCGACTATCGCCAGGTGGCCAGGCGCTTCGTGGAGATCGTGTCCGGCCGCCTGGGGGTAGCATAAAGTGGCCGCACTCATGGACAAGAAATCGGTGGCCCTCATCGATCGGGCCAAGGCAGCAGCCCTGGGCGTCCTGCATCATAACGCGCGGGGACCTTTTCAAGGACTGCCGCGGACCGCCGGGTGGGGATATCCGGAGCCCTATACGCGAGACCTCATGATCTCCGCACTGGGCTTTTTGGCCACCGGCGACGACGAACTCGCGGACGCGCTGCGCCGCACGCTCGTGGCATTGGCAGCAAATCAGACGCGGCGGGGCCACATCCCATCGCTTGCGCACGACCCGGGCGACCGTGGCGCCAGCGATACCACTCCCCTGTTCCTTTTCGGCCTCGCACTTTACAGAAGATCGACCAGTCAGCCGGAGTTCCTTCACGATGCGGCACAGAAAGCCTTGACGTGGATGCAGTACCAGAGTCCTGACGACATGGTGATGGTTTCGCAGTTGCCGACCAGCGACTGGCGTGATGAGCAGGTTGTAATGGGCTTCGGGCTCTACGTGAATGCTCTGGTATACGCGTATCTCGTGCTGTTTGGCGAGCACCGGTCCGCCCGACGGCTGCGCGGGCTGATGAACCGCCTGGAGGTCCTTGGCGAGGCCAAGAACCCTCATGAACATGAAGGTCTTGTGGTGCCGTCCAAGCCCTATTACGCCCTCTATTCCTACAAGCTCTTCACCAGCGACCGCTTCGACCTGCTGGGCAACAGCCTGGCGATTCTGACGGGAATTGCTTCGCCCGGTCGAGCACGAGACCTGGTGGCATGGGTCGAGGCCGAGTGCGATGCCATGCGCGACAGGAAGGAACTCGCGGTGGGTTTGCCGCCCTGTCTATTTCCGTACATCCTACGCCATCATGCCGATTGGCGGCCACGGTACGAACATTTCAATCGGCCCGGTGAGTATCACAACGGTGGCGTCTGGCCATTTGTGGGCGGATTCTACGTGGCGGCGTGCGTAGCCGCGGGGCAAATGGAACTAGCGAGCCGGAAACTCCTGGCACTGACTGAACTAGTGAAGCCCTGGCACGAGAACGAAACGGAGTGGGGATTCAACGAGTGGATTCAGGCGCAGACTGGTCATCCCAGTGGGCGGGACTGGCAGACCTGGTCGGCCGCCATGTATCTCTACGCTGCCGAGTGCGTGCATCGGCAAGGCACCCCGTTCTTCGAGGAGATTCGTGGAGTCAGTCCCGGCGTCGAGGCTCCGGTGCACCACGATCCCCACTCTGAGCTCGAACAAAAGACAGCAGCCGATTGAACCGAGTCTGAATGGGTCCGATCTTGCGCTGACGACATCCAGTTCCCAAGACCCACCGCGGCACAGGCGAAGCTACCCCGATGACCGGCCCGGTGTTTAAGGGTGGAACCCGAAGTGCATTGGCAAACGCATGACAAAACAGCGCGACGAAGTTACACGCACCTACGCCACAGTCTCAACCAGCGAGAAGGGGACAGGGCCGGATTCAGCCGGCCAGTCTGGGGACGATCAAGGGTTGTCGGACGTCGCCGAGTCCGGCCCGGAGAGTGTCGAAGAACTTGTGGACGAGGGCCAGGCCTTTGAGGCCGACGCGATCAGCGGCGTGGAGAATGCACCGGATGCGGACGTGTCTGAAGTTCATACCAAACAGGTTAAAGAGGACGATGTGCCCCCCGAATATATCGGACAGGATTGACAACACTGACCGAGGCGCCGTCTCGCCGGCGCCAAGGCCGGCGGACGTTACGATTTCCTGCCTGTCACCAGGAGCACGACTCCACCGATGAAAGCCAGCCCTCCCGCAATGGGAGGCAGCGGAATGTCGTGTGTCTGTTCGCGCGTGGCGTGAATCGGCCCGATGTCAACGAGCTTTTCCCTGGTGGTGTACGTAAAACCTCCCCACACAAGACCGATCAGTCCGAGTCCCATCAGAATGATGCCAAATATTTTATTCACCGGCGACCTCCTTCGGTCAAAGCATAGCGGCGAGGGTATCATGTGACCGTCTCCGCCGATTGGCGTTGCGTTCACACCGCTATTTAATGCCCGACATCACGAACTCCGCGTTCCACCACGTCGTCCTTGCTTGCGTCAACAGGTCGCGGACCAGGGCCTGGATTCGCAGCATGCGGGTCTGTCCGCCGACCAGGACCACTTCGTCGAGTTGCAAGGACCCACTGAGCGGTGGATAATGTCTTCCACCATCTGCTCGAAGGGCTACGCGTTACCCACCTTGAAATCGATCTGATCATCCCGATTGAGTAGGCAGCGGCCGTCGCGTTCAAGTGCAAGGTGAGCCGCGGCCGCCATTGCGGGAACCCTACGAGACTTCGAACATCTGGGCTGCTCCTCTACGAGGGTAGAAGCCTGGGTCGTCCGCGACCGCGCGAACGGCGCGAGACACTGGTTGAACAACGGATTCCTCCAGGTACACTGCGCCCTCGGCGTCCATAATCTCAACGGCTCGATCCGCCCGGTCGCCGGCGGAGATTACGATCAATGTTCGCCCACCGCGGACTGCGTCCCAATAGCGGCCGGCATGTTCCGCCGGCGCGCCTCCGAGCTGGAGAATGTCGGTTTCAGGAGCCGGTTTCGAATCGAAATCCGTCCGCTTGACCAGTTTCACTTCATCCCGCGCAAAGCCGGCGGCCAACAAGAGAGTTACCACTGCCTCCGCCCTGGCGGACGTTTCGAATAGACCAACAGCCGTTTTAGTCATATTTCCTCTTTTCAATAAGTGCCGATAAAAGTAGAGCAGATTGGGAGCCAAGTGTTGCTGATCGGGACAATCGGCGTGCGCCTCATGGGTAGTGCCGAGACGCTGCCTCGGCCAACGCGGTCTTCGCCTTCTCTTCTTTGATTTCCGTACAAATTGGCCGTCCACGGAGACCGCCTGCGGCGCATAACCGATGGCGCAGCGAACGTCCGCCGCCTGGGTGGCGATGGAAATCCGGCGACATGTGCTTTGCCCAAGGATTTCGGCAATAAGGTGGTGAGCATGTTGATGGTAGTCGCCTTGCCGGCGCCGTTTGAGCCGAGCAAACCGAAGACCTCGGCCGCGTTGACGGAAAGGGTCACAGCATCGACCGCAGTGAATGCTCCGAAGCGCCGGGTAAGGCCTCGGAGATCCAGAACGCCTTCGCTCATTGGGGGCAAACCAGGTCGATCACCATCTTGCCGACGTTTCGCCCTTGAAAGAGCCCGAGGAAAGCGCCTACCGCCTGATCGATGCCCTTCTCCCGCGTTTCGAGATTCTTCAATTTGCCCGCTTTGAAATAGCCACCCAGCTCTCTTTCGAACTCGGCCCGGCGATCCATCCAATCCGAAACAATGAAGCCCTTCATGGTGAGCCGTCGGGTAATGATATTGAACAAGTTTGAGGGGCCGGGGCGTGGCTGTTCCGCATTGTATCCGGAGATGCCTCCGCAGGCGACGATCCGGCCATGCAGGCGTAATGTGGAGAGCGCCGCTTGCAGAGTTTCGCCACCTACGTTATCAAAGTAGACATCGATTCCTTCGGGCGCTTCCCGCTTCAATTGCTCCGCGACAGGGGCGTCCTTATAGTTGAAGGCGGCGTCGAATCCACATTCGTCCCTGAGGACGCGGACCTTTTCCGCCGAGCCCGCCGATCCAATGACCCGGCACCCGCGCAGTTTCGCCAGTTGCCCGGCCACATTGCCCACGGCGCCTGCGGCTCCAGAAATGAAAATGACGTCCCCGGCTTTTACGTCCACCAGACTTAGCCCTGCCCAAGCGGTCATTCCTGTCATGCCGAGAACTCCGAGATAAGCCGACAGGGGCTGAATATCACGGCTGACGCGATGCAATTCCTTTGGCGAAGCCGTGAAGTACTCCCGCCAGCCAAAGTTGGAGGTGACGACATCGCCTGGCTTGAACTCCGGGGCACGCGACTCGATGACATCGCCGACCGCGCCGCCCTCGAGCGGTTTGCCGATTTCGAAAGGAGGTACGTAACTTCGTCCTTCGTTCATGCGGCCGCGCATGTACGGGTCCACCGACATGAAGAGGTTGCGTACCAGCACCTCGTGATCCTTCAACGGTTCTGAGGCGGCCCAGACCAACTTGAAGTTGGCGGCAGTTGGAATCCCGCTGGGGCGGGACGCAAGGCAAACTTCTCGGCTTGTAAGTTTGGACATAGAACCTCGTTCGGCACGTATCATTCACTGTAGGACAAGGACTTCGTAAGCTGTAGGTCTCCGGGCTCTACCAAGTCCAAGATGTCGAAGTGATGGAGTTCCCGGTCGGGAAGAAGCTGCCTTCCTAAAAGTGACATACCTTTCCAGGTCAACAATCTGGATGTCCCGACGCCTCGGGAGGTGATTTCTAGCGACACCGGCTGATTCGACCCGCGGCCATCACTTTTTGTGAGCTTCCGCGCGGGCTCGCAGGTCTTCCGCAGCCTGGAACCAGTCCTCGTCTGGCGATCCCTCCGGACAGCCTCTGGCTTGCCACAGCGCATGAGCCAAGACTGCGGTGTCCTGGTGCGTAAAGATCGCGATGCCGTGTTCGTTCACAGCGCTCTGGTGAGTCTGCCCCGTTGCTCGTGAGCCTCTTTGGAATACTCAAGAGCGCGCCTGGACAGCTCCTGTCCGGTTTGATGGTCCTGTTTCTCATGGGCTTCCGCGGCGCTGCGATGAGCGTGGGCGGCGTTGTCGTGCAATTCGGCGGCCCGTTGGTGGTTCTCGTAATGGGATCCGTTGTTGTATCGTTTGGACATTTATAGGCTCTCTATTTCCCCGGATTTATTGCGGATCTTCCTTCGCGAGGGTGTAAGCGCGATTTGAGTAATCCAACGCTCGCTCCGAATGCCAAACTGCCGCTGTGAAATCCCCTTTTTCGTTATGTTCCGCGGCAGTGCGGTGGGACCGGGCCGCGAGTTCGTGATTCTCCGCAGCCTTCCAGTGTGTCTCGTGCATGCTTTGCCCTCCTTCACGCTCAGGCAACCTTCTTCTCATGTGCACGGGGTGGACCAATCTCTCAGCAGTCGGGAATGCCACGTGTCGACGGGCGGTCAAATGTAACGGGTCGCCTGCCGGAACCCGCGGATACCGTCGGCAAGGACGGTGGGCGGGACATCATTCGTCAAGTGCGACCCGTTAATCCTCCCCTTCCCGGTCTTGATCGCGCCAGGCTTGGTTTGGGGCGTGACGACAGGCTCGCCGGTGTGCGGACTCTGCACTTGCAGCAGCAGATTATGCACAATCTGGCCTTTCACTTTGAGGTCAGCGCAGAATGGTCTGCCTTCCAGGCGGATCGAACGAAAGGAGCTTCACTGGTCAAACAGAATAATGGGGCCGCGCGGCGTTCGCACTTCTCGTTGGACCTTGATCGCGCCCTGGAGAGATCATCCGCTACTTCGCCCGCTTCATTGCGGCCACGAGGCCAGGATATGGATTAACGGCCTTCCCCTGCCACCACAGCCTTTTCGGCCCCAGTTCGAAGATCGCAAAATGCAAGTGTGGCGTGCGCGAATCCGCATTGATCGTGTTGCCGCCCGGTTTGCTGAAGAACAGTTTGCGGATGGTTCCCGCCACTATGGCATGCACGGGTGTCCCTTTCGGCTCCATGATGTCGATCGCCTCGTGCTTATTTCCATCGTGAAGTTCTTCGAACGTATCCCGCAGATTCGCGAGGGCAAGTCCGCGGATGGGCGGAGCCATCTCCACAATGGACGAAGTCGCGCCAACAGCCATAAGCACTGACAACATCCTGGCGATGCCAACACTCAGTTTCAAGGCTACTCCTCCAGGTCGACCGGTGTGCCCCGCCGGACCATGCGCGAGAGTTCGTCCACATCCCAGTTCGTCAGCCGGATACACCCGTCCGACACGCCATGCCCGATATTCCCCGGATCCGGCGTCCCATGGATTCCATAGTCCGGTTTCGAGAGGCCGATCCAGGCAATGCCGACGGGATTGTTTGGACCCGGAGCCATTTCCGCTTTCGCCAGCTTCTTGTCGACGCCCGATAGCATCTTCGGGTCCCAGTCGAACCACGGGTAGTGTGAGGTGCTCGGATATTGCACCAGCTCTTTGTCGCCAGGGCCGTACGCGATGACTGTGCGTTTTGACTTCGATACCACCACTCGTAACGCCAGGCCCACGGCGGCGCGTCGCACATTCGGTACGGTGATCCGCTCCCCAGCCGTGCCCAGCTTCTTGCCGGGATTCAGTTCGGCGAGCAGTTTCGGCGAGATATGGAACCCTCCCCCAGTCCTTCCTCTGGCGTTTCGAAGCCAAGCCACTTCAGCTTCGCCTTCTCCTGGACCTCGGCGGGAAGTGTAAGGAACGGGCCTTTCTCGTCCGCTTGGGTAATCGCGTGGATAAATAAAGTGGGCACTGAACGAGAATCCGACGGATGGCTCATTTTAGGCGGCTTTCCTGACAGTGTGTACGGTGATGAATTCGAGGTTGGTCACCGCCATGCGCTTGGCCTTCAGCAACAGGTAGCGAAGGTTCTGATACCCGCGGCCCCGGTTGATCAGCATGCGAATGTTCCCGTTGACCGCCTCGACTACGCCAAAGCGAACCTTAGTCTCGCAATAATTGGCGATGCCATCCACGTGCTTCAGGAGGGTCGCTGCGAGTTTTTCGAACGGAGCCAGCCGTTGCCATTTCAGCTGCCCCATCCATTTGTTCAGGTAGTTGAGCATCGCCCCTCGGTAGCTGTAATTCCACAGCCTCTCTAAGCTTTCTTTCAGAAGGTAGGCTTTGAAAACCCGCCGGTTCAGTTGGAACAACCGGTTCAAATCCCCACGGTGTTCCTGCGTCAGGTTCTTCCAGCGACTCAGCAGCAACCATTTCTTCCCTTTGATGAGACCCCGCTTCTTGGGCCCTTGCCGGAAGAACTCCGCCTTCCGTACCTCATCAATGGCGTCGTTGGCGTGTTGCATGATATGGAACTTGTCGTAGACGATCCTGCACTGCGGTGCCCATTGCTCGATGCTCAACCGGAACGGCTCCCACATGTCTACACACGCCGCCTCAATTCGTTTCCGCTGCCGGCTGACCAACTGGCTACGAAAGAAATCATCCAGCGTTTCCTTCTTCCGCTCGCGGCCGAACCACAGCGGCTCACCGGTCTCCAGATTGCACACCACCGTGAGAAACTTCCCCTTCTTCCCTCGGTAGATTTCATCCACCCCCATCTGGCGTAGCGGTGGCTGACGCCGTTTCGCGTCCCATCGCTCCAAACAGCGCAGATCGATGGCACGGACCGTGCTCGCCGCCAGCCCCATCCGTCGCGCCACTTGACGTGCCGCCGCACTCTCACAAGCTTGTCCCACGGCTTCCTCGAAGCGCTTGCTGTAAGGCGCCTTACTCGGCAACTGAGCCACCTTCTCGGCCCGTATCCCACAGCGCGGGCACTTCACCCGGTACGTCTCCACCACCACCGTCGTCCGGTACTCAAAGCAGGGCAGGTCGCGCACTTCCCGCTCGCACACCTCGTGGATCAGGCTGGCTGCCACATGCTGCCCACATCCCGAACAAATCAGCTTTAACCCGGTCTTCTTCCGCCTCACCCACAGCTTCAGATCCTTGCCCCGCTCGTCGATCTCCATCCGATAGACCTTGTATCCAGGCCATCCCAGAACCCTCGTCCACTCATGTTCCCGCATCCTCTCAGGCTAGCCAACAAAACCTCTCTCAGAAAGCTAGCCTTTCGGGCAGATTGTCGGATTCCTGCGCAGAGCCCTAAAGTGTTGATATTGCTGAAAGCCGGAGGTTTGCTGCGCCCCGAAGAGGAGTAGGCTCCCCTCCGGGGCGGGAGCTTCTGGGAGTGATCACCTCCCATGGGCCCTCCCGAGAGTCCTACAGGTCATCCCGGAAATCAAGAGGGCCGGCCGAGGCGTTTGGCTCGCCGGCCGCGCACGCGGTGTTGTTTGCTGAAAGGCAGCGACCGGCGTTTTCATCCCCGGCAGGTACGCCAGCGCTATTGCAGCGACGGTTGCCGACAGGCGGCACGGAAATGGTCGCGTCGGAAGGCCCAAGAGAGATACCGGGAGACGGCAGCGGGCCAACAGAAGCGGAACGGTCAAAGCCGACGCTACCGGGAGCGCGTAAAAAGCCGAAAATCACCGGAGCCGGAGGCAGTTAACGAGGCCGCGAGGGAGCGTGGATGATATCGCCTGCTCCCACGACTCAACCACCGAACACGCCTTCGACGTGGATGATGACCCTCTGTAGCGCATTCCTGTTCCCAGTCCTTTATCCGGCATAACTCCTCACTTAGTTACGAAACCACCTGTGCATGATTCAAGGCGGTTACTAAGGAGACCCCGCCGATGATATTGCCAATCAGCACAGGCACGATATAACTACCCAGCGCGTGCGGAAACGAGATACTACCGCCCGAAGCCAGGAAGAACATTTCGACCGATCCGGCCACGACGTGGGTGAAGCCGCAGACGCTGATCATCCAGGTCATGGCGATAATCACAAAGAAGCGCGCGTGCTCGGCGAAGGGAAGCAGCCACACCATCAGCGCGAGCAGCCAGCCCGCGAAGATTCCGCGGAGGAGAGCCAGGGAGAAGCCGATGCCCGTGGATTCGCGGCTGATAGCTTGGAATGCGTCCCGCACTTCCGGCGGGAATACACTGGTGCGGCACAATACCCAGGCCACGGCCAGGGCGCCGAGCAGATTCGTGACCAGCACCGCGCTCCACAAGCGGGCTACGTTGCCCGCAGTGGCCGCGTCGCGGTGACGCAGCAGAGGAAGAATGGGCGTCAGGGTATTCTCCGTGAATAGCTGCTGCCGTCCGAGGATGACGATCACGAAGCCGGCGCTATACCCGAATTTGGAGATCAGCCTGCTGGACGGCGTGTCGGGCAGGCTGGCGCGGAGAACGCCTTCGATCATCAGCGAGAAGCCCATCGAAAGGCCGGCGGCGAGTCCCGACCAGGCCAGTGCCGAGGTGCTCCGCTTGAGCTCGTCTTCGCCTTCGCGCCGCACGGCCTCATACACTACCCGGGCGGTAGCCGCGCTGCGCTCCTGCGCTTCCTGAAGCTCGGGTTCGCTTAAGTGCAGCTCATTGCTCTCTTCGGCAGTATCCACGGCAAATGCAATGTGCACGTATACACCCATTGCGCCTTGACGTGCACCGGATGTGTTTGTATGAGATACCGGGTAACCTTCATGGAGCCGGCAGCGAGACGTGGGATTACGAGATTGCCGACGGGCGGGACGACGATTTTCCGGCCGCGGTCAGCGGACGTCTTTCACGCAGCGGAATCCCAGGGTGCCCGAGCGGTCTTTCGACGGAGCGGTGAGGAGATACTTGCCGTGCTCGGTCAAGCGGTACGCCGAGGGGAAGTACCATCGTGAGCCCGCGGGCCGGTAATACCCGCCGCCGCGGAGGATGGCGGCGCGTGTGTGTTCGTCCTGAAACTCGTCGGTCCACTGCCACACGTTGCCGGTCATATCCATGACGCCGAAGGGACTGACGCCCTGGGGGAAGGCGTCCACGGGCGCAGGTCCGGGAAGGTCGTGGCCGTGTTCCTGGGCCGGGGCGCAAGCAGCGCACCAGGAATTGCCCCACGGATAAGCCCGGCCGTCCAGACCCTGGGCCGCATACTGCCACTCCCACTCGTGGGGCAGGCGCTTGCCGGCCCAGATGGCGTAGGCGCGCGCATCTTCGATGGATACCCAGGTAACCGGACGCATGTCCCAGCCGGCGGGGTAGACGCCGTTGTTCCAGTCTTTCAGGAAATTACGATCGTCGGCGGGACGGTACCCGGTGGCTTTCAGGAAGGCGGCGAACTGGCGGTTGGTGACAGGATACCTATCGATATCGAAAGCGGGGATGGCCATGCGCAGCACATGGTGGCGGCGGGGCGAATCTTCTCCGGGATATTGCACGTCCACACCGATATCGTCGCCGCCTTCGATTTCGATGCCATGAACTTCGAAGGTGAAATCCGGGGCGGCGGGAATGCGGACCATGCCGGGGGGCGTTTCGGCGGCGCGCGCGGTAGTTCCGATGGGAACGATCTGCTGCGGCAGGAAGCGCCAGACCTTCGGAAATGCCGCGAGGGGCTGGGCATTCAGAATCCGCATTTCCGACAGGAAGGCATTCAAGTCAGCGTCCGCGGGTTCGCGTTGCGCCAGAACGGCGCCGTACCCGAGGGCCTCGATGGCGAAGGAGAGGGTGACGCCGCCGTGTAACTCGACGCCGTGCCACAGATCGAAGTAATGCATTCCGGGCTCGGCCGGTACGGGCAGCATGGGACCATCCACGTTGTAGACCGTACGATTGATCAGCAGCCATAGAGTGCTGCCGCCCTTCGGAAATCTGCCGGCGAAAATCCCGTACGGAATCGTGGGCGTGTGAGGCTCCCACGCGGCGCTGGTGAGGTACGCGGCGAATTTCCGCTCCACCTTCGCGACGCGGCGGATGGCTTCGGCGTCGCGCGCGGTGATGCCGTTCCAGATTCCCCAGATGTTCTCCCAGGTCTCGTATCCCACGCCGTTGAAGAAGGCGGCCTGCAAATTGTCGGTCTTATCCTTATTCCAGCGGTCGCAGACATTGACCATGTGGCGCGGTTCGAGCCATTTTCCGCGACTGACCATGGGGACAAACGGATACTTCCAATAGCCCCAGGTCATGCTGTCCCAGTTGAGCATTTCATCGCTATCGGGAAAGCCTTCGGGTTCGAGCACGAGCGGATGGCCGATGGCGTCGGAGGCCGCGCGGTAAGTGCGCGGCAAGCCGCCGAAGGTATCTCCATTGATGCCGTCGGCGCCCACCTGTTTCATGAGGGCGGCAATCGTCTGGGGCATGCCGCTGGGTTCCTGGCGGGTGCCCATGTCCCACGGCATGGTGGGAAACAGGACGCGGACGCCGCGGCGGTGAAAATCGGCGATCATTCCGCGCAAGCCATCCACTCCGCCGGGCATGTCGCGCAACAGGTCGAACTGGTTGCGGTTGTCGATCCCGATGTTGGGATAGACCGGCCACAGGAGGACGCTATCGACGCCGCCATAGCGCTTGTCGAGGTCGTCCAGGAAACGATCCACGGTGTAGCGACGGGCGGCGGGGTCGTACAGGTAGCGGTCTTCCACCATGACCTGAGGTTGAATGAAGCTGCTCTGGGCCCAGCGAAGTTCGGGGCGGTCGTACAACTCGCCGGTAAGCCCGGCGCGCACGCGCCGCTCCTGGCGATATCGCTGGAGTTCGTGGAGCCACTCGGCGGTGTCGGATTTCGCCGGCGGACCGGGAAACTGCTGGCCTTGCGGCGGGTACCTGGTATCCTGGCCGGGGGCCATGGCCGTCATGGCGAGCAGGCAGATGGCAAGCCGTCGCATTTTCCTCATTCTACGCTCTTAGAATGGACAGTATGTCGCGATCTTTCTGGCAATCGCTGGTGGCGGTGCTGGCGGGCAACGCTATTTACTTCAGCGTACAGGGCTACCTGCCGCCGCGCGCGCAACACCATCTATACCAGGTGGATTGGGGGCTGGCCGTGGATTTCTGGATTTGCGTTTTCTGCTACGGCCTGCTGCGCATGATCCGCTGATCAGAAGTACAGCTTGGCGGCCAGTTGCAGTTGTCGCGGCGTATTGAACTGGCTCCCCGAACCCGTCAATACCCCGAAGAGCGGGTTCTGGAGTTGCGTATTACCTGTGCCGAACCGCACCCGGTTAAAGGCATTGAAGGCCTCCGCGCGAATTTCGATGGACTTTTTCTCGCGGATGGGAAATGTGCGGGTCAGCGAAAGACTTTCATTCAGATTCGGGAACAGGCGCACTTTGGGGTTGTAGCGGGTCGCATTGCCGATGCTGTTCAGGGCCGTTCCAGTGCCTTGCGCCGGGAAGGGGCCGGTGCCGTAGGGAACGAAAAAGTGGTCCTTCCCGGGATCGAAACCGCCTGTCCAGTTGGGCTGCCACCCGTTGTACGAGGTGACGTAGGCCGGCACGCGGCCGCCGGCGCCGCTGGCATAGACCG
This sequence comes from uncultured Solibacteraceae bacterium, assembly GCA_963835555.1. Lineage (GTDB taxonomy): Bacteria > Acidobacteriota > Terriglobia > Bryobacterales > Bryobacteraceae > Sulfopaludibacter. The sequence continues at coordinate 211,096 of CAWIGC010000041.1, read as the reverse complement.
GCAGCGTCAGGGCGGTGCCGAGGCCCACCGGCGTCCCGCTATCGTAGATGTTGATGCTGGAGATCCGCCAGTTTCCGATGATCCACGCGGCAGGCCCCTTGTCGAGCCAATGGCGGCCCTTCCCGAAAGGCAGGTCGTAGACGCCGGCGAACTTGAAATCGTGGGTCACGTCGAACGCCCCGATAGATTTTTCCAGGCCGCGATTATACAGGTCGGCGGCGTACTGAGTTCCCCACGCGGTATCGGCGTCGGTGAGAATCTTGGAGAGCACATAGGAGGCCTGGAACGTGAGACCCGAGGCCACGCGCTTGTTGAACTTGGCGAGCAGCGCATGATAAGTGGAATGACCGCTATGGTCGCCCTGGCCGTTGTACGTGTCGATCGTGGTGTACTGCGGGAAGGGCCGCAGCGCCTGGGCCACGGTGGCGCGGCTGCCCCACAGGGCGTTGAATCCGGGAAACGGGGCGGTAATTCCCGCCGCATTGGCTGTGGCCGAGCCCACCAGACTATTTAAGACGGTAATGCTCTGCGCCACGGTGCCGAACGCGGTAAGGTACGAGGGATTAATCTGGTTGTACTGGAGTAACTGCGTCTGCAAATGGCTGCCCAGCACGGCATTGTAGCCAATCTCGGCCACCATGGTGTTACTCAGTTGCCGTTGGATGGAGAAATTGAAGTTATCGAAGGCGGGTAGCTTGGTGGTTTCCTGGCCCTGAAACCAAGCCACGCTGGAGCCATTGGCGACGGAAGGGTTAATGAACGGGGGAGCGGTCCACGGCGGCATGCCCTGATCCATGGTGAAAGTGGGCAGAATGCCGGAATCGCTGCTGGAGAAGCCCTGCGTCAAGGTGAACCCCATGGCGTGAGTGGACCCGGTGACCGACACCAGCGAACCGAACGAGCGGGCATACGAGCCGCGAAACACGGTTTTGGCGTCTTTCGAATACGCGAAACCGGCGTGCGGACCAATCCCCTTGGTCCAGAGGCCGCCCAAAGTGCGCGAGCCCACGCACCCCGGGCAACCTCCGGCGAACAGCACCGCGCCCGGAATTCCGCCCGCCGCCGGATTGGGCGTGGTGGGCGAAAAATCGCTCCAGCGATCGTTGAGTCCGGTAGGCGGCAGGTTGATGTCGTAGCGGAGGCCGAGGTTTAAAACCAGTTTGTCGGTGACTCGCCAGTCATCCTGAACATAACCGCCCACGTAATAGAATTGCTGGCCAATGAAGCGCACGGTGTCGATCTGCCCGCTGTCCGCGTAGCCCAGCAGAAATGAAGCAAAGGCATTGCCGCCGGCATTCGGATTGGAACCGCCGGGAACGCCGGTTTCCTGGTAACTGAAGCCTACACAACCGGCCTCGCACTGCCGCCCAAAGCCGTTGTAGTGATTGATCTGGAGCATACCGCCGAATTTGAAGGTGTGATGTCCCTTGATCCAGGTGAAGTCGTCGTTGTAGCCATAGACGGTATTTTCGGAACCGTTGTCGGCCTGGCCGCCCCAGGTGCTGTAAGTGTCTCCGGTGCCGCCGGAGAACAGGTTCACCAGATTCTCGTTACAGTCCGGAACATTCGGCAGGCAGAACTTGCTTTTCCAGTTGCCGATGTACTCCTGGGGTGGTTTGTGGTCCTGCCGCCAGTTATTGCCGCCGGCGTAGAAGTTATTGATCTTGTTCGGGCTGAGGCTCCAGATCCAGCTAAAGCGCACGACGTCGGTCTGCTGGATCAAGTCGTTATAGTTGGAATAGAGGCCCGGAAGAGTGGGGGGCCCGTCGGGACCAAAGGTCTGATGCTCGCTATCGTGTCCGTAATAGCCGGAGATGCGATGCTTCGCGCTCAACGTGTGATCGAGCTTGACGCTTTCCTTGTTGACCGGATAGATTTGTGTTCCGGAGGTCTCGAGGAAGTTATTGTTGACATAGGCCGGGGTTCCCGGAATGGCGTTATTATTCGGGGCCAGGGCGCCGTTGCCCTGGAACACGCTGAGCGCCTTCAAGGAGGCCGGGCTGAACAGGTTCTTGGGAATCACGTTGCCCGGGAACGGCTGGCGGGTGTAGGTGCCATCGCTGTTCTGCACCTGTCCGATGGGATTGTAAATGGGAATCCGGGTACCGGATGAAGTGACCCAGTTGCTGAAATCGCCATTGTACATTTCCGGGGTGGGGACGGTGAAGGCGCTGCCGTTGGCGCCGGTGCGATTGCGAAAGCCCTCGTACGAAAAGAAAAAGAACGTCTTATCCTTGCCGTGGTAGAGCTTGGGAATCCAGACCGGTCCGCCGACGGTGGCTCCGAAGTCATTCTGTTTATAGATAGAGTTGGGGATTCTGTTGGCGTTATTAAAAAAGTTGTTGGCATCGAAATCGTTGTTGCGCACGAATTCGTAAGCGGACCCGTGAAAATCGTTAGTGCCCGATTTGGACACGTAAGTCAGGCTGCCGCCGCCGGCATGGCCGTACTCGGCTTTGAATCCATTGGACTCGGCGGTGAACTGTTCGATGGCCTCGACCGAGGGCGAATTCGACGCCACCCAACTTTTGGACAGCGCGCGGCTGGTATTAGTGGAAATGCCGTCCAGGGATGTTCCGTACGATGCGGCCTGACCGCCGCCCAGAATGAAGCCATTATCGCCGCCGAGGTTTTTGGCGTCGGGAGTAAGCGCGGCGAGATCGAACGGTGTCCGCACGGTTCCGCTCACCACCAGGGGCAGATCGTTGACCAGGGTGTTTTCGACAGAGGTGCTGGAGGTGGCGTCCTGGGTCTGCAACTGAGCGGCGGTGGCCTGCACCTCGACGGTTTGCCGCGCTTCTCCGAGTTCCAGCGTGGCATCGGTGCGTACAGTGGTGGCCGCGTCTACTGTGACGCCGGCGAGAACAAAGGTGCGGAACCCTTGTTTTTCCACGCGCAGATTATATTTTCCGGCGGCAACGCCGGGCACCGTGAACTCGCCGGAGCCGTTGCTTGTAGTGGCCGTATTTACATTGGTCGCCACATTGGTAATCCGGATTGCCGCGCCCGGCACCACCGCCCCCGAGGCATCGCGAACGACCCCGGTAACGGTGCCGCGCTCAGACTGTGCCAGTATCGCACTCACGCCAAATATGGACGTCAGTAAGAGAATTACAAAGGGACTTCTTACACTCACCATGGAGCCTCCCGCCGCTTCGAGTCAGACCATCCCAGCACTTACCGCAAAGCAACTATGGATTGGACTTTAATCACTTGGCGTGAGAAAGTCAACTGATTCTTTGAGTGCCGTGTTCGGTTTCGATCATAACGGGGGAATTACCCGGCCGGTCACGACACAGTAAGTGCAGGTTGCCTGTTCTCAGTGGCGGAGAATCTGCCGGAGGGTCACCTTGAGCCCCTGCTCGCGCGGTGTTTTTCCGTTGGTGTCGAGCCACGTCTGGAGCGTCCGGACGCTGAGTTCATGCACGGTAGCCGGAGCCTCCACGGCCACCTTGAGGCGCGTGCCCGCTCCCACTTCTGCGAGGGCGAAGCCCGACTTCTTGAATTCCGCGAGCGCCAGGGCCGCCGCCTCGTACAACGACGAAGCCGAGACAGAAACAGTGTGAGTCATCCCCGCGCCGTCATCGAAAGAAACCCGGCAGGTGCTGGACACGCCACCAGCATAGGCGAATAAAAGGCGAAAATCAAGTGGCAGTTTTTGGCGCTGCCCGAGGCTCCGGCAAGGGCCGTGCTAAGGTAGCAAACAGGTGGAGGAATGGACGCATGAAACAGGGATGTGTGGCCACGATTTTAGAATTGGCGATGCTGGCGCTGGCAGTGGCGCTGGTCCTGGGGGCCGCTCGGGGGCCGGGTTTCCGTGGAACTCAAGCCGGCCATCACGTATTCGGGAAGATCCTGAGATCCGTGGATCTATAGCGCAGGCAACCGGAGAGACTGGTGAAGCATCTGGATGGCCCGTAGCAACTCCCGGGCCGCGATGGGTTTTGAAAGATAGCCATCCATTCCCATCGACAGGCATTTTTCGCGATCCGCCTTCATGGCATGGGCAGTCAGCGCGACGATAGGGACATGCGCCCCGGTTGTTTTCTCCCTGTCCCGAATTGCGGCGGTAGCTTCGAAGCCATCCATTTCGGGCATTTGTACGTCCATCAGGATCATATCGAAAGTCTGTGCGGCGGCGGCATCGACGGCCTGCCGGCCGTCCTGGGCGACAGTCACGGTGACGCCACGCTTTTCCAGCAGGGCTACAGCCACGATCCGGTTCACCAGATTGTCGTCTGCTACCAGGATTCGGAGGGGCTTGCCGGACGATGCGTGCAATGGCGGCGGTTCCACCGTTGCGGAGTCTGGCCGGTTTGAACGGACGAGGAGATTCTCATGGGGCGCCGGGGCGGTCTGAAATCGCGCCGTGAAGTGGAAGGTAGCGCCCCGTTCAACCTGACTCTCCAGCCAGATTTCACCATCCATTCTGTGCACCAACTGGCGCGATATGGTGAGTCCCAGCCCGGTACCTCCGTAGCGCCGGGCGACGGAGCCATCGGCCTGCCGGAAGGCTTCAAAAATGGCGTCCTGCTGGCGCGGCGGGATGCCCATGCCGGTATCCCTGACGCTGAAGTGAACCCACGTGAATTCACCCTCCGGCGCCCACACCGGGGCTGCCCGGACGGCGACTTCGCCCTGCTCGGTGAACTTAAGGGAGTTGCCGACGAGATTGACCAGAATCTGCCGGAGGCGGCCGGGATCGCCTATGAGAGTCTGTGGAAGCGCGGGATCGATTTCCGAGTTCAGTTGGAGGCCTTTCTGAAGGGCCAGGGCATTCATCGCCTTCAGGGTTTCGCCGACGGTCGCGCGAAGGTTGAACTCCATCGACTCCAGTTCCAGCTTGCCGACCTCGAGTTTGGAGCAGTCCAGAATGTCGTTGAGGATCGAGAGCAGAGAGGTAGCCGAGGATTTCACCATGGAAACGTAGTCCTTTTGCCGGGAATCCAGGGAGGTTTCGAGCAACACGTCGGACATGCCGATGACGCCATTCATGGGGGTGCGAATCTCGTGGCTCATGTTGGCCAGGAACTCACTTTTGGTGCGACTGGCAGCTTCCGCCGCCTCCTTGGCTTTCCTCATCTGATCTTCGGCTCGTTTTCGATCGCGGATATCTACGAAGGTCTCGACGAAAATCAGCTTGTCGCGGCTCACGATGGGCACGACACACTTGAGGACGGGGATTTCGGCTCCACCGCAAGGCAGCAGATTGCGTTCCGACCGGTCCACGGCCTGGCCGAGATCGTTGATGGGGCAGGCGCCATCCGGGCCCGGACAAAAGACGGAACGGCAGGGCCGGCCCAGTATTTGCTCGCGCGGCCTGCCGATCAACTGCGCGGCGTGTGTGTTGATATCGAGGATGCGGTAGTCGCTGGGATCCACGGTCATGATGCCCACCTGGGCGGATTCGAAAATCGCCTTGAGGTAAGACTCTTTCTCGTCGATCTGGGCTTTGGCGGCCTCGAGTTCGGCCACCATCTCCGCCGCATAGGCATTGGCGTCGGCCACTTTCTCCGCATGCAAACGCAGGCGGCGGTTCTCGCGGCGGAGGTGCTCGATCTCCTTTTGTGCGTCTGCGGGCACGACGGTCTGGTCCGCTGGTGTCATATCAGAAGGTCACGGCGGGCATCCGGCTCATGCGGATGACGACCGAAGCGAGCCCGCCAAGCACGACTCCGGGCCGCAGCGGCGCGCCTTCCGGCGTCGCGAGGCAGACGCCCTCGACGCAGGTTGAACATACCTCGATCCGGCCTCCGGCGGCGGCAATGCCTTCGAGCAGTTGCGCCACGGGGGGAAAGCCCGGCGCCTGCGAGTCATTGCCCTCCGATGGATGCGCCCACCGGACGCCGTCCATCACCAGAAACAACGTTACCGACATGCCGCAGGCTGTGGCTGCCAGAGCCGCGGCGAAGCCCAGGGTGGCGCGACGCGCGTCCTCCGGACCGGAACAGATGACGATCAGGAGTTCCGGCTTTTGGTCCATTCGGTCCACCTCATATCAGTATTGTGGACCCCGAGTTCCGGGCCGCATCCAGACAAGTGGCAACCCCTCCAAACTCGACTCCATCCAGCATTTCTTCTCTGGTCAGGCCCATCACTTCCATGGCCGTCTGACAGGCCACCATGCGCACCCCCATCTCTCTGGCAAGTAAGACCAGGTTGCCCAGCGACTCCACGTGGCGCTTTCGGAGCACATGCCGGAGGAACGGCCGCCCCAGACCGAACATGGTCCATCTCGACGGTCCGACGCTGTTCGGGGCCGGAGGACAGCATGAGGCCCAACAGGCGGTCGAGGAGGCTTTTTCCGCGGAATGCGCCCTGCTTTCTGACGGCCGCCAGAGCCCAAAACGTAAAGAACATAGACACGGTCATTCCCATGGCGGCTGCGCCGGTGGCGAGCATGAAGGCGGTCGTCAGCTTATCCATCTCGCCACTGAAAGCGATGATGGTGATTCCCTGACGGCTCTGGGCATGCGACAGCTCCGCAACCTGTGACTCCAGTTGCCGCAGACGGTCATCGATGCAGAGAGGGCCGGCTCCGCTGGCCGGCTGCCCGGGATGGAGTTCGCCGCGATCAACGTGGCTCATCGGGCAAACCTGATTTCTCAATCACGGCGTGCTGCTCGGCGGCCGTCTTCGAACGCTACCAGACGGTGTCCCATGCGTCTTACCCAGGCTTCCAGATCCGCCTTGAAGGCCGGGTCGTTTGCTTGCACCAGCAACTGCTGCCCACATGCCATCGTCTTGACTGCCTGGCTGATTTTGACGATGGGCATGGGGCACCGGAGATTCCTGCAATCCAATTTCACAGCCGGCAATGCACACCTCCGCTTTCCCGTTTCAACGGACAAAGCCATCCGATTTACATATCGGACAGAAGCGCCCTGTTTTGAATCGCCGCGCAGGGTACAGGGCGAGACTATTTTGTTCCGGTTCCCTCGACCAGGTGCACGACGCGGTCGAGCGCCGGGACGGCAAAGCGTTCGCGCAGGCCGCTGGGCCAGCGCACGGTCACGGTGGCGCGAGCGGCGTCGCCCAGGCCGAAGTGCAAGCGAAGGTCCGATGCCGAAAGGAAGCTGGACTGGCTGAGCACGGTCTGGGCCTGCCGGTGTCCGGCAGCCTCGACGGTGACGGTGGCGCCGATGGCCGACCGGTTGGAGCGCGTGCCGGTCAACTGCAGTTCGAGCCAGCGATGGGTGGAGGTCAAATCGTTTCGCAGCAGGCTGGGCGGCTGATTGCGATTCCACACGACGATATCGAGATCGCCATCGTTGTCGAGGTCGCCGACGGCCATGCCGCGCGAGGAATGCCGCTCGGCGAGCGCCGGCCCAGCCTCCGGGCCGAGCTGCTCGAAGCGGCCGTTGCCAAGGTTCCGAAACAGGAGCGCGGGCGTGCGATAGGGATAGGCCGGCAGGGAGCGCTCGGTATCGGGATAGACATTGCCGGTAACAATAAAGATATCCGGCCAGCCGTCATTATCCAGGTCTGGGAAAGCGACGCCCCAGGAAACATAGCGGGTTTCCACGCCCAGTCCGCTCTGGAAGGTGGTCTCGGTGAACCGGCCCTTACCATCGCCGCGGTACAAGCCGGCGGAGTCGTCCGCAAAATGGGTTTTCAGGATATCGAAATGGCCATCGCCGAAGAGGCTTCCGAGGGCCAGTCCCATGCCTGCCTGTTCCATGCCGTCGGGGTTGAGAGCCAGCCCCCGCTCAATGCCTTCTTCGGTGAAGGTGCCATTCCCGTTGTTGCGGTACAGGAGCGAGGGCGTGGAGTCGCACGCGACGTAAATATCCGGCCAGCCATCGTCGTCGAAATCGGCGGCCATGGCGGTGAAGCCGAAGGAAGACTGCGAATCGGCGATGCCGGACTGCTTCGACACGTCCTGGAAAGTGCCGTCCCCGCGATTGTGGAACAGGTAGCGGCGTCCGGGGCGCAGGCCGCGCGGACCGCACGGAGTGGGCACGCCTTTCCAGTTGCAGTTGGCATTGGCGCCGGGTTTCGGCACGCGCCGGATGTCGTAATCGACATAGGTGGTGACGAACAGGTCCAGGAGTCCGTCGCGGTCGTAATCGATGAAGGTCGCGCCGGAGTGCCACTCCGGGTAGGCGCGGCCGGAATCGCCGGACAGGCCCGCTTCCCTGGCCACATCGGTGAAGGTGCCATCGCCATTATTCCGGTAGAGCGCGTTCTCTCCCCAGTAGGTGACGAACAAGTCGGGGCGTCCGTCGTTGTTGTAATCGCCGATCGCGACGCCTTGTGCCCAGCCTGTGCGGCGGAGGCCGGCCCGGTCGGTCACGTCGCTGAACGTGCCGTTGCGATTGTTGCGATAGAGCCGGTTGGTGACGCCGGGCGGCGCGGCGTCGAAGCGGGCGCCGCCAACGATGAAGATGTCGGTCCAGCCATCGCCATCGTAATCGAGCAGGGCCACGCCTCCGGCGGAAGTCTCGATCAGGTATTGCACATCGGATTCGGCGCCATAAATCACCGGTTGGGTAAGTCCCGCGGGTAGGGCGACGTTCACGAGGCGGGAGGGCCAGGGGCGGCCGGAGGGCTTATCGCGAGGCGCCGGTTTCACGTTGCGCGTGGCGATACCCTGCGCCGCCGCGGCCGCGCAGGCCAGCACGAAACAGGTCCACCGGCGCCGCGTCACGGCTTCATCAGCGCGTCGGACTCGACACGCTGCCGGTCGCGCTCGATGACTGCCGCCTTGAGCCGCCGCACTTCCGCGAACTCCGCTTTGGCGTCGGCATCGCGGCCGAGGGCCTGATAGGCGCGTCCCAGCGCCAGGCGAATCGCCTCCTGATCGGGCAGCAGGCGGCGCGCCAGTTCCAACTCGGCCAGAGCTGCCGGGTACTCCTTTTTCTCCAACGCAATCCGTCCGAGTTGATAGTGCGGGTCGGCGTAATCCGCGCGCAGGGTAATGGCGCGGCGCAGCAGTTTGACGGCGTCAGCGGACCGGCCGTTGCGGTCGTACAGCACGCCGAGCTGGTAAGTAGATTCCGCATCCGCCGGATTTCCGCGGAGCGCGTGTTCCAAGAGCCGCATGGCCGGCGCGTCGTTGTGGTCCAGAAGTTCCAGACGGCCGAGCGCCGTGAGGGCGGGGACACTTTCGGGCTGCCGGGCCAAAACGTCCTGGAAGAGGGCCTTGGCCTCCGCGAAGCGTCCGCGCCGGTACTCGATGAGGCCTTCGATGAGCTTCGCCTGTGCCGGATCGGCTTCCGAGCGCCGCAACAGATCCGCCGCGCGCTGCACGTCACCGGCGCGCGCGTTGGCATAGGCGAGCGAGTAGAGAATGCTGGTGTCTTTCGGATTCAGTTTGTAGGAGGCCTCTAGCTCTGCGAGCGCGCCGCGGAAATCGCCGCTTTCGGTGAGGCACAATCCGAGCAACTGGCGTGCCCGCGGCTCTTGCGGATACACCTTCAGAAACACGCGCAGGTGCTCCTCCGCGGCGGGATACCGGTTGAGCCGTCCCAAGGCTACGGCGAGATTGAAGTGGACGGGGGTCAGCGTGGGATCGGCCTGGAGGGCTTTGGTGTAGAACCCGGCAGCCTCGCGAAACTGTTCGCGGCGCGCGGAGATGACTCCGAGGTTCGAGAGGGCCTCGGCGGAATCCGGATGGTCATTGAGGTAGGCGCGAAAGTTTTGCTCGGCCCGGGCAAGATCGCCGGCCTGAAGCGCAGTCCGGCCGCCGTCCAGCAGATTCTGCGGAACGGCGGCCAGGAGGAGACCGAAGAACAGCTCGCCGAGCATTCCTGATTAGTATAGTCCGGCCGCGCGCCGGCCGCTAAAAGTAGAATTTGGCGGCGAGTTGAATCACGCGCGCCGGAGCGGTGCCGGTGAGCGCGCCGAATCCGAAGCGTCCGCCGGTTCCGCCGAGGGCCGCCGGGGTGTTGATGAGCTGGCCGGCCTGGCTGAACTGGGCGCTGGTGTTGAAGGCGTTAAACCGCGGGTGATTGAAGGCGTTATACATCTCGACGCGCAACTGGAGGTAGGTGCCTTCGCGCTTGATGGGGAAGTTCTTAAATGTCGAAATGTCCCAATCGTTATCGCCGGGCTGGCGGAAAGCGTCGCGGGCCGAATCGAAGCCTTTGCTGCCTTTGACGGCGGGCATGGCGAGGCCGGCGCCGCTCATCCACTGATAGATGCCCTTGGGGTAAGAGGGCGGATCGTTCATGACGATGCGGGGGCCGACGTCGGGCGAACCGGTGTAGCGCTCGTTGAGATTGCCGATGCCGCTGACCGAGACTCCGAGGTTGGTGGGCGCACCGGTCATGAAGGTGGTGATGCCGGAAATCTGCCAGCTATTGACAACGGCTGCGCCGACTCTGCCGAGCGCACTTTTGGATGTCACGAACTCCGGCAGGTTGTAGACGTAGTTGAACACGAGCACGTGGGTGCGGTCATAGGACAGCGGACCGTAATCGGCGATGCGAGTCTGGAACGGAGTCACGGTGGTGCCGTCGCCATCCGCCACGCCCATTACCTTCGACCAGGTGTAGGCAACGTCAAAGGTCAGGCTCTTTCCGAAACGGCGGTGCCCGGCCACCTGCAGTGCGTTGTAATTGGAATTCGCTCCAAATCCATAGTCCGTGGTGTTGCTGTAGCCGAGGAAGGGGCGATAGAAGTTGGGCTGGTTGGAGGTGGTTCCATCGAACTTGGGATTGGGGTTGAGGGGATCCTGATTCTGCGGCAGCCAGGCTGCGCCGAGCGGGATGGTGTTCTCATTGAGGCGATACAGGTCGTGGTTTGAAATCGAGCCCACATACCCGACGTCCAGGAGCACGGCAAAGGGTAGTTCGCGCTGGACCGTGATATTCCAGTTATAGGTGGTCGGAATATTTCCGGACTCGTCGAACCCCACCACGCCGGCGGGGAAGAAGGTGCCGGCCGAGGCGGGCGGAATGGCCGAGAGGTTTCCGTAATAGAACTGGGGAATGATGGTGGAGGGCGGATTCGGCAGCATGTCGAACACCGGATTGCCCTGCAGGCGGTCGTAGAAAATGCCGCCGCCGGCGCGGACCACGGTTTTGGTATCGATCTGGTAGGCAGCACCGATGCGCGGGGCGTACTGAATGCCGCGATCGGCCATGAGGCCTTTGGGATAGTTCTGTCCGGCGCGCCCCATGCCGTTGGCGTAAATCCCGTTCACAAATCCCTTGCCGGTATTCACGATGGAACCGATCAGCGCGGCGGGGCCGACTTCGCCTGTCAACGGATTGATGGAGACGCGCTGGCCAGAGGCGTTCAGCCCGGCGGTTCGGAGCACCGCGGCGGAGGCCGGATCGTAGAGGCCCGGATTCCAGGCGGAGGTCTGGAGCGCCGCATCGTATTGCGGCTGCACCCAGTAGAAGCGCATTCCGTATTCCAGCGTGAGTTTCTGGGTGGCGCGCCAGTTGTCCTGCACATACCATTCGACGTTCCAGGAACGGTACTGCCCGTTGAGAACCTGATTGGATTGCTGGAGCGTATCGAAGTTTCCGAGGAGGGCATTGGCGAAGGCCCAATTGGCATCGCTGGGGTTATTGGCGTCGCGGTCGAACCGGATGTTTCCGTTGACGGAGGTGAAGGCAGTCTGGTCTTTGAGGCTCTTGTGGAGGTAGACTCCGGCTTTGATGGTGTGGGTGTTGTGGACCTTCGCAATGCTATCGGTGATGTCGTAGGTGTGGTTGAAATTCAAGAAGGGCGTGCCGGCGAAACCGGTCGTGGGCGCGTTGGGTACGCCGCCGAAATTCCAGTTCTGGATCAGGTGGAGCTTGTCGGCATTCGGAAACGGCATCTGGTAGGAGAGATTCAGTTTGCTGGCATCGAAGGCGTCAGTAATCGGCGTGATGTGCAGGTCGTTACGGGAAGAACCGAACACGAATTCATTGGTGAGCGTGGGGTTGATGATGGTGGTGACGTTGGTGACGTAAGACCATCCGGGCGCGCCAAAGCTCATGGGGCCGAACGGAATGTTATAGCTTGCGTTCCACTGCCCGTACTGCATGCTGGTTTCGTCCGCGTTGCGAATGAAACGCGCATAGACCCGCCACTTATCGTTCAGGTTGTAGTCGCCGCGGTAGATCTCTTCACGGCGGGGATACTGGTTCGAGAGCGACGTCTGGTAGTTGTAGGAGGGATCGATGCCGGGCGCATTCGGCTGGGGATAAAAGTTCAGGATCTTGGCGCCGTCCGGATTGATCCGATTCTTGGGGATGATGTTGCCGGGGAAGGGCGCCTTGCCGTTGGCGGGGTCGAAGATGGTGATATTGGGCGCGAAGGTTCCGCCGTCATGCGTTTGCGAGAAATCGCCCTGGCGTTCGGCGGTAGTGGGGACGGTGACGTTATGCAGTCCCTGGGGCACCAACTGGCCCTGCCACTCGACGCCGACGAAGAAGAAGAGCTTGTCGCGGTTGCGGTTGAACTTGCCGGGAATGAACGCCGGTCCGCCCAGGTTGAAGCCTTCGGTGTTGTAGCGATAGGGGTCTTTGCCGCGCCCATCGACATTGTTGCGCCAGCTATTGGCGTTGAGGTCTTCGTTGCGGTGGAAGAAATACCCGGTTCCATGAAAGTCCTTGGTACCGGACTTGGTGACCACTTCGATTTGCGCGCCGGAGGAACGTCCGAACTCGGCGGGCTGCGAGTTGGTGATGACCTTCATTTCGGCGATCATGTCGATATTGGTGGTGGCGAGGGTGCCGCCATTGGAGCCGGTATCGACGTTGGTGACGCCATCGAGCGTGAAGTTGTTCTGGTTGCCGCGATTCCCGTTGGCCTGGATGCCGCCGAGTCCGCCGGTATACACGACGCCGGGTAAGACGCGCGTCAGGTCGAACACGCTTCGTCCGGTTTCGGCGAGGTCGGTTACCTGGCGGGATGTCAGCACTCCGGCGCGTTCGGCGCTGGCGGTTTGTACGGCCGCAGTTTCGGCTTCCACCGTGACCGTTTCACTCAGAGCACCCACGCTGAGGGTGATATCCCCCGCACTCACGCGGTCATTGGCGAAGACCTTGATATCGGTTTGTTCGAACTTCTTGAAGCCGGGCGCCTCGACCGTTAACAGGTAAGTGCCGGGTTGAACCTGTGCGAAGACAAAGGAACCGTCGGGCGCAGTGACCCCCTCGCGGGAGGTTCCCTGTTCTTTGCTGTTGAGTGAAACTTTAGCGTTGGCGACTGCCGCCTGCTGGCTGTCCCTGACCACGCCGGTGATGCTACCTGAAATCTGCTGCCCGAAGGCGAAATTCACGCAAAACAGCAACGCGGCAGCGACGAACAAACTTGGTTTCATCGTATCCCCATCCCTTCCCCCGACCCACCCCAAAGTAAAGTTCGAGAGTTAAACTTTGAGAGACTGTAACCGAGAGTTGCCGGTTTTGTCAATAGACGGCGATAAAAGATTTGTGGAATCAGCTCAATGGAATTTGCGGCGAATGTACGATCGATAACGGTTGGGTTTTTCCGGTAGGGCTTAGGTTACGTCGCTGTTCGAAGGTCGAACTTATTATTGCGGGCGAGCCGGCACGAGTTTCGCGGGTCCAAACACGCGAAAGAACGGTGCGCGTGTGCGCATGGTAAAATCCTTGAAATGGCCGCCCGCCGCGCCATCGCTCTTTTCTTTTTTATCGCGAGTTTTGCTGCCGCTGCGCCGGTGACGTTCAACCAGCACATAGCGGCGATTGTGTACCGCAACTGCGCGCCGTGCCATCGTCCCGGGGAATCCGCGCCGTTTTCGCTTTTGAGCTATGAGGACGTCAAACGCCGCGCGGCCCTGGTTGCCACGGTCACGGGAAGCCGCTATATGCCCCCGTGGCTGCCGGAGCCGGGACACGGTGAATTCGCCGAACAGCGCCGCCTGACGGATTCGGAAATCCAGTTGATTCAGGAGTGGGTGAAGCAGGGCATGCCGCTGGGGACGGGCCGCACGCCGCCGCCACCGAAGTTCGTGGATGAATGGCAACTCGGCCCGCCCGACCTGATTCTGCGCGTCTCGCGGCCGTTCCAGCTTCCGGCGGATGGCAACGAGATCTTCTGGAATTTCATTCTGCCGGTTCCGATCACCACCACCCGCTGGGTCAAAGCGATCGAAGTGCGTCCCGGCAATTCCAAGGCGTTCCATCACGCGAATGTGATCATTGACCGCTCCGGCGCCTCGACGCGGCAGGAGAAGGTCTCCGGCGGCGGATTTGGCGGCATGGATCTCAATATCGAAGAGGACACGTTCGACCCGGACGGCCACTTCCTCTCCTGGAAGCCCGGTAGCGAGCCGGTGGTGGAGCCCGATGGCATGGCCTGGCGCGCCAATCCGGGCATGAACCTGATCCTGAATGTGCACCTTCGGCCCACCGGCAAGCCGGAAACGATCAGTCCCATGATTGGCCTGTATTTCACCGGCCAGCCGCAGAAGACGTTTCCGATGCTGGTTCAGTTGGAGCACGATTCCGCCATCGACATTCCCCCCGGCGAGAAAGATTTTCTGCTCACCGACGATATCAAGCTGCCGCTCGACGTCAACGTGCTGGCGGTCTACCCGCATGCTCACTATCTGGGAAAGCTGATGGAGGGCTACGCCACCCTTCCGGACGGGAGTCGCAGGTGGTTGATCCGGATTCCCAATTGGGATCTCAACTGGCAGGGCGTGTTTCGGTTTAAGCAGCCGATTTTTCTACCCCGCGGCAGCGTGGTTTCGATGCGCTACCACTACGACAACTCAGCGGGGAACGTCCGGAACCCTTTTAATCCGCCGCGCGAGGTGAAGGGCGGTAATGAATCCACCAACGAAATGGGTCATCTTTGGCTGCAGGTGCTGCCCACGGCGCCAGGCGACCAGCGTGCCGCTTTGCAGGAGGGCCTGGTGCGCCAGCGGCTGCAAAAGTATCCCGCGGATTTCACGGCCAACTATGACCTGGCCGAATCTCTGCTGAATAAGGGCGATGCGGCGGGCGCGATCCCCTATTTCCAGGCCGCGCGCAAGTCCGACCCGACGAGCGTGGTGGCCGCGACCGAACTGGGCACGGCGCTGTTCTCGGCGGGCAAACTCGCGGAGGCCGAAGAGCAGTTCCAGGCGGCGCTGGCGCTGGATGGGGGTTACACAGACGCGCGCTTCGCCCTGGCCAGTGTGCAGGCGGCGCGCGGGGAATGGGATGCCGCCGCGGCCGGATTTCAGAAGGTGCTGGAGCAGCGGCCGGATGACAGCAAGACCCGCGGACACCTGGGTGACGCGCTGTATCTGTGGGGGGACGCGCTGGCGAAGTCCGGGAACAACGAGCAGGCTCTGGAGCGATACCGCGCCTCAATGGAATACCGTCCGCCGGATGCGGACGTGCATACGAAGATGGCCCTGATGCTGGCCCGTCTGTCGCGGTTTCCGGAAGCGCAAAGCGAGCTTGAAGCGGCGCTGAAGCTGGACCCCGCGTTTGCGCCCGCACAGCGCATGCTGCAAGACGTGCGGGCACGGTTGAACAAGAACTAACGGCCGCGGGAAGGCGGAGAGGCGGGCTCGGTTACCTCGACGACTCGGTCCGCTTTTATGTCCGTCAGGGTCTGGAGCGCGCCGCCCGGCCAGCGGATCTGGATCTTGGGGACCGTGGCGGCGGTACCCAATCCAAAATGGAGCGGCACGTCCGCCGAGGATGCGTATCCAACGGTGGTGGTCATTTCCGCGTATTGGGTCCCGATGCGGACCTGCGCTCCGATTCCTTCGCGAGCGGACTTCGAGCCTACGAGGCGCAACTCGATCCAGTGGAGGCCGCCGGGGCTGATGTTCTCCCACAACTCCGCCGGCTCTCCGAGTGCCGAGACGACCGCATCGATCCGCCCATCGCCGTTGAAATCGGCGAATGCCGCGCCGCGATGCGCCCTCACCAGAGTGAGCCCGGCCTCTTGCGAGACATCGCGGAAAGCGCCGCCGCTGTTGGCGAATACGGAATCGGGCTCGCGGTACACGGCCGGCTCGAACAACTCCACGCGGTCATTGACGTGGGAGTTGGCGGTGAACAGGTCCTTCCAGCCATCGTTATTGAAATCGAACAGGCCGAGTCCCCAGCCGCTATGCTTCACGGCGGCGACGCCCAGCCGGGACTGGTAGGTGGCATCGATGAAGTTGCCCTTGCCCACGTTGCGGAATACGGGAAACGTCTCGCCCGCCAGGGCGGTGACAATGAGGTCCGGCAAGCCGTCGTTGTCGTAGTCTTTGAACTCGGTCCCCATGCTGGCGACTGGCTTGCCCGCATCGCGCAGCGCGGTTCCCGCATCGAGCGCCACCTCTTCGAACGTGCCATTGCCCCGGTTGTGAAACAGGAAGTTCGGCATGTTGTCGTTGGTGACAAAGGCGTCGGGCCATCCATCCCCATCGTAATCGGCGAACGAGACGCTCATTCCGCGCCCGGGGTACTTTGCGATTCCGGCGCGTTCGGTGACGTCCTCGAAGGCGCCGTCGCCGCGGTTGCGGTACAGCGTGCTGGCCAGGCCTTCGAAATATTTCGGATGGCAGTAGATCCGGATGCCGCGCGAGGCGTCGCCGCAGTAGCGGTCGTAGGCCGGCGACCATTTGGCGTAGTGCACGACCCAGAGGTCGGGTTTGCCGTCGCGGTCGTAATCGAACCAGCCCGCCGCCACGGCCCATTCGCCGCTCTTGATTCCGGCCTTTTCGGTGACGTCTTCGAACTTTCCATTGCCCAGATTGCGGTACAGGGTATTGCGATTCACGCCGGCGACGAACAGGTCGGGACGCCCGTCGTTATCGTAGTCGGCCGCGGCCGCGCCCATCGAATACCCCACGCCAGCCACGCCCGCCTGTGCGGTGACGTCGCGGAACTTCCAATTGCCTTCGTTGTGAAACAGACGATTCCAATACTTCGGCGCGGATTTTTCGAGGGAGGGGATGGCGGCGCCATTGGTGAAATAGATATCGGGCCGCCCGTCGCCATCGTAGTCGAAGACGGCGATGCCGCCGGGCATAGTTTCGATGAGATGCTTCTGCGCGGTGGGGCTGTTCTCCAGGACGAAAGCCACGCCTGCCTGCGCCGCCACGTCGCGGAAACGGATGGGCGGCGGAGCGGCAGTTTCAGACGAACAAACGGAAATCAACGCGGGCAAGAGCGCCCAACCGAATGGCAGGCGCGCCGGGGTCCGGCGGTTACTTCGGCGGGCTAATCTGGGCCTCACGCGCCACCTCTGCTTTGGTCTCCTGCTCGCGTTTCACGATCTGCCGGTATTTTTCCATTGTCACCCTGGCCTGGTCGGTTTCGCCGGCCGCGCGGTAGGCGCCGGCAAGCTGGAAGTGCAGGCTTCCATCCTGGTCCAATTGGAGCGCTTTCACCAGGTGCGGAATGGCCTCGGCATGCTTCCCGATTCGCGCCAACGCCAGCCCCAGAGACGCGTCCGCTTCGGTCAATTTGGGATCTCCGGCCAGCGCCGCGCGCAGGTAGGGCACGGCGGCCTCGGGTTGTTCCAGCCGCAGCAGGCTGTCGCCGGCCATGAAGTTGAATTCCGGTGAACGCGGCTGGACCTTCAGCAGTTCTCTGGTGAGTTCGAGCGCGTTCTGAAAGTCCGCCGCGAGGAAGAGCGATACCGCCAGTTCGCGTTGCAATGCCGGATTCCCGGGCTTCAGCGCGAGGGCGGCGCGCCACTCCCGGGCCGACTCCTGATGCTGACCCTGGGCCCGCGCGATGTCCGCCCGCAACTGATGCAGCTCCACCGATTCGGGAAGCTGCCCCAGCCGGAAGAAGGCCTGCAGCGCCAGTTCGTTGGCCGCCTTGGCCTGCCAGTACAGGGTCTCGGCAGCGGCCGCACCGACAGGCGCCTTTGTCAACGGCGCGTCGTGACCGGCCAGGAAGGCGCACTCGGCGGCGTGCGTTTTGCAATCCGGCGGCGCGAGCGCGGCTTCGCTCCGGTCTTCCTCGGCTGCCCAGTCCGGGTGTCCTGTTTTGCGGTACACCTCGGCCAGCGCAGCGTGGATGCCGTGCAGGGCAGGCAACTGCTTCAACGTTTCGTTATAGAAGAAGAATGCGCTGCGGTATTGGCGCCGCTTCACGCGCGTGTCCGCGACCAGCGCGGTCACGTAGGGCGAGGTGGGGTTGGCCTTCTGCAGGCGGTCGAATGCCGCCTCGGCGAGGCCCTGGTAGCTCATGCCGAGACCGTACCACGCGTGCGGATCGTTCGGCGAAAGCGCCGTCAACTCGCGCAACTGCGCCGAGGCTTGTTCGAATCGCCCCGCAGCCAGCAGGTCGCCCGCCAACATGCTGCGCATGGGAATGTTGTTTGGCTGCGCTTTCAGGGCGGCTTCGAAATGCGGAATGGCCTCGAGTTCGTGTCCCGCCATGTGTTCGGCGATGGCCAGGTTCTGCACCAGGCCGGGGTTGCCGGGAAGCGCCGCGGCCAGACTTCGATAAATGGGAATCGCCTCTTCGAATTTGCCCGACGCCATCAGTTCCCTGGCGTGCCGGGCCGCCTGGGCCTGTTCCTCCGTCTGTCCCCACAGGACCGCCGCAAAACAAAAAAGGGCGAGCCGCACTGCGACCCGCCCTTGCCTGAGAATCATTCCACTACCATTCTAAACGCAAACCGAAACGGACCTGGCGTTCTCCATAGGAACTCAGTATTCGCATGAAGTTACTTCCGCCGGTGACCGACGTACTGGCCGGGCCGTTGAAGTGGGAGGTGTTGGCGAAGTTGAACCACTCCGACCGGAACTGCGCTTTCATCCGTTCCTTGATCTGGAACTCGCGGGTGATGCTCAGGTCGGTGTTCCAAACCCCCGGGTTCCGCAGAATATTGCGTCCGCTGTTCCCGAAAGTATTGATTGTCCCTACCGAGGCAAACGCCGCGGGATTGTAGTACAAACCGCTGGACCCGATCAGGCCCGGCTGTCCCACCACCGTGCCGACCTGATTGGCCGTCTGCGTGTTGTCCGCCGCATTCGTCGGCGTGGAGTCGCCAACGGTGAACGGGGTACCCGTGTAGGCGCCCATCACGCCGTTGACTTCCCATCCGCCCAGGATGGCAGCGGGGACGCCCGACTTGGCGAACGACTTGCCCTTGCCCATCGGGAGATCGTAGAGCCAACCGATTTGCAGCACTTGCTGCCGGTCGAAGCCGGCCGTGGCGCGGTTGCGTTGGAACATGGGCGCCCAGTTCCAGCCCACGCTGGCCCAGCCGTCGTCATCCGTATAGTCGAGGGTGTGCGAGTAGGTGTAGGCAGCCTTGACCATCAGGCCCTTGGAGAAGGACCGGGTGACGGCCAACTGAAGCGAGTTGTAGCTGGAGCTGAGATACCCGTCCCACATCTGCGTGGCCACGGTGCGGCCGTACAACAGATTGTAAGGCAGGTTGGCCACGGTGGAACCGGGGTATCCGGCGTTGATGTCGTAGTCGGCCAGCAGGTGAGTGGAATGGGTTCCGACGTAGCCAACCGACATCAGCATATTTTCGGGCAGCTTCCGTTCCAACGTGAGGTTCCACGATTGTTCGTAGCCGCGGTGAATCATACCGCCCCAGGGGCTTCTTTCGGCCACGTTTCCTGGCAGAGGCACGATGCCGGTGGAGAGGTCCGGACCGATCGGGTTGGGCACGCCCTCCTCGATGGTTCCAGCGGGCGCGAAGCCGTTCGGAGCCACTTTAGCCGCATCGATCACCAGCGGATACCAGCCGCGCAGCGGGCGTGAGAACGGGATGGGATCGTAGTTGATGCCATAGCCCGACCGCAGCACCATTTTGTCGCCAATCCGGTAGGCCAAGCCGACGCGCGGAGCGAACAGCTTGTGGCTCACCGTGATGCCGACGTCCTGGGGTTGACCGCCGCGGTTGCCCATGTATACCAGGTTCGTGGCGGGGTCATAGCGTTCGATGCCCTTGCCGGCGGCGCGCGTCATCAGGGGATAGAACTCGTATCGCAGGCCGATGTTGATGGTCAGGTTCCGGCTCACCTGCCAGCGGTCACGGGCATACCAGCCGAACTGCCACTCGCGGCCGGTTGACAGGATGTACTGGAGGCTCTTATCGGTGGAGGTGTCGAGTCCCAACAGGAAATCGGCGTAGGCGTTGTACTGGTTGGCCGCGGGACCGCCGCTCAGCGTGGTGGGGCTGCCGCCGAAGCCGAGGTAGCCGCGCGGTCCGTTGCCGATCTCGGGTTGCCAGTGGTTCAGGTGGTGGCGCACGAGGTCGAAGCCGAATCGCAGTTCGTGGGCGCCGTGGACGTACGTCAGGTTATCGCTCTGGGTGTAGCTCTCTTCGATGCGCTGCAAGGGCATCCAATTGGGAACGCCCATACCGGTGTAGTTCGAAATTCCGATATCGGGGAAGCCGCTCTGGAGCGGGTCCGGGCCATTGGTGTTGGGGATGCCGAACTGCAAACCGTAGTTGGTTCCGAAGTCATTGGGGGTGACGTGCTGTCCCTGGCGTTCATACCCGAGAACACCGTCCAGAATCAAATGCGGGCTGAAGGTGTGGGTATGTCCGATGGTGGCGACTTGAATCGTGGTGTCGCCCAGACCGGGGTCGGCGCCGCCCAAGCCCGGTCCGCCGGCGATACCGAAAACGGCCGTGCCTCCGGAGATGGCCCACATGCGGCCGTACTTGCCCCAGATGGTCTCTTTATCGTTGACCGTGTAATTGACCTTGGCATCGAAATAGTTACGGCTGAGAATGGGGCCGCCCGAAGCGAAGTAGTTGCTCAATGTGCCGGGCGTGTTCGCCGCGGGGTAATAGGATTGTAACTTCAGGGCAATCGGGTCCAGCCGGTTCGTGGGAATGACGTTACCGGCGAAGGGCTGCCGTCCCGTGCCATCGGGATTGCCGGTCTTCGGGTCATAAATGACGGTAGGATACGCGCTGAAATTGCCGCTGCGCAGATCCGTGGTGGGCACCGAATAGAAGCCGGGAGAGCCCTGCCGCTGCCGCGTCCCATCGTAGCTGAAGAAGTAGAACAGCTTGTTCTTGCGGATGGGGCCGCCGATGGTGGCGCCGAAGTTGTTATAGATGCTCAGCGGTTTGTTGGTTCCCGCCGCCTGAAAGAAGTTGCGCGCCTTCAGGTGTTGGTCGTCGTGAAATTCGTACGCGCTGCCGTGGATGTCGTTGGTCCCGGATTTAGTGATCAACACTACGCTGGAACTGCCCGCCATGCCTTGTTCGGCGTCGGCCGCGGTGGTGGTGATGTTGACCGTGTCGATGGCTTCCTCCGGTTCCACATAGCCCACGTGGTGCGGCAGCCAGATGTTGACGCTGGTGGCGCCATCGATGCGGGTGATGTTGGTCTGCGCGTTGCCCCCGTTGATATGGGTTTGCAGTGCGCGGCCGGGCGTATCGGTAATGGAATTCTGGAACGCGGCCGGAGTCGCGCCGGGCACCAGGTTGATGAGGGTCTGGTAGTTCCGGTAACCGCTCAGCGGAAGATTTTCAATCTGCTGGGCGACGATTTCGGAGTGGGTATCGCCCTTTTCAGTTTGTAACTCCGCCTGCGTGGCAGTCACCGAAACCGTTTCGGTGAGTTGTCCGACCTCGAGTTTGACGTCAGCGCGCGAAACTGTGTTGGGGCTGACATCCATATCGGTTTCCGTGAAGGTGCGGAAACCGTTCGCGGTGGTTTTGAGATCATACCGGCCCGGCAGGACGTTCACGAAGGAGTACCGTCCTCCGCTATCGGTTTGCAGAGACCGGGCAACGCCAGTATCCCGGTTGGTTAATGCGACCGTGGCGCCTGGGACTACGGCATCGCTCTGATCTGTAACCGTTCCAACGACGGACCCGTATACGACTTGGGCGTGTGAGGGAGGCACTGCCAGCCCGAATAGCAGGACCAGCGCGCACACCCCGAATAACCGCGGAAAAACCGCACGAATAGACTGTATTTGCAAGAAAATCCCCCCCTCCGTCCAACAGGTACAACCCCATCAGACCGGTGTCACAGACAGCAATGAAGACTTGGGATCTTTTATAATTCTCTTGCGGGCATAAAGTCAAGCAAAAAAGGACTGCGTATCTCCCGGCACATTACGCGACGGCGCGAGACAGTCAGAACAGAGGTTCCATCAGTGTCGCGAGCAATCGGGTATCTACCGGACCGGTGTGACGAGTGCGCCAGTCGAAGGAGCGCCAGGCAGTATTCCCGGCCTCTACGCAGAAGAACAGCAGCAGGCTGCGGACTTCGAAGTGTTCGAGCATTCTCTGGTTGTACGTGCGGATTTCACCTTCGAGGACATACGGAACCAGGAACTTCTCAGTGGAGACAAGTTGGGCGGGGGCCTCGAACACAACCTGCATCTGGCGACCCTGCGAGCCAATCTGGAGCAGGTTCACGCCGGGTTCGCGGAACGACTCGGGTGCATACGTGGGGGGCGAAAGGTCCAGTGCCGGCTCCGACAATTTGCCGTTTACAGAGGCAACGAACTCCGCGCAAATGCGGTGCAATTCGAGGGCGCCGTGGCGGCGCAGGCCGGACACGTCATCCCGATTCACGAGGAAGCGTTCGCTGGTCCGCGCAGCATCGATCTGGCGGGCGAGTCTGACGATTGCGTCATCCTGGGCCATAGTCGGAAAGTCCATTGTAGAGCGCGCCCGCGTGGTTTGCCAGCGCGATCGGGTGTGCGACTTGAAAGTGTGAAATGGCTGGTTTGCTTTTTTTGTGGTCAGTTTCCGAGCGTATATAGTACGCTAGGATTGGAGGCTGCCCCAATGACAACCCCAAAGTCTCTGGAATTTCTGGAACAACAGCGCGTCGACATTACCAATCAGATCGCCGCTCTCGGCGATCTGCGTTGTGGATCGATCTCTTCCACCACTGGCAAATGTGGCAAACCCAGTTGCCACTGCCATCAGCCCAAGGATCCAGGCCACGGCCCCAATCTCCGCTTGACCTTCAAGATCAACGGCAAGACGGTTACCGAGTCCTTGCCGGACCAGACCGCAACGCGAAAGGCCGAACGAGAGATCGCTGAATTCCGGAAACTGCAAGGTCTGCATAAGGAACTGATTGAGGTCAATGCACAGATCTGCCAACTGCGCCCGTCCGAACCGGATGTGCTTTCGCCAGAGGAAAAAAAACGGCGGAAGCGATCCAAAAGGAAGTCGCGTGCGAAGTAGACCAGTTATTGCGCGTCATCTTTAGCGGTCGCCGTAAGTCGGGGCACCTGGATCTGGAGGCCCTCGAGATGGTTGTCCGCTCGGCCATGCACCACGCTGGAGCAACTGCTCTGCGCGAACTCCTGCAATTTCCCGTGCCGGCCACCGAGCAGCGCACCCTACATTGTGCTTGCGGCCATCGCGCTCATTATCGGGAACTACGTTCCAAGCCGGTTCTGACGGCAGTGGGCAAGGTGGAGGTATCACGCCCCTACTACTTGTGCCCGCACTGCCATACGGGCCAATTCCCCGCCGATGTCGAACTGGATATCGAAAACCGCGAATTCTCTCCGGGAGTGCGCCGCATGCAAGCACTCGTGGGACTGGGAGCCCCCTTTGACCATGGCCGCCAGCAGATGCAACTGCTCGCCGATCTGGAAGTGACCACCAAGGCCGTGGAGCGCACGGCGGAAGCGATTGGGGCCGACATCGCCGCCCGCGAGCAGGACGAGATCCACCGAGCCGTGCAGTTGGATCTACCCATAGTAATTGGAAAGCCGATCCCTTTCCTGTATGTGGAACTGGACGGGACGGGGGTGCCCGTGGTGAAAAAGGAAACCGTGGGCCGAGCGGGCAAAACGGAAGGGCAACCCGCCCACACGCGGGAAGCCAAGCTGGGCTCTGTGTTCACGCAAACCACTTGGGACAAGGAAGGCTACGCCATCCGCGACCCCGATTCGACCACCTACGTTGGCGCCATTGAAACGGCGCAAGAGTTTGGCCTGCGCCTCTATCTGGAAGCCTACAAGCGAGGTTGGAGCCGCGCCGAAAAGAAGGTCGTCATCGGCGATGGAGCCGAATGGATCTGGAATATCGCCGATCAACACTTCCCCGGCGCGATTCAGATTGTTGACCTTTATCACGCCCGACAACACCTCTGGGATCTAGCCCGCAAGCTGTTTCCCAGCCACCAGGCCGAGCAGGAACGCTGGATGATCATCCATAAGGACGCACTGCTGGATAAGGGCAAAATTGAAGAACTGGTGGCCTCGCTCCGTTCCATCAATCCGTCCAATCCGGAGTTGGCCGAAAAGGTCCGCATCGAGGCTGACTACTTTGACAAGAACACCGAGCGCATGCGCTATCCCGAATTCCGTGCGCAGCATTTGTTCGTCGGCTCCGGCGTCATCGAAGCCGGTTGCAAGGCCATCATCGGCTCCCGCTGCAAGCAGTCGGGAATGTTCTGGACCGTGCGCGGGGCCAACGCCATCCTGGCGTTGCGATGCTGCAATTTCAACGGCCGCTTCGCGGACTACTGGGAGGCGCGTCGCCCGGCGGCTTGATTCCACTTCTACGTCGCACACCCAAGCGATCACACGTAGCCGCGGAGTGCCGGCAGAGATGAATGCTATGCTCTGATTTCCCCTATGCAGGACAAAGTGATCGTCGTTTTCGGTGGGGCCGGCGGGATTGGCGCCGAGACCAGCGCGCGGCTTGCTTCGGAAGGCGCGCGGGTGGCGATCGCCGACTTGACCGGAGCGCCGGCGCAGGCTCACGCGGCGGACATCGTGGCGGGCGGGGGGCAAGCGATCGGCGTCGCTTGCGATATCACTAATCCCGAGTCGTGCGAGGGTGCGGCGCAGGCGGCTGTGGACCGATTCGGGCGGCTCGATGGGATGGTGAATTGCGCGGGCATCAGCAAGCCGCAGGATTCCCTGACCCTGCCGCCCGCGGACTGGGCGCGCATGGTGGACGTACAACTGAACGGCGCGTTCTACGCGGCGCAGGCCTGCGCCAGGCGTATGGGGGAGGCCGGCGGGGGCATCGTGTTCATCACCAGCACCAATGCCGAAGCGGCATTTCCGCGACGGGCGGCCTACTGCGCGGCCAAGGCGGGAGTGGCCATGCTCACCAAGGTGCTGGCCATCGAATGGGCCGAACGGCGCATCCGCGTGAACGCGGTGGGACCGGCCTATGTGGCTACCGAAATGACGCAGCGCAATATCGCGGCCGGCAACGTCAACGAAGCTCAGGTGAAGGCTCGTATTCCGCTGGGGCGGCTGGCGCAACCGGGCGATGTGGCCGATGCGGTGACGTTCCTGCTCAGCGAGCGGGCCGGCTTCATTACCGGCCACTCGCTGTACGTGGACGGCGGCTGGCTGGCCTATGGATACTTTTAAGCCGGTTCACCGGACGGCGGCGGCGATCTCTTCCAGGCGGACGGGCCGGTGTTGGTCATACGACTGGCGTGCCGCTATGCCCATGACCACGGCCACCAGCCCGTCGATTCCGGCCACGGGCGTAGGCCGATCGTCGCGGACCGCCTGCACGAAGGCGCGGACCTCGGCGGCGAAACTCTCGGTATAGCGGTCCATGAAAAAGTTCAGCGGCAGGTCCCGGCGGATCTCGGTGGCCGGTGCTGATGACGGCCTGGTTGGGATAGCAGTTCTGCGTGCCGATGCTGCCGCGGCTTCCCAGGATCTCCACCCGCTGGTCGTAGCCGTAGGCCGCCTGGCGGCTGTTGTCGATGGTGCCGATGACGCCGTTGTTGAAGCGCAGCACGATCAGGGCGGTATCCAGGTCGCCGGCCTCGCCGATCTCCGGGTCCACCATGACGCCACCGGACGTGTAGACCTCCTCCACCTCGTCGCCGATCAGAAAGCGGGCCATATCGAAGTCGTGGATGGTCATGTCCAGGAACATGCCGCCGGAGACGCGGATATAGGCCAGGGGCGGCGGCGCGGGATCGCGGCTGATGATGTGCATGCAGCCTGGGCGTGCCGATCTCGCCGCTCACCACCGCCTGGCGCACGCGCGCGAAGTTGGCATCGAAGCGACGGTTGAAGCCGATCTGGAGTTTGACGCCGGCCCGCTCGACGGCATCGAGCGCGCGATCGATCTCGCCCAGGCTATGGGCGATGGGCTTCTCGCAGAAGATGTGCTTGCCCGCCTCGCGCCGCCTGGACGATGAGGTCGGCGTGCGTGTCGGTGGAGGAGCAGATGAGGACCGCCTCGATTTCCGGGTTGGCGAGAATCTCCTGCGCTGGAGCCAGCTACGGAAGGAATGCCGCAGCGTGCTGCCACCGCCTGCGCGGCCTCGCGGTTGACGTCCGCGATGGCCAGGATGCGGGCTTCCGGCAGCCGGAAGGCGAGCGTCTTCCGCGTGTACTTTGCCGATGCGCCCGGCGCCGATGATTCCGACATTCAGTGGATTAGTTCTCATAGGGGCCCCTTACCTCACTGGAAATTGCCTTCGATGGAACGCAGATACTCGCGGTTGCGCCGCGCGCTTTCTTTGGGCGTGCCCATGCCGGGCAGAACATCCTGCTCGACCAGCACGTAGCCGGCGTAGTGCCGCGCCGCCAGCCAGCGCAGCAGGGCCGGGAAATCCACGCAGCCCTTGCCCAGTTCGCAGAAGACGCCGTGGCGCAGCGCCGTGAAATAGTCCCACTGCTCCGCGCGTGCCTGCCGCGCGACATCCGGCTGGCAGTCCTTGCAGTGGATGTACCAGACCCTATCGCGCGAAACGCTCGAGGGCCGCGGCCACGTCGCAATCGCCGGCGCCGTAGCAGTAATGGCCGGTGTCGAAAACCAGGCCGAGCCGTTTCGGGATCGGTGAGCGCCAGCAGGGTGGCGATCTCGTCGGGCGTTTCCACGTAGCCGGCGCAATGGTGGTGGAAGACGGTCCGCAGGCCGGTCTCCTGCGAACACGGCGTCGCGCGACCCGGTCCGCGCCGGCCGCGAACACTCTCCACTGGGCCGGGTCAGGCCGCTTCCGGAGGGACGCGTCCGGCCAGGCGGGTGCGTTCGGGCACGGTGCCGTTGTTCATCGGCCAGCACCAGGTAGGGCGCCGGCGTGCCGGCCACGGCGGCCAGCAGGCGTGCGGTCTTCACGGCATTGGCGATGCCGTCGGCGTGCGCGGCGGGTTCTTTGAGCGCCACGGGCACAAAGGCGCCCAGCATGACCAGGCCTCGCCTGTCCAGTTCGGCCTTGCAGGCCGGCAGGGTCGGTGGGCATGTAGCCCCAATCGCCCAGTTCGGTGCCGGTATAGCCGGTTTCGGCGAGTTCATCCAGCATGCGGTCGAAGCGGAATCTGCTCGCTCCTTTGGCCGCATCGAATTCCAGGGTGCCCCAGGAACAAGGGGCGTTGCCGACCAGCAGCTTTGGCATAATTCCTCCGGCTCCCAGGTGATACCGTTCTTTCTTGCGCGCCTCTTCATAGCGGGCGCGCGATTCCCGCACCTGGCTCGATCTCCGAGACCTCGGCGACGGCCACGTCCCACCAGGATTCGTAACCCGGGACGCGAAACGGCGGGCTCGGTTTCCACCACGATCACGGTGGTGCGGTCCAGTGTTCTTGGCCTTCTGCAAGGCTTCGCTTCAACTCGTCCAGCGTGCGTGCCTTGCATGGCGTGCGCTCCCAGGCTGCGCGCGTTGGCCACGTAGTCCACCGTGAGGCAGTCGCCGTCCAGTTGGCCGGATTCCTTCGAGCGCAGGCGGTAGCTGGTGCCGAATCCGCCCTGCCCAGCGACCGGCTGAGCCCGCCGATGCTGGCGAAGCCGTGATTGTCCACCAGCACGATGATGATCTTGATGCCCTCCTGCACGGAGGTGACGATCTCGGTGGGCATCATCAGGTAGGTGCCGTCGCCCAGGAAGACGTAGACCTCGCGCGTGGGGTCGGCCAGCTTGGCGCCCATGGCGCCGGGGATTTCGTAGACATGCAGGAGTAGCCGTACTCCATGTGGTAGCCGTTGGGCGTGCGCGTGCGCCAGAGCTTGTGCAGGTCGCCGGGATGGCTGCCGGCGGCCGAGAGCAGGACGTCGCGCGGGCCGGAGGCTTCCCACATGGCGCCGATGACTTCGCTCTGCGCCGGGCGTCCGGGATTGTTCAGATGGAACAGGCGGTCCACCTCGGCTTCCCATTTCTGCCTTCAGGCCGGCGGCTTGCGCGGCGTAGTCCGCGCCCACGCGGTAGTCCGGCAGCGCCGCCGAAAGTTGCTGCCAGCGCCACGCGCGCATCGGCCACCACGGGAATCGCCGAGACCTTGTAGGCATCGAACTCGGCGGTGTTGATGTTGACGAAGCGGACGGCGGGATTCTGGAACGCGGTCATGGAGGCCGAAGTGAAATCGGAATAGCGGGTGCCGATGCCGATCACCAGGTCGGCGTCGTGCGCCAGGCGATTCGCGGCCAGCGTGCCGGTGGCGCCGATGGCGCCCACGCATTGCGGATGGTCGTAGGGCAGGGAGCCTTTGCCGGCCTGGGTTTCCGCCACGGCGATGCCGGTTTGCGCGGCGAATTCCGCCAGCGCCTCGGAGGCTTCGCTGATCAGCACGCCGCCGCCCGCGACGATCAGCGGCTTGCGGCTGGCGCGGATGGCCTCGACCGCGCGTTCCAAGCGAGACCTGGTCGGGCTGGCCGCGGCGGATGAGCCAGACGCGCTTGCGGAACAGCTCCTCCGGGTAGTCGTACGCCTCGGCCTGCACGTCCTGCGGCAGCGCCAGCGTGACCGCGCCGCAATCGGAGGGCGAGGTGAGCACGCGCATGGCTTCGGGCAGCGCGGTGATGAGTTGCTCGGGGCGGTAGATGCGGTCCCAGTAGCGCGACACCGGCTTGAAGCAATCGTTGACGCCGATGTCCTGCGTGGAGGGCGACTCCAGTTGCTGGAGCACGGGCGCCACGTTGCGGCGCGCGAAAATGTCGCCCGGCAGCAGCAGCACCGGCAGGCGGTTGATGGTGGCCAGCGCCGCGCCGGTGATCATATTGGTGGCGCCGGGTCCGATGGAGGAGGTGCAGGCGAAGGCGCGCAGGCGGTTGCTGGCCTTGGCGTATCCCGCGGCCAGGTGCACGCCCGATTGCTCGTTGCGCACCGGTATGTACGGAAAGTCCGGGGTTCTGCTGCAGGGCCTGCCCGATGCCCGCCACGTTGCCGTGGCCGAAAATCCCCAGCACGCCGGCGAAGAATGCGTGCTGCTGGCCATCCCGCTCGACGTACTGGTTCTTCAAAAAGCTCAGAAGCGCCTGAGCCATGGTGACGCGCCGCGTTGCCAACCTGCACCTCCTTCCATGCGGCGGCTCAGAGCCAGCGGGACAGGCGATCCATGTCGCGCCCGCGGTTCGCCGCCATCGATTCCAAAGCCGTGTCCACGCGACCAACCTTCGTGTACGATGCCGCCCGCGGCCTCGGCCATCGCCAGGGGATCTTCGTCGCCGGGATAGAGAACATTTCGGCCTACCAGTGCGCCGCGCACATTGGGCCCCGCGGACATGAGCGCGCCGCCGAGTTGCCGCAGGAACGGCGAGGGATCGCCGGCCGATTCGCCGCCTAAGCAGCAGGATGGGCAGGGTGGTGGCGCGCGCCACGGTCTCGTAGCCCTTCGCAGTAGGGCAGCTTCAGCCACAGGTAGCGGCTGCTGTCGCCGAGCGCGGAAGCCACGCCTGCCAGGCGCGCCAGGGCCTCGGCGGTCTTCACCACCACGTAGCCCTTGTCGGTTTTCGTCACCGGCAAGGGCTCCAGGAACATGGGCAGGCGCAGCGCGTTGGCTCGTTGATGGCCTGTGCGCTGGCCAGCAGGGTCTTGAGCGACGCGGGCTCCTGCTCATCCACGCGCAGCAGGAGCTTGGCGCCGTCCAGACGCCATTCGTGGCAGGTCGCGGGAGTGGCCCCGGTCACGGGATCGTCCAACTCCCAACTGCTGCCGGCCAGGCCGCCGCGGTTCAGGCTGGCGATGAGCAGCCGGCCATCCAGCAGGGTGGGCGCGCCGGCGGCGCGCAGCAATCCGTCGATGGCGAGCAGGTCTTCGAGGATGTCCATGGTGGCCATGACGCCATCCACGCGCTCGCTGGACAGCACGCGCAGAATGCGGGCCAGATAATCGCGGCGGTCGGCCATGGCCAGCGGGTCCGCGCCCACCTTGGTCACATTGCGCGCGGGGTGGTCCGCCGCCAGCAGATTCAACTTGCCGTCGGGCGCGAGCCGGTCGCGCCGCGTGCGCGCTGCGGCGGCGCGCCAGGCGAAATCGGGATCGTCCACGCGCAGTCTCGGTTAAGCGGGCCAGAAGCGCGTCGGGAAGAAATTGTTTGCTGGAGAACACTTATGCCTTTCTTTGTTGCCGCATCATCTCTTCCACTTCGGCGAGCACGGGCATGGCTTCCGAGCAGCTCAAGCGGCTCACCACGATGGCCGCGGCGGCATTCCCATAGTGCAGGCATTCGATCACCGGAAGCTCTTGCAGCATGGCATACAGGAATCCGGAGGCGAAGCCATCGCCGGCGCCGATGGTGGTGCACGACGTCCACCGAATAGGGCGGCAGGTAGACCGAATCGCCGCCGGTCCAGACGCGCGTGCCCTGCTCTCCCAATTTGGAAACCAGCATGGGCACGCCCGCCGCCTGCAGCTTCCGCGGTGGCTGCGTCCAGATCGTCCACGCCGGCGACCAGCTTCAATTCCAACTGATTGCCGATGAGGACATCGACGAACGGCAGCGCCAGGCGCATGGCCAGCCCGGCTTCCTCCGGGTTTCTCCACGACATGGAACGGTAGTCCACGTCCAACACCACGCGGCATCCGGCGGCTTTGGCGCGCTCCATGGCGCGATAGGTGGATTCGCGCGAGGGCGAGGCGCACAGCGACGTGCCGTTGGTGACGAACATACGGGCGGATGCGGCGTAGTCCAGGTCGGCGGGCGTCGCGTCGAGCTTGGTATCGACGGCATCGTGGCGATAGAACACCTGCGGGAACCGGTCGGGCGGGGATACCTCGGTCAGGCAGAGCGACGGCAGAAAGCCGGGGGCCGTACTGACGTGGGCTGGTATCGACGTTTTCCGCTTGCAGAAAATCCATCAGGAAGCGGCTGAGGCTGTCGTCGCCCAGGCAGCTGACGATGCCGACGCGGGCTCCCAGGCGGGCGAGGCCCACCGCCATGTTGGCGCTGGAGCCGCCCAGGTAACGGGAGAATCGCCGCACTTGCGGCAGCGGCACGTGCGGCTCCTCGGAATACAGGTCGTAGCCGATTCTGCCCAATCACCGCACGTCGAGGGCGCTCATCGTTTCACCATGGGCAAGCGCGGGATCCTGCTCGCGCCAGGTGGCGCGGACCCAGGCATAATCCGGATCGTCGGAAGCGGCCATGGACCGCGCCGAGCCTGCCAGGGCGTTCAGGTAGTACACGTTGTAACCGTGGGCGGCTACCACCGGGTGATAGCCTTCCGGAATCAGGACCAGTTCGCCGTCGCGCACCGAAAGGGTCTCGTCGATGCGGCGGTCGGCCGTGTAGACCTTCTGTATGGCGTAACCTTCGGGACGGTCGAGCCGGTAATAGTAGATCTCTTCCAGGTCCACTTCCCCCGGGGGATTGTGCACGTCGTGCTTGTGCGGCGGATAGCTGGACCAGTTGCCGGCGGGCGTGAACACCTCCACCACCAGCAGGCGATGCGCGGGGAATTCCGGCGTCAGCATGTGATGGATCTGGCGCGTGGCGTTTCCGCCGCCGCGGATTTCCACCCGGACTTCGGCGGGTGTCACCAGGCGCGCGGGGTAGCGCTTTTCGGCGCGGCAGTAGCAAAATGCCAGGTCGCAAGCGGTATCGGCGGTGACGGAGAAACCTGTCGCCACCGGCACGTACACGGTGTACGGCAGGCCGTCGAACACGCAGCTTCGCCCGCCGATGCGCGGCCATGCGCCTTCCGGCGTGGTGACCGAACAGACTCCGCCCAGCACCACGATGGCCAGTTCGTTCGCGCCGGTCTGCGCGGCGTATTCCTGCCCCGCGGCCAGTTTGCGGGTTTCGAAAGATAAGTACTCGTAGCCGAAATTCTCAATGCGACCGGTAAATTTCTCTGGATGGATCAGCAATCTGCTCATCGATTCTCCTTTGGTGGCGCGGCGGATTCGCGCACGATCAACTCGCCGGGCACTTGGATGTCATGCCTCGACCCGTCGCCGGAAAAGATCTGCAACAACGTTTCCATCGCCAGGTTTCCCATCTGCCGCATAGGCTGCCGGATGGTGGTGAGCGGTGGATTCAAGTACTGGCTGATGTAGAGATCGTCGAACCCTACAACCGAAATGTCAGCGGGAATCGCCAGACCCCGGTTGCGAATCTGCCGCATCGCGCCCAGGGCGGACATGTCGTTGTAGCAGAAGATGGCGGTAGGCGGCTGGGGCAGGGCGAGCAACTGCGCGGCAGCCTCTTCGGCGCCTTCCGGCTTGCCATCGCCGTGAGCCACCAGGCGCGGTTCGAAGCGCAGTCCCGCATCTTTCAGCGCCTGCCGGTATCCGGCGTAGCGTTCGGTGTCCGACTGGTATCCCTGACGGTCGCCGAGGTAGGCAATCCTGCGGTGACCCAGGGCCATCAGGTACCGCGTCGCGTCCAGGCTCGCCCGGGTGTTGGCGATCATCACGGAATGGGCAAACTGGCTGGGGTGCTGATTGTTGAGCAGCACGATGGGCACGCGCATGTGCGTCAGCAACGGCACATACTGGTCGCCCGCGCGGGATGCGGTGACGATGATGCCATCCACGCGCCTTTCTTCGAACTTGCGCGCCACGCGGAGCTCGCGTTCCGGTTCGGCGTTGGAATTGGCGAGGAAGACGGAGAGACCGTGGCGGTCGGCGGTTTCCTCGATGCCGCTGACGACGCCGGCGACAAACGGATCGGCAATATTGGTGGCCACCACGCCAATGGTGTCGCTCCGCCGGGTGACCAGGCTGCGCGCGGCGGCGCTGGTCCGGTACCCCGCTTCCCCGGCGATTCGCTGAATTCTTTGCACCGTGTCCGGGTTCACCAGCGGGCTGTTGCGGAGAGCGCGGGAGACCGTGGAGTGCGCCACACCGGCGATGCGGGCGATGTCTTTAATGGAAGCCGGTTTCGGCGGGATGGACAGGTTTGGCCCTGGATCAGTCACGAGCGTACCGAACGTGCGTATTTGGCCTATTGCACACGTGTGCATTGGCTAAACAGGATCTTAATCCCGACTCCGCGGGCTTGTCAACAGAATGATCCAAATGCAGTAAATTAAGCTAAGAGCATCCTGGTATCTTAAAAGCAGTAAGACCGTGAATATCACCGAGATTTTCATTCGCCGCCCGGTCATGACTGCGCTGGTCATGATGGGGATCGTGCTGTTCGGGGCTGCCGGATATCGCGCCCTGCCTGTCAGCGATCTTCCCAATATCGACTTTCCGACGATTCAGGTGAACGCCGGACTGCCGGGCGCCAGTCCCGAAACCATGGCCGCATCGGTTGCCACCCCGCTGGAGCGCCAGTTCTCGACGATCCCCGGTCTGGATTCGATGACCTCTTCGAGTTCGCGCGGCTCCACCAGCGTGACCCTGCAATTCACACTGGATCGCGATCTGGACGCCGCGGCGCTGGATGTGAATGCGGCGATTTCGGCCGCCGTGCGGAGACTGCCGCCGAACATGCCGAGCCTGCCGACGTTCCGCAAAGTGAATCCCGCGGACATGCCCATTCTCAGCCTGGTCATGAGTTCCCCCACGCTGCCGCTTTCGGTGGTGGACGACTATGCCGAGACCGCCATCGCGCAGCGTATTTCCATGATCAACGGCGTGGCGCAGGTGTCGGTGTACGGAGCGCAGAAGTTCGCCGTCCGGGTGCAGGTAGATCCGAATATCATGGCCGCCCGCGGCATCGGCATCGACGACGTGGCGGACGCCATCCGGCGGCATAACGTCAACTTGCCCACGGGCATTCTGTGGGGGGACCGGCGGGCATTCACTATTCAGGCCACCGGACAATTGCTGAACGCGGCGGAATACCGGCGCCTGGTGGTGGCCTATCATAACGGCGCGGCGGTTCGGCTGGACCAGATTGGCGACGTCATCGATAGCGTGGAAAACGACAAGGTCGGCAGTTGGTTCGCAGATAAGCGGTGTTTGAGCCTGATTGTGCAGAGGCAGCCCGGGACCAATACGGTGGAAGTGGTGGACCGCATCAAGGAGTTGCTGCCGGGATTCCGGGAGCAGATGCCCCAGGCGATCAAGCTGGAGATTCTGTACGACCGGTCGCAATCGATCCGGGAATCGGTGAACGACGTGAAATTCACCCTGGTGCTGACCATCGGGCTGGTGGTGATGGTGATTTTTTTGTTCCTGCGCAACGTTTCGGCCACCACGATTCCCAGTCTCGCCCTGCCCCTTTCGATTGTCGGCACGTTCGCGGTGATGTACTTCGCGGGCTATTCGCTGGACAATCTGTCGCTGATGGCGCTGACCCTTTCAGTGGGATTTGTGGTGGACGATGCCATTGTGGTGTTGGAGAACGTGGTGCGCCATATGGAAATGGGCAAACCGCGGATGGAAGCCGCCATCGAAGGGGGCAGGGAAGTGGGGTTCACGATTCTTTCGATGACCCTTTCGCTGGCCGCCGTCTTCATTCCGGTGCTGTTTATGGGCGGCATCGTGGGCCGGCTCTTCCGCGAATTCGCCGTTACCGTGATGGTGGCGATTTTGATCTCCGGGTTTGTTTCCCTGAGCCTGACGCCCATGCTGTGCAGCCGCTTTCTCCGTCCGCCGGGCCTGCACCAGAACCTATTCCAGCGCTCGTCGGAAAGCGTGTTCAACGCCGTGAAAGATTTTTATGGCTGGACGCTGCGCGGGGTGCTCCGGCACTCGGTTCTCACGATGGTGGTGGCGGCGGCCACGATGGGCGCCACGGTCTACCTCTACCGGGTGGTACCCAAGGGTTTCATTCCGAACCAGGATACGGGTCAACTCAGCGGCTCCACAGAGGGCCAGCAGGATACGTCGTTCGACGGCATGGTGCGGATGCAAAGCCAGGCGGCTGCTATTCTGGCGGCCGATAGCGACATCGATGCGTTTACCTCCACGGTGGGCCAGGGGGGCGGAACTTCGTCGGTGAATCAGGGGCGGTTCATGATCCGGCTGAAGCCGCGGGAGCAAAGAAAATCCACGCCGGAGCAGATCATCGCGCGATTGCGGCCGGAACTCGGCCGGATTCCCGGAATCGACACCTACCTGCAGAATCCTCCGCTGATCCGCATTGGCGGCAACGTCAGCCGCAGCGTGTATCAGTACACCTTGCAGGGGCCGGATATTGCGGAATTGTACCGGGTGGCGGCCGATTTCGAGCGGCGGGTCCGCGCCGTGCCCGGCATTACGGACGTCAACAGCGATCTGCGGCTGATGAGCCCGCAACTCATCGTGGACATTAATCGCGATTGGGCCTCGGCGCGCGGGCTCGACGCCGATGCCATCGAAGGGGCGCTTTTCAGCGCATACGGCCCGCGCCAGGTCTCCAATATCTATACCGCGACCGATACGTATTGGGTCATCCTGGAACTGCTCCCCCAATTCGCCAATAATCCCCGGAGTCTGGAGTTGCTGCACGTCCGCTCGGATAGCGGCAAGATGGTCCGCCTGAGTTCGGTGGCCCAATTGCGGCCCGATGTAGGTCCGCTTTCGGTGGCGCATCTGGGCCAGATGCCGGCGGTGACGGTGTCGTTCAATCTGCTGCCTGGCGTTTCCCTGGGACAGGCGGTGGACAGCGTGGACCGGCTGGCTCGCGAGGTTTTGCCGGCGAGCTTCCGGACCAGTTTTCAGGGTATGGCAGCGGCGTACCAGTCTTCGCTGGCGGGCATGGGGCTGCTGCTGGCCATGGCCATACTGGTGATCTATATGATCCTCGGGATTCTCTACGAGAGTTTCATTCACCCCATCACCATCCTCTCGGGACTGCCGTCGGCCGGGCTGGGGGCGCTGGCCACGTTGCTGCTGTTCCATGACGAGCTGAATATCTATTCGTTTGTCGGCATCATCATGCTGATCGGCATCGTTAAAAAGAACGCCATCATGATGATCGATTTCGCCCTGGAGGCGCAGCGCGGGCGGGGCCTCACACCTCGCGAGGCGATGTACGAGGCATGCCTGGTGCGTTTCCGGCCGATCATGATGACCACGATGGCGGCGCTGATCGGGACGCTCCCGATTGCCCTGGGGATCGGCGCGGGTGGAGAGGCCCGGCGCCCGCTGGGCCTGGCAGTGGTCGGGGGCCTGGTGGTTTCGCAGTTACTGACGCTGTATATTACTCCGGTCTTTTACCTCTATATGGAGAGGGCGCGGGGACATGCAGCCGCCAGCACTGTATAGGGGGCGGCCGTCTGTGTGGGAGCGCATTGGGTTTTACGCGGCGGCGCCCGCGCCCTGGATTGCGCGCACACGCCGCGACCTGCGCCGGCTGACGATGTCGATGTGGGTGGCTATGGCGGTGGTGTTTCCGATTTACTGGCTGGCGCCTTCCACGGCGCCGCGCCGGTACCTGGCGGTCACAGGGTGGCTCGCGCACACGCTTCAGTGGGAGCGCAACACCTATCCCCCCACCGCCGCGTTCGCAGTGACCGTGAGTTGCATCGGCACCGGAATGCACTACATTCCGGACGTTCTGGCCTCTCTGGCGATGGCTCCGTTCCTGCTGGAACCGGGGCGCACCGGGCACTGGCTGCGGCGGACAATTTCCTGACAAACAAATTGCCCCGGCCCGACAAGTGGGACTGCCGGGCCGCCCTATGCTCAGGGAGGAGGAAAGACGATGGCAAACGGAATTGTTCTCAAACTGGGCCTGCTGTTGGGGGTTGGCAACGCCCTGCTACTGGGGGCGAGCGCGCGCGAGGTCCAAGCGAAATGGGGCGAACTGGCGCCCCTGGTGACGGATCGGAAGGTCGCGCTGGTGCTTCCGGCGGGGACTCACGTCCAGGGAAAGGTGCTGGCGGTAGAGCCGGAAGGTCTCCGCATGAAGGTGACCAGGACCTCCGGCCGGAAGGCGCTGGAAAAAGGGGAACGGCTCATCCCCCGGCGGGAAGTGTCGATTCGCGTTTTGCCGCAGGATTAGCTTGCGAAGTACGCGCCGCTGCTTTTCCGCGATTAGGCTATTTCAGATCGATTGCCAGAACCTGAATCGAATACGGCGGCAGCACCTGTTCCAGACGCCCGCCCTTGACGGTCAGCTTCGAGCGTGCCGGCACGATGCGGTTCGGATTTGCGAGGGTATTGGTCGCCCAGGTGGTATTCGCCTTCAGCGTGTCCAGTTGCGCGGGGTGAGTTCCCGCGCCGAGCCCGCCCAGCGCAATCGTCACCGGCTGCGCGGTGGACGCGGCATTGACCAGCTTCAGGCACATCTTCGTCCCTTTGGAGGCGGTTACGGAGTAGAAGAATTTATCGCCGGCTCCCGACACATTGGATTCTACGGTTTCATCCCCCAGGCAGGAAGCGAACATCACCTGCGCGTAGTAACTTGGCGACCCGTAGCTGTTCAGCGCATCGTAACCGATCAGGTCGCTACTCCACTGCATTCCGCCTGGATTCACGTTGACGAACAACGGCGCGTAGGCTGACATGATGACCACGTCGCTGTTCCGTTCGAGGCCGGTCAGGAACGCGGCATCGCCCAAAGCGGCGCCGAAGTTGGGAGTGGGCGTGCCTTCCCGGGTGGCCCATTCGCCGACGAAGATCTTCGGCCCGTTGCGGTCGGTCTTATCGTAGTGTCGCGCTTCCTCGAACATCCCCTGCTGCCGCTTGTAGTAGTGGTCGTCGATGATGTCGGGGGTCATGCCGTTTACCGGCATGGTGGCGATCACCTGGAGGTTCGGGTACTTCGCTTTGATGGCCTTGTAGAACTGGGCATACCGGCCGTCGTACGTTTTGGCCCGGTCGAAGTTGTCTTCATTGCCGATCTCCACGTAGCGCAACGGGAACGGCGCCGGATGCCCGTCGCGCGCGCGCACCGCGCCCCACTTGGTTTCGGTTCCGCCGGTGACGTACTCGATCTCCTCCAGCCCTTCCTGCACGTAAGGATCGAGGTCCGGTCCCGGCTTTACCACCTGTCCGCCGAGAGAGTATCCGCCATAGATGGCCAGTAAGGGCTGCATGTGCAGGTCCTCGCACCATTCCAGGTACTCCAGCAAGCCCATGCCGTCAGTGGAGTGGTAACTCCAGGTGGTGGGGTGCGTGGGACGATCCACCAGCGGTCCGATCATCTTCTTCCAATCGAAACGCGTATCGATCCGGCTTCCTTCCAGGTAGTTTCCGCCGGGGAAGCGCAGGAAGGCGGGGTGCATGGCGGCCAGCTTCTCCATGATGTCGACGCGGTTCCCGTTGGACCGGTTCTTGTACGTGGGCGGGAACAGCGAAACCAACTGGAGCCACAGGGTCGCCGGCCTGTCGATGGTCATCTCCAGATGATTTTCGGAAGATGCCGCGACGCTCCCCGACTGCATTTCGAACCGATATTCCTTCCAGGCGCTTCCCGAAACCGGGACGGAGGCTTGGGCGAGAACCTGCCCGGATTGGTCCGCCACAAGCGCAATCCGCACCGGCAGCGGCCCCTGGGAATCGCTCTTGGCGTACAGCGACCCGGTGTACCGGCTGTTCGGCCGCACGGCCATTCCCCAATAGCCTTCGTTGAGGAGTCCTGCCGGACTATTGGCATCGGCTTTGGTCACTTCGAGCTTCGCGCTGTTGGGTAATGCTGTCGATGGCCCGTCCTTCGCATCGACTCTCACCTTGGCCGAAGCCGTCCCTTTTTCGATCACGAACCAGTTCAGAATGCCGGTCCAATCGGATCGGAACGTGCGGTTGCGGACCAGTTCCGCGTAAAGGCCGCCGTCGTACGAGTAATTGATCTCTTCGGTCATGAGACCGTACAGCATCGGGCTGACTGGCGATTTCGGCCGGCTCACCTCCACGTTGAGCGTCACTGGCGTCTGTCCGGGCAGGGCAGAAACGGCGAGGGTGGTTACCAGACAAAGGATAGCGGAGCGATTGTTCATGGCGTCCTTGATGCTGCTCAGAATAGCGCACAGCAGCATAGCGATTAGGGATTTTCTGACGCCGCGCGCGATCAGACCGAATATTTTAGCCCCGGTTGCCTGCGGGCTCAGGCGACTGCGCCGGTTGAAGTATGCCCTCCCAAGGCGTTGAAACGCAGCATCCCAGCTTGATCTCGCGTAGACTAACACCCGAGTCCATCTGTCGCTAGGTTTGGTACGGTGTCCTGCGTTCAACCGTAATGGAATCTTTGTTTTTGGCCAAGGGGAGGGCCGGGCATTCTGTCCGGTTAACGGTTAGCCCAGGTTGTTAAACCCCCGCCACGAGGGTAACTGTGTTGTGTTATTATTCGCGGGAGATCACTTGGATGTGCGAAAGCGAGAGCAACGGACTTAGCGAGCCACGCCAGCAGGACGTGCGGGCGGAACTCAATCGTTTGTTGGCAAGTCCGGCGTTTCGCACCAGCAAGCGATGCAGGGAGTTCCTGGAGCACATCGTCGAGCACACGATGAGCGGTCCGACCGGCGTTCTCAAAGAACGCTCGATTGGGGTGGAACTCTTCCAGCTTCCCCAGGACTTCGATGCGGGCCAGCACACCATTGTCCGCGTGACAGCCAATGAAGTACGAAAGAAGCTGGCTCAGCATTACCTGGCCCAAAATGGCTCTCATCATGCGGTCAGGATCGCCATGCCGCCGGGCTCCTACTCCGCCGAATTCCAGTGGGGGACTCCGCTGGTAGAGGAAATTGCCGGGACTCCGGCGGTGGAACCGATAGCTGCCGAGACACCAGCCGCTGAGACGGCAGTTGCCGAGGCAACAGCCGCCGAGAGTTCAATTGAGGAGGCGACTGCCGCCGGGACCCTACCCGCGGAAACGCATTTTCCGGCGCTCCCGAACTGGCTTACGCGGGGCGTGATTGCCTACGCCGTAGCTGCTCTGGTAGTCGCTAGCGCCTTTGCTGCGTGGCGTTGGCGGGCAGTGAACCCTACCTCCGTCGATGCCACGTCCCCTCTGGTCTCCAGCCTCAAGCCGGCGGCGACAGGGGCCGTCGATAGTCTTCGGATCATCGCAGGCTCCACCGCTCCCTTCGTCGACCGTAGCGGGCGCACCTGGGGACCGGATCGCTTCTTCTCTGGCGGTAATGTGCTCGTGCGTCCGGCCGAGAGGATTTTTCGTACACTGGACCCCGATGTTTACCGGCACCTGCGGAGTGGCGACTTTCGCTACGACATTCCACTACGGCCGGGCAATTATGAACTGCATCTTTTTTTTGCGGAGACTGGTCTGGCGGATTTCATCAGCGCCGAAAGTAGCGGCGAGGGCCAGCGTGTCTTTCGCGTCTTCGTGAACGGGAAGCCCATCCTGACGGCATTCGATGTGGTTTCGGATGCCGCGGGTTCCAACGTAGCGGACGAGCGGGTCTTCCGGAACATTTCGCCGGCGGCCGATGGCTTCCTGCACCTGAACTTTAACTCCATGAGAAGCACGGCGATGTTGAGTGGAATCGAGGTGCTGCCCGTCGATGCCGGCAAAGTAACACCGCTCCGGATTCGAGCCGGTTGGACCTCATCGTGGCGGGATTCGGACGGGGAGGAGTGGCGTTCCGATTCCTATTTCCTGGGTGGAAATGCGTTGGTCCGCAACACCAATCCGGCTCAGGCGAGCAACTCCATCGCCCCGGGTGTGGCGCTGTACGCGAGCGAGCGGTGGGGCCATTTTTCCTACGCCCTGCCGGTTGCGGATGGCCGGTACCGGGTCACGCTGAAATTCTGCGAAGGACACTATGGAAAACGTAATACCGGCGCAGGCGGGCCGGGCAGCCGCGTCTTCGACGTCTATTGCAACGGAGTGGCCATTCTCAGGAACTTCGATATCATCAAGGAGGCCGGGGGAGAAGGCCGTCCCATAGACCGGACATTCTCCGCGATTCGACCTAACGCCCAAGGCAAGATCCTGCTCACGTTTGTGCCTGTTGTGGAAATGGCATGTGTGAACGGCATCGAAGTGGCCGAGGACTCAAAATAAAAATCATCTCGCGCGCCGTTTCAGGATCTCCTCGATCTGTTGTCTCGCTACCGGCAGCTTGTCGATATTCTCGCGCAGCCAGCCGGTGAAATCCGCCTCGATGGGCGCGGACCAGCCGGTGTCGATCTGGCCCGCCGTGTACTTGTTTTCGCGCAGGCGCTGGTGGCCGAACAGGTCGCGCAGATGCGTGATCTCCGAATACTGAACCACCTGTTCCGCCACTTGCGGCGGGATGAAAAGCACTCCGCCGTCGCGGCCGAGCACCACGTCGCCAGGCATCACCGTCGCCTGCCCGATACGAATCGGGATGTTGATGCCGATCATGGTGGAATTCAGACGCGCCCCGGTGCCCAGCATGCCGAAATGGTGTGAGGGGTCGTAGAATCGCACGAAGGCCGTGAAATCCTCCAGTTCCTTCAGGCCGTTGATGTCGCGCACGGCTCCTTCGTAGACGATGCCATTGTGGCTCTTGGCGTAAATCGCATTGCCGACGTTATCGCCGATGGACGGCCCGTCCTGCTTCAGGTCGAAGTGGTCGCAGACGTAGACGTCGGCCGGTTGCAGCATGTCAACGGGCCACGCGTTGGTGCCGCCGACGCGCTTATCCTTCTTTCCCTGCTCCTCGATCACGCGCTCGATGTCCGGGCGGCCGGGGAGCCATTGCGCGGTCAGCGCGCGACCCACCAGCACCTTTTCGGGATGAATCACCAGCCAGCCGTCGGCGTATTCGTGATTGAAGCCGGCGGAACGCAGTTGTGCCCATGCTTCTTCGAGCGTCACCGACTTCATGCGTTGCAGGATGGCATCGGGCACCTTGGGACGGCCGTCCTGAAAGCGCTCGCCTTTCCAATCGGGAGTGTACTGGATCAGCAGTTCGCGCGTGAGGACACCGGGCTGGGCGAGCGCCGAAGCGGTGCACAGAGCCGCAACAAAGAGCGTCGTGAGTCGCATGGTCATCCTCTCCTTACCGGCTCGAACCACGGCGTGCCCGGCACCTGCGCTTTCCGCGCGGCCTCATCGTTCATCTCGACTCCGATGCCTGGCCGTTCCGGCGGGACGATGTAGCCCTTCTGGATGATTTCGCCTTCCTTCACCCAGTTGCGCCACAGGTCGGGTGAATCGATCCAGTGCCATTCCTGAGCCAGGAAGTTCGGAATCGCGGCGCACACATGCGCGGTAGCCATCATGCCGATGGGCGATGTCACGGCGTGCGGCGCGACGGGCACGTAGTAGGTATGCGCCATGTCCGCGATCTTGCGCGCCTCCAGCAGGCCGCCGCACTTCTGGAAGTCCGGCATGATGATATCGGCCGCGCGCTTTTCCAGAATCTCGCGGAAGCCCCAGCGCATGTACACGTTCTCGCCGCAGCAGATGGGTGTGCTGGTAGAGGCCCGCACTTCCCGCATGGCATCGATGTTCTCGGCAGGCACGGGTTCCTCCAGCCACATCAGCTTGAAGGGCTCGAGTTCCTTGGCAACTCGTTTGCCCGTCCCTGCGTCATAGCGCGCGTGCATGTCCACCGCCAAGTCGAAGTTCTTGGGATACAGCTCGCGCGTGAAGGCGACCTTGGCAACCATGTGGTCGATCTCGCCGTTCGACGCCG
Organism: uncultured Solibacteraceae bacterium; assembly: GCA_963835555.1. Lineage (GTDB taxonomy): Bacteria > Acidobacteriota > Terriglobia > Bryobacterales > Bryobacteraceae > Sulfopaludibacter. The sequence continues at coordinate 168,632 of CAWIGC010000041.1, read as the reverse complement.
TCCAGTTCACGCGGTCGAAGCGCGCGGGGTCGGCCGCGTCGTCGATATCGATCTTGGCAGCGGTGAAGCCCATCTCCTGGATCTGATGGATTCTGGCCTTGGACCCCTCGTTGCCGGGGATCATCTCCCGCGCGCCGGAATCGCAATAGACGCGGACGCGGTCGCGAACCTTGCCCCCGAGCAATTGATACACAGGCAGGCCCAGAGCCTTACCCGCAAGGTCCCAGAGCGCGGTCTCCACCGCCGTCAAGGCCGCGACGTACTGGCCGGATTGCGCGCCGGCAAATACTCCCGAAGTGCGGATGCGTTCGAAGGCAGCCTCGATATTGAGCGGGTCCTGGCCGATGAGCAGGCGCGAAAAGGAATTGATGATGGGGACGTTGCCTGAGGCTGCGTCGGTGGATTCGCCCTGGCCGGTGACACCCTGATCGGTGTATACCCGGACATGGACCTGATAGCCGTGCACCCGGACTTCCGCCGTGCGGATATCGGTGATCTTCAACTTAGGACGGTTGTATGGGGTGGTGGCATCCTCCACCGCCCGCGCGATCGATGGCAATCCCGCCATTCCCGCCAGTGAGAAGACCGCGCCTTTCAACAGGGACCGGCGATTCTGTAATTGCATGGAGCCCTCCACATTGGAAACTGTATTACAAGCCAATTTTCGTTATTCGGAATTCTATCGCCGATTCAGGAAGAATGCTACGTTGCATACCGTGTCTTCACCTGGCGGCGCGCCGCTGGATGGGGTTAATCCGGGACGATCCGGCACATGCCGTGGCTCAACGGTCGAGCTGACGCAGCAGTTGCTGCGCCTCCGGGTAATTCGGCTGGAGCCGCAGGGCTTCGCGCAGTTCTGCCACGGCGTCTTCCCGCTTGTGCTGGGTGGAAAGCGCCGAGCCCAGGCCATAGTGCGCTTCGGCGTCATCCGGCTTGTACCGCAAGCCTTGCCGGAAGCTGGCAACCGCCTCATCGATTCTCCTGGTATACAAGTACGCGAATCCAATAACAAAGTGGGCGGCGGCGTCATGCGGATGGATGCGGAGCACTTCGCCGAGTTCCCGCAGTCCCCGGCTATAGTTGCTTTGCTGCATCAGAACGACCCCGAGGTTGAAGCGAGCGACGGTGTTGGACGGGTCCAGCTCCACCGACTTTTGCAGGTAGGCGACCGCCCCGTCCAGCTTCCCGGCTTTGTCCAAAATGAGGCCGAGCTTGTAGTAGAGATTGGAATCGTCGGGCTTCTCATGCAAAGCAGCCTGGTATTGGGAAGCAGCTTCCTGGTTCTCTCCCCGCGCATCGGCGGCCAGCCCCAGATAAAAATGCGCATCGGCGCGGCCGGCATACGGGCGCATGAGGCCGCTCAGGCGCTGCACGGCGGCAGGCGTTTTGGGAGCCGCGAAAAAGTCGTTGCTGAAACTCCACAAAGGCGCCGGATCGTCCGGCCTCAGACGGAGGCACTCGCCAAGCTGCGTCAGCGCTTCGTCGATCGCGTCCGGTTTGTCCGGGTACCAAGAAAGCAGCGTGCGCGCGATAAAGGCGCGGATATCAGGGTCGGCGGGGTTGGCTTCGGCGGCGCGGCGCGCAACCTGTAGCGCACGGTCGGGATGTCCGAAGCGGCTCAGCAAGCCGGCTACTTTGAGGAGACGCGTCGATGAATAAGAGAGGTCCGCCAAACGATCGACCACCGGGTCCTTGATGGGCGGCATGTCCGTGAAGTTCCCGGAGAGGATCGCTTCCCGCTCCGCCGCGGCCTTGCCGGTCTGTCCCAACGCCTCATAGGCCGTCTGCAGCAACTGGTAAGGCGGGCGCACCAAAGGGTAGGACTGGCAGAGCGGAGCGGCGTACTCGACAACCTTGTTCCAGGCTCCGCGGCGAGCGGCAATCCGGGCAAGTCCGAAAGCCGCGTGCAGCGAGGCATCCTTATCGGAAGCCTGGGCGGCCAGTTCGTAATGGCGCGCGGCTTCGTCGAGCTTGTCCTGCTTAAAGTAGCCGTCGGCCAACTTCAGAAGCGCGGGAATATGATCGGGCTTAAGCGTCACGGTCTGCTGCAACAGGTCGAACTGCTCCTTTTGGTTTCCCTGTTCCTCCCGCAGCAGCGCCTGGCAGTAGACCCACTGCGGGTCACCGGGAGCCAGCCGGGCGGCAATCCGATAAGCCGCGGCGGCCTCGTCTGGATAGTCATTGGCGTGATAGGCCATGGCGAGTTTGCCGACCGACCCGGCGGCCGCGAGGTGCCTGCGGGCATCCCGGTCGGCGCCCACCAGCAGGTTGCGGACAGCCGGGCCCATCGCCCTGGTGTCGGGGAGCTTGGGAAAATCCGCCGGCGCTTTCACCGACAGCAGAGTGCTGGACAGCATCCACGTGCCTACCGCCAGAACGGCGGCAAGCCCCACCAGCTTCCAGGGTCCCGCTTCGAATTTCAAGGGAAGGGCCTCCGTAAGAACCCGGCGACCGGGGCGGGGAAGAGGCTGCCGGTTTTTGCCGGAGCCTGGCCCCAGCGATTGAGCCAGAGCACCACGCGCCCGTCGTTCGTGAACGGCTGATACGCATCCATGCGCACGGAAACCAGGTCGGGCTTTCCGTCGCCGTTCATGTCTGCCGCTTCCAGACCGATCAGATGCGTCGGAGAGTGGCTGATGTCATGCTCGGTGAAATTCATTTTGCCGTCGTTCTCGTACCAGACGATGCTCTGGGAGTCGGGCCGTTCCCAGAAGTTGTAGCAGGTGACGGCGGCGACATCGAGATCTCCATCGCCGTCCAGATCGGCCGCAACCGCCGCGCTGGCGCCGGGAAAGAGACCGATGGCGTGGTGGTCAAATTTGAAGTTGCCCTTATTCTCGAGCCATTGGACGCTGTGCCAGGGGCGCGGGCGTGGGGGCAGGTAATCGAAGGCATCCCCATTGGTATAGAGGATGTCCACCAGGCCGTCCTTGTTGAGGTCCACCAGGCGGATGCCGCTGCTGCCGTAGTCTTCGTTGGTGCTGCCCCAAACCAGGTGCGATTTGAAATTTCCGCGGCCATCGTTCTCAAATACGTAAATTTCCTCCCACTCCTGGCTGACCAGGCTGACGAAATCCATGTCGCCATCGTTATCGATGTCCACGGGAATGGTATGGATCACGCCGGAGAGGCTCTGCAGAATGTGCGGGCGGAACTGCCAGTTGCCCAGGTTCTCCATCCAGCGGGTTTCGCCGTCGTCATAGCCGAACTCGCCCACCACCAGGTCAAGACGGCCGTCGCCGTTAAAATCGGCGGCGCGCACGTCGGTGACCCTGGCAATGTGGTCAACTACGGTGTGCGGCGCGAAGTTCTGCTTTCCGTCGTTCTCCAGGATCACGACCGAGCCGATCTTGTCGTTGCTGGGGAAAAGCTGGCCCATGCAGGCGACCAGTATGTCGAGATCGCCGTCCTTATCGATATCGACCGCGGTCACATGCGCTGGGGCAGCGAGCACGGGGCCGATCCACTTTTCGGTGTAGACCCCGGCGGGGAACTGGCGGATCCAGCCGATGCGGTTGGCCACCATATCGGCCACCAGAATGTCGGGCAGGCCGTCTTTATCGAGATCCACAATCTGGAGGCTGCCGATGCGCGGTGGAGCGGTGGCTGGGAACCCAACCGGCACCGGCGTCAGAAAATCGATCCTGTTGCCGTGCGCGGTTTTGCTGGGGATCGCTGCGGTGTCCGCTCGGCGAGCCCCTTTGAAAATGTGCTCGAAGAGCTGTCCCAGGGAGAGGCCGGAGCTATGCGCCTGATAGATCAACACCACCAGCGGCACTCCCAGCATGATGACGAGTATTCTGAGACCGGGCGGCAAGGAAGAGCGTTTGGTGCGGGGCGATTTCGGTCTGGCCTTGTCGGTTTTCATTCTTCCTTTCCGTCAGGCCGCGAAAAACCAAATCATCCCCGCGGCCGCACTCCAAAGGAACGCCGCCGATGGCACAGCGCCTAGCGCGGCACGGCGAGGCAGTGCGCCGTTGCGCTGCCAGCATTCCGCAAGCGCCCGCAAGGAGAAGGCAGCGCCCACCAGAACACAAGCCACCTGCAGCCAGGGGATGGCTGGAGACCAGATGATGTGCCAGCGGCTGCCGGCCATGCCGAGAAGGTTCCAGCCCCAATTGAACGGGTCCGAGAGGCTCTGAAGCACGAACGTCATCATGGAAAGCACGGTCGCCAGCGCAAAAGCGATCCAGACGGCCAAGCCAATGGGGATGAACGCGGCGCTGGTGGCGCGAAACTGAACTGCCGCGGGTCGCGGCGAGCCGCCGGCCGCGGTTCCCAATCTGACCAGCAGATACCAGGCCAGGGGCAGGACTCCCAGGCACACCGCCCACACCACCAGCGCGTACACGGTAAACGACCCCCAATTCCGTTTATCTACGATGTCGATCCAATCGCGAATGCGGTCCCATGCGCCCAGGTTGATGTAGCAGTAGAGGCAGGCCAGGGCGAACATCACGATGGCCTGCCAGGTCTCGCCATAACCGGCGATTTCTCGGTCCCATCCGGTGTTGCGCCAGTAGACCGCGACATTGTCGTAGGCGCAGGTTTTCACGCACTCCATACAGGCGCCGCAATCGTTGTTCCGGTCGATCTCACCCACGCACAGTCCGTACGGGCAGCCCCATCCTTTGACGCTGCCGGTGAGGCAAAAGCGCTCCTGACAATCGTCGCAGGGCTTGGCGGCGACGCTCCGCACCACCATGCGGCCGGTAGTGGAGTAGAGGCTGATGTAGCTGTTAATCGGACACAAGTGGCGGCAAAAGAGCCGCTGCTCGCTGAAGAAGGAGGTGATGACGGCCATCAGAACCAGAGAGATCAACATCCAACTGGTAGCGGCAGGCACCGCCACCAGGGTGGTGCTGAAGGTTCCAAGCAGAAGGAAGAACAGCACTCGCGGCCATGGGTTGCTCAGCCAGGAGGGCCATCGCAGGGGGATGCCGAAGATGCGGCGCACCATCTTGCCTTCCAGTTCCGCGGGATTTCGCGCGAGTCTGCGCCGCTGCATCCATTCCCCCAGCAGGGGCAGCGGGCAAGCCGTGCACCAGATTCTGCCGCCGATGGGCACCATCAGGATGATCAGCGAGGAAAGCCAGAGCACCCATATGATCATGGGACCGGCGTTGCGGCCGGAGACCTTGGTGCCGAACAGTCCCGCCAGAATGACGAACCAGAACACGCCGAGCATCGGAAGAGCGATGTTGAATTGAAAGGCAGGCGCTTTCAGGATTCGCTTGAGCCCTGGAAACATCTGGAACAGATTCACGCGCCGTTCCGGGCGTCTGCCCGCCCGGTGGCGCCCCAGAATCAGGCCGGCGAACGGAATCGCCACCAGCAGCCCCAGGCTTCCGTACAGCAAGAAGTTGGGAGCGACAATCAGGTCGCCGCGCTCGGTTCCGTGCAGCGGACCATTATAAGTATGGTTGCGAAATTGCGATTTCGACACCAGCCAGCCCTGCCAGCCTGGAAGTCCCGCCACGATCTCTACCGTCTCCATGAACACCGGAGGATCGTCAGGACGCGAGAGGCGCTGCACCGATACCAGTTTGTTGCCGGGAGTGATGGAGACGTGAAGATCGTAATCCTGAAAGAAAAAGCTCTGTCCCGTATCGCGCGTCGAAAAGGTGAGCCGCAGGCGGTCGCCGCGATTGGCATGGATGCGCGAGGGGCTGAAGCCGTAGCGGTATGCCTCGATGTGGATCTCCCGCGTCTGGGGGCGATGCGTAGCGACGCCGGCAAACCAGGTGGGGAGCACCGCGCCGGCAATCAGAATCAGCATCGCCGCCAGGCGCCGGGGCGTGGAGTTGCCGGTTCGCCGGTCCTGCTCCTGCGGAAGCATGGCGCCGGGGTCGCCCAGGATGGGGAAGACCACAGAAGCCGTGCCGGTCTGCTGCGGTTTCTGGACTGACATAGCGGTCTGTTCCTTCCCTCAGGGGCCCTCCGCAAACAAGCGGTCAGTTCTGTAGGGCCTCGACAGAACCGGAAGAGCCATCCCGGACCGAAACAGGTCCGAAGCATCAACCCATCGCATACTATAGCGATATTGAAACCGGCGCATCAACACGACGGGAGCAGCTATGTGAATCTGGTGAGTGGGCGCGGACCGGCGTCATCTGTCGACGACTTCTACCTCGGGCCAGCCTGATTTCCAGGTAAGCGGCATGATAGCGAGGGTTGCTTTCCCTCCCATCCGGGTATCGCCCTCAAAATCGGAAGTGAACCAGCTCTTTCCGTTATCGACAAGAATGCCGGTGTGACCGGGTCCGACCAGTGGTCCCTGCTTCGTGGGAATCAGGACAGTGCCGCCGGCTTTGAGCATCTCGACGCCATCCTTGTCGAGGTACGGGCCGGTGATTTTGCGGCTGCGCCCGACGCGAATGCTGTAAGTGCTATTCACCCCGCGGCAGCAATTGTCAAAATTGACGAAGAGATAGTAAAAGCCATCGTGCTTGTAAAGGCACACCGCCTCAATTTGATCGTAGGATGCCACCTGTAGGAACGGCGCATCGGGGATCAATCGCTTACCGGTTTTCGGGTCGAGTTGTACGAGCCTGATTCCGCCCGCGAAGGAGCCGAACGCCAGCCACAGAGTCCCGTCTTGGTCGGAAAACACGGAGGGATCGATTGCGTTGAGGTTGTTGCTCTTCTGCGATTGCACCACAACGCCGTGATCGGTCCAGCCATAGGCGGGATCGGCTGGATCGAGAGTGGGAGTAGTTGCGAGCCCGATTGCCGAATGAGGCAGGCCGCCGGCGGACACGGAGTAGTAGAGCAGATACCGGTCGCCGAGGTGGATGATGTCCGGAGCCCAGTAGTTCATGTTCCGGTTCTCGGGAACCGCTGTGGCAGTCCATTCGGGCGCTGTCCGGAACACCGCCGGGCCGGGTTCCCATTTCACCAGATCTTTGGAATGAAAGGAAGGAACGCCGCGCCCTGTATAAAAGACCCAAAACTCATTTTTGCATTTGACGATCGTAGACGGATCGCGAGTAACGACTCCGCGGCTCGCGGTTTGCTCCAGTGGCAGCCCCGCTCGCGATGCCAGGTCTGGGCCATCCGCTTGGGCGACTGCCGGCTGAGAGCCAATCAGCAGGAGCGTTGAGAGAATACAGTACGAAGAGAATTTCATTGAGCCAGGCTCTGCCGTCATTCTCCCATACTGGCCGATCCGGGTCCCCGCGAGCGGCCCGGCCGCTCGCGCGTCCCCATCCATCGACACCACGATTCGCTTACATCAGTAACCGGGGCCTACGTAGCAGGGAGCGGGCACCCAATTGCCGTATCCGTCGTAATAGCCGCACCCGTAACCGTCATCGTACCCGTAGCCGAACGGAATGCCGATCCCTACTCCAAAGTAAGGACGAGCCCAAAACCGCCCGCCGTAATAATAGCCGTGGCCTTGGTAGAAGCGGCCGGGGTAGTACCCGCCACCGCCATAGCCATAGGCGCGTCCGCTATAAGCGCGACCGTATCCGCCGCCATAAGCGCGACCGTATCCGCCACCATAAGCGCGACCGGAGTTGCCACCATAAGCGCGACCGGAGTTGCCACCATAAGCGCGACCGGAGTTGCCACCATAAGCGCGACCGGAGTTGCCGCCATAAGCGCGACCGGAGTTGCCGCCATAAGCGCGACCGGAGTTGCCACCATAAGCGCGACTTCCTCCAGAGTACCCGCGGTTGGACGGGGCAGAATAGCTGCGGCCCCCGCCGCCTGAGTTGGACCGGCCGGAGAAGGCTCGGCCGCCGCCGCCGTGTCCCCCACCGCCGCGCTGGGCGAACGCGGCTGCGGGACCGAACAACATCAGGGCCCCCAGTGCCATTGCGGGAATCGCGGATTTCACTATCTGCACTGTCCGATTCATAAGAACCTCCAGAACCTTCGGCTTTACACTTGCAAGGCGCGGGCCATTTCCAACATATTGTTAACAAACCGCTTACAAACCGCTGACCGAATGAGCGATGGCTGATAACCACCGCTTACGGTGCTTCTCGGCCTAAGCCATATCCGCGAACACGGTCCGCCTGCCGGACGATCGAAAGGAGAGTCTTCCCGGCGCCTCTTCCCAAGATCGACGTGCTGCGTCTCACTCCGGAATCTTTCCCAGCAGCCGTCCCAGGTATTTCTCCGCATAGATCGCGCTGCGTTGGCGCACGAGCCTTTCGGGCGGGTGCCGGAACAGACCCAGTTCCGGAGCCTTGGTAAGCGCCGCGCCATCTTCCGGACTCAGAATGATCCACGCCAGAGCCTGACGCTCCACGGCGGGTTCAAACCGCCGGCCGATTTGCCGGAATACCAGCCGGCCGATTTCCCGCTCCCGCGGATCGGCACAAAGATCCGCCACCGCGGCGACGGAAACCAGGTTGCGAATGCTCTGCCCGGGGTCGTCGAGTTGTCCCTGCGGCCAGACGGCCAGTTTGCGGGCGAATTCGCCGCTTCGGGCCGACTGCAAGTTGGGGGGCGCCAGGGCCGCAACGATGCCGTCGTCGTCCGGGAGATTGTCAAAACCGACTTCGGCGATCTGCGCCTCCGTGATATTGGCCCACGCTGCCGGCTCGGGCAATACAGGCCGCAGACGGCCGGTGGCCCAGGCGATGGCCCCCACACCCGCCCAGGCGAGCAGAGCAGCCGCCACCCACCAGCGCACGGAACCGATCCTCCGGCCGGCTTCCCAACGAAACAGTTTCGTTCCGGACAGTCCCGCGGCAAGTCCGATCACGGTCAGGGCGGTCAATCGGAATGTGACGCCGTGAAGACCGGGCGGCGCGTTGAAACAGGGCTGCAGAACCTCTACCGCATAGCGGCCCGGCATGAAGCCGGCGACTTTCTGCGCCCAGGCCGGCAAGGCCGCCAGCGGCACTCCCACGCCGCCTATGAGGATCATCGGGAGAAATATGCATTGGCCCAGCGCCTGCACCGCGGGCACACTGTCTGCCAGCGCCGCAACCAGCAATCCCATTCCCAGGAAGGCGCCGGTCACAAAGAGAAAGGCCACTGCGGCTGCTGCCGGATGAGCGGGTAAAGGCGTGCCGAAAATGGCGCGGGCCAGGGCGATTTGCACCAGGACGGCTGACGCGACAATCAAAACGCGCGCCAGCATCGCACTGAAGACCAGCCAACCGATCGGAATGGGCAGCAAGCGGTAGCGCCTCCAGATGCCTTGTTCGCGTTCGGCCACCAGCGCCGTAGGCAAACCGAAACACGCGCCGCCCAGTATCGTAATTGTCACGATCTGGCCCATCTGCGCCAGCAGCGGCGGAGAATCGGCCCGGAAAAGGCTACCGAACGCAAGCAGAAAAATGATGGGCACCAGGTAGCCGTACACGATTGCCTGCGGGTTGCGGAAATTCAGATCGATCGAAAGCAGGAAGTGGCGGAGCCATCCGTTCCGAACCGCGCGTTTCGTCACAAGAGATCCCCGCCCGATTCCCCACCAGGCCAGGAGTGGCCCGTAAGCTCGAGGAAGACATCTTCTAACGACGGCCGGCGCAATTGCACATCGAGCAATTCGGCCCGCGCTTCATCCGCTCGCCGCACCAGGTCCGCCAGCAGACGGCTGGGAGCCGGGGTATCCAGGACCCAACTGCAATCGCGGTAAACGGCGCCACGCAAGTTGGGCAGAGAATCCACGAGTGCGCTCGCCAGGGGCGGGGAAGTCCGCACGATCACGCGCGAGAGCGATGTGGAGCGGGCGATCAATTCCGCCGGCGGCGCCACTGCGATGAGGCATCCGCGATCCAGGATCGCAACCTGGTCGCACAGCTCAGCCGCCTCGTCCAGATCATGCGTGCTCAGCAGAACGGTTCTACCCTCCGCGCGCATCTCCTGAATCAGGATGCGGAGCTTGCGGCGGGATTGCGGATCGAGACCGGCGGTGGGCTCGTCGAGCACCAGCAGAGTGGGCTGATTGACCAGCGCCAGCGCCAGAAACAAGCGCTGCCGCTGCCCGCCCGAAAGTGTCGCGAAGGGCGCGTCCGCTTTGTCATCGAGGTCGAAGCGCCGCAGAAGTTCCTCCGCGGGAAACCGCCGGGGGTAGAACGAGCCGAAAAGATCGAGCGCCTGGCGCGAGGTGATCTTGTCCTGGAGTGTGGCCGCCTGCAACTGAGCCCCTACGAGCAGCTTCGCCTGCATGGCTTGCGTACGCAGGTCCAACCCGTGGATGCGAATCGAACCGGCATCGGGCTGTCGCAATCCGAGGATACATTCCAGCGTGGTGGTTTTACCGGCGCCGTTCGGGCCGATCAGGGCGAAGATCTGGCCTGCCCCCACTTCGAAGCTCACCGCGCACACTACCTCACTGGCGCCGTACCGTTTGCATAGCCCGGACACGGAAACCGCCGCGGCGGGTGCGCGCTTGCGTTTGTCGTCCATGTCCTGGAGGTAGGAAGGCTCTCCGCCTTGGTCCTAGGCCATTTTAGCGCCCCGGCTTCACCACGACCGATGACCATTGCGCGTCAGGTCCAGATGCATCGAAAAAATCAAAACCTTACCGCCCACCTTGCTTTCGCCGTGTAACCCAGATATAGTTCGACACTAGAATGAAATTGCGCCCAGCGCCCCAAACGACGCCAAGATCATGCCATCGGCCAAAAAAGCTTCTAGCAAAAGAACGCCTGCTCCCGCGTATCTGAACCCGGCGCTGCCAGCTGCCCGGCGAACTAAAGATCTACTTTCGCGAATGACCCTGGAAGAGAAGGCCGCGCAGATGATGTGCGTCTGGCGCGAAAAGGCCGACACCCTGGTCGATGCCGACGGAACGTTCGACCTTGCGAAGGCCAAAAAGGCGTTCAAAGATCGCCGCGGACTCGGCCAGGTCGGCCGGCCCAGCGAGGCCGGCAAGGGTTTGAATGCCCGCGCCACCGCCGAGCTGACCAACGCCATCCAGAAGTTTTTCATCGAGAACTCCCGCCTCGGCATCCCGGTCATCTTCCACGAAGAGTGCCTCCACGGCCATGCCGCGCTCGACGCCACCAGCTTCCCGCAACCCATCGGGCTCGGCGCCACCTTCAATCCCGAACTGGTTGAGCGGCTTTTCACCATGACCGCGAAGGAAGCCCGCATGCGCGGCACGCATCAGGCGCTCACGCCGGTGGTGGATGTCGCCCGCGAGCCGCGCTGGGGCCGCGTCGAAGAGACCTACGGCGAAGATCCCTTCCTGGTATCCCGCATGGGCATGGCGGCCGTCCGCGGCTTCCAGGGCGACGCCACATTCCAGGACAAGAACCGCGTCATCGCCACCCTGAAGCACTTCGCCGCGCACGGCCAGCCGGAGTCCGGCACGAACTGCGCGCCCGCGAACGTCTCCGAACGCGTGCTTGCGCGAGACCTTCCTGTTCCCCTTCAAAGAGGCCATCCAGAAGGCCGGCGCCATCAGCGTGATGGCCTCCTACAACGAGATCGACGGCATTCCCTCGCACGCCAACCAGTGGCTGCTGCGCGACGTGCTCCGCAAGGAGTGGGGCTTCCAGGGCTTCGTTGTCTCCGACTACTACGCCATCAGCGAGCTGCACTATCGCGCCGATGTCCGCGGCCATGCCGTCGCCCGGGACAAGAAGGAAGCCTGCCGGCAGGCAGTGGAAGCCGGCGTCAATATCGAACTGCCCGAGCCCGATTGCTACCTGCACCTGGTGGAACTGGTCCGCAAGGGCGTGCTCAAGGAGAAGCAGCTCGACGAGCTGGTCGCGCCGATGCTCTACTGGAAATTCCAGATGGGCCTGTTCGACGACCCCTACGTCGATCCCGACGAGGCCGAGCGCATCGTGGGCTGCGACGAGCATCGCGAGCTCGCCCGCGCAGGCCGCGCGCGAAACCATCACCCTGCTGAAGAACGAGAACGACCTCGCGCCGCTCGATCCGGGCAAGCTCAAGACCATCGCGGTCATCGGACCGAACGCCAATCGCACGCTTGCTGGGCGGCTACAGCAGCGTCCCCAAGCAGGAAGTCACGGTGCTCGAAGGCATCAAAGCCCGCGTGGGCGACCGTGCCAAAGTGGTCTACAGCGAAGGCTGCAAGATCACCATCGGCGGCTCCTGGGATGCAGGACGAAGTCACTGCCGGCGACCCCGAAGAGGACCGCCGCCAGATCGCCGAGGCCGTGAAGGTGGCCAAAAAGGCCGACGTCATCGTGCTGGCCATCGGCGGCAACGAGCAGACTTCGCGCGAAGCCTGGTCGTTCGTCGCACCTGGGCGACCGCGCGCAGCCTGGACCTGGTCGGCCGGCAGGAAGAGCTGGTGCAAGGCGATGCTGGCCACCGGCAAGCCGGTTGTCGTCTTCCTGTTCAACGGCCGGCCGCTCTCCATCGAACTGGCTCAGCACGGAAGCGCCGGTGATCTTCGAGTGCTGGTACCTGGGACAGGAGACGGGCCACGCCGTGGCGGAAGTGCTGTTCGGCGACCATCAACCCCGGCGGCAAGCTGCCCATCACCATTCCGCGCTCGGCCGGCCATCTTCCGGCCTTCTACAACTACAAGCCCTCCGCGCGCCGCGGCTATCTCTTCGACGACGTGACGCCGCTCTACCCCTTCGGCTACGGACTCAGCTACACCACGTTCAGCATCTCGAGAACGTGCGGCTGGCGAAGAAGAAGATCAGGAACGGCGCAACCGCGCGGGTCACCGTCGAAGTCACCAACACCGGCGATCGCGCCGGCACCGAGATGGTCCAGATGTATATCCGCGACACCTATCAGCTCGGCCACGCGGCCCGTGAAGGAGCTGAAGGGATTCCAAAAGATCGCGCTGCAGCCGGGCGAAACCAGGACCGTCGCTTTCGACATCACGCCGGACCTGCTGGCCTTCTACGATGCTCGACATGAAGTTCGTGGTCGAGCCCGGCGAGTTCGAGATCATGGTCGGCAATTCATCGCGCGATGAGGATTTGCAGACAGTGATCCTGGTGGTGCAGTAACCATGGCCACAAACAGGGACAGACCAAACCCGGAAGCTCTCGTTCGTCGAAAAGGCCGGCTACAGCCTGGGTGACGGCGCGGCGAACTTCGTCTTCATGACGATGATCCTGTTCCAGCTCAATTTCTATACCGACACCATGGGGATCACTGCCGCGGCGGCCGGCTCGCTGCTGCTGGTGGGGCGGCTCTGGGACGCCTTCTTCGATCCCATGATGGGCGTGATGGCCGACCGCACCAACACCCGCTGGGGCAAGTTCCGCCCGTGGGTGCTTTGGACCGCCGTCCCGTGGGGCATCGTGATGGTGCTGGCCTACACCACGCCGGACTTCGGGATACACCGGCAAGCTGGTCTACGCCTGCGTCACCAACATCCTGCTGATGACGCTGTACTCGGCCAACAACACGCCGTATTCCGCCATGACCGGCGTGATGACCGGCGACGTCAACGAGCGCACCAGCCTGTCCTCCTACCGCTTCGTTTCGGCGATGATCGCGCAGTTGATCGTGGGCGGCTTCACGCTGCCGCTGGTCGCCAAGTTCGGACACGGCGACAAGGCCAAGGGCTGGCAGATGACCATGGGCCTGTGGGCCACGGTCTGCGTGGTGCTTTTCGTCATCACCTTCCTCACCACCAGAGAGCGCATCCAGCCAGACCCCAAGCAGAAATCCGACGCCAAAGAGGGACTTCGGCAACCTGCTGAAGAACGGCCCGTGGATCGCGATGTTCATCCTCACGCTGTCCCACTTCATCGTGCTGGCCATGCGCGGCGGCACGCTCTCGTACTACTTCCAGTACTATGTCGACCAGGACCGCCTCTTCGATTTTCTCGGCACGGTCGGGCTCACCAATGTCGCCGGCAGCGGCGGCGTGTGGCATTACCTGCTGAACACCTTCGGCCTGGTCGTGGACGCGCAGCAAACCAATGTCTCCTCGGTGGGCTTCAGCCTGTTCAATATGTCCAGCCAGTTCGTCACGGTGCTGGGCGTGCTGTGCTTCCACCGCCTTTCCATGAAATTCGGCAAGAAGGCCGTGGCCATCTGGCGGCTTCTCGCTCACCACCATTTTCATGGCGCTGTTCTTCCTGCTGCCCGCGGACGCCATCGGCGCCATGTTCCTCATGGAATATGGCCGCGCCCTCACCTACGCGCCGACCATCCCGCTGATCTGGGCGATGTTCGCCGACGTGGTCGATTATGCCGAATGGAAGACCGGCCGCCGCATCACCGGCGTGATCTACGCCACGATCCTGTTCGGCCTCAAGACCGGGCTGAGCCTGGGCGGCGCCATGGCCGGCTGGCTGCTCTCCGGCCTACGGCTATCGGGCCAATGCGCTGCAGACGCCGCGTGCGCTGCTGGGCATCCGCATGACCATCAGCGTGTTCCCGGCGATCTTCTTCGGCATCGTGATCGTGTGCCTGGTCTGCTATAAGATCGGCAAGAGCTTGAACATTCAGATCCAGGACGAACTGGCGGAGCGCCGGAGGAAATTCGCCACTGCCTGACATTTTGATCTATCGAGGACGACATGTTTAACAAATGGATCTCTCTCACCGCTATTCTCACCACCGCTGCTTTCGCTCAACAACCTACCCTTAAGGACGCCTTCCAGGGTCTCTTCCGCATCGGCGCAGCGGTCAATCAACGCCAGTTCGAAGAGAAAGATCCCGCGCCGCCGGGATCATCGCAGCGCAGTTCAACACCATCAGTCCCGAAAACGTCATGAAGTGGGAAGTGATCCATCCCCGGGTGGATGGCTACAATTTCGGACCGGCAGACGAGTACGTCGCCTTCGGCCAGAAGTACAAGATGTTCATCGTCGGCCACAACCTGGTATGGCACAGCCAGGTTCCCCGCTGGGTCTTCCAGGACGACAAAGGCGCGCCTCTCACTCGCGACGCACTCCTGGAGCGCATGAAGGAACACATCACCACCGTCGTCGGCCGCTACAAGGGCAAAATCGGCGGCTGGGACGTGGTCAACGAGGCTCTCAATGAAGACGGCACGCTGCGCAAATCGCAATGGCTGAACATCATCGGCGAGGACTATCTGGTCAAGGCCTTCCAGTACGCCCACGAGGCCGATCCCAACTGCGAGCTCTATTACAACGACTACTCCATCGAGAACGAAGCCAAGCGCAAAGGCGCGGTCGATCTGATCAAGAAGCTGCAAGCGGCCGGAGTCAAGGTCGCCGCCATGGGCCTGCAGGGCCA
Source organism: uncultured Solibacteraceae bacterium (assembly GCA_963835555.1). Classification (GTDB taxonomy): domain Bacteria; phylum Acidobacteriota; class Terriglobia; order Bryobacterales; family Bryobacteraceae; genus Sulfopaludibacter. The sequence continues at coordinate 153,512 of CAWIGC010000041.1, read as the reverse complement.
CGACTCGCTCGACTGGCCCACGCTCCAGCAACAGGAAGACACCATCGACGCCTTCGCCGCACTGGGCGTCAAGGTTGCCATTACCGAGTTCGACGTCGACGTGCTCCCGCGCGCCGGACGCGGCAACTCCGCCGACGTTTCAGCCACGTGCCGCAGGCGGCGCCGAACCCCTACGTCAACGGCCTGCCAGACGATATCCAACAGGCCCTTGCCAAGCGCTACGCCGACCTTTTCGCCATCTTCGTCAAGCACGCCAACGTGATGTCGCGCGTCACCTTCTGGGGCGTCACCGATGGCGATTCCTGGAAGAACAATTTTCCCGTCCGCGGCCGCACTAACTATCCGCTGCTGTTCGATCGCGACGGCAAACCCAAGCCGGCATTCCAGAGCGTCATACAAACCGCCAAAAAGAAATAGCTAAAGTCGAGGACTATGCCGCGGTGCTCGAATGGATCTTTGCCATTTGCCACGGCGTGCAGATCCTCGCGGCGGCAGGGCTGGCCCGCGGGAAACAGGTGACCTGCTACGGGCACGTTCGCCTGGAAGCGGAGCAGGCCCCTGAAGTTGTCCTGTACTTTCACGGAGGCCGGTCCTTCAGCGGCGATCTCGAAAGCCACGACACACTGTGCCGGCTGCTGGCTCGCGCGGCCGGCTGCCGCGTGGTCGCCGTGGATTACCGGTTGGCCCCGGAGCATCGTTTTCCTGCCGCGGCTGAAGACGCATGCCGCGCCGTTGAGTGGGCATCCCAACAGGGCGTTCCGGTTGGATTGGCGGGCGACAGTGCCGGAGCCAACCTGGCCGCGGGGGCTGCGGACATGAAACGGGGCTGGTCGGAATATGGCGGCGCCCTGCGAACCGCGCGCGAGGCGCTGAGCGAGGTTTCCGGATTTCTCCAGCAGTGGCTCGCCATAGCCGGTTGATGTCCGCAGCCACCACTCGAATCACGGCCCCAACACCGCCTTCCCCGCCGCGCAGTAATGAAACAGCAACTGCCACTCCCGCCGCTGCACCTCCGCCGTTTGCCGCTCGAGCTCCGAACCCGGCAGCGTCCGCGCCCGCGCGCACAGTTCGATGAAGGATTGCGGATCCCAAGCGGAGTCCGTCTCGATGCCGATCGCCGAAGCCGCTTTCGCCAGGGCAGGGAAGATTGCGTGCCTGCCCACCTGCCGGAACCAGTATGCCGAGTTCCAGTCGTCGGGCTCCTGCCGGTGCACTATGGCATGCCAGTAGGCCCCTTCCGCGCCCGGTACGTCCTGCGCGACCTGGTGCGCCTCCGTCCAACACGAAAAATAAAGATACAGGCCGGCCAGCGCCGCCTCTGGAGCGCGCGCATGCGGAAACAGCTTGTGCGCCCCGGCGGCTTGCAACAGCGCCCGCGCCTCCGTGGAAGAACACTGCCCGCCCGCCAGCGGCATCAGCCGCTCGCCATCGCCGTCCAGCGCCAGGATCGCCGCCACGTCAGGCCCGTATGTCTTCGGATCGAAAGTCATAATCAGTTATCAGCTTAAAACGGCCGGCTCCGCTCCGCATCCGGTATCTTGAAAATGGAGGGGGGAATCCGCTCATGCCATCCAAACGGGACCTGCTTACCGCCGCCTACCAGGCATTCAACGCCCGCGATATCGACGCCGTTCTCGCCCTGATGCATCCCGACGTGGATTGGCCTAACGGTTGGGAAGGCGGGCGCCTGCGCGGCCAAAGCAGCGTCAGGGAGTATTGGCTACGCCAGTGGGCGCAAGTCCATCCGCGCGTGGAACCGGTGCGCATCGCAGACGACGACCATGGCGCCACCGTGGTCGAAGTCCATCAGACCGTCCGCGACCCAGCCGGAAATGTCCTGGTAGACCAGAACGTTCAGCATGTATATTCCATCGAGAACGGTCTCATCGTCCGGATGGACATTCGCGATCCAGGCGAATAGCAGTAAGCTGAAAGCGAATGACCACCGCATTGGTGCTCTCCGCGGGAGGCATGTTTGCCGCCTGGGAAGTCGGCGTCTGGAAAGTTCTCCGCACGCGCATGACATTCGATATGATCGTCGGGGCTTCGGCCGGCGCCTGGAACGGGTGGGCCATTGCCGGCGGATGCACCGTAGAGGAGTTGGCCGCCGAATGGCTGGACCCGCGCACCGCGCAGATCATGCAGCCGGGAATCCACAGCGCCGGCTTTCTGCGTCCCGACACCATGCACCAGAAAGCGCGCGACCTGTTCGCCCGCTTCCGCCCGCGCATTCCGTTCGGGCTCACCGTGACGGACGTGGCCCGCTTCCGCACCCGCCTGGTTCGCGATTCCGAAATCACCTGGGAGCACCTCGCGGCCACCGCCAGCGTCCCGCTCTGCTTTCCGCCCGTGAAGATTCTGGGCAGGCATTACGTGGACGGCGGATTCCCAGCCACCGCGCTGCCCCTCTGGGCTGCCGAGGAGATGGGCGCCACCCGCGCCATCGCCGTGCTGTGCCTCAATACCCTGCCGTTCCGCATGTTGCGCTATGTGGTGCCGTCGCGCAAGATCAGTGCCGCCCTCCAGGTGGTCCGCTTCGAACCTTCCGAGCCGCTGGGCTCCCTCCACGACGCCATTTCGTGGACCGCGGAAAATGTCAAACGCTGGATCGAACTCGGCGAACGCGACGCGAATCGGACGCTTCTTTCAATTACAATATAGGGCTATGCCGCTTTATCGGATCTATCGTATGAAGGATTCGCCACGGCAGCAGTTTCGCTGGGCTCCTCACGTTTCCGGCTGTGCGTCCGTCAAGCCCAAAGACTACGAACCGCGCGACCAGATCGAGGCCGCGCACGAATACGATGCCTGGCGTCAGTTGCGCGATTCGGGCCAGGCTCTGGATGTGGGCGATCTCCTGGAGACTCCCGAAGGCCGCTTGAGCATCTGCAAGTATGTCGGCTTCGAACCGGCGCAGTGGGTGCTCCCCGAACCCGAAATGCAAGCCGAGCCGGAGCCCGCCGGCCAAACGGCAGGCAGTTAGGAGAGTTCTATGCGCGATCCCCGCCTGGGAGACGACATCGACGATTTTTGCGTCCGCTGTAAGCGGGTCATGAACCATGCGATCGTTTCCGTGCTGAATAACGAGCCGGCCAAAGTCCGCTGCCGCACCTGCCACAACGATCACGATTATCGTCACGAGCAGGCGCCGCCGCCCAAAGTGGATCTCCGCAAAGCCGCGCTGTTCAACGAGGTATTAAAGAAGGTTTCCCCCGCCGATGCGGATGCCGTGGCGGTCACCGATGTTATCGATCCGGAACTGGAAACCGTGCTCGACGATCCCCCCGACGGCGACGAATTGCCCGAAGCCGCCGCGGAAGCCGAAGCCGAGCCCGAGCCCGTGATCGAAGCCCCCAAGCCCAAAGCCAAAGCCGCGGTCAAGGCCAGGGGCAAAGGCCGCAAAGCCTGAGTGCTCTGGTACTGGTTCTTCGCCGGCCCCGCGCTTCTGCTGGCCTTCCTCTCCCTGCGCGGCGAGCGAAAGCGGGCCGCGTATGTCGAGGCCCGTCTGGCCGAAGAACCCCAGGCCCGCCGCCTGCCAGCGTGATTGTCCCCGTCAAAGGCCCCGATGAGGGCCTGCGCGAAAACCTCGCAGGCGCTGGCATCGCTCGACTATCCCGATTACGAACTGATCGTCGCCGCTCACAGCGCCGCCGATATTCCACCCGGCGTGCTGCCCGCGCGCGTCAAAGTGGTGCTGGCCCATGGCCATGACCCCCACACCGGCGAAAAAGTGCAGAACCTCAACGCCGCCGTACGGGCTGCGCGCAAGACCAGCCGCGTCCTCGCCTTTGCCGATTCCGACGGCCGCGCCCACCAAGCGCTGGCTGCGCGCCCTGGTAGCCCCGCTCCGGGCGAAGGAGTAGGCGCATCCACCGGCTTTCGCTGGTTCGCGCCGGAGCCGCCCGGATTCTGGAGCCTCATGCGCGAGCGTGTGGGATTCGGTCAGCCTGGGACTGCTGGGCCCCGGCGATTGCCCCTTCGCATGGGGCGGGGCGACCGCCATCCTCAAGGAAACGTTTTTTGATATCCGCGTGCCGGAATGGTGGCACGATACCATCAGCGACGATTACGCCCTCAGCGCCGCGGTGCATCGCGCCAGCCTGCGCATCGCCTACGCGCCCGGCGCCCTGGTGCCCGGCGCGGACCACACCACCGCCCGCCCCTTCTTTGCCTGGATGCGCCGCCAGATGACCATTACCCGCGTATACCATCCGCGCCTCTGGTGGCTCGGCCTGGCGGCCCACGTCTTTTATTGCGGAGGCATGGCGGCGTCCATCGCCGCGTCCATCGGAGGGAACCGCCTGGCCGAATGGGCCCTGATCGCGCAGTTTTCGCCCGGAATGTTGAAGGGCCTCAATCGCGCCACCCTGGCCAAGGCCGCTCTTCCCGAACTGGAGGCCTGGTTTCGCCGCCACGCCTGGGTCCATGCCATCTGGGTCCCTCTGGCCACCTGGCTATGGCTCGCCGCTCTGCTGGCTTCGGCATTGGGAAACACCGTGAATTGGCGAGGCTATCGCTATCGAATCCGGCGTCAATCGCCAGTCTAGCGGTTATAATCTCATCTGTAAGGGAGAATTCAAATGGCTAAGGACAAGAGCCCTAAAAAAGAGACCAAGAAGCCCAAGAAGCAGAAGTAAGTTTTGGGCCGGGCATTCCCCGGCCCTCGCAGCCATCAGGGAGGGACCATGCGCACAGAGTGGGTAGCACAACGAAAAGACGACAAGATCCGCACACAAATGTATTACGCCCGGCAGGGGGTAATCACCGGGGAAATGCATTTCATTGCGCAACGCGAACGCATCTCGCCGGAAACGGTGCGGTCGGAAGTGGCGCGCGGCCGCATGATCATCCCGGCCAATATCCATCACACGAACCTGGAGCCGATGGCCATCGGGGTGGCTTCCAAGTGCAAAATCAATTCCAATATCGGCAATTCCGCCGTGCTGTCGGATATTGAAGGCGAACTGGAAAAATTGCGCTACTCGGTCAAGTACGGCGCCGATACCGTGATGGACCTTTCTACGGGCGGCGATATTCCGGCCATCCGCAAAGCCATTCTGGCCCATTCGCCGGTCCCCATCGGCACCGTGCCGATTTATGAGGCTCTCAGTCGCGTCCGCCGCGTGGAAGACCTGTCGCGGCAGGTGATGCTCGAGGTGATCGAAGAACAGGCCGAGCAGGGCGTGGACTACATGACCATCCACGCCGGAGTGCTGGTGCAGTACATTCCGCTCACCACCAAACGCGTCACCGGCATCGTCAGCCGCGGCGGCTCCATCCTGGCCGAGTGGATGGTCAAGAATCACAAGCAGAACTTTCTGTACGAATGCTTCGAAGATATCTGCAAGATCTTCCAGAAGCATGACGTCAGCTTCTCCCTGGGCGATGGCCTGCGCCCCGGCAGCGTGGCCGACGCCAGCGACGAAGCCCAGTTCGCCGAACTCAAAACCCTCGGCGAATTGACCAAAAAGGCCTGGGAATACGATGTCCAGGTGATGATCGAAGGGCCCGGCCATATCCCCATGGACCAGATTGAAATGCAGGTCCGCAAGGAAAACGAGATGTGCTACGAAGCGCCCTTTTACACCCTGGGCCCGCTGGTCACCGATATCGCGCCGGGCTTCGACCACATTACTTCCGCCATCGGCGCGGCCATGATCGGCTGGTACGGTGCTTCCATGCTCTGCTACGTCACTCCCAAGGAACACCTGGGATTGCCCAATCGCGACGACGTGAAAGCCGGCATTATCGCCTACAAAATTGCGGCCCATGCGGCGGATATCGCCCGCCACCGCCCCGGCGCGCGCGACCGCGACGACGAACTTTCCCGCGCGCGTTATACTTTCGATTGGAATCGCCAGTTCGATCTCTCGCTGGACCCGGAGACCGCCCGGGCCATGCACGACGAGACCCTGCCCGAGGACGGATTTAAGGACGCGCACTTCTGTTCCATGTGCGGCCCCAAGTTCTGTTCCATGAATATTTCGGCCAAGGTCGAGAGTTTCACCATGGAAGAAGCCGAAGCGGCCGCCAACGGCGGCGCCGCGCCCAACCTGGTCAACATTTCCGGTAACGATTAAGTACGACAGGCCCTCCTGGCCTGTCGGGAGGCGTCCATGAAAAGACTGTCCGCTCTTCTCTGCGTGATCGTTCTGTCTCTGGCTGCCGCCGCGCAGTCCGCCGACCGGCTTACCCGCGAGGTACGCCACGAACTCGTCATGCTTCCTTATTACGGCGTGTTCGATAACCTTGCCTATCGCGTGGATGATTCGGTCGTCACGCTGATGGGGCAGGTTACCAATCCCGTTCTCAGGAGCGATGCCGAACGAGTCGTCAAGGGTATCGAGGGCGTCACCAAGGTGATGAACCGCATTCAGGTGCTGCCGCTTTCGACCATGGACCGTCAGACGCGCATCGCCGCATATCGCGCGATTTACGGATTCCCGGGTCTGGACCGGTACGCCATGCAGGCCGTGCCTTCCATTCATATCATCGTGGACAACGGCAAGGTCACCCTGGTCGGCGTTGTGGATACGCAGGCGGACAAGAATTTGGCCGGCCTGCGCGCCAACACCGTCGCCGGCGTCTTTTCCGTGACCAATAACCTGCAGGTCGCGAAACCATAGATCCTCGCCGCGCGCGCCCTTGTACGGCCGTTTACCGCGCGATGTGTCGCGCCGTACTTCGGAACTCATTTTGCATGATCCATGCCTGGAAGGAGTACACATGAGATTCCCAGGCTTGCTGATGCTGGCCGTCGGGACCCTGGCGGCCCAGGTTCCCAACCCCACCCAACAGACACCCGCCGCCCCCGAACAGGCGTCCCAGGGCATGCCCATCTATCGCGTGACCGTCGTCTCGCGAACCACTAAGGCGGTGAATTATCATCATCGTACGGGTACCACTCACATCGATTTTCGCGGCACGGAACTGATGCCCGCCGCGCGTGGAGAAGCCAGCGTTTCCAGCCAGATGGGTTCCACCAAAATCGAAACCTCGCTCAAGCACATGACCCCGGCCGCCCAGTTTGGGCCGGAATATATGACCTATGTGTTGTGGGGCATCACCCCCGAAGGGCGCGCCAATAATTTAGGGGAAGTCGTCCTCGAGGGCGATCATGCCAAGCTGCTCTCCACGACCGATCTGCAAACCTTCGGTCTGATCGTGACGGCCGAGCCCTACTTCGCCGTCACCCAGCCCAGTGACGTGGTCGTGGCCGAGAACTTCATGCGCAACGATACCGCCGGCACCATCGAACAGGTGGATGCCAAGTATGAGTTGCTGCGGCGTGGACAATATGTAATGAACCGTAGCGCATACACGCCCGTCAAAGTGAATCCCAAGGGCCCGCTGCAGCTCGCCGAAGCGGAAAACGCCGTCGAGATCGCCCGCTTGGCCGGCGCGGATAAATATGCCGCCGATACGTTCCAGAAAGCCACTATCGACCTGAATAACGCCGAGGGTTTCCTGCACGGCGGCAAGAATCGCAAAGAATCCGAAACCGACGCCCGCGAAGCCGCGCAAATGGCCGAAGATGCCCGCATCATTACCGTTCGTAAAATCCGCGACGAGCAGTTAGCTGCGGAGCGCGCCGCCGCCGCCAAGCGTGAGGCCGATGAGCAGGCCCGCGCCAACGCCGCCGCGCTACAGGCCCAGGCCTCCGCCGAGCAGGCCCGCGAGGCGCAGCAGCGCCGCGCCCAGGCCGAAGCCGACCAGCAGGCCGCTATCCAGGCCAAAATGGAAGCGCAACATGCCACCCAGGTTGCCGTGCAGGAACGGGCCGAGGCCGATGCCGCCCGCGCCGCTGCCTTAGCCCAGCAGCAGGCCGCCCAGGCGGAAGCCGAGCGCGCCAAACAAGCCGCTCTGCAGGCGGAAACGGAAAAGACCGCCATGCGCGAGCGCCTGCGCCAGCAGTTGAACCTGATTCTCGAAACCCGCGAAAGCCAGCGCGGACTCATCGTCAACATCAACGATGTGTTGTTCGACTTCAACCAATACACCCTCAAACCGGGAGCCCGCGAGAAACTGGCCAAAGTATCCGGCATCCTGCTCGCCTATCCTGGCCTCAAGATCCAACTCGAAGGCCATACCGATAGCATCGGCAGTGACGACTACAACCAGAAGCTCTCCGAGCAGCGCGCCAATTCCGTCATGAACTATCTGGTCTCACAGGGAGTGCCTGCGAATACGGTCAGCGCCCTCGGCCTCGGCAAAGCCGGCGCAGTGGCCTCCAACGATACCGCCTCCGGCCGCCAGCAAAATCGCCGGGTCGATATGGTGGTCTCCGGCTCTCCTATTGGTATCGACCTGCAGTCCAATGGGGGGCAGAAGTAAAGGCGCTCCGGTGGGGTAGAACCAACTTAGCGATACTTTTCCGGTAACGCCGTCTAACGGCCACAATCTAACAGTTTCGTTTAATAACGAAGCTAGTATGCCGGGGGTTGTTCGTCAAACCGCTTCTTGAAGGCATCAGGGATGCTCCAACCCGGCTTGACACTATTCCACCAGACACTCCACAATTGCCTGTCGTACCCGAAATGCTGCCCCGTCACTTTCTCCAACTCCATCACCACGCCACCCCTGTTGTAGCCCCGAAGCTCCGGCCCTACCCTTGCTATCGCAAGCGGCACCGCCTCGGAGTCACCAAGTGTGACCAGCGCACGAAATGCATTAGGGAGTGGGTCGAACTCTTCTGAACGTAAGCAGGACTTGAGAATAGGGATAGCAGCCATATAGCGAATCCTGGCAATGGCGTCGCAGGCCTCGGCTTGCCGCCAATAGTCGCCTGGGCCTTCGCGGAGCACTTCAATTAGAATCGGGGCGGCCCGCGTAGCCGCGGCTCTTCCGAGGGCGATTATGGCGAGCTCCCCCTCGAATCTGTCCGGACCATTCACGGTTGCCACAAGATCGTCAATGCCCCGTGAATCGAGCATCCCTTTCTGTGCCAAGGCAGCAGAGCCCACGAGGTGCTGTAGGCGCTCGGACCGATCATACAGATGGTGAGCAATTAACGTAGAATGTGCCGTATTGATCGCTCCTAGAACTTCGGCGACCCGAAACGCATTTACCCAGTTCAGTTTCTCGAAGTTTCTCGATTCGCCAGCTATTAGGGGCAGTATAGCGTCGCCGAGGTGTATTGCCCGGGAGGTTGCACGCCCCCCAAAGTAGTCATCATGAATAAGAATGTGCGCTGTTCGCCGCGCAGTCAATCCAGGACCGACGTCGTTATACCTAAGCAGGCTTAAGCCGAGGACGGTGACCAAAAGAAGGGCGCCGAAGACAAGCAGCAACCACCTAATTCCGCGATTCATCGCCAAATTCGATTATGCACCTGATAGTCGCTCAAAAGTGGGGTTATCGGAGAAGTACCGGCGCCCAAATCGACTCGGAATCACTTCTACGGTAACGCCGTGTTTCGTCCATAAATGCGCCGGATGTCATGCATTGTGTATACAATGGAGATGCGGTGTTCGAGTGGGACAAAAGTAATTTACGCAAGATCCGGGCTCATCGGATCAAGCCAGTAGAGGTGGAACAGAGTCTATCGAACAATCCAATCCTGATCTATGAACAAGACATGCCGGAGGAACTCCGCTACGTCTACTACGGCGAATCGGATTCGGGGCGGCTGCTGGCCATTATCGTAGTTGAGCGCGGCGAGAAGATCCGGGTCGTAACCGCGTATGATCTGGATGCTGGGCAGAAGAGGGACTACCTGGTCCGGCGGGTACGCGGGGAGTGATGCGATGAAAAAGAGACCTATTGACATGCCGAAGTTCGCGAATGAAGGGGAAGAGGCGGACTGGTGGGCCAGTCGCCAGGGGCGCGAGTTCGTAAAACAGAAATCGGCCGGACCTCTCAAGAAGGGAAGCGTACCGAAGGGATCGCGACTTGTCGGACAATTGAACCGGACTGCTAGCATTCAGATAGCGTTGCGCTTGCCCGAACCTGACGTAACAAAGGCGCGAGAACTCGCGACACGCAAAGGCATCGGTTACCAGACCCTGCTCAAAATGCTGGTGCATGAAGGTCTCCGCCGTGAGGCGCGAAGACCTTGAAGTCTTTCAGTTCTATCGTCAGCAACTGTCCCTATTAAGCGGCATTAACCCTGGAGATGTAAGACAAGCTGCTGGCAAGCTGAAGCAATCTCCTGCGTCCGGTTCTGACTAGTTTGCCGTCGGCTTTTTCTCTGCGCGATCGACTACCAGGATTGGCACCGGGCCTTTCTTCGGTTCCAGTTTGAGCCCGAGTTGCTGCTGGACGGCCTCGAGCAATGTGGGGCCGGGCGAGTCAGCCAGGGGAGCTAAGGAGCCGTTCGAGTCCACCGATGCGGCGGAAATGAGGGGCCTAATGGGGCGGATAAGCCAGTAGAGCGTGAAATCGTACTTGCCTTTGAGACCTGTGGCGTTGCGCACTGGAACATTCACCTGGTGCGACAGGGTCGACGCGATTCCCTCGGCGGTTTCGTCGTGGACGCGCATGGCCATGCCTGGCCCGTCCTTTGTTGACATCATCATCATGATGGGCGCTGTGCCCTCAGGTAGCGCCGGAAAGCCATCAGGACTCCCACCGGGTCTCGGCGGGCTTTTAGGCGTAACGTGCTCCGCGTCCGTGGGCGCGTCTGGCTTCGTCTCCTCCAGCTTCGGCCCGCCTTTGGCGATCGCCAACTCGTAAATTGGCATCTCGCGCGTTTCCCAATGGACCTTAAGCGCGAAGCGCTCGGCTAACAGATTCTGCAGCATCCTACGGAACTCCTCTTTGGTGGCGTGCGGCGGGACTACGGCGTTTACGTTGTACCGTTCGGTCCGCATCCAATCCGGGCCCGAGATCTGGAAACGCTTGATGTCATAGGCGTACATCACCAAGCCGGCGAAATCCAAATTCTCAGCGGTATAGCGTTCGGGGCGGGGAGTGCCGGGACCGCCAGTGCTACTGACGTGTGTATCGCCAGTGGGAGGCGGCGCAGGTTTTACGGAAGCGACTTCGAATGCGGGAGTAACAGCCGCCGTCTGGCTCTGCGCGGCAAAGCAGCCGGAAGCCAGCAGGAGCAGCATTCGCATGAGGAAAGCTTAACGCAATGGAACAGCCGATGTAATCGGTGAGAACCGCTTATGAGGCCGGAGAGAGGCGTGAACGGTCACCCAGTTTCCGACAAGCGGAAGTAAAGTGGGGTTATCACCTACGGCTCGCCGGCTAAAACAACTTCAGCCGCAGGTACTGCCTGGGATCCTGCCGGAAGTCCCTCACCGAGTCGCGAGCCTCACGGGCCATCCCGGTGAGGCTCTCGTACGCCGCTGTGGAGTTGAGCATCGGGTCCGCGTTCACCTGGTCCACACGCTGGATAAACGATACCAGCGTGCGGTTCCAGTCTTTGTACATGGCATCCGATTGCATCCACACACCGGCCCGCACCTGGGCAATCGAATCGCGAAGATCCCGCACCTGCTTCAGGGAACTGTCGTATTGGGCGGAATCGCGGAGCATTTGCCCGCCCGCGCCCTGTCCGGATTGCAAAGCACCCAGCGTGCGGTCCAGCTCCCGCATCGGTCCGGCGATATTGTTGTACAGGGTCTCGTTGTATAGCGCGTCGCCCACCAGCGTCGTCGTGCTCACCGCATCGTGAAACGCGTTTTGAATCTTGCCGACACTGTTCCGCAAATCCCGGTACATCTGGTCGCCCTGAACGAACTGGCCCATCTGGTTCTTGCCTGACTGGATGTCGGCCAGGAGCGCATCGACGCTCCGGAGCTGCGCCTCCAGTGTAGGCAAATCTGCGTTCTTCATCACCGCCGAGGGCGCTTTGAGATGAATTTCACCGAAGGGCTGGACGTGTGCGCTGCTTTTCTGGCTGGTGATATCGACGAATTTATCCCCGATCAGACTGTCGTTACTGAGTTCCGCGTAAGAATCGGCCGGGATGGCTTCCATCCGGTCCCGCTCCACCGTCATCACTACCCGCACCACCCGGTTCGGATCGTTCTGCCGGGAAAGCTCCACCCTCGCTACCTTGCCCACGTCGATCCCGTCCACGCGTACGGGCGAGCCCTTTTCCAGCCCCGTCGCGTCCGGGATGTATAAATATATGGTGGATTTCTGTTCCAGCAGCGTTCCCCCGGTTAACAGGTAGACCAGAGTCAGCAGAATCAGCACTCCGACCGAGGAAACTACCGAAACCCGGAATTTTGCCCAGTGGACCCGGCTCGCCGACGGCATTCACTCGGATTGTACCGCGACACCAATCGGTAACGCGGGTTACAATAGAAGCGTCATTCTTGATAGCGAGGTAGTGCATGTTCGAAACGCTTGGTATGCCGGAACTGCTGGTCATCGGACTCGTCGCCGTGGTGTTGTTCGGCGGCAGCAAGATGGCCGACTTGGGTAAGGGTTTAGGCGAGGGTATCAAAAACTTTAAGTCCGCGATGAAGGGCGATCCGGATCCCAGCGAAAAAGCCTAACCGGCTTCCCCAACCCGCAATTGAAGATCCGATCGCGAAAATTTGATGGCCGCTGCGCCCGCCACAAAGGCTACAACCCCGCCGTGGACGGTCGCGGCGGAGTTCGCGGCGCTTGCCCGCGCTGCACTCTCCTTTGCGATATCTGGGAATCGTCCCTCCACCTCAACCAGCTCATCCGGCAGTTCAATCCCTCCCATGACGATCTCGCCAAGCCACCGGAACCAAGACTCCCAGACCCCCGCCAGCTCAGCCTGATCTAGCTGGATCGCGTCCCGAGTTTCTCCCCTTTTTCCAGATCGTGCGACAATATTCTCTTGGACTGAGGAGGAGTTTGCATGCCCGTCTTCATGGTGGAACGTGACTTGCCTGGAATTACCATGGAGGACCTCGCCTCCGCTCAAAAAAGGGCCATCCAGGTAGGCAAAGAACTCACCGCCGAGGGGCGCGAAGTCCGCTACATCCGTTCCATGTTTGTTCCCGGCGAAAGTAAGTGTATGTGCCTGTTTGAGGCGCCCACCCCGGAGAACGTCCGGGAAGCCAACGAACGCGCGCAGATTCCTTTTACCCGAATCGTCGTTGCCGAGGATTTGACCCCGAAAGCCGGCTGAGAACTCCCGCCGGAGATTGGTGATCGCGGTCACCTATGGACATCTTCTCCCAAGATCTTTGGAGTGAAGGCCGCCCGTCCGGCCAATCTCCTGCCTTCTCGGCCTTGCTGGCATTGTTGAACCGCACCCCGGCATTGGTCTGGGCGGCTGACTCGGATTGCCGCTTCCGTTCCCTGAGCGGCGCGGGATGGAGCCTCGCCGGCATCCCTGCCGGCCGCCACGTGGGCCAGCCCGTCGATTCCCTCTTCGCCTCTCCCGCCGCCATCGAAGCGCACCGCGAAGCCCTCCGCGGCTCTCCGGGTTCCTTCCGCACGGAACTGCGCGGCCACAGCCTGGAAGCCCAGGTGGAGCCGCTGCGAGGTCCGGGTGGTGTTGTGGAAGGCGTGATCGGCGTAGCTCTGGACGGCACGCCGCGCTTGATGGCGGAAACCGTCCTCCGCCTCGGCGAACAGAGCTATCGCTCGTTGATTGAAGGGGCGCCTTACGCCATGTGCCGCGCCACCGGAAGCGGCCAGCTTCTTCAAGTCAACCACGCCATGCTGGAGATGCTGGGTTACGATCCGGACTCCGAAACCGACCTGCTGGTTCGCGATCTGCCCTACGTCTACGCTTCGCCGGAACAGTTTCAAGCCATGTTGGACAGTCTCCAATCGAATGTCGTCCAGGGGTACGAAAGCACCTGGATCCGTCTCGATGGAAAACCGATTCAGGTGCGCATTAGCGTCCGGGCGGCGCGCGATTCCGCCGGCAGCCTTCTCCACCTCGATCTGATTGCTGAAAATGTCACCGAGCGAAAGGAATTGGAGGCGCGCCTCGCCCAGGCCCAAAAGATGCAAGCCATCGGCCAACTGGCCGGCGGCATCGCCCACGATTTCAATAACATTCTTACCGTAATTAATGGCTATTGCGACCTGCTGCTGGCCGGTCCGCGGCCGGAAAGCCGCGAGCGCGAGAGCCTGGAGTTGATCCGTCAGGCCGGCGAGCGCGCTACCAACCTCACCCAGCAACTCCTTGCCTTCAGCCGGAAGCAGGTCACGCACCAGCGGCCGGTGCAGCTCAATCAGGTCGTCAGCGAAGTCCTCAAGTTGAGCAGCCGTCTGATTGGCGAAAACATCGCCCTGATCGAAATCCTCGGAGACACCGCCGGGCACGTCCTGGCCGACGAGGCGCAGATTCACCAGATGCTCATGAATCTGGTCATCAACGCGCGCGATGCCATGGCCGGCGGCGGCCGTTTCACCGTAACCACCAGCGCCACACGCGTGGAAGGCGATCTGGCCAAGCGCCTGGACGTGCCCGCCGGAGAGTATGCCCTGCTGACAGTCACCGACACCGGAGTGGGCATGGACGAATACGTCCTCAGCCGCGTCTTCGAGCCCTTTTTCACCACCAAGCCTGCCGGCAAAGGCACCGGACTCGGGCTATCCTCTGTATACGGCATCGTCCGGCAAAGCCGCGGCGCCGTCACTGTCGATAGCTTCCCCGGTTGCGGCACCAGCTTTCGTATCTATCTCCCGCAAATGAATGGCGCGCACCCATCCCTTGCCGCCGACCCGCTCCCGCCCGAACCGGTGCGCGGCGGCAGCACCATTCTGCTGGTGGAAGATGAGGCCTCGGTCCGCAACTTCGCCGCCACCGTCCTGGCCCGTTCCGGCCATACCGTATTGGAGGCATCCGATGGCGACGAAGCGTTGGCCCTGGCCGGAAACTACCACGAGCCCATCCACCTGCTTTTCACCGATATCGTCATGCCCGGGCTGAGCGGCCGCGATCTCGCCAAACGCTTCGCCGCTCTCCATGCCGAATCGAAAATTCTGCTGACTTCCGGCTACTCCGAAACCCTTGCCGGCAATCGCTCCCTGGACGCCAGTATCAATTTCCTTGCCAAGCCATTTTCCGCCGACCAGCTCACCCGCACCGTTGACCGCATCCTTTCCGGAACGTAGCACCGGCCTGCCGTGGACTGGCACAAACAGGAACTGGTGCGCAGAACCCGGCACTACGCACCCTCCATCGGCAGCCGGCAAGGCCGCATACGACCTTCCCATGTTCGCCAGCGTTGCTCTCATCCGCCCAAACTATGCACCCGGACAGTTCCACGGCGGCGGCCCTGCATCACTCCCTCGATATCTGGAGCGGTCACTCCCGTTCTTCCTCCTCCTCGTCGCAGCACTCGCAGCATCCGCAACCCTGCTTGTGATCCTTGCACCCGCAGTTGCAGCAGTCCCAAAGTGTGTACGCCACCACTTCGATCGTGCGCACCGGCTCGCCCGGGTCATCGCTGTGGATCACCAGCTTGCACCCGCGCGCCACTCTCTCATTGGCGAAATACTGAATCACCAGGTTCAGGCACGACCCCGGATGCAGCACCGCCGGGAAAGGATTGTTGATCAGCCGGTAGCACTTCGACTTATGTTGGAATCCCACATGGCTCACGTGCAGGTTGCAATCCCCCGTGTTGCACAACGTGAGAATCCGCTGCTCGCGGCGGCAGTTCGGTACTCCGCCAAAAATGCTGGACCCGGTGATGGTCAGCTTGCCCGCCGGCGCGTCGCCTCTCACCCGTACTTTCCGCGGCCCCGCCGGATCGTTGCTGAACACCGTGATCGCCGCGCTCTTCGGCCCGAAGCTCGCGGGCTCGAACCGAATCGGAACCGGCAGCGCATCCCCCGGACCCACGCTCAGCGGGAACGCCAGCACCTCCGGCGTCAGAAACTCCGGCGACGAGGACACAATGCCCGTCACCGTCAGCGTGCACTTCCCGCTGTTGTTTAAGATCAGCGGCTCGTCCCGGAACGCCCCCACGCACACTTTGCCGAAATTGCCCGAATCGGCCAAAATCAGGCTCAGCCGCGGCGGCGCGCAGTTGCCCGTTACCCGGATCTTGTGCGGTCCCGCCGGGTCGTCGCTGAAAATCGTGATCACCGCCGATTTCGGCCCGAAGCTGACCGGACGGAACCGCAGCATCACCCCGATCCATCCGCCGGAACTCACCAGCAGCGGATACGATAATACGCTCGGCGGCTCGAACTCCGCGGACGACGAAACTATCTTGGTAATCGTCAGCAGACCCGGACCGTTGTTGTCGATCGTCAGCAGTTCGTCGTGGAACGAGCCCAGGCACACCTGCCCGAAATTCCCCGAATCGGCGATCGCCGTGGCCACCCCGCCCGATGTCACCGTCACCTTGAAGAAAAACGGATCGATCGAGGGCGGCACCACCGTCGTCCCGTCATTGCCCAGCAGATGTCCCGCCGCCATGTCCACGTTGCGCTGGAAATGAATCCCCGAGGGGAAGTTCGCCGCCGCCGGAACATTGGACGCCGAGAACACCCCGTAAAAGCTCTCTCCCGCCGCCTGTACCTTTATATAATCCCCGATGTACGTCGCCATCGAGGATGCCGGCGCCGGTACCCCCGAGGACGTACTGCACAGCGTGTGGCTGTCGAACGTCGTGAAATCGTCGTGGCTGTGTTCGAAAACCGTGACCCAGTTCGACGACCCCGTGGGCCCGACCACCTGCTGATACGCGAAGCCCACATGGCCCAGCGAGTTGATCGCCACCCCCGGGTTCTTCGCCACCACGATGCTCCGCGCATCCGCCGACCACGTCGCGCCGCCGTCGGTAGAGCGCACCAGGTGCAGCGTGTAATCGGCCGCGCTCGTGCCCGTGTTGTACGCCAGGTAGACCCGCTTCTCGTCGTTCGGATCCACCGCAATCGCCAGTTCCCATCCGCGGCGGTCGTGCCCGAAATTCGCGTCTTCGGTGCCCGATGCGCCCACCGATATCGACTGCGCCACCACCACGCCCGCATTCCCGTCGCCGCCGACCAGTGCCTGGTACGGGGGCAGGGAAGCGCCCCAGTTAGTGTCCTTGACTACCACCACGTCCCACGTGCCGTCCGGGTTCAAACTGTAAAACGCGCCGTACACCGTGCCGCTCGCGTGGATCGCGGTCCGCGTCTTGGGACCGTTGCTGCCGTTCCGTACGTCCACCGAAATCGCGTTGAAGGCCGGCACGCCCGCCCCGGCGTCCAGCGATTGATCGATCGTCGCGTGCGTGGTGCTGCCGTTATAGCCCACGTACAACAGGTCCTGCCCGCCATTGAAGAAGGTCTCCGCAAACGGCTGATCGCCGCTGCGTGTCACCAGCGTGGTCTGATGCGTCAGCGCGTTCGCCGCCCGGTTGATGATGATGGAACCGGACACCGACGAAATCAGCCCGGAATACACGTTCGCGCCCGATGCGCCGAAGCGCGCCGTCACGTCGAAGGTGGGCAGAATCGCGCCCGCGCCCGAAGGCAGCACGAAATGCAGCGACCAGCTAATGCCTCCATCGTTGGAGTAGAAGATGGGTGCCCATGCGCCCGTCATCGCCGGGCTGACCGCCGACGTGCCCGCCGGATTATCGAACGTGAACGCCGTTGCCATGATCTCGTCCGGATTCGCCGGATTGACCGAAATGCATGGCTCGCAGTCCTGATTCTGCTCATCGCTCCAGTTGTTCGGAATCATATTGACGACAAGGATTTTGGTCATGGCTCAACCTCGCTTCCTTTCCTTGCCGGCAATCTTTTCGATTTCTTCCAGCCGCTCCGGCGGCTGTATGTCCCAGCTCGTGGCGATATGAAAGGCCCCTTCCCGGCCCTCGCCCAGCATCTCCAGCGCCTCGTGCGGCGCGTGCGTCAGAAAGAAGATCGCCCGAAGTCCCGCGCGAAGCGGCGGCGCAGGCGGTAGGCGCCGCGACCCGTACCGCGGCCCCAGAACCACCGCGTGATGCAACCTCGCCGGGCCCTTCAAGACCCGCTCCGTCTCCAGCGGCGACATGGCCCAGGGAATGCCCCGTGGACGTCCTTCGGTCAACGCCCGCACTTCCCCCAGCCTTCCCAGCACCACCAATACGGCTTTGTCGAAACGCTCCTCCATCAAAGCGGCGTAGCTCGCGCGCAGCGCCTCCCGCACCCGTTCCGCATCGTCGCCGGCCACGTGCGCCCGCTCCCGCACCGCCACGGTGCCACCCACCGAGTAGGGATCCGCGAAAAAGATGTAACGTCCGCGCGACAAAGGCTGCTCCAGCAGGACCGTCACCCGGCTTCCCGCAAAACCCGTCATCCCCTCCGGCACGCGAATCACTTCATCGACTGCTACCCCGGCGGACGCGTCCTCGCTCAGAACCTCGCCGCCGAAAATAAATGGCGATTCCCCCGCCAGTCGCACCAACACATCGTCGTCGATCATGAATCACCCTTCCCGTGGCGTAGGCCCGCCGGCCCGCGTGGCACGTGTTTTGTAGTGATCCTACTACCAGCTCCGTTTCAAACGCTCTAAACCTTCCCGAAATACTGCCGGCTCCGTAAGCAAACTCACAATCAGGAACGCCTCGCGCATAAAATCGTAAAAGAACCCGGGCTGCACCAGCACGTTCTCCCGCTCCAACATCCGCAGCACCCATTCCTCCTCGCTCCGCACCCGCGGTACCTGCACCGTGATGTACCACCCGCCTTCCACCGCCAGCACATTCGCCGCCGAGCCGCGCAGCAATTCCTCCGCAAACGCCAGGTTCTCCGCAGACCGTACCCGAATCTGCTGCTGCACCGCCTCGCCCGCCTCCAGTAGCGCCGCCGCCGCGCATTGCACCGGCGTACTGACCGAAAGATAGGTGTCCGCGATCCACTCCAGTTTCTCCATCGCCTCGCGCCGAACCGCCTCCGGACCACTTGCCACAATCCACCCCAGCTTCATCTGCGGCAGCCCCGCAATCTTCGAAAGCCCGCTCATCGAAAACGCCAGGCACTCCTCCACCTCCGCCAGCGTTTTCACCCGCTCACCATCGCTCGTCAGCGCGTAGTCGCTGAACACCTCATCGGAGATCAACGCCACCCCGCGCCCCGCGCACAACCGCACCAGCGCCGCCAGTTCCCCGCGCTTTACGAACGATCCCGTCGGATTATTCGGATTCACCAGAATCACTGCCCGTGTGCGCTGAGACATTTCCGCCGCCAGAGCGTCCAAATCCATGGACCAGCCTCCGTGATAGACCAGCGGATACTGGCGCACCGTAACGGATTCCATGGTCGCCAGGTACTCGAACAAGGGATAGGATGGCCGCGGCGCCAGCACTTCGTCGCCGGGGTCGGCCAGCAGTTTGAACAGGTATGCGTACGCTTCGCTGGTGCTGGCCGTGAGCAGAATGCGCGAAGCATCCACGGCACAGCCGCGCGCCGCATAATAGGCAGATACCGCGCCCCGGGCTTCTGTGCTGCCGGCCGGAACCGGGTCGTATTGCAGTACCCGCGGATCGGCCAAATCCGCGAGCATTCCGGGGGGATAATGCAGTCCGGCATGGGTGGGGTTAGACTCGGTAAGATCCAGAATGGGCGTCCCGGCGCTGCGCTTTTGCGCCAGCAGTCCGGTAAGGCGGTTGGGCCGCGAATCCCAATGAAAACGCGAAGAGAACATGGCCCGATGATATCCTGACGGTAGTCCTTCTTTCGTGAGATTTTTATGATTAAGCGTGTAGCGTTAGCCTTCGGGCTGCTGGCTTCCAGCCTTCTTCCGGCGACCGCGGGAGATATCGACATCCCCGTGGAAGCTTACAAATTGAAAAACGGATTGCGCGTGATTCTCTCCCGCGATAACGCCGTCCCCGTCGTCACCGTCTACATGATCTACGACGTGGGCGCCCGCTCCGAAGAGAAAGGCCGCACCGGCTTCGCCCACCTCTTCGAACATATGATGTTCGAAGGCTCCGCCAACGCCCCCAAAGGCGTACTCAACAAGACCATCGAATCCAATGGCGGCGTCTTCAACGGCTCCACTCACCCCGATTTCACCGACTATTACGAAGTCCTGCCCTCTAATAAGCTGGCCACCGCTCTCTGGCTGGAATCCGACCGCATGCGCAACCTCTCCATCAACGAGGAGAACCTCAAGAACCAGAAGGAAGCCGTCAAGCAGGAGCGCCGCCTCAGCTTCGATAACCAGCCCTACAATACCGCCATCGTGGACGTCTGGCCCACCCTGATGTTCCACAACTGGCAGAGCTCGCACTCCCTCATCGGGTCGTTCGAAGATCTCAATAACGCCACCTTGGAAGACGTTTCCAAATTTTTCAAAACGCACTACGCGCCCGATAATGCCGCCCTGGTCATCGTCGGCGACATCCAGAATGCCGAAGCCAAAAAGCTGGTCGAAACCTATTTCGGCGATATCCCGTCACAGCCCCTTCCCAAGCGGCCCGACCTCGCCGAGCCCGCCGATTTCAAGGCCATCACGCAGGTGCACAAGGACCCGTTGGCGCAGGTCCCCGCCGTCATCATCGGCTATCCCGGACCCAAGCGCCGCTCGCCGGATTACTACGCGCTCCACATGATCGATGCCATCCTCACCGCCGGTGACAGTTCCCGCTTCCGCATGGACCTGATCAAAGGCAAAGAGTCCGTCGTGCAGTACGAAGCCGAGCTCGGCTGGCCCTTCGCCAGCGCCCGCGATTATCGCGACCCCGAACCCTACGCCATGTTCCTGGTCTATAAGCCGAATTTCACCGCCGCACAAATCGTCGGCCAGGTGCAGGATGAGATCGCCAAACTCCAGAACCAGCCCGTGGACGCCAAGGAACTCGAGCGCGTGAAAACCCAGGTCCGCGCCGGCGCCATCAGAGAAATGCAGAGCTCGCAGACCCGCGCCGAGGCCCTCGCCCAATTCCAACTCGCCGACGGCGACCCTGCCCTCATCAATACCGAACTCGACCGCGTGCTCGCCGTGACGCCTGCGCAGATTCAAGCCGCCGCGAAAAAATATCTGGTGCCTGAGAAACGCGCGGTCCTCGAAATTCAACCCGCTCCCGCCCAGGGACCCAAGGGGGAAAAGTAAATGTTGCAGAAATCGCTCACCTTGCTCGCATGCGGCGCGCTCGTCCTCTGCGCCCAGACCGTGGACCGCACCAAGGCTCCGCAAACGCCTCCCATCCCCAGCTATAAACTGCCTCCCGTCTTCCAGACCAAACTGCCCAACGGCCTCGCCGTGGAGATTGTCGAAGACGCCCGCTTCCCGCTGGTGACCGCGCGTCTGAATTTCATGGCCGGCTCCAAATTCGATCCCGCCGATACGCCCGGTCTCGCCGAAGCCGTCGCCCACCTGCTCAACGAGGGCACTAAAACGCGCAACTCCCGCCAGATTTCCGAGGAAACCGACGCGCTCGGCGGCAGCATCGGCGCCTCCGCCGGTCCCGATTCCCTCACCGTGGTCGGCAGCGCGCTCTCTGAAAATCTGCCGAAGATGTTCGACCTGCTGGCCGACGTCACCCTCAACGCCAACTTCCCGCAGAACGAAGTCACCCTCTACGTACAGAACCGCATCCAGAGCCTCAAGCAGGCCCACTCCCAATCCAGCTTCCTGGCGGCCGAAAAAATGGCGCACGTGATATACGGCACTTCACCGTATGCGCATATCGCCCCCACGCCGGAATCGCTGCAAAAGGTCGATCCCAAGAACCTCGCTCAGTTCCGCGATACTTACCTGGTTCCCAATAACTGCACCCTCATCCTGATCGGTAAACTCCCGGCGCGCGCCCAGCTTATGGCCGCCATCGCCAAACAGTTCGGCGCGTGGCAGCAGAAATCCCTGCCCGCCGCTCCCAAAATCGAAACCCCCGCGCCCAAACGCCAGATCGTCCTGGTGGACCGCCCCGGCTCCGTGCAGGCCGATATTCACGTGGGCCGCCTCGCCCCCATCCGCACCGCGCCGGACTCCTTCCCGCTCAACGTCACCAACGTCGTCCTCGGCGGCGGCAGCAGCTCCCGCATGTTCCAGGACATTCGCGAGCGCGACGGCTTCGCCTACGATGCGCACAGCGAATACTCGGCCAACCGCGAAGCCGCCACCGTCTCCGCCGTCACCGAAGTGCGCAATGAAGTCATCGAGCCCGCGCTCAAAGAGGTCCTCGCCGAGATGGACAAACTGGGCGCCGAAACAGTCAAGCCCGAAGAGCTTTCCAATACCAAGAACTACATGGCCGGCCTTTATCTGCTGCGCCTCGAAACCCAGGACGGGTTGGCCTCTCAGCTCAACACCATGAAGACCCTCGGTCTTCCCGATAACTACCTGGAAACCTACACCACCCGCGTCCGCTCCGTCGAGCCCGACCAGATCCAGGCCGTAGCCAAAAAATATCTCGCCACCGACCAC
The DNA here is from genome assembly GCA_963835555.1 of uncultured Solibacteraceae bacterium. Classification (GTDB taxonomy): domain Bacteria; phylum Acidobacteriota; class Terriglobia; order Bryobacterales; family Bryobacteraceae; genus Sulfopaludibacter. The sequence continues at coordinate 131,263 of CAWIGC010000041.1, read as the reverse complement.
GCCGCCATCATAGTAGTGGGCGACGCTTCCAAAATCGGCGATGCCCTGAAGAAATTCGGAGAGGTTACCATCGCCAAGGCCCAGTAGCATGAGACTTGCATTCGTGCTCGCGATCCTTGCCGCCGGCCTCTCCGCCGCCGACATGAAGCCCTTGTTCAACGGCAAGAACCTCGACGGCTGGGAGATCATCGGCGACGGCCAGTGGACCGTCCTCTCGAACGGCACCCTCGTCGGACAGCGCACCGCCGACCTGCGCAAGATGATGACGCCCGGCGCCGCCTTCACCAACCCGCAACAGTACAGCGCCTGGATGAACCAGCAGTCCTGGCTCTACACCAAACGCAACGATTTCGGCGAATTCGATCTCCACGTCGAGTACTGGACCAAAACCCTGGGCAATAGCGGCGTCTCCATTCGCGATACCTCCCGCGCCAAGTGGGCCATCACCATCCCCGTGGATTACACCAAAACGCCTTCCAAAATCGGCTACGAAATCCAGATCAACAATCGCTATCCCGACCCCCACCCCTCCGGCAGCATCTACGGCTTCGTCGATGCCCCCAAAGACGCCCAGCACGATGACGATTGGAATGCCATGGACATCGTCTCCCGCAACGACAAAATCACCGTCTCGCTGAACGGACGCGTCGTGGCCGAGCACCCCGGCGACCCCAAGCGCTCCAAAACCGGCCCCATCGGCCTCCAGCTCCACGACCAGTTCTCCCTTACGCAATTCCGCAACATCCTCATCAGGGAAATAACGCATTAATTGCGAAAGGAGAGATCATGGCCCATCGGCCTGCACGAAAGTTCGACTGCGGCGCCAGTCTATTGCTGCTCGCCGCCGGTTGGGCTTCCGTTGCTGCCGTCCAGACGCAATCTCCTGCGGTGCGTCCTGAATTTGAGGTAGTGTCGGTCAAGCCTGCGCCCCTTCCCCTGAACGGTGTCAGTTCGCGCGAAAGTGTCGATAAAGGCCTTCTCACGTACACGAACTTCACGCTGCGGCGCCTGATTAGCAATGCTTACGGAGTGACCGAGGGGCAGATCGTTGGTCCGCCGTGGATCTCCGAAAACCTCTACCATGTACAGGCGCGCCTGCCCGCGGGAGCGAGCCAGTCCGATGTGCCGGCCATGCTCCAGGCGATGTTGGCCGAGCACTTCAAGCTGGCCGTCGAGCGCGCGCAGAAGAACATTCCGGTGTACGCCCTGGTCATCGCCAAGGGAGGGCACAAAATGAAGCCTGTGATCGATGGCGACAGCGGTTACGGCGGCGGCGTTCGACGCATCGACGGTCGCGGGACCACCATGGCAACCCTGGCGAAGCTGCTGTCGTCGCGCGTTACCGATCGCCCTGTGATCGACTTGACGGCGCTTGACGGGAAATTTGCGTTCACCCTGGAGTGGGCGCCAGACCCCGATGATCCCTCCATATACATGGCTATCCAACAGCAACTCGGGTTGAAATTAGACCCGCGCCGCATGACTACTGAAGTGATCGCTGTTGCCCACGCCGAACGGATTCCCACGGAGAATTAGCAGACACCGGATCCGTGGCGAAGCAATCTGACCTCAGTGCCGCCTTCCCCCCGTGGCGCGCCGCTTCCGCCAGCCCAGGCCCACCAGTCCGAGCCCGATCAGCGCCATCGATGCCGGTTCCGGCGTGGCCGTCGCATAGAAGCCGCGTTGCACACCTCCACCGTCTACATAGAACCCCACGATCTCGTTCGAATCGTTGATTCCGGTGATCTGCGTGATCTCCAGGCCGTTGTTCGCAGCCGCGTTCGGATCGTCCAGAAACGTGTAGTTGTGCGTGTTCACGTTGTACAGGAAACCGTGCTGGCTGCCCCCTGCATCCTGCCAGTAGCCCACCGCCAGGCCCTTGTCGTTGATGCCCAGAAACTGCGTCAGAAACAGGTTCGGCTGTGCCGGGTCGGCCGGCAGCGTGTACTGGCCGGTACTGGTGTTGTAAAAGAATCCGTGCTGATGGGCTCCGTCGGTCGTATAAAAGCCCGTCACCAGGCCGTTGTTATTGATCCCTTGCGCATTGGTCGCAAATGCGTTCACCACCGGATTCAGCACCGTGTACTGTCCGTTCGCGTACACGAACCCCGGAGTCGTGTCGGTGTTGCCGTCTGTGTACTGCCCCACCACCGTGTTCCCGTCGTTGATGCCGAAAGCCGCCGCGCTCGCTTCGCTACCCGTGACCAGCGGCAGCGTCGCAAAATTTCCGTGGTCCAGAAAGAACGCCTGCCCGCCGCTTGTGCCCACAACCATGCCGCCCTTGTTCACTCCGTTGGCATTCGCCATCGGGTCTCCGGCAATGTTCAGCAGCGTGAACGTCCCGTCCGGGTTGCGCACAAAGTTCGTGAGCACCGTCCCGGACGCATTGGAACTGAATCCCACGATCGCGCCCGAATTGCTCACCCCATTGACCGTAGTGCCTCCCGCGTTATCCCCCAAACCGTCAAATGTAGTGAATTTAGCCTCGTCGGGGGAATTTGTGGGTGACCGCGAGCGTCAGCGAGCCGTCGCCGTGAGGAACCGGTGGAACTTGCGGCAAGTGGAATCGAAGGATCTCTGCTGATCTTCGCCACCGTGATAGAGGAGCGGCCCGCCGTACTCGATCATCTGGCGGAGAACCAACTCCACTGGCTTCTTTCTCAGGGAGGAATCGTAGTGGAGATCGCGGATGAACTCCCCGCCCAATGCCCACATGTTATCGACGTGTTTCTGGATCGTCTTCGGCGACAGGTCTGACGCCGCCAGGTGTTCGAGGAAGGGCCGGAACAGGGCAAGTAACTGTTCCCCAGGTGGCAGATCCTTTTCGAGCCCCATCCAAGAACGGGGCCAGCCATTCAGATCCCGGCAGTAATGTTCAAGGTCGTGACGCGCCGCGGTGGTGGTGCGGGTTATTTTGGTAGTTCTCGCTTTCACGATCTTCCACTTCATGCTTCAGCTCATCACGATTCTAAACCGCTGTCACCGCTTTCCGGGATTCGTTTACCAGCAGGCCGGTTTCAGCTCCGATCACAAGAGTATTGAGATCGGGGTGCGTCCGCGCAAGGGTTCGGTGGCGGTTTGTTCGCGTTGCCATCAGCCGGCCCCTGGATACGATCAACTCCCCGAGCGCCGTTTCGAGTTCATTCCTTTTTGGGGTTTTCTGGTCTTTCTGCTCTATTCCATGCGTCGCGTCGATTGCCGCCGTTGTGCGGCGGTCGTCGTCGAGGAAGTGCCCTGGGGCGATGGCAAGCGTACCTTGACCAACGCCTATATGCTGTTCCTGGCCCGCTGGGCGCGCCGGCTTTCCTGGAAGGAAACGGCCGAAGCATTCCATACTTCCTGGGACAAGGTTTTCGACGCCGTCGAGCATGTCGTCACATTTGGACTGGCGCATCGCACTCTCGGCCAGATCGACGCCATCGGAGTCGACGAGATCCAGTACGCCAAAGGCCACAAGTACCTGACGTTGGTTTACCAGATCGACCTCGACGTTACACGCCTGCTTTGGGTCGGAAAAGAAAGAACGATCGAATCCTTTCAGGGATTCTTCACCATGATCGGCGACGAAGTGGCCTCCAAGATCGTCTTCGTCTGTTCCGATATGTGGGAGCCCTATTTGAAGGTCATCCGCGAGAAGTGCTCCGAGGCTCTCCATATCCTCGATCGTTTCCATATCGTGGCGAAGATGAACAAGGCTCTCGATGAAGTGCGCGCCGGCGAATCGCGCCGCATGGCCATGGAAGGCCAGACGCCCGTCCTGAAGAAGTCACGCTGGCTACTGCTCAAACGCGAAGAGAATCTGAAGACCGAACAGCGCTTCCGGTTGCGCGACATCCTCCGCTACAACCTGAAGACCGTCCGCGCCTACCTTCTTAAGGAAGCCTTTCAGCAACTATGGGATTACAACTCTGCTACCTGGGCTGGGAAATTTCTCGACGAATGGTGCCGTCAGGTGATGCGCTCCCGCATCGAGCCGATGAAGAAAATCGCCCGCTCCCTGCGCGAGCACCGCGAACTGATCCTTAACTACTTCCGGGCTCAAAAGTTACTTTCCAGCGGCGTCGTCGAGGGTCTGAACAACAAAGCCAAAGTCACTATGAGAAAATCCTACGGATTCCGCACCTTCCGCTGCCTCGAACTCGCGCTCTATCACTCACTTGGCAAACTGCCCGAGCCCGAATCAACCCATGATTTTTTCTGACGAACCTGAATTTATAGATTGACGCCGCGTGCGCCGCCACTGTAAGTAATGCCGACGCCGCCAGCATGGAAATCCGTGACATGAGAATTCCTCCCTGCCACTCAAAGCGACATCCGTGGTGAAATTCCCTCATGGCCGCGCGGCCCAAAATTTCCTCACCTAAGGACCACAGCAGTAGTAGATTATATGGGCGACCGGCTCGAAGTCAGGAAAGCGTTGCGCCGCGTCAGGAAAATCGCTACTGCGAACATCTTCGAGGCGCCGGTCGCGCGTGACCCGCCGTCCAGTCGATATTGAGGACACCCATGAACACCATTTGCACCGGCGCCGTGCCGCCCGGCAGGATGTCCCACCCTGACACATAGTACGACCAGTTCCCAACCACCTGCGAAATGCTGCAATTCGGCTGCGCGAAACTCGCGCCGCACAACCACAGCGTCAACAACGCTGCCTTAGCAACCATTCGTGAGAGCATCTTACCAGTACCATCGGTCACTTACCCTCATCCGCCCGAGGAATCCCCAACTCCGAATGATTCAATGGAGTTGGAGGAAGAACCACCCCGCCGAACTCGCCCGCTTAGTCCTCCACGCCCAACGCCTGGCCGCCTGACTGAACTAAACCCCCATCCCCAACCCCCACCCCTAATCCCCGCGCGCGAAGCGCGCCCGGCCCCCGCGCGCGAAGCGCGCCCGGCCCCCGCGCGCGAAGCGTCCCTTGACTCCATGCGCGCTACCAATTAAAGATAAAGTGATCTTAATTTACGGAGGCGTCATGCCCATTCCAGCGGTCCCCACTGCTGCGGCGACGGAAGAGCAGATTTTCGCGGATCGCACCATCGCCGCCTGCGAAGGCCAACCCGGAGCCCTCCTCAGCATTCTGGAGCGCGTCCAGGAACATCATCCGCATAAATATCTTTCTCCTCAAATCCTGGAATTCATCGCCGAGCGGACCGATATCCCCCTCGCCCGCATCTATAGCGTCGTCACTTTCTACGCCCTCTTCAACCTGGAACCGCAAGGCGACCACACCATCTGCATCTGCCGCGGCACCGCCTGTCACACCCGCGGATCGCGCAATCTCCTCCAGCGCCTCCGCCTGGAACTCGGACTGCCCGAGGAAAGCGAAGACGGCGCCGACAAGCTCTGCGTCACCACCACCGATGGCCGCTATTCCCTGCGCACCGTCGCCTGCTTCGGCCAGTGCGCCCTCGCCCCCGTCGTCGAAGTCGATCACGCCATTTACGGCCACATGAATGAACAGGCCCTCCACCGCGAAGTCGAGCATCTCAACGGGAGGAAAGAATGAACCGCGGCATCATCCGCATCCAGGACATCGGCACCTTCAACGCCGCCCGCGAAGCCGGCATGGCCAAACTGCTGCCGCCCCGGCCGCGCATCGGCGTCGGCATGGGAACCTGTGGAGCCGGCAACGGCGCCGAAGGCCTTTACCACGCGTTCGCCGAGGCCATCAACCAGAACGGCCTCGATATGCGCCTCACCTCCGTCGGGTGCTTCGGCTTCTGCGCCCAGGAGCCGCTCGTCAACGTGCGCCTGCCCTGGACTCCGCTGGTCATCCTTCGCCGCGTGCAGACCAGCGACGTCCCCGGCATCCTCGACACCCTCTCCGCCGGCAGCCATTCCCGAAGGCCTCGCCCTGTGCAAGATCGAAGACTGGGACCACCTCACCGCCCACATCCACTACGGCACCGGTTTTCCCAAAATCCCCAACTGGAACGAGGTTCCCTTCTTCAAGCCGCAGAAGAAAATCGTCCTGCGCAACTGCGGCCTCATCAGTCCCGACGATATCGAAGAGTACATCGCCATCGGCGGCTATCAGTCCTTATATAAGGTACTGATCGATGCCAATCCGGAGATGGTCATCGAGCAGATCAAGGCCGCCAAGCTCCGCGGCCGCGGCGGCGCCGGATTCCTCACCGGCCTCAAATGGGAATTCCTGCGCAATGCCGCCGCCGATCGCAAATTCATCGTCTGCAATGCCGATGAGGGCGACCCCGGCGCCTACATGAACCGCAACGAGATCGAAAGCGACCCGCACTCGCTGCTCGAAGGCATGATCATCGGCGCCTACGTCATGGGCGCCGCCGAAGGCATCATCTACGTGCGCGCCGAATACCCCCTCGCCGTCCACCGCCTCAATCGCGCCATCGAACAGGCCCGCCAAAGCGGCATCCTCGGCGATAACATCCTCGGCCGCGGCTTCAAATTCGATATCCAACTGGTGGAAGGCGCCGGCGCTTTCGTCTGCGGCGAAGAGACCGCCCTCATCGCCTCGCTCGAAGGCTTCGCCGGACGCCCGCGCCCCCGTCCGCCGTTCCCCGCCCAGAAGGGCCTCTACGGCAAGCCCACCAACATCAATAACGTCGAGACCTGGTACAACATCGCGCCCATCGTGTCCAAAGGTCCGGCCTGGTTCAGCGAAACCGGCAGCACCAAGAGCGCCGGCACCAAGGTCTTCTCGCTGGTCGGCAAGGTGGCCAATACCGGCCTCGTCGAAATGCCCCTCGGCACGCCGCTCAAGACGTTCATCTACGATGTCGGCGAAGGCGGCTCCGAAGGCAAGCACGTCAAAGCGTGCAGACCGGCGGCCCCTCCGGCGGCTGCATCCCGCAGGAGATGTTCGATACCCCGGTGGACTACGAGACCCTGGCCCAGCTCGGCTCCATCATGGGCTCCGGCGGCATGGTCGTCATGGATGAAGACAACTGCATGGTGGACGTGGCCCGCTACTTCATCGAGTTCACCCACTCCGAATCCTGCGGCAAATGCGTCCCCTGCCGCGTCGGGCCTCGATAAATCCCTGCGCATCCTCAACGCCTTCACCCGCGGCCGCGCCACCGAGCAGGATCTCGACCGCCTCGACGAAATGGGCCGCATGATCCGCGACACCTCCCTCTGCGGACTCGGCCAGACCGCGCCCAACCCGCTGCTCACCACCATGCGCCACTTCCGGCACGAGTTCGAAGACCATATCCGTGCCCACCGCTGCCGCGCCGGCGTCTGCGAAGACCTGGCCCTCTCGCCCTGCGAGAACAGTTGCCCGCTGCACATGAACATCCCGCGCTTCCTCCAGCTTTATAAAGAGGACCGCCTCGACGACGCCTTCGAATCCGTGGTGCTCGATAACCCGCTGCCCGCTTCCACCGGCCGCGTCTGCCAGCACCCTTGCGACAACCGCTGCCGCCGCCGCTCCCTGGATTCCGCCGTCAACATGCGCGAAGTGCACCGCTCCATCGCCGACGCCATCTACGGTTCGGACCGCTTCGATCGCCTGACCGCTCGCATCGCGGCACACAAACTGCCGCCCACCGATCGCAAAGTCGCCGTCGTCGGCGCCGGACCCACCGGACTCACCGCCGCCTTCTACCTCGCCCTGCTCGGCCACGAGGTCACCGTCTACGAATCCAACCCCGAGCCCGGCGGCATGCTGCGCTACGCCCTCCCCGAGTACCGCCTGCCGCGCGAAGTCGTGCGCCGCGAAGTCGAACTGATCCGCCGCATGGGCGTCAATTTCGTCTGCGGAGTCGCCGTCGGCACCGATCTCGCCCTCAACGATCTGGATAACCAGTTCAACGCCGTCTTCCTCGCCATCGGCACCTGGAAGGAAGCCTGGGTGTACCTGCCCGGCACCGAGCTGAAGGGCGTCATCCCCGCCTTGCCCTTCCTCGAAGCCGTCGCCAAAGAGGAACCGGTGCGCTTGGGACGCAAGGTCGCCGTCATCGGCGGCGGCAATGCGGCCATCGATTCCGCCCGCACCGCCCTCCGCATGGGCGCCGACGTCACCGTCATCTACCGCCGCGAACGCAAAGACATGCCCGCCATCAAAGAGGAGACCGACGACGCCGAGGCCGAGGGCGCCAAGTTCGTCTTCCTCGCCACCCCGCACCGCATCGTCGGCGACGCCGACGGCAACGTCAAAGCCATCGAAGTGGTCAAGACCCGGCTCGGCGAATTCGATTCCTCCGGCCGCCGCCGCCCCGTCCCCACCGAAGAGATCCGCCGCCTGGAATGCGACACCGTCATCCTCGCCGTCGGCGAAGCCGTCGATCTCGACTTCGTCCGCGCCTCCGGCCTCCGCATCAAGGAGAACGGCACCCTCGAAGTGGACCGCTTCACCCTGGAGACCAGCCGCAGCAAATTCTACGCCGGCGGCGACCTCATCACCGGCGCCTCCAACGTCTCCAACGCCATGGGCTACGGCAAGAAGGCCGCCCGCAACATCGATCAGCGCCTCATGGGCTCCTACCGCTGGGACCAGCTCCAACTCGAGTTCCACTACAGCCAGTCTGCCGCCCGATCCAGCCCACCGAAACCCCCCGTCACAAACTAACCGAACTCCCCGCCCAGGAGCGCGTCGAGAGCTTCGTAGAGGTAGCCTGCCTGCCTCTCCGCCCGAAGACGCCAAAGAAGAAGCCGAAAGGTGCCTGCGATGCGACATCAAAGATCATCACTAGCATGGCCGGAGCCAGGGGCCGGGGTCGGGGACGGTTCTAGCCGTCGGGCCTCCTGTTTTCCTCCGTGCTTCCTCCGCGTTCACCGCGCCTCCGCGATGAAAGGTCACCTGTCACCATGCCTGAAAAAGATCTCCATCCGAATCGACGGCGAATACGTCGCCGCCCACGAAGGCCAGACCATCCTCGAAGTGGCCCGCGCCGGCGGCAAATACATCCCCACGCTCTGCTGGCTGGAAGGCATCAGCAGCGTCGGCGCCTGCCGGCTGTGCATCGTGGAAGTCTCCGGCGTCGGCCGCCTGCTGCCCGCCTGCACCACCCCGTGCAGGACGGCATGAGCGTCACCACCAACTCCGAAAAGCTCCAGCACTACCGCCGCATCGCCCTGGAGTTTCTCTTCTCCGAACGCAACCACCAGTGCGCCGTCTGCGTCTCCAACAACCACTGCGAGCTGCAGGCCATGGCCCAGCGCCTCGGCGTCACCAGCGTGCGCTATCCGTACGCTTTCCCCAAGCTCCCCGTGGACCTCTCCCACGCCGCGCTACGTGCTCGACCACAACCGCTGCATCCTGTGCACCCGCTGCGTCCGCGTCTGCGCCGAAGTGGAAGGCGCGCACGTCTGGGACGTCAGCGGGCGCGGCATCCGCAGCCTGATCGTCTGCGACATGAACCGCCCCTGGGGCGACGCCGTCAACTGCACCAACTGCGGCAAGTGCGTGCAGGTCTGCCCCACCGGCGCGCTGGCCGAAAAGGGCTTCGCCGTGGAAGAGATGGTCAAACACGACCGCAACGTCACTCGCCTGGCCGCCAGGCGCGGAGGCCCGGCATGAAGAAGATCCGCCTCGCTACCGTGTGGCTGGATGGCTGCGCCGGCTGCCACATGTCGCTGCTCGATATGGACGAAGCCATTCTCGCCATCGCCAAGCGCGTCGATGTCGTCTACGGCCCGCTGGTGGATGCCCAGGAGTTTCCCAAGCCGGTGGACGTCACGCTGATCGAAGGCGCCGTCAGCTCCCAGGACGATCTGGAAAAGGTGCGCACCGTCCGCCAGCGCAGCAAGCTGCTGGTGGCGCTGGGCGATTGCGCCGTCACCGCCAACGTCCCCGGCATGCGCAACCAGATTCCCCGCGCGCAAGCTTCTGGAGCGCATCTACGTGGAAGGCGCCGACCAGAGCCGCGGTGTGCCCGCGATGGCGTGCCCGCCCTGCTGCGGCAGGCCGTTCCCGTGCACGAAGTCGTCAAGGTCGATCTCCACGTGCCGGGCTGCCCGCCTCCGGCCCAGGCCATTGCCTATGTCCTCGCCGAACTGGTGGAGGGCCGCATTCCCGATCTGAAATCCAAAGTGAAGTTCGGGTAGCCGACCATGAAAAAAATTACCATCGACCCCGTCACGCGCATCGAAGGCCACGCCAAAATCGATATCTATCTCAACGATCAGGGCCGCGTCGCCGACACCCATTTCCATGTCACCCAGGTGCGCGGTTTCGAAAAATTCACCGAAGGCCGGCCCTTCTATGAGATGCCCTCCATCACCGCGCGCATCTGCGGCATCTGCCCGGTGAGCCATCTGCTGGCCTCCGCCAAAGCCTGCGACGCCATCATGAGCGTCACCCCGCCGCAAACCGCCGTGCTCCTGCGCGAACTCATCCACTGCGCCCAGTTCGTGCAGTCGCACGCCCTGAGTTTCTTCCACCTCTCCGCGCCCGACCTGCTGCTGGGCTTCGATTCCGACCCTGCGCGCCGCAACATCTTCGGCCTGATCGAAGACAATCCGGAAATGGCCCGCGCCGGCGTGGCCCTGCGCAAATTCGGCCAGGAGATCATCGAAGGCCTCGCCAAAGAGCGCGTCCACCCTTCCTGGATCGTGCCCGGCGGCGTCAACGCGCCGCTCACCATCGAAGTCCGCGACCGCATCCTGGCCGGGCTCCCGGCCGCACGCAAGCTCGCCCTCCACACCATCGAATTCTTCAAAACCGTGCTGGACAATTACGCCGAAGAGATCGCCAACTTCGGCACCGCCCCCACGATGTATGCCGGCCTAGTCGATGCAGCAGGGCAATTCGCAATGGTACGACGGCCTCCTGCAGTTCAAGGATCGCCGAAGGCCGCCTGGTCGCCGCCGATATCCGCGCCCGCGATTACGCGCAGCTTCATCGGCGAAGCCTCCCTGCAAAGATTCCTACCTGAAGGCGCCGTACTTCAAGCCGCTGGGCTATCCCGCGGGCGTCTACCGCGTGGGCCCTCTCGCGCGCCTGAACGCCGCCGAAGGCTTCGGCACCGCGGCCGACGCCGAGCTCGCCGAATTCCGTCAGCGCTGCGGCCCCATCGTGCACAGCTCCTTCCACTACCACTACGCGCGCCTGATCGAACTGCTGCACGGGCTGGAAAAGATCGAACTCCTGCTCGCCGATCCCGCCATCCTCGACACCCACGTGCGCGCCACCGCCGGCGTGAACTGCCTGGAAGGCGTGGGCATGATCGAAGCCCCGCGCGGCGTCCTGATCCATCACTACAAAGTGGACGAAAACGGCGCCATCCGCTGGGCCAACCTGATCGTCGCCACCGGCCACAACAACCTCGCGCATCAACCGCAGCGTGGCCCAGGTGGCCGAGCACTTCATCGATGGCGACCACTTGAAGGAAGGCATGCTCAACCGCGTCTCCGCCGTCGTCCGCGCCTACGATCCGTGCCTGAGTTGCTCCACTCACGCCGACGGCACACTGGCGCTGGACATACGCGTAGTCAAGCCCCACGCTTGAATTCCCCCGGCGCTTTTCATATCCTTAAATTACCACTCAGAGCGTATTCCCTATGAGACGTCGACGCTTCATGCAAGCACTCGCGGCTGTCCCTGCCGCTCCTTTGGTTGCCCAACAGGTTACTCCCAAAGCACCCACTGCAACCGCCCCACCCGCTGCGCCTCCGCCCACGCCAACGGCCGGACGCGGAGGGCGTTTCTCCGGCGCCGAATCGGCTCCGCCCCTACAGACCACCGCCGCCGATCTGACGGCTGAACCGGCCCCGCCGGCCTTCTTCAATGCCCCGCAGTTTGCGGCTTTGCGGAAATTAGGCGGCCTTCTGCAACCCCCTCTAAACGGCAGGCCCGGCGCCCTGGATTGCGGCGCGCCCGAGTTTCTGGATTACCTGACCGGCGTCTCTCCGGCCGATCGCCAGCAGCTTTACAAAGCCGGCCTGGACTCCCTCAATTCCAAATCGAAAAAGCAGTACGGCAAGCCCTTCGCCGATCTCGATGCCGCTCAGGCTGACGCCATTCTCAAGCCCTTATTCGTCGCCATCCCCTGGAACGAAGATCTCCCCAAAGATCCGCTCCAGCATTTCATCGCGCAGGCGCATCGCGATTTTCGCACCGCTACCGTGAACTCGCGCGTCTACGCCACCGCCGGCGCCTCCTCCGGCCGCCGCGGCGGGCGCGGCACCGGCATGCTCTGGCTGCCCATCGATCCGGTGAAAGGTTAATCCCATGGCCGTAAAAGAATACGACGTCCTCATTGTCGGCTCCGGCCATTCCGGCGGCATGGCCGCCAACATCCTCACCGGGAAGGGCATCAGTTGCCTGATGCTCAACGCCGGACCCGCGGCCGATTACACCAAGGACCGCGTCGCCAAACCGGTTTACGAACTGCCGTATCACGGCTTCGGCGAACCCGGCCGGCATCCCCACGTCTACCAGGCCAATGAGTTCAACGCCAACCAGTGGGTGGATGAACGCGAAGTTCCGTACACCCAGCCCAGGACGCGCCCTACAACTGGGTGCGCGTGCGCCTGGTGGGCGGCCGTTCCCTCTTCTGGGCGCGCGAATCCTTCCGCCTCAGCGATTATCGAATTCAATGCCGCGAAATCGATGGCGGCGGCGACAATTGGCCCATCCGCCACGCCGATCTCGACCCCTACTACACGCGCGTCGAAGGCATCTTCCGCGTCATGGGCCGCAAGGAAGGCTGGCCGCAATTTCCCGATGGCAACTTCATCGAGAGCAACTACGGCCCGGACAGCACCACCATCAAGAAGGTGATCGAACTGGCTACCGCGCGCGGCATCGGCTGCTCCAAAGGCCGCGCTTCGCTGGGGCAGAACGGCCTTGCCAGTTCCATCAACCTGCTGCTGCCCGACGCCCTGGCCACGCGGCAAACTCGACCTGGTTTCCAACGCCATCGTGCGCGAAATCACCGTACGACAAGAACACCGGCCTCGCCAGCGGCGCTTACTTCATCGACCGCCACTCGCGCCGGGAGATGTACGCCAAGGCGCGCGTCGTGGTTCTGGCTGCCGGCACGCTCGAAAGCACGCGCCTCCTGCTCAACTCCGGGGTCGGCAATTCCAGCGGCGTGATGGGCCACTACCTCATCGACCAGATCTACGGCGTCAATGTGGTCGCCTCCGTGCCTGAAGCCCGCGACGGCAAAGCGCCCCAGGGGCTCATGGGCGGCAACACCTTCATGCCGCGCTTCCGCAATCTCAAGAAGGGCGAAAACCGCGGCTTCATCAAGGGCTATTGCATGCGCATCGCGAGCGGCGGCGGCGCCAGTCCCGAATACTTCGCCGATTACGGCGAATCGCTCCAGAAGAAGCTCGACATGTACGCCGGCTCCTGCATGATCGCCAGCATTTACGGCGAGCGCGCTGCCGCACTTCGAAAATCACGTGCGCATCAACAAGGATGTGAAAGACGCCTGGGGCATCCCCGTCCTCCACATCGAAGCCCGCGACACCGATAACGAACACAAACTCGCCAAGGATGCCGCCGATACCGCCGAAGGGATTTTCAAGGACGCCGGCTGGGACATCGTCTCCAAGACCGATCGCTACAATCCGCCGGGCTATAGCATCCACGAACTGGGCACCTGCCGCATGGGCGATAATCCCAAAACCAGCGTGCTGAACAAATACAGCCAGAGCCACGACGTGAAGAATCTCTTTGTGGTGGATGGCGCTTCGTTTGTCACCTGCGGCTGGCAGAACCCCACCATGACCATTCTGGCGCTCTCCATGCGGGCCTCCGAATACTGCGCCGAACAGATGCGCCAGCGCAACATATGATGCGGCTCTGCGTGCTGCTGCTCGCCGTGCAAGCCGTCGCGCAGCAACAGCCCATCCCGTTCAGTCACAAGGTGCACGCCGGCACTATGAAACTGGCGTGCAAAACCTGTCACCCGAATCCCGACCCCGGCGAGACCGAAACCATTGTCGCGCCGGCCAAATGTATGGAGTGCCATAGCGCCATCAAGACCGAAAGCCCCGCCATCCAGCGCCTCGCCGCCGCCGCCAAGGAAGGCAAGGACATTCCGTGGGTGAGAGTCTACTCCATCCCGTCATTCGTGAACTTCAGCCACCGCAAGCACACCGATAAAGGCGTCACCTGCCAGGACTGCCACGGACCCGTCGCCGAGCGCGACCAGCTTGTTAAGGAAACCGACCTCTCCATGGGAGGCTGCATGCAGTGTCACACCGCCCGCAAGGCCAGCCTGGATTGCGCCCTCTGCCACGATTTACCTGGCCAATGAGACCAGCCGCGGCTGCGCTTTTGTGGGCTGCCTCGTTGCTGGCGCAGGACACCACCGGCCTGCTGGCCCGGTTTTGACCAGGAGCACGATTACGCCGCCAAGGAGCGCCTGCTGCTGGCCATCACAAAGGATCCGGGCGCCGGCCCGGCGTTGCTGCGCCTGGCAAAATTCACCGCCAACACCGACACGCGCTGGATGGCGATGCGCGGTATGGCGACCCTGCACTACACGGAGGCCGCGCCGTTCCTGGAGACTTCTCTCAAGAGCCGGGAAGTCTTCGTGCGCTCCAACGCCGCGCGAGCGTTGGGCGATCTGAGAGTCCGCAAAGCGGCCCCCGCGCTGCTGCGCATGTTCGCCGCCGAAAGGGATCCGGGTGCCATCGAGCAGGCATCTCTGGCGTTTCAGATGCTGGAAATTCACGCCGCCGCCCCTCTCCTTCGCAAGAAGATTCCGCGCTTCTCCGGGCAGACTCTCGCCTGGCTCATTCAGGCTTTGGGCGTCCTCGGAACCCGGGCCGATGTGCCCCTGGTCGCGCGGTACCTGGAAGAGCCAGGCGCCATCTACGCGGCCACCGAAGCGCTCGAAAATCTCACGGGGTTATACTTCGGGCCGCGGCCTGTAGGCCTAGCGAGCGACCCCGCGCCGTACACCGTCGCGGCGCAGGCCTGGTGGAAGGCTCACAAAGATGAGTGGCCGCACTGAGAGCGCATTACGCGCGCTCGGCGCCGTTCAGACGGAAGACCACCTGCACCTTCCTCCGCCAGTCCATGCCCAGGCCGATTCGGTGCACGTCGATGTCCGGCGCAAAGAACGCCAGCACCGATTCGGTGGAAGGATGAAAATCCAGCGAAGGCGATACCAGCAGCAGACGCGGCGGCTTCCGGCGCAGTTCGACGCCCGGAAAATATCCGGCGGCAGTGAATTCGCCGCGATCCAGGTGCCACTTCACCCGAATCCAGTAATCCAGCGCCTGCATGGGAAGGTGCAGATCGGCCGACGCTTTCAGTTCCACTACCGCCAGCCGGCCGCGCCGGTCCACCGCCAGCAGATCCATAATGCCGCGGTCACCTCCGGCAAACGCCGGCACCTGCCCGTAGATGGGTTCGGTCGCTAGCGACGGGTCCAGCTTTTCGAGGTGGGCGCGCGCCTGCGATTCCAGCCACGCTTCGGGATACTGCCGGTAGAGCGCGCTTTCCCGGTCGGCTTCCGGAGATCGCGCGCGGTCCAACTCTTCCGCCAGCCGTGCGATCTCGCTCTTGTGATATTCCAGCGCCGGCCGCCGCTCGCGTATCCCGAACCACAATTCGCCGCCGGCCAGTTCGGCGAACTCGATGCCGCGCACGCGCAGGCTGACGCGTCCGTCATGCCGTGGAACCTGTTCCACGCCGGGAAGCGCGGCGATCTCCTGCCAGGCTTCGGCGACGTTTGGGGCCGGCCGCCGGCAGGGCTCCAGGCGCGAATCGACATTGCCGTTATCGAGCGGATCCACGCGCACCACGTAGTCCTGTTCGGTGTAGCTGAACAGTTCGTAACGGGCCGCCGCCGGGTTCAGGCACAACAGCCGCAGGGCCGTGGCGCCCGTATGCTTCTCGGGCAGATAGATGGCCAGGCCTTCCACGGTGACTCGCCGTTCCCGCCGCCGCAGGTATGCCAGCCAGATCAGGCCGAATGTGAGGATCGCGCCCGTGTCGCCGTCAGGCGGGCACGCTATGGCCGCCCAGCCACGCTGGCCATGGCTCAGAAACGCGCGTGGAAACGAGGGCGAGAGACTGTACTCCAGGTTGGGTTCGGCGCTCACTTCGGCCAGGTTCCATTCCGGAAACTGGCGATGCAGGAACAACCGGAAGCGCTCGCGAAACACCAGCCGTCCGCTGCGGCGTCCTGTGTCCGCGCCGCTACGCCGCGCCAGGTCCAGCAGATACATCCGGCCTTCGCGCCTGGCGAACCGCTCCACCACCAGTTCCATGCGCGCGGCTGCCTCCTCCTGAATTCCGGTAACGCGCCGGGTGAGGTTGCGCGTGCGGTCCCAGGCCTGCAGCGTGAGACGCTCGCCCCGCGGTTCCAGGTGGAAATTCTCCGCCGAAAGCGGCATTAACTCTTCGCCGGGTTCCAGCAGGGCGGGCTCTTTGGCGTTGGCGAGGAAAGCCTCGATCGCCGTGCGGATCTCGGCGGCGCTGCGGCCGCCCGTCCGCGATGCGGGTGGCATGGGGAAACCGGATTATAACGTGCGTCACGGTGGGGCGCCGGGTTAAGATCGATGATAGATTTTTGCACTGAGGGAAAAAAGGAGTGCTGCATGTTTCGTTTTCTCGGTATCGCGTTCGCTGTCTGCTTGATGACCGGCATCAATCCAGCCTGTGCCCAGGCCCCCGCCCGGCCCACTCGCGATCCCCATACCCCCGGTTATGTGACCGCCACGGAGTTGCCCGACGGGGCCAATGCACCCGCGAATGCCGACGGTAACTTCATTCTCGGACCCACGCACAGCCCCGCGCCCGAGATGACCGTCCACGGTGACGTGCCGCAGGGCACGGTCTATAACTTCACCATGGAATCGACGGATAGTAAGATCTATCCCGGCATCGCGCGGGACCGCAACACCTTCGGCACGCCGGACCCCGCCAACCCCGCCAAACTGAACGTCACCACCAGCCATCCCGCGCCGTATACCCGCCGCGTGGCCGTGTATGTTCCCAAACAATATGTGCCCGGTACCGTCGCGCCGTTCATCGTGGGCGCGGACGGGCCGGACCGCGCCTTGTTTACCGCTCTGGATAATCTGATCGCCGCACACAAGGTGCCGGTCATGATCGCTATCTCTATTAGCAACGGCAGCGGCGACGCACAGGGCAGCGAGCGCGGCCTGGAATACGACACCATGTCGGGCCTGTACGCGGAGTTCGTCGAAAAGGAAGTGCTGCCGCTGGTGGAAAAGCAATACAATGTGAAGCTCACCAAGGATCCCAACGGCCGCGCCACCATGGGAGGCAGTTCGGGCGGCTCGTGCGCACTTATCATGGCGTGGTATCACCCGGAGTGGTATCATCGCGTGCTCACTTACTCGGGCACTTACGTGAACCAGCAGTGGCCGTGGAACCCCGAGACCCCTGGCGGCGCATGGGATTTCCATCAGCGCCTCATCCCCAATAGTCCGGTCAAGCCGATCCGTATCTGGATGGAAGTGGGCGACAAGGACAATTACAACCCGAATATCATGCGCGACGAGATGCACGACTGGGTGCTGGCCAATGAGAACATGGCCAAGGCGCTGGCCGCCAAGGGCTACCATTACCAGTTCGTGTTCGCGCGCAACGCCGGGCACACCGACCGCGCCGTAAAGCAGCAGACCCTTCCCGAAGCTTTGGAATATCTGTGGGCGGGGTATCGCCCGCCACGCCCTTCGGCGCCCACGCGCGATCCCCACACCCCGGGTTACGTCGATGCGAAGGAACTGCCCGACGGAGACAACGCGCCTGTGAAGGCCGACGGCAACTTCATTCTCGGACCCACGCACAACGCCGCACCGGAAATGACCGTGCAGGAAGGCGTACCGCAGGGAACGGTCTATGACTTCACCATGGAATCGACCGACAGTAAGATCTATCCCGGCATTGCGCGCGAGCAAAATACCTCTGCGAGGACAGACCCCGCCAACCCCGGCAGGATGGTAGTCAACAGCCACCCCGCGCCTTACACGCGCAAGGTGGCTGTCTATGTCCCGAAGCAATATGTGCCGGGTACCGCGGCGCCATTCATTATAGGAGCGGACGGACCGGACCGCGCCTTGTTCACCGCGCTCGATAATCTGATCGCCGCGAAAAAGGTGCCGGTGATGATCGCCATCTCCATCGGCAACGGCAGCGGCGATGCGCAGGGCAGCGAGCGCGGACTGGAATACGACACCATGTCGGGCCTGTACGCGGAGTTTGTCGAAAAGGAAGTGCTGCCCCTGGTAGAGAAGCAATACCACGTGAAGCTCACCAAGGATCCCAACGGCCGCGCCACCATGGGCGGCAGTTCCGGCGGTTCGGCCGCGCTGGCTATGGCATGGTATCACCCGGAATGGTATCATCGCGTGCTCACTTACTCCGGCACTTACGTAAACCAGCAGTGGCCGGCGAATCCGAAGACTCCTCACGGCGCATGGGAGTTTCACGAGCACCTCATCCCCGACAGCCCGGCGAAGCCGATCCGTATCTGGATGGAAGTGGGCGACAGGGACAATCTGATCACGCGCGACGACTATCACGACTGGGTCCTGGCCAACGAGAATATGGCCAAGGTGCTGGCCGCCAAGCACTATCACTACCAGTTCGTATTCGCCCGCAACGCCGGGCACACCGACCGCGCCGTAAAGCAGCAGACCCTGCCCGAAGCCCTGGAATATATCTGGCAGGGGTATCCCATTGCCCGGCCCAAAAAATAGCATTGGCCCCCTGATTCCTGGCCTAACCACGGCGCTCCGTAGCCGTCACAATAGCAATATGCTCGACGAGATGGTGCAGGACGTTCGCTATGCCTTTCGCGCCCTTCGCGGCAGCCCTGGATTTGCCGCTGTGGCGATACTGTCGCTGGCCCTGGGCATTGGCGCCAATACCGCCATTTTCAGTCTGATCGATTCGGTCATCCTCAAGACTCTGCCGGTCGCCCACCCCGAGCAACTGCTCCAGGTGACCATGGGCAAAAGCACCTCTTTCACCAATCCGATCTGGGAGCAGATTCGCGACCGGCAGGACGTGTTCTCCGGCATCTTCGCCTATGGCGGCACGCGCTTCAATCTGGCGTCGGGCGGGGAAGCGCGGTACGCCCAGGGAAACTTCGCGTCCGGCCAGTTCTTTGACACACTCGGCCTGCACGCGCTGATCGGCCGGACCTTCACTACCGCCGACGACCAGCGCGGTTGCCCGGGAACCGCCGTTCTGAGTAACGGTTTCTGGCAGCGGGAGTTCGGAGGCGGGGCGGACGTGGTGGGTAAGAAGATCCTGCTGGACCATCATCCATTTGAAATTGTGGGCGTGCTCGGTCCGGGTTTCACGGGCGTAGACGTTGGCAGTGAACAGGACGTCTACGTGCCGCTCTGCACCGAGAAGATCATTCGCGGGGAACTCAGTTCGCTGGACCACCGCAGTTCCTGGTGGCTCCGCGTGATCGCCCGGCCCAAGCCGGGCATTTCGGCGGCAGGCTCCGAGGCGCGCCTCAAAACTCTGGCGCCGCTGGTGTTCGAAGCCACGGTGCCGCCGCGCTGGAAGGCGGAGGATCAACAGGCGTACCGGAAACGTTCTTTCGAGACGCTGCCGGCCGCCAACGGACTTTCCGGTCTCCGCAAGCAATATCAGCAGGCGCTGATGATTGTGATGGGGATCGTGGGGGTGGTGCTGCTGATCGCCTGCGCCAACGTGGCCAACCTGTTACTGGCGCGCGGCGCGGCCAGGCAGAAGGAAATTGCCATTCGCGTGGCGCTGGGATCGGGCCGCGCGCGCCTGGTCCGCCAGTTACTTGCGGAGAGTCTGGTGCTCTCGCTCGCCGGGGCGGCGCTCGGAACTTTATTCGCGCAGTGGGGCGACCGGCTGCTGGTGGCCTTTCTCTCTTTGGGGGACAACCAGGTTTTCCTGGACCTGAGCGTGGATTCGCGCGTGCTGGCCTTTACGGCCGGAGTTTCGATTCTGACGGCGCTGACATTCGGCCTGGCGCCCGCGTGGAGAAGCACCGCGGTGAATCCCCAGGCCGCCATGAAGGCCAATGCACGAGGAGTCATCGAAGGCGCCAGGAGCGGCATCGGCAAGGCTCTGGTGGTGGCGCAGGTGGCGCTTTCGCTGGTGCTGGTGGTGGGCGCGGGGCTGATGCTGTCTACGTTTTTCCGGCTGCAAATGCTGGATCCGGGCTTCGATCGCGAGCATGTCCTGCTGGTCAGCGTGGATCTCCGAAACGGAAACTATGGTGAAGAACAGCGCGGCGTCGCGATGCGGGAGATGCTGGCCCGTCTGCGGGCATTGCCGGGCGTGCGCTCCGCCAGCGCTTCCAATATGACCCCCATCAGCGGGAGTTTTTGGAATGAAGATCTGGAAATCGAAGGATACGCCTCGAAAGGACGCGACGACACGCTGGTCTATTTCAACCAGGTGAGCGACCGGTACTTCGAAACGCTCCGTATGGGCCTGGTGGCGGGACGCGATTTCAACCGGCATGACACGCCGGAATCGCCCAAAGTTGCCGTGGTCAACCAGACCATGGCCAGGAAATATTTCGCCGGACAGAATCCCATTGGCAAGCGCTACCGCGCGGAGGAAGGTCGCAAAATGGGCCCGTGGACCGAAATCGTCGGCGTGGTCCGGGACTCGAAATACGGTTCTCTGCGCGAGGAAATTTATCCCGTTGCCTTCATTGCCGCCAACCAGGACGCAACTCCCATGTGGCTTGAATTCGAACTGCGCGCAGCGGAACGGCCGTCGGCTCTGATCTCCGGGGCAAAGTCGGCCATCGCGGACGTCAATCGCGATGTGTCTCTGCAATTCAAAACGCTGGCCGTTCAGGTGGATGAATCGCTTGCGCGCGAACGGGTGCTGGCCACGCTGTCGGGCTTTTTTGGAGCCCTGGCGCTGGCGCTGGCCGTAATCGGGCTGTACGGCGTGATGTCGTACAATGTCGCCCGCCGCCGCAATGAAATCGGCATTCGCATGGCGCTGGGGGCACAGCAATCGCGCGTGCTCCGCATGGTGCTTCGCGAGGTCGCCGTCTTGATCGGCCTGGGCCTGGCGATCGGTTCGGCGGTGGCGCTCGGAACCACGCGCCTGGTGGAGAGCTTTCTTTACGGCATGAAAGCCAACGATCCCCTGGTCCTTTCTCTGGCTGCCGGAATACTTGCCCTGGTGGCGGCGCTCGCCGGATTTCTGCCGGCCCGCAGAGCTTCGCGGCTGGACCCGATGAACGCCCTGCGCGAAGAGTAGGGATACCCGCGGCTCAACCGGCCTGCTTGGCTTCCAGCAGCGCCTCCGCCATACCCCGGTCCGCCGAGAGGAGGCCGGTGACGGTCTTCTCCACGGCGGTGGAGCGCCGGTAAGCTTTGCCGCCGAAATAGATCATCAAGGTGCTGAACGCGACCAGCGCGCCATCGAAGAGGGTCCATTTGGACAATCCGAAATAGCGAAAGAAGGTGACGCCGAGAGTCAGAAATGAGAGCCCCGTGCGGATCAGCGCCAGGGCCGTTCGCCCCTTGGCCAGTTCGCTGCGTTCCAGGGAAAGCCGCGTCCTGGTCAGGGCTGCCACGGTTCTCTCGCGAGCCAGCCTGGTGCGCAGCGCAGCCAGGCGGCTTCTCTGATGCGACAATTCGGTACGGCCCTGAGCCAGCCCGGTGCGCCGTTCGGCGAGTTCGGTCCTCCGCACAGAGAGGCTGTTCCGCTCCTTGGCCAGTTCCGTACGCTGCGCGGCCAGAGTGCTGCGCCATTCCGCCAGGGAGGTCCGGCGATGCGCCATCTCCGTCCGCTTGGTTGCCAGCCTGGTCCGTTCTTCGGCGTGTACCGTTCGCTCCTGGGCCAGTTCGGTTCGAATGTTCGCCAGTTCGCTGCTGCGCGTGGAGAGGCGCGTCTGGTCCCGGGTGAGCGCGGTCCGTTCCTGCGCCATGCCGGTCTGTCGCTCGGCATTTTCGGCCGTCTTGAATGAGTACAGGGCAACCTGGGAGGTGGCCTCCGTCCGCTGCCGGGCCAGGATGTCTCGCTCCCGCGCGGAGGCGGCCTGCGATTCTTCCAGCTCAACCAGTTTTTCCAGGAGCGCGACGGAGCTCCCGGTATCGTGTCCGATGGTATCGGTGCCAGGCGGATTGGTCATGATCTTGGTCCTTGGGCCTCACTAGCCGGAGCCGTACCGGAAGGCCGGAACGTATCCGGGCTCATACTCGACGTTTCCGATTCCCGGGAACGACCCGGCTATGGAGCGAACCACGCCCAGGTCGGAACCGGCAAGGTAGCTCCCCACCAAATGCAGAATTCCGCCGGAGACGCTCGCTCCCAGTTCCAGGCGCCGCGTTCGCGGATCGGTTGCCAGCAGGGCCAGAACCTGCGTGGCGAGGTAATCGTTACCGGCCTTCTCGACGGACTCCGGAGTGGGCTGGAAATCCTCCTGCTGCATGGTCTTCCGCAGCAGGTCGCAAGCGCCCGGAATGGAAAGGCGCTCGATGTTCAAGCACAGGTCGTAGAGGCTGGGGTCGCGGATGTCCACGCCATACATCATGCGTGCCCAGCGTGCCCGTTCCTGATCCACCAGCCGGATGTAGTCGCGCGACTCGGCCTCGGAATAGCCTAACAACTCGCGGGTCCTGGCAATCCGGAGCTCCATCGGAGCGATCAGGCGGATGCGTACATAGTGCTGCAACGGCTCCAGCAGAAGGTGCCCGGAGTATCCGAAATAAGCCAACCGCCCCTTGGACGCGTATTCCAACAGGGCGCGCCGCATGAGAATGAGGTAGGCGTGGCGCAACTCGCTGAACTCCTCGTACGCCTCTACCCCCTTGGCGATGCGGCTGGCAATCTGCGTGGCCACGTCGCCGTAACGGTTCACCACGGCCAGCAGATCTTCGCGCGTGACGCACTGAAAGCCCTCGCACCTGGCCAGGCAGTCCCCAATCATACGGCCGCCGGACATGGTGCCGCGTGAGATCAGAAGAACGGTCGACGCGCCTGGGGTAGATTCAGACACTGGAGTCCTATTACATCCTAAAACCTGCCGCGCCTCCGGTCAATGCCCCTTGCGGGCTGCCGCGCCATCCTTATTTCGACGGACCCCGCGCGACGCTCCGCCCCGATTCGCTGCGCGCCCAAACTCGCATCCACGCTTTGCTCCCTCGCAACGTAATTCCTGTATGCAGCTCGCCGAAGAGTTTGCCCGGGACGCCGGTTATGCCTTTCGTGGCCTGCGGCGTGCGCCGGGGTTCGCCTCCGTGGCCATCCTGACCCTGGCGCTCGGCATTGGAGCCAACACCGCCATCTTTAGCGTGCTGTACGGTGTTTGGCTGGCGCCGGCGCCCTACGCCCACCCCGAGCGCCTGGTGGATTTCAGCATGCAGCAGGTGGCGGGCGACAGGTTCAGTGGAGGCACTTCGTACCTGAACCTGGCCGATTGGCAGAGGCAAAGCCGGCTTGTGGATGCGTTCGGTGCGCACGTGTACACTCATCAGGTCAACATCACGGGACCGGGCGGAGCCGAAGAGGCGATCGGCCATCGCGTTTCGGCGAATCTGTTTGCGCTGCTCGGAGCCAGGCCCGCGATCGGACGCCCTATCGATGCCGCCGCCGATCGCGCGGCGGGTCCGCGCCAGGCGCTCATTGCCTGGTCGTGGTGGATGCGCCGGTTCGGCGGCAACCCGGGCATCGCCGGCAAAGAACTGTTCGTGGATGGCGAGCCCTTCACCATCGCCGGAGTCATGCCCCGCGGCTTCGAATTTCCCCCCATGGGCTCGGATAGTTATCGGCCGGTGATCTGGATGTCCCTGAGTCTGACAGACGCGCAGATCGCCGACCGCGGCAGGCATTCCCTGGACGTGCTGGCGCGCCTGAAGAACGGTGTTTCCATCCGCCGCGCCCAGGCGGAAATGGACACCATCGCCGCGCGCCTGGCGCGGGCGTATCCGCAGGATGATGGCGGCTGGGGCGTCAAGGTCGCCAGCCTCACCGATGGCAGGCCACTGGAGCAGGTGCGGCCGGCATTGATGCTTTTGATGGGCGCTGCCGCCCTGGTGCTGCTCATCGCTTGTGCCAACATGGCTAACCTGCTGATCGCGCGCGCCGGGGGACGCGAACGGGAAATGGCGGTCCGCCGCGCACTGGGCGTCACGTGGCATCGCCTGGCACGTCAACTGCTCACCGAAAGCGCCATCCTGGCCCTGTGCGGCGGCTGCGCGGGTCTGCTGCTGGCATACGCCGGACTTCCCCTGCTGAAATCGGTGCTGCCCGCCAGCACGCCGCGGGTGGATCGCATCGGGCTTCATGGCACGGTATTGGCCTTCGCGGCGGCCCTCTCGCTGCTCACCGGCCTGTTGTTCGGCCTGGCGCCGGCGGTGCGAACCCAGCCCAGGGCAAGGCGCAACCGGAGCGCCCGATGGCTGGTGGCGGTGGAAGTGGCGCTGGCGCTCGTGCTCTTGCAGGGCTCGGGTCTGCTCCTCGAAAGTCTCCGCAAAGCTTCGCACACCGAACTCGGCTTTCAAAAGGAGCATGTGCTCACCGCGCGCCTGCAACTGTCCAAACGCAGCTATCCCAACGGCAACCGCGTCCGTGCGTTTCGCGAGGAGTTGTTGAGCCGGGTCGCCGCCCTGCCCGGCGTGCAGTACGCCGGAACCGTCTCGTCTCTTCCCATGGGAATCATCGGGCAGGGAACGGAGTTCGAAGTCGCCGGACGCCCTGAAACCGCACAGCAGAAGCCCTTTGCGACTTATGCCAATGTCAGCACCGATTATCTGCGGGCCATGCGTATTCCGCTGGTGAGCGGACGGTATTTCGACCGGGCCGATGGTCCGGGCGCGCCGCCGGTTACGATTGTCAGCGAATCGCTGGCGCGCGCCTGGTGGCCGGCGGGCGCCGCCCTGGGCAAGCGCATCCGCTTCGACGCTACGTGGTTTACCATCGCCGGCATTGTGGAGGACGTGCGCCAGGCTTCTCCGGAGCAGGCCGGGGCCGGCCATATTTACGCGCTCAACCAGCAACTGCCGCTCGCCAGCCAGGGCGCGGCGATGGGCAGATTCAACATCCTGGTGATCCGGAGCGCGGGCGATGCGGGCGCCGTGGCCGCGGCCGTGCGGAGCGCCGTGGCCGCGATCGATAAGAATCAGCCGGTAGCCGAAGTCACCACCATGGCGCACATTGTAGAGAGCCGTCTGGAATCGCGCCGCCTGAACACGCTGCTGCTGGGCCTGTTCGCCGGCCTCGCGTTGGGGCTGGCCGCGGTGGGCGCGTTCGGTGTGGCATCGTACGCCGTAGCACGCCGGACCCGGGAGATCGGCATTCGCATGGCGCTCGGGGCGACTCCGGGTTCGGTGGTGAAGCTGGTCATCGGGGAGAACCTGCTTCTGGCCGTTGCGGGCGCGGCCATCGGTCTTGCGGGCGCCGCCGCTGCATCGCGCCTGCTGGCCCGGTTTCTCTTCGGCGTCTCGCCCGCCGAGCCCGCCATCCTTGCCGGCGCCACGCTGGCCTTGATCGCGGTAGTGACCGCATCGGGCCTGTTTCCAGCCCGCCGCGCCATGCGCATCGATCCCATCGCGGCACTGAGGCACGATTGACTATCATCGTAAAGTGAACGCACTCCTGGTGCACAGCGGCGGACCCACGCCGGTAATCAATGCCAGCCTCGCCGGCGTGGTGGAAGAAGCCCGCCATCATCCCGAAATTACGGGTCTCTACGGCGCGCGGTTCGGACTCTCCGGCGTCATTAACGAAGACTTCTTCGACCTCTTCGCGCAGTCCGAAGAGACGCTTGCCGCCGTGGCGCGGACGCCTGCTTCCGCCCTCGGCACCTCGCGGCGGGAACTGGGCGAAAGCGGAATCGGGGAGGTGTTGCGTGTGTGTCGCGCGCGCGACATCCGCTACCTTTTCCTTACCGGAGGCAACGGATCCATGGGTACCGCGGCGCAACTGGCGGCCGCGTCGGATTCGCTGCGCGTGATCGGCATCCCCAAGACGATCGATAACGACCTGATGGAGACCGATCACACCCCCGGCTACGCCACGACCGCGCGCTTCTTCGCCTGCGCCGTCCGCGATATCGGCGCCGACAATCGCGCGCTTCCCGGACAGGTGGAGTTCGTCGAAGTGCTGGGCCGCAATGCCGGCTGGCTGGTGGCCGCCACCTGCCTGGCCCGCCACCGCGAAGACGATCCACCGCACCTGATTTACCTTCCCGAAGCACGCCTTCCCCTGGAGCAGTTGCTCCACGATATCGACAATGTGTACGGCCGTTTGGGCCGCTGCGTGGTGGCCATCTGCGAAGGGCAGCTCGATGAGCACGGCGAAGCCTTCGGCGCCGATGAGCGCCCCGGCTCGCGCGGCAAGCTGGCCATGAACCTGGGGCACCGCCTGGCGACGGTCACCGGCGAGCGTTTGAAACTGAAAGCCCGCAGCGAAAAACCCGGCCTGCTGGGCCGAAGCTGGTGGAGCGAGGATCCGGCTCTCGATCGCGCCGAAGCGCGCCTGTGCGGCGCGGCGGCGGTGCGCGCGGCTTGCGAGGGCCATAGCGGCGCGATGGTCACGCTGGTCCGTCACACGGCGCCGGAATACCAGGTATCCACCGGCCTTGCGCCGCTGGAAAAGGTGGCGTTCGCCGAGCGGCTGTTTCCCGCGGAGTGGCGCAATCCGGCGGGCAACGACGTACTGGCGGCTTTTCGCGATTATGTTGTACCGTTGGTGGGTACCATCCCCGGCTACACGCACCTGCAACTATGAAAATCGACGAAGCATATACCCAGGCCACACTGGCGCGCCTGGTGCAAATCAATTCCATCAATCCCACGCTGGCGCCCGGCGCGCCCGGTGAAGGCGAGATCGCCCGGTTCATTGCCGCGTCGCTGGAATCGATCGGCCTCGCCGCGCAGATTCTGGAGCCGGAGCCCGGCCGCACCAGCGTGCTGGGACGTCTCACCGGAACCGGCGGCGGCCGCAGCCTCATGCTCAACGCCCATTGCGATACGGTGGACGTGCCCGGCATGGCCGAGCCGTTTTCCGGCGCCATCCGCGACGGCAAGCTCTACGGTCGCGGCGCTTACGATATGAAGGGCAGCCTGGCCGCGTGCATGGCCGCCGCCAAAGCGCTGGTGGATTCCGGGACGCGTCTGCGGGGCGACCTCCTGATCGCCGCGGTGGCCGATGAAGAGTACGGCAGCCTGGGCACGCGCGACCTCATCGGGCGCGTCAAAGTGGACGGCGCCATCGTCACCGAGCCTACTGCGCTGGAAGTCTGCCTTGCGCACAAAGGCTACCTGTGGATCGAGGTGGAGATTACCGGCCGCGCGGCCCACGGCAGCAAATTCGAACAGGGCATCGACGCCAATATGAAAATGGGCGCGTTTCTTGGCCGGCTCGGCGAACTCGAACGCGGCCTGCGCGCGCGCCCGCCGCATCCGCTGGTGGGGCCGCCTTCCCTTCATGCCGCCATGCTCAGCGGCGGCAGCGGACTCAGCACCTATGCCGCGAGCAGCAAAGTGCAGATCGAACGCCGTACCATCCCCGGCGAAACCGAGGCGCAGGCTGTAGCCGAAATCCAGGCGATTGTGGATGCGCTTGCCGCCGAAGACCCCGCGTTCCATGCCGCGGTCCGCCCCTTCTTCGTGCGCAATCCGTTCGAAGTCTCCCCGGGAGCCCGCATCGTTCAGGCTGTCGATCGCGCCGCGACGAAAGTGCGTGGCAGGGCGCCCGCCCACTTCGGCGACACCCCGTGGATGGACGCGGCGCTCCTTCAGGAGGCCGGAATCGAAACCGTAGTCTGCGGCGCCGCCGGAGGGGGCGCGCACGCCGATGTCGAATGGGTCGAGATCGATTCGGTCATTCAACTCGCCGAAATCCTCGCCGAAGCCGCGCTGGACTACTGCTAGCGAGGTTGCGCCGCCGGGCACACTGAGTCACTGGGCGGTAAATACAGGTCTCGCCATCTCGGCCGCGGACGACGCCTCCGGGTGCTCGGCCTTCCAGCGCATGGCGGCTGTGATGCGGGTGCGGCCGCTCGGATGATCGAAAAAGATGAACTCTTCGAGCGGACCGGGATCGAGTTTGCGATATTCCCCCAATAGCAAATCTACATTCGCTTCGCCGTCGGGTTGTTGGGCCGTGTTCAGCCCGTACATGTCCGCCTCGTATTCCATGGTGCGCGTGATGGTATTGGTCACCGGCGTCACGAGAAAGAAATAGAGCGATAGAACGATCCCGGCCAACGGCAGCACGGCAATGTCGGTGATTCCGCGGATGTCCCAGGTTTCGCCCCAACGCGCCAGGCTGAAGTGGATCCCCCAGTTCAGGAAGGCAAACCCGATCACGATCAAAACTCCATACATAACCAGGCCCTTGTAGATGTGATTGAGAACGTAATGGCCCATCTCATGCCCCATGGTGGTCTCGATTTCGGGCAGCGTACAACGCTTGAGCAAATTGTCGTTCAACGAAATTCGGAGCGTCCCCGCGAACCCGCTTACGTTGGCGCTCACCCGGTCGGACTGGCGCGAGGCGTCGAACTCGTAGACGTTGGTGGCGGGAATTCCGTTGGCCCGCGCCAGGCTGAGAATCGGTTCCTTGATGCGGGCATCTTCCAGGACCGTGTACTTGTTGAAGAGCGGAGCAATATAGACGGGAGCAATCAGGCTTACGAACGCGTTAAATGCGATCATCAGCGTTGCTCCCCACACCCACCAGTTCTTTCCGAGATGTGCGATGAGCGCGAATAACGGCACGATGAGGATGGCGCCCAGCACCGCGCTCACCACCAGGGTCACGATCTGATCGCGCATCCAAGGGCCGAAGGTCTGGTTCAGAAGGTGGTACTGGTGCTCGCGGAAGTAGCCTTCGTACAGGCCCAGCGGGAACGTGGCCACCGAGACAACCAGAATGAACTGTATCCAGTACAACGCGGTCTGCAGCGGGCGGAAACCGGTGAGGCGCACCGCGAGATTGCGCATGCGCGCCGACCATCGAAGGTGTAACAGCAGCCACAACACCAAGGACGAGGCCAGAAAATCCCAAAGTATGAGCCAATAGCCGCCTTCGAAGTAGGCGTTCGAGCGGGCGCGTTGTGCGGGCGGCATCTTCGCCAGATATGCATCCACGGCTGCCTCGATATCGAAAGCAGGGCGGGCCGCAGGTTGGCTTGCGGGGGCCGGAGCGGACGAAACAGCCGGCTGGGCGGCGTTTCCGGCGGCAAGACCGGCGAACAGCAGAACAGTCAGAAGAAAGCCTATTCGAAGCATAACAATCTCGTCGATCTTCTTAGGACTATACGCGATTGGCGGTGGCGCTTCAATCGTCAGGCGGCGCTGCTCCGGATATCCCGCTGTGGTACTGTGATCGCGTATGCGGACCTTGCAGCGCGTGCTGCCGACCCTGCTTGCGGCGGCGCTGTGCGCGCTTGCGCAAGAACGCGGAAGCCTGATTCTGTTCTTCCTGCAAAATCCCGTGGGCGAGGAAAATTACGAAGTGGACTCCGCGCATCATCTTCATGCCGATTTCGCATACACCGAGCGCGGGTCCAGGATTTCGCTCACTGCGACCCTGCGGATGAAGCCCGACCTGACGCCGGAGCGTTTCGAGGCCAAGGGAAAGAGCTACCGGCCGTTCAGTGTGGACGCGCTGGTGGAAGCCAATCCCGAGGGTCGCACGGCGCTGGTGCGCGAAGCCGGCAAATCGCGCCAGGCGGTGTTGCCGGCCCGCTTCTTCACGGTGGAAGGGTACGCGCCGTTCTCCGTCCAGATGATGCTGCTTCGCTATTGGGCCAGCCACGGCAAACCGGCGCGTCTGGAGACCCTGCCGGCGGAAGCGCCCGGCACCGAAGCCACCATTGAGGTGACCGGGCAGGACACGGTGGCCGGCGTCCGGCTGACGCGCTACTCGGTGGGTGGCGTAGTATGGGGCCGCGAATCTCTCTGGCTGGACGATGGGGGCGCCATCGCGGCGGGCGTCAGCTATGCCGGCGGATTGCCTCTGGAAGCGGTGCGTCCGGAGTTTCGCCAGTCGCTGCTGCAATTCGTACGCAGCTCCGTGGCCGACCGCATGAGGGAACTGGCTGCCGCTTCGTCGCGAATTCGGGTGCGCGCCCAGGGCACGTTCGCCATCGCCGGCGCCACCCTGATCGATGGCACGGGCGCGGCTCCCGTGGCGGATTCGGTGGTGGTGATCCGGGATGGACGCATCGCCGCTGCCGGAGCGCGCGGCAAGGTGGCGATTCCGAGGGGTGCGGCCGTGACAGATGCGCGCGGCAGTTCGCTGCTGCCCGGGCTTTGGGAGATGCACGCCCATTTCGCGCAGGTGGATTACGGCCCCGCCTACCTGGCGGCGGGCGTGACCACGGCGCGCGATTGCGGCGAAGAGTTCGAGTTCATCACCGCGGTGCGCGACCTGATCGACTCGGGCCGGGGGCTGGGTCCGCAACTGGTCCTGGCCGGACTGGTGGACCGCAGCGGCGAAGGCTCCTTTGGCGTCAACTACGCCGACACCCCGGAGCAGGGGCGCGCCATGGTGGCGCGCTACAAGGCCGCGGGTTTCGCTCAGATGAAAATCTACAACCGCATTCAGCCGGATGTGCTGCGCGCCATTACGGCCGAAGCCCACCGCGCCGGCATGACGGTAACCGGGCACGTTCCCGACGGCATGACTGCGCGACAGGCGGTGGAGGCGGGAATGGACCAGATCAACCACCTGGGCGCGGTCTACCAGGAGATGCGGCGCGGCGGAGCGGAAGCCGTGCGGTTCTTCGTGGAGCATGGCACGGTGGTCGATCCGACCATGTCCTGGAACGAACTGCTGGGACGTCCCGCGAACGTGGAGATCTCCAGTTTCGAGCCGGGATTCGCCAAAGCGCCCTACACGCTGACCTCCTTGATCGGCACGGCTTCCGGCCGCGGAAGCAGCAATCGCGATCAACTCGCGGCCATCCGCAGGCTCTACGAGGCGGGCGTGCCCATCGTCGCCGGTACCGACAAGGCGGTGCCCGCCCATAGTCTGCATCGCGAGTTGGAATTATACGTTCAAGCCGGTATCCCGCCGATGGATGTGATCCGGCTGGCTACTTCAGGCGCGGCGCGCGTTATGGGAATGGCGGACCAGGTGGGCACGGTGGAGCCCGGCAAGCGCGCCGACCTGATTCTGGTGGACGGAAATCCGCTGGAGAATTTCGCCGCCCTGCGCCGGGTGACGCGCGTGATCGAACAAGGCCGGATGTACGATACCGGCGAATTGTGGGAAATGGCGGGCTTCCACTGACCCGCTACCACTCGGCATAATGCGTGCCGTCCAGCGCCGTCTTCTGTGAGCCGCTGTGCACCTCGCCGATGCCCGGCGCGTCCTGATCCAGAATTGCGTTGGATTCTTCCGGCGCGGTTCTCCAGGTACCGCGGTCTCCGGTGATGGGATCGATCGGTATTTCCTTCAGGTATCCGGCGGTCTTCAGGTCATCGAGGGTTTTGGGCGCTTTTCCCTCGTCGAACATGTAACGGCTGATGGCGATTCGCATGGCGTACAGGTTGCCCTTCAGCACGGCTTCCCGGGAGCGGGTGAGGTTCTGCACGTACAGGGGGATCGCCATGGTAATCAGCACCACCACGATGGCCATCACCACCATGAGCTCGATAAATGTGAATCCGCGCTTCCGCCGCATGACCTCTTTTAATTGTGACGGATCGGCAGGCCTTAGTGTGGAGACGGATGGGGAAGTCCTGCGGGTGGATAGCATACTTTGGTTAGCTAATAGTAAACCTTCGATAACCAACAGCAGTCTTGTTCCCGTTCCACCCTGCTGCTAATTTCCTTTTAACGTTCCTTTCTACTACTAAGGGCCCATGCGGGAGCGACACCGGGTGGGCCCACCGGACTTTACAGAAGCACCCCTTTTTTCATACTCTCGAATGGTGTCATCCACCGTAACCGCCCTGCGCGAGCGATTCCGCAGCCACCGCATCGAGAATTTCACCGAATCCGTCATCCGCGAAATGACCCGTCTGGCCATGCAGCGCGGAGCCATCAACCTGGCGCAAGGTTTCCCGGATTTTCCGGCGCCCGCCGAGTTGAAAAAGGCCGCCGCCGATGCCATTGCCGCCGACATCAACCAGTACGCCATCACCTGGGGCGCCAAGCCGTTCCGCGACGCCATCGCCGCCAAGTACGCGCGCACCTATGGCATGGAGTTCGATCCCCAGCGGGAAATCACGGTCTGCTGCGGCGCTACCGAGGGCATGGTGGCCAGTATGTTGGCCTGTCTGAATCCCGGCGACGAAGTGGTGCTGTTTGAACCCTTTTACGAAAACTACGGCCCCGATACCCAGCTCTGCGGCGCCGAACGCCGCTTCGTCAAGCTGTACGCTCCGGACTGGACGTTCGATCCCGAGGAACTGCGGCGCGCCTTCAACTCGCGCACCAGGGCCATCATTCTAAATACGCCCAACAATCCCACGGGAAAGGTGTTTACGCGGCCGGAACTGGAGATCATCGCCGGACTCTGCCAGGAATTCGACACCCTGGCCATCACTGACGAAATCTACGAGCACATCCTCTACGATGGCGCCGTCCACATCCCCATCGCGTCCCTGCCCGGAATGCGGGAACGGTCCATTCTGGTCAACAGCATGAGCAAGACGTATTCGGTGACCGGCTGGCGTGTGGGTTGGGTACTCGCGCCGCCCGATCTCACGGATTCCATCCGCAAAGTCCACGACTTTTTGACCGTTGGTGCTGCCGCGCCCTTGCAGGCGGCCGGTGTGCTGGCGCTCGGTTGGGGCGAGGATTATTATCAGCACCTTTCGGCAGCTTATGCGGAGCGAAGGGACCATATTGTCGAGTCCTTGCAACGCGCCGGCTTTCAGTGCCACGTGCCGCGGGGCGCCTATTACGTGATGACCGACGTCTCCGCCTTCGGTTTCCCTGACGATGTGGCCTTCGTCAGTCACCTGATTGAAACTGTGGGAGTTGCTGCTGTCCCAGGATCGAGCTTTTTTTCTCATTCCGGGGACGGAGTCCAAAAAGTTCGCTTTTGTTTTTGCAAAAAGTATGAGACTCTGGAACTAGCACGGCGACAATTAAATAAGTTGAAAGAGTAGCCGGATTTCTTACTCGGAGCCGGATTTCTTATGTTGCCAGAGTTCTTGTTGCCAGAAACTATCGTGCGTGAGGCGGGGACCGGTCCCATTACCGAATTGGGAACCGAGCGGGGTGGAACGCTGATTCTCACCTTAGGCATCACGCGAATCATCGAACAGGAAAGCATCGACTTGTCCATTTGGGGTTCTGTCGATGGAACCGATTGGGGGGCCAGACCAATCGTAGGCTTTCCACAAAAATTCTATTGCGGCACGTATCAGGTTCTCCTGGACTTATCTGAGCGTTCCGAGATCAAGTATATCCGGGCAAAATGGCAGGTCAACCGGTGGGGCAAAGGCGATCCCAAGCCGCTCTTTTGTATCTACCTGTTCGCCCAGCAGATGGAACGTCATCTCGCAGCCGTCGGCGCATAGCAAAAAGTCACGGCGTCACGCGTTTTCGCGGTTTCCGCATCCCAGATCAGATCGTTGAGAGGTTTTCCCGCGCCCAGGTGCGCGGCTTCGTCCGCGATCAGGCGGGAGCGTGGGAAGCAACGGATATAGAGCGGCCCGGGTGTCTTTTTGGCCAGTGCGATGAGCTGTTCAGTGGGCTCGGCGCGCTCCAGAAATTGCGCTCTCTTCCTGGTCCACAGGTAGCCGGTGTTGTGCAGCAGCATGACCGCGCACGCCAGCGCCGCCAAACCCCGGCGCCTCTTTTCCATGGCTGCCATTCCCGCGCCTACGATCAGTGCCACACCAGCGCTGGCGAGATAGAGTTGGCGGCTGGGAATGCGCGCGGAGTAGACCAGAAAGCTGTACGGTAACAGGCCGATTCCCGCCCACAGGAGTCCGCGCATCAGGACGGCGCGATGCCGGGACCAGGCCGCCATGACGCCCAGCAGTCCCCAGACCCAGAAGAGGCGCGCGAAATTCTCCGGCCAGGTCCGCCAGAACGGCGCGTGCAGTGAGAAACTGCCATCCTGAAATCGAAAGGAATTGTCCCGGGTGAAATAGACGGACAGCGCGCAGGCCGCAGCCAGAATCAGCGGCGGCGCCAGATTCGCGGCCACCGGCAAGCGGTAGGTGGTCACCACCAGGATGGCCGCGATCACTACCGCGGATTCCTTCGAGAGAAGGGCCATCGCCAGACCCGCCAGCATTCCGGCATACCACCACCAGCGCCTCCGGCCGCCCGGCTGGAAGTGCAGCCAGCAGACCACTGCGCCCACGCCGAACAGAAATTGCAGCAATTCGTTGCAGGCGGAAAACCACATCACCGCCTCCTGGTGCCCTTCGTACACCGCGAAGAACAGGGCCGCCCACGCCGAGATGCGATATCCCACCGGCGGCCATGCGCCCAGCGCGTACACCAGCCAGGTATTCAGCACGTGCAGCAGAATGGAGACGGCGTAATAGGGCGCCGGGTTCATGCCGAACCAATCGTAGGCGAACTTCATCAGCCATTCGCTGGTGGCGCGCAAGCGGTACACGCTGCCTGCCAGTTGACGCCACGCCGCGGGCGCGCCGTAAGTCTGCGCGATCGCCAGGTTCGGGTAATCGTCTTCCAGCAGAGGCTGCCGCAGAGTTGGCAGATAGGCCAGCACTGCCAGCAGGGCGAAGATGGCGAGCAGCAGGGGCCTCGAGCCGGGAAGCATGATTCATAGTATCTTGGAGTTAGCCCCCTGGGTTTTTCCTTATGATCACGCGCGCAGAAGCTCTCGATCTATTTCAGTCCGATGACCTGATCGGCATCGGCATGGAGGCCGACTCCATCCGCCGTAAGTGGCATCCGGAGAATGTGGTCTCCTACATCATCGACCGCAACATCAACTACACCAATTTCTGCACCGAATACTGCACCTTCTGCGCCTTCTACCGGCCCATGGGCCACGCCGAAGGGTACATCCTGCCCAAGGAGACCATCTTCGAAAAAATCCAGGAGACTCTCGACCTGGGCGGCACCGGCGTGCTGATGCAGGGCGGCCTGCATCCCGATCTCAAAATCGAATGGTACGAGGACCTCTTCCGGAGCATCAAGCAGCGGTTCCGCATTCACCTGCACTGCCTCTCCGCGCCGGAAGTCACCAACATCGCCGACGTCAGCGGACTGAGCCTGCGGGACACCATCAAGCGCCTCATGGACTCCGGACTCGATTCCATTCCCGGCGGCGGCGCGGAGATCCTGGACGATGCCGTGCGCCATCGCATCAGCCGCCTCAAGTGCGGCACGCAGGATTGGATGGACGTCCACCGGACGGCCCACCAGCTTGGCATGCGCACCACCGCGACCATGATGTTCGGCTGCGGCGAGACCCTGGAGCAGCGCATGAACCACCTGGAGCTGGTGCGTAATCTGCAGGAAGAGACCGGCGGATTTACCGCCTTCATTCCGTGGACCTTCCAGCGCGAGAATACCTCCCTGGGCCACTTTGTCAAAGAAGAGGCCACAGCGGTGGAATACCTGCAAACACTGGCCATCTCGCGCATCTACCTGGACAATTTCGACAACGTGCAGAGCTCCTGGGTGACCCAGGGATTAAAGACCTGCCAGCTTGGGCTGCGCTTCGGCGGCAACGACGTAGGCAGCATCATGATCGAAGAAAATGTGGTCTCCGCCGCGGGCGCCCATCATCGCGCCAGCGAAGAGGAATTGCGCCGCATCATCCGCGATGCCGGCTTCGTCCCCAAGCAGCGCGACACCCTCTACCGCACCTATTTTTTGAATTGACGCCGCTGCGCCAGTAACCTTTCTCCGGTACGGCGGTATCCGTACTGTGATCCAAAATCTGTTCGCCGATGCCCGGTATGGACTGCGCGTGCTCCGGCAGTCTCCGGCATTCGGCGCGATTGCCGTGCTAGCTCTGGCGCTGGGCATCGGGGCGAATACCGCCATCTTCTCCACCGTGCACGCGCTGCTGTTGCGCGCTTTGCCGTACCAGGATCCCGACCGCGTGGTGATGGTCTGGGAGGATGCCAGCTTCTCCAGCTTTCCCAAGAACACCCCGGCGCCCGGCAATTTCACCGAGTGGAAAAAACAAAATACCGTCTTCACCGATATGGCCGCCACCCGCGGCGCCATAGCCAACCTGACCGCCGATGGACCGCCGGAGCAGGCGATCGGCCGGCGCGTCACCGCCAACTTCTTCCAGGTGCTCGGCACGCCGCCCCTGCTCGGCCGCGCGTTCACCGAGGAGGAGGATCGCACCGATCCCAACCTGGTGATCCTCAGCTACGGCCTGTGGCAGCGCCGCTATTCCGGCGACCCGGGCGTGGTGAACCGCGCCATCCTGATGGACGGGATCAAGTGCACCATCCTGGGCGTGATGCCTCGGGATTTCGTGTTTCGGGACCGTGAGGTGGCCTATTGGGCGCCCATCCACCTGACGCCCGAAAACCTGGTGGACCACGGCTCGCATTACCTCAACGTAGTGGCCCGTTTGAAACCGGGCGTCACGGTGGAGCGCGCCCGTGCAGGAGATGGACGCCGTCGCGAAACGGCTTCAGGTGCAGTTTCCGAAGGAGAATTCCAGGATCGGCGTCGTGGTGGCGCCGATTCGCGACGAACTGTTGGGCAAATTGCGGCTGGCGGTGCTGGTTTTGATGGGCGCGGCGGGATGCGTCCTGTTGATCGCGTGCGCCAACCTGGCCAGCCTGCTGCTGGCGCGTGCCGTGGCGCGCCGCCGGGAAATGGCCGTGCGATCGGCGCTGGGGGCGGGGCGGGGAAGACTGGTGGTGCAGATGGTCACCGAAGGTCTGCTGCTCTCGCTGATGGGCGGCGCGATCGGTCTGGCGGTGGCGCGCGCCGGAATGGCGGTATTGGAGAAACTCGTACCCAGCGGGTTTGTGGCCGGAAATGCGGCTCACCTGAATGGCACGCTGCTGGGTTTTACCCTGGGGTTGTCGCTGGCCACCGGGCTGCTGTTCAGTATTGTGCCCGCCATCCAGATCTCGCGCACTTCACTGAATGACGCTCTGCGCCAGGGCGGACGCGGCGGCATCGGCGGCCCGGGGACGGCCACCCGCGACGCGCTGGTGGTGCTGGAAGTGGCCGCTGCCCTGGTGCTGCTGGTAGGCGCGGGGCTGATGCTGAAAACCATGGCGCGGCTGCGGGCCATCGAGCTCGGTTTTCGCAGCGATCATTTGCTGACCATGCGCACCACCCTGCCGCGAAAGAAATATCTGGACCCCGCCAATCGCCTGGCATTCTTCGAACGGGTGGTACAGGGCGTCCGCGCGCTGCCCGGTGTGGAAGCCGCGGCTTACAATTCCGTGCTGCCCTTCCAGTCCATCGGCAATACCCAATCGTATCGCGTGGAAGGCCGTCAATGGCTGCCCGGCGAGGCCTCCGATGCGCTGCTGCGCGTGGGAGACGCCGAGTATCTGAAGACTCTGGGTGTCCGTCTGGCCGAGGGCCGGCTTGCCGATTTCCGCGATACGGTGAACTCGCCTCCCGGTCATCGTCGTGAATGAGACGCTGGCGAAACGCTG
Source organism: uncultured Solibacteraceae bacterium (assembly GCA_963835555.1). GTDB lineage: Bacteria > Acidobacteriota > Terriglobia > Bryobacterales > Bryobacteraceae > Sulfopaludibacter. The sequence continues at coordinate 93,838 of CAWIGC010000041.1, read as the reverse complement.
GTGGCCGCGCGAATCCGCGCTGGGACACCGGATCGCCATGAGCTCCCGCGAGCCGGTATGGCGGACCATCATCGGCGTAGTCAAAGACGTACACGAGCGCGGGTACGAACTGGAGATGAAGGCCGGCGTTTACATTCCCTACGCGCAGTTTCTGGATACGTGGGCGCAGCCGGAGAATTTCGCGGTGCGCACCAAAGGCGATCCCGGCGGCGCTTTCCGGTGCGGTGCAGCGTGTGATCGCCGGGGTCGATCCGGAACAGCCTGTGGCAGCCATTCGAACCATGGACGAGATTCTCGACCGGGCCGTAGAGGATCGCAGCCAGCAGATGACGCTGCTGGCCGCATTCGCCGTGCTGGCGCTGGTGCTGGCTTCCATCGGGCTATACGGAGTGCTCTCCTATGCCGTCACGCAGCGCAGCCGCGAAATCGGGCTGCGCATGGCTTTGGGCGCGAGTCAGCGCCGCGTCCTCGGCATGGTGGTGGGCCGCGGACTGGCGCTTACCGGCATGGGGCTGGCGCTGGGCCTGGCGCTGGCGGCGGCGGGGACACGCTCTATGCAATCGATGCTCTACGGCGTGGAGTCGCTGGACCCCGCCACTTTCGGCGCGGTCGCGGCCTTGCTGTGCGCCATTGCCACGCTGGCCTGCTGGATTCCCGCGCGCCGCGCCGCCCGCGTGGACCCGATCGTGGTGTTGCGCGAAGAGTGACCTCAGTTTCCCGCCGGCGCGGCAGCCGTTTTCCTGGGAATTGCGATATCGCGCATGGTCGATGTGACCGGCATGGCGAAATCGATGAAGCCTGCCACCATCTCGTCCCAGGTCTGCTCGCCCCAGTACACCTCTTTGGTGGGATCGGGATTGAAGGGGTTATTCGGCGAATTGTCGAAATGGGCGATGCACTCGATGACCGTGCCCTTCGGCAGCACCTTCGGCTGCTTCAGATAATAGCTCAACTGCCAGTTGAAGTCATACTTCGGAACTGATAGCAGTGTCTCGGTTTCCCCGGTCGGATATGTGACCCGGTATTCGAACGATTTGCCGCGCACGTGCATGTGCGGAAATAGCGAGAGCACCGTCGCGGGCTGGTACAGGGTGACCCGGGCGTGTACCGGAACATCCGCCGGCTGCGGGGGAATTCGAAAATTCAAATTGGCGACGAAGGTATTGACCACCCGCTCTCTGGGCGGTTCCTTGGCGAAGATGAAGCCGATCCGGCTCTGGTCCCCACCCGCCTTTCCGTTGGTGGTGTAATGCATCTGGAAGATGACGTCGGAGCCTTTGGGGATGAGACGCGCCTGTCCGGGCTGCAGTTCATATGGCACGCCGCCGGGCACGTAAACTCCCACCATCTCTACCGAGCCAACGAACTGAAACCCGCCGGTGCCATCGTCCGGGTCCCGCTTATCGTCCTTGTCCTTTGGCGGAACGTACGGCACGCCCGGCTTGGCGTCAGCCATGTATTTCGACCCTGGAGGACGCACCAGCATCACGATATGGTGCACCACGGCTTTGTTCCCCGGCCGCACTTCCACCTGCTGCACCCATTTATCCTCGGTGAAGCCGGTGGGCACCACCACGTAGGTATAATCCACCGTGCCGGAAGCCGGAACTTCGAAGGCGTTGGGCATCTGGACTACTGCATCCGGCTTGCCCATGGCCCAGCCTTCGGCGAAGGTTTTCGGCGGCGGCGCATCGCGCAGGTCGCCCTCTTTCGCGCCGGTATCGGCCCATGCCACCAGAGTATCGATTTCTTCCTTGGATAACCTGCGGTCATTGCTGAAACTGCCGTGCGCCGGATCGGCAAACCATGGCGGCATTTTGCGCAGCAGCACGGCTTCTTTGATGGCCTTGGCCCATGGCCGCGCCTGCTGGTAAGTCAGCAGCGACATCGGCGCGGCCTCGCCGGGACGATGACACCCCTGGCAGCGCGCCTGCAGAAGCGGCTCGATGGTTTTGTGAAAAGTGACCTCTTTGGGCCCCGCGCTCAAGAGGCAGGAACAGGCAAGCAGTACCCAGACAAAAGTACGCACGGCGCACCCTCCAATGGGGAAGATCATAGCACGGCGGCCGGTGGTGTATGATGCGGCAATGGACCGCCGTACCTTCCTGGGCGCCCTGGCGCTTTCGCCGCTCGCGCGGGCGGCGGGGCTCCGCCGGTAAACGCCGCGCGTCTGCGGGATCACCTGGAACGCCTGAGCGTCTTTCGGACGGCCGGCCGGCGGCACGTTCGCCAATGGCGTCAGCCGCTCGCATATTCCGACGCCGATGTCGCCGGCCGCGCTTACGCCATGGAACTGATGGCCAAGGCGGGGCTTGCAGCCGCGCATCGATGCCGCCGGCAACATCTACGGCCCGCCGCTCCGGGTCCGACTCTTCGCTGCCGCCGGTGCTCTTCGGATCGCACATCGATTCGGTCCCCAACGGCGGCAACTTCGATGGCGATCTCGGGTTCGCTGGCGCCATCGAGGTGATTCAGACGCTGAACGAAGCCGCATTCGTCACGCGCCGCCCGTCTGGAGGTCGGATCTGGCAGCAACGAGGAAGGGTACGCTTTCAACAACGGCCTGGCCGGCAGCCGCGCCGCCGCCGGCCACCTGGACCCGGGCGAACTGGACCTCGTCTGGAACGGCGTAAAAAACGCGACGCCATCCGCAAGATCGGCGGCAATCCCGACGCATCGCGAAGCGAAGCCGCGTCCGAAGCAGCTTTCGTTGCTATCTGGAACTGCACATCGAGCAGGGCGGCACGCTGGAACGGGCGGGCATCCCCATCGGCGTGGTGGAAGGCATCGTCTCGATCGACCGCTACGACGTCGAGATCCGCGGCTTCTGCCAATCACGCCGGCACGACCCCTATGCCGGACCGTCGCGACGCCCTGCTGGCCGCATCTATCTGACGGTTGCGGTGAATGACGAGGTGCGGCGCGCAGCCGGGGCGCAGGTGGGGACCGTGGGGCAGTTCGCCGTGAGCCCGAACGCGCCGAATGTGGTGCCCGGGCGCGTGATGCATGACGTGGAACTGCGCGACCTTTCCGCGAAAAAGATCGCGGCTCTCGGCGCGAAGTTCCGGACTCGCGCCGCGGAGATCGCGGCGCAAGACCGGCACCGAAATCAGATCCGCAAGCTGGCCGCGCATCACGATGCCGCGCTGGCCACGCCCGAGGTGCAGCAGTCCATCGAAGCGGCTGCGCCACGCTCGGCTCCGCATCGCATAGGCTGCCCAGCGGCGCCGGCCACGACGCGCAGATGATGGCTACGCTCGGCCCCATGGGCATGATCTTCGTGCCCAGCGTCGGGGGGATCAGCCATTCGCCCAAGGAGCTCACCCGCTGGGAAGATTGCGCGAATGGCGCTACTGTATTGATGCACACTGTGCTGGCACAGGCAGGTTAAATCGATGCCGCTTACCCGTCGAGACTTTATCAACGCCACCGCCGCCGCGGCGGCCTATCAGACCCGCGCCGCCGAACCCGCTCCCGGCTGGTTCGACCGCCCCATGCGCTGGGCGCAGTTGACGCTGGTGGAAGACGACCCGGGCAAGTACGACCTCGCACTTCTGGCTGGACTATTTCCGCCGCACCCACTCCGACGCCGCCTGCCTGAGCGCCGGCGGCTGCGTGGCCTACTATCCGACCAAGATCCCGCTGCACTACCGCAGCCAGTGGCTGGGCGACACGCGACCCGTTCGGCGATCTGGTGGCCGGCTGCCGCAAGCTGAACATGGTGGTGATCGCGCGCACCGATCCGCACGCCGCGCACCAGGACGTCTACGACGCGCATCCCGATTGGATCGCGGTGGACGCCGAGGGCAAGAAGCGCCGCCACTGGGCCTCGCCCGAGCTGTGGGTCACCTGCGCGCTGGGCCCGTACAACTTCGAGTTCATGACCGAGGTGACGCAGGAGATCGTCGTCGCTCTACAAGGTGGACGGCATCTTCAGCAATCGCTGGGCCGGCTCCGGCATGTGCTACTGCGAGCACTGCCGCGAGAATTTCCACGCAGGCCAGCGGCATGGACCTGCCGCGCACCACCAACCCGCAGGACCCGGCGCGCCGCGCCTACATCGCCTGGCGGCAGCAGCGCCTGTTCGAGCTGTGGCGCCTGTGGGACGCCGAGATCCGCAAGATCAACCCCGCCGCCCGCTACATCCCCAACGCCGGCGGCGGCGCACTGAGCGATCTCGACATGAAGACCATCGGCGAGACTGGCGCCGATTCTGTTCGCCGACCGCCAGGCGCGCAGCGGCCTCGCTGCCCCGTGGGCCAACGGCAAGAACGGCAAGGAGTACCGCGCCACCATGGGCACGCAAGCCCATCGGCGGCATCTTCAGCGTGGGCGTGGAAGAGCCGTACCGCTGGAAGGACTCGGTGCAGAGCGGTCCCGAAATCCGGCTCTGGGCGCTGGACGGCATCGCCAACGGCCTGCGGCCGTGGTTCACCAAGTTCTCCGGCACGCTGCACGACCGGCGCTGGCTCCAGCCGGTGGAAGAGGTCTACACCTGGCACTACCGCAACGAGCGCTACCTGCGCAACGAGCAGCCGCTGGCGCGCGTGGCCATGGTCTATTCGCAGCAGACCGCGCAGTTCTACGGCGGCGAGCAGCGCGCGGCAGAAAGTGGAAGACCACACCCTGGGCTATTACCAGGCGCTGATCGAAGCGCGCATTCCGTTCGAGATGGTGCACGACCGGCTGCTCGACGCCGCGCACGTGGACCAGTTCAAGGTGCTGATCCTGCCCAACATCGCGGCGCTTTCCGACGGCGCAGTGCCGCCAGATCCGCGAGTATGTGGCGCGCGGCGGCAGCATCGTGGCCACGCACGAAACTTCGCTCTACGACGAGTGGGGCGTGCGCCGCGCGCGATTTCGGGCTGGCCGATCTGTTCGGCGCGTCCTTCGACGGCGCCATCGACGCCCGCATGCAGAACTCGTACCTGCGGCTGGAAGCCGGCGCGGCATCCGCATCCTGGCCGGACTGGAAGACGCCGCGCGCATCATCAACGGCGTCTCGCGCGTGCACACCCGGACCCTCGGAGCGTATCCCAATCCGCCGCTGACGCTGATTCCGTCCTACCCCGACCTGCCCATGGAAGAGGTGTATCCGCGCGTCGCCAAAGACCGACATCCCCGAAGTCTTCCTGCGCGAGGCGGGCAAGGGCCGGGTGGTCTACTTCCCCTGGGACATCGACCGCACGTTCTGGGAAGTGCTCTCGCCGGACCACGGCAAGCTGCTGCGCAACGCGGTGGATTGGGCCGCCAACGAACCGCGGCCGGTGACCGTGACCGGGCCCGGGATGCTCGACGTGACCTTCTGGCGGCAGAAGGATTCGATGACCGTGCACCTGGTGAACCTGACCAACCCGATGATGATGAAGGGGCCGATCCGCGAGTTCATTCCGACTCCGCCGCAGAAGGTCGCGATCCGGGTGGCGGCGCGCCCGAAGGCGGTCCACCTGCTGGTGAGCGGCGGCCAACCGGCCGTGCAGTACGCCAACGGGACGCTCACGCTGACGGTCCCGTCGATTCTGGATCACGAGGTGATCGCGCTCGATTTGTAGGCGGCTTCCGCCCTCTGTGTATCATGAAACCTATGAACCCTTACGCCAGCTTTCTGGGCGGACAGCCCGCGATTCCTGTCATCTCCGCTACGCCGGAGCGCCTCGGCGCGCTCCTCGCGGCACTGGGACCGGCCGCCGACCGCGCGCCCGCGCCAGGCAAGTGGTCCGCCCGCGAGATTCTCTGCCACCTGGCAGATTGCGAACTCGTGTTTGCCTACCGTCTGCGCCAGGCCGCCGCGGAACCGCACCACATCATCCAACCGTTCGATCAGGACGAGTGGGCCAAAGTGTACTCCGGCTATACCGCTCCGGCGGCGCTGGAACTCTTCTCCGCCGCGCGACGCTGGAACGTGGCCCTGTTGAACGCGCTTCCGCCCGAGACCTTTGCCAAAACGCTCCACCATCCCGAGCGCGGCGAGATGACCTTCCAGGTAGTGGTCGAGACCATGGCCGGCCATGACCTGAACCACCTGAAGCAGATGGAAGCCCTGGCAGCCCGGCCGTCATGAGGCGCGCGCTCCTGCTGGTCGCATGGACCGCGCTGGCGGCGGCCCAGACGCTGCTGCCGGGCGTCATCGATATCCACGTCCACGCCGATCCCGACAGTCTGCCGCGCTCGATTGACGCCATCGACCTGGCCCGTCTCGCCAAGGCGCGCGGTATGCGCGGGCTGGTGCTGAAGAACCACTATGAATCCACCGCGGCCCTCGCGTACATTGTTCGCAAAGAGGCGCCCGGCATTGAAATCTTCGGCGGCATCGACCTGAACCGCTCGGTGGGCGGCGTGAACCCGGCGGCCGTGGAACGCATGGTGCTGATGAAGGGCGGGTGGGGCCGGGTGGTGTGGATGCCCACCTTCGATTCGGAAAATCAAGTGCGCTATTCCAAGGAAAACCGGCCGTTCGTTTCCGTCTCCAAAGACGGCCGGCTGCTGCCGGAAGTGCTCGCGGTGATCGCGCTGGCCGCGAAACACGGCCTCACACTGGAGACCGGACACTCCTCTGCCGCCGAGTGCCTGCTGCTGGTTCGCGAGGCGCACCGGCAGGGCGTACAGCACATCGTGGTTACCCACGCCATGCTGGCGCCGGTCCGAATGACCGTGGCGCAGATGCGCGAGGCCGCCGCACAGGGCGCATATCTGGAATTCGTGTACAACGGCCTTATCGGCAAGGGCAAAGAATCGGAGCCGCGCGATTACGCCGCCGCGATCCGCCAGGTCGGCCCCGCGTCCTGCATTCTGGCAAGCGACCTGGGGCAGGTAGGCAATCCGCTCCATCCCGACGGGCTTGCCGCCTTCTTCGCCGCGCTGCGCCGCGAGGGAATTTCGCAGGCCGATATCGATCGCATGTCGAAGATCAACCCGGCTCGGGCCCTCGGTCTGCCGGAGTGAGCCTCACTCGGTGAGCATTTTGAAGGCGTGCTGTAGGGCGACTTAGAATTACTTTGGTCAATGCGGAGATATCGACCGCCCGGGAGTCAGCCTTGACAATCTGGCCGAGAGCCTTTGGGCTAATTTGTCTTTAGAACCTTGCCATTACACGCATTTTAGATTGTAATATCTTAATTATGTTATACTTAGATTGTGGAAAAAGAAAAGACGACAATTGCTGACCTGTGGACTCAACTAACTGGGCGACAGAGGGTCATAGAGTTCCATCTGGGAAACGTACCAATGGTGAATCTTGGCTGGAACGAACTGGATGAAAGGCAAAAAGAGACCATTTTGAATGCTGGACACATTTTTGGGTTAGATCGCTCCAGACTTCCGGATCCAACCTCGTTTTCTTAACGTTTTTGAGTCTACATAGCCCGGACATACAAAGTGGCGCCGCTGTCTCAGGAAGGTGAGTAACCGAAATGACGAACGACAATTGCGGCCGGTGCGGCTGCGCCAGGGAAGACCATACTCCCGGCTGCAAGGCCCATCCTGCCTGTAAGCAGTTCAGTGTAATGAGTGTCCACAAGCCGAAGGCACGAAAGTGAGATCCAGAAATGCTCGTGATGAACGGAGCGTTCTGGCATCGCTCAAGAAACACCAGCTATGGCGGGTATCGTCAATTCCGGTATGACCGTCCATGAGAAGTTCGTTGAGGACATGAGTGCTGCCGGAATCGTCACCGCAGCCTACCTTGGCCGGTTCTTTTGGGAGGGTCCAGCAGCCCGTTCGGATCAGCAGAATGGGCCGACACTCCAGGACATCGTCAAGCACACCGCCGTGCCTCTTCAGTGGGATGCGTTGAATGCAAATTACATCGTGTATCCAGTTGGCGAAGCCAAGGCGGGATGGAACAGCAACATGGCCGATTCACAAGGCGAAGAAGTTGAACCGGACGGCTACAATGACGCCTACGCCGCCAAAACTCCCAAAGCTGGTGACGAAGACGACGAAGATTGAATCATTCGATCCGGCAAAAAACCGCTAGATGGGATGGCGGACGATGGCGGGACCGGTGCGAATCAGGCAAGCGCCCCGATGTGGACGGCTCCGGAAGATAACAGCAGGAAGGTCAAGAGGGCAATTCTATTTCTTCCCGCCGGTCCACTCCAGATAGGGCCGGAACCCGGCTTGTCCCGGCGCCTTCATCTGGAACTTCCCGTTCATCACGCCGGCCTTCTGTTCGTAGACCAGCCGGAACTGCGCCCCCGGCCCGTCACTCAGGAATACGGCCGTGGCGGGAGCGGGGGTGCTGACGTTGTAGCGAATCACGTGCCCTTCGTTATCGAAGTAGATGGCCTTGTAGGAGGAGCCTTCCGGATAGATGTAGAGGATGTCGCTATGCTCACAATTGAAATCGAGCGGCCCTTTACAGTCTTTGGTCGCGGAGTGGCGCGCCAGCACACGGCCGCGCAGTTCGGTTTGAAACACGTAAGACCCGGAACTTTGCACGTCTGCGCCGAGAGTGCGGGCCTCCCAGGTTCCGATCAGGAACCGCAGCGGCGCCCAGGCATCCACTGAGGTCTGCGCGTGCAGGGTGGTGACGCCGAGCAGCGCAATGGCAAGAAGTGTCCGCACATTCTGTAGTGTACGTTACTCGTACCGCAGCGCCTCGGTGGGATTCAGATGCGCCGCGCGATTCGCCGGCAGAATGCCGAACACCAGGCCAACCAGGCAGGAGACTCCGAACGCCACCACGATTGCCACCGGCGAGATGGGAATTTTGATGTCCGCGAAGAGTTCCACGCTCAGTGGAATCGAGATGCCCACCAGGATGCCGGCAATGCCGCCGGTGAGGCTCACGATCATGGCTTCCGACAGAAATTGCAGCAGGATGGCTCGCGCGGTCGCACCCACCGCCAGCCTCACGCCGATTTCCCGGGTGCGCTCGGTGACGGTGACCAGCATGATGTTCATGATGCCGATGCCGGAAATCACCAGCGTGATTGCCGAGACCAGCACCAGCACCAGGGAGAGGATCAGGGAGATGTTCTTGGCGGCGACCAGAATCGCCGTCAGGGTATCCACGCGGTAATGCGCTCCCGAGCGATGGCGGCTTTCAATGAGGTCCTGGACGCGCACCGCCACGCGCTCCACGTCCTGCGGCGAGCGCACCTGCACGTACAACGGATCGATCCGCTCCACCGGCGTAAAGTACCGCAGGACGGTGACCGGGACGACGATGGTGTCGCGCTCGATCTCCGATTGGCCGAAGGTTTCCACGCGCTCATGGAACGTGCCAATGACGGTGAATTGCAGGCCGTACAGCTTAATCACCTGGTTGAGCGCGGCGTTGCTGGCGCCGTACATGCGTTCGGCCAGATGGTCGGTGAGCAGAGCCACTTTCTCGCGGCCGGAGACGTCGCCCGGCACCAGAAAACGGCCGGAGCTGATCACAATGTTGCGCACTTGGGCGTAATCGCCATCGGTGCCGTTGATCTTTACATCCTGGAGCTTGCCGCCGATCAGGATCTGGTCGAAGTTCGACATCACGCCGGTAGCGGCCACGATGTCCGAACTCAGATTCTGGCGGATGGCCTCCACGTCGCCCATCTTGATGTAGTCGGCGTCGGCCGCCGGGTTGGCCGGCCCGGACGATACATAGTAGGCAAAAATGATGTTGGAGCCGATCCCTTCCACCTGCTCCAGTATGTAGTCGCGGCTGGTGAGCGAGATGGTGACCACCAGGATCACCGAAGCGGTGCCGATCACCATACCCAGACCGGTGAGGAGGCTGCGGACCGGATTGGCCCGCAACGCCTCATAACTGAAGCGGAGGGATTCGGTAAATAACATGCGCGGGGGGCGCCTAGCTGCCCTGCACCTGCTTCAGCAGCTTGAGAGCGTCGCTGCGAGGGGGATCGTCAGGCGACAGGGAGCAATTAATGTAACGCTTTAGCAAATCCTTCGCAAGCTTAAGATTTCTACCGGACTTAATGTAGATATCCGCCTTGGCATACATAAGCCTCGGGCTATTGGGCGCGATCTTTTCGGCGCGCGCCAGACTTTCGTCGGCCTCCTGGTTTTTGCCTTGTTTGGCCAGGAAATGGGCCAGTTCAATGAAGCGGCCTACCTGTTGGGGCGCAACCTCGATGGCGCGGCGCAGGTGTTCTTCGGCAGTGGAATACTGCTTGTGCTTTTCGGCCAACCTGGCTTGCGCCCACTGCGCGTCGGCCTCATTGACTGCGGCCATTTTCGGCACTAGCGCCTGTGCTTTATCCTGGCCGCCTCCCAGGAAGCCGGGAGCCTCCATGTAGTACTCGAAAAGATCGCTGAGCGCTTCCAGGTTGCGAGGATTCAGTTGCACCGCCTTTTCAAAGCAGGTACGCGCTTTGGAAGCATAGCCGGGCGCTGTAAACGGGCTTGACGTCTCCGCCCGGCGGCCATAGGCGCGAGCCAGCCAGAGGGCCGTAGTGGAATTCTGCGGGTCGGCTGCCAGGGCGCTTTCGAAGGCTTCGCTGGCCCGTTTGAAGTCCCCTTGCATGTATAAGTTACGGCCGGTCAGGTCGTACACTTCGGCATCTTTAACCGGAATCGCGCGCAGGATTTGGAGGGATTGGTCGAACTGGGTGAGGTTATACAGCTTTCGCGCCTGCTCTACAGAGGAGCCGGACGCCAGCAGGACGCAACTTAACCCCAGTACCGCGAGAAGTCTCACCAGTCACCTTTCTGAAACCTATATTTTATCTCACGATTTAGATGACTCGGAGGGGCCATGGGTTTCATTCCGGCCGGGAATTGGCCGATTGCACCGGCGAGCGCGGCGTTCGACAATAAGCCCATTATGTTTCGACGACTTTTGCCCGTCCTACTTGTGCTGGCCGCCTCCGCGCCGGCACAGGATATCGCCGCGAAAGCGGACCAGTTTGTGCAGGCGGCGGTAACCCGCAGCCGCTTCCAGGGGGCGGTCCTGCTGGCATGGGACGGCAAACCCATGTTTCGTAAAAGCTACGGACTGGCGAACGTCGAATGGGATATCGCCAACACGCCGGATACGAAGTTCCGGCTGGGCTCCATCACCAAACAGTTCACCAGCGCCCTGGTGATGCAACTGGTGGAGCAGGGCAAGATCAAGCTTGACGATTCGATCCGCAAATACTACACCGACGCGCCGGAATCGTGGCAGCCGGTGACGATTCATCACCTGTTGTCTCACGAATCGGGAATCCCGAGTTACACCGAGCTTCCCGGCTTCTTCGAGAAGCAGGCCGGCACCGCGCGGACACCGCTGGAGATTATCCAACTCACCCGGGACAAGCCGCTGGAGTTCGCCGCGGGTACAAAATTCAAATACGACAACAGCGGATATATCCTGCTGGGCTACGTGATTGAGAAGGTGACGGGCAAGACTTATGAAGAGCAGTTGCACCAGGCCATACTGGACCCGCTCGGGATGAAGGATACGGGGTTCGATCATTACACCGCGATCCTGCATCACCGCGCCGAAGGGTACCAGAACGAGAATGGCAAACTGACGCGTGCGCCATTTCTGGACATGTCCCTCCCGTATGCCGCCGGATCGCTCTATTCCACCGTGGACGACCTACTGAAATGGGACCAGGCTCTCTACGGCACGCAGGTGTTGAGCGAGGCGTCGAAAAAGAAAATGTGGACGCCCAACCTGAACGATTACGGATACGGTTGGTTCATCGCCAGGCGCTTCAAAGAGGACGCGGTGGAGCACGGCGGAGGCATCAACGGCTTCAACACCATGATCATCCGGGTGCCCGCAAAGAAGCTGCTTGCGGTAGTGCTGGCGAACGCCAATACGCAGGAGACCGGAGCGCTGGCCGCGGGACTTCTGGGGATCGCGTTAGGACAGCCGGAGGATCCTACGAAATCGCGCGTGCGGATTCCCTTGTCTCCCGAGGCAATGAAGGCCTTCGAAGGCGTGTATGCCGCGAACCCGAATTTCAAACTGACGGTGAAAGTGGAAGGCGACCATCTGAGCGGACAAGCCACCGGGCAGGGCGCCGTGCGCCTGGACCCGATGAGCCCCACCCGGTTCTTCAACGACCCCATCAATGGCGAGATCGAGTTCGCCAAAGACGGCTCCTTCCTCACGCTCTTTCAGAACGGAGTCACCATGAAATTCCTGAGGGAGCAGAAATGAATCGCGCCTTCTACCTCTCACTGGCTGTAGCCGCGCTGCCCCTGTGGGCCCAGGACGCGACCGTCGATCTGCTTCGCAAACTGGCCGACGCCCCCGGACCGCCCGGTTTCGAGGAGCCGTGTCCGCAAGATCATGGTGGAAGCGGTGAAGCCATACGCGCAGTCGATCCGCTATGACGGCATGGGCTCCATCCTGGCTACGCAGGGCGCCGAAGGGCCGCGCATTATGGTGGACGCGCACATGGACGAGCTGGGCGGAGTAATCCGGCGCATCACGCCGCGCGGGCTCCTGACCATGCAGATGCTGGGCGGCTGGCTGGACCAGGCGCTGGTGGATCAACGGTGGACCATTATCGGCTCCAAAGGCCCGGTGCACGCGGTCACCGGCATCCGCGACGCGCACGTGGTTCCGCCCGAAGAGCGCGCCCGCGTCTTTTCGCGCGACAGCCTGTTTCTGGATGTGGGCGCGCAAAGCGAGGCCGACGTTCGCAACATGGGGATCGGGCCGGGGTCTCCGGTGGTGCCGGATGCGCCGTTCACGGTCCTCAACGGAACCGATAATTACCTGGGAAAAGGGTGGGACGACCGCGCGGGATGCGCCGTGATTATCGAAGCCATCCGCCGCCTGGCCTCATTGCCGCACCCCAACCAGATTATCTGGGCGCTCACTACCCAGGAAGAAGTGGGACTGCGCGGCGCCCACACCGCGGCCGACGCCGCCAAGCCGGACATTGGAATCGCCCTGGAGGCCGGCGTGACCGGAGACGTCAACGGACGCCCGGAAGAATCGCAGGAGAAACTGGGCGGCGGCCCCGGCATCTTCCTCTACAACAGTTCGCAGGTGCCCAACCGCAAGTTTGTCGAACTGGTGAAAGAGACCGCCGCGGCGAAAAAACTGCCGCTTCAGTTCGACCTGGTGCAAGGGTATGGCGACGATTCGGCGGAAATCCAGAAGAGCAACGGCGGCGTTCCCACCGTGTGCCTGCTGGTGCCGGTGCGCTACACCCACGCTCACAACGGCATCATGAACCGGCGCGATTTCGACCAGGCGGTGGAATTGCTGGTGGCCCTTCTCGAACGGCTGGATGGGTCCACGGTGCAAAAACTGCGCGACTTCACGCCGTAGAGCGGGCCATGGCCTGCTGCAGGCGGGCCGTATCCAGGTACTGGTGAAAGCTGGTCACCTTACCGTCGCGGAGCCTCCAGAGGTGACAGACCTGCGCGTCGAGCGCCCTGCCGGTGGGTGGAATAGCGGCACTCCACCACTACCAGGTCCGGCGCTTCGACGACTTCGCCGATGATCACGTTCCAGTTCTCCCATTCGAGCCCGGCCTTCCGGAAGAAATGCCCGGCGGTCTCCGCTCCGCCGGTCCACGGTCTGTAGCGACCGGGAGGGGTGGATTCCTGGCGAAAATTGCGGCCGGGCTGGAGCAGGCGCTGGCCCAAAACGAGAGAGACGGCGCACGTGGCAGTCTCCACATTCGCACGCTCGCGCAGGGGGACGGCTGGACCGTGGAGGATGTGGTCTGCACCTCCGGTCCGTGCGACCGCCCCTTTGAAGAACGTCACTCCTCTTACCGGATTGCCATTGTGGTTGCGGGCAGCTTTCAGTGCCGGACCCGTTTTGGCCGCGAGCTGATGACGCCCCGGTCGCTGCTTCCGGGCAACGCCGGCGACGGTTTCGAGTGCGGTCACGATCACGGTTCGGGAGACCGGTGCGTCTCGTTCGGATACCCTCCGGCATTCTTCGAGGGGATTGCCGGGCCGGGTTTCCGGCATACGCGCCTGCCGCCGGTGGGCGCATGGGCGCCTTGGTAGCCCGCGCCTGCATCGGCCTCGCCTCCCCGGAGGAAGAGGCTTGGGAAGAGCTTAGTCTGCAACTCGCCGCGCGCGGTGCAACCCGGTACCGGCGTCCTGCCGCGGCCGGATGCTTCGGCAAGCTCGGTGGCCCGGGTCACTGGCGTGGTGCGCCGCATCGACTGCGAATCCAGCCTGCTTCTGACTCTGGAGGAAATGGCCGAACAGGCCGGCCTGAGTTCCTTCCATTTTCTGCGGACCTTTGAGAGTCTCACCGGAGTGACGCCTCACCAGTATCTGCGAAGGGCGCGGCTTCGCAGGGCAGCGCTGCGCTGCGCCACCGGGCGGGACCGGATTCTGGATATCGCCCTGGATTGCGGCTTCGCCCAATACAGCCGGCGCAATACTTCGTGGCGGCCGATGCTGCTCGGTTTCGCCGTCTCGATGGTTCCTGCGGTGATTCTCGCTTTCGCCTCCGGCGCCATTTGTCGCTGACGACTCCGGCGTCCCTGATGGGCTTGGTATTCGCCGGGCGGCCGGTCATATCGAGGTATCCAAGACGTACCGCGGCAAGGTGCCGCAGACTCTGCTGTGTTTGACAAAGGCCGGCCGCAAAGCGTTCGAGCAATACCGGCGGCATCTCCGCGAGGCGCTATAGCCGGGCGCGGCTACCGCAAAGTCAGCTTTGCCCATTGCCATGCGAGCGCGTTGTCCGCCGCCTTGCCGGCGACTTCCACCCGCACCAGGTATCTGCCCGGATCGAGTCCCCGGGGCACTTCGAACGATCCGGCGGCCGTAGGGCCGGCCACGGGCGTAGGCGCGCTTTCCCAAACCTGGACGCCGTTCCGGTACAGGCGGGTCCGCATCAACAGGCCGTCCGCGAAGGGGCCCGGCCAGATCCGAACCACGAATGAAACACGCCGGCCGGCGGAGTACACCCGGGGCATAGTGGCCGGCAGGATGTGATTCGTCGGTCCCCAGATCATGCTGGAAAACGATCCCCGAAAGGCGGAGAGCCCTCCCCTTCCTCTCAGGGATGGAGACAAAATCCGAGTTCATGCCGCTCTTGCCGGTGGCTTCGTCGCGGCAGGCCACGCGAACACGGTAAGGTCCCGGCTTCGGCGCGGGCAGCAGCGCGGTGTAAATCAGGCCATACTTTTGCGCCCGCTCGTAGCCGGCTTCGTCCAGGTCGATCCGGCGAGTCTGGTCGATGCCGCCAGGCAGCATCCCGCCATTGGCGTTGAAGGCTTTCACGATCAGGTGCAGCACGCCCGTGCGGTGGATCGGCGGCCCCTGGAAGAGCACGTCGTTGCCATCGATGTAGACAGTTGTACGGAGGAACTCGCTCTTTCCCGGCAGGTAGCCGGCCTCCACGTCGAGCCGGATACCGCCGGCAGATTCGAGCGGCTGCGACAGTTGCAGTTGCGGAACCGGCGGCGCGCCCGGAACTTCCCCAGCCACTCCGAAAAAGCCGGCATGGGAGCGGACGGTCAGCCCCGGCCTGACCGTCTCGATCTTCAGTTGGTGGTACACCGGCGCGCCATTGGCGCCGGGTTGCATGGCCTCCGCGGGCGGTTGAAAGGCCAGCAGGTAATAGCCGCGCTGATCCGCCATCACGCGCGCCAGGGCCGCATCAATGTGGTTGGCTTCGGTAACCATGAAGCCGCCGGTCTGGCTGGAAATGAACATCCCGCCCCACTGATTGTCGCGGTATTCGTCGCGCCGCGCGCTCGACGTCGGCTCCCGGATCCTGCAAGCCGGTCGGATGCGGTGGCCAGCAGCGACGACTGCCCGCGCGTATCGATGGCGTACAGCACCACGCCCGCGCGCACCGATTCGTCCACGACGCTCGCGCATACTCTTATAGATCGGCGCCAGAAACGCGCCGGAGCCGGTTGCGGTATTCCCGAAAGGGTCCATTTCGTCAGGGCTGGTGAGCCGCAGACCGTCGGAGAGAATAATGAGCGACTTCCTGCCCGGCAGTTGCGCCATGCCTCGCACCACCTTCAGCAGCGACCATGTAGTTGCCAGCGTCGCGCGCTCGATGGAATCGATCTTGTCCAACTGTGCGAGGTCTAACGCGCCGATTCCCTGCAGACCCGGCTGGCCCATTGCCCGGTATGCCGAAGCGCCGCCGATGCCCACCGCATTCGTTGACCAGCGCACCTGGTCGATCGCGGCCATCAGCATTTGCCTGTCCGTAGTGAAATCCTGAAGCGCTCCCAAACCCGCGCCGGATCGTACGATGGCCGCCAGATCTCCCGGCCGCATCTGCTCCTGCACGAACTTCTTCAACCCGGTGCGAATCGCGGGAATGCTCTCCGAGGAAGTCAGCAGATCGCCTACGAACAACACGATGGTGCGCCGTACCTCCTCGCGCCGGATGGGCTCGGCCGGCATAGCGGGCCGCGACGCGGTAGCCGCGGTTTGCTCCGCGGGTAGCGGTACGGCAGGCGCATCGTTCACGCGGACAAAGTTACAGTACTTGAGCTCTTGCGGCTTGCCATCGAGAAGAACGCGAAAGTCGCCGGCCTTCAGATCCGGCACCGCGTCACCGCGGGCGTCGGTGACCATGGCGTCCACCTGGACCAGATCTACCGCGACCCGCAGGCGATACTCGTCCTGCGCGCCTGAAAGGCCGGCTAGCAGGATCAGGATGAGAAACCGCCTCACGGCGTCTTAATTCTATCCGATGGGCCGGACGGCATTCGGTATCAGCAGGGAAATGGAGCCGGCGTCCTGCTCGTCATCCTCGTCGGATTCTCCGTACAGATGGTAGTAGTAGGTGGTCAGGCCGCACAGAAGCATGATCGCGAGCGCGATGCCAAGCCATTTCAGGGTGCCGCCGTTCCAAGCCTTCTCGCCGGAGACCGCGCAAATAGTGGCCTTTACGATGGCGTAGGCCAGGCTAAATGCCAGGACCAGTTTCAGGTACCACGGCATGATATCCAGGTGCCCCTGGCCGCCCACCTGGCTCCAGACCAAAAAAACCGCGATCAAAGCGATCAGAAATTGCGTCGTATAAGCGAGACGAAGAATAGGCATCTATTCGTGCCGAATAATCATATTACGTTATCCTGGTGATAGATGTCGCAATCCGTTTCCGGGTTTTCCCGCTCCTGGCATAGCTTCCACAACGCGTTCAGTCTGGCGATGGATTCGATCCGCTCGCACAAGCTGCGCAGTTTTCTGACGCTGCTGGGGGTCATTATCGGCGTGGCCAGCGTGATCATGGTGGGGTCCGCCATCGATGGGCTGGGCGTGTATGCCGAGACCAGCACGGCCAAAGCCTTCGGGTCGGAATCGTTTCTGGTGGCGCAGATCGCCGCCACGGGACGGATGAGCCGCCGCCAATACTTTCGACAAGATCAAGCGCAACAAGCCCATCCGCACGGTAGATGCGCGCTATCTGGAATCCCTGAACGGCGACCGAGTCCTGTACAGTCCCTACCGCAACCACACGTCCGACGTGAAGCGCGACAACCTGACCTGCGAAGACACCACCATCATCGGGGTATCGGCCGACATGGTGCAGATTCGCGATATCGGAGTGGTGGACGGCCGCTTCTTCACGCAGCAGGAGGACCATGCGCGCGCCATGGTCGGAGTGATTGGCGACACGGTCAAGACGACGCTGTTTCCCACCGGCGAATCGCCCCTCGGCAAGGTCTTGCGCGTCGAAGGCGTGGAGTTCACGGTGATCGGAGTGCAGGAAAAGCTGGGCTCGGCGTTTGGCCGCGACCAGGACAAATCCATCTACATTCCCGACACCGCCTTCGATCGCATGTATGGCCCCGGCACCGGATTCGCGCTCTTTGGCCGCGCCCGTCCGGGCCTGGGCCTGAGCTTACAGGACGCTTTGGATTTGACGCGCGTGGCCCTGCGCGCCCGCTTTCATGCGCGCCCCGGGCAGGAAGATAACTTCGATACGCTCACGCCCGACGCCATCCGCGGATTTATCGATCAGTTGCTGGGCATGGTGGCGGCCATCGTGGTGCCGGTCACCTGCATTTCGCTGGTGGTGGGCGGCATCGTAATCATGAACATCATGCTGGTGAGCGTTACCGAGCGCACGCGCGAGATCGGCGTGCGCAAATCGCTGGGTGCGCGCCATGGCGACATCATGATGCAGATCCTGATCGAGGCCGTGGTGCTGGCCATGATGGGCGGCGCGCTGGGCGTGGCGCTGGGGGCGCTGGTGGTTCTGTTGCTGGGCAAGCTCTTCGATCTCTCGCTAGCCATCACGCCCGGCTACGTGGTGCTCTCCATTGCCGTTTCGAGCATCGTAGGGATCATTTCGGGTTGGTATCCGGCGTCGCGAGCGGCCAAACTGGACCCGGTGGTGGCCTTGCGTGCGGAGTAAACCGTGAATATCAGCCCCACTGAAAACATGCAGATGGCGGTGATCGCGGTGTGGACCCACCGTTTCCGCTCGCTGCTTACGATTCTGGGAATCGTCATCGGCATCACCACGGTAGTGACAGTGGCATCGCTACTCACCGGGTTGCGGCAGGGCGTGGTGGACTTTTTCCAGGAACTCGGCCCCGACAATATCTTTCTCTACAAGACCTCGGGCGACCCGAATGCACCCGAGCAGCAGATTCCGCCGAAGGAACGCAAGCGCCGCGCCATGAAGCCCGAGTATGCCGATCTGATCAAGCGCTGGTGCGCCGACGTGGAGGATACTTCGCTGACCCTGTACATTCCTTCGGTCGTTGACGGCAATCCGATTACGGCGCGCGTGCCGGGCTTCGAATCCGACACCATTAACGTGGTGGGCGCCTCGGCCAACGGAAACGATATTGCGCCGCGGGATTTCGCCGCCGGCCGCTACTTCACCTCCGAAGAGGACCAGCGCGGCTCACACGTGGCCGTCATCGGCGACAGCGTGGCGTCGGCTCTGTTTCCGAACGGCAATGCAGTCGATCAGACCTTTATGATGGATGGCGCCGAGTACCGCATCATCGGAGTGTATGCCAAGGCCAAAGGCGGATTCTTCGGAGAAAACGGGCAGGACAATAACGTCATCATTCCCGCTGCACACCGCCATGAGCCGCTATCCGCAGCTCGACCGGTACATGATCACCGCCAAGGCGCGCCCGGGCCGCCGCCAGGATGCTTATGACGAAGTGGACGGCACCATGCGCCGCCTGCGCCACCTGGCTACCGGGACGCGACGATGATTTCGCCATCTCCACGCCGGACCAGATCATCCAGCAGTTCGACCGCATTACGGGACTGATCGGCCTGGTGGCCATCGCCATCTCCGCCCTGGGGCTGCTGGTGGGCGGCATCGGCGTGATGAACATCATGCTGGTGAGCGTCACCGAGCGCACGCGCGAAATCGGCGTCCGCAAAGCGCTGGGCGCGCGCAAGCGCGACATCATCGGCCAGTTCCTGGTGGAAGCCATGACCCTGACCGGCGCCGGCGGAGTGCTGGGCATCGTCATCGCCATCCTGATCACCATGCTGGTGGGAGCGCTGGTGCCGTCTCTCCCCTCGAAAGTGCCCACCTGGGCGCTGGTGACCGGCTTCTCGGTCTCGGTAGGGGTAGGAGTTTTCTTCGGTGTCTGGCCCGCGGTGAAAGCCGCGCAACTCGATCCCGTCGAGGCGCTGCGCTATGAATAGATCTTGCGTTTCACCACGGAGCGCGCAGAGGCGCGACGGAAGGCGCGGAGAACGACAATCTCTGCATTGATTTCCATCCGCGCTTTCTCGCGTGTGCTCCGCGTCTCCGCGATGAGTATCCTCCCTATGGCCCTCCTCGAAAGCTGCGCCTCCATTTCCAAATCCTTCGGCTCGCGCCTGCTCTTCACCGGTATCTCTCTGGGCATTTCCGAAGGCGAGCGGCTGGGACTGATCGGCCCCAACGGCTCCGGCAAATCCACTCTGCTGAAGATTCTCTCCGGCCAGGCTGGAGCCCGATTCCGGCTCCATCTCGATTCGCCGCAATACCCGCGTGGGATACGTACCGCAGCAGGCCGAATTCGCTCCCGGACAAAGTCGCGGCGGAGGTAGTGGGCGAAGCCATTGCGGGCGAGCACCTGGACGAGATGGAACGCGCCGCGCGCATCAGTCAGACGCTTGGGCCGCGCCGGATTTACCGATGGCGCGCGTGCGCACCGAAGCGCTCTCCGGCGGCTGGCGGCGCCGCCTCGCCATCGCGCGCGAACTGGCGCTCGCAGCCCGACCTGCTGTTCCTCGACGAGCCCACCAATCATCTCGACCTGGAAGGCATCCTGTGGCTCGAAAAGCTGCTCGCCGGCGCCGCCTTCGCCAGCGTGGTGGTGAGCCACGACCGCTATTTTCTCGACAACGTGGTCAACGAGATGGCGGAGATCGACCGCGTCTATCCCGACGGCATCTTCCGCGTCGACGGCGGCTACAGCCGATTTCCTGGAGAGAGAAGAGCGAGTTCCTGCAGGCGCAGATCGAGCCGGCAGGAGGCGCTGGCCAACAAGGTGCGGCGTGAAGTGGAATGGCTGCGCCGCGGTCCCAAGGCGCGCACCGGAAAATCGAAGGCGCGCATCGATGAGGCCGGCCGCCTGATGCGCGAACTCGCCGACCTGGAAACGCGCAGCGCCAAAGGCGTCACCGCAGATCGATTTCACCGCCACCGACCGCCGCACCAAGCGGCTGGTCTCGGTGGAAGCGATGTCCAAGGACACTCGGCGGGCGCACGCTGTTTCCGCGACCTCAGCTTCGCGCTCACGCCCGGCACGCGGCTGGGTCTGTTGGGCCTCAACGGCACGGGCAAGACGACCCTGCTGCGCCTGCTGGCGGGCGAGCTCGAGCCCGATGCCGGCAACATCGAGCGCGCCGACGCGCTCCGCATGGTCTACTTCGACCAGGCGCGGCGAGCAACTCGATCTCGGCCAGACGCTGCGCGCAGGGCTCGGCGCGCACGGCGACACGGTCATCTTTCGCGACCGTCCCATCCACGTGGCCGGATGGGCGAAGCGCTTCCTCTTCGATTCCGGCCAGCTGGACCGCCCGCTGGCCAGCCTCTCCGGCGGCGAGCAGGCGCGCGTGCTCATCGCCCGCCTGATGCTGCAGCCGGCCGACCTGCTGCTGCTCGACGAGCCCACCAACGATCTGGATATCCCCACGCTCGAAGTGCTCGAAGACAGCCTCACCGATTTCCCCGGCGCGCTGGTGCTGGTGACCCACGACCGCTACCTGCTGGATCGCGTCTCGACCGTGGTGCTCGGCCTGGACGGCCAGGGCACCGCCCAGCTGTTATGCCGACTACTGGCAGTGGGAGCAGGCCCAACTCGCGCCCAAACCGAAGGCGGAAAAACCCGCCGCCCGCGTCCGCCAGAGCGTCGCCGGGCCGCGGAAGAAGAAGCTCTCGTACCTGGAAGCGCGCGAGTGGGAGCAGATGGAGGCGCGCATTCTGGAAGCGGAGCAGGAAGTCGAGGCCATCCGCGCCGAGATGCAATCGCCGGATGTGGTGTCCGACGGCCTGCGTCTGCAGACCTGCTACCAGCGCATGCAGGAAGCCGAAGCCCGCGTCGCCGCCCTGTATGATCGCTGGGCCGAACTGGAAACAAAACAGGCTTGACAGCCATTTAAGTTTAAACTAAATTATCTGAGAATGGATCCCGCGGTTCTCGATGCGATTGCTTCTCCGCGCCGGCGCGAGATCCTGCGCCTGGTGTGGACTCGGGAGCAGTCCGCCGGAGCTATCCACCAGGCCATGCCGGACGTCAGCTTTCCGGCCGTATCGCTGCAATTGCGCGCGCTGGTGGAAGCCGGCCTCGTGGAGGTCCGGGCGCAGCAGCGCAACCGTTTCTACCGAGCGCGCCGCAAGGCCTTCGGACCGGCCGCGGAAAATACTGGAAAGCATGTGGGACGACGCGCTGTGGAAGCTCAAACTGGCCGCGGAACTGGAAGAGACCCGCCGCGGACCGAAGCCCGGAAGAAAGTGAGGACTCATGCTGGAACTGCCGTACGACCTCGAACGCACCGTTCTGATTCGCGCCCTGCCGGAGACGGTCTTCCGGTTCTTCACCGATAGCGCCCGCTTCGCCGCCTGGTGGGGCGCCGGGTCCACCATCGACGGCGTGGCCGGAGGCAAGGTGTACATCCGCCATCCCAACGGAGTGGAAGCCGTGGGCGAAGTGCTGGAAGTGCAAAGTCCCGAGCGCATCGTCTTCACCTACGGCTACGCCAGCGGGAATCCGATTGCGCCCGGCAGTTCGCGCGTCACTATCCGGCTGGAGCCCGCCGAGTCTGGAACGCGCCTGTTGCTGCATCACGAATTCGCCGAACCCGGGCCGCGCGATCTTCACGTGCAGGGCTGGCGCTTTCAACTTTCGCTGTTTGCCAACGCCGTGGCGAATGAAGTGTATGCCGGCGCGGAGACCATTGTGGACCAGTGGTACGAGGCCTGGACCACTGCCGACGGCAAAGCGCGCGCGGAACTCCTTGCCCGCATCGCCGCGCCCGAAGTATCGTTCCGCGATCGCTACAGCCTGCTCGCAGGGCTGGACGATCTGACGGCGCATACCGGGGCGGCCCAACGCTTCATGCCGGGCATCGGTCTGCGGCGCAAAGGCGGCATCTGCCAGTGCCAGGGCGCGGTGCTGGCCGAATGGATCGCCGTCGATAAGGAAGGCAAGGAACGCATGAGCGGCAGCAGTGTGTTTCAACTCCGCACCGACGGCCGGATCGATTCGGTCACCAGCTTCGCCAGGTAGTCTACAGCTTCCGCGCGAAGAAGTCGGCCGCCGCATGGTAGGCGCGCAGCCACGAGGCATGCCGCAGGAAACCGTGGATCTCGTCGGGGATGATCAACTGCTCGAAGTAAGCGCCCTGCCGGCGCAGCGCAGCCACCAGCGTGACCGTCTCGCTGAAGCTCACGTTGCGGTCGTCATCGCCGTGAATCAGCAGCACCGGCGATTTCCAGCCGCTCACCGACGCCATGGGCGAAGACGCAAAAGCCACGCGTGCCGCTTCCTGGCGCGTCGCTTGCGCCAGGGGATCTCCGGACGCCGCGGGTGCGCCGGCATTGGCGGCATTCAACACCGTCCAATCGTGCACACCATGAAAATCCACGCCGGCCGCGAACAGATTGGAGGCGCGGGCCAATCCCATCGCCGTGAGATAGCCGCCGTACGATCCGCCCCACAATCCCACGTGTGCGGCATCCACGTCGGGGCGGCTTTTCAGGTAGAGCCCGGCGCCTTCGACATCGTTGAACTCACTGGCTCCGCGCGCCCCGTAATTGGCGGGTTCGCGGAAGGCCAGGCCGTAGCCAATGCCGCTGCGGTAGTTGATGGAGAGCACGATGTATCCCTGGCCGGCCAGGTATTGGTTCATGCCATAGGCATTGTTGTAGTAATCCATGTAGTGCCAGCCCAGCAGCATCTGCCGGCGCGACCCGCCGTGCATGAACACCAGCGCTTTGCGTTTCTCGCCCGGCTTCAGGCTTGGCGGCAGGAACAACTGGCCGTGAATCTGCATGCCGTCGGTAGAGTTGTAGATCACTTGTTGCGGCACTACCAGGGAATTCGCCGGAAAATCGGCAGGGATGGAATCGGGCGCCAGATCTCTCACGGCGCCGCCAATTTGGATAGCGGCGCGCGCGGGCAGTTTCGTCCCGGAATGCAGGAACGCCACGCCACCGGCAGTGGCTACCGGCATCCACTCCAGGTCCGTGCCGCTGGTGACGGCGCGCGCCGGGCCGCCAGAGACAGAAACGCGCCAGAGATGACGCCGGTCGATATCGTCCTGGTTCGACGAGAGCATCAGTCTCCTTGCGATCTTCGGTAATCGAGACGTGCTCCACCTCGAAATTGCCTTTGGTCAATTGCGTGGCTGCGCCGCCTTCCACGGGCACGGAGTAGAGGTGCGTCCAGCCGTCCTTCTCCCACGGGAAGACAATCCGGTCGCCCGCGGCCCAAAACAACTGGCTCTCGGAAACCACCGGGTGGAAGGCGCTGCCCGGGCCGTGGCCGGCGGCCCAGATCTGCCGCCCGATGCCGTTGCTCACCGTGGCTACGTGGATGGACCAGCCGCCGCCTTCACCGCCGCCGCCTCCACGTCCTGCGCCGGCGGGGGTCCGAAGAAACGCTACCTGTTTACCGTCCGGCGACCAAATCGGGTTGCGGTCGCGGTCCACCGTGGGGTCGAGATACTTAAGCTCCCTGGCGTTGAAATCGTACACCGCGACGAAGCTGTGATTGCCGCGGTCGCTGACAAATGCCAGTTTGCTGCCGTCGGGCGACCATGCGGGTTCCGCCGAAGTCACGCCGGAGCGGACATGATACAGGGGCGCCGTCTTATCGCCGGCGGCGATCCAGATCTGCCCGCCGTGGATGAGCGCCATGCGATCGCCTTTGGGGGAGAGGGCCGGCCAGTATCCGTCTGCCACCTTGTGCGGTTGGCTGCCGGGCGTCACCTCCCACACGGCCTGCTCTACGCCATCGGGATCGGTGCTGGGGTTCGGATCGGGCCGGCCGGGAAATTCCAGGTCGCCGCCGCGGGTGTAGTAGACGCTCTTGGCGTCGGGCGTCCAATGCAGTTCGCCGAGATCCTGCCCGTCATCCTTGGTGTACGATGTGACGCGAACGCCCTTCCAGTCCGGCGCGGAGGCCACCCAGACATTGCGCGCGCCGCGCTCGTTCAACAACCACGCCACCTTTTGGCCGCCGGGAGCCGCCACCAGTTCGGAAGGAAACGGCGCGGAGAGTACCTGCTCCAGCGTGAACGTTCCGGCGAACGCCAATGAAGCGAAAATCAGGATCCCAGGGAGAATGCGTTTCATGGGAATCCAGTTTACTAAACCGCGGACAGCCGCTACGAATACGGAAACCAGCAGGGCTCGATGGTGGCCGCCGGGTCGCCCGCCTGCCGCATATGCTCCAGCAGGCGCGCGCGCAAGGCCGCGGCCACTTGTTGATGGGTGGCTCTGCCGGCCAGGTTTACGTGCTGGAACGGGTCGGCGTAATTGTCGTAGAGCATGTACTCCACATAGCTTGGCGCAGAGGCTACGGCTTTCCAGCCGCGCTCCTTGGGCGCCATTACCGCGTAGGTATATTGCGGCGTGCGTAGGCCGCGCCCGGTGACGAATTCGGCCATCTGGAAATACGCCTCGTTGTCCCAACCGTCGGTTTTGCGATCCAGCAGCGGCAGCAGGCTGCGGCCCTGCATCACGGCGGGCACGGGCAATCCCGCGGCTTGCAGCAGAGTCGGAGTAACATCCACCTGGCTGACGATCTCGGGAATCTGCAGCCCGCGATTGAAGCCGGGCCCCTCCACGATCAGCGGCACGTGGATGGAACTCTCATGCGGACTGCGTTTATACTCCGCGTTGCGCGTCTTGAAGTGGCAGGCGTGATCGCTCAGGAACATCAGAATGGTGTTGCCGGCAAGCCCGGTATCGGCCAATGTCTTACGAACGGTGCCCACGGTTTCGTCCATCTTCGACACGCAGGCGAAGTAGTCGGAAAGCTGGCTGGGCCACGATCCCGGTAGAGGCCGCAGATCCTCGGGAATAAACGGATTGGGATACCGCTTGGCGTACTCTTTGGGCGGGTCGAAGGTGTCCGTGTCGTTCTGGTGATGTACTTCCAGGTACGACAGCGTCAGCAGGAATGGCGACTTCGCCGAGCGTAGAAACTGCTGTGCCAGGCCGGTCATGAAGTCGGTGCGGTAGACGCCGGAATAATGCAACGGCTTTCCGGCATTGTCGTACAGATCGCCTTCGTAGGCGTGAGACGTATGCTCCAGCGTGTTGGCGCCCTGCCACAGATCCAGAAATCCGCCGCGATTCGCCGGCGCCACAGGACCGCGGTCGGTCCCGAGCCCCAGGTGCCATTTGCCGATGTAGTTGGCCGAATATCCGGAGGCGCGCAGCGTGCTTGCGAGCGTGGTGGCGTCTTCCTTCAGCGGAATGGCATTCTTCCAGACTCCGTGTCGCGCCGGATATTGCCCGGTGAAGATGCTGGCGCGGGCCGGGGCGCATACCGGCTGGTTACAGAACGCCGAGCGGAACAGAACGCCGCGCCGCGCCATGGCATCCAGGTTGGGCGTCAGGTTCATGGGGTTGGCCCCCATCGCGCCGATACAGTCCCAGCGGAATTGATCGCTGATGATCATGACGATGTTCGGCCGCTGGGCGGAAGCGCCCGTCTGTGCGGCGGCGGTCACCGCGGAGAGGGCGGCAGGCGCACTACCCAGCCATTGCCGCCGTGTGGGCCCGGACGAAGAGTTGCGTGGCATCAGAGTCATCATAATCCACCGCGCGCTGTGCGGAATCGCACCGTGAATTTCAAAGTCCCATGGCAGAATGCCGATAATGCCGTTGACCGAGCCGGAACCCAGGCCGTTGCTGGAAGAAGTTCTCGCCTATCTTCCATGTTCCGACATTCACTCATTCTCCAAGGACGAGCAGATCTACGGCCCCGGCAACGATCCCCACTGCATCTGCCTGCTGATTGACGGACGCGTCAAGTTATTGCGCTTAACCGAAGCGGGCGTGACCGTAGCAGTGGACATCTACCAAGCCGGGGATTTCTTCGGGGAATCGGCCCTGTTGAGCGTTCCTCGCGACGAAGAGCAGGCGCTGGCGGTGGAACCGGCTAAGGTGATGGCGTGGACCGCGGCCGAAATCGCCAATCTGATTGCCGGGGAACCGCGGCTTGCCGTGGCCCTCATGCAGGTGGTTGTGAAGCGCAGCCTGGATTTCAAAAACCGGCTGGAGAGCCTCTCCGCGGAGGACACCTCGCACCGCCTGGGTCGGGCCCTGGTGGATTTCGCCGACCGCTCGCGCGCCGCTGAGGAGAACACCGACGTGACCATCGCGCCCCTCACTCACGAACTGCTGGCGCAATACGTAGGCACTTCGCGCGAAATCGTCAGCCAGCACATGGGCAAGCTGCGCCGCAACGGATACATCGGTTACTCGCGCAAAGGAATCCTGGTACATCGCGACAGCCTGAAGGACTGGCTGCACACTAGGACCAAAAACGCTTAGGAGTACTCCAGATAGGCCCTAGGAATTCTCAGGAATATACCCCCTTGCGGTTAGGTTGGTACTGTTAGTACTATATAATACATGAGCGCCAGTCTTGTGGATGCCAGCTTGTTCGCCGAGCGGCGGTCTGCCGAAGAGCGTTGGTGCGCCAGGGTGCGCGCCGCGAAGTTCCGCCTCGATCTGGCGGTCGCCCAAGCCACGCATGCCTGCCAGGGCGACGATTCCGCCGCGGTGGAGATGTTGCGGGTGATGGAACGGGACGCCCGGGAACAGTACGTCCGCGAGTTGCAGACCTTCAGTGACATCGTAGTCCGGGGCAAGCTGCCGGACTAACCTTCGATTCAATCCTTTCTCGCAGCGAAGATCGACCGTCCGTCGGTGTCCGTCAGGCCGGTTCCCAGTTCGCGGGCGAATTGTCCCCAGTTCAGATTGGTGTACTCATATTTTCCGGTCAGGCCCGCACTCCGCGCTGCGAGTGGTGTCATGATCGCTCCGTTTCGGGCCGCCCTGGCATGAGGATCTTCTGTTCCGCTTCGCCGCGCATAGTCTGGCCGGTGACTCTGACGCCGTGGCCAGTTCGGGCATAAGCCCAACATGCGACGATCTGATATGGGTTCATGCTTTCCTCCCGTGCTCGGGATGTTCGCTGGCGGTTTCGTCTATTCTGTGATCCCACATGGTGTGTTTGGCGCCGACGATGTCGCGATCCGCGCCGCGATCACCGGAGCCGTTGCGGGCGTGACGTGCCTGCTGGTCTTGCCGCTGAGTAAGCGACGGGATCGCTCGCGCTATGTCCGGAACACCGGCGGCCCCAGCACGTCCCAGCGCGGCGTCACGCCCAAGCCCGGCTCTTCCGGCGCCGCCAGTCTTCCGTGCTGGCGTTGCGGCGCCCCGGCGGCGTTGCTCACTGTCACGTAGCTGTTGAAGTCCGTGGCGCTGAAGAGGTAGTTGGGCGGTGTGCTATGAGCCAGGTGAGCGATGGCCGCGGTGATGATGTCGCCGCCCCAGGTGTCTTCGATGGTCAGCGCGATGCCCAGCGATACGGCCAGGTCGCGAATCTGCCGCGCTTTCGTCAGCCCTCCCACTTTGGAGATTTTCAGATTGATGACGTCCATGGCATGATCGCCCGCCGCTTCCACCAGCATCCCGATACTGTCCACCAGTTCATCCAGAATGAATGGACGATTGGTGTGGCGCCGAACTGCCAGGCATTCGCGATACGTGGCGCACGGCTGCTCGATGTAGACATCGACGTCGCGCACGGCATCGGCCACGCGCAGCGCCTGGTGCTGGGTCCATCCGGTGTTGGCGTCGGCGATCAGCACATCGCCGCGTTTCAGTTGATCTGCCGCCGCGCGGATCCGTTCGATGTCTTCATTGGGATCGCCGCCCACCTTCAACTGAAACTTGGTGTAGCCTTCCGCGCGGTAGTGAGCCACGCTCTCCGCCATCCGCGCCGGAGCGTCCTGGGAAATGGCCCGGTACAAGGCGAAGGATTCACCGAAGCGCCCGCCCAGCAGAGTCGCCACGGGAAGCCCGGCGGTTTTGCCCAGGATGTCCCAGCAGGCCATATCGAGCGCCGACTTCACGTAGGGGTGTCCGCGCAAAGCCGCATCCATGCGCGCATTCACCAGCGTGAGCTGGGTGGCATCCAGCCCCAGCAGGTGCGGCGCGATCTCGGCGATACCCGTGCGCGCGCCCGCCGCGTACGCCGGCAGATAGGCCGGACCCAGAGGGCAGACTTCACCGTATCCGGTGACGCCGGTATCGGTATGGATCGCTACTACGGTGGAATCGAAACATTCCACGGAATTCCCGCCGGACCATTTGTAGCTACCCTCGTGCAGGGGCAGTTCCACGCGGTACACTTCGATTCCACGAATCAAGGCCATAGCCTTGTAGTAACACAGGAGGGCTACATGCGGGCGGAATAGATGATCATGCCCAGGTTCCAGGTGACGATGACCGCGAACATGTAATTGAGAAAGACTACTACCCGCGGCCGCTTCAAGCGAAGAGCGGCCATCCCCAGAAGGATCGCGAATGTTTTCGAAATCAACAGCGCTTCGATTGTGCCCAGGTGCATCAGGCGGCTGACGAAGTAGCTGCCCTCCGCCGCGCCCACGCGCAGTCCGATCAAGGTGGTCACCAGATCCAATGCCTGCAGGGAAAAGAAGACTGTCAATGACGGGGCGGGGAACTCTCTTGGAATGTTGAAGAACATCTCTCCTTATTTTCGCCGCTGGCCGCCGGTGGGTCTAGCCTTACTTTGGTTATGGCTCAGCGAATCACTTCCAGGTCCTTGCCGAATAGCGTGGTCCCTTTGTATTCCTGCCGGATCTCTCCCAAAATCTCGTCCGCGCTCTGCCCCCAGGCCAGTTGATGATAGAGGACCAGTGTCTTGGGACGAACCTGCGCGGCCACTCGTCCCACATCGCGCGCCGAGGTATGAAACGCGCGGTGGTATCGCTGCCACTCGGCGGGGCGCGATGCCAGTCCCTTTTCCGAATACACTTCGTGCACCAGGATGTCGCAGCCTTTGGCCGCGGCAATCAGTTCGGGGCTGTAAGTGGTATCGCCCGAAAGTACGATGATCTTATCGGGAGCTTCGAAGCGATACCCATACGCGTGTTTCCAGGAGCCATGATTCACCGCAAATGCGGTCACGCGCATGGCGTCGTCGCGATAGATCTCGCCCGGCGCCACGTCGTGGGCATGCACCACGTACGCCTGCGCGACCGAGGGCTCCAGACCATGCAGCCGGATCTGCTGGTCTTCAGCGTAGGCCTGCATCACCAGTGCCGTCATGGCGTGGATGCCTGGCGGTCCGTAAATCTCCAGGGGCTCTTTGCGGCCCGTGACCGCCGGAGTGAAAATCAGGTCCGGGAGCCCCACGGTGTGGTCGGAGTGCAGGTGCGTGATAAAGGCGCGCGTGATCTGCTGCATGGCGATACCCGCCTGCGCCGCGCGCCGCACCACTCCGGCGCCGCAATCCACGAGGTACGCCCGGCTGCCCGAAAGGATCGCCACCGCGGGGCCCATACGGTCCGGCTCGGGATTCGGATTGCCTGTTCCCAGCAGCACCACGCGGGTATCCTGCGCCACCGCGGCCGTCGCCAGCAGTAGCAGGGCTCCCAGATTCACGACGCGGCGCATGTGACAATAATGGCATGTTCAAGATGTGCGCGCTTCTGGGCGCGATGCTTGCGGCCACCTCGCTGTGGGCCGCCGATAACGAACTTACCCCGGCGGAGAAGAAGGCCGGATGGATTCTGCTATTCGACGGCAAGACATTCGACCACTGGGTTGACCCTACGAAAAAGACGCCGCCCGGCGATTCCTTCGTCATCGAAGACGGATGCCTGAAAGCGACGTCGCGTCCCAGGATCACCGAGGATCTCTTCAGCGCGGATACCTACGCCGATTTCGAACTGGTCTGGGATTGGAAAATCTCGCCCCGGGGCAACAGCGGTCTGAAATACAGAATTCAGGACCACGTCTTTCTGCCCGACCAGCACCTTCCCCGTTTCGAAGATAACGTCAACGCCGCGCTCCGGCAGCGCCGCACGGATCGCCCGGCCAGGGACCAGGATTACGTGATCGGCTTCGAATATCAGATGACCGATAACGCCGCCAACTCCGACGCGATGCATAACGGCAAGCTCCACCAGACGGCCGCGCTCTACGATATTTTCCCGGCGTCGAAAGACGCCACCCGGCCGGTGGGCGAATTCAATCACTCGCGCCTGGTGGTGCGCGGCGATCATGTGGAGCACTGGCTTAACGGAGAAAAGGTGGTGGATGCCAGTCTCAAAGGTCCGGAAGTCGCGGCCAGCATGGCGAAACGGTGGGGCGAAGGGTCGCCCGTGTACGAATTACTGGTGAAGCAGCCCGTGAAACAGTGTCACATCTCGCTCCAGAATCATGACGACGTGGCCTGGTTCAAGAACATCAAGATTCGGGTTCTGAAGTAGCGAGGGCTTCGGGCCGGCGCAGTAACTTCGGCAGCGTCATCAGCGCCGCGCCGTAGACCAGCAGCGAAATCACGCTGGCTGCTTTCGGTTCCTGGTGGATGTCTTCGGCCACCAGGCGGTATGCCGCCAGCAGCATCAGCGGATAGATCAAGCGCGAAAAGGCTGGATTTTGCCAGCGCGTCCCTGCCCATGCCGCCAGCAGCGCGCCCATCGCCAGGACGCTGGTGCGCGCGGTGGCGCAATACGCATGCGTGGCTCCGGCGCCGAAGTAGCCGTGATAGGCGCTGGTGAGTGCGGCGGCGGCCAGTCCCGCGCTCAGCCACACCAGGGCTCCGGCCAGCGCCAGTCGTAGCAGCGCTCCCTTCGGACCGGCCTGCCGGCAGGCCACCAGCCCCGCCGCGCACACTGCGATACCCAGGCCGGTCATCCACACGCGATCCGGTTGCGTGGCCGTGCCCAACAGCATTTGTCCCGCCTGCGCGACTGCACCCGACTCAAGCAATCCCAGCACCAGGTAGATGCCGCCGTGGACCTGCAAGGTGAAGCGCGCGTAGAAACTTCCCGCGCCCAGGCAGGCCAACGCCAGCGCCGACCACACCAGCGACGCCGCATCGCCGGACAGCAGGATCCGCGCTCCCGCTAAGGCCAGGAGTATGCCGAAGGTCGAGTAGGAATAGAAATTGCGGCTGGCAGTGCCCACGCGGTCCAACCTTGCGAAGGAAACCACGTAACAGGCCGCCGCACACCCCAGCGCCATCCCGCCCACCAGGGGCGCCAGGCGAGGATTTTGGGCCGAAAGCCGCAGGCAACCGCCCACCGTGATGGCCATTGCCACCGCGCATTGCGCGGTTTCGAACCACGTGAAGGCGAAGCCGCGAAACAGCGTGCGAATAATGGTACTGCACAGATAAATCGCCAACAGCAGAACCAGGGCCAACAGCAGACTCGCTTGCGGAATGGGCGCATAGTCCGGCGGCAGGCCGTACTCGCGCGTCACCAGCCAGGTGGCCAGCAGGACCGAAAGATCGGCGGCACACGCGGCCAGCCACCGTTCGCTCAGCCAGTGATCCAGGCAGGCCGATGCCTCCACCGCCGCGGCGATGGCCAATAGTACGAAGGTAAAAGGCAGCACATCGTAGCTGGCTATCAACAGAGCCGCCGAGGTGCCCAGGCCCGCCAGCGTGGCGATAGTCGCCAGAATGAGCATGTTCTTGCGCCAGGATGCCGCCAGTCCGAATACTGTGAAGAAGAGGAGAACCCCTCCGGCGGTCCAGGTGCTGATGGCGTGAAAGCGCAGCGTGGCTTCCCACAGCAGGGGTGAGAGGACCAGCACGCCGGTCAGGCTGTATAGCGCGGTTTCGACGCGCCGCGCGGCCGGAGTGCGCGCCGCCGCGATCATCCAGGCGATGGCATACAGCAGGCCCGCGGCGATGCCCGCCCGGTGTGGCAGTGCGCCGCCTTCGGTCAGGGCCCGCAGCAGATATGCGCCCGCCAGCCCGAGCATGGCTTTGCCGAGTGCCGCTACCGGCAGCGGCCCACGGAGGCGCGGCGCCGCGGCAGGCTGCACCGCGGTCGCGCGGGCAACTCCCGTCATCTCTTCCAGGCGTGTCACGCGCGCAGCCAGTTCCCGCACCTCGGCTTGCAGCGCTTCCCACTCCGGTTGCATGGCAACCTCCTTGGGGGACTTCTATCTTTCTTTGTTAGTCCCCGGCAGGCGCTGACGCCTGCTCCGGTTCATGCCATGGCGGCAGCAGATACACCAGCACAAAGAAGATCGCGAAAGGCAGAAGCATCAGGACGATCGCCGGCAACAGGCCTTCGCGAGTGACAAATCCCATCTTATAGGTGGTGTATCCCAGGAAGCTCTTGGAAAAAAGCTGGCCCCCGATCACCACGTTCCAGCGCATGGCGAAAATCCCGATCATAGTCAGGCTGCACGCCGTTACATACATCGCGCGGCGCGCTTCTTCGGTAAATCTCCACAACTGGTTGGCCGCCAGCAGGCCCAGCGGCACCAGGGTCCCCAGGAAGATCTGCAAGACCACCTGCGAGAACCACAGGCGCGTGTGCACCATGAAATCCAGGCTGCGGAAGGTTTCGTCCGCTTCGTAGGTGCGGTGCACCAGGTCCAGCATTTCCAGGGTGAAATCGATGACGAAGGTGTAGAACAGGTACTTGGCGATGGTATCCAGGCAGCGCATGTCGATCGCCATTTTCTTCACCTTCATCGACGCTACATACAGCAACAGTACCGCCGCGATCCCCGAGACCATGGCGGAAAACAGGAACACGATCGGCATCAGCGGAGAGGACCACCAGGGGTTGGCCTTGATGGACCCGAAAATGAAGCCCACGTATCCGTGCAGCAGGAATGCCGAAGGGATACCGATGACCGTGACGGCGTAACCCACCTTTTCATCGATCCGGCGCGCCGCCGGGCTGACGTTCATCGAGCCCAGCGTCAGCGCGCGGTAGATCAACTTCCGCAGTCCGGTGGTGGTTTGCGCCAGGTGCACGATCTCGGCGCGGAACTCCAGCCAGATCTCCAGTAGCAGAACCACCGTGAGATACCACAGGTAGACGAAGCCGAACATGGCCATGGCCGAAGAGGTGTGCGGCGTGAGATACATCTCGAAGACTGCGCTCCGGGTGGCCCAGGTGCAACTGCAACGGCAGCGGCGCCACCAGCAGAAACGCCAGGGCGGTGAGCAGCGCCAGCCGGTAAGTGGGCCGCACCGCATCCACTTTGAACACGCGCTCCAGCGAGGCCAGAATGAATGCGCCCGCCACCAGGCCGGTGATGTACGGGTAGAGCACAATCAGGAGGCTCCACTGCAGCTCCACTTCGTTGGGGTACATGAATCCATCGACGCCGGGAATCATCGTTCTCTCCTTACCTCACCGAACCATCGAGGTTCTTGTAATAGACCTTGGCATTGGTAGCCATGTACGGCTTCAACACCTGCACCTTGTTGTGGCGCAGAAACTCGTGCACCGGGTCCTTGGGATCCTTGAAATCCACCAGTTGGCGCGCCGCGTGGGGCAGTTTTCGCAGCACGCCGTGGTCAGCCCCTGGGTGATGCGGTGGTAGCACAGCGTGCACTTGTCCACCGTATTGGTCTCCGGATGCAGATAGCGGCAGCCGTAGGGGCAGGCCTGCACGCAATAGCGGCAGCCCAGGCAGTAATCGGGATCCACCAGCACCACGCCGTCCGGGCTGATGAAGGTGGCGCCCACCGGGCAGACCTGCACGCACGGCGAATCGGCGCAGTGGTTGCAGAGCTTGGGCACGAAGAAGCTCTTGATGTCTTCGTGGGTCAGCGGCGGGAAGCCGTCCATGGCGCCGTTGGGCGAATCCACTGTGGGCTGCTGGCCCTCCTCTACCTGGTAGCGCTCCACCCAGGTGCGGAAGTAACCGCCCGGCACCTTGTTCTCCTTGGAGCAGGCGCGCACGCAGTTGCCGCAGCCGATGCACTTATCGATGTCGATGATCATGCCCCACCAGTGGTCGGCCATTTTGTAGGCATCGGGGGCAGGTTCGGCGCCGGTGATCTGCTCCAGGGTGGCTCCCACCGAAGCCAGCACCAGCAGCTTGCCGCCGATCGTGAAGAGGTCTCGACGGGTGATCTCCATGGCATCTCTCCTCATAAGTGCGGGTTGTGCGGCTGATGGCAGGCGTTGCACAGCACGCCGCCGGAATGCTCGGCGGTCACCACCTGCGGGAAGCCCTTGGGCTTGGCCGCGTCCTTTTCGTGGCAGCGGCGGCAGAGGTTGGCGACGTCGGGCAGCACCGGCTTGTGCGCCGCCGGGTCGTCGGCGTGCTCCGCCAGAGGTCCGTGGCAGGCTTCGCAGGCCACGTGCGCATGTTTGCCGGCGGCGCGCGCCTTGCCCTGGTCTTCGTGGCACATCAGGCACATGTCCTGGCCGGCGAATGAGATGGGTTTCGATCGTATCAACGCCAGCGCCTGCGGCCGGTAATGGCCATACTTGCCGAATCCTTTCGGCACCACGGCCGCCCGGATGACCAGAAAGATGCCCAGGCCGAGAAGAAGAACTACTGCTGGCCGTATGAGATGGCCCGAGTCCCTGAACAAGCAAACCTCCTTTTCCGTTCGGCGCTACCAGTGCAAGATTAAGACCAAAGGTCCGTAATACCTTAATTGGAGCCTATTGGTCCTTTGTGTGGAAATATTCTACGGGATGTAGTCGCTCAGGATGCGCGATTTCCCCCAAGTGGGGGGAAAAACTACGGAAATCGGCGCTATGCTCGAAACGTGGTGAGTGTTTGGACGGCAATCCGTCAGCAGTCCTGCCCGCGTTGCCGGGAGGGCCCGCTATTTCGTACTTCGCTCTGGCGCGGCTTTCTGAATATGTATGAACAGTGCCCTCACTGCGGCCACACGTACGAACGGGAACCGGGCTATTTTCTCGGCGCGCTGTATGTCAGTTACCTGCTTTCCATCCCGCCGGGCCTGGTCTTGGTATTGGGAATCTGGCACTTCACGCGGTGGCCGTTCGACTGGTCGGTGGGCGCGGCATTTCTGGCCTATCTTCCGCTGGTACCGTTGGTCACGCGCTGGGCTCGCGTTCTGTGGATGCACCTGGACTGGCACTTCGACCCGGGACAGTAGCGGCCCCGATCTCAAAAATGTCCCGCGAAGCCGATCGCCGGAGCCAGATGGTGACGCCCGGGTGCGCCGTCCAACCCTTTGCCCGTTACAAAATCGCGGCACTCCGCCCGCACACTGAAGGTCCGCGTCAAGCGAATGTCGATACCGCCGCCAAAGTCGAATACGCCGTGCCACGTGTCATTCGTCTTGACATAGGGAGTCTCGCTTGCCGCGACCACCGGGTAGTCGAACGTCCCGGAACCCCCGCCCGCTACCGCGTAGAGTGACACCCGCGATTGCACCGGCACCATATACCGCACTCCCGGCGTCATCAGAAACCCTCCCGGATTGAACGACCCCCCGATACTGGCGGTGCTCGTTCCGGGTGAGAAGAACACCATCGGATAGAACTCGACCCACAAGCTGCCGGCCGGAGTTCGCAGCACCTGGTAGCCGTAATTGATTTGCTGAGTGTGGCCGGTGGACCCGGAGACCGTTACGTTGGTCCCGGCGATGGTGTGCGGCCGATACCAACTCGGCCCGAACAATATCGAGATGTCCATATTCTGAACCATATGTTGCGCTCCCAGGCTTCCGGGTAGAAGAACCAGAACCAGCAACCGGGGCAGTGAGATCTTCATCGTGTCTGGCCTCTTCTGCATGGTAGTGGGCGGCCGGGCCGGCGGCTACCCATTTCTGGTGAGCGGTCGGAATCTCTGATGAGCGGCAGCCACCGCTCATGACTGCCGGTTGCCGCTCACAAGCCGCTTCCACCGCTGGCGGGCAATGCGTTGCCGGCATGGCGAACGGCACTTATACTGAAACTCGCTTCGCTATGTGCCGC
Source organism: uncultured Solibacteraceae bacterium (assembly GCA_963835555.1). Lineage (GTDB taxonomy): Bacteria > Acidobacteriota > Terriglobia > Bryobacterales > Bryobacteraceae > Sulfopaludibacter. Next base: position 57,532 of record CAWIGC010000041.1, on the reverse strand, counting down.
GCGCTAACATACTGCATCGTGGTGGCCACACTCTGCTCGCCATGCCACGCCGCACCGCGGAACACCTGGGACCAGACCCGTTACCAGGGTGGCACCGTGAAGGTCAAGGTCAGCCCTTACGATTGGAATACCACCATCACCGTGAAGGATGATTCCATCGTGCTGGTATTCACGCCCGCTACGGTGTTCAAGCCAGGGTTGATGCTGCGGCTTAAGCCCTCGCAGGTGGTCTCGTTGATCGAAGGTCCGTTGGCCTGGCGGCGCGTGGCGGAGGTCCCGGGCGCAGTGGTCCCGGCTAAGCCGCCCAAGCTTTTCGGCATGCTCACCGACTGGTCCTTCGTGGGCATCATCTATGACGCCGATGACGGCAAGCGTGGCGCCATCCTCCTGGAATCTTATTACGAAGGCGCCATCCTGGCGGCGCTGAAGAAAGTAACGGGCAAAACACCGGAAGTGGGGCGCTGATGCCCTACCTGGTATCGCTGGTCATCTTCACTTTCGGCGCTCTTTCTTTTTCCATTCTCACGGTCTCTTACTGGACGCAGCGGCGCCGCCCGGGCACCGTGTTTCCGGTCTTCACGCTGGTGTGCGCGGCGGGTTTCCTGCTCAATCTGGCCTTGCAGGCCGGTGTGCCCATGACGCTCGCTCTGCTGCTGGTGCGCGACCTCGCCGTGAGTCTGCTGGCGCCGCTCATGCTTCACATAGTCTATGAACCCGAAGCCCGCCATCTGCCCGCCCCACTCGCCTGGCGCATCGCGCTCATCGTCCTATACACGGCCGCGGTGGGAAGCGCGCTGCTTCTGGCGTTGGAACAGCCCGGCATGGAACGCGGTCCCGCGGCCATCCTGCTGGCCACCGGCGTTTTGGGTCTCGCCGTGCGGGCCTGTTCGCGTCGTGCTCAGCCCGCCGCGGAGCGGGCCCATGCCCGCTGGATCGCCGGACTGTTCACGGTCCTCGCGATCTGCGCGGCGTTCAACCTCGCCCGGCCGGGGGGCCTTTCGGGCGAACTCCCAGACTATCTGCTGCTGGTCTTTTTCTGCGTCACGCTTTATTACCGCGAACGCCTGGTCTTCTTCGACCTGCTGGTGAAGCGCGGCGCGTTCTTCCTGGTGGGCCTGGTGATTCTGGCGCTGGTGCTGAATCGTTTGCCAGCCGATTGGAGCCCGTGGATTTGCGCGCTGGTCCTGCTGCCGTTCTGGCTGCTGGCGCCGTGGATCTACTCGCACGTGGATCGCGGCATCGACCGCGTCTGGCTGCGCCGTCCTTACTCCGCGGCCGATGCCGAGCGCGAGTTCATTCGCGCCATTCAGGGTGCATCCGGGATTGAAGACCTGCGCACCCGCGCCGCCGCGAGCCTTTCCCGGATCTTCCAGGCGCCCGCCGCCGTCCGCTTCGATGCGCTGCCGCCCTCTGTGTCCGACAGCCGGCAAATGGCCGAGCCGCTGGAACCGCTCGGATGCATCCTGCTCTCCGAGCGCTCCAATTCCGTCCCTTTCCTCAGCGACGACCGCCGCTTGCTTCAGTCGCTGGCCCGCACCCTGGCGGTGGTGCTGGAGAATGTGCGTTTCCGCATCGGCGAAGAGGAACTCCGCTGGCTGGCCAGCCGCGCCGAATTGAAAGCCCTGCGCGCGCAGATCAATCCCCACTTTCTGTTTAATGCCCTGAACGCCATCGCCGGCCTGATTCAGGATCAGCCGCACGTAGCCGATGAAACCATCGAGCAACTGGCACAGGTGTTTCGCTATACGCTGCGGAAATCCGATAGCGAATGGGTGCCGCTGGGCGAGGAAGTCGAATTCGTGACTGCCTACCTGCGGGTGGAACAGGCCCGTTTCGGAGACCGGCTCGCCGTATCCTTCGATCTCGATCCGGCTGCCGCGGCTGTCCCGGTGCCGGCCATGTGCATTCAGCCGCTGGTCGAAAACGCTATCAGGCATGGCGCCGCCGCTACCGAGGGCCGCGGCTCCGTGTCCCTGCGAACGGCCCTCGAAGATGGCACGGTCCGCATCGAAGTGTGCGATAACGGTCCCGGCTTCCCACCCGGATTCTCACTGGATGCCGCGGCTGAAACGCACGGCCTGTGCAACGTCTCCAAACGCCTGCGGGGCTACTACGGCCCTTCGGCCCGGTTATGCTGGGAATGCGGGGGCCCGGGAGCCCGCGTGTGGTTCACGGTGCTCGCGCGAGGTGCCGATGCGTGTGCTCATAGTGGATGATGAAGCGCCTGCCCGTGCCCGTCTGCGGCAAATGCTGGCTTCGCAACCCGATGCGGAGATCGCCGGAGAAGCCGAAACCGGCGTGCAGGCCATGGAACTCGCGGCGTCGCTGCATCCCGACCTGATCCTGCTGGATATCCAGATGCCCGGCTGTACCGGAATCGATGTGGCCGCGTGCCTGCCGCCGCCGCGCCCGCACATTATCTTCTGCACCGCCTTCGACCAATATGCCGTGGATGCTTTCGAACTGCGCGCCGTGGATTACCTGCTCAAGCCCATCACGCGCGCGCGCCTGGCGCAGGCCCTGGACCGCGTCCGCGCCCTGCCCGCCGGCGAAGACCGCGACCAGGCGCTGGATCTCACCGCCCGGCAGCGCCGCTTTCCGCCCGCCCGCTTCCTGGCCCGCAGCGGCTCGCGCTACCTGGTAGTCGGCGAATCGCACGTGCTCTACTTCGTTTCCGAAGAGGGACTCACCCGCCTGGTCGGCGATACGGCGCAATATTGGATGGATCCTACTTTGAACGATCTGGAAAAGCGGCTCGACCCCGCACGCTTCTTCCGCATCTCGCGCCACGCGCTGGTCAATCTCAACGCCGTCACCGAGGTGTTCCCGCTCCCCGGCGGTTCCGGCGAAGTCGCGCTGAAGAACGGGCAGCGTCTGGAAGTCAGCCGCCGCCGCTTTCGCGACCTGCTGGCGGCGCTGGCATAACATGAGATGACATGACAGAAACGGCACTGGTGACCGGCGGAGGCCGCGGACTCGGACGGGCCATAGCGATCGCGCTTGGCCAGAGCGGCCGGCGCGTGGCGGTGGCGTCGCGAACCGCAGCGGAATTGGAGGAGACGCTGGCCTTGTTGCGCGCCGCAGGATGTGAAGCCGCCGCCATCCCCACCGACGTCACCGAGGAAGCGGCCGTGCGCCGCATGGTGGCCGCCGCCGAGGCGCAACTCGGCCCCATCGGTCTGCTGGTGAACAATGCTGGGGTGGGAACTCCGCTCGGGCCTACCTGGGAAACCAGCGCCGGTGAGTGGTGGCGAAACCTGGAGGTCAACGTTAAGGGCCCCATGCTCTGCTCTCACGCGGTGCTGCCGGGCATGATCGCGCGCGGGCAGGGCCGTATCATCAATGTTGCCAGCGGAGCCGGCGCCGCGAGCTTTCCTTACATGTCGGCATACGTCACCGCCAAGGCTGCGCTGATCCGCTTCACTGAAGTGCTGGCCGATGAAGTACGGCCGCATGGCGTCGCCGTTTTCGCGATTCAACCCGGCACCGTGCGCACCGCTATGGCTGAGGAGTTGCTGCAGTCCGAAGAAGGGAAGCGCTGGCTGCCCTGGTTCCAGAAAATCTTCGACGAAGGAAGGGATGTTTCCTCCAAGCCCGCGGAGGAACTGATTCTCTATCTGGCATCGGGCCAGACTGACGCTCTATCCGGACGCTTGTTTGCCGCTCCCGGAGCCCCCGGCAATCTCGCCGGCCAGACCGAACGCATTCTGAAAGACAATCTGAACGTCCTCAGATTGCGCTAAGTACACGGAGCCGCCGTGGGGTCTCGCGGCGGGCGTGCGATTGTGACGCGATACAGGTTTGTTGTAACTCCGGGCGATTCGTGATAGTTTTGGCGTCAAATGTCTTCTCTTGCTTTCAACCGCCGTAATTTCCTGCGTGGAGCCGGCACGGCCACTGCGCTTTCCTATTCCCGCGTAATGGGAGCCAACGAAAAGCTGCGCCTGGGAGTGATCGGCGTGGGAGATCGCGGCTCCGGCGACATGGGCAATTTCCAGAAGAACCCCGATGTCGAAGTGATCGCCCTTTGCGACATCTACAAGGCGCACCTAGACCGCGCCCTGACGCACGCTCCGCAGGCCAAGACCTATACCAACCACAAAGAGCTTCTGGCCAACAAAGACGTGGACATCGTGCTCATCGCCACGCCCGATCACTGGCACGTCCCCATTGCCATCGATGCGCTCAACGCCGGGAAAGACGTGTACTGCGAAAAGCCGCTTTCGCTCACACCGGAAGAAGGGCCGCTGGTGGTCAAGGCCGCGCGCGTGAACAACCGCGTCTGCCAGGTGGGCATGCAGCAGCGCTCCGGCAAACACTATATACAAGCCAAACAGGAATACTTCGATACCGGCAAGATTGGCAAAGTTACTCTGTCGCGCACCTGGTGGCACGGCAACGGGTATCACCTCCGCAAAGCGCCGGACAGCCTGCGGCAGAAGCCCGCCGATCTGGACTGGGCGCACTTCCTGGGCCGCTTGAAGTGGCGCGACTGGGACCCGCAGCAATACTACAACTGGCGCGCCTACCTGGATTTCGGTGGCGGCCAGGTAACCGACCTGTTCACCCACTGGATCGACGTGGTGCACATGTTTACCGGGCAGGACGTTCCCAAGGGCGCCGTGGCGGCCGGTGGAGTCTATCAGTATAAGGACGGGCGAACCGCGCCCGATACCATCAACGTACTGCTGGAATATCCCGGCGATATGACCGCGACGTTTGAGGCGACCCTGGTCCCCGGCGTCACCGGCGCGGCCCAACAGTTTTGCGGCACCGGAGGCCGCCTGGATATCGACCGCGGCAAGTACGTGTGGACGCCGGTCGGCAGAGGCGCGCAGTCCGTTACGGTGCAAGCCAGCGGCAGCCTGGATTACGACCACATCTCCAACTTCATCGAGTGCGTCCGCAGCCGCAAGGCTCCCAATGGCGATGTGCTGATCGGCCACCGCTCGGCGCAGGCATCGCACCTGGGCAATATCGCGTACCTGCAAAAGCGGAAGATCCATTTCGATCCGGTCCGCGAAGAGATACTGCCTCTATAACAGAAGGTTGACAAGCTCTTATGAAAAAAACCACAGCGTTGTTCTTGGTTTTGATTGCGCCGGCTCTGGCGCAACAGCCCGCGGCGAAGGGCGGGGGAGGACGGGCGCCGCAGTATCCTCCCGGTCCGAATCCGAACTCGCAGTACCGTCTGGGTCCGGACTCCCTGCCGCAGGAGGGCGTGCCGAAGGGAGAGATTCGCGGACCCTTCACGCTGCCCAGCAAGGTTTATCCCGGCACGCAGCACACCTACTGGGTCTATGTTCCCGCGCAGTACGATCCGGCCGTTCCCGCCAGCCTGATGATCTTCCAGGACGGGCAGGCCTTCAAGGACGAAAATGGCGATCTGCGCGCCCAGAACGTCATGGACAATCTGATTTACCGCCGCGAGATTCCGGTCATGATCGGGGTGTTCATCAATCCCGGGCGGCGGCCCGATCAGCCCGAGCCGAGCCCGCAGACCAGTTGGGGCGACGGCACCACCAACCGCGGCATCGAGTACAACACGCCGGACGATAAGTACGCCCGCGTGATCACTGAAGAGCTGATGCCGGTGCTGTACAAGGAGTACAACATTTCGAAGGACCCGGAACAGCACGGCATCGGCGGGTCGAGTTCCGGAGCGATTGCCGCCTTCGCGGTGGCCTGGGAGCGGCCCGACGATTTCCGCAAAGTGCTGAGCAGCGTGGGCAGCTTTGTGAATCTGCAGGGCGGCTATGTGTACCCGGAGCGCGTGCTGGCCAGCGAAAAGAAGCCCATCCGGGTGTTCCTGTGCGACGGGCGGAACGACAATCGCGGAATCGGCCGCGGCGGCGTCTACGACGAGAAGCGCGACTGGTTCTTCCAGAATGTCCGGCTGATGAAGGCGCTCACGCAGAAGGGATATGACGTGAACTACTCGTGGGGCATGAATCTCCACGGGCAGAAGTTCAGCGGCATGATTCTGCCGGACATGATGCGCTGGCTGTGGCGCGATGGCCCTGTCTCCACCGACCCCAATGACGCCGTGGAGCGCAGCTTCCGCCAGCCGGCCGTGAAGAAATAGAGTTACTGATATACAATAACAGCTCAAGATTTGTTTAGATAATAAAGCTGTAACTTAGATGTTTCGTCAGGCCTACGAATTCGACGATTTTCGGATCAGTTCGGTCCGGCGGCTTGTCTGGAGGGCCGGCGAACAGATTCACTTGAGCGGCAGGGAGTTCGACACCCTGCTTGCTCTGATTCAACAGGCTGGTACCCCCATACGCGGCGACGTTTTGACCAAGGAGGTCTGGCAGGACGAGGCCGATCACGCCGGAAACCTGAGACGCCAGGTGAGCGTCTTGCGGCGCAAGCTTGGCAAAGACGCCAACGGCAACGACTATATTCGAACCATTCCCAATTACGGCTATCAGTTCGCGTCGAGCGTCGTTTGCCGGGAGGAGGCGGCCCCCATTCCCACGCCTGTCGTGGAGGACGCCGCACCAATGCCTGAGCCGGGCAGGCTCCGCTTTGCCTGGCCCGTAATCGCCGTTGCTGTTGTGGCGTTGGTTATCGGCAGCGCTTTTGCGTGGCAGTCGTGGCCCAAAGACGTGCAACTCCTCGGCTGCCGTCAGCTTACTCGGGACGGCCTCGTTAAGGTCGGTCGGGTTTTCACCGACGGTGATCGGTACTACGTTACTGAATTGGTAAAGGGTAACTACGTGATTGCTTCGCTGCCGCTAAACGGCGGTGCGGCGGACTACCTTAAATTCCCATGGGCCTCGACGGATGCGGTGGGTTCTTCCATTTCCAGACACTCCCTGCTCGTGAGCAATAACGCCAAGCACGATTTGTGGGAACTGGAACTGGGCTCTCAAACATTGCGTCAGATTCCATTACCGCGGGAAGTCAAACCCGACTGGGCTGTCTGTGAGCCTGCGGGAAACCGACTGGCAGTAGAGACGGAGGGGAATACCTTAGTTGTTTTTGAGCCCTGGAAAAATCTGGAGCCGGTGAGATTTCCCTTCCCCGGTCTGATGGATTTATCGGGTTGGGATTCCCGAGGGGGCCGTTTGCGATTCGCTGTGTTTGACCCGGTAACCGAAATGAGCCGCTGGTGGGAATTGACCGGTACAGACCGGACCCCGCGTCTGTTGGCACATTTTTCGTCTGCGCGGATCGAGAGGGAAGGCGCTTGGACCAGCGACGGGCGGTTCTTCATCTTCTGGGCTGCGAATGGGAGGCACCAGAAGAATAGCCAGCTCTCGATTGCGGATGGGCATTCCTCGCATTCCTACCGGCTGACTATTGACGATGTCAACTGGCGATTCCCAACGCCGGTACCCGGCGCCAACTCGGTACTGGCTCTGGGGCGTCGCTCCGAGGGCCAACTGGTGACTCTGGCGACGGATGGCCGGGCCACCATTGGCAAGCCGCTGCTTCCCGGAGTGCCCGCCTATGAGGTGGATTATTCACGCGACGGCAAGTGGATGACCTATACGCTATTTCCGGAACATACGATTTGGCGGTGCCGCCTGGATGGAGGGGATGCGAAGCAGTTGAGCCCTCCCGGTGTCGTGGCGCATCAGCCCCACTGGTCCCCGGATGGCACGCGCATCGCGTTCATGGGAAAACACGACTCCCCGGGAGCACGCTGGCGGATCTATCTGGTGCCTGGCTCCGGGGGAAACACGGACGAGCCCCTACCGGAGGGTGACGATCAGGGAGTGCCGACCTGGTCGGGTGACGGTCGATCTCTTTTCTTCGGCGATTTCTCGAAGCCCTACTCGCCCGAGCACAGACACATTCATGAACTGAGCCTTCAAACGCGAATGGTGACTACAGTGCCTGGCCCCACCGATATGTGGAGTCCGAGAATGTCGCCTGATGGGAAATATCTCGCAGCGGTGAGCTCCGACAACAAGTCCCTGTATGTGCGCGACAACCTGCATAACACCTGGCGGAAGTGCGTGAGTCTGTACCTTGTCGCCGAACCAATCTGGCCGCGGGATTCCTCCTGGATCCAGTTCATAGGACAGCCGACGCGCACTGAAACTTACCTGTATCGAGTGGGCCCGAATTGCGAGCAGCCTCATCAGGTGGTGGACGTCTCGCAAATATCGTTCGTCGGCGACGCCTGGTACGGAATTGCTCCGGATCATTCCCCGTCCGCTCTGGTGAGCGTACCCTATGAAGTCTACGCCCTGGATTGGCGGCTTCGGCGCCGGTTGCCATAAAGCATCATCTTTCCACGTTTTTCACGGATTTTCACACCTTTTGACGAGTGGATTGAACCTTTGGCGGGCTACAATCCTGTCTCGCGGTTCCCAATCGACTCGGAGGTGCGCACCAGTGCGGACTAACTCTCGTCTCTTTGTTTTGATAGCTGCGTTTGTGATTTCGGACACCGTAGCTATTGCCCAGTCGGACACGACCCCGCCGACTCTTACGGCGCTGAGCCTCAGCGCTTCCAACCTCGATGTTTCGTCGTCGCCTCAAACTCTGACGGTGAATGCGACGATCACCGATGACTTATCGGGCTTCTCTTACGGCTATGTCCAGTTCACGAGTCCTTCGAATCAAACTGTCGGCGGATTTCAATCCGGATATTTCGGCAGAATCTCAGGCACGGCGTTGAACGGCGCATATCGTGTGACGGTGCCGTTTCCGCAGTTTGTAGAACCAGGCGTCTGGAAGGTATCTGTCTACATGAACGACTCCGCCGGGAACTCCCTCACCTTGCAATCGGCAACGCTGATAACCGGCGGGTTTCCGGGAACGATGACTGTGGTCGATTCGACGCCCGACACAACTCCCCCCACCCTGCTTGGGGCGTCCTTCTCGCCGTCCACGGTCGATACCTCGGCTGGACCCCAGACCATCACGGTGAGTCTTCACGTTGCCGACAGCCAATCGGGAGCATCCTTCGCGAATTCCGGGTCTTGCGGGGTTAATGCCGGGCTGTCGAGGTCCGGAACGACCGCCACGGAGCCGCTCCTGCTCTTCGGCTCCAAGTTCACGCTGGCGTCCGGGACCGCCCAAAATGGCGTCTGGCAGGCATCGTTGACGATGCCTCAGTACTCCGGGGGCAACTGGACCCTGAGTGAGATTTGCCTGGCCGATTCAGTGACTAACCGGGTCTCCCTTACTTCGACGCAGTTGACTGGCATGGGGATTACTCCTGTCCTCACTGATACATCCGTGCCGTCGGACACCACGCCACCCGCACTCACCTTATTGAGCTTCTCGCCGTCTGTGATAGACACCTCGGCTTCCTTCCAGAGTGTCACGCTCACGCTCTCGGCAACGGACGACATATCGGGCGTATACTTCGGCCTGTTCAACAACAACTACTACTACTCCTTCGCAACATTTCAAAGCCCCTCGGGCAACCAGTTCGCGTCAGTTCAAGGAATCTACAGCCATCCCGCCCCCATCGCTGGAACAGCGCAGTCCGGGACTTGGCAATTGCCGGCGGGGTGGCCTCAATTCAGCGAGCAAGGTACCTGGAAGTTGACCTACCTGAATCTATTTGACGCAGTAGGTAACGCCACATTCTACACTCCCACTCAGCTACAGTCGATGGGCTTCCCCACCACGATCATAGTCACGAAGCCTTCCCTCAGTTCCGACGGCGCCATCGGATCCGGTGGCGGCACAGTAACCGACAATTCCTACGGAACCAGAGCCTCCGTAACGTTCCCTCCGGGGCTGGCTTCGTCCTCTCCTCCTACTACTGTTTCGATCGATGTGTTTCCGAATCCCCTTTCCGTTCCCACGCCGCGTGGCTTCACCATGCCTGGCACGTATTTCGAAAACCTGTCCTTCTCCCCGACCCTGCCGGAGCCGATTCCCGCCCCCGGCATCACCATCGTGCTTCCCTTATTGAACCTGATGACTCCTGGCGCGCACCTCAGCCTGTACCACATAGATCCCGTCACTGGCAGCCTTGCGCCGGCCATGAACTCGTCGGGCAATCCCGTTGTTGGAACGGTAGATGCCGGCGGGCTCAGCGCTACCTTCAATAACGTCGTGACCTTCTCGACGGTCGTGGCGTATTTGTCCAATGGAAGCGTGCTGGGCGATGTAAGCGGGGACGGCTCTGTGAATTGCACGGACGTCTCGATCGTGAAAAGCGGCTTCGGCACACATGCCGGACAAGCGGGCTACAACGCCGCCGCCGACCTCAATAATGACGGCACGATCAATGTATTGGATCTGTTCCTCGTCAGCCGGCAGTTGCCCGCTGGTCTGGTTTGCCACTAGCACATCGAAAGGACAGGAAAAAACGTATGCGGATCAGTCGATTTATCTTGGTTGTCTTGCTATTCGCCCTTAGCAGTTCCCTGCTGGCAGGCACGCTAGCTGTGCTGCCCACGACCCTGACAGAGAAGGCCGGCCAGACTTTCACGCTGAGTATCGATATTACCGGGGCGGTCGATTTGTATGCTTACCAATTCGACCTGGGATTTGACCCTACGGTGCTGGCGGCCGTTTCGGTGTCCGAAGGCTCGTTTCTCCCGGCGGGAGGGTCGACCATCTTCCTGCCGGGGACCATTGACAATGTGGGCGGATCCATTACCGCCAACGCCGATATTCTCAATGGGGCCGTATCGGGAGTGACCGGCAGCGGCGACTTGCTCGATGTGACCTTCCGGGCTTTGGCCAGCGGGTCGAGTAAAGTGCAGATCTTCAACCTCATCGCCCTCGATTCATTCGGCCTGGGTCAGACGGAAACTACGGTCGCTTCGACAGTGCAGGTTTCGCCCGCTCCAGAGCCGCCGACCGGTCTGCTGCTGCTGGCGGTTGCGCTCTTCGCTTGTCCGCGGCTGCGCTGGTCTCGATTCCCCTGCAATTAACGGCACAGTTACACCGTGTGTTACCGTGTAACATAATTTGAATCCGCGGAATTGTGTTATGCCTGAAGATTCAGGTAAACACATGCGGATATCGATACCGGCCGTTATGGCCCTGGCGATTTTCGCCGGGAACGCCTACGCGCAAACGCCGCCGTCTTATAATTGCGAACCGGTCAACCCGAATGCCACTCCGGAGGCGCGCGCCCTGTTGAAGACTCTGTGCGGCGTCTCGGGGAAAGGCATTCTTTCCGGGCAGCACAATTTTCCGAATCAGCGCTCGCAGGATACGGACAAGGTATTTGCCGCCACGGGTAAGTACCCCGCAATCTGGGGATCGGACTTCGGCTTTCTGGACGGAGAGGACAAAGATTCCATCCTCCACCGCGACCTGATGGTCGAGGAGGCCAAAAAGCAGGCCGCCGCGGGGTCGATTGTCTATTTGTGCTGGCACATGTTGAGGCCCACCGAAGACGAGCCCGGCAAGGCCGGCGAGAACGGCCGCCCGAGCGAAAGCTGGCGCGGCAGCGTACAGGCCAAACTTACCGACGAACAGTGGCAGGAACTGATTACCTCCGACAGTCCCTTGCATAAACGTTGGGAAAAGTACATGGACACCGCCGCGGGATACCTGAAGCAGTTGCAGGACGCCCACATTCCGGTGCTGTGGCGCCCCATGCATGAGAATAACGGCAGCTTCTTCTGGTGGGGCGGCCGCCCGGGACCGGACGGTACGGCGCAGCTCTATCGCGAACTGTACTACCGGATGGTGAACGTCCACCACCTGGACAACCTGATCTGGGTCTGGAATCAGAACGGTCCCGCCCCCTTCGGCCAGTTTCACCAGTTCTTCCCCGGTCAGGCCTTTGTCGACGTAGTCAGTTACGATAATTACCGCACGCTGGACGACCGCTATTACTGGGAAGTTCTGGACCTGGCGAACGGCAAGCCCATCGCTCTGGGAGAGGTCGGCACTCCGCCTCCGGCCGAGGTGTTGCAGAAACAGCCCAGGTGGGTATGGTTCATGGACTGGGGCGGCGGCGTGGAGCGCCAGGCCGACCGGCTGAAGGCCGCCTATAACAATCCCTGGGTGCTGAGCCGCGGCGATCCTCTGCCGAAGTAGGCAGGCGAAACCTACAATATCTTAAGATACCCAGGGACTTCGAGTGTCCTCCGGAGCGGCACCAATTTCCGAGTCGCCGGCTATGCACCCGGAACCTTAAACGGAACACGCTCCGCCTCACCCCAACTTTCCCCACACCCGGCACGATGGTGCGAGAATCGAGTTCATGCGTCCGCGCCTGCAACTCGGCCCATTGCGTGTGCGCTGGGGGGCTGCTGTGATGCCATCCGTTTGGATCTTATTGGTGGCACAGTCATACGCTGCACAAACTGCCCCCGTGCTCGGAAGCCTTCGAGGCAGCGTCACCGACTCTTCCAGTGCGGCGGTCGAAGCCGCTATCATCACCTTGCAGCCAGACGGGTCAACTAACCAGCGCACCACTCTCACTGACCAGACGGGCTCCTTCCACTTTTCCGCTGTCGAGCCTGGCGCCTACGCCCTCACCATTAAGGCCGCCGGTTTCACGGATCGAAACACCAATGTGACCGTGATTTCCGGGGAGAACCCGCCGCTTCCGCCTGTCGTTTTGCAGATAGCACCCGCGAGCACCACAGTGGATGTGGGCCTTCCGCCGCACGAACTCGCTCTCCAGCAAGTGCATGCCGAGGAGAAGCAGCGCCTACTCGGGATCTTTCCGAACTTTTACGTCAGCTACGAGCCCAATGCCGCACCTTTGACCGCGGCCCAGAAATTCCAGCTCGGCTTACGAACCATCATCGATCCGGAGGTTATCCTGGGCAACGCAGCCGGCGCCGGAATCGAGCAGTGGCACAACTCCAATCGCCAATTCGGCCAGGGCATGGAAGGGTACGGTAAGCGCTTTGGCGCGGACTATGCCAGCAGCGTCATCCATGTCCTGATCGGCCATACCCTCACGCAATCCGTGTTTCACCAGGATCCGCGCTATTTCTATAAAGGAACCGGCAGTTTCGGTTCGCGATTTCTCTACGCCATCGGGACCGCGTTCGTTGCCAAAGGCGACAACGGTCACTGGCAGCCGGACTATTCCGATATGGTGGGCGGCCTCGCTGCCGGCGAGATTTCAAACCTCTACTATCCCGCCACCTCCCGCCCGGGGCTGCGCGCTTTTCATCGCTTTCTGTTGGGGTTCAGCGGCAGGGCATCCTCCCACCTGTTGCAGGAATTCATCTACCGCAAGGTGACGACCCATGTGCCGAAAACGCTGGCGCGGTCACAGCCTGTACTGCGCGACGGTACCCCGGTGTCGCTGTTTTCGGTAGAGGACCTGCGTTCCGCCACGCCGCAATCCGCTAGGCCGATTACCTTCGTGCTTGCCAAGGACATGGAGGTAGGCGGCGTCATCCTGGCCAAAGCCGGTACCAAAGTCGTGGGCCAGGTCACTTACGCGGCCGTTCCGTCTACCGCCGGCACGGTCGATTCTATGCATTTGTCACTGGAAAACGTACACCTCAAAATCGGCGAGACGGACATCCCGCTCAGAAGCACGCCGCGCAAAGCAGGCACCGATGTCTTGGAATATCGTTGGCTGGAAGATACGGGCCGCATTGCCCTGGTCCTGTATGTCGCCCGGGATGTGACCTTCGTGCCGGCGCGGTAGCGTCCTTGGCAACTGCCCACGGGGAAATGCCCAAACGCCTTTCTCCGAGTCGCCGATCCAGCCGCAATCGTAAACACTTCGGCGATTATCTCCTGCTCGCAGGCGGCGAGTCGCTGGGCAGGCCAACGTCCTTCCGATTGGAATCTGCAAGGGCGTCCGGGACCCGGAGATGACCGAATTGCCCCTTTGTAACGGCGTAGCGTTTATTTGGGCCAGCGGGTGGGTTGGTCGGCAATCAGTGCATATTCTGGGCGTCGGTTTTACTGGTGGCGGTCCGGGTTCCTCGTGGCGACCTCCCGCGACTGGACCTCGACGTGAGAGCTGGGGTGCGACGGTCGCGGACCAGCCCGTTTCCGCACACGGACTTTGCCTAGCGATAACACCAGATAATGCTGTTCAGGGCTTTGGCGCCGGCATCGGATATGGTCTAATTCCGGTAAGGCAAGCGCCTTCCGTAAAGCAGTGCTGATGCGCAACCCCGAAGCAAAAAGCCGGGTGATTGATCAACATGCCATCGGTATTCCCAAAGAGTCCGGGCTGCTGCCATGCTTATACGTGCCGGTCGCCGCTCGCGATCGAAACGCCATCGAGACCTACGTTGGCAATGTCATAACGTCGCTGGCACACGACGGTTCGGGAAAGGCCCTATTGGTTCAGGCCTACGACCCCGGCAAATTCGATGACCGCCTGGCGATTTGGGACGTTCCGGAAGCTGTCGTCCTGCATTCCCCCAGGCAAGTATGGGTAGACGTGAATTACAGGGCTTATCGGCGCGCATACATTCGGGCGTTCCCCGATGCGGACCTGTCGGACCTGGTCCTTGATCACGTGATGAACCGCCGCATCGCACGGCTCAAGAGGTTCACATACCTCCGCCTCGTGCCAATATCCCGGGGCGCGAACTCCAGCCATGGCTCGCTCAGCGAGGGATGGGGTGTGGCGTACCATAGCTCGCCGCGAATGACGGAGAAGAACCGATCCTCGAAAGCCAGGGTCCAATACGCCGATCTCGCTGACATCGCGAAAATGTTGAACCTGCAGGGGGCGGCTCATTAATGGACGGGGTGAACGAGGCACAGAAGCTGGTGGACTTGCCGGACGAAACCGGGCGACGCAGAAAGTCCGCCACACGACCATAGCTGGTATTTGCCACGCGGTGTGACGGGATTCGAAGCCGGCATGAATGCAGATAACACCAAATATGGCCCGCAGAAACGGACTGCGGCGAAGACCAGACCCGCGGACAGCGGAGACCATTCTCCGAGTGGACAACACGCCCAGACCAGGGGTGAAGCCATTTCCGTGGCTCGGGCGGTTACACGTTCTTCAGGCAGCTCGACGGTCTTCGCCGGCCGACTACCAAACCCATTTTCTCGATGAGCGGACCTCCACGGCCGCGGCCGGATTTTGCCTGGTCAAGTCAAGAGATGCCGAGGCCGGATCCCAGGTACACGTATAATCGTAGCCAAACGCTTCCTTCACGTGCGGGCAGTTACTCGATCCGATTCGGTTCCCTGGAGTGACGCGCTTCCCCCGAAAGCTCTCGCAACAGCCATGTCTTGGCCATTTTCCAGTCACGCAGAACCGTCTCTTGCGAAATTCGCAGGACTTCCGCGGTCTCTTCCACGCTCAGGCCGCCGAAGTACCGCAACTCCACAACACGGACCTTGCGCGGATCGATTTTTGAGAGTGCTTCCAGCGCCTGATCGAGAGCCAGCACTTCCACCTCGTGCGACGGTGCGGCGAGCAGTGCCTCGTCCAGCGGCACCCGCACGGTATCCCCGCCACGCTTGACGGACCCGTGCCGGCGCGCATGGTCCACCAGAATGCCTCGGATCATTTGCGCGCACAGCGCAAAAAAGTGCGGGCGGCTTTCACAGTGTATGCCCCGCGCGAGAATCAGCCTAAGGTACGTCTCATTAGCCAACGCGGCGGACTCCAGGCTCTGACCCGCCGATTGCCGTAAGTATCTCCGGGCAATCTGCCGCAACTCCGGGTAGACCACGGGGATGAGGCTTCTCAGTGCTTCCTCATCACCGCCGCTCCATGCCGTTAGCAGCGCGCTGATGTCCTGTGGAACCTTCGTCCCCATTTTCGTTGCCGATTCTACCACAGGGAAAAATTTCCCATCCATGACGGCTTTGGGAGCGATTTTCCGGTAATCAATATAGGAGCCTATATGAACCCACTTCGCAGAACCAGAGTTTACTTGCCACGCACTTTGCTGGGGCTGGCGCTGACGCTGACGGCGGCATCCCTCAACGCTGCGGACCAACCGCTGATGTCAGTTCTGACCATTCAAACCGAGAACGTAGTGACTTACGTCGGGGATATCACGGACCCGTCCAAGTTAGCCCTCCTGGGCGGCCCGGTCTCACCCTCAGCGACCCGCGCGTTTGCCGAGTCGATCACCGTTGGAGACGTCGTATCGATTAACGGTCGTCCTGCGAAAGGACTCTGGCAATCCCGCAGCCTCTCCATGGGATATAGCCCGACAGCCGGACCTGGGTCCGCGATTGCCGATTCAGCCGAAGGCGCTCCTGGCGAGTGCAAATGGGCGATCCTGACCGCTGACGGCATCCTCGTGGGGCGCTTCCAGGAAGGCGGCATCGGCGTTCACCAGATCACTGGAGGCAGTGGTTTGTATCTGGGGATTCGTGGCACCCAGGCGATAGTACAAGCCGTCCAGTCGCCTCGAAGGGCATCCATGACCGAAGATCCTTCGATGCGGCGCATACTGGGCGGCGGAACTCTGATCCACACGTTCTATATTGCGCCGTCCTATCCGCCTGCGTTCGACGCTGCCGACGGCAGCCCGGCGGTGTTTCACGCTGACTTCTCGCCAGTCACCGCCACCAGCCCGGCGCACGCGGGAGAAGTTCTCATCGCCCGCGGAATGAACCTCGGGTTCACAACGCCGGCCGTAATCCCGGGAATCGCATTTGCAAATTCCGCTCCCTGGAATCAGGTGAATGCGCCCGTCGAGGTGATTGTCGGCGGACAGGCTCAAGATGCCATCAACAAGCTGGGATGGCCCGGACAGGTCGACCTGTTCCGCGTCGATCTACGGGTGCCTCCAGCAACGCCATCCGGCATGACCACGCTACGCCTGCGGGTATCCGGAATCGACGGCCCGGTTTTGCAGATTCCGGTGCAATAGCAGATGCCTCGCTGGGATCAGGGAAGCGGAATCCGATAGAGATTCCGCTGGACCGTCTGTCGCGAGAACGCATACACGTTCGACGTAGGGCCGGGGGCTACGTCGGGACTCTCGATGATGCTCACAGTGGAGAGGGCGGCGATTTCGGCTTCGGAGTGAAAGCCGCCGGCGGGCATGCGAGGAAACATTATGCCGGAGGGCAGCGGTATTACATAGGTTCTACCGCTACCGCCGGCAGACTGCATGGCCGTCCGAACCGACAAATAAAGTATCTTGCCGTCCGGCTGCCATCGAAGGCTGGCCATCCCCCTAAAAATCGGGATCGAAGGACCGCCCCCCGTTGGGTAGGCCCTTGTCGCGGCTGTTCCTTGATCCGCTATCATCCATTGGCCGTCTGCCGAAAGGCCCAGAATCTGGGTCACTTCCTCTGGGGTCAGCACTTGCCGCCCGGTTCCGTCCTCGCGAATCCGAATGGCCAACGTCGAACCGCCTTCCACCGCATGAAACACCAGTTCTCCAGACGGCCCGAAATACGCCATGTCCCCTTCCGCATTCGGCACCTGCCGCGGAGCGGTACGGCGATCTGTCGGAGCTAACCAGAGCCGGCTCTTGTGGTCGGAATCCAGAGCTGAAAAAACGATGCGGCTGCCGTCGATCGACAAACTGTAATGGGTCACCGCGAAATCAGGCAGCAAAACTTCGCTGCGCCCCGAATCCACATCCGCCACCCACAATTCGCTCGCGCCGAGGAACGGAGAAATACCCCCTTTGAGAACCCGATAGTAGACCTTTTTTCCGTCTGGCGAAAACATCGGAGCGTAAGCATAGCCCTCCAGGGACACCTGGCGATCGCCGTGCTCATCGTGAACGCTGACGGTTCTCTGGCGAAGGCCTACAGCAGTAAGGAGGGAACGGCCGTCGGGCGTCGGCGCGATGCCCTCCTCCTCCGTCGGGCCGGAGGTGAGTTGCTCCGGCTCGCCGCCGGGAAAGCGCTGTCGCCAGATGTGAAAGTTGCTTCCGGTGTGTGCGCTGACATAGATCCAGTTGCCGTCTCGCGACCACGCCGCGTTCGTGCAGGACGCACCGGCAGGCCCCACTGGCCTGCCGGCGGATTCACCGTTCAGAGGAACCAGCCGGCACGGCAGCCACTCGCCGTTGTCCATCTCGACCACCAGCGCCCACTTTCCGTCAGGTGAGACATAACTTCGGTGGGCCATGCCCCTCTGATGGGGTGGCACGTAGACATCCCGGGCCTCGGCGCGACTCTCCGAAGCCGCCACGATCGCCATATGTTCACCAGCCTTGATTTCCGAAAACAACACTCTCCGTGGTCCGGCCCAAACAAGACCGGAGGCGTTCGGTAGCCAGAGTTGCGGCTGTCCCCCCAACACAGGCACCACCCAGGTGTCCCAGCTTCGCCCGTCCCACACCGTATAGGCGACGCGCGAGCCATCGGGCGAAAACACGGGACTCATCTTCGGCAGGTTGTCATGAGTGAGCTGGACCGGGTCACCGGAAGGCAGCATCTTAATGTAGACCTCACCTGGTGCGAGAAAGGTGCTCACACCGCGGACGAATGCCAGCATGCGTCCGTCCTCAGAGAGGGCCGGCTGGCCTACCGCGTCGGGATAGTTGGTGACCTGGACCCATTCCGAGCGGTCGGTCAGGAGGGGACGGCCACGCATCCACATCGCGAAGCCAACCGCGAACACGGCGAGCGCGAGTGCGACCATCGCGGTCAATTGCCAGCGGCGCAATCCACGCCTGCGCGGAGCAGCCAGTGCTTCCTCAACCTCCCTCCGCGCATCCGCTACGGACTGCAGGCGGCGTTCAGGGGCTTTTTGAAGGCACTGGTGCAACAAGTCCCGGACCTTCCCGGGAGTTTCTGCGGGCAGAGCCTGCCAGTCCGGCTCACGCTCCAGCACGGCGTGAATCGTGTCCGCCAGCACCTCGCCCCGAAAGGCTCGTGTCCCTGTCAGCAATTCGTAGAGCAAACAGCCAAACGCCCAAACGTCGGTCCTTCCGTCAACATTGTTTCCACACGCCTGCTCCGGACTCATATATGGCGGCGTGCCCAGCATCTGCCCGGCTACCGTTTCCAGGCCCGTGACGGTCGCCAACTGAGACGCCTCAGGGCGCGCCTCGTACCGCTCGACGGCCTTGGCCATTCCGAAATCGAGCACTTTCACCCTGCCGGCGGGAGTCACCATCACATTGGCAGGCTTCAGGTCGCGGTGAATGATTCCCTTCTCATGTGCCGCTTCCAGTGCTTCGGCTACCTGTCGGCAAATCTCCAGAGCTTCTCCGGCCGGCAAACGCCCCCTTTGCCGGATTCGATCCTTCAGGGTCTCTCCTTCCACAATCTCCAGCACGAGATAGTTCGTGCCGTGGAGTTCTTCCAGGCCGTAAATCGCCGCGATGTTGGGATGATTGAGCGAGGCCAGCACCCTCGCCTCCCGACGGAAGCGCGCCAGCCGATCCGCATCGCCCGCGAATTCGAGCGGCAGAGTCTTGATGGCCACATCGCGGCCGAGCTTGTTGTCGTGAGCGCGATAAACTTCCCCCATGCCGCCCGCGCCCAACTCGGACACAATGCGATAGGCTCCGAATTGCTTCCCGAGCGGAGAGGCGCCGGCAGGGAGCGTAGCGGACTGCAACTCGGGAGCTTCCAGGAAATTCTCAGCGTGGTCGGCCTGTGAGAGCAGTGACTCGATTTCCTGCCGAAGCTCAGCGTCGCGAGCGCAGGCATCATTGAGAAATGCCGCGCGCATTTCGGGCGGACGCTCCATCAGGGTGTGAAACAAATCCTCGATCTGCCGCCAGCGATCAGAGTCCACGGATTCAGTCCAAACGTCTGTCTCATGAGTTTACGCGAATTAGAGTGCTATTGGTTGGGAGGTCCTAAGCCGCGCGGGTGGCATCAAGAGTGTGGCCGGTCGCCCAGCGTTTATCGAGGTTCCGCTCTGATTATCGATGCCTCCGCTCCGGGCAGATCACGCACCACTCGGACAAAGGGGTCGAGGATGGGGCCGTCCGCGCGGCGCGGATCATGATCGGGCTGGCGCAAAAAAACTACCGATATGTTCCGCTAACGCCGCCATGCAATAGCCGATTTCGCAGTCACCAGATAACCCCTCCACCCCGTCTGACCGTCCGGATTGGCGGACCAGTTGGGAAACTACGAAGCTGGGTCTTGTGCTGGTGGCCGCCTTTCGCTACCCTTGCGAAGACGCCTGAGAACGGAGGACCAGAAATAGTGGCATCGGAACGTCTCGCGCTGCTCATCGCCGAATACAGGACTCTCGATCGAAATCGCGATCAGGCGCGGCTGCGCGAGATTTTTAGCGAAGCCGCGGCGCTCGTCGATCGGGCAGCACAGCCCAAGAAATGGGCCGCGTTCCGCTCGATGTACGCGCAGATGTGCGGAGACTCCGATCCTGAACAGGCGCTACAAGGCTACCGCGACGCGCTCACGGTCTTCACGCCCGGTGAAGACCACGATTCCTGGACGAATTGCACCATGAACATTGGCTGTATTCTTGCGCCGCGCTCACAACGAGGCACGCCACAATCCGAAGAAGCGCTGATGTGTCTGCAGACCACAGTGGCCGATTATCCTTGGCTGGCTTCAACACTCGCGCTGCTCTACCGGTTCCGTGTCGCAGGCGATCTGGCGCAAAACTGGTCGTGCCGCGTTCAATACCTCCAACTTGCGATTTCTCAAATGTCGCCCGATGAAGACGCAGAAAAACTGGCAGGCCTGCAAAATGAATTGGGCTTGGCAGCCACCGAAGAGCCCGGTTGCGATTTTGCCGCTGCCATGCCGAGGAGGATTGCGTTGCACCTTGGAGCTTTGCGGCTGCTCGAACGTGGCGGCTTCGGAGACGAACAGTCGCCAGACACGCCCAACAACACCTGGATCGAAACTTGCATTTATCTGTGCGAATGCTATGTATTCAGCCTCGGCGATTGGAATGCGAACCGGGTCGAAGCCGCAGCCTACGGCCGAAACGCTGTGGCTGCCTGCGCGCACGGCGGCACGCCCGATCTGCGGCGCCGCGCGCGTTTGTCGCTTGGCCGAGTGCTGGCTCGCAGCAGTGGGGCGGTAGGCAGCGCAAATCTGCATGAGGCTATTCAATGGTTCGAACTCGCGAGCGAGGACTGCGACCCCGCCAAACCGGAACTGCTGGCCAACATACGCTCGCTCGAGGCCATTGCGCATCGCGACTTGATGCTCCTCGGCGAGGGAGGCAGCATTGACGAGCTGGTGCGCTGTTCTCGCGAGGCCCTTGCCGGATATTCCGGATCGGCTTTTGGCAGCAGTCGTCGGGCCGTCTATCAGGTGGAAGCGCATGGCTGGATCGAAGCTGGGAACTTCGAGAAAGCAGCTCGCTGCCTGGAAGCGGCGCTTTTCGAAGGCGAAGCGTTGCTCGCCGAAACGGTGGCCGATTCGAGCCGATTCGAGCGTGTCTTCCAGCTCCAGGATTCGGGCGCTCTGCTTTGCTACTGCCGTCTGAAGCTGAACGATATCCGGGGCGCTCTGGAAGCCCTGGATCGCGGCAAGGCCCGCTTCTGGAATCGCCGTCAGGCGCGCGAGATCTGGCCATTGCTTGGCACGCAGATTCCGCCTGGCGGGGCGTTACTTTTTGGGGTGTTTGCCGCCAAACAAGGTGCGATCATTGTCGTCACCAACGCCGGCGCCGCGTCGGAGACTAATTCAGTCCCCGGTGATCTACGCGCTGAACCCGTGTGGCTGGAGAATTTCGGAGTTGACGAAATGCTCCTCCTGCAGCGCGGCAACAAGAATTGGGGTGAACTCGGCGGATGGCTGCGGGCATACAGCTTCCACCGCTCGGAGCCCCTCAACTGGATCCGGGAAATCGATCGGATCGGCGGAGTACTTTACGAATTGATCTGGAAGCAAGTCATCGAAAAACTGAATCAGTCAGGGGTTAAGCGCGGCGCCGAGTTAGTCTGGTTTCCGCAAGGGGGAGCGGGTGTATTTCCAGTGCACGCGTCCTGGAATGAGGAAGGTGGCCAGCGTGAGTGGCTGATTGACCGGTACGCGCTCCGTTTCGCGCCCTCCGTCGCCGTGCTGCTTAGCGGTCGGGCCGCGTCACAGGCGCGTGCCGCTCTTCTGGTCTCCAATCCCGGCGGTGATCTCGACTACAGCGATTTGGAATGTGCCTGGGTGAAGCGCCATGCTCCCCCGCCGGGCTGGCAGGTCTTGGAAGGCTCCGCGGCCACAGTCGACGCCGTGCTCGATGCACTGCGCAGCGCGGACTGGGTGCACCTCTCGACACATGCAAGATTCGATCTGCTGAATCCGCTACACTCCAGCCTAGCGCTCGCTGGCGGCCAGCGCCTCAGTCTCGAACAGCTTTTGCCGCTACTCGCCGAACACCCTCCCAGCCTCATGATTCTCTCCGCCTGCGAGACTGCAATGGCACGCGTCACCACTATGCCCGATGAATTCATGGGCATTCCTGCCGCACTGCTTGACCACGGTGCTGCCGCCGTGGTGGCCACACTGTGGCCAGTGGATGACGCCGCCACCGCGGTTCTCATGGGCCGCTTCTATGCCGAATACGATTCCGCGGGCTGCACAGCCTCCGAAGCCCTGCGGCGGGCACAGAGCTGGCTCCGGACAGCCTCGGTGATGAAGCTTCGCAGCATGCTTGCCGAGCTTCGCAACGAACCTGGCCGAGTGGGCGAATTGGCTGTGCAACTCCGCATCAAGCTCTTCGCGCTGCCGCAGGATCACCGGCCTTTCGCCGAGCCTTACTTCTGGGCGGCGTTTACCATTTCAGGAAAAGGATGAGTCGATGACACAGATGATTCAGCAGTGGATCTGGCTGGAGGCCTTGCGAACCAACTGGCGTGCGATCCAGTTACGCCTGATGCCGGCCAGCCCCGCCCTCTTGCAGGAGCTCGCGGCGATCGCTGAGCGGCTCAGAGCAGCCGGATCGCCGCAACAGTTCGCCGCCATACTCGACGATCTGCTGGATCTGATCGCTGATACCTACGCCGCCGAATATGTCCGCGGCCTGATGGCGCGGAACAGCATGCCCGAAATTCCGGCTACGCCCCAGACCCGTGAGGAAGCTCTGTCACTCTTGCCTACCGAACCATCGCTCGACAGGGTAGAGACGGAACATGTTCTTTCGGTCACCACTCCTAAGTCCGACATCCAGACAGCCGAAGCACCCGAAGTGGTGATGGCGGAGACCGGCAAAGCTCTGGCTGACGGCATTGTTGAGCCCACAGGCTTAATGGGCGTGCGCGTCTTCTTTGCAACGAATCGCAAAGCCTCCGACTCACAGACGCCCGGCGAACGGTTCGGGTACGACCATGCCCCGGAGACGGTCTTCGGCCATGTCTCCGTTTCCATTCCGGTCAGCCACAAGAAGGGACACCTTGAAAAGCCCGGGTTCTTCGAACGCCGGAAGATAGCGGATCATTTTGCGATTAGGAGCGACTTGGAGGTTCTCAAAATCGGCCCTTTCCGCGGCAAGTTGGAGGAGCAGTTTCGCGGCGAAGCGAAGAGCGACCTACTGGTATTTATCCACGGTTTTAACGTTTCTTTCGAAGACGCCCTATTGCGAGCGGCGCAGCTCAAATACGATCTCAATCTCCCTGGCGAGATCGTCCTCTTCACCTGGCCTTCTCGCGGCAGCCTGCTCTCCTACCTGGCAGATCTCAGCAGCGCCGAATTCTCGGGCACGCCTCTGGCGGAGTTCCTGGCTGCGATCGCGGAAGGGCCCTGGCGCCGCGTGCACCTCTTGGCGCACAGCATGGGCGGGCGTGTTTCACTAGGCGGATTGGTGGATTC
Organism: uncultured Solibacteraceae bacterium; assembly: GCA_963835555.1. Classification (GTDB taxonomy): domain Bacteria; phylum Acidobacteriota; class Terriglobia; order Bryobacterales; family Bryobacteraceae; genus Sulfopaludibacter. The sequence goes on along the minus strand of CAWIGC010000041.1, from coordinate 33,979 downwards.
GGCGGCGCCCGAAAAGGGCCTCGGCCAGATCGTACTCGTCGCGGCCGACGTCAGCACCGATTTCTTCACCCAGCAATTTCCGAAACTGTCAGCGAAGGGCGAAGGCAAAACCTTGTACGTCGCCTCCAAGGATCGGGCTCTTATGTTTTCCGGTCAACTCAATCGAAGCGGCCGCGTCGGCTATCTCGAAAAGGAGCCTTTCGTGATCGGTGGCATGGACACCGTGGATGCGAGCGCTGTCGACCGTGGTCTCTTAGCGCACAGCTATTTCAGTGACATTCGGGCGGTGATTGACGACTTGGGCTATCTCCTCGGGAACAGGTTGCCAGCCAGTCAGCGACCCAATCTTCGCGAAAGGCGCCGCGCCACGGGGGAACTCTATTGGCAATTTCCATCGTAGCGCAGAGATAGTTTCCGATAATAGCGAATATCATGACGCGCGCCTGCAACGTCCGGCCCGACATTTGTCACGTGGCACGATCCGCACGGCCGTCGTGTCACTATAGGACTGTGCCGCATCATGAGGCACCACCTGATCAAATCGTCGGGGAGGGCGGTTTACACATGCCAACGTTGACGAAGGTAATCATCGAGGCCGCGATCACTGGTTTCGAAGCCCAAAAGCAGGGTATTGACGCGCAGATCGCCGAACTGCGAGCAATGCTAACTGGGACGCCGGCGGCCCCGGCTCCAACGAATCGGGGTCGGACCAAACGCAAACTAAGCCCCGAAGCCTTGGAGAGAATGAGGGAAGGGCAGCGGCGCCGCTGGGCCGCAGTCAGAGGTGAGTCGCCAGCGCCCGCCGAAGCCTCAAAGTCGAAGCGGAAACTCAGCGCGGCCGGCAAAAAAGCGATTGCCGCGGCTCAGAAGAAGCGATGGGCGGCGAAGCGAGCCGCGACCGCATAGAACCTGGGATGCAGGCCGAAGTCGGCAGCGGCTACGCAGACTACGGAAACTCGCTCACCGCGCATCCCCGGGGTCCCTTTCTATCTCCGTCTTGAGGCCCCACAATTCGCGGGCGGTCCGCCGGGCCGATGCGAATAATCTCCGTTCCGGCAGTTCGGACCGGGCAAACAGGCCGTTCGCATTGATCGGACTGGTTACAATTGGGTGCGGGGGTGAACCATGGCGGCAGGAGGAGCGGCGGCAGGCGCGGCAGCCGGTGCTATCGCACAGGCGATCAAAGCATCCGGCGTTCTCGTGCGTCTCGATCCGGCAGAATTTCTGAAGATCGTTGGTCGCGTACCGGACCCTTTGGTGGTAGTTGCCACAGGCGGCCTTTTCACTAAGAACTATCAGTATTTGGTGGGGTACAAAGGACTAGCCTTCTACACGAAGTCTGCCGAGCCGCTGCAATTGCCCCGGAGCGCCGACGTGATCGCCGCCAAAGGTATCTGGGTACCAGGATAGGCGGATTTGATCCTGGACGTTGCCTATCCCGAACCAGTTTAGCCGAGTTTAGCCGCAGTCCCTACTGCTCGGCCGAGCACCATCGCGAAGCGCAGTACCTCAAGGCGGTGTCTCGATATTGAGTCCAGTCCTTCGCGATGGCGGCCTGCGCTTCCCGAAGCTGCATGCTCCCGTTTTTGACGAACGCGGTCAGATAATCTTCGACCAGATCCTTCTCTTTGAAGCAGACCTTCAATCCCTCAGCGCCGAACGGCCCGCACTCTGGCCAGAGGTTGTCGAGCGTGTCGGCGCCGCCCAGTTCCAAGGGAACCAAGTGGTCCAATTCGCAAGTGGCTCGGTCCTTGTGGACGCCATACCGCTCGTCGGATCTTGCATTGGGAGATTGCCCGATCCCTTCCGAACCCGGCAGCCGCTCGACTTGGTGACCGGGCCAAGAGCGGTAGAGGCGGTGGATTTCACGCCTTCGGCCGAGCAACTCTCGCAGGAGTACTTCTTGGCCGTCGCCGCGGCGGTCTCCGTACGAACCGAAACCAAAATGATCAACGCCAATAATCCAGAGAGGGCTGCAAGCCTCACGTTCATGCTTTCCTTCCAAGTTGAGTTTGATGAACCAGATTAACACTGGATGCGGCCTGGCCCACGCGGCTCCGCGCCTCGCGCAGGACGCGTCGCAAGATGGGCAGGACCGGATCGTTCCGGCGGCCGAAGTTCAGCCTCACAATCCGCTTGCCGGGGCCGAAATTGTAGCGGCATTCGACGCCGATGATGCAGGACGCCAGCTGGTGGAGGTAATTCGTGAGGCGGTAGCGAGTATCGCCCGCAGAACGGGAAGAAGTGACTTGATTTTCAAAGCTCACCTTCCGACGCAGGAAGGGGAGGACTGGAATACGGTCCTGCAGAAAGTCGGGCTGGTATGACAGCCGGCATTCTCATGGCTGACGATGAGGGACCGGACTGGGTCAAACTGGACTTGCCAGACCGCCAGCCGGTAAGGTAAAACAAGTTCGTCCAGGGTGATGGTCTGTTGGCCGGTTTTGAAGTGATCCTCTATGCGGCCACCGGTGCTGGCAGGGTCAAGCCGCTCAGCGGCGAGTTCGAAGGGCTGCTCCGTCTCCGGGTCGGCAACCACCGCGTGATCTTCGACGAGACGGACGACACCATCACCATCCACCGCATCCGTGATCGCCGCGACGCCTACCGCTGAGCCGCTCTTCGGCGGCTAAACAGAAAATCAACAAGTTAACGCGCGGGAACGCGGCGGAACGCGAAAATCGGGTATTTTCGCTGCAACCAGTTGGTAGTAAAGACGTTAACGTTTGCGAACGCCGCGTTTGCATACGCCAACCCATCCTGGGGTGACGTGTCACCCCTTCTGTCGGCGCGTAGCATCGTCTTTCTGTTCATAGCTGGGATAAACAGGACCTGGATTATCGAGGCCAATGTGGTAGATCCCACGGATCTCGGTGCCACTTTAGAGCGGCCCAGTCTCTAAACCAGGGGAAGGAGGATAATGGCGTAGCTCTCTGCGGGCCGTCCGTTGGAGGTTTCAACTGGAAGACGGCGTTGTAAACCGACGGCAGTCGCTTCCAGTAGAGAATTGGGAAGTCGGTTCGATGGGTCAATTCTACCGTCTCCAAAACGATCGCCTGGTCGTGGATTTCGGGATACCATCCTAGATAAGCCATTAAGAGGTTTCGATCAGGCGAGAGCAATTCGCAGGATTTCAGGTCTGAACTCTCAATCAGTATGTGAGTCCAGTCCGGACACGCCGCAACCTCCCACGCCATTCCACCACGAGGCGTCAACTCGAAGTTGATTTGTCCGCCCGGACTTTTTGCCATGTCCCATGGGGGAGCGACAGGCAAATGTTGGAGTAGCCGTATGGTGTCAGTCCAGTCAGGCATACGTGGACCTTCTGGGTCTGAGATCCGGACCATCTGATCGCTGAAGAGCCCCCGTAATGCCTCGGCGTAATCTTCGGCTGTGAAACCAGGAAGTTCCTTCACGTTCAGACCCTCCACCCTCACAACAGGGTAGAGTCGCCAAAGCGGAATAGGAAAACTCACGGCCAGATTCAACAACCAGTGTTTTACAATCTCGTCACTTGGAAGCGTTGTATCCCTCCTGAAGAGAACTACCTGATATCCCAGCGCTGCGTCGGGATGGCCTTGCCGCTGCTGTCGTCGCAGCACGGACACCCTACTAACGAGCCAGCGGACCCTCCGCCTTTCACAAAGAGCACGTTTTCGTGCCAGCCAGGATCATACTGACCTCCGATATGGCCGAAACCCACATTTCCATTTTGACGTTGTATTGCGAATCTTTGGAGGATCTATAGTTGGCGACCTGTGATATGCTGACCAGAAACCGGAGCCAAAACGGAAATCCTGGTTAAAACGGCGCAGCCAGCGATCGATCTGCCGTTGTGTACTCTTAGCCATCTATTTTAGGATCTCACTATCCGCAATGGCAGTACCCTACCTCTCGCCCGGGAAGGGAAATCCAAGGTATTTAGTGGGCGAGATTGGTAAGCGTCATCCGGAGGAGAAAGAAACATGCGTCGACCCTATCTACTAGCTACCATTTTGCTGGCATCCACTGCGGTTTTCGCACAGCAGCCGAGGCAGCCCGCCGCTCCCAATGGCGGTTGCGGTGCTGCCAATGGTGGGGGCCCGAACTCCACCAACTACTACGGCGGCGGCGCCAATCCGTGTGCTTTCACGTACAGTGTTCCGGCGGAACGGCTGAACCAACTGCTCAACGAAGTGAACTACTGCACCATGTACAGCCGCACTGAGGTGAACTGCTCGCGCGAACTCAAGGGCAACTATGGGCAGATCCGCCTCGATCACCGGGACGGCGCGGGCTCCGGCGACGGCAGGAATCCTGGCTCCAACCCCGCGTCCTCTTATCCCACCGTGCCGCCGTCCTCCCTCACACCGGCGCAAAAAGCCGAGGCCGAAGCCATGTGGCAGCGCAGTTTGACTCTCATCGAGCGCAATCAGTATCGCGAGGCGATGCCGCTGCTCCTGCAGGCTGGCCGCATGGGTCACCCGCGCGCGCAGGCCACTCTCGGCATCGCGTACCAGGATGGCAACGGCGTCAAACCTGACGACGTGGCGGCGGCACACTGGTTCGGTCTGGCCGCGGCGCAAGGCCATCGAGCCTCGCAATACGCCCTGGCGGGGATGTATGACGAAGGGGACGGCGGTCTTCCCAAGGATCACGCGAAGGCGCGTCAACTGTATATGGCGAGTGCCAACCAGGGCTTCGACAAGGCGCAATTCGAAATGGGAATCGCATACGACATTGGCGACGGCGTTCCGCGCAGCCGCGAGCGCGCCATTCAACTGCTGCGTGTCTCTGGTTTGGGTAAGGCCATGGCCAACATCCTGGCATCCCCGCACACCCCGCGCTTCGCCAACCTCACCGAGTTCGGCGCCTATTTCAGAAAGTTGGCCGATCTTGAGAATGCCCGGGTCGCCGCTCGCATCGCGCAGACCATTCCGCCCGCTTACCAGAGCGGCAACCCCATCGACCGTATCAACGCCGCTCATGAAATGGATGATTTCCAACGCGCCCGCGGAGCCGACCGGCCGCGCCACGATTGATCGGCGCGCAACGGCTTACGAGATACAATCGACCCGTGAAGCTTTTCGGACCGCTCCATCTGCTGCTACTGATAGCGTGCATCGGAATCGTGGACGCGTTGTCGCCATCTCGGACTTTGGCCGGGCCGGTGGTCCCGAACCCGGCGTTCTGAGCAATAGATCCTCCCTGGTCGCCCAGCTTTACCGGCAACCCTGAGCAGTTTCGCCAACTCGACTTGGATAGACGCACATTCCGGAGATGCAGGGCACTACCGTGCAAACACCGATTGAGAGTGTTCCGAGCGCGGGACACGCAGAAGCAGCCCCCATCCTGACGGTGGAATTAGACCGCCGGCCCTCAGGAAAGGACGCAGAAGATGCAGCAGCAGGGAAGCATAAAGTGGCAGTTGCTGCCATTTTACGGTTCAAGTCACAGGGGGGATCGTTGGAATTAAAATTAAAGAGGTTATGAAATGCTGCCGTGCGCCCCTGAGGGGACCTCGGGGGAAGGCAGAAGGGCAGGGTTCCATGGCTTTCGCTCGTGGCAGCCATCGGCCAGCGCCGCAGCTACCTCCTCGGGGGTATTCACCTGAAATTCACGGCCCCCCCTCGGGGATCACTTCAAAACCGGCCATAGAGGATCACTTCAAAACCGGCCAACGGACCATCACCCTGGACGAACTTGTTTTACCTTACCGGCTGGCGGTCTGGCAAGTCCAGTTTGACCCAGTCCGGTCCCTCATCGTCAGCCCTGAGAATGCCGGCTGTCATACCAGTCCGACTTTCTGCAGGACCGTATTCCAGTCCTCCCCTTCCTGCGTCGGAAGGTGAGCTTTGAAAATCAAGTCACTTCTTTCCGTTCTGCGGGCGATACTCGCTACCGCCTCACGAATTACCTCCACCAGCTGGCGTCCTGCACCATCGGCGTCGAATGCCGCTACGATTTCGGCCCCGGCCGGTAGCTTCGCGATAGTCGCTTGGACCAGTTCCCTTTGCCGCGAGCTTGGTTTGCCACCCAAGCTGGCATAGCGGGTCTGGTCCTCCGCATCCGGAAACAGCGCGGCATGGGAGAGCGCGTCCACGGCGCTCTCGGTCAAGATCAGACGCCGGTCGGCCGGCTGGGTATGCGACATCCACAAACCCTTTTGGCCCCCGGCGGCAAAGCCGGTGAATCCACGATTCTTGATCTCGTATCCGCACAACCCCACGGCATCGGAATGTGGAAATACCGTGTTGCCGAGGGAGTCGATCCGCATGCGGCCCGCCAACCGCGGCGATAACAGCGCTGCTGCGGGCACACAGCGCTCGTGTTCGAGATACGGAAACCGCTGTGCGTCTGCCATGCGCCGGTACGCGCCTTCGACACGCATCCGGTCCGGCCCGGCCGGCTCCAGTTTGGGGAACTGCGAGGAGATCGCAGACCGGCCGATCCATGGCCGCAGGATCTGACGCACCGCACCGAGACTCAGATTCTGGCGCCTTTGCAGAAGATCGATGACGGTGCCGTTGTCCCGGTCATCTCTCACGGAAAAGAAGACATAATGGCCATTGCCATTGCGCTTGACGACGATCTTGTCGGCGCCGCGCCGAAGATGTAGAAACTGCTATAGAGTACCTACCGCGTCCTCGCCCAGGTTGCCGCCAACCCGGATGGGGGAAATCGGCAATATTGCGGGTGTTTTATTTCGGCACTGACAGCCATGACGCCACTCCGGCGTGCGAGTGGCAACCAGTACCTACACCACAAGTCCGAGGACTACCGCAATGCCGTCCGCCGGAAGATCGCGGCCTATCATCGCCACATCCAACTCGGCCTCATTGCCCAAGGACTGCTTCAGATCCTCTCGGCGATGAAACCCAAGTTAGTATGGAAGTCCTTTGGCTCCTGGATCCGTACGGTCCGCCAAGGACTGGCGCCGTCGGAACATGTCGTGGCCATTGCCCTGCGCAATACCTTTCCGGAATTTCTCTCAACTGCCGCCAAAACCGTCATCCTGGTGAAATTTCTCCGCGACCGACTTGACCTGTCCAGAACTGAAGGAACCAGTTTGGCGGCATGACTCATCTTCTACACCATGTCGGCGGAAGTCTTTCATTTCCCAATGGTTGCAGTTTTGAAATCGGCCTAGTGACACGCTTTCTCTCCGCCTGATCCGAATTGAAGATGAGTTCAGCATGGGCGTAGCGCCGGTGGCAGGGCGACGCCACAGCCTTGAAACACTTTGCCCGCCACGCCGGAAGTCTGGCCGCGAAAAATGTAACCCTTGCCGCTGATCGCGACTTCCATCTCGATGAGGTTATCCAGATCCCGGATCACGTCGGCCCATTCCAGATTCCACTCCTTGTGCGCCAAACGGTCTTGCAGTTCCTTGCGCAGCAGCAGTGCCAGGAACGAGCAAAATACATGCCCGCGAATGGTTTCGTCGCACTTGGGATAGATCGGCCGCGTATCCAGTAGCGATTTCATCGAGCGGAAGACATCCTCCACCATCCACAGTTGCTTGTACTTCAGCGCCACCTCACGCGGCGACAAATCCATGTTCGTCGTCAGCACCCACTTGCCGTCGTAGCGCGCTTCCTCCTTGATTTTGTCCTCGTCAACGGTGAACTGTTTGCCGCCCCCGCGCAGGTATTTGCGATACCCTTTGTTGCCCACCAGAGATTTGTCTCCCTTGCCCAACGCGTCGCGCAGCGACGCTACCACGGCTTGGCGGTCGTGGCGGTCCTTCTTGGCTTGATCCTCGTTCACGCACACCACATACCGCCGCGTATCCTCCACCCAGACTTCTTTCACCTTCAGCGGCGAGGGATCGTCCCGGTCGTCGCTTGGGGGATGCACTTCCGCATAGCGGCCGGCGCGTGCCACCACCGCCTTGGCTTCCGTCGAACTCCGCATGCGCACGCCCAGGATGTACTTCCACTCTCGTTTCTCCACTTCCGCCAGGGTCGCGGCGCTGATCATCCCCCGGTCGGCAACGATGCACACCGATCCGATTCCGAACCGGTTCTTCAACCGTTCCACAATGGGAACCAGGCTCTTCACATCAGCCGTATTGCCCGGCCACAGTTCGGTGCAGAGCGGATTGCCGTCGTGGTCCAGCACCATACCTACCACCATCTGCTTCAGGTCGGGTCGATGATCTTTGGAGTGCCCACGCTGGCCGATCGTCTCGCCGCCTTCGCCCTCGAAGTAGATCGACGTGGTATCGAAAAACACGATGTCCAAATCGCTGAACAGATCACGACGTTGTGCGAACAACGCCTCCTCAATGAGGTCTTTGTTGGTGCGGGGAGCGAAAGGCGTGGCCCCGTCCTGCTGGTCTTTCGGAAGCACCTCGCCCAGCCAGGCCATGGCCCGGTAGAGTTGGTGCAAACCCAGATCGCCGACGCCTTCGATGGCGTAGTCGTCCTTCCACTTCTCAGCGGCACGGTCACTGCCCGGCGCGAAAAGGCGATGCAGCACGGTGAGGAAAATGGCCCGCTCGACGGAGAACTCGAAGCGCCTGCCTTCGAGCAAGGTCGTCAGGACTTTGTCGATCAAGCGTGCCTGCCAGAGTCGTTGGAAGATCAGGGCTGGTCCGATCCTGGCACTGCGAGTGGTGATGCTGTCGCCGCGTGAATGGGCGCCGAGGACGGCGAGTTTCTCGGAGAACCGTCCCAGCGACTGGATCAAGGAGTCAAGCCGGCCGCTGGCCAGCAACTCATCAAGGCGGCCGAGACGAAGCACGACGCGCTGCTTGACCTTGCCGTCGACCCACTGGTTATCCACAATGAGCAGATAAGTTCGGGAACCGTTGGTCTGCGTGCGAACGAACAAGTAGGCGCTCCTGTGTCACCATCATGGACCACTATAAAGCGCATTACAAGCACTGTTTTCAGCTATTTGCAGATAATGCGTGACACTAGGATTTCGCGCTGGCAAGCATCGCCTTTTTTGGAATCAACAACTTGCGGCCGCTTTGCGTCGCAAACTGTAGAAGATGAGCATGAGAGGACGCCTCCAACAAATCGGTACTCTCAAGTTGTTCAAAGTCTCTGTTCCTGGCCAGACCGATGATGCCCCGGCTCGCAGTGACGCCGCGATGGGGCGTTCGATGTCCGAATCGCAACAAGGTTGCTGGTCGCCTCGAAATCACTGAACTGATGAAGCCGTGTGCGCAATTCGTTCAATTTCTCGAGCGATGTCCTCAGGTGAAAGAACAAAATCTATGCATCCGCTCGCTATCGCGCTCTCAGGCATATCGGGCTGCCCGGCTGTGTCGAGCTTCTGCGCGATGGTAATACCCCCAACTTCTTTAATGCCGCACAGCGCAGCGGCTCCATCACCATCATAGCCAGAGACAATGACAGCGATGAGCTTGCCGTCCCAGTGCTGCGTTATAGAACGTAGAAAGACCGTAATCACGTCGGGCCATCCCCTGGGCTTGGATATCGGTTTTAGACGAAATTCCCCATCGAGAACGTGTAGATCACGCTGTTCTGGAATGACGAACACACGATTGGGCTGGATGAGCAGTTTTTCTGTGATCAGTTCAACCGGCATTTCCGTGTAGCGGGGGAGAATCTCGTGGAGCAGGGTGGCTACGGTCCTCAGGTGATTAACGATAACAATAGCAACACCCATATCGGCCGGTAGGTGCTGTAGCAACCGGGTATAGGCATCGAGGCCACCGGCAGAACCTCCCACGCAAACCACAGGAAAATCTCTTCGCGACAAGGATTCACCCTATTGTTCATCAGGCTGGCGCTGAGCCCGCTCACATCATTACAGCGAAACAATCATCTCCGGACGTCATGCCGGTTGCTTCTCAAGCCATGCTGCGACCCCTGAAGAGGTGCAGCACCAATGAGATCACCGCGATGATCAGCAGGATGTGAATCAGCCCACCGGCAACGTGGAACGCGAAGAATCCCAGTAGCCACATTACCAACAAGATAACAAACAGCGTTAAGAACATTTGAATCTCCTTCGTCCGTTCAGTGCTTTCGCCGGTCTGTGCGAGTTTCGTAAGTCCCTTGGGCTGACCTGTCGCTGCTAAACAGCCGCGGCCCCGGCCCCCACACAGCTGACGCGCTTGTCCTAAGAGCACGCGTCACGCCACGATATGCGAACGGCGCTGGGAGCGCTCGTGGAGGTGCAACTTTGTCCGCCAGGTGCCTCTCAGTCCCCTCATCGTCTCGCACGAACCTGATGCGGGCTGCCGCCTGTGGCGCAAACGTCTTGGACGGCACGGTGCAGCTTGCGTCACGAATGGGTGCGAAGCGGTCGCGGGCCACGGCCGTCGGACTGGGTTCTCCGATAAAGACCGATGGAGGGAAGCGCGTGGCAGCGAAAGCTGCCAGAGTGTCCAAGTGCGTCCGGGCGGAATTACTCCAACGCTAACCGGCGGCCCGGCTACGATGCTACAGCGTTTGTTGGGGCGATTTGGCACGGTGGCGGGCGCACGGCGTGAGTATCCGCATGAAGAGGTGCAGAAGCTGCAGCGGGAAGTGCGAGATTTGCTGGCGTCCGGGCTCCGTGTTCCCTGAAGAGGTTGTCTGAAATGGAACGGCGGGAAAGTTGCTCCAGGAAGGCGAGGAGAATTCTATGCAAGATCAAGGCAAGATCAAGAAGACAGATCCGGACAAAAAGTATCGCCGCGTACTGGCAGCGAGCACATTGGCCGGCGATCAGGTGCAGAACTCGGTTGGAGAAGACCTTGGGAAGGTGGATGAGATCATGATCGACATCCCCGCCGGTAAGGTTGCCTACGCCGTCCTGTCGTTCGGTGGATTCCTCGGTATGGGTAACAAGCTGTTCGCGGTACCGTGGAGCGCCCTGAGACTGGACGAGGACAAGAAGCACTTTGTTTTAGATGTCGACAAGAAGAAGCTGGAGAATGCTCCGGGATTTGACAAAGACAATTGGCCGGACATGGCGGATACCAGTTGGGGAACCCGAATCTTTAATTACTACGGAGCGGAACCCTACTGGGAGACTCACAAGGAGGAAAAAACGCTCCGGGGCGGCGGTGGCGCCCTATAACGCGACTCGCGGTCAACCCATTTTGGGTTGAACAAGGCTATCCCCGGCTACGGTTTTTCCTGCTTCCCAACTGGGGATGCGGGGCTCCAGGGGAGCAGGCGAGTTTGGGAGCCCCGCAATGACGTTAAGCTTCCGCCGTTCAAAGATGTTGCTCAGGGCGAACGGCGAGAAGATCCGGCTCTGTGTGCCGTTTCCGTCCGGTGTTTTGTTAAGTGGCTGCGAGGGGGCAAGCCGGGTCACACGCAGTCATCGCACCCGGAGCCACCAAATGTGTGTCCAATACTATCACCGTCTGGGTCCGGCAACATGGGCGCGGCGTGAATGTTCCATTTAGGCGGCTGCTTCGGGCCGGGGCGCTGAACCCGCATCCTTCCCGGACCCCTGACCAAGAAAGTTCACCAGTTCGTTGTTCACTTCATCGGCATGGGTCCATGTGATGCAGTGCGGCCCGTCCTTCACCACCAATAGTCGGGCTCCCTCGATCAGTTTGGCGGTCCGGAGCCCCGAGGCACTGATAGGTAGGATTCGGTCCGCGTCCCCTTGAATGACCAGCGTCGGCACGTCGATGTGCGTAAGATCCTTGCGGAAGTCCTCATGCCAAGTCGCCACACAAGCGAGGCAGGCCGCGGCAGAGGCGCCGGCCGCGACGTTCCAGTTAGCCCGAACGGCCTGTTCGCTGACACGCTTCCCCAGCAGTAGATCCGTGTTGTAGAAATTCTTGAAGAACTCGCTGAAGAACGCGTAACGATCTGCGACGACGGCCTTCTGGATCCCCTCGAAGACACTGCCGTCCACACCCTCCGGATTGTCTGGCGTCTTCAGCAGAAAGGGCGGAACGCCGGAGATGAATACCGCCTTCCGCACGCCCTTCGATCCATGTTTCCCTAAGTAGCGCGCCACTTCGCCGCCGCCCATCGAGAAACCGACCAGCGAGAAGTCGCGCAGTTCCAGTTGCATCACGAGCTTGTGCAGGTCCTCGGCGAAAGTGTCGTAATTGTAGCCTGACGTTGGCTGGCCAGACTTGCCAAACCCTCGGCGGTCATACGTGATGACGCGGTGACCCGCAGCCAAAAGCACAGGAGCTTGCTTCTCCCAGGAAGCACCGCTCAGGGGATATCCATGGATAAGAACAACGGGCTTACCAGCGCCGTGGTCCTCATAGTAAAGATCGATATTACCGGAGTTTTCCTTGCCGACAGTAATGTATGGCATCGAATCGAGATTCTTCTTTCAGTGCTGCGTGGATGTCGAAAGTTGCAATGCCGGCCGCCGCGACGGTCAGACAGGCCAGGCAGAATGGCTCCCTGTGGGGGTGATGATTGCCGCCGGCAGACGGTTAGTGATGTGCCACCGGTTCTGCGGCTTCGGCCTCGGCCTTGGTCTTGTGCACCGTCCCCTCCGGGTGGTTCGGCGGAGAGTAGATCGTATATAGCTTCAATGGTGCCGTCTTGGATGCATTCACAACATTATGGTACGTCCCCGCCGGAACCACTACCGCATCGCCGTCGTGCACCGCATGTTCCTCCTTCTCGTTAAAAACGAATTTGGCATCTCCCCGCTCGATACGGAAGAACTGGTCAACCTTCGGGTGCACTTCGTCACCGATAGCTTCGCCCGGTTGCAGGCACATGACGACAAGCTGGGAGTGAGGGCCGGTGAATAGCACCCGCCTAAAAAACGTGTTCTCCATGGTTTGTTTTTCAATCGATCCAACGTATTCACTCATGGCATTCGACTCCTATTTTCGATATGTTGCGAGGATGGTTACCGGTCGACCGAGTTTCCTTGGCGATCGGCGACAACGTGAACGTCGCTCATGCCGGTCAACGACAGAAAGCAGATACCGCCAAATCTATTCCTTTCTGCCCGCCACGAGAAGTACAACGCCGCCAATGAGCACCACCGCGCCCACGATGGGAGGCAGCGGGACATTGTGAGTCTTCTCGCGAGTAGCGTGAATCGGTCCGATATCGACGACCTTTTCCCTGGTCGTGTACGTAAACCCACCCCACGCAAGACCGAACAGGCCAAGCACTATCAGAATGATGCCAATCGTTTTGCTCACGGCAGCCCCTTTCGGCAGCGACTCATTTACAGAGAGGAAACCCACCCGACGCCGAGGGCTTCCAGCGCTTCGGCAGGACTTGATCGTATCTACTTATCCAATGCGTGTTCCATCTTACCGAGCTTCTTTTGAACTTTGCCGCGTAGCTTTTCGGCATGGCCCTCGGCCTTTAAGTCCGGATTCTTGGTGACCTTGCCTGCCTTCTCTTTTACGCTGCCTTTCACCTCATGAAACTTGCCTTTGATCTCATCCTTCATACTCTTTTTCATCAGGTTTCCTCCTTTCGCCTAATCGCAAGGGGTCGGATCTTCCGTTCCCAGCCCCGACGGAATTGCCCTGTACCGCACTCGGGCTCGGTGCGTCCCGCACTAAGTGCCGCTCCGTGGTCTTAGTCCCGATGCTCCACTGGCTGACGTCCCGGGCAGGGCAAGGGCTCGCTGGCGCTACCCGCGCCAACGGGAATATCCCCAGCCCCCGCCACCCAGAAGGAACAGCACCAGCACAATGATCAATAGTGTCGACATGTATCACCTCGCCTCCAGCATGAGCAGATGCGGGACCAAAGCCCAAAGAGGGTCAAAGAAACGAGATAAGGGTCTTAAACGGTGTATGATGCCGCCCCGCGTGCAACTCCTGCGTCTTGGGGCAAAAGTTGCTGGGGCCTTGAACGCTGAAGTGCGGAGGTTGCGCATTCCTCTGGCAACCTCACTGGGCCGGATGGTTATATGCGGGGAAGTTGTCGGGAAGCGCTGGAGTAATCTACCCCGGCTTAAAGCGCGAATTCCGCCGATGGCTTGTTCGCGGTCCAGTCGTAACGTTCACTCTCGGGGAATATGCCAATGTAATGCCGTTTGGTATCTGGCTTGCCCTTGACGAGGACTGGGTATGAGAAAGTCGGACCTTTTGCGCGCGCTCCTGCTGGGCTTGGCCTTTACGGCTGCTCTTCCCGGACAGGTAGATGCCCGCGAGATCATCCGACGTGCGGTGACCGCCGACGAGCTCAACTGGAAAGCTGCGCGCAACTACACGTTCCTCCAGCGGGTGGAACTCCGATGGCTGGACGCCCAGGGGAAGGTAAGGTTGTCTCACGTGCAAACCTACGACGTCACCCTGCAGGAGGGCACGCCGTACCGGCAACTGGTCCAGAGAGAGGACAGCGCGTTATCTCCCAGCGAAGAGAAAGCGGAGCACGAGCGCCTCGCAAAGAGTATCGCCGAGCGCCGGCACGAGACCGACGTGAAGCGGGCCAGGCGCCTGTCCGAATACGATCGGCGCCCGGATTGGCAGAGTGAAGCGTGGCACGAATTGCCGGAAGCCTTCGAGTTCCGGCTGGCCGGAAAGGCTGAGATGGACGGCCACAGCGTCATCATCATCGAGGCCGTGCCGCGCGAGGGATACCAGCCCCGATCCAGCACCGCCAAGTTGTTTCGCTCCATAAAAGGCAAATTCTGGGTAGACCAGCAAGACCACCAGATTGTAAAGGTGGAAGCGGAGGTCATCGACGCCATTTCGGTGGGGTTCTTTCTGGTCCGCGTAGCGAAGGGGTCGCGCGCGATCCTGCAAATGACCACCGTCGGCGAGGGAGTCAGGCTGCCAGATCACCTGCAAGTATTCGCCTCCGCCCGGCTGGGAATAGTAAAAGTCGTACGCTTCGAGCAGAGTACGCACTTCAGCCGGTACGGCACCGTTCCGACCAATGCCCGGATAGGCTATCCAACCCAAAGCCGCGTCCCCGGGCTGTACCCATTCGCGAAGGCAAGTTCTCGATGAGCGTAGCGAGACCACTGGGTAGGCGTTACATTTTCGGCGCAGTAAAACCCGTTCGTTTTCCAGCTCTAGCCTGCGCGAAGGAGTCAACCGCTAAATCGGTCCCAGCGTGGGAATCGTGAATTTGAAAGTCGCACCAAGCCCCGTCTCCGATTCCACCCAAATGCGACCGGCATGGCGTTCCACTACCTTCCGGCAAAGTGCAAGCCCAATGCCCGTGCCGGGAATTTCCTTGCCGTGCAGACGCTTGAACATGCCGAATACGAACTCGGCGTCCGCCGAATCAATGCCGACGCCGTTGTCTCTCACCGAGAACAGCCAACCCTCTGCAGTTCTCGAAGCGGAAATATGAATTGCGGGTGCCGCGTCGCCTTTGTATTTGATCGAATTACTAATCAGGTTCTGGAAAAGGTGCATCAGCATCGCCTCATTGGCCACCGCGGTCGGCAACGGATCGGAAGTGACCGTAGCCCCGCTCTGCTGAATGACCGTGTGGAGGGATAACAGCGCCTGCGATAGCACGTCGTTACAATCAACCGGTGATAACCGATGACTTTCCCGTTCGGTAGCCTCCAGGTAGTTGAGTAAACCTTGCTGGAGAGCCTCAATTCTCAAAGCGCCCTCGACGGAATACGCGACATATTTGTCTGCATGTTCGCCCAGCTTTCCTGCGTACTCCTCAGCCAGTAGCTGAGAGAAGTTCACCACCATACGCAGAGGTTCCTGTAGGTCGTGCGCAAGTGCATAAGCAAATTCCTGAAGTTCGGCATTGGTGGTCTTGAGCGCTCGCTCCGCCCGCTTGCTTTCCGTGATATCGCTCACCACGGCGCGCCATACGGAGGCCCCATCAGCGCCCTGTGCGGTGGTGGCATCCACCCGCACCCAGAATGGTACGGCGTCCTTTTTCAGGACCCGCATGGCCCACGACTGTGGGGTGCCCGTTTCCAAGAGCGCTTTGCGGTGCCGGTAATGGATGTCCTGGTCTTCGGGCAGGATAAAGCGCGAAAGGGGTTGCTTGACCAAAACGCCTCTTACCACGCCAAGCAATTTGGCAGCCGTTAGATTTGCCTCCAGAATCAATCCTTGTTCGCTAAGCGTGAAATAGCCGACCGGCGCCAGATCGTACAGGTCGAAATACCGCTCCCGCGAGGCTTCCAGTTCCTGCTGCGTGCGACGCAACTCCTCGTTCTGCATCTCCAGTTCGATCTGGTGAACCCGCAGTTCGTGGAGGGCACGCCGCGCTGCCTCGGGCGATAAATCCTCGACGTTCTCCGGCATCTCGCCGGCTCTTTCACCGGCTAGCGCCTCCGCCCGCCGGCGGATAGCTTTCCCCGAGTCTTCTTCGAGGGAAGCCGCCGAAGGCGCGCAAGGATTGAGAGCTGACTCTGAACGGTCTTCTTGCGCACTCATGACTCTGATCGTACCTTTCTTTCTATCGTGGCTGTGGCCTTTCACTCCGCCGGGGGCGTGGACGGGGAGCGGTTCTGCCGGCCACGCCTCCGAGATTAGGTGCAATAGGCCAACGCCAACGGTTCGGCATGCTCCCCATCCGACCTCCAAGTCCCGCGCCTGTTCTTGCGGCTGCCGGTGCCTGTCAGAGGACAGGCAGCGCGTATCCGAGGAGCCGCTCAGTTACTCCTTGCCGGCCAGGGCGCGGCGGACGGCGTCGCGAAGCTCGTCGAGTCGATAGGGCTTACTCAGGAACGCCTCGGGGAGTTCTGGATGATCGCCGGCCATTACCTGGGCTTTGTCGTAGCCGCTGGCCAGGACGACCGGGAGGCCAGGCGCCAACCTGCGCAGCGCGGCCAATGTTTCCCAGCCATCCATGCGCGGCATGGCCACATCGCAAATCACGCAGCGGACTTCATCCTGGTGCAGCCGGAACACTTCCATAGCCTCGATACCATCTCCCGCCAGGAGCACCTCAAAGCCAAGGCTCATGAGCGCGCTTTCGCCGAGTTTGCGCACCATCGGTTCGTCTTCAACCAGCAGTACCGTGCCGCCCCAAGCAATCTCAGACGAATTCGGCGCTTCGTCCGGCGGGCCGGCGACTTCTGCGTCAGACACCGGCAAGAAGACTCTGAAGGTGCTCCCCCGGCCCGGTTCGGTCGTCACCGTGACGGCACCTTCGTGCGCCCGGGCAATTCCCAGAACCACCGACAGCCCAAGGCCCCTTCCCGTAAACCTGCTGGAGAAAAACGGGTCGAAGATCTTTTCAATATCCTCTCCAGCGATCCCGCTGCCCCGGTCCACCACTTCGAGGCAAGCGTAGGCATTGTCGCGCGGCCGCCAATCCAGGGGGAAGCGTTGCCATGCGGGAATATCCTCCCGAGAAACCGTCTTGACGGTCAGGTGAACGGCGCCCTTGGCGTCACCGCCCGCCTCCCAGGCATTGGTGACCAGGTTCGTCAGGATCTGTTGTATCTCGTTGGCGTTCGCGCTGATGCCCGGGCCGAGGGAGGGCAAGTCGGTCTCCAGGGCTCTGTCTATTGGCATAGCGGCCTGGAGCAAGCGGACGCTCCGGCGGCAGATCTCGGAGAGATCCAGCGGCTCAGGTCGGGCTTGCGCTTGTCCGAGGTAGGTCAGCATCAATTTGCTCACCTCCGCCGCCTCGCGAGCCGCATGCAAGGCGTCGGTCAGTCGCGCGTCGGATCCCGCGCCCTGCGGCGAGTCGCCAATGGCCAGTTCCAGGTTCCCCATCACCGCTGCCAGATAGTTGTTGAAGTGGTGGGCGATGGCCCCGGCCATGCGTCCCAGTCCTTCAGCCTTCTGCAGTTGCCGGTATTGGGTCTCAACCTTCGCTCTTTTCTCTGCCTCCAACTTGCGTTCCGTGATATCAGCTACCACGGCGCGGCACACGACAGCCCCGTCGACGCCCGGCGCCGCGGTTGCCTCCACCTGCGCCCAGAAGGGCTCGGCGTCCTTTCTCAGCAGCCGCAGCTCCCACGACTGTGGCGCGCCAGTTTCCAAGAGCGCCTTCCGGTGCAGGTAATAAGTGTCCTGGTCCTGGAGGAGGACAAAGCGGGATAAAGACTGCTTTACTAGAGCGCTTCTCGCCACGCCAAGCAGTTTGGCGGCAGTTAGATTGGCCTCCACGATCAATCCTTTTTCGCTGAGCGTGACATAGCCCACCGGCGCCAGATCGTAAAGGTCGAAGTACCGCGCCCGCGAAACTTCCAGTTCCTCCTGCGTCCGGCGCAACTCCTCGTTCTGCATCTCCAGCTCGATCTGATGCACCCGCAGTTCGTGGAGCGCGCGCAACGCTACCTCAAGCGGCGCCTCCTCCAGGTCTTCCGGCCTCTCGCCGGCTCTTTCACCTGCTAGCGCTTCGGCCCGCTTGCGCAAAGCTTGCCCTGCATCTGCCTCGGGCGCGCCTGTCAAATCCGTGGAGCTTTCGACAATCGGATTTGACAGGCCGTCTTCCGGAGTCATGGCTCTGATTGTACCTTTCTCTCGGTCGTGGCAACCGCATACACCGCCCCGGAGTCGTTCACCAGCGCGGTGGCGGTAAGCCAGACCTCCACGATCCGGCCATCTTTGGCAATCCGTGGCATGCGGTACGGCTCGATCGCCTCAGCGCGGCTCAATTTCCGGAGCACGGCTAACGTTTCCTCCCGCCGGCTCTCCGGGATCAAGTCGCGAATATTCATCGCCAATGCCTCGGCTTCGCTCCAGCCGTACATCCTTTCCGCCCCCGGATTCCAAGCCAGGATGCGACCCTCCAAGTCCTGCACCGCAATGGCATCGTGCGCGTCGCGCACTACCACCGCCAGGCGGCGCAGATCCTCGGATTCCCGTAGCGCCGCCTGTGCCTTTTTAATCTCGGTAATCTCGGTGAAGGTGATTACCGCCCCCTCGATCACATTTTCCAGAGTGCGATAGGGGCGGATACGTAGCAGGTACCACGTACCCGTCTGCGTCTGAACTTCAACTTCCTTGGGCACCAGGCTGTCCAGCACCTCCCGCACGTCCGCCGCCAGCCGGTCATAGCCCACCAGGTTGGAGACGATATGACTCACCGGCCGCCCCACGTCGGCCAGGATCAGATTGATCACCTGAGTGACCGCGGGGGTGAAGCGTTGGATGCGCAGTTGATGGTCCACAAAGATAGTGCCGATTCCCGTGCCGGCGAGCAGATTGTTCATGTCGTTGTTCGATCGCGACAGATCGGCCACCTTGTTTTGCAGTTCGGTGTTGACCGTACCCAACTCCTCGTTGACCGACTGCAATTCTTCCTTGGAGGTCTCCAGTTCCTCGTTGGTAGATTGCAACTCCTCGTTCACGGACTGCATTTCCTCGTTAGCGGATTTGAGCTCCTCGTTGGAGGTTGCCAATTCCTCGTTAGTGGTCTGGAGATATTCTTCCTTGGCCCGCAGTTCCTGTTTCAGCTTCGCAACACGCGCATCGACGTCCGTGGCAATCTCGCTAGCCTCCCCGCCTGCACCCAAGACAGCCGCCGTTTCAGAGAGTTGCGGGCTGGGCGCCGGGGCATCCTCAAAAACGACCAGGAATAGATTGGCCGCGACGTCTGAATCCGGGCCCGCGGGCACCGGCAGGACCGTCAGATTGACAATCGTGAAATCGCCGTTGGTTTTAATCCGCAGGCCCGGGTGGCGCACTGGCGCTTTGAGCGCGACCGCTTTGTGCAGGGCGGTGGCCAAGTCCGGCCGCAAACCTTCACGGGCCATCTTCAGGATGTTCATTCCAGCCTCACCCGGAGCCGGTTCCAGGTACTTGCCGGTGCGGCCGTGCAGGTAGAAGATGTCGCCACGTTCGTTAACAACGGCGCCGGGCGGGGCGTACTGTTGCAGCAGCGCCCGCTCGGTCAACTCGCGCACCGGGACCTTGCTTTCGCCGGGCACCTTCCCGGGGGGCCGTGCGACGGATCCATCTCCCGGCAGTCGGGGGAGAAGGCCCGTGCGGTGTGCGCCGGCGACCTCCTCTCTACGTTGATACAACTTCGACTTGCGATCCAACGTGGCAAAAAGGTCCACGAACTCGCCTACGGTTTCCGACGTGCCCAGGAAAAGCATGCCGTCCGGGTTCAGTGCATAGTGGAACAGCGGAAAAAGCTTCTTCTGCAGTCCCCCTCCCATATAGATCAACAAATTACGGCAACTGATCAAGTCGAGTTTGGAGAAGGGCGGGTCCTTGATAACGTCCTGCTCGGAGAAGATCACTCTATCGCGGATGCTCTTTTGGATGCGGTAGGCGCTGCCATCCGACTCCTGGGAGAAGAAACGCGCCAGCCGTTCCGGGGAAATGTCGCCGGCAATACTGGCCGGATAGATGCCGGCGCGTGCGCAGTCGATGGCACGGCGGTCAATGTCGGTGGCGAACACCTGCAGCTTGAAACTCTGCTTCAACTCCTCCATGCGCTCCTGGAGCAGGATGGCCAGGGAATAGACTTCCTCGCCCGTGGAACAGCCGGGCACCCAGACGCGAATCAATGCGCCCGTGGATTTGCCGGCAAAAAGCCGCGGAATGGCATGTTCCTGGAGTGCCCCAAACGCCTCCGCGTCGCGGAAGAAACTGGTGACGCCGATCAAGAGGTCGCGAAAGAGCGCCTCCACATCGGCTGGGGTCTGCTGCAAATAGCGGACATACTCTTCCAACCGCTCGATCTGGTGCACCGCCATGCGCCGTTCGACGCGCCGGACGACGGTGCTTTGTTTGTAGTGAGAAAAATCGTGACCGGTTTGAGCGCGCAACAGCAAGAAGATCTTCTTCATCGCGTCTTCGGACTTGGGAGCCGCAGGAGAGACCGGAAGCGATGTTTTTCCGAACGCGTGCGCGACGTAAGCAATGAGTTGGGCCGGCATCTCAGCCGCCGGCAGCACATAATCCACCAGGCCCGTGGCAATAGCGCTGCTCGGCATGCCGTCGTATTCGGTGGATTTAGGGTTCTGCGCCATTGCCATGCCGCCTTCGCCCTTGATCGCCCGCACCCCCTGGGTGCCGTCACTGCCGGTCCCCGAAAGCACGATGCCTATGGCCCGCTCGCGCTGGTCCTGGGCCAGGGACCGGAAGAAAAAGTCAATCGGCAGACGATGGCCGCGCGGAGCGGCGGGTTCCAGCAACTGTAGCGTGCCGTTGAGTAACGCCATGTCCCGGTTAGGCGGGATAATATAGGCGCAGTTGGCCTCAACCGCCATGCCGTCCGCAACTTCGAAGACCTTCATACGGGTGTAGCGCTTGACCAGGTCGGTGAGGATGCTCTTGTGGTCCGGAGCCAGGTGCTGCACCAGGACGAAAGCCATGCCCGGATCGGTGTCGGCGGGCATGCCGGAAAAGAAGGCTTCGAATGCGGCCAGGCCCCCGGCCGACGCGCCGATGCCGACTATGGGGCATCCTGGAGCATCATGCCCGGATGGTGGCTCCGCCGCTCTCGGTTCGAGGGTTCCTTCCGGCTCCTTCGCCTTGCGCCTTTTTGTCGCCACGATGACTTGCTCCCTTTCCCTGCTACTCTAGCATCTGGCTCGTGCTGAACACATTCCGAGACTGCGTCTGGACACGCCGGGGTCACACTGCCGCCACGCTCCGCATCTGGCACCTGGTGAACTTCGTCGTAGAGCCGGCGTGTGATTTCGGCCTGTAGTGGGTTAGCCTCATGCCGACTCGGCCGCGCGATCCTGGTTCTCGATTGAACCGACCGTTCACGTTGAATCTCCACCTGCACCCCGAGTGAGAACTGCTAAGATGGCCATGGCGTGAGGCTTTAGCCGATGCTTGGCATACGGTGTATTCTTCGCGACTCGAACAGGATTGGCGTCCAGTTCCTCTTCACCGATCTCGAGGTGGCGTTGTCGTTCTTGGCGATCGCGGCCACCTCTGGCGATCTTGCTATCAAACAGCGAAATTGGAGAAATGCGCGGAAAGCGCACGATGCGGTCCTTCACTTATTGTCGCGGCTCACGCCCACCAATGAGGAACTCCAGCTCATCAATGAGAGGCTGTCCGCGTTGCGATTAAGGCTCCAGGCGGTCGGCGAAATCTTCTAATTTGGACTGACCCACTGCCCAGGTGTTGGAGTCGAGCGGGATAAGGCCTTCGGTGATGCCACCGGGGTTCCTGACCTTCAGCACTCCGGACCATCCGGATGGGCTTGTCGTGGCCATCAATTCAGCCAGACGGTAATCGTCGCCGGTACTGCCCGCGATGATCGACGAGTCGAGCCCGTTGATGGCGAAGATTAGTCCCAGCAGACTCGGTGATTGTTCGAGTGGACAGCCCGAGGTCCGAACCGAGCGGCGCACACCACACCACGGCCACAGGACACGAGGATCAGTTCCCGTCTGCCCGAACGCAAACTCGGTCGGTTTAGCTGACGTGGATCACGGGCCGGTGTTTTGGGTCCGGGACGGCGCGGCGGAGTACCTCATGGGCAACGGGCGCGACGTCGCCCTCACCCAGTATGAGAAAGCGCAGTAGATTACCGATCGGGTTGCCCTCTGTCCATTTGAAATAAGCATGAGGAATTCGGCCCGTGGACTTCTCCAACTCGATCAGCAAGGCCGCGATTGCGTTGGGTACGACCGGGCTTTGCGCTTCGAGCACCGCGTGCCTCCCCAGTTGGTGGCCCGTCACCCGTAACGTGTCCTCGAATTCGGAGGCGTCGCCGCGCAGCACAGCCAGGAAGTAGATCCGTTCTTCGGGACCGAGTCCGTAGCGGTGGCGGACCGTGTTTTCAACTTCATCGAAAGCGGCCTCGGTTTCCAGGCGCGGCCGATGGGCAATCAAACGGATCACCTGGTCTTCATCGTGTGACAGTAATGCGATTGCCTGCTCGTCGAACTCCACACCGCAAATACGCAATTCGGTGGAGCGCAATGCACGGGAGATCACGGAGGTAACTACCATAGCGCCGATGAAAAAGGCTGCGATCTTGATGCCCTCCGGCCGTTCCAGGATATTCACAGTGGTGGTGTAGAGAAAAACCAACGAGACAAACAGAAACGGCCATCGCAGCCAACCGTTCCATAGGGCGATGGTCACCGCTGCCGCCGCGGACGTAATCAGTACCAGAACTCCGGTAGCATAGGCTCCGCCCTGCGCGTCCACATTGGCATCGAACAGAATGGTGACAGCGGCTCCGACCGCCATGAACACCAGCACGAGGGGACGCGCGGCCCGAGCCCACTCCGGCGCCATACCGAATCGCGGTAGATATCTGGGGATGAGGTTGAGCAAGCCGGCCATCGCGGAAGCGCCGGCGAACCCAAGGATCAGAATCGTGCTGACATCGTAGACCGAGCCAAAGGCATTGCCGAGATACTTATGTGCCAGGTAGGCTAAGGCGCGGCCGTTCGCTTCGCCGCCGCTTTTGAATCTGGCCGGCTCGATCAGTAGAGTGGTCACGATGCTGCTCGCCATCAGGAAAACGCTCATCACGAGCGCGGCGGTCACCAGCAACTTGCGCGTGTTGCGGATGCGCGCAGCGAGATCGGCGCCCTCTATGAGAGGCATCACCGCGACGCCGGTCTCAAATCCTGAAAGGCCGAGGGCGAGTTTCGGGAACAGCACCAGCGAGACCCCGATCATTGCGAATGGGCTGTCGTGCTGCCCGAGAAGATTGTGTATCCAGTTCGCCGGCAGTTCCCGATGCAAGAGCACCTGCTGGATGGCAACGGTAACGACCACCGTGTTGAGCGCCAGGTAGAGTGCGACCAATACGACCGCCACGCCGATGGCGTCCTTAAATCCTTTCAGGAAAATACCGCCGAGGATACCCAAGAGAACCAGCGTCACGGCCATCTGGCTTTTCATCCAATCTGGCGTAAATGGGTTTTGGGCAACATGGGCGGCGGCGTCGGCGGCGGAGAGCGTCATAGTGATGACGAAATCCGTGGTCGCAAAGCCGAGGAGCATCAAGACCAGGGCCTTGCCGGCCCACTGAGGGAAAAGCTTCTCGAGCATGCCGATGCTGCCCTGCCCATTAGGGCTGGCCGCCGCCACTCGCCAGTAGACCGGTAGGGCGCCGAACAGGGTCACGAGAATCAGGACGAGCGTGGCCAACGGGGAAATCAGGCCGGCGGCCAGAAAAGCGATGCCTGGCTGGTAACCAAGCGTCGAGAAATAGTCGACGCCGGTTAAGCACATCACGCGCCACCAGGCGTGCTCGGGTTCGGGCTCGCTGTGGATGCCCTTAGGTAACCGGAGATCGGCCAACAACCAGTCTGTGAATCGCACGCGACTCTGTTTAGAGTATGGCGCAGCAAGGCGGCGTATCGTCCGATAATCTCATCCTCATCCGTGTGGCCCCCGGCGTGCTCATGCTTGGGCATGTCGTCCACGATCACAGAGCCGCTTGCGACCGCTATGGATGAGCCCCTCGCGCGGCTGGTGGCTTTCGAGCCCACCACGTTCCCGGTGTTAAGCGTCTACCTGAACACTCAGCCTGATCAACACGGACGCACACCCGACGCGACGCCATATCTTCATCGCGAATTCAAAGCTCTGTGAGCTTTCCGCAAGGCTGCATGAAATCTGCCCGGCATAGCTGGTAAGGTCGTTCTTCGGCCGGTTATACCGGGAGGAGGAGTGGCAATGCGCAGCAAAAGCCAGGCGCTCACAATGGATGAGGTACGTGCCCGCTTCGAGGTTTGGAGACAGAACCGACAGGGAAAGAGCCCGATACCCGATGAGTTGTGGTCGGCGGCAGCCGAACTGGCCCGCAAAGATGGTATCAACCGAACGGCGGCCGAACTCCACCTCGACGGCGGCAAACTGAAACGACTGATGGCAGCGAAAGCAACTTCTGGAAAGCCGGCCCCAACGTTCGTGGAGTTGCTGACGCCTCGGGCAATCTCTGTTGCGGAATGCACGATTGAACTGGAAGGGCGGCGTGGCACGGTACGAATCCAGTTAAAGGGTGCTTCGACATCGGATCTTGCGGGGCTGAGCCGGGCGTTGTGGGAGGTCGCGTCCTGATCCAGATCACGCCGCAGATGCGCATACTGGTGGCGATCGAGTCGATCGATGGCAGGAAATATGCGCCGTCCATTGATATGCGGAGTCGGACAGTGCGAACCCGCAGAAATCGGCCATGTTCGAGGCCCGGGACGGCGCATAACGTTGGCTACTTTTTGGGCCGAAGCATGGCGAGCAACTTATCCGGGGGGCGGAAGTGACCTCGTCGTAAGGTCGGCGGAACCAAAGACGCCATGGCCTCCAGCTTTTCTGTGGGATCGGCTCTCAGGTAGACCTCTGTGCTTTGGAGGGTTGCGTGGCCGAGCCAAAGAGAGACCTTCCGAATGTCGCCGGTGGCGTGCAGAGTGAGCATGGCGCACGAATGTCTCAGACTGTGCGGAGATACCCGTTTTTTGACTAGCGAAGCCTGCTTGGTGCTGGCCGTTCGAACGTGTTTGTCCAGAATGTATTCGAAACCAGACCTGGTCATGACATCGCCGCGGGCGTTCAAGAAGAGCGCCGTGGCCTTCGGCTCACCGCGCACCTTAATCCACTCGCGAAGGACGGTCACTGTCTCCTTCCACAAAGGAAGCACCCTCTCGCGACGCCCTTTGCCCATCACGTGAACGGTGGGTTGAGGGTGGAAGGCCAGATCAGCTACGTTCAGGCCGACCAACTCGGAGACACGCAGGCCCCCGACGAAGGCTAGATGAAGCATCGCGCGGTCCCGCAATCCCCACTGGCAATTCGGGTCGGGAGCGTCCAGCAGAGCCTGAATCTCCTCCCGATTGAGATATCCGATGATGACCTCGTCAGTCTTCTTTACAGGGATGGCACGAATGCGGCGTGCCTGCTCAAGACATGACGGTAGCCGGTATTCCAAAAACCGGAAGAACGTCTTGATAGCGGCCAGTCTTGAATTCCGTGTTCTGGCGCAGTTCCCACGATTCTTCTCAAGGTGTTCGAGGAAGGCCAGTACCAGTGTCGCGTCGAGTTGCTCGATCGACAGCGCCGAGGGAGTGGTTTTCAGGCGTTCAGCGGCGAAACACACCAGCAATTGAAAGGCATAAGCATACGTGTCGGAGGTTTGGACGCTCATTTCTCGCTGGTTGGGAATGTATTCGCGCAAGAACGCCGTCAGATGAGGACCGATGGGCGTCATCGCTCACCTCCTCGATGCAGAGCCTCGGCGGCAATCGCCACGTCTCCCAGGAGTTTCGGTGTGGCCTGCAGGTACCAGTAGGTATCGGAGACGTGAGCGTGACCAAGATAGGTGCTCAGCGCGACCATGTGCCGCGCAACAGCCTTACGGTCTCCCGCACACTGTTCGAGCGACCGAACTGCAAATGTATGACGAAGGTCCTGAATGCGGCAGCCGCCGAGTCCCGGGCCACCGCGCAGACCGGCTGAGCGCGCCAGATGTAGGTAGGTTGCGTTCACTGTCGGATAAGGAAGCGCGACGCCCCACCGGGAAATGAAGAGTGTGGATGTAGTTGTCGCTATTCGGCTGCGAAAAGCGAGATAACGCTGCAACTCGCGGCGTGCACTTTCGTGAAGAGGAACAAGGCGGTTCTTTTGGAACTTCGTCGCTCGGACGAGTAGTCCGTCTTCCGTCAGGTCGGAGAGTCTCGAGTTTCAAGGCTTCTGAAACTCGGAGACCGGTGCAAACGATAAGCGACAGCAAAGCCGTGTATGTAACTGGCCGCATCGATCCCAGCGGAGTCAGCTGGGAAGCGGCTCGCAGGAGACGGTCGATTTCGTCCGTGGTGAAGATGTGACACATCCGACGGCTCTTTCGTGCACGGCCGAAAACCCCGGTTGGCGGCACTTGGTGACGGTTGTCTTCCGCGTGCAATGCATACGCCAGGCGGCGGATGATGAGCAAACGATCATGGCGCTGGCGGACCGAAGGCGCACCCGCTGCCCACTCAACAACTGTGTCCGTTCGGATGAACTGCTCGGACCGACTTTGGGCAAAATTTGCGAAGCTGTGGAGCATGTACGCTTGGACCTTGTACTTGAACCCCATGCTCCGGTACAGTTCAATGTGACGATTGACAGCTTCGCTCAGCATGGTCTGCTCTCCTTCGGCCACGGTTGCGCGATTTGTTGAAGGGCGGCGATATCGACCTTTGCGTAGTGCGCAGTCGTATCCGGCGATTTATGCCGCAGGACGGTTCCGATCTCGTCCAACGTGGCGCCGGCACGCAGCATCATGGTTGCCGCACTGTGCCGAAGAAGGTTCGCACCGTGGGTTGGCGGATTTTCGATGCCAGCCCGCCGGAGTGCAGCGCGAACGATGTCAGAGACGGTTATTCCAGATCGGAGGGGGCGGAAGGGAGCATTTGCGCAGAGAAACACCCGGTCAATGCCAGTCTGCGGGCGTGCATGCTCAATGTAGTCCAGAACCGCATCTCCTGCATCCTGTGGCAGAGGCAGGCGAACATCCCTGCGTCCCTTGCCGCGCACCAGCAGCGTGGCCTCCTGCCAATCAATATCAGTGGGGCGCATGCTGGCAATGTCGCCCGCCCGGAGTCCAAGCCGAAGCAGTAATAATACGATCGCCCGGTCCCTCCATCCCTGCCGCCCGTCTTTGCTACAGGAGTCAATGAGTCGGGTCACTTGTTGGGAGTCGAGGTATCGGGGCAGTGAGGACAGCTTCCATTCCGCCACGGTTGGCAGTGCATGGTCAAGACCAGGTTGGCATGTGCCACTCGTTGCGAGGAATCGTAAATAAACGCGGAGCGCACCGACGATCGTTTTAGCGTGAGCGGGCCGACAGCCGCGGATCTGATCCAGAATCACCCTTCGGACCAGGGCTGCATCGTACTGGCCAGCGTCAACGCCGAGCGCTGGGAGCATGCGGGTAATCAGACGTTCGTGGCGGTCCACGGTCACCATCGCGAGTCCCCGATGCCGAAGAAGCCAATCACGAAAGGGGCTGAGCGGAGAAGCTGTTTCAGCCGTGGAGTCCGTGATCGCCCTGATGGCGCCGTGTTGCCTCAGAAAGTCGGTGAAACGCTGAACACGTGCTGTGTAGGCTCGCGAGACCCGTTTCTGGCTGCGACGTCCGGGACAATCGCAGCGGT
This sequence comes from uncultured Solibacteraceae bacterium, assembly GCA_963835555.1. Taxonomy (GTDB): domain Bacteria; phylum Acidobacteriota; class Terriglobia; order Bryobacterales; family Bryobacteraceae; genus Sulfopaludibacter. The sequence continues at coordinate 6,124 of CAWIGC010000041.1, read as the reverse complement.
GCCTCGCGAATGCCTTGATGGTCTCTTCGTTGATATCCGCGAACTTTCGGCCTTTTGCTTCCAACCACCCGCCAAAGTGAATGGCTGAGCCCAAATAGAAGTTGATCGTCAACGAAGTGTGGCCCACCGACGCCAACTGGGCAGCGAAACTCTCAAGATACGGAGCCGCACTCCCAGGGTTCATGTCATGGGGTTGCGACAGAAGTTCAGAAATGTCCATGTAGTCCTCTCTCGGCTGCCAGTCCTGACAGCCGCTTGAAAGGCTACGTTATGTGGAGTCCCACGCGCGGGTACGACCGCGGCCGACGAAGCAGAGCTTCAACCTTGGAGTCCTGCCTCGAAGGGACTCCGCATATCAATGGACGGCGCATATTTTCTGTTTTGCGGTTCACCGCAAAACCGCAAGGGCATTGATTGGCTGGCTCAGCTTTGCCGCGAGAAACTGGATGCCGATCCTTTTTCCGGCTGCCTGTTTATCTTCCGCAGCCGGAGCGGAAAGTCGATCCGGATATTGGCGTATGACTCGCAGGGATTCTGGCTTGCCACGAAGCGTTTGTCGAAAGGGCGTTTCAAGTGGTGGCCAGCCGACGCGACACCGGCGAAAACGCTGCGAGCGCACCAGGCACAGTTGCTTTTGGCGGCCGGCAATCCGGAGACCGATGCGGCACCGGTGTGGCGGAGTGAGAGTTCATAAAAAAGACGGCACTGAACGAGAATCCGACGGATGGCTCATTTTAGGCGGCTTTCCTGACAGTGTGTACGGTGATGAATTCGAGGTTGGTCACCGCCATGCGCTTGGCCTTCAGCAACAGGTAGCGAAGGTTCTGATACCCGCGGCCCCGGTTGATCAGCATGCGAATGTTCCCGTTGACCGCCTCGACTACGCCAAAGCGAACCTTAGTCTCGCAATAATTGGCGATGCCATCCACGTGCTTCAGGAGGGTCGCTGCGAGTTTTTCGAACGGAGCCAGCCGTTGCCATTTCAGCTGCCCCATCCATTTGTTCAGGTAGTTGAGCATCGCCCCTCGGTAGCTGTAATTCCACAGCCTCTCTAAGCTTTCTTTCAGAAGGTAGGCTTTGAAAACCCGCCGGTTCAGTTGGAACAACCGGTTCAAATCCCCACGGTGTTCCTGCGTCAGGTTCTTCCAGCGACTCAGCAGCAACCATTTCTTCCCTTTGATGAGACCCCGCTTCTTGGGCCCTTGCCGGAAGAACTCCGCCTTCCGCACCTCATCAATGGCGTCGTTGGCGTGTTGCATGATATGGAACTTGTCGTAGACGATCCTGCACTGCGGCGCCCATTGCTCGATGCTCAACCGGAACGGCTCCCACATGTCTACACACGCCGCCTCAATTCGTTTCCGCTGCCGGCTGACCAACTGGCTACGAAAGAAATCATCCAGCGTTTCCTTCTTCCGCTCGCGGCCGAACCACAGCGGCTCACCGGTCCCCAGATTGCACACCACCGTGAGAAACTTCCCCTTCTTCCCTCGGTAGATTTCATCCACCCCCATCTGGCGTAGCGGTGGCTGACGCCGTTTCGCGTCCCATCGCTCCAAACAGCGCAGATCGATGGCACGGACCGTGCTCGCCGCCAGCCCCATCCGTCGCGCCACTTGACGTGCCGCCGCACTCTCACAAGCTTGTCCCACGGCTTCCTCGAAGCGCTTGCTGTAAGGCGCCTTACTCGGCAACTGAGCCACCTTCTCGGCCCGTATCCCACAGCGCGGGCACTTCACCCGGTACGTCTCCACCACCACCGTCGTCCGGTACTCAAAGCAGGGCAGGTCGCGCACTTCCCGCTCGCACACCTCGTGGATCAGGCTGGCTGCCACATGCTGCCCACATCCCGAACAAATCAGCTTTAACCCGGTCTTCTTCCGCCTCACCCACAGCTTCAGATCCTTGCCCCGCTCGTCGATCTCCATCCGATAGACCTTGTATCCAGGCCATCCCAGAACCCTCGTCCACTCATGTTCCCGCATCCTCTCAGGCTAGCCAACAAAACCTCTCTCAGAAAGCTAGCCTTTCGGGCAGATTGTCGGATTCCTGCGCAGAGCCAAAAAGACTTACGTTCCGGTTTCGATTCTGGCAAACTGATCGCAAGATGCCAGCCGAGTGGAGATAGCGGGGCAGAGTCCTTACCGCGGAAGACGTCGCCTTTATCCGAGCTTTCATCGCTGCACATCCTGATGCGAGCCGGCGACGGTTATCGGCGCTCCTGTGCGAAGCGTGGCAATGGAAACAAGCCAACGGCGCACTGTGCGACATGATTTGTCGCGGGCTTCTGTTAAGGCTCCACCGGGCGGGCGAAATTGAACTTCCCGCAGTTCGTCAGGTTTCGCTGAATCCCTTTGTGCGGCGCGAGCGGCCGCAGCCTCCGCTGATCGACAGGACGCCGGTCAGCGGCTCGCTCGGTCAACTCGGACCGATCGAAGTCACGCAAGTCCGACGCACAGAGCAAGAGCCGCTATTCAATAGCCTGATCGAGCACCATCACTATCTGGGTTACGAGCAACCGGTGGGCGAACACCTGAAGTATCTGGTGGGGGCGCAAGGCCGGCCGATCGCGTGTCTGGCGTGGAGCTCGGCGCCGCGCCACCTGGGCAGCCGGGACCGATATATAGGATGGAACGCGGAAGCGCGACGACGTAACATCCGCTGCATTGCTTACAATACCCGTTTTCTGATTCTGCCGTGGGTGACGGTGCCTCACTTGGCCTCCTACCTCCTCGGCCGCATAGCCCGCCTGCTATCGCAGGATTGGGAGCGCCTCTACGAGCACCCGATCTATTTTCTGGAAACCTTCGTAGATCCGGAACGGTTTCGCGGAACCTGCTATCGGGCGGCCAACTGGGTGATGCTGGGGAGAACGACAGGGCGTGGCAAAGACGATCATACGAATCGGCCGAACCGGTCGATCAAAGAGGTGCTGGGGCTTCCCGTGCACCGACGGTTTCGCGAGTTGTTGCAGGAGGCGGGAGCATGAAGGCGCCCAACCCGGAGGGCATTCCACGGATCGACGTTTCCACGAAGGAGTTGGAGGCGTTGCTGGAGCAGGCCAAACAGGAACCGTTGCGGGAGGAAGGCGATCACAAGCTGAAAGCCGCGATCCGCACACTGGGCTATGTGACCGAACTGCTGGAGAAGAAGGAAAAAGCCTTTCGAAGAAGCCGGAAGAGAACGGCTGGCGGGCACGGGCGTAATCGTGCGGCGGCCTATAGCGGGGCGCAAAAGGTCAAAGTTCCGCACGCGTCATTAAAGCCGGGAGATGCGTGTCCGGATGAGTGCGGCGGCAAGGTCTATCCGCAGCGCGAACCCGGCGTGCTGGTGCGGATCAAAGGGCAGGCGCCGCTGGCCGCGACCGTCTATGAGTTGGAAAAGCTGAGATGTAATCTGTGCGGGAACGTGTACACGGCCGAAGCTCCGGCCGAGGCCGGCGAGAAGAAGTACGACGAATCGGCTGCCGCCATGATCGCCCTGTTGCGCTACGGCAGCGGGATTCCATGGAATCGGACGGAAAGTCTGGAAGCGAACCTCGGAATCCCGCTCCCAGCGGCGACACAATGCGAGATCATGGTGCAGACCGCGATCCCACTCCGCCGCCCTGGAGGAACTCAAGCGTCAAGCCGCCCAATCCGAAGTGGTCCACAACGATGATACTTCGATGCGCGTGTTATCGCTGGATCGGGATACGGATATTTCCCCGGAGCGGACCGGGGTGTTCACCAGCGGGCTGGTGTGGATCGTTCCAGGGCACCGGATTGCGCTGTATTTCACTGGTTGTAAGCACGCTGGAGAAAATCTGGCCGAGGTGTTAAAACTGCGCTCTCCCGATCTGCCGCCCATCATTCAAATGTGCGATGCCCTTTCGCGGAACGTGCCGAAATTGGTGGCGACGCTGGTGGCTAACTGTAAGGCGCATTATCTGGACTCCGGAATTATCCAGAGCGAATGAAGAATCGACGCGCCGGCCGAGGCGGGAGTGGGTGAGCGGAATGCTCACTCCAGATAAGGCGTCACAAACTTTCGAGGAACGCGAGCAGTTTCGGCGATGGCCGCCATCTTCGCGGTGCTGCAGGGTCAAGTCCAGCTCGCTTCCAAAAGGCCTCCAGCACGTCGCGCTTCATCTGAAGGTTGGTCGTAATGTATCGGCTTGTGGTGGCCACCGATGCATGACCGAGATAATCTCGAATCACTGAAACATCGATTCCCGCCTGCAGAAGCGCAACGGCACAACTGTGTCGCATGACGTGTGGAGTGACTCGGCGCTTTCGTAGCGAAGGAACGTGTTGTGCCGCGGATCGGACGTACTTGCGCAGCAGATAAGCGACACCATCCCGCGTTAGGGGCGCGCCGAGGGTGTTCCTGAAGAGGGAATCCTGCCCGCTCTTTACGGGAATGATCCGATGTAGGGCTGACGCGGTTTCGGGCCAAAGGGGACAGATTCGCTCCTTTCGGCCTTTGCCCAGCAGCCGCACCTGCCGTGGCCTTTCCAATTGAAGATCACCGGCGCGTATCGCCAGCGCTTCGCTGACGCGTGCTCCCGTGTTATAGAGAAACAGCAGTAGGGCGTGATCGCGCTTCCCCATTACGACTCCGACGATCAATGGCGGCGATCACCGCGCGGGCTTCTTCAGGTTCCAGATAAGTGGCGACCCGTCGTAGTGCTTTCTTGTTGCGAATCGCGAGAATGCGACCATACTGACCAGCCCGCGTTACATCGTGCCGCAGGAGGTGCTGCACAAAACTGCGAACCGCGGCTAGACGACAATTCCGGGTAACCGCGGAGTTCCCTCGGCGCGATTCGACATGATCTAAGAATGCGAGCAGGGCGTCGAACGTCTGGATATCGTCCAGGGCGAGGTCAGCCACGGGCTTGCGCTTCTGATCTGCCAGGAACAAGTAGAAGAGCTTCAGCGCGTCACGGTAGGCTCGCACGGTATGCACGCTTGCTCCGCGCGTCTGCCGTAAGTAGTTATGGAAGAAACTTTCCGTCAGGCCCAGCAGCGACTCAGCCTTGGAGCGGTTCATACACTGTCGTCCTCGGATGAAGTTTTTGTATCGGCGCCGCAGCCGGTTGCCGGCCAGGTCCAGGAGTTCGGCGTGGTGTGCAGGTAACTCTCAGTGCCGATGATGTCGACATGCCCCATATACGCCGATAGCCAGGGTAAGCGGGCATGGAAATAGACTCATTCACCGTACCATCGACTTAGACGGCGAACGGCGAAGGCATGGCGTAGGTCATAGGGTAGCAGCCCCAATCCGGCCCCTGTCGGGCTTCAACCCGGCCAGTTTGAACAGAATACGGAAAGTGCGAGCTGCGGTCTCAACCGGCAGTCGGCGTTGGTTCGTGCCAACGAAGAAGCGAGCCCCCATGTCCGATGGCGCGTACGCCAGGCGAGCGGTGAGATATTGATCGAGTTCTCGTGATAGCGAACGATGAAACGGAACCCATCTGGATCGTCCCTTGAAGGTGTCTATAAAGAGAACGGCGGATCGAGTATCCACGTCTCGCATTCGCAGGCGAAGCGCTTCTCCAAAACGAATTCCGGTACGGTCCAGGACCAGAATCAGCGCCCTGTATAGTGCGGCTCGGAAGGGCGGGCGCTTGAGGTTAGCGCAGAGCGCCAAGAGATGGAGAACGTCCTTTTCCGAAAGAGAATACGGAAGAAAGGAGGACTCCGTAGGCAGGTGCGGCCAGATCGGTTCAGCTACAGTCCCTGGTTCCGACGATCGGCGCAGGTATCGGTAGAACTGGCGCAGCACAGCGGCGTCGGCGGACACGCTGATGGGCTTTCGGCCCGGCTTGCTCGACAACCAGGCAATCGCGGCCCGATCGAGTTTCCAGCGGTGATTTCCAGCCGCGTACTGAATCAGAAAACGATCGAACTCGCGCAAAGTAAACTCCGCGCGCATGTAGCCATAACCGAGGCTCCGCTTAAATTGTAGGAACGCATGCAACTCGCCGGCAGTTGGACCCTGGAAGATGTTGGTCATCGCGGCACCGGGAGAGCCACCGCACGCAGACGCTCCAACGCTACCCGCACATACACAGAGGTGGAGGAGGACGAACTACGGTGGCCGAGAATGTCGCTCACAACCTTGACATTGGCTCCGGAAT
>CAWIGC010000040.1:0-121430 GCA_963835555.1 uncultured Solibacteraceae bacterium | reverse complement strand
TATGGGGAGTAATCCTTTCTAATCCTTTCTGGAGGCGACTTCCGGCCCCGCGTAATGATGCAAATCCGCGCCTAGCGTGTTTCCAGTTGACATGGCGCCAAAGGCGTCCGACTTGGCCGCGCTCACACTTTCCGTTGCCGGCTGGAGGCTCCAACTCCAATCGGAAAGCTGGCGTCTCCCGATTGACGCCCAGATACCGATTGCCTGCGCAACAATACATGCTGGTTCGAGCATTCCCGCGATTCGCGCGTGCCAACTCGATCCGCTGAGGGCCTTCGGCATGTATGAATGCCGTGGAACGGGAGCTACTTCCGTTGCGAAGCTTAAGCTACCACTTGTCAAACCTTCCAGCCCGTTTTAAAGCCTAACTCACGGTTCACTTTGAACGGTGTACAGCACTCAAGTCCGAACTGTGCGCAGACGTCAGGGATTCTCGATTCTGCCGCTTCTTGCTCGGGGCAGATACCTCGTTCGTCACAACGCAACGATCGCTTCCGGAAAGACAATAAGCGATCAGAAATGGATCGCGCCCTACTTCCTCTAGCTGATCGTCCGTAAGATCGTCGGCATATCCCAGTTCCACAACCGAATTCACAGAAGCCTGGTCAACGACCTCATCCAACAGTAATGCCTGCTTATTTGCCGTGTCTTTGATCCATACCACCAACGGATCGTCAATCCTGCCCACCAGGATTTCTTCCATGATTTCGAGCGGAACCTTGATATTACCGGCGCATCCCTGAAACTGCAGCCATTCCCAAAACTCCGGCACCTGGTCAATCGGATAATAGGTGTTGTTCGCGTGATCAATGTGTTCGCATCGAAGAGATAGAGCACTATTTTATCGCAGGCCTCGATTCGGTCCGTAGGCCAGCAACGGCTCTACATTCGTGGGCTTGACGCCCAGCACTCGGCCCGCTTTCGTATAAGTGGTGGTCCCTTCATCCAGTGCCCGGCGCATCAACCCGAGGAGAGCATCGCCTACGCGCTGCCGCCGGACAACATAATAGCTTGGCCCGCTTTCCGCAGCCCTTTGCTTCTCTGCTTGCCGCTGCTTCCGCGCCAGCCATTCCTCCCGGAATCGCGCAGTCAAACTCATCCATACCGGCCGCGGGAGGCGTCCGGCGCGAAACAGCTTATAAGCCACCATCGACCGACCGATTCGCCGAACTTCGGCAAACTCCGATATTTCGGCCGCCATTTTCTCTATTGTCGATGGCTTGGCAAACCCCTCCAGCTCTGTTGCCGGAAGCAGAATTTCCCCAGCCACATCGTTACAGTACTGTTCGATTTGCGCCGTCCCATCGGTGCCACTGACGCCCGTGTTGCCAAGCCACAGATGGACAAGCTCATGTAGCGCGGTAAACGACCACGCCGTTTTCGCATCCTGATCGTTGATGACGATCAGGGGTGCCAACGGATCGGCAATCGCAAAGCCCCGAAAGATTTCCAACGGGATATTGCTGTGATAGCTGCCCAAATTGCCGAGCAGCAGCACAAAAACGCCGGCGGCTTCGATCCGTGCGCGCAAATACGCGAATGCGTCGTCGCCCGTCTTTTCGCCACGAAACGCACCCAGCGAAAATCCCAGATTTTCCGCTATCCGTCGCGCCAACTCGGCCGCCGGCATCTTCATGGTCGCGGTACCCACGAAGCCGGGTCCGTCCGCTTCCTTGTCTTCAAGTATCGAGCGGATTAGGCCTTGACGTCCCTTGATATCCCTGATCAGCGCATCCAGCTCGGCGTTATACCGGTCTTCGCCCGGCAGCGTCCGAAAATCCTGCCCCCTGTCGCCTCTCTTTGGCGGTTGGCTCAGGTAAAACACCAAAAGAGGGCGGCGGTACGCTTTCGTCATTCTAAGGAGCAGCGGGCGCGGCGGATCGCCCGCCTCCTCGATCTTCGCCAAGCGCTCCGTTCCCGTTTCGCCCCTTGCCTGTTTCAATCCGATCGCACGCGCGGCCTCTTCGAGCGACAGCCCCGCCGTCTCCCGCGCCCAAGTCAGAACCTCTGGCCGTATCGCGCCCATGGAAAACCTACTCTATCTTAGTTGACGCCCGGACTACAAAACCTGACGAAAAGAACGCTATGCCTAAAGGATACCATTCGCAGGCGAATAAAAGGCGAAGTAGATGAAGAGCTTGCTAGCGGCCACATCGAGGCACCCGTTGAACAGCCCGGAGCCGATCTCGGTCTTGTCGGACCAGCGCCGGACGAAATCCACGACCTGATACCGCCTGTCGTGCGGAACCCAAATCTCCTTTTTATTCGACGTCGGTCTGGGTGAACATCTTCTAAAACCGCCCCCAAGTCAGTTGGACATCCGAAAGCTGATCTTGACGGTTCGGCGTCACGTAGGTAGAAGTGCTCCGCTCTGGAACCCTCCGAATCGGCTTTCGGGGGAAGTCTGCAAGATTAGGAACCATAAGTCCTTAGGCTTGATCGGAAGTAAGTCCTTAGGCTTGATCGGAAGTGCTCCGGCGCGGAAATGTGGGGGCGTGGGATGATTCTGATCGCCGGAGCATTTCCGATAAGACGACTTGGACGAAGCCGGGCCGTGCTCTATGGGGATTGAATGGACCTTCTGCCCGGCGGGTGCGGGTCTGGAACCGTGGAAGGATGCTCGGAGGATGGTGTTTGAGGCATCGGATTGCCGAACAAATATGGCTGAATTGGAGGGAGGGGCGCGTTTTGTCGGAGGAAGACACACGTGTCGCGCGGACCAGTTTGGTGATGCGCCATTCGTGATTTTGCACTTGCCGACATCACGAAGAGTCCAGTACAACGCTCTCGCTCGCGCGGCAGACAGCCAGCGCCTCGGCGGAAACCCAGTCCACGATTCGTAGCGTGCCCGTGCGGCAGATGGGGCATTTCCGTTGGACTGCGGTGCACTGTTTCTCAGTCAGGATTTCAGGTGGCTCGTCGGTCTGCACGGGTAGAAGGCTACGGCATAGGGCGAGATCCTGACGCCGGTTGCGATTCGCCAGGAAACCGAAGTGCCGGATCTTCACGAAACCGGACGGGAGGATGTGGAGAAGGTACCGTCGGATGAACTCGACGGCATCGAGCGTCATGAGTTTCTGTTGATTGCCGTGGGCTGAGTCCCGCCATCGGAACGTCACTTGATGGTCTTTCATCTCGATCAAGCGTCCGTTGGAAATGGCGACGCGATGGGTATAGCGCGCCAGATACCGGATCACGTACTTGGGGCCGCCAAACGGTCGCTTGGCATAGACGACCCAGTTCTTGCTGCGAAGTTGGCGAAGAAAGCGGTCGAATGCGCTGGGTGTTGCCAGATGCGCCAATGCGCCGGCGAACTGAAGCTTCTTTTTGCGGAACGCCGACGCGAGGAAGGCAAGGAATTTGTCTCGGAAAAGCTTGCCAAGGACTTTGACCGGTAGAAAGAATCGTGCGCGGCTGGGAATCCAGCGAGAGCGATCCGGGGAGAGTCCGCCAGATGGCACCACACAATGCAAATGAGGGTGGAATAGCATCTGCTGATTCCAGGTATGGAGCACCGCCAGAAATCCAACCTGGGCGCCGAGCCTGCGTGGATCGGCAGCGATCGTTAACAGCGTCTCGGATACCGCACGAAACAGAATGCCATAAATAAGAGATTGATTCTGTAACGCCAGCATAGAGATCTCCTGTGGCAGAGTGAACACGACGTGGCAGTAGGGAACTGGCAGAAGTTCGGCGGTTCGGGCGGCCAGCCACTTATCGCGAGCCGTCGACTGGCACTTTGGGCAGTTGCGATTGCGGCATGAATTGTAAGCGATCATCTGATGGGCGCATTGGTCGCACTGTTCGACGTGTGCTCCAAGGGCAGCGGTTCGGCATGCGCAGATGGCTCGGAATGCTCGACGCTGGTGGGCATTGAGTGTATGCCCCCATCGCCTGAAAAACTCCTGTTCGTGCTGGCGAAAGACATCGGCGACTTCCAGCCGATGTTCGATCACCCTTGCCGGCCGTCCGCCTTGGAGGGGAAGATGGGTTTGAGTTGGAGAGTATCGAACGGACTCGGCGCGGCCTGGATCCGCGTAGTCGAAACGCGTAGATACCGGGCAGTGGTCTGAATATCGGCATGACCGAGGAGCACTTGGATGGTGCGGAGATCGGCGCCGGCTTCCAGCATGTGTGTCGCATAGCTGTGCCTACTATGTCTTTGAAGACATAGGCGCCACTATCTACCCTTCCGGACTATGTCTTGTCGCGGCGTGCTGGCCCCGTGTTTTGGGGCGAACGAGCTCGTCTGCAGCGACATAGTATGAACTCCTCAGCCCCTTTAGGGGAAAGGAGTTTACTGTGAAGTTCAGCATTGACGGCCAGGTGGTCCTGTTACGAGCACCGGAAGGCCCGCTTGCAGCGTATATCAAGCGGTTTGCAGGGTCTTTGAGCGAACAGGGGTATGCCCCGGATTCGATTCACCGGCAGGTTTTTATCGGCACGTGTTTTAGCCAATGGCTGAAACACCAGGGAGTCGCGCTGCGCAGCATCACATCTGAACATCCACCTCGGTATTTGCGATATCGTGCACGGCGGGCGCGCCCATCCCAAGGCGATGCCGCCGCCCTTAGCCACCTGCTCACCTTTCTGCGCGGCGAGGGCGCGATACCCGCCGAGAAGGTCGCAGCCCGCCGATTCACCCCGGTGGAACGGTGCACGGAGGCGTACGAGCTTTACCTGCGTGACGTGCGCGGCCTGGCAAAAGCAACGATCGTCAACTACGTGCCGTTCGTCTGCTTGTTTCTCAAGGACCACTTCGGCGACGGAACCGTCACTCTGTCAAACCTTTGCGCCAGTGACGTCACGCGCTTTGTACAGCGGCAGGCGTCGCATTTGCATCGAAAGCGAGCCAAACTCCTGACCAGTGCGTTGCGCTCCTTCCTGCAGTATGCGCGCTATCGCGGCAAAACAAAGTTAGATTTGGCCGCCGCGGTGCCCACCGTAGCCAACTGGTCGATGTCATCGATACCCCGGGCGATTCCGGCGGACCAGGTCCGCCAGTTGCTGGCCAGCATCGACCGGCGCACCCCGGCGGGGTGTCGCGATTACGCCATCTTGCTCGTGCTCGCACGCCTTGGCTTGCGTTCCGGTGAAGTGGCATCTCTCGAGCTCGATAACATAGACTGGAACGCGGGACAGCTGAGTGTCCGCGGCAAGAGCGGCCAGCGTAGCGAGTTGCCTTTGTCTGCGGAAGTTGGCGAAGCGATCGCCACGTATCTGCGGCGTGGACGGCCAAAGAGCGCCAGTCGGCGTGTATTTCTGCGCGTCAAAGCCCCCATCCGCGGTTTTCGAGGGGCCAGTGGCGTTGGATCGGTCGTTCACCATCGGCTCCAGCGTGCTGGCATTGATGCTCCCACTCACGGGGCCCATCAGTTTCGGCATGGATTAGCGACCCAGATGTTGCGGCAGGGAGCCTCCCTCGACGAGATTGGCGAAGTCCTGGGTCACCACAATCCCCAGACCACCACGATCTACACGAAAGTGGATCTCGATGCGCTGCGAACACTCGCCTTGCCGTGGCCGGGAGGTGTGCGATGAACACACTTCGGAATGCTGTTCGGGAGTACCTGGAACTGCGACGCGGCCTGGGATTCAAGCTACGGGAGGCGGGCAAAGGATTGATCGATTTTGTTACGTTTCTGGAGGGACACAAGGCTTCGTACATCACTCGGGCGCTCGCGCTTGCCTGGGCTCAACAACCTGTGAACGCTCTGCCGGCGTGCTGGGCTCAACGGCTCAGCTTCGTACGCGGATTCGCACGTTATCGTAGCGCCACTGATCCGCGTACGCAGATTCCGCCGCAGGGCTTGCTGCCCTTCCAACCGAAGCGCGCACGACCCTACCTGTACTCCGATGAAGAGGTCCGCAGTTTATTACACGCAGCTCTAAAGATGCCCTGTCGCTGGGAGCGCGGCAAGCTGCGACCGTGGGTCTATCATTGTCTGTTCGGACTGCTGAGCGTTTCCGGCCTTCGCCTGGGCGAAGCACGCAACCTCGAACTTCAGGATGTCGATTTGAAGGCGGGGGTGCTGACGATTCGCGGTGCCAAGTTCGGTAAAACCCGCCTCGTGCCTTTGCATGCCTCAACCTGCACTGTGCTGGCAGACTACATCGCCCGCCGTCAGCGCCATTGGAAAGGACGAGCGGTCTCCACCTATCTATTCGTCTCCAGCAGGGGCAATCGCTTGGATAGCGGCGACATCCATCGAACATTCTATGCGTTGTCCCGGCAGATCGGGTTGCGGGGCCCATCCGCCAGCCGCGGCCCTCGTCTCCATGACATGCGCCACCGGTTCGCGACAAACACCCTCGTGCAGTGGTACCGCTCCGGTCAGGATCCCGAGAGGCGACTGCCCCTGTTGTCTGCCTACCTCGGGCATGTGCACGTCGCCGACACACAATGGTATTTGGAGGCCTCTCCCGAGCTAATGCGGGAGGCAATGCAACGGCTGCAACAGCGCTGGGAGGATCGCGCATGAGTACCCCCACCAGCCTGCCTGCACTCTTGGAGAGTTTCTTTACTCAGCGCCTCATGCAGCAGCGCCAGGCGAGCCCTCATACCATCAGTTCGTATCGCGACACCTTCCGTCAGTTCTTTAAGTTCACCGAACAGCGATTGCATAAGGCGCCGTCGCGGCTGACCTTCCAGGAGATCAACGCCCCATTGATCATGGCGTTCTTGGAACATTTGGAGAAGGGGAAGGGTGTCAGCACCCGCAGCCGCAACCTGCGTTTGACCGCGATGCGCTCGTTCTTTCGTTTCGCAGCTTATGAGGTGCCGGCTCATTCCGCGCAGATTCAACGAGTGCTCGCCATTCCCAGCAAGCGCTTTACTCGGACCTTGGTCCCCTTCCTCACGCGTGCCGAAGTCGACGGCTTACTCGCGGCACCCGACCAGAGCACGTGGTCTGGCCGACGTGATCACGCCTTCATATTGTTGGCCGTGCAGACGGGGCTGCGCCTATCCGAGATGACCGGGCTAAAACGCGAAGACATCATCTTCGGCGCCGGCGCCCACGTGCGAGTAATCGGCAAAGGGCGCAAGGAACGCTGTACACCCATCGCCAGATCGATAGTCGCCGTGTTGAAAGCCTGGTTGCGCGAGCGCCAACGAGGTGACGGACACGTGCTGTTCCCAAACGCTCAAGGGGAACGCCTCAGCGTCCACGGTGTACAGTACTTGCTGAACAAGCATCGCGCGGTGGCTTCCGTTGCCTGCCCCTCTTTGAAGCAAAAGCGGGTCACCGTTCACCGCCTGAGGCACACCATGGCCATGGACCTTCTCGAAAATGGGGTTGACCGCTCGGTGATCGCGCTGTGGCTCGGCCACGAACGTGTTGAGACCACACAGATTTATCTCGAGGCAACACTTGCCATGAAGGAAAAAGCGCTGGCGAGGACATCCCCGCCGAACGCAAAACCCGGCCGGTACAAACCTGGCGACCGACTCCTCGCGTTCCTGAACAGTCTGTAGCCGGCATCCGACTATGTCGGGTGATCGCCAGGGGCTTTGCGCGTCGGGCCTTGAATTCCGGCCCAATTTCGTCAAAGCTCTTCGACTACTCGACATAGTCCGGAAGGGTAGATAGTGGCGGTACACGTGGGGCGAAGTCTGTTTGTTGATTCCGGCACGCTGGGCGGCGTTGCTGCACGCGAGGCGGATTGTCTTCCGCTCCATCGGCTGGTCAGGACGCATCTTCGAAGGAAACAGCCAGTCTTGCGGCTTCAGCCAGCGCCAGTAAATGCGCAGCCGTTCGAGCAGTACCGGTGAAAGCCCAATGTCGCGCGGCACTCCGCCTTTTGCCTCGCGGACGTGGATCACCATCCGCTTGCTATCGATATCTTGGACCTTCAGCAGGCGCAGTTCGTTGCAGCGCAGGCCAGTGGAATAGAGCGTGGCGATGATGGCCCAGTGCTTCAAATTCGTGGTGTGGTCGAGAATGCGAGTGATCTCTTCCGCGCTCAACACAGGCGGAAGTTTCGGATGCCTCCGCGTCCTCGGCACCAGTTCATCAAACCAGCGTCGGCGCAGCGTTTTCACATACAGAAACTTCAGCGCTGCCCGATAGACCTGAAGTGTGTTTGGAGCGGCCTTGTTGTCCTTGACGAGATGCAGAAGGAACTCTCGAATCTGGTCCCAACTGGCTTGGCGACTTATCGAAATACTTGGCGAATCGTTCGACGGCGTCGAGATAGCGCTCAGTTGTGAAATCTGCATAATTGCGAAGCTGCAACTCTTCCAGCATTCGCTGTCGTAGTGGGGTCATACCAACGAACTCCTTTCGTCCGTTGGTTTATCCCCTTACGACGCGAAAAGCTACGGGCGCGGCCCTGCCGTGTGCGGCTTCGTCCAAGTCGGAATGTTACTCCTGGAAGGGAAAGGGGGGACACAAATGTCTCCAGAACAGACCGGGCAAACGAATACCGTCGATCCCAAACCCCGCGACAAACGCGCCTTCAATGCCTACCGCCACGGCCTCACCGGCCAGGTCCTCGTCATCGCGCCGTCCGATGAACAGCCGTACAAAGATCACTGCCAGAGCCTTCACCAGTTCTATGCACCCGTCGGAGGCATGGAAATCGATCTCGTCCAGCAGATCGCCGATGACCGCTGGCGCATGAAGCGCTCCTCCGCCATCGAAAGCGCCCTCCTCGTCCGCGGCCTCAACCAACCCGACGACGCCGTCTCCGGCAATGAGCAGGTCGATATCGCCCTCGCCCAGGGCCGTGTCTGGAACGAACAGAAAAAGGACCTCAACCTCCTCACCCTCTACGAAAGCCGCATCCAGCGCCGCATCGAAAAGAACATGGCCCTCGTCCGCCAGCTCCAGCAGGACCGCAAAGCCGCCCTCCAGCAAGTCGTCGAGGAAGCCGCTATCTTAGGCGAAACATACGATTTTCCCCCCGAAGCCCTGCCCCCCAATTTTGTTTATTCACTCCCCCAGATCCGCCGCCTCGAAACGGTCCGCAAACCCACCCGGAGGGCCGCCTAAAACGATTCCCCATCCCCAACCCCCACCCCCAATCCCCACCCCTAATCCCCGTACAATGGAACCTTGACCAGCGCGCCCAGCCGGGAAACCGCCCTCCGCCAGGAAATGGGACTCGGCGACCTGGTGCTGGCCCAGATCCTCTGTGTGGTCGGATCTTCCTGGGTCGGCATCGCCGCCAAACTGGGCCGTGCTCACGTCGTCTTCTGGCTCGTCGCCATGCTCCTGTTCTATCTGCCCCTGGCGGCGGTCGTCATCTATCTCAATCGACTCATGCCGCTCGAAGGCGGCCTCTACCAATGGGCCAAAGCCGGGTTCGGCGAAATGGCCGGCTTTCTCACCGCCTGGAATCTCTGGGTCTACGCCGTAGTCTGCGTGGCCGCCATCATTTTCCAGATCCCCACCGACGTGTCGTACATGCTGGGGCCCTCCGGCGTCTGGGTGTCCGCCAGCAAGCCCGCAACCTTCGCCATCACCGGAGTAGTGCTGCTGGCAATCACCCTGGTAGCCATCCGCGGGCTCAACCTCGGCAAGTGGCTGCACAACACCGGCAGCGTCATGATCCTGCTGGCCTACGCCATCCTGCTGGCTCTGCCCCTCTGGGCGCTCTGGCGCGGTTCCCTGCACCGCTTCGAAGCCATCCCCTGGGAGTGGCCCAAGCTCAATCTCTTCAGCCTCGCCGTCTTCGGCCAGATGTCGGTGGGCGCGCTCAGCGGCTTCGAATATGTCGCCATCATGGCGGGCGAATGCCGCAGCGCCGCGCGCACCGTGGGCCAGTCCGTCCTGATCTCCGCGCCGGTCATCTCCCTGATGTTCATCCTCGGCACCAGCGTCGTTCTGGCCTTCATCGGCGGGCAGCCCATCAATGTCATCGGACCTATCCCGCAAACCATGCGCGCCGCCATGGGCACTACCGGACGCGCCGGATTCGCCGCCCCGTTTGCCATCTTCCTGCTGGTCGCCCGCGCCATCGCCAGTTCCAGCCTCATCTTCACCGGCCTCACCCGCTTGCCCATGACGGCCGGCTGGGACAACCTGGTGCCGCCATGGTTCTCGCAGCTCCATCCACGCTGGCGCACCCCGCGCAATTCCATTCTCTTCGTCGCGGCCCTCGTCATGAGTCTGATCCTCCTCAGCATGACCGGCGTGCACGAGCAGGAAGCCGCCCAGACTCTGCTCGTAGCCTCGGACGTGCATTACGCCATCACCTATGTCGCGCTGTTTCTGATCCCGCTGGTGGGCTTTCGAGTCTTGCGCGGCCGCCTGCCCCTCTGGCTCAAAATCGCCTCCAGCGCCGGTCTGCTCACCAGTCTGATTTCGCTGTTCATCGCCGTCTACCCCATCGTCGACGTGGTCAGCCGCAACGCCTACGCCACCAAGATCTGCGCGGTCGTCGTCATCAGCAACATGATCGGGATCATGATCTACCGGTGGGGCCGCCGCGCCATGATACGTTGAAGAACGCTATGCCCAGACAACTTGTAGAGTGCGTCCCCAATTTCTCCGAAGGGCGCGACCCCGCCCGCATCGACGCCATCGTCCAGGCTATCCTCGCCGTCCCCGAGGTGGTGCTGCTGGATCGCGAATCCGACGCCGATCACAATCGCTGCGTCCTCACCTTCGCCGGTCCGCCCGCCGCCGTCGCCGATGCCGCATTCCGGGGCGTGGAAAAGGCCGTCGCGCTCATCGATCTCACCACCCACCAGGGCGCCCATCCGCGCATCGGAGCGGCGGACGTGGTCCCGTTCATTCCCATCGAAGGCGTGACCCTCGAAGAGTGCGTCAAGCTGGCCGAGCGCGTGGGTCATGAGATCTGGAACAAGTTGCACGTGCCCGTCTATTTCTACGAAGCCGCCGCCAAACGCCCGGACCGCGTAAATCTGGAAAACATCCGCCGCGGCCAGTTCGAAGCCCTGGTGAACGAAATCGGCGTGGTGCCGGACCGCCAGCCCGATTGCGGCGACCGCTGCCATCCCACCGCCGGCGCCACCGTCGTAGGCGCGCGCAAGTTCCTGATCGCCTACAACGTCAACCTGGGGACGCCGGATCTCAACATCGCCAAAAAGATCGCCAAAACCATTCGCTTCTCCTCCGGCGGCTTCCGCTACGTGAAAAGCATGGGGGTCCTGCTGGGCTCGCGCAAGCTGGCCCAGGTCTCCATCAATCTCACCGATTTCGAACAGACCGCCATGCACCTGGTCTACGAGACCGTGCGGCGCGAAGCCGAACGCTACGGCGTTCCGGTGGTGGGCAGCGAAATCGTCGGCCTCATCCCCAAAAAGTCCATCGAGATGTCGGCCGAGTATTTCCTCCGCTTCGAAAATTTCCGTCCCGAGCTGGTGCTGGAAAATCGCATCGCGGCGGCCATGGCCTCGCGCGGCGGCCTCCCCGACTTTCTGGATGCCCTGGCCGCGCCCACCGCCACTCCCGGCGGTGGCAGCGCCAGCGCCGCAGCCGCCGCCATGGGCGCCGCCTTGGGCTCCATGGTCACGCGCATGGCGAAGCAGGATGCCGCGCCATTCGAACAGGATCGCGCCTTCTTCACCGAAGCCGTGGACCGTGATGCGGCGGCCTTCCAGCGCGTGATGGCGGCCTACAAGCGTCCCAAAGACGAACGCGAACCCTACGTGGAAGAGGCGCTCCACGGCGCGGCGGATGTCCCGTTAGAGGTCTATGAGCGGGTCTGCGCCATGCACTCCCGCCTCCTTCTGCTGGAGATTCCCGCGCGCTTCGCGTCGGACCTGGCGGTGGCTAAAGCCCTCGCCACGGCGGCCAAGACCGGAGCGCTGGAGAACGTCCGCATCAACCTGGATTCCATCCAGGACGCGGCTTTCAAACAGTCTGTGGAAGCGCGCCTCCAAGCCGCCGGCGCGCATTGAGTTATGATTTGCCACGGAGGACCGATATGAGCCTCACCACTGCAATTCACGCCCCGCGAGGCCTGACCATCACCTGCAAGGGCTGGCACCAGGAAGCCGCCTTGCGTATGTTGCACAACAATCTCGATCCCGAGGTGGGCGAGAATCCAGACCAGCTTGTGGTCTACGGCGGCACCGGCCGCGCCGCGCGCGATTGGCCCAGCTTTCACGCCATCGTGCGGGCCTTGCAATCGCTCGAAAACGATGAGTCGCTGCTGGTGCAATCCGGGCGCCCCGTGGGCATCTTCCGCACCCATCCCGAAGCGCCGCGCGTGCTCATCGCCAATGCCAACCTGGTGGGCCACTGGTCCAATTGGGACGAATTCAACCGCCTGGAACGCATGGGCCTCACCATGTTCGGTCAGATGACCGCCGGCTCGTGGATCTATATCGGCAGCCAGGGCATCGTGCAGGGCACCTATGAGACCTTCGCCGCCCTGGGCCGCCGCCACTTCGGCGGATCGCTTACCGGCAAAATTGTCGTCTCCGGCGGAATGGGGGGAATGGGTGGCGCGCAGCCGCTCGCCGCCACCATGGCCGGAGCCAGCTTCCTCGGCATCGATGTGGACCCGCACCGCATCCAGCGGCGTCTGGAAACCGGCTACTGCGACCGTCTGGCCGCCAGTCTGGACGGTGCGCTCACCATGCTCAGCGAGGCGCAACGCACCGGCGCGGCCATTTCCGTGGCCCTGGTAGCCAACTGCGCCGACGTGATACCCGAACTCGTGCGCCGCGGCTTCACCCCGGATGTTCTCACAGACCAGACCAGCGCGCACGATCCCCTCAATGGATATGTTCCCAATGGCATGACCCTGGAGGAAGCGCGTGCCTTGCGCGCCGCCAATCCCGTGGAATACGTGGAACGCTCCATGCAGGCCATGGGCCGCCACGTGGAAGCCATGCTCGCCTTGCAGGCCCGCGGCGCCGTCACCTTCGACTATGGCAATAATATCCGCACTCACGCCAAGAAAGCCGGCGTCGAAGATGCGTATCGCATTCCGGGCTTCGTGCCCGAATACATCCGCCCGCTCTTTTGCGAAGGCCGCGGGCCGTTTCGCTGGGTAGCCCTGTCCGGCGATCCGGCGGACATCCACCGCACCGACCGGCTTGTCCTCGAACTGTTTCCGCACAACGAAACCCTGGCCCGCTGGATTTCGCTGGCGCAGCAGCGCATCCACTTCCAGGGACTGCCGGCGCGCATCTGCTGGCTCGGGTATGGCGAGCGCGCCGAATTCGGACTGGCCATGAATCGCCTCGTGCGCTCCGGCGAGATCTCCGCCCCCATCGTCATTGGCCGCGATCACCTGGACGCCGGATCGGTGGCCTCGCCCTTCCGCGAAACCGAGGGCATGCGCGACGGCTCCGACGCCATCGCCGATTGGCCCCTGCTGAATGCCCTCCTCAATACCGCCGCGGGCGCTTCCTGGGTGTCCATTCACAATGGCGGAGGCGTGGGCATCGGCTACTCGCAACATGCCGGTATGGTGGTCGTAGCCGACGGTTCCGAGGAAAGCGAGCGCCGCCTCGCGCGCGTGCTCACCACCGATCCCGGCATCGGCGTGATCCGTCATGCCGACGCAGGTTATCCAGAGGCGGTGCGGTTCGCCGCGGAACATCATCTGAAGCGTCCCATGGAAGACCAATGAGCCATCAGGAAGATCCTTACTACGATCCGCATTGGCCCTGTGCGCGAGACTGGCTGGCCGGCGATTATCTGGCCCGCGCCACCCGGGGGCTTGCCGTGCTGGGCGTTCCGGCCGCCAGGGGTTCGTTGCCGCCCGCGCAGTGCGACCTGGCGCCGCAGGCGGTCCGCAACATGCTCCACCACTTCAGCACCTACGATCTCTCCGCCACCCGCGACCTCCGTCACCTGCGCGTGCGCGATGCCGGCGACCTGTCCGTTGTGGCGCTCGCCCCCCAGGACGCATCTCAGCCCATCCGCGACGCCGTTGCCGCGCAACTCCAGGACATGAACGCCGCCGTCCTGCTGGGCGGAAATAGCAGTCTCTCTGTGGCCGGAGTCCACGGTCTGGGCGTCCCCATGGAGCGCTGCGGCCTGGTCAGCTTCGACGCCCACTTCGATCTCGGCGACCTGGACGATGGTCTGAATAACCGTAACTTCACCCGCGCCTTGCTGCGCGACGGACTGCAAGGCGATCATATCTACCAGATCGGCCTCCAGCGCTTCGCCAATTCCGAGGCCTATGCCAAGGTGGCGCGCGCCGCTGGCATCCACGTCATCACCAGCGATCAGGTCATGGACTTGGGCATCACCAAGGCGGTCCACACCGCGTTGGGCCATCTGCACATGCATGTGGATCGCATTTACGTGAGCGTGGATATGGATGTTCTGGACCGCATCCATGCCCCCGCCGCCAACGATTCGCTGCCCGGCGGTCTGTTCCCCGGCCAGATGCGGCGCGCCGCCCACCTCTGCGGGCTCCATCCCAAAGTGCGCGTCTTCGACCTCACCGAACTGGATCCCACGCGCGACGTGGCCGATATCACTGCCATGACCGCGGCCTCCTGCCTGCTGGAATTCGCGGCCGGGATTCTCGGGCGTCCCGCGCATGCATGATCTCGCCGTAATCAACATCTCGCAACTGGTGACCGTGGCTGGCCCGCCGCGCCCCCGCACCTGCAGCGAACTCCGGGAACTCGGCCTCATCCCTGATGGCGCGCTGCTGGTGCGGCGGGGAAGGCTTGCCGCCGTCGGAACGCGCGCGCACATCGAACCGCTTCTCACTGGCGATTGCGAAGTAGTGGACGCCGGAGGCCGCATCGTGCTTCCCGGGTTTGTGGATGCTCACACTCATCCGGTGTTCGCCGGCAACCGCGCCGACGAGTACGAACTCCGCGCCGCCGGCGTTACCTATCGGGAGATCGCCGCTCGCGGCGGTGGCATCCGCTCCACCGTGCGCCGTACCCGCGACGCCACCGAAAGCGACCTGCTGGCAGCCGCCCGTAAGTATCAGGAGTGGTTCCTGCGTGGAGGCACCACCACCATCGAAGCCAAATCGGGGTACGGTTTATCTTTGGAGGCCGAGCTAAAGATTCTGCGCGTGATCCGTCAGATGGATAGGGAGGGTCCGCTTCGCTGTGTCCCCACGTTTCTGGGCGCGCATGAAGTCCCCGACGAATTTCGCGGACGCATTGACGATTACATCGCAGTGGTAGCGGATGAAATGCTGCCGCGTGTGGCTGCCGAAAAGCTGGCGCGCTATTGCGATATTTTCATCGAACCGTTCGTATTTCCCGCGGACAAAGCGCGCACCGTGCTCCACGCCGCGGCGCAATTGGGCTTCGGCTTGCGAATTCACGCCGATCAATTCACGCCCGATGAAGGCTCGCGCCTCGCTGCCGAATTTCGGGCAGCCACCGCGGACCACCTGGAAGCCACTACACCCGCGGGGTTGGAGGCCCTCAAAGCCGCCGGCGTGCAACCCGTGCTCCTGCCCGCATCGGTATACAATCTCGGCTCGACTCACTATCCCGCCGCGCGCCGCATGATCGATCTCGGTTTGGCCGTGGTGCTCGCCACGGATTTCAATCCCGGTTCTTCCCCTACCGCGTCCATGCCCATGGTCCTCTCGCTGGCGTCCACGCAGATGAAAATGACGCCCGCGGAAGCCATTGTGGCCGCTACCTTCAATGCCGCCTGCAGTTTGGGCCTCAGCGCGGAGATCGGTTCTCTGGAAGCAGGGAAAGCCGCCGATTTCGCCATTCACGATTGCAGCGATTACCGGGAACTCCCGTATTTCTTCGGCCGCGAAACCGCACGTGCCGTCTATCGCGCCGGCGCCTGTGTTTACAAGTAGTACGCCCGCCTGCGTCCTGTTTTGGTGCCCCACTTGCTCAGCTTTGCGGCATGCGCCAATTCAGCGAATTTTGAAATCTGAAAAGGTAACCAAAATGCGTAGACTTCTCACAATCGTAACGTCTGTAGCGTTTTTCGCAGCTCTCGGGCTGGCAGAAACCTGGAACGGCCAGTTGTTTGACGCTACCTGTATGACCCAACAGAAGAGCATGCAAGCCTGCACTCCCACCAGCAGCACCACGGCGTTCGTAATTGCGGTGAACGGAAAGACGTACAAGCTGGACGATGCCGGCAACACCAAGGCTATGGAAGCCTTGAAGAACCGCGCCGATCGTACTGCTCCCGGTGCTCCCGACACGTCCAGCGCTGTGGCTGCCAGAGTCAGCGGCACGGCGGAAGGCGACATTATTAAGGTGGATACAATTCAAGTGCGGTGAACCGGCCATAAAAAAGGGACAGTGGCCACCGACGGCCATGTCCCTTTTTTTCTTACACTTGTTTTTCTTACACTTCTTGACACAAAGTTTTGTGGTCGAATTGGCCTGGTGCAACGTCTAAGTAAGTAGGACCAGGACGATGAGACTATGACAACACGAGCAGAAGTTGCCAAGCTAGCGGAATTTCGCGCCAGAACCGACCAGCAACTCCATGCCTTGATCTCCACCAAACTGGAGCGCGGTTTGTCTTTCGCTAAACTACTACTCGATGAGGAGGCCCGGGAGCGGTGGGCCAATATGGATGAATTTGCCGCCAGGGCGGAAAAGGCGTATACCGAAGTTACCAGGCTCCTGCCCCTTCTGCACGGTATCAATTCCGCCGAACGGCGGCGCCTTGAAGCTCGCCTGAATCAACTACGTGAAGTTCTGGACTGTGCCACTCTGTGTGCTGTTCCGCGCGTGCAGGCCGCTGCTATGCTGTAGCCAGTGGCCGGCAAAACCATCACTGAGAAAATTCTATCCAGCAAATCCGGCCGCAATGCCAGAGCCGGCGACGTCGTCATCTGCACTGTGGATTCCGCCATGGGGACGGATGGCTCCGTGCCCATGGCCCTCGACTATTTCCAGGCGATGGGCGGCACGCGCGTATTCGCTCCCTCCCGCCTGGTATTTGCCCTGGATCATTACGCCCCGCCGCCTACTCGCGCCACTGCCCTGCTGCACCAGCGCATGCGCAGTTTCGCCGCCGGTCAGGGTATCGCCCTCTGGGAAGCCGGTGAAGGCATCGGCCACCAATTGATGGTGGAATCGGGCCGCGCCTGGCCCGGGGCCCTGGTCGTAGGCGCGGACAGCCACGCGGTCACCTGCGGCGCGCTGAACTGCTTCGCCACCGGTATTGGCTCTTCGGATCTCGCCGCCATCATGAAGTGCGGCCGCATCTGGCTGCGCGTTCCGGAATCGATCCGCGTCGAGTTGACCGGCACGCTGCCGTCCGGCTTGTACGCCAAGGATATTGCCTTGGCGCTGGCGCGCGAACTCGGAGCGGACGGCGCCGCGTACCAGGCTATAGAGTTCGCGGGCAGCGGTCTGGATTCGCTGGAACTGGAAGATCGCCTCGTGCTGAGTAATCTCAGCGTCGAGATGGGTGCGAAGAACGGAGTCTTTCCTTGCGACGCGCGGACGGAAGGGTATTTGCGAGGCCGCACCCATAATTCTCACTCGCCGGTTGATTCCGATGGGGACGCGCGGTACGCGCGCCGCGTGCATATCGCCCTCGATCGTTTGGTTCCCCTGGTGGCCCTGCCTCACCGCGTGGATCGCGTGACGCCTTTGGAAGACGCCGCCGGAACTCCGGTCCACATGGTGTACCTGGGCACCTGCACGGGGGGACGCGTCCGCGATTTTCACCAGGCGCTGGCGGTGCTTCAAGCCGGCGGCGGACCCGCGCCGGGCGTGCAGTTGGTGGTGACCCCCGCTTCGCGGACCGAACTGGAAACGCTGGCGCGCGATGGCTCGCTGGCCCAATTCATCGCCATGGGCGCCGTGATTGGGACGCCCGGGTGCGGTTCCTGTTGCGGTACCTGCGGCGTCATACCCGGGGACGGCGTAAACGTCATCTCTACCGCCAACCGGAATTTCAAAGGCCGCATGGGCAATAGCCACGCGGCCATCTACCTGGCATCCCCGGCCGCTTGTGCTGCCGCCGCCGTTCGCGGGCGGATCGCCGATCCTCGCGAGGTGACCCCGTGACCCCTATGGAAGGACGGGCCCGCGTCTTCGGCGACGATATCAATACCGACTACATCATCACCTCGCGGCGTAAGCGCGAGAGTCTCGACCCGAAGTATCTGCGCCACTATCTGTTCGAAGAGATCGAAGCCGGATTCGCCGCCACGGTAGCGCCCGGCGACCTGATCGTTGCGGGCGCCAACTTTGGATGCGGCTCCGCCATGGAGGTCGCGGTGACCGCCATTCTGGGCGCCGGCATCGGCGCCGTGCTGGCGCGCAGTTTCTCCCGCACTTATTACCGAAATGCAGTGAACAACGGCCTCCTGCCGGTGGTCTGCGATACGTCCGGCATCGCGGAAGGCCATCGCTTGCGACTCAATGGCGGGCTGGTATGCAATGAGACTACCGGTGAGTCGCTCCCCGCGGAACCGCTGCCGGATATTATGCTCGCGATTGTCTCCGCCGGCGGCCTGGTTCCGTACTTCCGGACGCGCGCGGATTTCGATTCCTTAACCTGAAAGCGCGCCGTGGATGATATACTCTGAGACGTTTCAAAACTCAAGGAGTTGATATGACCATGGAGTCAACCACCAACGCCTATCCAGCTCTCCACAACGCCATGTGGCCCGGCCTCGTCGGGAAAGGCCCCGATTCGGAGCCGCCCATCGATCTGGATACAATGCTCAACCTGACCGCCGCCGCCGAAGTGGATGGCGTCCGGTTCGACGGCGTTGACCTGTTCCTCTCGTCGCCCCACACCGATATCGATTCCTCCGATGATGACCTCGCGCGCCTGGCCGAGAAAATTTCCGGCAAGGGCCTCCGCGCCGGATCGCTGGTGGCGCCCGTGTGGCCGCCCACCGGCGGCGGTTCCGCGATGGGAGACGAGACGGAGCGCGGCCGGTTCCTGACGCAAGTCCGCAAGGCCTGCCGTATCGGGAAGAAACTGCGCGACCTGGGCGTCCGCCAGTACGGAATCATCCGCATCGATTCCGCGGCGAGTCCCGCCGAATGGGCCAAAGATCCCGCCGGGAACTCCAAACGCATCGCGCACACATTCGCCGAAGCCTGCACCATCGCCGAGGATTTCGGAGAACGGCTCGCTGCCGAGGGTGAGATCTGTTGGGCCGGCATGCATAGCTGGCGCCGCAATGTGGAGTTGCTGGAGATGGTGGGCCGCCCGCAGACCCTCGGTTTCCAGGCCGATATGGCCCACACCATGCTGTTCACCATGGGCTACAACGCGCCCGAAGACCGCCTGCTGCCGGATGACTTCGACTGGTCGCAATCCGAAAAGCTGGCCGAAGCCTACGCCAAAATGGCGGCGGCGCTGCGGCCCTGGACTTTGGATTTCCACGTGGCGCAGAATGACGGCACGGTGAAAGGCGCGGGCTCCCACGATAAGACCGGCCGGCACTGCCAGCCCTGCGACCCCAACGGCAAGCTCGATATCGTCCGCGACGCCGGCGCCTGGATGCGCGGCGCGGACGGCCGGCCAACGCGCGCGTTTCAGCATGTCTGTTGGGATGGCTGCATGTTTCCGAATTCGGTGATGCTCGATCCCAAAACCTGGCAGGATGTTCTGCGGGTGATGATTGCGGTTCGCTGCGCGCATGGGTGGAACTGACATGAAGAAACTCAATGTGGGAATGATCGGCTACGGCTTCATGGGGCGGACACACTCCAACGCGTTCTCCCAGGTGAATCACTTTTTCGATGTTCCGTACCGGCCGGTGCTCAAGACCGTATGTGCGCGGAATCGCGACCGTGCCGGCGCGTTTGCCGCGCGCTGGGGCTATGAAACTGTAGAAACCGATTGGCGCGCGGTAGTGGAGTCGCCCGAGATCGACCTGATCGATATCGCCAGCCCCAATGACACCCACGCCGAGATCGCCATTGCCGCGGCGCAGGCCGGCAAGATGGTGATGTGCGAGAAGCCTCTGGGGCGCAACGCCGCCGAATCGGAGACCATGGTCCGCGCCGTGGAGGCGGCCAAGGCGCCGAACATGGTCTGGTACAACTACCGCCGCGTTCCCGCAGTCACTTTGGCGAAGCAGTGGATTGATGAGGGACGCCTTGGCAAGATCTTCCACTATCGCGCCAAGTTCCTGCAGGACTGGACCATTTCCAGCGATCTGCCTCAGGGCGGGGAAGGGTTGTGGCGCCTGGACGTCAATGTCGCCGGAAGCGGCGTTACCGGCGACCTGCTGGCGCACTGCATCGATACGGCGCTGTGGCTGAACGGCGGCATCGCGGAGGTCTCGGCCATGACCGAAACCTTCATCAAAAGTCGCAAACACAACCTCACGGGCAAAGTCGAGCCGGTGGGGATCGACGATGCCAGCGCGTTTCTGGCGCGCTTCCGCAACGGCTCTCTGGCCACATTCGAAGCTACGCGATACGCCCGCGGCCACAAGGCTTTGTACACGTTCGAAATTAACGGAGAGCATGCCTCCATCTTCTGGGACCTGCACGACCTGCACCGGCTCCAGTATTTCGACCATCGCGACGAGGGCGCGACACGCGGCTGGCGCAGCGTCCACATCACCGATAGCGACCATCCTTATATGAAGAACTGGTGGGTGCCCGGCCTGCAGATCGGCTACGAGCACACCTTCATTCACCAGGTAGCAGACTTCCTCGCGGCGCTCGGCGCAGGCGCCAGCGCAGCGCCCACGTTCGCAGACGCTCTGCTGACCGACTATGTGACGGACGCGGTGCTGGCATCCGCCGCGGACCGGCGCTGGGTCTCCGTTCCGGGAGAGAGGGGGAAGGATGCCAATGCGTAGAGCACTCATCCTCGCGGTCTGCCCGGCGCTGTTGGTACTGGCCCAAAACATTCCTCCAATCCACGAGTCCGGCTTCAAAGCCATCTTCGACGGCAAATCCATGCAAGGGTGGGATGGCGATCCGGAATTCTGGCGGGTGGAAGGCGGGGCCCTGGTCGGAGAGACCACCACCAGCAGGCAGCCCCAGCAGAATACCTTCCTGATCTGGCGCGGCGGCAGTCCGGCCGATTTCGAATTGCGCCTGCAGTACCGGCTGACCGGCTTCAACAGCGGAATCCAGTATCGCAGCATCGAACTGCCCGACATCAAGTGGGCCATGAAGGGCTACCAGTTCGATATGGATGGCGAGCAGCAATACACCGGCCAGATCTACGAAGAGCGGGCGCGCGGCTTCCTGGCGATGCGCGGCCAGTTCACCTATATCGGCAGTGGCGGGAAGCCCGCCGTGATGGGCTCACTGGGCAGTGACGAAGAGCTGAAGAAATTGATTCATGCCGATGGCTGGAACGACGTGCACCTGATCGCGCGCGGGAATACGCTGATCCAGATACTCAATGGCCACGTGATGAGCATGTTGATTGACGATGATCCCGCCGGCCGCAAAATGGACGGCCTGATCGGCATCCAGGTGCACAAAGGCCCGCCCATGAAAATCGAGGTGAAGAACATCCGGCTCAAGAAACTTTGACGAACGCCGAATAGCACGCTTCCAGCCGCCCTCTAGCGGGAAGCCAGCGATACGCAGGCACGCCGAACAGCGTGCCCCGATCCACCATTTGCCGGCGGGTTTCCGGAAATGGCGATACCCCAAATTCCATGCCGCGCGCCAGCGTCTCGCCGTTCCAGGGAGGCGCCAGGCGGCTGTGGTTCTCTTCCCAAATGCCCAGCCAGGGAAAATCGGCGCGCCGCCAGCGGTAGCCGAATTCCAATCCCAACCCGGGATGGCGTGCGGTGAAGTACGCCTGTTCGCTCGCGGGATCCATCAGGTGCGTGGTAAACGCGCTGGACTTCGCTGCCGCGGTGAACACATGCGGAGCCGGCACGAATTCCAGGTTGGGCTGCAGATGATCGTCCGCCCCGAATGCCGTCTCGAACGTCTTCGCGCGTGTGGCGGAGAGTTGGAATTCGGTGACTCCGCGCTCCAGAAACGGCGGCCCGAGCGTGACATGCTGAGTCCAGCCGATGGGCCGGTCGAACGCCGCCAGGCTCGTGACGGATTCGCGGATTTCGAGCGTGCTGTCGCGCAGTTCGATGGTGCGTTCAAACAAAATCTGAGTCAGCGGCAACGTCGCCTTCATGGCGAGGCGCGATTCCGCCGCCTCAATTTCGTAGGGCACCACGGGCCCCTCACCGTGCACGCCGAGGCCTGCCGCGGCCTCTTCGCCGGAGGGGCCGCCGAAAATGTCCAGGCACACATTGTGCCCCATGATTCCCGCCAGCAGACGCGCATCCACGGCCGCGCCGGCATTAGGGAACGCGGACGGCTCCATCGAAGGCCAAGGCGGCGTCCATAGAGGATTGACGCCAGTGGCCTTGTGCAGGATCTCGGCGATGTGGCCGCCCTCACGCAACACGGTGATGCGGAGCTGATCGTTTTCAATTGATGCCGACTGCCGGCCGCGATAGCTCATTGACTATTGGAACGTCAGCCGGTCCTTTTTCGCCTCGATTTTGGCCGCATCGATGCCAGGGACTTTTTCCAGGTCTTCGATGGAGTGGAACGGCCCGTTCTTGGTGCGGTACTCGACGATGGCTGCCGCCTGCGACCGCTTCAGCGTCAGGCCGGACTCCAGTTCGATGGCGCGGGCATGGTTGACGTTGATGCGTGGAACCTCATCAGCGGGATAATGCGCAGCCAGGTAATCGACCACAGTCTGGAATTCGGTATCCGTGCCCTTGGCGCCGAGCGTCACCATTTTGTCCATGGTGGCCTGCCATCCGGCATGATCCTGCCGGAGGGAAATGGACCGCGCCAGCTCATGACACTGGCTGCAAATCCGCTCGGTCTCGGCCCTGCCCGGGCCGTCGGGAAGCTGCGCGAAGGCGGATGCGCCAAACAGCGCACCCGCCGCGAGAATTTTAATGCTCAATGGGGAAACCAAACGCATAGATCGTTCCATCGTTCGTTCCTAAATATACCTGGCTTCCGCTGGCCGAGAAGCCGCCGTTACGCACATACGAGGCGATGGCTTTGCCGCTGTTCCAGAATTCCTTTCCGCCTTCGCCATCGAGCGCGTACAGGACCGCGGGGCGGGAGCGGTCCCCGGCCGACACCGCGAACACGACGCCGTTGATCACCAGCGGCGTCTGCGGCGCGAACATGTCGCGCGAGACCCACCCCGCCTGCAATGCCGGAGTGCCCCCGTGGTCCGCGAGTTTCCAGCTTACGATCGCACCCTTGGAAGCGGCAAGGATCCAACGCGTGCCGCTGGAATCCTGCCAACTGGCCAGGGCACCGGGACTCAGATCGGACGATGGCTGCGATTTCGCTACCGGCGCGCCATCCAGCGCGGCGGTATCCAGCACGTGCAGACTGCCATCTTTGGCCGCGACCGCGATCAGCGTCTTACCCGCATATTCGAAAATCACTGGCGACGAAGTGAACCCGACGCCGCCGGAATGGTAGGAAGTTTTCACTTTCAGAGTCTTGGGTTCGAGCGCTGTCACATCGCCCGCGGTGGTCGCCACGTACAGCGTGCCGTCGCCGTCGAAAGCCGGCCCTTCGGTGCCCGCTACGTCGCCGCTGGCCTTCCAGTTGGTGACTTCCTTCGACTCCAGGTCCAACGCCCACAGGCCGTTGGCCGCGCCGCCGCAGCCCTGAGAGGTGATGGCATACGCCACCTTGTCGATGACGATTAAGCCGCGCGCATTGGCGTTGGCCGGCAGAAACGGGAATGGCCGGCTGCGGCTCTTTGCCGCTGGCTACGTACATCATGTGCAGCATTCCGTCGCTGGACAGCGCATCCACTAAAGATACGCGCGGGCTGAAAATGTCGTTGGGGTTGAATGCACCGCGCCCCGGTCCGCGTGCCCCTCCTCGTCCCGCGCCCGGCCCTCGCCCCGCCATGGCGGCGGCGCGCGCCGCGAGTTCGGCGATCATCGGGGCGCCCTCACCGGGTTCGCCCACCGCGCTTTTTGCCGCCGCACCGCGGCCCGGTCCCCCGCCGATGCGTCCAGCGGGTGCGGCAGCAAATCCAAAGAGTGTGGGGCGCGTGACATTGGCGGTCATGCCTCCGGAACAGTTCCCGGCGGCTGCGTGCGCCGCACTGCCAGAGAGCGCCTTCTGCCACTCCACCCGCCCCAGATCCGTATCCACAGCGACAATGTTGCCGGCGTTCGAACCCATGAAGGCGAGCGCGCGGAATCCACGATAGCCAATATAGCGATCGAGCGTGACCGGCGTGGTGGGCTCATTCGCCAGCTTGATTTTCCAGGCCACGCCGAAGCCCGGCTTCTGCATGTTGTCCGGCGAGATCTTCGGGTCTGTCCGGGTCCATCCGGAGCGTTGGGCATCGCCACCGCTGGTCATCCAGTCGCCACCGGCGCCACGCCCGCCCTGGGCATAGACCGGACCGGCCGCCAGGAAGACGAATCCTCCCAAGAGTGTGAGACACGCCGACATTTTTCGCATCACGCAGTTCCTTTCGTGCTCATGGTTTGGCTAACGCCTCGGCGATGGCCTTTTCCGCCAGCGGCGCCATCGCGCGGTACCCGGCATCGTTGGGCACCAGGCCGTCGCTGGTCAGATCCTTCTTGAAATCGCGCCCATTCGCCAGGACGGAATAGTAATTCAGGTATACCGATCCGCTCTGCGCCGCATAATCGCGGATCCATCCGTTCAGCCCGATGATCTTGCCCTGCGGGCGCAGCCCTGTCTGCTTCTTGTACGTATCGCAAACCGGCGTCACCGAGGCCAAGACCACGCGGATCCCGTGAACCTTTGCCAGTTCCACCATGGACATAAAATTTTCCGCCATGGTGCCTTCGGTCATCGGTCCCATGACCGCGGCCAGATCGTTCGTGCCTCCCTGGATCACCACCACTTTGGGATGCAGCGAAATCACGTCCTGCCGGAAGCGGACCAGCATCTGCGGCGTGGTCTGATTGGCGATGCCCCGGTTCAAATACGCTGTGCCCGGGAAGAATTTCTCCGCGCCCTCGCCCCACCCCTCGGTGATCTGGTCGCCCAGGAAGACCACGCGAGTCTGCCCCGGGGCGGGTGGCTTCAGTTCCGTATCCTCGCTCCCATAGCGATTCAGGCCGGCCCAGTCGATGAGCAGACGGCGGGCGAAATCGAGGCGCTTTTCCAGCGCCTGGATGGTTTGTGCCTGATCCTCGCCCTGCGCCCAGCCGGGACTACACAGAAGGAGCACCGCCACGACTCCGGTAACCAGGGGTCTCATGGAAGCGCTATTTCTTAATCCCGAAGCAGTACAGATTGCTATCGAAGGTGCCGATGTACACGCGGCCGTTGGCGATGGAGAGTCCGCTCCAGTGGTTCCAGGAGGTGATCTGGTCGCCGCTGGACCACAACTCCTTGCCGGTTTCCGCGTCCAGAGCGTACAGCACGGCATGGGTGGAACCGGGGATGCGGCGATTGGCGACGTCGTCCAGGCCGACGTCTTCGTACGCCTGATCGGTATCTTCCCCGTTGCCATAGGCGAAGACAATGCCATTGGCAATCACCGGAGGTTCGGCGCGATTCATATCGCGCGAAATCCACGCCGGCACCAGTTGCAGGCTGCCGTTCTTCTCTTCCACTTTGAAGGCGACGATGGCTCCATCCTTCACCACACCGTGTTCGACTGGCGCCTTGAACTTGGAATGCTTGGGGCCCCAGATGTTGGTAAGCACCCAGCGCGTGCCTTTGGCATCTTCCCAACTTGCCAGCGAACCCCAAATGCCGGCGGACGCGAAGTTGACGTCCTCATTGCAGAGCAGGGGACTGCGGTACAGCGGTGTGCGGTGATCGTCGCCGCCGATGCTCTTGGTGTCCATCAGGTACATGCGGCATTCTTTGCCCGCGTCCACCATCAGTTCGCGGCCCTTATAGTTGAAGATGACCGGCGTAACCTGCATGTCAAGATCGCGCTTCACGAGCCACTCGGCGTTCGACGGGCCGTAGTAGTCGGCCAGTTCGAGCGCCTTGGTGTCGGGATTCTGCTTCACTCCGATGATGCCGTTGCCGTAGATGCCGTTTTCCGGGTCCCACCGGCCGTCGCCGGTTCCGGTGTACATGGTCCCATCGGCGCTGATGGCCGGCCCGGTGCGTCCCCACATGCCGCCGCCGGAGGGTCCCCACGTGCCCACCTTATTGGTAGTGAGGTCGTAGGAGTAAACGATATTGGGGTTGCCGCCGCATCCCTGCGCGGTATGCGTATAGATCACGTTGTGCCACAGGTTAAGGGCATAGGGCTTGCCGTTAGGCGGCATGAACTTCGAAGGCGGCGCCACATCTTCGCCATCGCCCGCGTTCAACTGGTGGAGCATGCCGTCCCAGGAGGCCGCATAGATGGTATATTTGCCGGGCGTGCCGGTGGGCGCGATCACCGGCGTGGCCGTGATGCCACCGGGGCAGAGGATGCCGCCGCCCCTGCCGCCGTTTGGCGGCGGCGTATAGCTGCTGACGAAGTGCTTCTTCCACAGCAACTGGCCGGTTTCGACATCAATGGCATAGATATTGTCCGAGACGCCGGCGTCGATGGCGATTTGTTTGACGCCAGTGGGGGTGTTGGCGTGTTCGATGATCAACGGCGGGAACAGCGAGTGCATCTGCCTGGGTTCATTGTCCAGGTGAAGCTTCCAGAGAAGCTTCATGTTCCGGACGTTCTCCAGGGTGAATATCTTCTCGTCCTTCTGCCATGCGGTGCGCTGCGGATTACCGCCGTCGGTGAGCCAGTCGGCCCCCCACAGCATCGCACAGCCTGACAAGATCGCGAACAAAACCCGTAATCGTCGCATCCCTGACCTCGTATCCCTAGGATAGAACTACTTGGGTGGGACCGGGGTCCAGGCCGGTCCCACCCTTCCAGCGTTTTCTAAAATCTCAGCCGCAAAGACAACGCCGAGTGGCGAGCCTGAACCTGCGCGCCGGTGATCACCCCGAAATTGGAATTCGTCTGAGCCCCGGTGGCAAAGTTGTAATTCAACGATGTGTTCGGGTTGCCCGGGTTGAAATGGTTGAGCGTGTTGAATGTTTCGATCCTGAATTCCAGGGTGTAGCGTTCTTTGAATCTGG
Organism: uncultured Solibacteraceae bacterium; assembly: GCA_963835555.1. Taxonomy (GTDB): domain Bacteria; phylum Acidobacteriota; class Terriglobia; order Bryobacterales; family Bryobacteraceae; genus Sulfopaludibacter. The sequence continues at coordinate 94,510 of CAWIGC010000040.1, read as the reverse complement.
TTTCCTTGGCCAGCGAGAAATCGAGATTGAAAACGCCGGGCCCGTAGAACATCGATGGCGGAGTATTGCCGATGCCCAGGGAATTGGCCGCCGGCAGTGTGAAGTTGGCGGGGTTCAGGGCCCACTGCAAGCGCGGGTCCTCTGTTTTGGAGGGGTACTGTCCCGCGGGCAGGAAGGTATTGTTGCCCATTTCGCAACGGAACGGAATCCCGCCCGTGGGTGTGCCGGTCCAATATCCGGGAGGGGCATTTTGCGCGGAGCATCCCACGGTGAACGGGGTGCCGTCGTAGATGGCGCCATTGCCGTTGATGTGCCAGCCATCGAGCACGGTGGTGGTCAAGGCATTTTTCCAGAAGCGGCTGCCGTCTGGAATGTCATATCCCATATTGAAATTGACGGCGTGCGGGCGGTTGGTGATGTTCTTACCGAGCTGGGTGTTGACCCACTGATTGAACGAGTAGATGATGGTTCGGGAATAGGTGTAATTGGCGTTCCACTGGAAGCGGCCCATGCGGCGGTTTACCTGGACTTGCAGGGCGTTGTAGTTATCGGTCCCGATGTAGGTCCAGATGGGGATCTGGCCGAGTCCGGCGTAACCCACCATGTCGCGAATCAGGTTGGTCGAGTAGAATCCGCTGCTGGTGGGGTCGCGGAATGCGGCAACGGCGCCGCTGGTGGGGTTCCAGGTGGTGTAGGGCGCGACGGCGTTGACGTCGATGGCCTGGCCGTATCCGTGGCGGAGGGCATTGCCCACATAAGACACGTCAAGGATGAGCCCGTGCGTCAGGTCGCGTTGAATGCCCAGGCTCCAGTTGTAAGTGGTTTGCGGGATTTCTTCCTGCGGTCCGCCGATCAGGTTCTGAGGCGTGAAGTAGGGTTGGGCGGTGGCCAGGTTGGCGAAGTTGGTATAGAGGATGGTGGGCGCCTGGAAGTTCGGCGGCGCCATCATCGGCCCCTGTCCGGCGCTCTGGGCTCCGATGTAATCCACGGTCCAATTGCGGCCCACGAGAATGCCGAATCCGCCGCGCAGGGCAGTTTTGCCGTCGCCGAAAATGTCCCAGGCAAAGCCGATGCGCGGAGCCAGGGAGACCAGCGGATCCTTGAAGAAATGGCTGTTGTACTGCTTGATGCCGGAGAAAGGCCCGGCAGCGGCGGAGTAAGAAGCGGTATCGAAGGTCCCCTGCCGCACGTAGGGGAAGGTCGCGTGCGTAACTGGATTAATCGCGATCTTATCCGCCGTGGGACAGGTTCCGCTGGTCTGGATGGAGCACGCCGGAAACAGCAGTTGCCCCGCCTGACTGCGGTTGTAGTCCTGCGCACTGAAGAGGCCCAGCGTGGCGCCTTGCGAGTACAGGTCGCCCACGTGGGTGAAGCGCATACCGATGTCGAGCGTGACGCGGCGGCTGACCTTCCAGGTGTCCTGCAGGAACCATTCCGCCTGGGTATAGCGCGCATGATTGAGCTGTTTCTTGTTGTCCTGGCCATACGCGAACATGCTGCCCAGGAGGGCGTTGGCATAAGGGTAGCCTGCGTCCAGCGAAGCGGCACCGTCCGAGCCGAAATAGTAAGTGCCCGCGGTGTTGTAGACCGAGTAAACACTCACGTTGCGAGCCATACGCTCGATGTACACTCCAGCCTTAACGGTGTGCGAGCCTTTCACCCAGGTGGCTTTGTCGGTGATGGATTGAAGCTGATCGGTGCCCGTGAATGGCCAGCGCGGATCATGGCCGAACGTGGGTCCGCGGTTAACGCTTTGGCCGGCCGACTGGGGGCTGAATCCGGCGGGAAAGCCGAAATTCACCTGCGGGAGAAGGTTCAGTACATTTGCGCCCTGAAAAATATTGGGCAGAGAGAGGGGGTTGCCATTGGCATCCTTGAGCGGCAGGAGGTTTTGCGCATACGTTTTGACGCCGCCTGTGGCCGTGTCCGCGGTGGTATTATCCAAGGCGCCTACGCCCTGCAGGCCGCGGTTGATGCCCCAGGAGAATTCGTTGATCAGATTCGGCTTGAGGGTGTAAACCATGGTGGCCACGGCACCCGCCGCCTGCACGTGATAGCTGGCCGGGAACTGCCCCCAGGCTCCGCCCACCGGGTTGACCGTTCCGCCGTATCCGTTGACGGCCTGATAGTCCTGCAGCAGCTTCACGAAGGTTTGGATCTTCGACGAAACGTTATAGTCGACGCGCAGCACTTTGTCGTCCAGGGGCCGTTCCTGGGGCAGAATGGAGCGGAAGTTATACTGCCGGTTGCCGGTGGGATCGAGGGCCAGGCCCAGAGGGTCGGGCAGCGGGAACAGATTCATCATGGCCAATCCGGCAGGGGTGATCCGGTTGGTTGGAATCCGGTTACCCGGGAAGGGTGCGCCGCTGGTGGGATCCCGAATGGGAATCAGCACTCCCTGGGTGGTCACGCTTTGGGAGAAGTCGCCTTGCCGCTCCAGGGCCGAAGGCATAGTGTACACATTGTTGATGGTGTTGGCGTTATACAACTTGTCGTAGGAGAAGAAGAAGAATAGTTTCTGACGGCTCTTGTTGAAGCGGGTGCCCGGGATGATGAGCGGGCCTCCGATGGTGCCGCCGGGATTCTGATAGCGATACTTCGGCTTCTGCACGTTGGTCTTGTTGTTGAACCATTCGTTGGCGTCGAACATCTCGTTGCGGAAGTAATAGTAGGCGGTGCCGTGAAACTGCGGAGTTCCGTTCTTGGTGGTGAAGGTTAACTGGCCGCCCGTGCGTCCGCCGTATTCCGCCGTATAGTTGGAAACCAGCAGTTTGACTTCGCTGATTGTGTCCACGCTGGGAGAGATATAGCCGGGATTCAGGTTACCGGAATCCTGACTGGCCACGCCGTCCATGTTCATGATGATCTGTCCGGTTTGGCCGCCGTTCACGGCGGGGATACCGCCGCCGGACCAGCCGCGGTAGTCCAGGCTCTGCAGCGTCTGCACGCCGGGCAGGGTCATGATCAAGGAGAGCGGATTGCGCCCGCGAGTGGGGGTATCCTCAATCTGCCGCAGGCCGATATCGATCGACCGGTCGGAGCTGTCGCTGGCTACGTGCACGGATTCGGCTTGTACGGTGACGGTGCTGGTGACTTCGCCGACTTCGAGCCGGATCGGGCGCAACGCCACGCGTTCCTGCGCGGCGACCGTGATCCCGGCCTGCACGAACACCTTGAACCCGGGACGAGTGACCCGGACGCTGTACGCGCCAGGCACGAGATCCACGAAGATGAAGGACCCGTTGGAGTCCGTGGTAAATGAATTCGACTGCTGCGAAAGCTCATGCGTCAACTGCACCGACGCGCCCGGGACCACCCCGCCCGCGGAATCGACGACTGAGCCGGTAATTTGCCCCGTGATGCTTTGGCCACTGACGGTTGGCAGCATGGCCAAAACGCAAAAGGCCGCAAAGAACATCCAAAGTTTCTTCATGGTTTCCCCTCCAGATTTTCCCCTGAGCGTTACGATAAGACCCGGTAAGTAAGAGATTGGGAGGATAGGACGGCGAGAGTCAAACGGCCGACAGGTGACTCCGGAATGGCCGTTCGCGGCGTGCCGGCGTCCTGCAAAGTGGTGAATTGGCGACGTCACGGTCGCGTCCATGATCCCCTTCTTGAAACGTATCAATAGCCCTGAGTGTGTCCAGAATATATCTGCCGTCTGCTGAAGTCAAGCGGTAAAATGCTACGAATCGTTAAAACCCTTGACACACTTGGCAACACGGCGGTAGCCTACAAAAGCTCAAGCGACTCCGCTTGCGAAGCCGTGTCGAGCCCAGAGAGGAGTGGGTTACAACAAATGACCCCGCAGGTAGAACAATCCACCGGTCTTCATTCTGCTATCAACCAGCCATCCTTGAATGCCGGGCTTATTCGCGAAGCCCTGTCCGCCGGCGAGGGCGTGGTTCGGTTGGCGCCCTGCTGGGTGCCGCGTTCGTTCCTCATGCCCGGCGGCCGGCTCAAACTAGATCCCCGGGATCTCTACATTCTCGGCGGCCACCGGGGAGGTATCGACGAGCGCTGGTTTTCTTCCACCACCAAGGCTGCCAATGGACCATTTACCGCCCAGGACGAAGGACTGAGTTATATCGAGTTCCAGGGTAAGAAGGTCCTCCTGAAGGAAGGCATCGAGACGGCGGGCGACCTGTTTCTCAGTCCGGAAGTTATGCAGCGGGAGGGCGGATGGAACTTCTTTTGTAAGTTCTTCGACAATCTCGGTCCGATCCCCCATCATCTACACCAGACCGATGAATTCGCCGCCCGCACAGGTCAAAAGGGCAAGCCGGAAGCATACTATTTTCCACCTCAATACAACTTCAAAGACAACAATTTCCCCTACACGTTCATGGGTCTGGAGCCCGGCACCACGCGCGAGGACGTTCGCCGCTGCCTGGAGCGCTGGAACGAAGGCGACAACGGAATTCTATATCATTCCCGCGCCTACCGGCTGCAGCCGGGCACCGGCTGGCAGGTCAATCCGGGTATCCTGCATGCGCCGGGCTCGTTAGTGACTTATGAGCCGCAGGTAAATTCCGATGTATTTGCCATGTATCAGTCCTTAGTGGAAGGACGCACCGTACCCTGGGACCTGTTAGTCAAGGACGTACCGGCGGAACATCACCAGGATCTGGATTACCTGGTTGACATGCTGGATTGGGAGGCGAACACCGATCCGGAATTCGCCAAACATCGCCTTTTTCACCCCACTCCCGTGCGGGAGCCCGGCGCCATGACCGAAGAAGGGTACGCCGAGAACTGGGTGGTCTACTCGACGAAGTTCTACTCAGCCAAGGAACTTACCGTATTCCCGGGCCGGAGCGTCACCATTACAGACGCCGAAGCGTACGGCACTATCGTCGTGCAGGGCTACGGCAATATCGGCAAGCACGAAGTGGAAACGCCCACTCTGATCCGCTATGGCCAGATGACCAAGGACGAATTGTTCGTCACCGCCGACGCCGCGCGCAACGGAGTGACGATCCGCAACCGCAGCGACGCCGAAAACCTGGTGATGCTGAAACATTTCGGGCCTGGAAACCCCGAAGCGCCAGTCAATTAACCTACTGCGGGACCACCCGCAGATTGCTGAAGTAGCCGTCCGTCCCGGGGCCGACCCATAACGCCACGGCCCCTTTAGTGGGAGCGAGTTTCAAATCGTTGACAATCAGGCAAGGCTGCGCCGCGTTGTTGACGTATAGTTGTCCCTTTGCGCCCTGCGACCACAATCTTCATTCTTGTCCAGGCGCCGGTTTCCAGATCCGTGTACGCTTCGTAAACGCCCGGCGCCTCCTGGCGCAGCCGGTTCCAGGGCCAGTCGGGAAACGATTCGTATTGCGTCGAGTGGTTGCGGCGAAGCTGGTCGGCGGCACGGCCGTTGGTGGGGCGAATATAAAACAGCTCCAGTTTCGAGCCGCCGGACTGCACCCGGAAGGCGATTCCGATGAAGCCGCGAGCCGCCTCGTTGACTCCCGGGGCGGGGGCTCCGGCAACGTCGGCTTCGATGATGCCGTCCTGAAAAGACGATCCCTGGACGATCGCCAGGTTACGCTCGCCGTTCCCGGAGGGTGTGAGGTGGACCGCCGGCCTTTGCCGGTACGTAGCGGCCTCAGCATGAACGCTGTGCAGTTCCAGCTTGTCAATGGTCTGTCCGCCGGCCAGCGCAGCGGCCAGCAACCCAGGGACGAGTCTTGTGAGGATCATACCGAATGGACGCGCGCATAGCCGGTACGTCCCGGCGGGCGCCCGGTTCCCGCGAGAATATACCAGCCTGCGCTGTGACATAATTGCGGCGTATGTCCATCAAGTCGCAAGGTCAATTCGACAAACTGAGGGCCATTGGGAAAATCGTGCGCGAGACGCTGGATCGCACCGCCGCCGCGGTGCGCGCGGGCATCTCGACGGCGGAACTGGATGCCATCGGCGCCCGTGTACTGGCCGAACGGGGGGCGGAGCCGGCGCCGCCGAAAGTCTACGGCTTTCCGGGAGCGTTGTGCATCAGTGTGAATGACGAAGCGATTCATGGCATCCCGGGCGGACGAATCGTGCAATCCGGCGACCTGGTGAAACTGGACCTGGTGGCCGAAAAGGAAGGCTATTTCGCCGACGCCGCCGTCACCGTGGCTGCCGGTGCGGCCGGTTCGCAAGCCGAAGCCTTGGCCCGGTGCGCCGAGACGGCTTTTCACCAGGCCCTGCCGGCCGCCCGCGCCGGCCACCGCGTTTACGAAATCGGCCGCGCCGTGGAGCGGGAAACACGCCGCTGCGGCTTCTCTGTGATGCGCGATTTGTGCGGCCACGGCGTAGGCCGGACCATACACGAACCGCCCAGCGTTCCCAACTATCCTGACCCGCGCCTTCGAACGCGACTTACCGAAGGGTTGGTGATCACTATTGAACCCATCATCTCGGCGGGCAGCGGTGAGGGCGTTCTCCAGGACGACCAGTGGACCATTCGCACCGCCGACGGCAGCCTCTCCGCGCATTACGAACACACAATCGTGATTACGCGCACAGAGCCGATTTTATTGACTGCGGCATAGCCCTGCCATACTGAGGATATGGCCGACCTTTCCCAACGCCTGCCGGAAAACGTGGAGGGAGGGTTCTTCGTCGATTCCACCTGCATCGACTGCGACACCTGCCGCCAGATTGCTCCCGCCACCTTCGGCGAGACGGGCGACTCCTCTTTCGTGAAGCTGCAGCCGGGCTCGCCGGAGGAACTGCAGGCCGCCTGCCGCGCGCTGGTGGCATGTCCCACGGGATCCATCGGGGCGGCCGATAAGAGCGGCCTGCCCGCGGCGGTCCGCCAATTTCCCTTTCCGCTGACGCCGCGCCTCTCCTATTGCGGCTTCAATTCGCGCAAATCATTCGGCGGCAACAGCTATTTTCTGGAGCACCCGGACGGCAACTGGCTGATCGATTCGCCCCGCTTCGTGGAACACCTGGCTCGCCGGTTCGCGGAGATGGGCGGCATCCGGTACATCTTCCTGACGCATCGGGACGATGTGGCCGACGCGGCAAAGTACGCCGGACGCTTCCACGCGGAGCGCATCATTCACCGCCTGGAGCTGGCGGCGCAGCCGGATGCGGAGCGCGTCCTGGACGGCTTCGAGCCGGTCGAACTGGGTCCCGGTTTTCTGGCCATTCCCACGCCGGGCCACACGCGCGGGCATTGCGTCCTGCTGGCCGAAGGGCGCTTTCTTTTCTCGGGCGATCACATCTGGTGGAGCCGCAACCGCGGGCGCCTGAACGCGTCGCCGGACGTCTGCTGGTACTCGTGGCGCGAACAGGTCGCCTCGGTCCGGCGCCTGGAAACCTATTCCTTCGAATGGATCCTGCCTGGCCATGGAGAGCGCGCGCATTTTCCTTCCGGCGAAATGGCGCGTCAGGTGTCGCGCCTTGTCGCGGCCGTGGCCGCATAAGCGCGGCTCACCCAGGCGAGAATTCCATGGCAAAATAGCCAGATGCAGCGTTTTGGCCTCCTATTGGTAGCGCTCGCCGCCTTCGCCGCAGATACGCTTCCTCCGGACGCCGAACAGCGGCTTGCGCGCGAAATTTATAAAGAAATGATCGAGGTGAAGTCGGGCTTCACGACCGGCGCCACCACCCCCATCGCCGAGAGTGTCGCGGCGCGGTTCAAGGCCGCCGGATTTCCCGCCTCGGACATCTATCTCGGCGGCGCCATTCCGCGCAAAGCCAATGTGGTGGTGCGCTACCATGGCGCCGGCGCCCGCAAGCCCATTCTGCTGCTGGCCCACATCGACGTGGTGGAGGCGAAACGCGAAGACTGGACCACCGACCCTTTCACGTTCCTGGAAAAAGACGGTTACTTCTATGGCCGGGGTACGGCCGACGATAAGGCACAGGCGGCCGTGTGGGTGGCCAATCTGCTGCGCTACAAGCGGGAAGGCTTCCGTCCCGATCGCGACCTGATTCTGGCCCTGACGGCGGACGAGGAAGGCGGCGGTCCCTATAATGGCGTAGACTGGCTTCTCAAGAATCACCGCAGCCTCATCGAATCCGAATACGCGCTCAACGAAGGCGCGCGCGGCGAATCGATCGACGGCAAGCGCGTCTCCAACGATATCGGGCTCAGCGAGAAACAGTACGCCGACTTCCGGCTGGAAGTCCGCAACAAGGGCGGCCACAGCGCGCGTCCGGTGCCCGATAACGCGATCTACCACCTGTCGGGCGCCCTTTATCGCCTGTCCACCTTCACCTTTCCGTTCCGGCTGAATGAGGTCACCCGCGCCTATTTCCAGCAGATGGCCAAGATCGAAAAAGGGCCGCTGGCGCCCGACTTGGCGAAAGTGGCCGAGGGCGATCAGGACGCCATGCGCCGCGTCGCCGCCGCATCGCCTCCCATGAACGCGATGATGCGGACCACCTGCGTGGCTACCCAACTGGAAGGCGGCCACGCGACCAACGCTCTGCCGCAACTCGCCGCCGCCAACGTCAATTGCCGCATCCTCCAGGAGGATTCCGTGGAGAACGTGCTGCAGGCCCTGAAGAAAGTGGCGGCGGATGACCAGGTGGCGATCACGGTGAAAACCAATGAAGGGCCAAGCCCCGCTTCCCCCATGCGGCCAGACATTATGAAGGCGTTCGCCCGCGTTACCGATATGATGTGGCCCGGGGTCATCACCCTTCCTACCATGGCGGTGGGCGGGTCGGACGGCCGCTACCTGCGCAGTGCCGGCATCCCGACGTACGGGGTGCAGGGCTTTTTCCAGGACCGCGACGATGTGCGCGCTCACGGGCGGGACGAACGCATGCTGGTACGGTCCTTCTACGAAGGCCAGACATTTCTGTACGAGCTGGTAAAGGCACTGACCTCGCCACAGTAGGACACCCTACGGCCGGATCCCAAAGCGTGCTATCTTCGACAGATGTAGAAAATTGAGCTTTTGAGCCGCCCCAGGTTTGCCGTCCGATTGTTATCTTTAATTGTGATACTAGTACTGGTGCTAACACTGGACACTGTTGTCTGCAATACAGCCCCTATGGCGTAATGCTGCTATCTGGCTTACAGTGTAAGAGATCGTGAGGAATTCAATGCGTTCGAGTCGTGTACTTTCCCTGGTTTTGTTGGTGCTGGCGAGTTTGGTCTCGTGTTCGCGAGATCCGAACGTCGCCAAAAAGCATTACCTGGAGACCGGCAACAAGTATTTCGATAAAAAGAACTACAAGGCTGCCGTGATTATGTACCGGAATGCTTTGGAAAAGGATAAGCGGTACGGTCCCGCCTACTACAAGCTGGCATTGGCGCAGTTGCAGTTGGGCCAGATTTCACCGGCGATCAATTCCTTGCGCCGTTCCGTTGAACTCAACAACCCGAAGGATCCCGTTGCCGCAGTGGCGGAGGCCCATTGGGATTCGGTGGTGAAGCTCTCGGAAATCTACATTGCCGGCTCCCGGGACCCTCAATTGCTGGGGGAAGTCGATCAGAACATCAAGGATCTGTTGGCGCGCGACCCCAAGTCGTGGGACGGTCACCGGCTGAAGGGCGATCTGGCGTTTACCCATGCGCTGCAGGCATACCAGACCGCCAATAAAGACGAGCTCAAACGGCAGATCGATTTGGCGATGGCCGAATATCGCACGGCTGAATCTATCAAGCCAGGCCAGGTGAGCGTGGAAATGCAACTGGCCCGCGCTACGGCATCCGGCGGCGATTACGCGGGCGCCGAGCGGCTGTATCGCCAGGTGATTGACCAGGACAAAACCTTCCAGGTGGCCTACTCCGAGCTTTACAAGCTCTACATGTTCCAGAACAAGCCGGACGACGGCGAGAAAACTCTCAAGCTGGCCATACAAAATAATCCCAAGCAATACTCGTTTCTGTCGGCTCTGGCGGCGCATTATGCCGTACTGCGCCGCCGCGACGACATGGTTCGAGTTCTTGAGGAGATCAAGGGCCATGCCAAGGACTATCCCGAAGCGTACATGAAGGTGGGCGACTTTTACCTGCGGCTGGGCGATGGCGATTCGGCTATCCGCGAGTATAACGAAGGGCTTCAGAAAGACAAAGACGCCAAGCGGAAGCCCGAGTACCAGAAGCGCAAAATCGAAGTCCTGATGCATCAGGGTAAGCGCGCCGAAGCCGCGGACCTGAACCAGCAGTTGCTGAAAGAATATCCCAACGATACCGAAGCCAAGGGTTTGGCCGCCGGCCTTCTGCTGGACAAGGGCGACATCGCCAAAGCGCTGATGGACCTGCAGTCCGTGGTGACGCGCGCTCCCGATAATCTTGTGGCTCGCTATAACCTGGCTCGCGCTTACGCGTTGAACAACCAGCCGGAACAGGCTCGCCAGGCATTCACCAAGGTGATTGAACTGCGGCCGGATTACCTGCCGGCGCGCCTTTCGCTGGCCCAACTGCTGTTCTCGCGGAACGAATTCGATTCTGCTCTGAAAACGGTCCAACAGATTCTGGCTATCGATCCCAACAATACCAATGCGAAGTTGATTCAATCGGCCGCGATGATTGGCCAGAAGAAATACAGCGATTCCCGCCTGTTGTTGGACACGATGCTGAAGACCAATCCCAGTTCGCCCGATGTCTATTTTCAACTCGGCGTACTGAATCTGGCCGAAGCCAAATTCAAAGAAGCCGATACCGCCTTCCGCAAAACGTATGAGCTGAACCCGACCAATTCGCGCGGCTTAATGGGCATGGTGGAAACCGATATAGCCCAGAACAAAACGGACGACGCGCTGAAGCTGCTGAAGACCGAGTCTGACAAATCCCCCACCAACATGGACCTGGTGATGCAACTCGGCAACACCGCCGTCCGCGCCGGCAGGTTCGACGAGGGCATTGCCGATTTCCAAAGGGTGCTCGATTCGCTGGACAAAACCTCCAAAATGCGCGGCGATCTGCTGATGCGCATCGGGGAAACCTACCGCCGCAAAGGCGACCCACAGAACGCCATCGCCTATTTGCAGAAGGCTCGCGAAGTGCTCCCGGAGAGCCCCACGGTCCTGGGGACGCTGGCGCTGGTGCTGGATAACGCCGGGCGGTGGACCGATGCGGAACAGGTTTACCAGGCCACCATCAAAATGGATCCGAACAACGGTGTGTCTCTGAACAACGCGGCCTTCATCATGGCCGAGCACGGGGGCAATCTCGACAGCGCGCTGACCATGGCTCAGAAGGCCAAGCAGTTGATCCCGAACGTCGCCGAGGTGTCCGATACGATCGGCTGGATCTACCTGAAGAAAGGTATGGCCGATAACGCCATCGATACCTTTCGCGAACTGGTGAACAAACAGCCGCACGCCTCGACATACCGGTATCACCTGGGAATGGCGCTGGCGCAGAAGGGCGACAAGCCGGCCGCCCTCCGCGAATTCCAGACGGCTCTCAAAGACAATCCGCCCAAAGCCGAGCGCGACAAGATCCAGGAGCAGATTCAGAAGATCGGGTAACGGCCGGCCTATCTGCCGGCGTGCCTCAGGGTGCGCCCGCTGCGCGCCGCGGTGAGGTGTCCTTCATCCACCGCGATCCGGCCGTTGACAATCACAAAATCGAAGCCGGCCGCATACTGATGAGGGTTGGCGAAGGTGGCCTTGTCCTCCACCCGGGCCGGATCGAACACCAGCAGGTCCGCCGCCATTCCCTCCCGCACCAACCCGCGATCCCGCAGGCTGAAGGTGCGCGCCGGCAGCGAGGTCATCCGCCGGATGGCATCCTCCAGCGTAAGCACGCCGCGCGACCGCACGTATTCCCCCAGCACCCGCGCATTGGCGCCGTACGAGCGCGGGTGCGGATTGCCGACACCCAGTTCCGTGATGCCGCCATCGCTGGCGATGGCCGTGAACGGGTAGCGCATAATCCGCTCGATATCCACATCGCCCATCAGCTTGTAGATCATGGATGCCCCGCCGGCATTCATCAGCTCGAAGATGGCTTCAATCTGCCCATCGAGGCCCGGGGCGTGCCCCATGGCCGCGCTGATTTCGGGAATCGTCCTGCCCTCGTAGGCCGCGTTGGGCGTGAAGCGCGCCACGGTGGCGAAGGCGTAATCCGGCTCGCCCATTTCCACCAGGTTCTGCTTCATTTCGCCGGCGATTTTGCGCCGCGTGGCCGCGTCCGCGAGGCGCTCCTTAAGCTTGCCCTCGGCTAGCGCCCATGCGGGCAGCCGGATCCCCAGGTTGGTGCTGGCGCGATCGTACGGATATTGGTCCACCACCACGTCCACGCCCTCCCGCCGGTACCGTTCGAGGAGCGCCAGGGACTGATCGCTGGCGCCCCACACGCTGCGCCGGTCGATTTTCAGGTGCGAGATCTCGACCGGCATTCCGGCTTCCTTGCCAACGTTAACAGCCTCCGTGATGGCTGCGATTTCGTGGATGCCCTCATCGCGCATATGGCTGGTGTATACGCCGCCGTGCGCCGCCGCGGCCTTGGCCAGGGCCACCACTTCCGCGGTGTTCGCATAGGTTCCGGGCACGTATTCCAGCCCCGTGGAGAAGCCCACGGCGCCCTCGCGCATGGCGCGGTCCACCAGGCTCTGCATCTGGCGAATCTCGCCGGGCGAGGCCAGGCGGTTGGCCGTTCCCATCACCTCGCGGCGCACCGAGTTGTGACCCACCAGAGATGCCACGTTCAGTCCCAGGCCCAGCTTTTCGAGCTTGTCGAACCATGCCGACAGGTTCAACTCCGAGCTTCCGCAATTGCCCGTGATCACCGTAGTCACGCCGTCCCGCAGGAAATTGTCGCCGCGGGGATTCCGCTCCACGCCGCCTTCCACGTGCGTGTGCACGTCGATGAATCCCGGGGTGACTACTCGTTCGCGGGCGTCGATGGTGCGGTCCGCGCCGGCGCCGGCCAAGCGGCCCACGGCGGCGATACGCCCATCCTTCACCGCCACGTCGGCGCGGAACCAGGCGTTGCCGCTGCCGTCGATCACCCGGGCGTTGCGAATCAGTATGTCGTAATCGGCCGCCTGCGCGGCCAGCGCCATTAGCATAGCCACAACCAATTTGACCATCGCAACAAGGTTACACTAATCGTTTATGCCCCAAACCTATCCTCCGTTGCAGGCGCCGAAACGCCTGTTGTTCGGCCCCGGACCCAGCATGGTGGCTCCCCGGGTCTACGCCGCCATGTCACAGAACGTTGTGGGTCACCTGGATCCGTTCTTCTTCCAGGTGGTGGAGGAGGTCCGCTCGCTTCTGGGATACGCCTATTCCACCGGCAACCGGTTCAACCTGGCGGTCTCGGGAACCGGCAGCGCGGGCATGGAAGCCGCGGTGGCCAACTTCACCGAGCCCGGCACGAAGTTCGCGCTCCTCACCAACGGATTCTTCGCCGACCGCCTGGGCGAAATGGCCAAACGGCAGGGCGGGGAAGTGGTGCGCCTGGCCAAGGCGTGGGGCGAGCCCTACGACCCGCAGGAAGCCCGCGAATTCATCCGGCGCGAACGGCCGCAGGTAGTGGCGTTGGTGCAAGCCGAAACCTCTACCGGCATGTTCAACCAGGCTAAACCCATCTGCGAAGCGGCTCATGAAGTGGACGCCGTGACCATCGCCGATTGCGTCACCTCGCTCGGCGGCATGCCCGTGCTGGTGGATGAGAACGGCATCGATATCGCCTACAGTTGCACCCAGAAAGGTCTCGGCTGCCCGCCGGGACTGTCGCCCATGACTGTCTCGCCGAGGGCTCTCGATCGCCTGAAGGCGCGCAAGACTCCCGTGCAATCCTGGTATCTGGATCTGCAGTTGCTGGACAGCTTCTACAGCGGGCACAAATATCACCACACCGCTTCGGCCACGCTCTTTTATGCCCTGCGAGAGGGCCTTGCGATCATCGCCGAAGAAGGCCGCGAAGCGCGCTGGGAGCGTCACCAGAGCAATCACCAGGCATTCGTGAAGGGCATCGAGGCCATGGGCCTGTGCATGCACGTGCAGAATCCCGCCGACCGCCTGTGGACCCTCAACACGCCGCGCGTGCCCGATGGCGTGGACGACGCCAAGGTGCGCAACTGGCTGCTGCAGAATCGCGGCATCGAAATCGCCGGCGGCTTCGGCCCCCTCGCCGGCAAGGTCTTCCGCATCGGAGTGATGGGCTACGGCTCCACGGAAGACAATGTCGCCTTCATCCTGGAAGCCTTGGCCGACGCGTTGAAGGCCTGATACAATCCAAATAGCGCTGACGGAAACGCAGCGACTCGAACTCTCGCCGCCTTTTCAGGCTGCATGTAAGTCCGGGACTTGATCGAGGTTTGACAGGTACCAAGGCTATGCTCGACCATCTGCTCCAACCCGCCGCATCGGCGAACGATTTTCTCCACGCGAAACCAGCCGCGCGCAGGCTTTCCATGGTGACGTGTTACGACTACACGTTCGCGCGCCTGCTCTCGGAAACCGCCATCGACGGCATCCTGGTGGGGGATAGCGTCGCCATGGTGATGTACGGACACCCTTCCACCCTTTCCGCCACGGTGGACCTGATGCGCGTTCACACCGAGGCGGTATCGCGCGGCGCACCGGGCAAGTTCCTGGTGGCCGACCTGCCGTTTCTCTCCTATCGCAAGGGCATTCCCGCGGCGCTCGACGCGGCCCAGGCGCTGATGAGCGCCGGCGCCCACGCCCTGAAACTGGAAGGCGTGGACGGCCACGAGGATGTCATCCGGCGCATGACGGAAAGCGGCATTCCGGTGATGGGCCATCTGGGGCTGCAGCCGCAGTCCGTGCGCAGTTATGGCGGCTTCAAAATTCAGGGGCGCGGCGAAGAGGCCGCCCGGGAGATCGTGCGCGGGCTCTGGCGCTGGAGGAACTCGGGGCCTTCGCCGTGGTGCTGGAGTGCATCCCCGCGCCGCTCGCGCGACGAGGTCACCAGCGCCCTGCGCATCCCAACCATCGGGATCGGCGCCGGCGCGGCTTGCGACGGCCAGATCCTGGTGCTCCAGGACCTGCTGGGCATGAACCGGGACTTCCGGCCCAAGTTCGTCCGCTCTTTCTGGGATGGCGCCGGCAGTATCCAGGACGCCATCGGGCGCTTCGACGCCGACAGTCAAGAGCGGCGCCTTTCCCGCCGACGAGGAGAGCTACCAATGATGCGGGTCTGGCGCGAGCTTGACCAGTGGCAGGAACGCCGCCGCGCCATCGGCGGACAGGACGCCGGCTTCGTCCCTACCATGGGCGCCCTGCATCGCGGACACGCGTCGCTGGTAGAACGCTGCCGCGCGGAAAACCAGGTGGCCATTGCCAGCATTTTCGTGAACCCTACGCAGTTCAACGACCCGCGCGATCTGGACCGCTATCCACGAACGCTGGAACGGGACCTGGCGCTTCTGGAAAGCCTCGGCGTCGACGACGTGCTCGCGCCATCCGCCGCAGGATCTGTACCCCAACGGCTACCGGTTTCGCGTGGAACCGAGCTGCCCCGCCCCTGATGGAAGCGGCGCATCGCCCCGGATTTATGCAAGGCGTCCTGACCATCGTGATGAAGCTGCTCCAACCTGGTGCGCGCCCGACCGCGCCTATTTCGGCGAGAAGGATTTTCAGCAGCTTCAGGCCATCCGGGAGATGGTGAGGACTTTTTCATCCCCACCGAAATTGTCGCGTGTCCCACGGTGCGCGCTGCCTCCGGACTGGCCGAAAGCTCGCGCAACGCGCGCCTGACTGCCGCCGGGCGCGACAAGCGCCGGCCGATCTTCCGCGCCCTCACCAGTTCCGCCAGTGCCGCCGAAGCCTCCGCCGCGCTCGCCGCGGCGGCTTCACCGTAGAGTATGTGGAAGACCATTGGGGACGCGCCGTTTCGCGGCCGTTTCCTGGAAGGCGTGCGGCTGATCGATAACGTCCCGCTGGAGAGAGTGGATCCGTGAGCCAAGAGCTGAATCATCGCGGAGACGCGGAGGCGCGGAGGAAGATGCGGAGAAGTCGAGATGTTTTCCCTGCGAGCGGCACTCGGCGGAAGTTGTCCGGCAGACTGGCAACCCACCTTGAGGACGACAACGTTATCCGCCTCTCTTCCTGGTTCTCTTCGCGTCTTCCTCCGCGTCTCCGCGCCTCCGCGATGTGTTCGAATCTTCGGGGGGCCCGCTGACATGCTGCTCTGCCTCGATGTTGGCAACACCCAGGTTTTCGGCGGAGTATTCGCGGCGCCGGGCTGAAGAGCACATTTCGCCGCACGTCCCACATCCGCGCTTCCTCCGACGAGCACGGCACGTTCTTCCGCATGGTGCTGCGCGAAAACGGCGTCGACCCCGAACAGGTGGACGGGGGCGCCATCTGCTCGGTGGTGCCGGACGTCGTCCACTCGCTGCGCAACTGCTTTCGCAAATACTTCCGGCTTGACCCGTTCCTGCTCCAACCCGGCGTCGAAAACCGGGCTGAAGATCCGCTACCGCAACCCGCTGGAAGTGGGCGCCGACAAGATCGCCAACGCCATCGGCGCGGTCGAACTATACCCTGGCCGCAACCTCCTGATTGTGGATCTCGGCACCGCCACCACGCTCTGCGCCGTAACCCGGGACAAGGAATATTTGGGCGGAGTGATCACCCCGGGCATCCACATGTCCATGGCGGCCCTGGAATCCAACACCGCGCGGCTGCCGGTGGTGGAGATCGTCAGGCCCGCGGAAATCCTGGGCCGGTCCACGGTCGAGAGCATCCAGTCGGGCCTGTATTACGGCACGCTGGCCGCCAGTGCGAGCGCTCATCGCCGCCGTCACCCAGAGGCACTTCGCACAGGATCCGCCGGTGGTATTAGGGACGGGCGGCTTCGGACGCCTGTTTGAGGAAGAGAACCTGTTCGAGGCGTTCCTGCCGGAACTCCCGCTCATCGGTCTGCGCCGCGCTGTGGAACTTTCCGCTACGCCGCAAAAATCCGCTGCAGATTCTCACCCAGAATGAGCCGCGCATCCGCCGCGCTGATGCCCATATCGGACAGGGTTCGCGTCTGGGCCTCATACACCTCGTGGTTCCAGCCGCGCGGAAAGAACGACGAGTCGGTACCGAACAGCAGGCGCCCCGCTCCCGCCACATCCATCGCCCGGTGAAACACCGTCTTCAGGTCCAGCCCTTCGTAACGCATCCAGGAATTGCTGCTGGAGGTGTCCAGGTAGACGTTGGGACAGAGATCCGCCAGCATCAGCGCCTCTCGAAAGAAACCCGCCCCGAAATGAGGCACTACGAAGCGAACCAGCGGATACCGTTGCGCCGCCGCGTGCAATTCCAGGGGATTGGAGTGGCGCATATCGAACGGCGAAGGCAGCCCCAGTTTCTTACGCACGCCCACGGTGAGCACTCCGCAATGCACGAACACCGCCTGCCGCTGGGCCGACGCCTGTTCCAGCACGCCTTCCAGCGCAGGGATCATGCAGCGTATAGCCGTGCATGGCCGGAAACAGGCAGATGGCATTCAGGCTGGCGATCTGACCGGTGTTCTGCGCCAGAGGGTTGACCATGGCGTACGCGAAAAACCGCCCGGGCACGGCCGCCTGCGCAGCGATGACCGAAGGCTCGTCGCCGGGAACGCTGGCGATCAGGGCAGCCCGCGCCTACGCCATACCGATCCAGTTCGTCGCGCCAGCGCAATGCCAGTTCTTCGGCATTGCCGGGATAGTCCCATCCCACTGCGGCCGCCACCTCGCGCTGGTCCTTGCCGCACTGCGACCCGAGCGCTTCGAAAAAGCGCCGGGAAAAGAAATGTACGTGCGCGTCGGCGACGTCGCAAGTACCCCACGGAGTCTGCATCCGGTTTGTTCCAGTGTGTGATGCCCGCGGCCAGCGCCAGTTGGGTCAGGCCCGCCACGTTATTCACGCCCAACTTCTTCATCATGGTCTTCCGATAGCTGCGCACGGTCTGCAACCCCAGATCCAGCAGCACCGCAATATCCTTGCTGGTCTTCCCTTCGGCGACCAGCCGAGCACCTGCAACTCGCGCGGGGAAAGCGATTCCAGCGGGCTCGCGGTCGTGCGTCTCCAGATCGCCGCGCTGGATCCTTTGCAGCAGGCGGTCCGACACCTGGGAACTCAGATAGCTGCCGCCGCGCGCCACCGTGCGCAGCGCGTCCAGCAGTTCGGTGGAGGAGGCCTTCTTCAGCACGAACGCGCGAGCGCCGCTGCGAATGGCGCTCACCACGGAGTTCTCGTCATCGTACATCGAGAGGATCACTACCTTCACTTTCGGGCAGTGGCGCAGCAGTTCCGTGGTGGCCTCAATCCCGTTCATTCCGGGGAGCCCGATGTCCATCAGAACGATATCGGGGTTGGTCTTCTTGCACAGTTGGACGGCATCGCCGCCGTTTTCCGCCTCCCCCACAACCCGGTATTCGCTCCCGCGCTCCAGGATCGTCTTCACGCCGTCGCGGACCAGTTTGTGATCATCGACGAGAACAACGTCGAATGGCATAGTTTCCTTAAACACCTTCCGCGGCGGCGGCACGCACGATGGTACCTGTACTTCGATTGCTCGTGATGGAGAAATCCAGCCCGGCCTGTGCGGCGTAATGTTCCATGCTCAAAAGCCCCAGGCCGCGGCACCCGCCTGCCACATCGCCCCTATCGAACCCTCGTCCATTGTCGCGCACCTCCAGGACGGGGGCGTTACGTGTGGACTTTACCGCGATTTCGATCATAGAGCAACCGGAATGTTGTACCGCGTTCTCCACGGCTTCCTGCGCAATTTGATAAACCGCCAGGGCCAGTTTGGGATCTAACTTGAGTGACGGGTCCACGTTGAGCCGGACGGTTCCGGTGAAGCGCTCCCGGAAGCGCGCTGCCAGGCGGTCCAGCGCCGACCGTAAGCCGGCCCGTTCCACCGTGGAAGGGTTCAATTCGTAGCTGTACTCGCGGACCTGTTCCATCATGGTTTCGAGCAGCTTCTGCACCTCCGCAATGCGCGCGCAACCCTCCGGCGACGTGCTTTCCAGATCCATCCGCACTAAATCCAGTTGCAGTCCAAGAGCCGTCAGATTCTGTCCCACGGCATCGTGCAGGAACTTGGACACCATGGCGCGTTCGAATTCCTGGGCCTTTAATGCGCCGAGGACGGTGTTGCGCAACTCGCGCTCGGCCTTGGCCCACTGGGTGCTTTCGCGGGCCATGCAGGCGGCGTATTTTATTTTGCCTTCGATGCGCACGGGAAACACGGAAACGCTCCAACTGGTATCGCGGCAGCGCTCCCGCAGGATCAGGGTTTCACCGCGCAGCGCCTGCGCGAATCGCGCTTTCCACGTGGCCGCCAGGTCCGGCTCCAGGGCCTCGGAAACTTTCTGCCCCTCGAGTTGCTCGCGCGGCTTACCCAGAATACAGGATGTATCACCGTAGATGCGGTGGAAAATGCCTGACGCGGTGACCACCCAATGGCAGGCCGGACTCTGCTCCAGCACCAGTTCGGCAAGAGGCTGGGGATCGGCCACGGCCCGCGCCTTAGTGTTTCCGCGCGACTACTTTGCGCACCGCGGCAGCAACGTCCACCGCAACCAGGCCGTATTTCTCCAGCAGTTCCTCAGGCTGGCCGGATTCCGCATAGGTGTTCTGGATGCCGACAAACTCCATGGGAACCGGAACGGTCTCCGCCACCACTTGCGCTACCCGCACACCCAGTCCGCCGTCCACCAGGTGCTCTTCGGCCACCACGATGGCGCCGGTCTCGGACGCGGCCTTGCGAATCGCGTCGCGGTCCAACGGCTTCACCGTATGCATGTCGATCACGCGGACCGAAATTCCTTCCCCATCCAGGGTGTCCGCCGCCAGCAGCGCCTGCGCCACCAGAAGGCCGTTGGCGATCACCGTCACGTCCTTACCTTCAGCCACTTCGATGGCCTTGCCGATTTCGAACTTCTGGTCGCCGTTATAGATGATGGGGCATTTCGGCCGTCCCGTGCGCACAAACACCGGACCCACATGGGCCGCCGTCGCGCGAATCAGCGCCTTGCACGAATTCTCGTCTGCGGGCGCGATTACCACGAACCCCGGCAGCGAGCAGGCCAGGGAAGTCTCTTCCACGCTCATCTGCGACGGGCCGTCTTCGCCAATCGAAATGCCGCTGTGCGTGCCCACCACTTTCACGTTCAGATTGGGATAAGCCACCGAAACGCGCAACTGCTCGAAACCCTTGTTCATCACGAACGCAGAGAAGCTGGAGACGAAGGGAATCTTGCCCGCATAGGCCAAACCGGCGCCGATTCCGACCATGTCGGCTTCGGCGATGCCCACCGAAACAAAGCGGTCGGGAAACTCCTTCGCGAAATATGTGGTCATGGTGGACTTGGACAGATCCGCGTCGCATACCACGATGTCTTTGTTCTCACGGCCCAGTTCCACCAGCGTCCGGCCGAATGCTTCCCGTGTGGCCGCGCCGAGTTTGATTTCGAATTTGGTCTTCGCCGGCATGTTATCTCAGCTCCTGTAAAGCCAGTCCCACCTCGGCCGGCGTGGGAGCCGTGCCGTGGAATTTCGGGTTGTTCTCCATGAACGAAACGCCCTTGCCCTTGATTGTGTGAGCCACAATGGCGGTCGGTTTGCCTTTGGTGGCTTCCGCTTCCTCGAACGCCTTCCGGACGGCCACCAGGTCGTGGCCATCGATCTCGATGGTGTGCCACCCGAACGCGCGCCATTTGTCGGCCAGGGGAGCCACCTCCATGATGTCCTTGACCCAGCCGTCAAGCTGGATCTGGTTGTAATCGGTGATGGCAACGATGTTGTCCATCTTGTGGAAAGCCGCCGCCATAGCGCCTTCCCAGACTTGGCCTTCCTGAGATTCGCCATCGCCCAACATCACGTAGGTGCGCGACGGACTGCCGTTCAGGCGAGCGGCGAGGCCCATCCCGATGGCCAGCGAAACGCCACCACCCAGCGAACCGGTGGATGCCTCAATACTAGGGATAAAGCGCACGTCGGGGTGTCCCTGGTACACCGAGCCCAGTTTGCGCAGGGTGTTGAGTTGATCCCTGGGAGTATCGGGATACCCGGCTTCGGCCATGGCGCAATACAGCACCGGCGCCGCGTGGCCTTTGGAAAGAATGAAACGGTCGCGATCCGCCCATTTCGGGTTTTTCGGATCGATTTTCATGTAGTCGAAAAAGAGCTCGACCACAATCTCCACGGCGGAAAGCGAACCACCCGGGTGGCCCGATTTCGCAGCCCCAATCATTTCAATAATCTCGCGGCGGATACGCTTGGCGATGTCTTGAAGTTCCGGTATTGGTTTTGGCATGGGACCTTTTTATTCTATCAGGCCGGTGAGGCAGGCCGTGACAGAGACGCGACCGTAAGGGAGCGTTTTCCGCCCGCCGTTCATGAAAGATCGTGAGATTTGAAGACGCTCATGATGTCACCCTGCTCGGCCAGGACGTACTGCATGGCCGCCGCGATATGCCGCGGTTTCCACGGCCATCGTGTGCTGCCAATGGCGTGCCCATCGCTTCCGGTTCCCGCGTGCGGGCGGGTTGCCCTTCCGTTTTGCCCGCTCGGCCCACGGTTCCCTTTTTCACCACGGGCACCGCCGTTCCGTCCAGTTCCACATACAGGAAAGGGATCGGCTTTCCAATTACTATGGGTAGATTGCACCTGCTGGCTGCCATGGTCATTGGCCTGTATGGCAGTGCGGGCACAAGTAGTAGGGGCGCGATACTTCCACCTTGCCCACTGCCGTCAGAACCGGCTCGGACATAGTTCCCGATAATGAGCGCGATGGCCGCAAGCACAAGGTAGGATGCGCTGCTCGGTGGCCGGCACGGGAAATTGCAGGAGTTCGCGCAGAGCAGTTGCTCCAGCGTGGTGCATGGCCGGGGGGACAACCAGCTCGATGGCCTCCAGATCCAGGTGTTCCCAGTTGTTCTCGGTTCGGTTCCCGGTCTGTTCGCGATCCAGAATGCGGGTTTTGAATGCTGTTCCCAACGTTCCGCGTCTTCGGTCGATCCACGTACGAATAGCCTACAACCGGCGCCAAATACGAAACTAACGAGGAACAGGAGAACGGTGGGAACAGGCCCTCGAATGAACGTTTTCGAGATGGAACATAGTGGGAACGAACCATGGAACAGCAAGTGGGGCGAATCCGAAAGCCTGGCCAACAGCTTCGTGAACCTTCGAGTTGCCCCGCCAAAGCTGTCCTGGAAACGGAGGATTAGCCAATGGAACCACCGCCTGTATGAATTGATGTCTCGGAAACGGTGCATAATATCCGAGGAAGCTATCCGATGCCGATTACTCATCAGACCGCATTTTCAAAAGCACGACGGCAGTTGTTTGCCTCATCTCAGCGCTCTCGCATCACGGCCTGACAAAGGAAGTCCCCCATGCGATTGATCTTGCGCTACCGGGCCACTCTCAGGTGCCGAAGGTCGCCGAGGCGCCACTCCGCATCTTCTGGTACGCGGAACCGTCGTTTAGCGCCGGTGTGGAGACCGTTATGATAGATGACGTAGCGGTGCGCATATACTCGGCCGAAAAAACAATCGCCGATTGCATCAAGTATCGGAACAAGATTGGACTGGACGTTGCTATTGAAGGCCTGCGGGCCTACCGAGAGCGGAAACGCCGACCGGGCGTCAAAGCCCTTGCGCATTTCGCGCAAATCGACCGCGCACTCAAAGTCATGCGCCCCTATCTGGAGGCGTTTCTGTGAGCGGAACGCTATCGCCGCGTTTCGGCATGCGCCGGAATGGGGCGGCGTGCTCGCGTTCAACGAATTCGGACACGGAACGGTTGCGTTGAAACCCGCGCCGTGGGGTGTCGTGCCCAAGGGCCAAGGGACGGATCACGAGGACTGCCTCGCGGCCGAATGGCTCCAGAAGCAAGGCGTGCTCGTCTCTGTCGAAGTTGCGGGGCAGGCAGTTCAGACTGCGGTTCGCGATCGCGCATTCCATCCCGTGAAGACGTACTTGCCGCGACGTCGCGCCGGGAGGACCGCCAGAACGTGGTGGCGTCATTCGAGCCACACGGCCCTTCAAGCGCATAGCGCGCTACGAAGCTAGTCCGACCCGCCCGTCAGCGAGCCCTCAGGCGGACCAACGCAACCCCGTGCGCGCCGACCGCACGGTGCAGGTCCCCCGAGGCCACGCCCTCGTCCTTCTGCCGCCAGACATTGCGCACGTGGACGCGGGTTGGGGCGCCAAGCTCGCGAAGCGGACAGGCGATCTCGCGCGACTCCCGCGTGAGGTTGAACAGCCCGACCGCAACACTGCCGTCCTCCATGGGCTTGGCGAGCACAAACTCCTCTTTCGACTTGCGGATTATCCGCGCCTGCTTGCCGAGGAGGTCCTGATTGACGTCGATGACCTCGGTATTACAGAGGACGTTGATAGTGAACGGATCCACACGCGACATGTCGCCGCCGAAAAAGAGGGGCGAGGCCATGAGCGCCCACAGTGACATGTAGCTGTACTGCTCGCCGGCCGTCAGCTTGACCCTCTCGGGCGGTTGGCCCGACTGCCAGGCGTGTGCATTGCCGATGACGCCGATCAGGATGTAGTCGGGATCGTTCCACCGGCCGGGTCCGGCATACTCCCAATGCTCGGCGTTCTTGAACGCGATCGAGTAGAAGCCGGGCAGGTCGGTGTCCTTCTCCAACCCGAGATCGCCGGTAGTCCGCCAACTCTGGCCGCCGACCTCCCCACCCCATTTCCACACGTCGGCGCGGCCGTACTGGCACAGGTTCAGGACCATGTCCCTCGGTTGTTGGCGCAGGATTGGCCCCATCTTCCGATAAGGCGCCTGATCGTCTTCAGCGGTCTTCACGCCGGGCGTCTTGCGATAAGAACAGAGATCGTATTTCAGCAGGTCGAAGCCCCAGCCGGCGAAGGTGCGGGCGTCCTGCTCCTCGTGCTGCCACGACCCGGTATATCCTCCGCAGGTCAGTGGACCGGGAGACGTGTACGTTCCGGCCTTGAGACCTTTGGCGTGGATGTAATCGGTGAGCGCCTTCATGTCCGGAAAATCGGCGTTGGAGAGGATCGTGCCGGAAGCGTCGCGAGGCTCACCGCGGTGGCGCGGGTTCGGCGAATCTCCGCGGCGGGCCTCAACAGTCGTCGATGGAGACGATACTCGTACCCGAAGTCGGCCATGCCCGACGAGATCATCGCATCGGCGGCATCCCGGATCACCGTCCCGGTGACCTGCGCGTAGTGGGTGTACCAATTGTTCCACCCCATTTGCGGCGTGAGCGACAGCGTGTCGCCGATCACGATCTGGAACTCGCGCGACGCCTTGCCGCGCCGGTTGCGAGCCTCGATCGTCACCACGTGACGGCCCGGCTGGCCGGGAGTGGTGCCGCGTATGATGCCGGTCTCCGGCTCGAGTTGGAGCCCCGCGGGAAGCCCGCGCGCCGAGAAGCGGATCGGGCGCTCTCCGGTACAGGGGATCCGGTACAGGAACGGGCGGCCGGGACGGGCGCCATAGGCGCGAGGGCCGTTGATCCGCGGGCCTGGACCGGACGGCGGCGTCAGGATCGGGTAATCGTCCGCGGCGAGAGCGGGCGCGGCAAAGAGACACGCGAGGGCGACGAAGGACAGCCACATATACCGATACCCTTATCACGATGTCGCGGTCCGAATCTCCAGGCCAGACTCAAGCCTTGTTCAGCACGAGATCGTGCACCTCGTTGTAGTCCCGTTGTAGCGCAGGCGGTATTTGTAGGCTGCCCGAAGCGTATTTCGCCGTGTTCCATGCCGCCATGTGGTACCCGGGTTCGCAGATGGCGTTCGAGATCACTTCCAGGTTGTTGCCGCTCCGATCGAGGATCTCGACCAGTACCCATCCCCTTTCCGGGACGCTGAACTCGATCGCCATTTGCGGATTGTTCGCGTTGGGATAGTGCTGGTTGAGCACGCGCGTCGTCGGCCTGCGCCGGAATGCCAGCCTTCTTCTCGCTTCACCTTGGTGTAGTCGAACGGCTCGTCGCAGAGATGCCACAGCGGCTCGTTCTTGTGGTGCTGCTGGAGGTAGGAAGTCCTCAGCGGCGTGCGCGTGAAACCCGTCAGCGGACGGCGGACGGCGACGCCATCCTGCCACTCGTACACGGGAATGCTCATCGGATTCATCATGTCGAGTCTTGCCGCGCTCCATGGCGATGTGGAACAATCCGAAATTGCCGGGCTCATGACCGCCGAGCCAGTGGCCCACGATGTCGACGAGGTACGGGTTCTTGCCGAAGATGACGACGTTCGTCATGTAGTCCCAGGCTCGCCCGTCTTGGTCGGGCCTTTAACCAGGGATCCTTGCTGTTCTCGCTGCCGAGCGGATTCGGCCCCAGTTGAAGTCGCCGTCGCGGCCGTAAATGCCCTCGACGATATGAAGCCCCATCGGCGAGGCTGCATGATTGTCGATGGTCCGGTGCGCCCACAATTCCATGCACAGGGTGTCGTAACCGTACAGGCGGATGTATCCGGGATCGTTCCGTGGCACATCCGGGTGTCCCATCGGGGAATCGTGCCGGCGTGCCGTTTGAAGTTCGCTTCTATGATTTCACGAACCTTGCGGATGATGCATTCGCTTGTTGATCGCCTTCTCGATCTTCTGCATCGACTCGATGCCGGGCCACTTGCGGCAGTATCGCTGAAAGGGACCTGGGATGGGCGCCCTGCCAGTTCTTGGCGGCGAGGGTCAAACCCATGGCGTGAGCCTTGAATTTCGCCACATTCAGGTTCCAGGAATCCGGCGCATTGAACGGCCACAGGTAAGGGATCTGCGTGTGCACCACGCCGCCGGGAACCTCTTTCCAGACAAACGCCGCGGCATCGTTCGCATCTTCCCGTGGTCTCGATGCGGTTCTTCGCCGGGGCAACCGTCGCGCCCACCCGCCGGCCCATGGCGACGTATCCGCGGGGTTCGATCACGCCGGCTGCCATTGGCATCGCGCGTGTGCATCCTGGTGCCCGCGACGCCCAGTTCCTTCAACGATTCGAACAGGCCCTCAACGAAGAACACGTCGGTGGCGATGCCCATCGTGTCCTCGAGGGTGAATCCTCTTTTTTCGTCGACCGCCTGGTGAGCGGTGAGATTCGGCTTGGCGGCGATGTTGTAAGTCACCGGGGTGCCGGTATTGTCCATGGGAACGAATACCGACCGTCCGAAATCCAGTCCGACCCGCTTGCAGGCATCGGAATTCGTCTTGTAATCCACATGGGTCCGCAGGATGAAGACCGCTTCCGGGTGCTGTTCCACAAACGGGTGCACACCAAAATACCCGGACGGTTTCGACGCGGCGGCAAAAACGGGAGCCGGGTCGACCATGCCCAAGCTGCCGCACAGCACCGATGAGGTCTTGAGAAAATCCCTTCGACTGACCATAACGGCCCTTCCTTTCCGCGTCAGGTTGTTCCACTCGTCCCTGCTAAAACGCGAATCGTAGCACGGGGCGGGATCGATGTTAACCGGTGCGGGGTGGGTGAAGGTGCAGTTGCCGCGTGACTCTCGCTATTGGACTGGTACCGCTGGAATCCGGATCAGGTCCGTGATGGCGTGCGGATCCTCAGACACGCGGGAAAGCGCGTAGACGGCGCCATCCTTGCCCACCGCGATGGAATTCACGTAGTTGGGCCGCTGTCCGCCGGCAAAGAAGATCGGCCCGTGGTCGATGTAGCGGCTGGTGGGGATGTGCCAGGTAACCAGGTGCAGATCTTCGAGTCCCTTCGACTCGCCCTTGGCGGTGGATTCCTTGCCGCGCACACGCCGCCCGTTCTCGTACACCGGACCGCCTGTCAGGTAATAGATGGTGCGTATTGTCGGGCCCCAGCGCGAAGCCCAGATACCCGTAGCTGAACTGGTCGAACATGCCGCTGCGCTGCGATTCCTCCGATGTGATGCGGCCCAGCACCTCCACTTGCTCCTCCGCGGCGCGAAGCGGAACAGGTATCCCGAGTTGCCGTGTACGCCGTAGATCGCTCTCTCCGGCTCATACCAGAACGTCTGCCGCCAGTTGTAACCCATGTGGCCGGCGCTCGACGGGTCGTAGAGACCGAAGTAGTCCTTCTTCAGATCGTCCGTCGCCACCACGTCGATTGCCTCGGAATCGTAACGGTAGCGGTGGATGGCGCCATCCGAAGTGGAAAAGTACACGGTTCCATCGCCGGGGTCGACGGCCAGCGAGCGGCAGATGGTGCGGAACGTGGAGCCCTGTCCGTTCTCTCCCTGTTCGTGAAACCGGGCCCAGATCTTTCATTTCGTGCTTCGGAATATCGTAGCGGAGGAAGCGCCCGGTGGGCCAAGTGAGGCCATAGAGGCGCTTGCGCTGCGTATCCATGGCGAAGGTGATGATGCCCTCGTGCCCGGCGCGATCCCCAGGCTTTCGATACTTTCCGGTGGCCATGTCGTACGCGAGGAAATGGCCTCCGGGGTACGGCTTCATGCCGGCAGGCGGAATGCCCGGCTTCTCCATGCCGTCGATGATCGAGTAGAAGCCGAGGTGCGTGGCGAAGTAGAGCTTGCCCTCGCTCTCGACAAAGCGCACGTGGCTCTTGCCTTGCGAGATGGCGTGCGAGTCCTTTTCGCCGCACGCTTCCGTGAGATCGCCCAGATGTTTTACCGCCTTACTGGAAGGGTCGTACGAATACATCTGCGCCGCCACGTCCGCCTTTTCGCTCGACAGCACGTAATAAATCCGGCCGTCGCTGGCACAGGAGATGCCGTTGTACGTGTCGTGCGCCTCGGGGAAGGCGGAGTTGATGACGTCCGCCTGCAAACTGGCAGGGGCGGGTTGCGCGACGGTGGAACGATCGGAGCCGGTGCAGCCCGCCGATGCCAGGATGGAGGCGAGCAGGATCGCCGGCAGGAATCCCCTGCGCGGTCTCACGCTTTCGCCAATTCTCCGGCATGCGCCTGGAGTTTGCGCACGGCATCGGCGATCTGGTCCATAGCGCCGCGCGGTGCAAGGAGCATGTTCTGGGTGAACCACACAGCCTCTTCGCAGAGACGATCGTTCACCGGGCAACGGGTGCGTTCCTCCCATTCCGCCAAAACCTTCGACGGAAAGAGCCGTTTGTAGCCGCGGGATGCAAGCACATTCTTGAGGAACGGCTGAGTGTTCAGCGGCGTGTATCCGCCGGATGCCGGAATCCCCTCGGCCGCCAGCGCCTTCAGGAACACCGACCGCGGAACGCCGCCGAATCTCGCCTTGTCGTACCGGAACATATAAAGGTGGTAGGCGTTGCGGGTGCAGCCATCGTACATGCGGGCCGGCGCGATGCCTGGAATCTCCTTCAGCAATGCGGTCAGGTAACGAGCGTTTTCGGTCCTGGTCCTGGCCTGGGCCTCGATGCGGGCCATTTGCGCCAGCAGCAGGGCGCCCTGAAATTCCGTCATGCGCAGGTTGGCTCCACTGGAGTTGTAAGTGAAGCTGGCGCCGATATACTTCAGCCCGCTGCCGTTGTTGTGGAAGGCGTAGCAGCGCTCGCGGAGATCCTCGTCGTCGCAGAGGATGGCGCCGCCTTCGCCCCCGTTCAGATTCTTGGACGCCTGGAAGCTGAAGCAACCCGCCTGCCCGTAGGTGCCCACCTTGCGTCCTTTCCACTCCCCCAGATGCGCCTGGCAGGCATCCTCGATGAGGGGAACGCCGTGCCTGGCGGCGATGGGAAGCAGCGCGTCGAGATCGCACGCGCTGCCGCCCAGGTGAACCGGAATAATGGCCCTGGTCTGCGGCGAAATGGCACCTTCGAGCTTGCGCGCATCCATCTGGAAGGTCTCCAGATCCGTGTCCACGAACACCGGCAGCGCGTGCTGGCGCAACACGACGTTGATGGTGGCGACGAAAGTGTACGGGGGGACCACCACTTCGTCGCCGGGTTCCACCCCGAGCGCGTTGAGGCTGGTGAAGAGGGCGCTGGTTCCGTTGGCTGTAGCCAGGCAGCATTTGGCCCCGGTCAACTGCGCATAGGCCTGCTCGAACCTGCCTACGGCCTGCCCGGTGCCGCGATACCATTTTCCGCTGCGCAGGACATCGCTGAGCGCCCGTTCTTCGGTCTGATCGTAAACCGGCCAGCCGGGGAAAGCCCCCGGAAATGCCTTTGAGCCGCCAAGAATGGCCGGTTTGCCGCCGGTTTCCGCGGCAGCACTCACTGCCTGGGCGGTTACCGCCAGAGGAGCGCCCGCCAGGAGGTTCCTTCGAGAGATGGAGTGTTTCATTTGATTTCCACGCCTTTCGCCAAGCGCAAGTTTCCAACTCAGAATACCTCCACGAGGGCACGTCAGGAGGGCCTGCCGGTTGGGGGAGAAGACGGATAGAATCAGTACGAATCCCATGCGCACCCTTTTCGTGAAACTGGCGCGGCAACCCGTCGCGGTTCTGGCGCTCTGTACCGCCGCTCTCCACGGCGCCGAAATGAAAGCGGGCATCGCGAAAGTGGAGATCACCCCCGCCACTCCGGTGTGGATGAGCGGCTATGCCGCGCGGACACATCCCTCCGACGGAGTGCTGGTGCCATTGTGGGCCAAGGCGCTGGCGCTCGAGAGCTCGAAAGGGCAGCGCATCGTGATGGTGACGATCGACGTGGTGGGCATTCCGCGCTCCGTAGCCGACGAAGTCGCCGCCCGCGTGCAGAAGCAATACGGCCTGGAGCGCCGGCAATTGCTGCTGAATGCGAGCCACACGCACACCGGTCCCATGGTGTGGCCGAACCTGATGAACCTGGCGGTGATTGCGCCCGAGGAGGAGCGGAAACTGCGCGCGTACAGCCGGAGGCTGACGGACGCGCTGGTCAGCGTGACCGGCGCGGCACTGAAGGACCTTGCCAGCGCCACCGTCTTCTATGGAGAAGGCTCGGTCGCCTTCGCCATGAACCGGCGGCTGCCGACTCCCAACGGGTTCCAGAATTCGCCGAATCCGGACGGTCCCGTGGACCACCGCGTTCCCGTTCTGAAGATCGTCGACCGCTCCGGGAAGATTCGCGCCATTCTGTTCGCCTACGCCTGCCACAACACAACCTTAGGCGCCGACATCTACCAGTTCAGTGGCGACTATGCGGGCTACGCGCAAGCCGCGCTGGAACGGGAATATCCTGGCGCGGCCGCGATGTTCATGATACTGTGCGCCGGCGATCAGAACCCATACCCGAGGGGCACAGTCGCGCTGGCGGAGCAGCACGGCAACGAGCTGGCAGCCGCGGTCGGTCACGTGCTCTCCGGTTCCATGACCCCCATAGGAGGGCCGATCCGCTCCACCTTCCGGCTGACGCAACTCCGCCTGGCCTCGCGCTCGCGGGAAGACTTCGTTCAGGAACTGAAGAGCACCGTGCCCGCCGTGGTGCGCCGCGCGGAACTCATGCTCAAGGCGATGGACGCCGGCCGGGCCATCGACCGGGTCGAGTACCCGGTGGAAGCGGTTCGGTTCGGGCACAGCCTGACGCTGCTGGCGCTCGGCGGAGAAGTGACGGTGGATTATGCCCTCCGCGTGCAACGCGAATATCACGGCGAACCAGTCATTGTGGCCGGTTACTCCAACGATGTGATGTCCTATATTCCCTCGGCCCGTGTGCTGCGTGAAGGCGGATACGAAGCCGTGGATTCGATGCCCTATTATGGACTGGCTGGCCCTTATGCCTCCGACGTGGAGGAACGGGTTTTCGCCGCCATTCATCAGGTGATGGCCAAGGTCGGACGATAGCGGGAAGAGCGCAGGGGCTGCGCGCGCGGTGCTGCTGTCCCAAGAGGCTGTTGCGATCCTCGATTTCGTTCTCCAGACTCGCGATCTGTGCCCTGACTTGTGTACCGAACTCTGGTCCTTTTTCAACTGCATCTGCGCTGCGGCGAGATCCCGGCCTGCAATCAGGGAATTGAGGCTCGCCCTCTGGAGCATGGTGCCATTCTTCATGTTCTCGATGGCCGCCTCCTCCAGATGCTCGGTGAAGTCCAGAAAGTCCCGTTCGGCGGACGCTCTCGCGAGCTGTGACGCCTGGGCCGGATTAATTTCGCCTCTGTACAACGAATCCGCCCACTCGAGCATGGCAGTGCCCATCTGGAGCGTGTAGAAACGCAGTTCCACCGGATTGATCCGCCATCCAATTAAGCTCTGGGTGAGCGCATCCCACGGGGAATACGCATAACTGGGACGATAATCGTATGAGTCGTCGTCCCTGAGGTCCAGCAGTCCCGACGCGACCGTGGCTCGTTATGCGGGGGAAAATCGCGACCCGTTACAGCACAGGTCGAGCCAATGGTCCGCAGCCTGTTTCCTCGTGTTGAACACCAGATTGTGCTCGCGGCTCGTGCCCGGCCCGTTGTTTTCCTGACCGGTGTCTCGCGAGTCTCCGCTGTATTGGAAACAAACCTCCTCTCCAGGCTGGTCCTGTATTGGAATTCTACGGATTGCGAAACCCGGGGCAAACCGTTAGGCTGGAATCGGTCCTCTGGTGAGACAGATGGAAGCGCTGCTCGGCTGCTCTATCTGTGAGGATCTTGTCGGCGTAGACGCAGGGCAGCAATCTTACCAAGGGACGCGAATCCGGGGTGAATCAATTGAAGGTCAAACCGGGCAAGGAAGCACCAGGAAACAACTACATCCTTATCGTCTTCGATAGCTGTCGCTACGATTCCTTCGTTGCCGCCAAACCCAGGCACATCTGCAAACTAGGCGAAGTAGAGGCGCGCTGGTCCTACGCTTCCTGGACCGCGCCGTCGCACTACAATCTGCTCTCCGGCCTGGTGCCGCACACCAATCCGAAGCGGGTCTTCGCCTCGGACTACTACAAGAACGATTTTCTCAAATACGCCGAACGCCTTGGCGTCGAAGGCGTCGGGTTCAGGTCCCTCATCCCCGAACTCTACTTCCCGGCCTTCCTGCAAGAGAGTCTCCACTACCGCACTCACGCCATGGTTTCGCTGCCCGTGCTCAACCCGCGCACCATCCTCAACCACGGCTTCGATACTTACCGCCTGATGGAGAAGCACAACGACATGCGAGCCATGGTGCGGGAAATGCGCTTCCCCGGAGACCGGCCGTCGTTCTACATCCTCAACGTCGGTGAGACTCACTACCCCTACGCACTGCCCGATGAACCGCCCGAAAACTGGCCTCGCATCTCTGGCGTTCACGGCGTCTTCAAACATCTGGACGATCAGATCGTTGGCGGCAAACTCGTCAAAGGCGGAGACAAGTTCTTTAACAACGCCAAGATGAAAATGCTGCGCGACCGCCAGATCAAAGCCGTAAAACACCTCGACGCCGTGGTCGAGGAACTTTTCGATCTGCTCCCTCGCAACACCTACGTCACCGTCACTTCCGATCACGGCGAACTCTTCGGTGAGAGCGGTTTCTTCGGCCACGGCCCCATCATGCACAGAAAGGTGTTTGAAGTGCCGTTCGTCGAGGGTAAGCTGCGATGAGCCTGCACTTCGCTCCGCACCTGGCTTATATCGGCCCCGGCGCCGGCTTCGCCTTCCTCGGCAGCTTCCTCGCCCTGCTCGGCGGACTCATCCTCGGCCTGATATCCGTGCTCCTGTGGCCGTTCCGCATTGTCTGGTGCGTGCTGACCGGCCGCCAGGGATACAAGAACGCCAAAATCAGAAAGCTGATCTTCCTCGGCCTCGATGGCCTCGACCCCACTCTCGCGGAGCGCTACATGGCCGAAGGCAAACTTCCTAATCTCACCCGCCTTCGTGATACGGGCTGCTTCCATCGCCTACGCACGACCTTTCCCGCCATCTCTCCCGTTGCCTGGTCCACCTTCGCCACCGGCGTCAATCCCGCGCGCCACAACATGTTCGATTTTCTCAATCGCAATTTACGCTCTTACATGCCGGAGCTCTCTTCCACCCGCGTCTGCGAACCCGAGCGCATCCTCAGTATCGGCAAATACCGCATTCCTCTGAGCCGTCCGCTCGTCGAAATGCGCCGTAAGAGCCGTACCTTCTGGCAGATCCTCGGCCGCCACCAGATCGCCTCCACCATCCTGCGCGTGCCCATCAGCTTCCCGCCGGAGAACTTTAACGGCCGTATGCTTTCCGCTATGTGCACACCGGACCTGCTCGGCACGCAGGGCACTTTCGCGCTCTACACCACGCGCACTGCCGGGGAATCTATGGAAGGCGGCAATCGATTTCCCTTCCATCAGCGGGACGGAGTCTATCACGGTGAAATCGCCGGCCCCGAAAACCACATGAAAGCCGGCGCCGGCCAGATGACGATCCCCTTCACCCTGCGGAAACGCGGCCTCGCCACCGCCACTCTCTACATTGGCGGGGATCGCTGGGAACTCTCTCTGGGAGAGTACACGCCGTGGGTCACACTCACCTTCAAAGCCACGTTGGGCATCGCCGTCACCGGGATCGTGCGCTTCCTGCTCACGGAGGTCGAACCCCAGCTTTCGCTGTATCATACGCCCATCAATATCAATCCCGAGGATCCCGCACTACCCATCTCCCACCCGGGCTGCTACGCCGCCTACCTTGCCAGGTTACTTGGCGCATATTCCACCCTAGGCATGGCCGAAGACACCTGGGCCCTCAACGAGCACGCCATCGATAACGCCGCCTTTCTCAAACAGGCCTACCTCAACTACGAAGAACGCGAGGCCCAGTTCTTGAGCGCGCTCGATCGCGCCCGCCGCGGCGTGGTGGCCTGCGTCTTCGATACCACCGATCGCGTGCAGCACATGTTTTTCGCCCAACGAGACGGCGGCGGCCCCTATAGCCGCGTAATCGAAGATCTCTACATGCGCGCCGACACCCTGGTCGGCAAGACCCTCGCGCACGTGGATGAGGAGACAGTCCTCTTGGTTCTCAGCGACCATGGCTTCGCCAGTTTCGAGCGCGGCGCGGATCTCAACGCCTGGCTGCTGCAGAACGGATATCTTGCCCTCCGGCCCGGCGCCACCGGCGAGGGGAAGTATCTCAAGGAAGTCGATTGGTCGCGCACCCGCGCCTACACTTTCGGTCTCGCCGGCATCTATATCAACGAGAAAGGCCGCGAGTCCCAAGGCATCGTAGACCCGGGCGCTCCGGCTTCCGCGCTCCAGCGCGAAATCGCCGCTAAACTCTCGGGTCTCCGCGATGAAGCCCGCGACCGCGTTGCCATCCGAAAAGCCTGGCCGTCCGAGTCTCTTTACACGGGCCCCTATCTCGACGCCGCACCCGATCTCATCATCGGCTATGCCGCCGGCTATCGCGCCAGTTGGGACGCCGCCGTGGGCAAAGTCACCGCCCATGTCTTCAGCGACAATCTCAAAGCCTGGAGCGGCGATCACTGCATAGATCCCAACCTCGTCCCTGGCGTTCTGTTCTCCAACCGCACCATTCTCGCCCATGACCCCGGGATCGAAGACATGGCACGCACGGCTCTCGATCTCTTCGGCATCGCTCCGCCGCCGCACATGGAAGGCAAGGCGCTGTTCCAGAGGGACGCAGCCGGCGTGAAGGGCGTGGTGGCGGCGTGAACTATGGATATTTTTAATTCCATCGTTGATTCCTCACTGCTCTTTTTCCTAGCTGCCTTCTCGTGGGCGCCCCCGGTTCTGGGACTCAGCGTGCTGGCCGCAATCACCAGCGCCGCCATGCTCTGGATCTTCGGCAAGACCAGCGACCAGCCGCGCATGAAAGAAGTCAAGAACCGCGTCTGGGCCGCTCTCTATGAACTGCGCGTTTATGCGGATGAGCCCCGCGTCACCTGGCGTGCGCAAAAAGCGCTCTTCTTCGCGAATTTCCGCTATATGGCCCTGGCCCTCCGCCCGGCTCTGTGGATGATTGCGCCCATGGCGCTGCTGCTGGTGCACCTCAATGCTTTTTATGGCCGCGCTCCATTGCCGGTGGAGCGCGATGCCATCGTCACCATGGGTATGAGTTCCGCCTGGGATCCCGATTCCCCCGCTCCGCAACTGTCAGCGCCCCCGCAAGTCCTCGTCACCAGTTTGCCCGTGCGAGTCGCAGACACACGCGAAATCAGTTGGCGTATCCGTCCCGTGAGCGCGGTCTCCGGCCAACTCACGTTTTGGGTGGAGGGCCAACCCGTTTGGAAGCTCATCGAATCCGGTCCCCGCCGGCGCTTCATTCCCGGCCGCAGCGTAAATGCCTCGTTCCGGACACTGTGGTTGCCCGGCGAACACCGCATCCACTCGGAGAAAGTCGAATGGATCGAGATCCGCTATCCGGAGGCCTTTGTGTCCGTCCTGGGCGTACAGTGGAACTGGCTGCTCTGGTTCTTTGGCGTCTCAATGGCGGCTGCGCTCTTGCTCAAGAAGCGCTTTGGTGTCGTGATCTAAGGAGATTTCTGATGTTGGGACATTCTGTCAAGGTGAACAAGGCCTTGTGGGCCAAAGTGAAAAAGTGCGCCGACGCGGCCGGTTACAGTTCGCCGGACGAATTCGTCGAGCACGTTCTAGAAAAAGAGCTGGCCAAAATCGAGACTTCGGCGTCCGACGAAGAGATCGCGAAGAAATTGCAGGGACTCGGTTATTTGGACTGAGGTATCCCCAGCGCCGAAGCGGAATCGGCGTCCAGGAACAACTGCGCGAGCGGGTGTGTTCTCAGAATGGACGCCGGACAGGAGGTGGAGATTGGGCCTTCGATGGTATTTCGCACGGCTGCGGCCTTGCGCAACTCCGGAACGCAGCAGATCAGGTTCGTCATACCGGTAATGGTGGGACAAGTCAGCGATAACGCGCACTCCGGCACGACGGAGATGCTTTCGAAATGGCCTTCGCCAACCTGTTGCCGCCGGCAGGCCGGGTCGAGTCGGACAATCTTGACCGCCAGGGGGTCGGCGAAATCCGCCACCGGCGGATCGTTGAAGCCAATGTGCCCGTTCTCGCCGATTCCGATGAAACCGGCGTCGATGGGCGCCCCGGCGAGCAGCGCGCCGTAGCGGCGGCACTCCGCATCCACATCCGGCGCATCGCCGTTGAGATAGTGCATGGCGCGAAGCGGAACGCGGTCGGCCAATCTCGTCTTCAGCCACAGCCGGAAACTGGCCGGGTGCGTAATCGGCATTCCGGCGTACTCGTCCAGGTGGAAGGCCTCGACGGCGCTCCAGTCGAGGTCCGGAGCCACCACCAGCGCTTCAATGAAGTCCAGTTGGGAGTTGCCTGTGCTGACAACCACGCGCGCGCGGCCACGTGCAGCAATGGCTCCGCGAAGGATGCCTGCCGCGGCCGATGCCGCCGCGCAAGATGCCTCGCGTTTGGATGAGAAGACCTGCACCTGCATGGCTCCGGCCCGAAACGTCTTGATTGGGAATGGCATTATGTACCTTTCAATGAGTTCTGCATTCACGTTTGTTCCCGGCCCTGCGTCCGTGACGGAACCAGCAGGCAGACCAGTAGCGTGGCTGCAAGCGGCACCGTGCTGGCGGCCAGCAGCACGGGTCGGAAGGAATAGTGGTCGGCAGCCCAGCCGATCAGGTAAGTGGAGAGTATCGTGCCGAGGCCGGCTCCGGTCGCGCTCATGCCGCTCACCGTGGCGACCTGGCGGGAAGGGTATAAATCGGACGGCAATGTCAGGGCCATCGTGGACCATGCCGCATAGCTGAACGTGGAGATCGCAAAAAGCGCGATCAGCAGAGCGAAGTTGTTGAGAAACGCGGCTGGGACCAAACAGGCCATTCCCACGCCACAGACCACGACAACGAATTTCCGCGCGCGCACGACGGGCCATCCCCGGCGGATGAGGTAGCTGGAAAATCCGCCTCCCGAAAAATTACCAAGGTCCGCGGCAAGGAACGGCACCCAGAAGCCGACGAGCGCGTTCTCCAGACGGAATCCCTTCGAGACAAGGTAGATGGCGAACCAGTCAGCGACAAAGTACCAGACCGGATCGGTGAGAGCCCGCCCGAGGATAATGCCCCACGTCTTGCGCATCCCGAGCAGTGCAAGCCAGCGTTGGGATGGTTCGGAGTCGCTCGTTCCGCCATCAGCCCGCCCGCGGAGAATGTAGTCGCGCTCGTCTTTACCGAGGCGCGGATGAGTCTCGGGCGGGTGATAGAATCGCCGCCAGACCAGCGTCCAACTGAAGCCGAGCAGACCGGTAACCACGAATACCGGCCGCCAACTGCCGAAGGCGTGATGAAGCCCCACCACGAGGGCAGGCGCTATGGCGGCGCCGATGGCCGAACCGCTGTCGAACAGGGCCACCGCCCAGCCGCGTTCGGTTTTGGGGAACCATTCGGCGACCGCCTTGGTTGCGCCCGGCCAGTTGGCCGCTTCACCGGTGCCGAGCAGAAAGCGGAAGACCATGAAGCTTCTGAGCCCCTGCGCCGCCGCGGTCATCATGGCCGCAATCGAATACCAGGTAACCGAAATCAGCAGGCCCCTCCGGGTACCCAGCCTGTCGAGCAGGCGCCCCGCCACCGTGGGCATCACGGCGTAGGCGACACGGAAGGAAATGATCAGCAGCGCAAAATCCGAGTTCGTCCAGTGGTATTCGGACTTCAGGAATGGCGCAAGCACGCTGAGCGTCTGGCGGTCGATATAGTTGATCACGGTCGACGCAAACAGCAAGCCGCCAATCCACCATCGCAGCCTGGGAATCGCCGGGCGCCTGCTGGATGGAATCAAAACAGGGGCCGCCCGG
Source organism: uncultured Solibacteraceae bacterium (assembly GCA_963835555.1). Lineage (GTDB taxonomy): Bacteria > Acidobacteriota > Terriglobia > Bryobacterales > Bryobacteraceae > Sulfopaludibacter. The sequence goes on along the minus strand of CAWIGC010000040.1, from coordinate 57,067 downwards.
CCGTGAGGCCGCCCAGGACGTCTTCGGTCCAATCGGCGTTGGGCCGGAACTCCACGGAATCGCCATACAGTGAGCGCACAACGCCGGGCGCGACCGGCTTGCCGGTGGCCTCCACAGGCCCGGCGAGGATCACGCGCCGGGGCGCCATCAGGCGCGCAATGAACGGCAGGTCGGTCCGGTTCAGCACGCCAGGCAGGAAACTCGAGAAGGGTTCGGTATAGCTATTCCCCGAAAGCAGGCTTGCCCAGGAGACCAGGCCGCGTGCAAGGTAGGCGGCGGCGATGCCGGAATCGAGCGCCGCTGCGCAGAGCGCGGGCAGGGTCATGTGGCCGGCGGCTGCGATCACAACCGGGCGCTCGCGGCCGGCTCGGTGGCGCACGGCCGAGGACATGGCGAGGATATCCTCGACGCGCTGCGACAGGAGGGGATGGCCGAGGATAAGCGATGCCCAGGCGTAAGCCTCCTCACTGGCATGCGGCGTGGTGTATCTGGAGTTGCCGCGGCCGGTTTCGGGAGTGAGGTCGCCCATGCCGCGGACGTCGAATGCGCAGACGAGGTGACCGGAGGCGGCGAGATTCTGGCAGAGATCGCCTTCCCCCCAGTGGCGCGTGCGTCCGCCGGGCTCCAGCAGCAAAATCGCAGGGCGGAGCGGAGCAGATGGCGGCGATTGGAACACGTAGGCAGGCAGAAAGACACCCGGAGCGGAAACCACCTCACAGGTTTCCACGTCGCAGCCAAGCGCGCGATCGCGCGCCAGGACTGCCAGGGTAGCCGGCGGCGCAGCGTCCAATCCCAGTAGCGCGCGAAGGGCCGCGGCATCGATAGGCGCTGTGGAAACGGTCCGGGCGGGTGGCAGACTTGGCTTGACGCCAACGGCGAGCATCGCGTCCGGTTCGGGGTGGACGGCGGGTTCGGAGACGGGGCGGGTGGAGTTGTGGAGCCAACGCTCCAGAAAACGGTAGCTCTGCAGGCGCAGTTCGGGCGCCAGGCCATGCGGCAGGGCGGTGGTACCCCACTCGAGGTGGTCGGCCGCGCCGAAAAGCCCATACACGCGACGAAGCTTCTCGAACTCCGCTATGCCGCTTTCGAGATAGGAGGGCGAGTAGGTGCCGAACGAGTCGCGCTCACTCACCAATATCTGCAGCGGTTTGGGCGCAAGCGGGTAGAGCAGGTCCCAGCGGTCGAAGCCAAGGGGTCCGGAACCGATGAGATTCTGCTCGGCGTCGTCGGTGGAACCCGGTGGGTTGAAACTCCTCGCAGGCGAAGTTCTCGGTGTTGCCGCACGCCACAACGGCGCAGGCCAGGCGCGGATCCACCGCGGCGAGGAACATGGTCAGCGTGGCACCGCCGGACTGCCCCATGGAAGCGATCCGCGCCTTATCGACCATCGGCAGATCCCAGAGCACATCGAGGCTGCGCACGGCATCCCATAATTGCAGCCGCGTGGCGGTATCGCCGGAGAGCAGGAGTTGCCTGCCGAGCCGCGAATGTTCCTCGTCGGCGTCCCCCGTTTTGTAGTATGTGCGCTCGCCTTGGCCGAAGGGGTCGAAGGCGAGCACGGCGTAGCCGAGCCGGGCCAGCGCCTGGCATGCTTTCTGATAGGATTGGTAGGCCTTTCCATTGAGGCTGTGGCCCATCTGAAATAGAACCGCCGGAAAGGGCGGCTGCGTTCCCGTCGGCAAATACAGGTTGGCCGGGACGCGCACGCCGGGGCGGCTCTCGTAGGCAAGCAACTGCACCCGATAGCCGTCGCGGAGGAAGCCGCCCGATTTCTGAACATGGAGCGGGGTGCGCTCCGGCTCACCGCCGATGAGCTGCCACAGGGTCTGGCGAACCCATTGCTGGCGCGCGCGCACATCCTCCGGCGTTTTCAGGAGCGCCAGCGCCGCCTCACGCCGCTGGTAAGCTTGGCGCGCCAACCCGGCAAGATAATCGGGCAGGCATTTGGCATAGACGTGAAACCGCGGTTGGGAGAGGGCCGCCCGTCCAGCGGCCATGGCGAGAAGCATCGAACGGCGCGTCAGCATTTCCACAACCCTCGCGGCTTAACGTAACACATGCCGCGCACCAGGCGCGGCTTTGCACAAAGAACTGAGCATGCTGCCTAAAGAAATGCTACTATGCTTTCGTATTTAATGTTATTATTGTTTTATATTTCGTAATGGGCTGAACATTCCCGAGGAACAACAGAATGAATGAACATCGCACAAGGTTCAGACGGGGCTGAACTGGACGTACTTATGCGAACCGCGATGACCCGCTGGGCCGCGGAGGCGCCGGCCGTCGCAGCGCTTTTCGACCGGCCGGAGGCGGAAAGGCGGTCCGCCGGTTACCAGCACATCCTCCCGGAGATTGGGCAGCAGCCTCAGACCTGGCTGGACACGGCTGCCAGGGCTGTGGCCATGGCCGGTCAGTTTGCCGGATTGACCGAAGCGTTCCAACTGGTTCTGACTGGCTCGGGCGGTTCCCAATTTGCCGGCAGCTGCCCCGCTGGCTCGCTCCGGCGATAGCCCCGAGAGTTCCGCCGCCGTGGATGCCCGGCGATGCGGCGTGCCGCCATCTATTTCATAACCTGTAAGGAGCTTAGCCTGCTTGCCCGCAACTATAGCCGCTTCGACAAGGTGGGCTGCCGCCTGCCGGCCCCCCGAATCTGCGACCAGGGTCTGGTCACGACGAGAAGTTTCACCAATATGGTGATTGCAGGCTTGTTCCTTGACAGATCCGGCGATGCAGCCGGCTATCTTCCAACCGCGTCCTCGTTGCGCGAGCCGGCTCAGGCGCAGTTGCTCAAGTACACGCAGGCTCTTGCGGAGGTTGCCACGCGGCCTTTCCACTCCGTTCTTTTTTGGGGCGACGGTTGCCGTTATGGCGCCGCGATGGAAAACGGACTCAAGATGCTGGAAATCACCAATGGCGGAATCGACACCCGTGCGGGGACTTTCCTCGGCCTGCAGCACGGGCCGGTGTGCGCGATTCGCCCGGATACTCTGGCGGTCGCATTTCGGCCACCCATGCCGGGAGTGGACGACTCCAGCGCAGCCGTTCTGGACGTGATCGTCGGCCAGTTGTTGGCCTTCTTCCGTGCCCTCCCCGAGGGTTTTCAGCCTGACTCGCCTTCGCTCAATGGTGTTATTAATCGGGTCGTGAGCGGATTCCGAATCCACGATGCAAGGCAAGGAGCGCACTCGTGAAGATTTTGATAATCGGCGAAATCAACGTGGACCTGATCCTGCAGAACTATCAGGCCTTCCCCGAGTTGGGAAAAGAAGTCCTGGTGGAGGACAGTACGCTGACCCTCGGCAGTTCCTCGTCTATTTGCGCCGTGGGGCTCGCCCGGCTTGGCGAGGATGTTTCGTTCCTGGGCAAAGTGGGCTGTGACCCCTGGGGCGATTTCTGCTGCCGCCGCTTGCAGGATGCGCGAATCGATATCACCCGCGTGATCGTGGACTCCGCCGTGAAGACCGGGATCACCGTTTCGATCACCGGCCCCACCGACCGGGCGCTGATCACGCACCTGGGAGCCATTGCGCAATTCCATGCCGGCGATATCGATCCAGCGATGATTCGCGGGTTCGACCACCTGCATATCTCGGCCTACTTCATGCAGTCGGGATTGCGCCCGGGAATTCCTTCCGTCTTCGGTCAGGCGAAAGCCGTGGGCATGACCACGTCCCTCGACCCGGGTTTCGATCCCGACGAGAAATGGGGGCCGGGGCTCGTCGAGACGCTCGCCGGTACCGACGTGTTCTTCCCCAACGAGGTCGAGTTGCGCGGCATTTCCGGCAAGGACAACCTGGAAGAGGCCCTGGCCAGCCTGCAGAACGGACATACCCTGGTGGTGGCCAAACTGGGCAGGGATGGCGCTATGGCGATTGTCGATGGCCGGCTTGTACGCGTGCCTGCGCCCTTGGTAGAGCCGGTGGATACTACCGGCGCCGGTGACTCCTTCGACGCGGGTTTCCTCCACCGCTGGCTGGCCGGCCAGTCCGTGGAGTCTGCCATGCGCTACGGCGCGGCCTGCGGCGCTATATCCACGCTGGCCCCTGGCGGCACCGGCTGCCAGCCGGACGAAGCCGGCGTGGAAGCCTTCCTGCAAAAGCGCGAAATGGCCGCGGAGGCATCCAGGTGATGAACGGGGACTTCCACACACATCCCGCGCCGGCCCGCGACAATGGCCGTGCGTCATCCGGAACTGGTCGCCCTGGCGCGCGAGCAATTCTACATCGGCAATACCTTCCAGCCGTTAGACGGTGTCCACCTCGACGCCCATCGCGCGCAGCGCCGTGAGGTGCTTTTCGTTTGCCGACGTGTCGGTAATCAGGCGGTGGATCGCCCCTGCTTTGCAAATCACGGAAAGGCTGCGCCTGCCCAGTTTGCTCGAATCGGCCACCGCGGTGGTCACTTTGGAAACGTCGATCATCAAGCTGTTGAGCTTGGCTTCCAGGATATCCGGCGTGGTGATGCCAATCTCCGGATCGATGCCGTCCACTCCAAGAAAAAGGTGATCCGCGCGCAGGTTATGTAACGTCTGTTCGGCCTGCGGACCCACCAGCGAGTACGACATCGGCCGCACCATACCACCCAGCATCACCACCGATATGTCGTTCGTGTTGGTGAGTTCCATGGCGATGTTCAGCGCGTTGGTGATCACCGTGACGGGGCGCACTTTGGACGTCTTCAGGCAATGCGCGATGCCTGCCGTAGTAGTACCGGAATCCAGGATGACGATTTCGTTGGGACGGATCAGCCGCGTCGCCGCCTCGGCGATGCGCGCCTTCTCGCCCTGATGCAGCGTCTGCTTGAACTCGATGGGGTAATCGACGCGCGGATCTGTCCGTTTCACCGCGCCGCCATGGGAGCGGACCAGTTTCCCCGCGTCCGCCAGCGCATCCAGATCGCCGCGCACCGTGACGAAGGAAATGCCGTAGCGTTCCGCCAGTCCCTCCACGGTGACCCGGTCCTCTGTTTCCAAAGCGGCTAAAATATGCCTCCGGCGCTCCTCTACCAGCAGCCGGTTTCGATTCGGGGTTGCCATTGATTCCAGTTTACATGAAAACAAAGCAAACAGGCACTAAAGATAAGCACCTAGACGCCTTTTCGCCAACCCGGTGCGTCCAGCGGTCGCAGTTCGATGAAAAATGCCCCATCTGTCTCGACCGGTTGCTCACAGGACCACCGCACCGGGCGGCGCACGCCCCTAGTCTCGATTTCGGCGCGCAACTTGAACCGGCGCTCGGTAATCTCGCGCGGAAGCACAAAGCTGGCCTGGCGGATCCTGCCCCCAAACGGGTGGCCGGCATCCAGGCCGCCGCTCATACGGAATTTTCCGTCCACGCTCTCGATGGAGAGCCGCAGCACGCCCGGCACACCCGCCACGCCATCGTTACCGACGCCGACAATCACCTCACTGCTGCCATGGCGTTTGCGCTGCCACACCCACGAGGGGCGGACGCGATATCCCATGCGCTGCTGCAAAGTGGTGAAGCCCCGCGGATAGCGCTCGTGGTAGCGCTTCAGGTTGGCGCCCTCCGTCCACAGCGACCAGTAGTTGGCTCCCAGGTCGAGCACGTGCAACATCGCCTTCTCGCGAAGATTGATGCCTGCGGCGTCGGCCGGAATAGTATTCACGTCGTAGTCGCGGTATTCCCCGTCTTCCATTACCGCGGCCAGCCACGGCGGGCGGTTGGCCAATATCTCCACCTGCAGCGGTTCTTCGATGTTCAGGATGGAATCCGAGCGCAACCAGCAGCCTTCCCGTACGCACATATCCTGCACCTCGCGGTTTCCCACGTGGCTGATGTCCGGTTCCGTGTTGACGGCGAGAGGCGTCTTCTTCCAAGTATCCAATTGCAGCCTGGTGAGGCCCGTCATGGTCCGCTCCGCCGTCAGGTAATCGGGAAAAGGACTCGGCAAATCGCTGGTATGAGCCTCGCCCCAGAATCCGTACATCATGAGGTCGGCGAATTCCACTTGGGGATGGCCGTCGAACTCCCCGGCCAGCAATTCGTTGAGTTCCCGAAAGGCTCGAAGAAACTCCGGATGGTCGTAACGCGGTTCGCGGTAGGCCACCGTGCTGCCCAGGTCGCGTGCCTGGCCGATCTCCACCAGCGGCACTTTCCCGAGCAGGAAGTCCGGCATCGCCAGCCGTTTCGGCTGGAATACGGTATTGGACAGCATCACTCGGAATGCTACCCGCTTGCCCAGGGCTTTCGCCGCGTCGAAGGTCAGTTTCCACACCGGGTTCAGGTCCAGTTTGCCCGGACGGCTTTGCACGTCGCGCCACTCGCACCGGATGTACAGCACATCGACGAAGGCGAGAGACGCCATCTGCTCCACGTGGTTCTCCAGGGTCTGCTTACCGTTGCGAACTGCCAACGACGCGCCGCCTTCTTCCCACGTATAGCCGCATAGCCCCACGCCGAAATTCCTCACCGGCTTCGACGATTGAGTGGTGGTGGCGATGGTTCGCCAACCATCATCCTGCTCCACCGGGAACGGCCCCTGGTTCAGGCGGTCCGCCGCTCTCGGGCCGGGGCCGAAATCATAGCCCTGCCAAAGGTGGTCGGGCACATCGGCGCGTAAGAGCGGCGGGGCCGCCGCCATTGCCGCGGCAGTGCCCAGCAGTTTTCGTCGGCTGACCATTCTTGCTCCTCCTTGTCAGGAAACAACAAAACAATACTAGCAAAACATTTTGTTTTGGTGCTAATATTGTTTTCGTGTTGGTTCGTTTGCTTTCGTTTCGTTTGCTTTCCGTGACCTCGATGCTTCGCAAAGGACCTGGACTATGGGTTCGAAACTAAACGACTCGCACCAATCCGTGATTTCCCCCGCCGGTATCTGGCTACAGGAACTCGCCGCTGCCGTGCCCGCCCTCTCCGGCCTGCTGGCTGCCTCCCCGGAGGAGCAGGCAGTGCGCGGGTATAGGCATACCTTGCACGAGATCTGTCAGCAGCCCCTCACCTGGCTGGAGACAGCCGAGATTGCGGCGGCGCACCGCGACGTCCTCACCCGCGCCGTATTCGGCGCGCCGGGCGAACCCCGGGCGGAAGCGATTGTCTTGACCGGTTCGGGGAGCTCGCTCTATGCGGCTACCTGCCTGGCGCTGCCGTTACAAGGGTCCCTGCAGGTTCCCGTTGTCTGCCTGTCGGGTGGCCAACTGCTCACCGATGGCAGGCGCGCGCTGCCGCCCGAAAAGCCCACATTGGTAGTTTCGTTTGCCCGCTCCGGGAATAGCCCGGAGAGTATCGGAGCAGTAGACCTTCTGCTGGAAGAACATCCGGCGTGCCGCCACCTCGTGATCACCTGCAACCGCTTCGGCAAACTGGTGACCAACTATGCCGGTAATACCAGGATCGCCGCGCTGACTCTGGCCGATCGCACCTGCGACCGCAGCCTGGTGATGACCAGCAGCTTCACCAATATGGTGCTGGCCGGCCTGTCCCTGGCATATCTGGACCGGTGGGCGCAATACCGCTGTATTGTGGAGAGCCTGGCCGCCGCCGCCCGGACAATGTTGCTTGCCCACGCCGGGCGCCTTGCCGGAGTGGCCCGTGGAAACTTCCGCTCCATGGTGTTCCTGGGCAGCGGACCCGGTTTTGGCGCCGCCCGGGAATCGGCGCTTAAAGTGGTCGAGATCACTGCGGGACGCGTCCGGACGTTCCCCGAGACCTACCTTGGGTTGCGCCATGGTCCCCTGGCATCCGTTCTCGACGACACGCTGGTGGTGTGCTTCCTGGCCTCGGACCCGCTGGTACGGGCCTACCAACAGGATCTCATCCGGGAACTGAACCGTAAGCACCTCGGTTTCGCCAAGGTGATTGTGGGCGAGGGTATCCCGCCCGAACTCCTGAATCCGGGAGACTGCGCCGTGGAATGCCCGGGGATGGCCGCAGCAGGCGACGATGCCGCGCCCGTACTGCACGTGATTGCAGGCCAGTTGATCGGTTTGTTCCGGAGTTTGAAGGAAGGCTTGCACCCCGATTCGCCTTCCGTGACCGGCGTCATCAGCCGCGTCGTAGAGAGTTTCCAAATCCACCGCCGGGCCTCGCGAGACGGCGAATGAAGGAACCGGCTTATGGAGAACCATCGTAGGAAGCAGAGACCCAACATTTCGAAAGGTGGCCGGTGAACCGCAGAGCGCTGCTCACTCAGACAACCGCCGCGCTGTTAGGCGGCCAGGTTGCCCAGCGCACGTCGGCCGCCGCCGCCGCTGAACCCGCCGCCGAAACCGCTCTTCTCGCGCTCAAGGACTTCCAGCCCAGGAGCATGCTGCACCTGTCCGGCACCCGCGTGCCCCGGGCGAGGTTTCCCGTCATCGACATCCACACCCATCTGTGCTTTAGCGCCAAACATGAGCGCGGCGTGCCTCTGGCCGAGGAGCGCTCCCACCTGGCGCCCGCCTCGGAACTGCTCGCCGTGATGGACCACAGCAATCTCAAACTTCTGGTGAACGTCACCGGCGGCATGGGCTCCGGTCTGCGGGACGGCGTGCAGCGCTACGACCGCGCGCACACTGGCCGGTTTCTCTCGTTTACCGAACCCTGGTATTCGCGCGTCGCCGAGCCGGGATATCCGCAGTTCCAGGCCGACGAACTGGCCCGCGCCAAGCGCGACGGCGCACGCGGTTTGAAAATCCTCAAGGTACTTGGGCTGTATCTCCGGGATCGCGTCACCACCGGGAACCTGATCCCGGTGGACGACCGCCGGTTCGACCCCATGTGGGAAGCCTGCGCGGGCCTCAATTTTCCGGTGACCATCCACGTCTCCGACCCCGAAGCATTCTTCCTTCCCATAGACCGCTTCAATGAGCGTTATGAAGAACTGAGCAGCCACCCGGACTGGTCGTTTTACGGAAAGGACTTCACCAGCAACGCGGAACTGCTGGCGGCCAGAAACCGGATGTTCGCCCGTCACCCTAAGACGCAGTTCATCTCGCTGCACGTGGGCAACGACGCCGAAAACCTGGCCTTCGTGTCGGAATGCCTGGATAAATTCCCCAACATGCACGTCGATCTCGGCGCTCGCATAGGCGAACTGGGACGCCAGCCCAAAACCGCGCGCCGGTTCTTCGATCACTACCAGGACCGCATCCTTTTCGGCACCGACGCCACTCCTCACGGCATAGAAGTCCCACAGCAACTGTTCGGCAACGCACTCTACGAAATCTACTACCGCTTTCTCGAAACCGAAGACGAGTACTTCGACTACGCTCCGGCCGCCGTGCCGCCGCAAGGGCGGTGGCGAGTCTACGGCCTCGGGTTGCCGGACGGCATCCTGCGCAAGGTCTATCACGACAATGCCGCGCGCCTGTTGGGTCTGCCGGCACTCTGAAAAACGGGAGAACCTTCCATGCATCGAAGAGCGTTTCTAGGCATGACCGCGGCGGCCTCCATGCGCGTCGCCTGCGCCGCCGACCGGGTTCGGGTCGGCCTGATCGGCAGTGGACTGCGCGGCCAGTACCTGATTGGCAAATTCGTGGAACCCGGCGCCGCGATGGCGGCGGTCTGCGATGTGTACGAGCCCAACCTCGCGGCAGGCTTGAAGAAGGCTCAGCCGGGGGCCGTGGGCTATACCGACTACCGCAAGCTGCTGGAGGACAAGTCGCTCGACGCCGTCGTCATCGCTACGCCCGACCACTGGCATTGCAAGATGCTCATCGCGGCAGTCGAGGCCGGCAAAGACGTGTATCTGGAGAAGCCCATGGCGCTGCGGGTGGCCGACAGCCAGCTTATGGTGGAGGCCGCGCGACGCTCCCGCCGCGTGGTCCAGATCGGAACCCAGCGGCGCAGCAACCCCATGTTTCAGGAGGCAGCCGCCATCCTGGAATCGGGCGCCGCCGGCGAAATCCGGCTGGTGAATTCCTGGTGGTACAACACCCGGAAGGCGGTGGATTCCACCCCGCTCGAGGGCAAGCTGGATTGGAACATGTGGCTCGGCCCAGCCCCCGCAAGGCCCTTCGACCCGGCCCGTTTCCGCGACTGGTTGTACTTCCCGGATTACGCCGGCGGCTTGCTCTGCGGACAGGGCGCCCACATCATCGACGCCATCCAGATGCTCATGAGATCGAAGTTTCCCGTCGCCGTGACGTGCGCCGCCGGCCGCCCCTCCGTGGAGGGCGCGGAATTCCCCGAAACCACCGTGGTCAGCGTCGAGTTCCCCGAGAACTATCTGGCCGTGTTCACCTGCTGCTATCGCGCCATGCACTACGCTTTCTCGCTGGACCAGATGAAGCAGGTCAACGGTTCGCTGGCGCGCTTCGATGTCGGCAGGGAAAACTATGCGCTCTATCCGCAAACCGACTCGCTCGACGTGCGGGCGTCGCGGCAGAGACAGGAGTTGGGGAGCTTCGAACGTTCCAGCGGCGCCCATGTGGCCAATTTCCTGGACTGCGTGCGTTCGCGCAAAGATCCCCACGCCACCGTGGAAATGGGCATGTACACCAGCATCGTGCTATCGATGGCTCTGGAGTCGCTGCGCACCGGCCGCCGCATCCGGTGGGACGCGGCCGCCGGCCGGGCGGTCGCCTGATCCTGATCCCATGAAACTGAAGCTCCCGAAAAGGCCGGATTTCCGGCCACCCTGGGTTACTCCGTATGGGCGCTGACCATGATCCCGTGCGCCTTGATCGCCCTGCGCGTAGCCTATGGCGGCGCCGTCGGACTGCTCGGCGCCGGCGGCCAGATCATTCTGTTTCAGGCGCTCCGCACGGCGCCCGCTTACCTTCTCTTTCCGATTGTCTCGCTCTATCCGGTCCTCACCGTCGCTCTCTCCGTCACCCTGCTGAAAGAGCGCGCTTCGCGCCGCGCCTGGGCAGGCATCGTCACCGCGCTGGTCGCGCTGCCGCTGCTTGCTCTCGGCGCGCATGGTCTCGTTGGAGAGCCACGGCTCTCCTACTGGTCCCGGTTGCCGTCTTCATGACGGATTTCTCCCGGCCTGTCTGCTGGGGCTGGCGCGGTCCTATCGTGTGATCCCCAATCCGGTGCTCGTTGCCGGAATGTCGCTGGCCTGCATCGCCATATACCTGATGGCGGAATGACGAGGGATGCCGCAATTCATGCCGGGCAACGCGCCGCGCTACACTGCCTAACAGTGCGAAGCATATCCGTTGCGCCGGCGCTTGCAGCGATGCTGCTTCTCTCGCCAGGCTGCCGGCGTCAACCGGCGCCTGTCAACCGCATGATCGTCCTCGGAGTGGACGGCATGGACCCCGGGTTCGTGGAGCGCCACTGGAACGCCCTGCCCAATCTGGCCGTGCTGCGCCGGCAAGGCGGCTTCCGCAGGCTGGCGACAACCATTCCTCCGCAGAGTCCCGTCGCCTGGTCCACATTTATTACCGGCATGGACCCCGGCGGCCATGGGGTCTTCGATTTCGTGCACCGCGACCCGGCCACCCTGCAAGCGTTCTCCTCCATGGCCGAAACCGAAGAGCCGGCCCACAACCTTCCGATCGGTCCGTACCTGCTCCCGCTCTCCCCCGGACACGTCCGCCTCCGCCGGCAGGGAACAGCCTTCTGGCAACTGCTGGACGCCGCCGGCATCCCTGCCACCGTCATTCATATCCCCAACAACTTTCCGCCCTTCGAGAGTCACGCGCGTTCCCTGGCCGGCATGGGCACCCCGGATTTGCAAGGCGGCTTCGGCACCTTCACGTTCTACACCGACGACCCGCTGGAACTTTCCCACGATGTTGCCGGAGGACGCGCTGTGAAGGTGCGCGCCACAAGCGGCCACCTTGCGCTCCCCATTGCCGGTCCGCCCAACACGCTGCGCCGCGATCGCGCGGGGACGTCCGTCGAACTGCTGGTAGACATCGACCCCGCAGCGGCAGTTGCGCGTTTCCGCGCCGGCGATGACCAGTTCATCCTCGGCGAGCACGAGTGGTCTCCCTGGATCGGCGCCTCGTTTCCCCTGATTCCGGGCGTCAAGAGCGTCCGCGGCATGTTCCGGGTATACGCGAAGCAGTTTCACCCCGTTCTGCAACTCTACGTTTCGCCCGTCAATCTAGACCCTTCCGCTCCCGCCCTGCCTCTGTCCACACCAGCTTCCTACAGCCGTCACCTGGCCCAGGCAATCGGCCCCTTCTACACCCAGGGCATTGCCGAGGATACCGCGGTTTATCGCGCGGGCTACTTCGACCTGCAGGAGTATCTGGCCCAAAGCCGGCTCGTGGCCGGAGAGCAGTTCGCCATGTTGCAGCAGGCCGTGCGGGAATACCAGGGGGGATTGCTCTTCTTCTATTTCTCGACCCTCGATCAGAACTCACATATGCTGTGGGGCAAGCACGAGGACGCGCTGCTGGAGAGCTATCAGTCGGTGGATCGGGCCATCGGCTGGGCGATGGCGCATGCGGGGTCCGCCACGGTCCTCGTTATGTCGGACCACGGTTTTGCCCGCTTCGATCGCGCCTTCCACGTCAATACCTGGCTGCGCAAAGAAGGCTTCCTGCAACTCGACAACCCGTCCGCGGTTGCCGCCGGTGAGGGTTTGGCGCACATCGACTGGTCCCGAACCCAGGCCTATGCGTTGGGGCTTAACGGGCTGTATATCAACCTGCGCGGGAGGGAAAAGTACGGCTCCGTCGCTGCCGGATCGCCCGCCGGCGAAGTCCTGCGCCTCATCTCGCAGCGGTTGTTGGCCCTTCGCGACCCCAAGGACGGTTCCGTAGTGGTGGACGCCGTGTACGAGCCCCGCCGCGTCTTACATGGCAGCGCCCTGGCATTGGCTCCGGACCTGATCATCGGATACGCCGCCGGTTTTCGCGGGTCCTGGGAGACCGCGCTCGGCGCCACACCGGAAAACATCCTGGAAGATAACCGCGACCTTTGGATCGGCGACCATTGCATCGACCCGCGCCTCGTCCCCGGTGTGCTGCTGGCCACCCGGCCGATTCGCCTCACCGACCCCGCCCTTGCCGATCTCACCGTCACCATCCTCAGGGAATTCGGCGTCGGGCCAAGCCCGGAAATGCAGGGCCGTCCGGTGTTTTGACGTACTTGGCATTGCTTTTTTGTTATTTGGTTTCCTCTTGCGTTGTCGCCTTTCGATTTTCCTTCCATTGGCTATCATTTTGATTGCGTTTGACTGTGTTTCATGCTAGCTTTCCTCCAGGAACTTTACGTTCATGGGTGATAGTGGGAGTCGACGGGCGTCGGAACTCGGGTGAGGCGTTGCTGTAATATCTCGCCCCTCTCGCCGTGCGCAGTTTCCGTGATTCCAGCAAAGGGTGATTATGAGGATCAAAAAGTTATTGCTTGTAGCAGTATCGATCGCGCTCCTGTGCCTGGCTTCACCGGCCTTCGCGCAGGGCGAACGGGGTGCTATCACGGGTTTGATCACAGATGCCGGCGGCGCTGTGGTTCCCAACGCCGAGATCGTTGCAATCCACCTGCAAACCAATTCCACCTTCAAGGCAACGAGTACCACCGTGGGCTCGTACCTCATTCCGTACTTGCCGCCGGGAGACTACAAAGTTACGGCCTCCCTGAAGGGATTCAAGACCGCCGTGGTGGAGCCGGTGACCGTTGCGGTTGCTTCGGTGGTAACCACAGACCTGAAGCTGGAAGTAGGTAATGCCAGCGAGACGGTCACCGTCAGGGCCGAAGCCGCCCGACTGGAATCCACCAGTTCGGAAGTCGGATACAACGTATCCAGCGAGGACTACCATGCATGGCCGGTCAGTAGTAACGACGACGGCCAGCGCCAGATCCAGAGTTTCATCTTCACCGCCCTGCCCGGCACCACCGGCGATTCCTACGCGGGCAGCATCAACGGCGCGCCCAACATGTCGCACGAGGTCTATGTCGAAGGGATTTCGATCGGCCGCGCCGATATCGCGGGCGATACCGCCGAGTTCGAACCCAGTGTGGATGCGGTCAGCGAATTCCGTCTCCAGACCGGTGGGCTGAGCGCGGCTTATGGCGGCGGTCTGACCGCCGTTGCCAACTTCAATATCAAGTCCGGCACCAATCAGCTGCACGGCACCGCCTACGATTACGTGATGAACAATGTGCTGAATGCCACCGGATTTGATAACAACGCCTACGGCACGCCGAAGTCTCCCTTCAAGCAAAACAGCTTCGGCGCCGCAGCCGGCGGGCCTTTGTACATGCCGAAGATCTATAACGGCAAGAACCGCAGCTTCTGGTTCTTCAGTTACGAAGGCGATCGCAAACGCCAAGGCACAACCAGCGGCTTCCGCACCTTGCCGACAGTCGCCTTCAAGCAGGGCGACTTCTCCGCGCTGCCGCAGGCGATCTACGATCCCCGCTCCACCGTTCAACTGGCCGGCGGCGCCTATGCCCGAACGCCTTTCCCCGGCAACAAAATCCCCACCAGTTCCATCAGCAAGGTGTCCGCCAATATCCTCAGCATGGCGCCGATTCCCGACCCCACTCTGCCGGGCATCCTCCGCAATATCGTGGGGATCAATAACCAGCCTACATTCAACCTGGATACCTTTACCGGGAAGTTCGACCAGACCATCACCGACAGGCACAAATTGTCGTTCTACATCAACTCCAATGAGCGGGTGCGATACAACGGCGGCGGCAAGGGCTACCTGCCTGTGCCCGGCAGCGCTTCCGGATCGTTCGCCTTGCAGGATATCCACGGCACTATGTTGCGCGTCGGCTACGATGCCACGATTGCTCCGACATTGATCAACCACCTGGGTGTCGGCTACAACCGCCTCAACAACTCCAACAGCTCCCTTTCGCTGGGGCAGGACTGGCCGAGCAAGATCGGTCTGAACGGTGTCGCCCAAACCACTTTCCCGTTGATCAACTGGTCGGGGACCACCGCGCAAGGCGGCTCCGCTACCTCTTTGGGGCGCAACAACGCCGGTGTCGAACCCAACGGCAGCTACATCGTCGAAAACGACACCACCTGGGTGCACGGCGGCCACTCCATCAGGTGGGGCGTCGAGGTCCGCAAGTACTTCTACAACCAGGATTACCGCAGCGGTACTTCGGGCACCTTCACCTTCGGCCCGGCGCAGACCGCCGACCCGCAAAGTACCGGCACCACAGGCTACGCCTTCGCCACCTTCCTGCTGGGCGCCACCACCAGGACGTCAATGAACATCGCCAGCGTCAATCCCCAGAGCCGCATCTGGACGCCCGCATTCTATGTGGCCGACGATTGGAAGGTCTCCCGCCGGCTGACAATCAATATGGGCCTTCGCTGGGATATTGTGGGCGGAGTCTTTGAGGTCGACAACTACTCCTCCGGCCTCGGCCCCACGACTCCCAATCCGGGCGCTGCGGGCTACCCTGGGGCTCTGGTCTTCCTGAGCGATATGAACCGCAAGTCGTTCCAGGATACCTACTATGGCGAGTTGGGTCCGCGCCTCGGCTTTGCCTACGCGGTCAGCAACCGCCTGGTCATCCGCGGTGGCTACGGACTGATGTATACCCCGCCCATCGCCAATACCTGGGGGCTTGCCACCATCGACGGCTATTCGGGCAGCAACAACTTCGCTACCTCCACCCGCGACCCGAACTTCTACTGGGACTACGGCTATCCGGCCTACACGCACACGCTGCCTAACAAAGACCCATCGCTGGACAACGGGTCGAGCATCACTTACACCGCGCCTACCTCATCCCGTCAGCCTTACGCGCAGAACTACACCATCGGGCTGCAGTATGCGCTGAATGCCGACATGAACGTCACGGCCAACTATGTTGGCAACAAGGGTTACCGCCTGAACTCAGGTAACTTCGCCAACATGAACCAGCTCAACCCCAAGTATCTGAGCTTGGGCGACACACTGCTCGACGATATCAGCCAGCACCCCGAAATCAAGCGGCCCTACGCCGGCTTCGAAGGGTCGGTTGCGCAAGCCCTGCTGCCCTATCCGCAATATGCGGGTGGCGGCGTGAGCTTCCAGTTCCCACACTTCGGGAGTTCCAGTTACGACGCATTGCAGGTGGTGGCCTCCCGCCGCCTCTCCAAGGGGATCGGGTTCCTGGTCAGTTATTCCTTCCAGAAGACCCTCACCAATACCGACAGCGCACAGTTCTACTACGGCGGCACCTCCCAGGACGTTTACAACCGTGCCTTGGAGAAGTCGGTTGCATCCTTCGATCACACCCAGCAGTTGCGCCTGACCTGGATTGGCGAGCTGCCCTTCGGCAAAGGCCGCCAGTTCCTCAACAAAGGCGGAATCTTGAACCAGATAGTCGGGGGCTGGACGGTTACCGCCAACCAGCAGTATCAGTCCGGCAATCCTCTCACGATCGGCACCAGCATCGATAGCAGCGGGTATCTCTTCAACGGGACCATCCGCGGGGATGTGATCTCCGGGCAGCCGCTCACCGTACCCGCGTCGGGGCACCTCGATGTCGCCAGCTCGACCGGTTTTCAATACCTCAACCCCAAAGCCTTCGCCGAACCGCCTACCACGGTAAATGGGGTGGTCGCCCGCTTGGGCACGGCTCCACGTTACTTCGGCAGCGTCCGCGGCTACTATCAGCCCTCGGAGAACTTCGGCATATTCAAGCGCTTCCCATTTAAGGAGCACGGGAACGTCGAGTTTCGTGCCGATATGTTTAACCTCTTCAACCGTGCGGGACTCGGTGACCCGGTGACCACGGTGGGAGATCCGCAGTTCGGCCAGGTAATCGATGTGCAACAGGGCCCCCGTCAGATTCAAATGGCCCTGCGCATCACGTTCTAAACCTCCCCGAACCCTCCACCTGCGGAATGGGTCCTCTCGTGGGGCCCATTCCGCTTTTTCTGCTGCGATGTATGCTGAATCCATGCGGCCATCCTTCACCGGTCCCCCGAATGCGCTGCGGTGTTGCCTTTGTGCAATGCTTACGCTCGCCGCCTGCCACCCCTCCGGCGAAAAGACTCCCCGGCCGCTGCGCCAGTTGAACGTCGTGGTGATCACCATCGACACCCTTCGTCCCGATCATCTGCACTGCTACGGCTACGCCCCCATCGAAACCCCCACACTCGATCGCATCGCCAAGGGTGGCGTCCTGTTTGAGAACGGCGTGACCCAGACGCCTTTGACGCCCCCATCGCACGCCAGCATCTTCACCGGGCTCAATCCGCCCTCCCACAAAGTACGCGATACCGGAGGCTTCGTCCTTTCTCCGTCCACGCCCACACTGGCCAGTCTCTTGCAGGAACGCGGTTGGGACAATGCTGCCTTCATCAGTTCTTCAGTGCTGAAAAGCCGGTTTGGATTCGATCGCGGCTTCGCGGTTTACGACGATAAGATGCCTCGCCCCGGCCAGGGCCACGAGTTCATCGAGGACGCAGAGCGCCGCGCCGGCGACACGGTGGACCGTGCCGTCGAGTGGCTGGAGAAGCGCACCGGCAAGCCTTTCTTTCTGTGGGTGCATCTCTACGATCCGCACACTCCCTACGATCCGCCGTCTCCCTTCCGCGAACAGTATCAAGGGCCGCCCGTACGACGGCGAAATCGCCTACGCCGATCGCGAACTCGGCCGCTTGATGGACAGCATCACTCGCCACTCGCCGGCCGACAAGACGCTCGTGGCCGTACTCTCCGATCACGGCGAGAGCCTCGGCGAACACGGTGAATACTCCCACGGCGTGTTCCTCTACGATTCCACGTTGCGCATTGCCTTCCTGCTCTCCGGTCCCGGAGTTCCCTCCGGGATGCGCGTGAAACAGCAAGCCCGGACCATCGATTTTCTGCCCACTATCCTGGAGCTAATGGGCGCCCCTTCGCCGGCGGGCGTCGAAGGCGCAAGCCTGGTTCCGCTCTTTAGCGGCAAAGACGCCGGGACGGGCATCTCCTACGCCGAAACGCTGTATCCGAAAATCAACATGGGGTGGGCCGAGCTTCGCGGCATCCGCACCAATCAGTGGAAGTACATTCGCGCGCCCAAACCCGAGCTCTACGATCTCAGCCGCGATCCGGGGGAAACCAACAACGTGCTGGCCGGGCACTCCCCCGAAGTGCGCAAACTGGAAGCGCAGTTGGTTGCTGCCAGCCGCACCGCCGGTCCCGAAAACGTCGAAACCAGCCCGATGGACGAGAAGACCCTGGCCCAACTGAAAACCCTCGGATACACCTCCGGCTTCTCCCCGCGCTCCTTCAGCTTGACCGGACAGGGCGTGGATCCCAAAGATCGCGTGGCGGTTCTGAAACTGATGGACGCCGCGGAACAACCGCAGTCAGGCCTCTCCGAGCCCCGCCGTATCGATCTGCTGCAGCAGGCGGTCCGCCTCGACCCCGCCAACCCGCTGCTCTACTACACTCTCGGCGCGAAATTGGAAAAGGCCGGCCGCTATGACGAGGCCACGGCGTTGTACCGGGCCGCGGCCGCGCAGGGCATAAAGAACGGACGGCTGCGCTCCCGCCTGGCAGATCTGCTGGTGCGTTCCGGCAAGAAAGCCGAAGCGGTCACCGAATACGAAGAGGCTGCCCGGCTCGATCCCGCCGACGTGGAGAGCCAGGCCAACCTCGCCACCGCTTACCTCGAGTTAGGCCGCCTGGCCGATGCGGAGCGCGTCTATAAGGCGATCGTCGCCATCGATCCCTCCAGCAGCGCTGCGCAGAATGGACTCGGCGTGCTGGCCATCCAGAGGCAGGACGGGAACGCCGCCCGAGGCTACTTCCAGAAGGCGGTGGATCTCGACCCCGACCTCGTGGAGGCGCAACTGAATCTGGGCTTGCTCTACCAGATAGCCGGCGACCGCGGCCGCGCCCGCGCCTGCTTCGAGCGGTTCCTGGCCAAGGCTTCGCCGCGGCAGTACGGCAATGTTATCCCCAAGGTGCGCGCCGCGCTCGCCGAATTGCAATAGACGCTACTTCTTGCGGGCGGCAGCCAGGGCTTTGCCCAGGCGGTAGCGCGCCTGCTCGTAGTCGTCACCCTTCTCCGAAAAGCCGATGGTATCCTTCGCGTCCGAGAACATGGCCGGAACTATCTTGCCCAGGCTCTCCTGTACCAGGGCTTCCAGGCCCTGCTGCCGGGCCAACGTCAGATACAGGTGGTCCTGCAGTCCCCGCCGCAGGTTGGCCAGTTGGATGGTGGAACACGGCCCCGCAATGCCGCGGTCCTCGTCCGGGTGGAGAATCTCCTCGCCCGGATAGAACAGCACGCCGTCCCCAAGAGCGAAATTCTGGTCCTGGAGAGGCTTGTTGGGCTGGCCGCGATTATCGAAAGTGACGGGATTCGCCCACACGTTTTGAATCCGTTCGCCGGGCTTTTGAGTGTTGTGGCGCCAGTGGTCGCCATGCCAGTAAAAGTAGACGCGCACTCCATGTTTGAAGGCGCCCCAGATCGTGGCCCGGGCATCGGCCGCGGGCGCGTCGATCACGATGGCGCCGCCCCACGGCCGCCCGCCATTATAGAACCACCAGTCGCGCCCCTTCGCCCGCTCCTGTTCCGCGCCGCGGATCGAATAGTCCTGCGGGCCGGAGTCCCAGATATCGATGGCGCCTTCCAGTTCCTTGGCGTAGGCGTGAGTGACGAAGACCGGCAGCGTCTTGCCCGGTCCCGGATTCGAGTGGACGTTGTCGGCCAGCTTGCGGATATAGCCGAACTGCCTGGCGGGAGGCTCGTCGGGCATGTAGAGGAAAGTGATTACCCCAGGCAGCGTCCGCCCGAGAAATGTCATCCAGGCATCGGCCCGTTTCCAGGCGCTGCCGCGTTCGTCGAACGCCGTGCCGGGGCCGTAAAAGGTCAACGGGACGATTCGGTTGCCCACACCCTCCCCAGGGCCTTCATACCCGCTCGCGGCGGTGAAATCGCCACCGCGGAAACGCGCCAGGGACCGGGTGACCGCTTCTTCGTCATAGGCATGCACCAGCTCGATCCGCTGTCGATGCGCGAAACGGTGATAGACCGCGTCCATCTCGCGGCCCTGATACAGGACGGGCTGCTCTGCCTCGTGGTACACCATCGCCAGCATGCTGTTCTCGTCGGGCAGGGTAAAGTCGAAGACCTCCAGTTCCACCGGCACCGCCGTCTTCCGCCCGTCCACGTCCAAGTGGACGCTTCCCGTGAAGATCCCGGCCGGAAGGTCGCGCCGAAGATACAGCTCGAACCACAGCGCCTGGTTCCGCCCCGGAGCCACGGATAGCGGGAATCCGCCTTTCCCCGGGCGGGCGTTTTCCGGCACCAGTTGAACCGGTTTCCATCCAAGCGGATTGCGCGGAGCCGAGGGTGTGCCCTGACGATAGATCCACTCTGCCGCGGTCGGAGTGTCCACCTTCATGTAGTTCACGGAAAAGATCTCAATCGGTTTCCCGGCATAGCGGCTGGGGTCCCGCTCCGGCGCCGCGTAAACGATTCGCGCCCTGCCGCCCTTCTGCGCAAGTTCGGGCAGCCGCGCGGACAGCTTTCCGATGCCCTTTCCATCCGCCTCGATGACGAGTTGGAACGCCACGATTTCGTTCCGGGCCCCGAACAGCCTCACCTTCTTGCCGTCCCAGGTGGAATTGGACTTCTTAGAGGGGTGATTCAGGTCGTTGGCATCGACTTTTTCAGTGTCGTTTACACTCCAGACGGCTCTGGAGCCCGCCTCGCAGTCGTGGGGAAGTAATGCCAGCAGCAAGGCGGCGGGCAGCACTCGTATCTTCGGCATTCTGGCAGAATTCTACACCCCGGGGATCGGGACGTCAACGTAAGAGATGATAAACGAAACCATCGACATTGATCTTTTATTGTGTATACTTTCGAATTGGGTGGTAAAACTTGAAAACGTACTTGGTCGCCGTAGTCAGCTTGCTTTCATTCTTGCAGCCTCGCGGACTTTCCGCTCAAAGCCTTGGCTATTCCGCTCCGCGCCTCGATGCCTGGCGCGTTGTCGGTCCCGGCGGCGGCGGCGCGCAGTTCAATCCCACCGTAAGTCCAGTGGACCCCAACCTGGTGTTGGTGAGCTGCGACATGACAGGCTCGTACATCAGCCTCGACGGCGGAAACACCTGGCGGATGTTTAACCTCCGTGGTGTGACGCGGTTCTTTGTGCTGGACCCGCTGGACAGCAACATCATCTACGCGGCTACCGATTCCCTTTTCCGCAGCAATGACAAGGGGAAAACCTGGGAACTGATCGTGCCGAAGCCCGGCGCGGTGGCCAAAGTCGCCATCGAAGGCGATCACGCCGAGGAGCAACTCCTATCGCGCGATGGATCGCAGACCGTGATTCAGGCCCTGGCAGTCGATCCGGCCGACTCCAGAACTCTCTTCGCGGTTATATCGAAAGAGAAGAAGGTTGCACTTTATCGGTCTCGGGACGGGGCGGCAACCTGGGAGAGCGCCGGGGACCTGCCTTCCGCGGCGAGAGGGATCTATATCGACCCAGCTTCTTCCAAGGCCAACCGGACGGTGTACGTCGCCGGGTCCGATTCCGTAAGCGTTCTCGAAAGCGGTGTCTGGCGCCACCAGAAAGCTCCTGCCGGAGTGAACCGATTTTTGGATATTGCGGCGGGCTTTCCCGGCCAAGGAAAGAAGCCCGTCTTTTATGCCGTTTCGGGCATCGACTGGCGCGGCGGGGATAGCGGAACCGCCGGCCTCTTTGTCTCGCTGGATGGCGGCGCCGCCTGGCAGACCGTTCCGGTCGATTTCCTTTCCAATTCTCCCAAGGGTACTGCAACCGTCGAACTCCGCGCAGTCGGGACCAGCCTGCACCATCCGGAAACCGCTTACCTGTCATTTCGCGATCGCACCCGTTCACTGGCGGAAGCCGATCGATACATGGGAGTGGCTAAGACCACAGACTCGGGCAAGACTTGGCGCATGGTCTGGCGCGATGCCGGCCACACCGCTGCCGCCAACGTCCGGGATCCCTGGATCAACCAGCGATTTGGTCCCGATTGGGGCGAAAGCCCGTTTGCCCTGGGCGTATCTCCCGTCAACCCCGACATCTGTTTCGGGACCGATTTCGGCCGCACCATGCGGACCCGCGACGGTGGCGCCACCTGGCAAGGCGTGTACGCCCACAGTCTCGAGAATCGCAGTTCCTCTACAACCGGTTTGGATGTCCTGACTGTACACGGCATGCATTTCGACCCGTTCGACCCGGACCATTGGTTCGTGAGCTTCACCGATATCGGCCTGTTCGAAACTCGTCAGCGCGGGCTCGTCTGGAAAGAAGCGTCCAGCCGTGGTATTCCCCGGGAGTGGGAGAATACGGCCTACTGGGTGGTTTTCGACCCCGATGTGAAGGGCCGCATGTGGGCGGTGGTGAGCAACACCCACGACCTCCCCCGCCCCAAGATGTGGCGCGCCCGCGGAGTGAAGAACTTCGGTGGCGGCGCGGTGATCAGCGAAGACGGCGGCAAAACCTGGAAACCCAGTGTGGAAGGGATGGGCCAGACCGCTGCCACCCACATTCTGCTCGATCCGAAAAGTCCTCGCGCCACTCGCACGCTCTATGTCTGCGGTTTCGGCAAAGGCGTCTATAAGTCCACTGACGGCGGCCGCCACTGGGCGCTGAAGAACGCCGGCCTGGAGAGAGCCGAGCCTTTCGCCTGGCGACTGGTGCCCGATTCCAGGGGCCGATTGTATCTGCTCGTCGCGCGCCGCAGCGATGACGGCAGTGTGGGCACTCCGCTGGACGGCGCGCTCTATCGATCCACCGATGGCGCTGAACACTGGGAGAAACTGGCCCTGCCCGCCGGATCGAACGCACCCAACGGCCTGGCCATCGATTCGAAAGACGATAACCGTCTCTATCTGGCGGCTTGGGGGCGGCGCACACCCGCGGGCGACACCGGCGGGGGGATATTTCTCTCCACCGATGGAGCCAACTCCTGGAAGAGCGTGCTGGACAAGGACCAGCACGTCTTCGACGTCACGCTCGATCCCGCAAAGCCCGGCCTGCTCTACGCGACCGGCTTCGAATCGTCAGTCTGGAGATCCGCGGACCGCGGGGAGAGCTGGACCCGCGTCAAGGGATACAACTTCAAGTGGGGACAGCGCGTCTTTCCCGACCCGATAGATCCGGCGATGATCTACGTGTGCACCTTCGGCGGCTCGATCTGGCACGGTCCCGCGGCCGGCGATCCCAAGGCGCTCGAAGACATCGTCACGCCGATCCTAAGCCACAACCGTTAAGGGCAATGCTAATTCACCAGCTTCAGAGTCCCAAACGCCTCCGGAACGTGAAAGGTGCCTCCGCCGACAGGCTGCCACGCGATGGACCTGTGGTCCGGTCCCGCTCCCTGCGAGCGGAAGAAATTGACGCGCAGCAGATTGCCCTCGGCAGCGGAGCGACTGTCCACCGCGGCATAGGGAATCCGCATGCAGGCGTACCAGGTTTTCGCCGCACGATCGATGCGGGCGGCGACACGGAATCCGGAGTTCCAAACCCAACCGTCTTCATGGCGAGGGGCGTCCAGATCGATGTCCAGATCGACCCATTCCCCGTTCGGCGAGACCTCGAATTCTTTATACCTGCGAATGTTTTTGAAATCGGAGCCGATGAAGACCTCGGCCACGTCCCAATTCCAGAGTTCGTTGGTCTCTGCCGTCGTCTTGGGATTCGATTTGAGGTGGAGGGATTCGTACGGGCAGAGGAACAGAAAGTAGAGATATTGAGGAGTCCACGCCGAACGGATCTCGGTTCTATGGCCTGGAACGGGTTCGCCGCGTCCGTCATTGGCTGCGAAAATGGCCGGCACGCCGCGCCAAAAATCGGAATTCGGGTCCGCATCGGGGGGAGAATCGCGTGGCGCGCGCTTGCTTGGTGCTTCGTTGGACATAGCCGAATATCCCCGTCGTGCCATAAGCCACGACGCGCTGAGTGCCATCCAGTTTCTACGATTCATTTGAGCTTTAATTCGGGTTTTCCTGTGCTATAGTACGGTTCTTCGAAAGAGGTTGTCAATGAAGCGACTTTGGCTCCTCGCCGCTCTCGCGGCACTGGCTCAAGCCGAGCATGTCGTCGTCCGTCCCACCGAAATCCACGGCATTCTGGTCAATCCGGGGATGGGCATCACTACCTTCCAACGGTACAACGGCGAGCCGCTGTATCCCGGGCTCGAATGGTCCGAAGCCGGTCCCACCGAGGTGCTGCCCCCATCGGCCGGCAAGCCGGTTTTCCCGGCCACTACCATCGCCTACTGCCGCTGGCACTGGGCCACACTCGAGCCTGAAAAAGGAAAGATCCGCTGGGAGATTCTGGACACCGCGCTCGAACAGGCGCGCCTGCACGGCCAGACGCTGGCCATCCGCCTGATGCCTTACGATCCGCAGCACCCGCTGCCGGAGTGGTATCGCAATTCCGGCGCGCGGCGCGCCAATGCCGCCTCCGAGAAATTATGGGAGCCGGATTTCAGCGATCCCCTATATCTGAAGCACTGGAGCGCTCTGGTGGCTGCCGCGGGCGCGCGCTACGACGGGCATCCGGATCTGGAGAGCGTGGACATCTCGTCCGTCGGCTATTGGGGCGAGGGCTGGAGCAACTACATGCCCGCTTTCGAATATCAGAAGGCGCTCATCGACATCTACTTCAAGGCCTTCCAGCGCACTCAACTGCTAATGAACTTCGACGAGCCGGAGGCGCTGGCTTACGGCACGGGACGCGGCGCGGGCTGGAGATTCGACTGCCTCGGCGACATGCGGACGAAGTTCTCTCACATGCTCGATTTCTATCCGCAGCAGATCGCGCGGACGGGTATTCAGGAGGCATGGCGGCGGGGGCCGGTCGTGATGGAAACCTGCGGCGTCCCGGCCGGCTGGCGGAAGAGCAACTGGGACGTGCACTACATCCTGAGCGAGGCGCTACGCTGGCATGTGAGCTCTTTGAACGTCAAATCGACTGCCATCCCGCCCGAATGGCAGCAGGAATTCGACGATTTCCAGAGCAAAATGGGCTACCGGTTCGCCCTGCGACGAATCGAGTTTGAGGATCGCATAAGGCCGGGCGCCATGCTGCCGCTCAAGTCCTGGTGGGTGAATGAGGGCGTCGCGCCCGTGTATCGCGAGTACCGGTTGGCGTTCGAGATGACGTCGCCGGGACGCGCTGCGCGAATCGTGACGGCGGCCGACATCCGTAAATGGCTGCCGGGGGACGCGGTGTTCGACGAGTCGCTCCCGGTCCCGCCGGACCTGCCGGACGGCAGCTATCGGCTTCGCGTCGCTCTGCTCGACGCCGGCACCGGCAAGCCGGCAATCCGCCTGGCGATATCTGGCCGCGAGCCCGACGGCTGGTATCCGCTCGGTACCATCAACGTCGTCCGGTGACCTCAGGGCAGACAGGTCGCAAGCCCGTGACGGGCCAGTTCCGGATCGATCCAACGGGCCTCCAACGGATGTTCACCCCAACGATTTGAGATAAGCGCTGCTACTTGAATGATTTAGGCTCAGTTTGGGCTAGATTGTGTAGACATGCATAAAAAGCCGGATGTCTGAAGTCTTCACTTGAGATTAGGATGCGCATGCGTGGCATGGCTGACGCTTTCGCGCAGCAACAGGAAGATCCGCAATCGACGCAACTGAGCTTTGAGGAGCGATTTGCGTTGCTGGTGGACCGGCAGTGGAACTGGCGGCAGAACCGGGCTTTGGAACGGCGGCTCAGAGATGGCCGGTTGCAAGGCCCAGCCTGCATTGAGGACATCGATTTCCGTGCGGCGCGTGGACTGGACAAGCAGGTGATCCGCCCGCTGATCCAGGATTCGGACTGGGTACGTCGACATCAACACATTTTTCTCATCGGGCCGACCGGGATCGGGAAGACTTTCCTGGCGCGGGCGTTTGGTCAGAAGGCGTGCCGCGATGGTTTCACTGCTTATTTCGCCACGGCCGCGCAGCTATTTCGGGAACTCGAGCTGGGACGGGCTGACAGCAGCTATGCCAAGAAGTTACGGGCATTGGGGCAGGTCGACGTGCTGATCGTCGACGACTGGGCAATGGCCCCCCTGGCTGAAGCGGAGCGTCGCGCATTCCTGGAGATCTGCGACGAGCGCTACCTGACTAGGTCCACCATGCTCACCAGCCAACTGCCGGTCGCGAAGTGGCATGCCCAGATCGGCGATCCCACGGTGGCGGACAGTATCTTGGATCGGCTGGTGCATGGCGCGCACCGCATCGAGTTACAGGGCGATTCGATCCGGAAGCTGAAAGGACGCAATGGCAAAAAGGGTGAGTAGGCGCCGGGGCGGCGGTTGTTTTTGGCCGCTAACTCCAGTCGCCCTACGGGCTCCTTCCGTCAGCGGCCAAAAACACGGAGAGCCACAAAAGGAGGATTTCCCATGAATCAAGCCAACAAAAACACGCAACACTCTTGACGGATGTCGATCACTATTTCACACTGAGAGAGCCCTGCGTCGCTTCGCTCCGTTCTGATCGGCATCAGATCGGAATGACTGATCGACATCATCGGAATGCGCAGGTGCGGCCAATCGGAATAAAACGCCGACGCTATCGTATTCCCTCCGACCCGGAAATTGGCACGATCTTCACCCGCTGTCAATCTCTTTTCGCCTCCCAGACCCGTTACAACTTTGACCGGATCGACCCAATCCCGGAACGTGCTACAAATCGGTGGGCTATCTCCCAACCGCACCCCACCTTACGGAATCGCTTCTCCCGGCCAAACTTCGCTGTCAACGCCAAGTAGAAATGTCCTAATCTCTGCCAAGTAGAAATGTCCGGTTTCGAGGTGGGGTTTGGAAGGTGCGGTTTAGAGTGTGAATGATTCTTTGGGAGGTCGCGCTTCCGGGGAAGATTCAAAGCCGATGCGACGGAGTTGGCTCCGAAGTAAACGGCGGCAAACCCTCGGTAAACCGGGCCCTGCGGGGTACCCTCCGGGGGTTTTGCTTTTGTTAGCACGATTACTTTGGTGAGACTCCCGAGCTGAGGCTTTGAATATATAAAACGCGAAGTTGGCCGGGCCGCTTTTGCCCGGCCTACCGAATTGGTTTTATGCTGCGGAGTTCGGCGGCTGCTTCGAGAGCAGACAGAGCGGTTTTCTCTGGACTGGTCAGGTGGAAGTTCTCCATCCATCGACTTTTGGCGCGCGGCGCGGCGGGTTTGCGTGCACGCGAGATCTTGGGCTTCGGCACTCTGGGACGCGGCTCGCAAGCGGTGACCGTCACGTAGCGGTTGCCGAAGCGCACCGCCATGGAAGCGTCGAGCCGCACCTCGATGCGCACATCGGCTCCCCGCAGGCCCGCACGAACGTCGCTGCGGGCGATCCGGTAGGTCTGCGTATCGAACTGAATCGTGTACCCATCGCTGACCTGTCGGCTTTCCACATAGGTCAGCGAAGCAGCCAGTGAGTGCTCCTTGCCCAAAGCCCGATGGGCATCGTCGCTGCTGGCCGGAACGACGGCGATCGTTTTGTTCCACCATACGACAAACTCCTCTTCCAAATCTTCCAAATAGGCATTGGGGTGTTCCAGGCTCTTTGCCCCAACCACCCTCAGACCTTTCACCAGACGATCCTGCGCCGTCTGGAAACTGCGTTCCACTCGACCCTTGGCCTAGTCCGTCAACTACAGCGTATACCGACCATGCCGATGGTACTTTCGAAGTCACCCATCCACATCATCCGCTAAGAGGCCAGCGTTTCAAGCTGGTCATCTACCGCCACAACTGGGGCGAGGATCGCGTTTACTTCCACGACAGCGGAGGCCGCCTGCGTTCGATCCCGGCGTGCTGGACGACAGTGGTGGCAGCAGATCCCTTTGTGACTTTGGCTGCGGGCCGGTGCTTGTTCCGCTACGAAGATCTGCTGAAATTGGCCGACTTGCTGGAGAAAGTGCGATGACGCTGGAGATGTTCGAGTGTAAAGACAACAACGCCGCATATGTAAAGGGAATGATGCCGGGCCGGCTTTAGACGACTGTGTGTTGTATGGCCATGAGATGCGTATATTGTCCAATTAACACGAGCTATACACGACAAAAAGAGCTTGACAGAAATTTAAAAGGGAGCATAATTAACTTTACGAGTACATCGGAGGATCTGCGAGCCGCCAATGAACGACAAAGATGCCAAGCTCCGCACGCTCCAACAACAGGGCACGCTGAATCCGCGCCCGAAAAAGGTGCGCGACGAACTGTTCCGTCAGGACGAGTTCTTCGACCCGCGCGATTTGGTCCAGGTCAAGTACGAGATGCTGCGCCGGGTGCAATCCGAGGGCAAGTCCGTGACGGATGCGGCGGCGAACTTCGGGTTTTCCCGGCCCTCGTTCTACCAAGCGTTGTCGGCCTTCGAGCAAGATGGCCTTGCCGGCCTGGTGCCACAAAAACGCGGTCCAAAGCAGGCCCACAAGCTCACCGAGGAAGTCCTCTCGTTCATCGGGGAGGAGCGTCAGAAAGCACC
Organism: uncultured Solibacteraceae bacterium; assembly: GCA_963835555.1. Lineage (GTDB taxonomy): Bacteria > Acidobacteriota > Terriglobia > Bryobacterales > Bryobacteraceae > Sulfopaludibacter. Next base: position 28,808 of record CAWIGC010000040.1, on the reverse strand, counting down.
ATCTGTTCGGTTGCCAGACCTGGTGAAACTGGTCCAGGAACGCTTCGGTACGAAGGTTCATCCACGAAGCATCGAGCGCAGTTTGCTGCGTCATCAAAAAAAACTCCGCTGAGCGAAGCCGCCGACACGAAGCCCGCTCGTCAGGATCTGGCTTCTCGGTATGAACAACTGCGCCGCGATGTGATCGGCTCGCCGGCTCACCGAGGCGAGGGCTTGGGCTTGGCGCTGTTTCTCCGGCGGGGAATGACAGCCTGGATGCAGGCCTGGGCGGAATGCGCTGGCAATGTCGAATCGGGTCCACGTTCCCAACCCGTCATCGACGAATCTATCCCGGGTGACATACGGTCGCAGATCACCACGCTGCTGGCGGCATGATTCTCTGTCTGCAACAGGAGGCAACCTCATGACAGGCGACGCACACCAAAAAAGTGAATGCCGGCCATCTCAAGCGAAACGCCTATCTTTACGTCCGTCAATCCACGCTTCGCCAGGTGTTGGAAAACACCGAGAGCACCAAGTGTTAGTGCCGGAATAAAACACCCGCGATATTGCCGATTTTGTCGTTGGGAATGTCGCCGGGCGAGAGCGCGAGACACACGAATGCGTCGGCGCGGGAGGTCAGCGAACGCGGTCGCGTCTGGGAACTGCACGATGACGGACAGCCGAGCTGATTAGCCGATAGCCGACCCTCCCGCGCCGGCAGCAGGAACAGGAGCATTGGAATGCCGTGAGTGCTTGGTGTCGAGCCGGACCGATTCGATCACGAGGTAGAGTTTGTCGGCGCTGTTGACCTTGCCTGCCACCGAGTAGGCCACTCCGGGCCGGAGGAGCAGGGATTTGGTGAAGTCATAGAGCCGGTAAACGCGCTGCGTGTCGAGGTCCCGCAACAAGAACACCGCACACTTCTGGTATTCCGTCCGGGAGAGCAGGAACAGATGATTGGCGCTGAAGTTGAACATGCGAGGAGAGAACGGAAACGAGCGGGAGCCGAAGCCCCCGCCCCTGGTCAGCGCCGTTGAGGGGTTACCCGGCGGACTCCTCCGGCCCGGGATATCGCCACAGCGCGGCGCTTGCTCGGAGCCAGCGCAAACTACTCGGCTGGCGGAGTCGGATTCTTGGGCTTACGGAGGCTATCGCCGCCGAACATGAAGATCTCGGAGTTCTCGACGAGGCGGTCGGCGAATCGTCATGGTGGCGTCCGAGGGAGGCATGGCCACGGAATACTTGGCGAGTCCGAAGTCGAGGATTTTCACGCGACCGGGATGGGGCGTCTTGGGTCCGGTGACCAGAACATTTTCGGGCTCAGATCGTGGTGCGTGAAGCCGGCCGCGTGGGCCGCCGACATGCCGTCAGCGATTTGCACGGCCAGGTCGAGCAGCTTACGCGGAGAATCGACGGCAGCGATGGGCGAGCCATCGATGAACGCCATCACCAGATAGCTGCCGCCCTCAGGCAGGGTGCCGAGATCGTACAACTGGCAGATGCTCGGATGGTTCAAGGCCGCCACGGCGCGTGCCTCCCGGGCGAAGCGCTGAGAGAATGCGCTCTTCGAAGTCTTGATGGCGACGAGGCGGTCGAGGCGGGTGTCGCGGGCCTTGTAGACTTCGCCCATGCCGCCGGCTCCTATGGGCGAGAGGATTTCGTAGGGTCCGAGATTGTCGCCTGAAGAGAGCGGCATGTAGTGATCTAGTTTAGCTGATCAAGGAACAACCAAGTCCTGAGTTCACGCGCAAACGGGAAGTTGGGCGGGCAAGGTTCGTCAGCAGATCTCGACTTCCGGATAGCCGACCAACTGTCCTCGACTTCTCCCATAATAGCTGGCCTCCGGCAAGCCGCGTGAAGAGCGAAGGGCCCGGTTGCCGCGATATCCGATGGCCAGAGAGTTGATTGTTGTCCTGAGCCAGGCCGCGGGTTCACCTATAATCAGAAGTATTCTTGAAGGCCCCGATATGGCAGCATCGACTACTAATCCCGGTATTCGCGATCTGATCCCGGAATGGATCGTCGATCAAAGGATGGTGGATGAACCAATCCCGGACGGGCTGGCGGTCGAAGATGGTTCGGACTTGACTCGCCAGGCGTGGGAGATGCTGAAGAGTGAGCGGCAAGCGCTGAAACTGCCTGATTTGGAGATATACCCGCTCGCGGAGTTCATTCGCGGGTTTCCTTTTCCTCTGCTGACCATCGAGCAGAAAACGGCCATCGTGGACCAGGCCATCCTGATGTTCCAACACCTGTATCCGCATCTCCCGTTCAAGCAACAGCAGTTCAGCTTTGCTGACCCGCTGCAGGAGTTGCGTGGACTGCGGGCGAAACTGGCCGCCACAACGGAAGTGCAATTTCACAATTCGATGATCCGGGCTTGCAACAGCGTCGTCGACACGCATACGATTTACGGAGTCCCCCCACCTTATGGGGGAGCGGTCGCGTTTCTGCCCTTTCAGTTGAGAGCTTACCAAGATAAGGACGGATACAACCGGTTTGCGGTGACGCGGTTAATGAAGACGCAGGAGGACGGAAGCTTCGGCCATCCGCTATTCGCTCCCGGCGCGACCGTTACCCATGTGAACTGGTTCGCGGCGCAGCTTTACATCCAGGAGTCGCCGGATCGGCTCCCGGCCGGCAACCCTGTCAGCAGGGCGGCTCGCGGAGCCGTCTCTGCCACGCTCCGCTCGCTGGCTTTTTGCCCGCTCCCCGGTATGGTGCCGCTCGAGCAGATGCCGGCCGCCGGAGATGACGGAGCCGGAGACGACCGCTCCTCACCCCCCGGCTGGCCGTTCGGCGAGGAGACGACGACCATCCATTACCGCCCGCCGGGGTCCAGCGAGTTCAAAGCGATCCGGTTTCCCTGGGCCGTAGCAACCGGCCTGGGCGGTAGCAACGTTATCCCCACGAGTGCCTTCAGCGTCAGCGCACCCTACCGGGCCACGGCCAGCATGAATGGCATTCTGGTCCACCGGGAAGATCTCCGGGAGCAGCGCCGAATCGAGATGGGGCTGGGCCCGACGCCCTTCCTGGTGATGCCTGACGCCGGAGGCGGCGCGACGCCGCAGGTCGATTTGACACGCGTGTCGACGATTCCTTCCGTTTTCGTTTTCCAGTACACCGGCGGGATTGCAGGCGCTGGCGTTCCAGCCCCGGACATTCTCCGCGACGAAAGCCGGCCGGACGCAAAGTTCGGGTACCTCAAGATCCGGGCCTTCACCGGAGAAGGCGCCGGCGCCGATCAAATGATTGCGGAATTCCGCCGTATCCTCACCTTAATGAACGATAAGGCTCCCGACGGTCTGGTCCTTGACGTACGCGGCAATCCGGGAGGCGATATTCGGGCCGCCGAGAGAATGCCGCAAATGCTCACGGACCGCCGCATCACCCCGGCCTTTTTCCACCTGGCCAACACCCCCGCCGTTCAGGCGATGCTGCGCCTGCTCCGGGACGAAAGCCGCCATAAAGTGCCCCTGACACTCCAACAGGAAGCCATGCTTCCGGACGCCTTGTTGGAGTTGCAGCCGTGGATCGATGACGTGGAGGATTCGGCGAAGAATGGCGGCCCGCTTACGGCCGGCCACCAACTGACACCCATTGATGACGCCAACAGTATCGGCCGGGTGTTTCGAGGGCGCTCCGTGCTGCTGACCGATGTATCCACCTACAGCGCAGGCGATATCTTTGCGGCGGCGTACCAGGATCATGAGATCGGTGCGGTGATCGGAGTGGATCCGGCCACTGGCGGCGGGGGCGGCAACGTCTGGACCCACCAGGACATCCTTCGCAACCTGCCTGTCACGCCTGACCTGCCCTGGCAGAAGTTGCCGGACGGGGTCACCCTGAGATTGGCGATCCGGCGCTGCATCCGGACGGGGATCAATTCCGGCGTCGCGTTGGAAGACTCAGGGGTGACCGCCGATCTGCATTTCCCGCCGGACTCGGCGGAGAGTTTGATCGACGGCTTTCCTGGGGTGATCCGCCACGCCTGCCGGATGCTGGGTGCGGGCAAGGAATTCCTCTTGCGCGTGCGCAGTGCGGCTACGGTCCCTGATGGCACTGCGGTGCAGGTGGGACTCGATCTCAAGAGCGTGGACACACTGTGTTTCTCTGTTAATTCCAAGTTGGCCCTTTCGATCGCTGCCGGGCCGGACGCGCCATCATCGTTCACCGTGCCGGTGGATAGCGCTCTGCTGTATGAGGATGCTCCAGAAACCCTCCTTCTGTCCATCAAAGGCTTCGCCTCATTGCCGGGCGCAAACGGATTGGAACAAGTGATCGTGGCAACCAATGAACAGATGGTGAGACGGCCTTCGCCTCCCGCATCCGGCGACGCGTGAAGAGCGGCGATACCATCTCGCGATATCGCATTATCCGCCAGCTCGGGAAAGGCGGGATGGGGGTGGTCTATCAAGCCGAGGATACCCGCCTCGACCGTCCGGTAGCTCTCAAGTTCCTGCCCCCGGACTCGTTCGAGGATCGCGACCGCGAGCGTTTCCTCAACGAGGCGCGCGCCGCGGCTCGCATCCGGCACCCCAATGTCTGCCCGATCTATGACGTCGAGGAAGCCGAGGGCCAGATCTTCATCTCCATGGCGTACCTCGAAGGCGAAACGTTGGCGCGGAAGATCGCGCGCGGCAGGATGGAGATCCAGGACGCGATCCGCATCGGGATCCAGATCGCCGGCGGGCTGGAGCAGGCGCATGAGTTGGGCATCGTCCACCGCGACATCAAGAGCAGCAATATTCTGATCGGCCCCGGCGGGCATGTCTCGATCCTGGACTTTGGTCTCGCCCTCCTGCCGGGAGCAACGCGCCTGACTGTTGCCGGTCAAGCTTCGGGAACTCCGGCCTATATGTCGCCGGAACAGGCGCGCGCACAACAACGTCGATCCCCGCACGGACATCTGGTCGCTCGGCGTGGTGTTATTTGAAATGACGACCGGAGTTCTGCCTTTTAAGGGGAGTCAGCCGGTCGCTGTAGCGCACGCCATCGTATACGATCCCGCACCGGACGTCTCCTCATTGCGGCCGGACGTGCCACCTGTACTGGAAAGCGCGATACGGAAGGCGCTCGAAAAATCTCCCGGCGACCGCTGGCAGCGGGCCCGCGACCTGGCGGCAGAGTTGAAACGGGTTCCGGAGGCGCAATCGCCGGATTCCCGCGAGGTAACGATAACGATGGCCGGCGCCAGCGGCGTACCCAGGAGGCCGGCGAAAACCTGTCGTGGCCGCGCTCTGCCTTCTGAGCGTCGCGGCGGCCGCCGGAGCCTGGTACGTTAGCGGACATCGCCCTCCACGCGGGCCAACCTTCGATCATGCGTTGGACCTCCGGGCCGAAACGTGTCGCCCTTCTGCCGCTGCAAGTCTCTGGCGCCGGCGACAAGGCCCGGATTGTCGCGGATGGCCTGGTGGAAATGATGACCGAGGCACTTTCCGATTTCCAGCGGTTTCAGGGAAAGGTGATGCCGGTTCCGGCGAGCGAGATCCGGCGGCGGGAAATCACCACTGCCGGGGATGCACGGCGCATCTATGGAGTGGATCTGGCGATTACCGGCAGCGCCAAATCCCAGGGCAACCGGATCCAATTCACCCTCCAACTGGTGGACGCCGCGAGTTCCCGCCAAATCGACGCTTCGACGTTCGAATACGATCCCACGGCGCCGCGGGAATCCATCGATCGGGCCGTCCAAGAGGTGGCCCGGATGCTTGGTGTGAAGCCGGTGCCGGAGGCGACGGGAGCAGACCACCACCGCCGATCGTGAGGCTCCCGATGCCTACTCGGCGTATCTGGAGGGCCGCGGCTTCCTCTCGCGCTACGACATGAAAGGGAATCTGGACAAGGCGATTACCAGCCTGCGCCGCGCGGTCAGCCTGGATCCGGAGTTCGCGCTCGCCTGGGCGGGTCTGGGTGAAGCTTACTGGCGTGCAGGCGAGGAACACGGGCGAGAAGCAGAACGCGGAACTCGCCTTGGAAAGCGCCCAACGGGCGGTGCAAGTGGATCCTGACCTGGTGATGGCCCACACGGTCCTCGGAACGATTTACGGCACCGCCGGCCGGAACGACGAAGCCGTCCGGGAGTTACAGATCGCCCTGAAAATAGCGCCGGCAGTGCCGGGGCTCCCAGAGAACTCGCGCGAATCTATAGCAATATGGGCCGATTCCGGGAGGCCGAGGCGGCTTACCTGCAGGCCGTCAAAGCCAGCCCGACGGACTGGTATGGACACCTTCTCCTCGGCATCTTCTACAACGGCCGCGAGCGCTATCAGGAGGCCGAAAACGCCTTCAAGAGCGCCATGGAAATGGCGCCGAATAACGAAATTGCCGCGCGAAATCTGGGTGGCCTGTACATGGTGGAGGGGAAATATTCCGATGCCATCAACGTGCTGCTGAAATCCCTGAAGGTTCGGCAGAATGCGCATACCTATGGAGCTCTGGCGGCCACCTACTTCTATCAGCACCGTTTTCAGGATGCCGCGTCCGCGATGGAAACGGCAGTCGATTTGGATTCCAGCCGCTATGAATACTGGGGCAATCTGGGCATTTACTACAAGTGGATTCCCGGAGCTGGGCCTCGTATAACGCCTGCGTTGCGCCGGGCGATCGAACTCGCCGAAAAGCGTCTGGAAGTCACCCCGACCGATTACGGAATTCGTGCCGATCTGGCCGAATACCAGGCCAGACTGGGGGATTCCAGGGCGGCGATGGCCGAGATCGGCCGGATTCCGGAAGCGGCGAGACAAGCGCTGGCCAGCCGCCTGGCCATTGCCTACGAATTGACCGGTAACCGCACCAAAGCGATCGAATTGATCGGGCCCACACTCACCAACCCGGCCAGCCTGAGTCAGATCAAGGACGATCCCGATCTCGCGCCGCTATGGGCGGACCCGCTCTTCCAGCAAGCGATCCAGAGATCTCTCCGCCGCTAATTGGTGTCGCCCGTCATTGGATTCTGACCGATAATACTCCGGGTGGCTTCGGCCAGATCCACCTTCGCCTGGTCCAGCAGGCTGGCGAGAACGGCGGGCGGCGCATTGCTTGCCAGTTTTGCCGTTACCAGGTTCAACTCAGCAATGACCACGTTCAGCTTCGCGATTTGTTCGTTCATATTCGGCTCCTAGCATTGCATAGTTCCATCGGTGACGCCACGCCAAGGGACACGCACGATGCGGTCCTGGGAGTTTCGTTTGGCCGATGATCCTGGATAACGCCCTTACGAGTTGTGATCTGGGAAGCCGCTGCCATCCATGATCCGCCCTTCGGGACGAAAGACGATGTCATACAGCATCAGTCCCATCGCCACATCGACTGGACACGGACGGACGGCCTGACCGGGCGCTTCGAAGTGCGCGGCGAACTCACGGCAGCCCAAAGCGGGACGATGGAAGCACTGGCGCTTCTCGACGCGGCGGTTCATCATCGAGACGTATTTCACTGGGGTGTTCTCTCCGTTCGGATCGAACACAAGAGGATATGCTTCGATGACGTACGCCGGTTGACGCACGGCGAGCGTGTTGCGCTGGGTGACCTCTTTGGAACCGGTTCCCGCGACCATCGGCGTGAAGGAATCCGGTTTCGCCATCCAGCGTTTCACGTCGCCCGGCGAGAGCTTGCTCTGCACTTCATTTCTTCGAAGGGCTTCGAATACGATGGGCCGGAGAACGGTGATGGACGTGGGCACCCAACGCATTTCCGGCTTCCAAAGGATACAGTCCAGGATGTTTCGGGCCGCCGATGGCGTCATGCACTGATAGGAGACCCGTTCGACTTTGTTCCCGGGGCGCGTCCAGCACGCGAAGTCCCCGGTACGCCTTTGCACGTACCATCTGTGGTCGCACGATTGAATGAGCTTGGCTAAACAATGAAGATCGTTCGCTCCGGGCTCCAGCCACAAAACGGTTAATTAGCGGCTCGTAAGACCCTTCCCTCGTGGCCCAGACTTCCGCGCCACGTTCCGCACCAGCTCAGGCACTATGCCGCTTCCCGGACTATGCCGCGAGCGAGTTCGCTAGTCCCTTTCTACAGGATGATGATCCGCGCCGACGCGGCATAGTCTTGCGGTCTATCTTGTCAGGCTGGAAGAGTGTTGAATCAACTCTTCATTCTTCCCATCACGATTGAACGGCTACGCCAAGGACCCTTGGCCACCTACTTGGACGCCTACGTAGCGGTGCAACTTCAACAGGGCTATCGCCCGAAATCCATCGCTCGGCAAATCGTTGCAGTCTCGGAGTTCAGTCGCTGGCTCCAACTCAAGCAGATTGCGGTTGCCGATCTCAACAACAGTTTCATAGATCGATTCTTGGGCATTCGCCAGCGAGAAGGGCGACTGTCGAGAGGCGATCCGAAGGCGCTCACGCGATTCGTTGAGTTGCTTATTGAAGAAGGCGCTATTCCAGCGCGCGCCCAGCCAGTGCCCGAGGACGCCTGTTCGAAGGTGGTCGGCGAGTATCGACTGCACCTGACAGAGGAACGCGGATTGTCAGCGGCGACCTTGCTGAACTACATACCCGTTGTTGAGCAGTTTTTGTCTGGGCGCTTTCGCAACCGAACTCCGGACTTCTCGGCCTTGAGCGCACGCGACATTACCGGGTTTGTTCTTCGACAGGCGTCCCAACTGAGTCCATTGCGGGCGGGGTTGGCGGTGACGGCGCTGCGGTCCTTTCTCCGCTACCTGCGAGTGCGCGAGATGATCGCCACCGATCTTGCGGCCTGCGTTCCCACCGTCCCCAGTTGGTCGTTGTCGACACTGCCCAGGTTTCTTCCCGCTCGCGATGTGGAGCGCGTGTTGAAGTGCTGTGACCGGAAGACCACCGCAGGCAGGCGAAACTATGCCATCCTTCTGCTGCTCGCCAGACTGGGATTGCGGGCTTGCGAAGTAGTTCATCTGAATCTCGAAGACGTCGATTGGAGAATCGGCCAGATCACTATACACGGGAAGGGCGGGACATCGGCCCAACTGCCGTTAGCCGCCGATGTTGGGGATGCCATAGCCTCCTACCTGCGTAACGACCGGCCCCGGTGTTCTACGCGGAGGGTATTCGTTCGCGACCGTGCACCGTTGACCGGACTGGGCAACTCATCCACGGTTTCCTCGCTGGTCAGACGCGCGCTGCAGAAAGTCGGTATAGCGTCGGCGCACATGGGCGCCCATGTACTTCGCCACTCGCTAGCGACAAACCTGCTTCGTCAGGGCGGGTCGCTCGACGAGATCGGCGAACTGCTTCGTCATCAGAGCCCAAACACCACGGCCATCTACGCCAAGGTGGACATCGTGGCTTTGCATACTCTGGCACTGCCATGGCCCGGGGTTGACCGATGACTCCGTTGCGTAACGCTGTTCGAGACTACGTAGCCATGCGGCGCAGCCTGGGGTTCAAGCTGGTTCGGCACGGGGCGGTATTGCCGGATTTTGTATCCTTCCTCGAACGGAAACACAGTTCGCGAATCACGACCCATCTTGCGCTGGAGTGGGCCACGGTAAATCCGAAACATGCGCCTTGGGAGTGGGCGGCGCGGCTGAGTATCGTGCGCGGCTTTGCCCGCCATTGGAGCGCGACGGATCCCTCGACCGAAGTGCCGCCGCTCGGTCTGCTGTCATTCCAGCCGCCGCGCGCCAAGCCCTATTTCTATTCCGATGAGGAAGTCCGCGATCTCCTGAAAGCCGCCCGAGACCGGTGTTCCATAGATGCTCTGCGTTCCTGGACCTATTACTGCCTGTTTGGACTGCTGGCCGTAACCGGCCTGCGGTTGGGTGAGGCGCTGAACTTCCAGTGTGATGACATGAACTGGCCGGAAGGCATCCTCACCATCCGTGGAGCGAAGTTCGGAAAATCCCGCCTCGTACCCTTACACCCCTCGACCTGCAAGGTCCTGGCGGATTATGCGAAACGACGGGACCGGCGCTTTGGCGTACGGCCTCAAGCACCATTTCTGGTCAACAAGAACGGCAACCGCCTGGACAAGGGCGAAGTGCATCGAATGTTCTACAGCCTATCTCGCCAGATTGGACTGCGTGCGGAGAACGCCCGGCGTGGTCCTCGGCTGCACGATTTCCGGCATCGGTTCGCGGTCGAGACGCTGCTGCGTTGGTACCGCGATGGCGAAGACCCGAAAAGGAAACTGCCCATATTATCGACGTACCTCGGGCATGCCCACGTAACGGATACGTATTGGTACCTGACGGGCACGCCTGAACTGCTCGGCGCCGCCGGCAAGAGGTTGGAACGGAGATGGGAGGGATTGAATGCGCGATCCCTCTAACTTCCCGGTGTTGTTGGAAACGTTCTTCACCATCCGTCTGCTCACGCAACGCAACGTCAGCCCACACACGATCGCCTCGTATCGCGACACCTTCCGCCTGTTGCTCCAGTTCGCCCAGAAACGTTTACGCAAAGCCCCGTCCAGTTTGCTTATTGCCGACCTGGACGCCGCATTGATGAACGCATTCCTCGATGATCTGGGAACCCAGCGCCGCAACGGACCCAAGAGTCGGAACCTGCGGTTAACGGCTATCCGGTCATTCTTCCGTTATGCCGCCCTGGAGGCGCCCGCCGATAGCGGAACCATTCAACGGGTCCTGGCGATTCCGAACCAGCGGCAACCACGCGTACTGGTCGGCTTCCTGACGCGTCCGGAGATCGAGGCGCTGCTGACGGCGCCCGATCGATCACAGTGGCTCGGACGCCGCGATCATGCGTTCTTGATAACGGCCGTTCAGACTGGGCTGCGGTTGTCCGAGATGACCGGATTACAGCACGAGCATGTTTGGCTGGGAACCGGAGCCCACGTTCGTTGCCGGGGAAAGGGACGAAAGGAGCGATGCACTCCTTTGGCCAAGCCGACGGTCGCGGTTCTGAAAGCGTGGATTCGCGAGCAAGGCAGAGCGGATTCCAAGGTTCTGTTTCCTAGTACGCGCGGTGGACCCCTGAGCGCTGACGGCGTTCAACATCTGCTGGCACGCCACATCGCAAAGGCGCGCAAGAGTTGTCCCTCGCTGAACAACAAACGCGTCTCGCCTCATGTCCTCCGGCATTCGGCCGCGATGGAGTTGCTACAGGCCGGGGTGGATCGAGCAGTGATCGCGCTATGGCTCGGCCACGAGTCGGTCGAGACCACCCAAATCTATCTCGATGCCGATCTTGCCCTGAAAGAGCAAGCCCTGGCCAGGACCAATCCAGTCAAAGGCAAACCGCAGCGCTACCAACCGGACGACGAGTTGCTTGCCTTCCTGAATCAGCTCTGATTCCGGGCTTCTGGACTATGCCGCGTCATGAACGACGCTGTTCGCCGAGCAACCGGTAATCGTGGCGCTTCCGGAATCTCGCTGGATGGCTCGCGGCATAGTCCGGGAAGCGGCATAGTGGCGGAACGCGTGTGCACCGAGTATTTTTTCAGGGACGCCGGCCCTTGTGGCCCAATGACGGATACGATGCCGGATGGCTCCGCTGGTCATAGGTTCGTACGGCATGTTCTTGCGCAAGAACAAGGGTGCGCTACCCTTCGCGGGAGGACGCTCCCAGCGAAGGTACTCGCTCAAGGCCCGTGCCACCGCTGGCAACAGCGGAAGTTCGACTGACGCCTTGGTCTTGGGCCGATACGCTCGAATGATCGAACCTTTCCAGTCGATGTCTTCGAGCCGAAGTGCCAGGACTTCGGCGGCGCCCAATCCATAGGTGGCAAGCAACAACATAATTGCAAAGTCCCGCTTTCCCGGCGGTCGCTTCCTTTCGATGGATCGCAGGATCCGTTGCACATCGCGCCATTGCAATGTTCGTGGCGGGCGTTGGCACCAGCTAAATCGAGGACTCATCACGCCACTCGCCAGATCGATCGTCAACCTGTCCGTCGCATGAAGGAAGCGCAGAAACGAGCGGATCGAACTGCATGCATTGGCAACCGTGCTCGTGGACAACCGGGCGGCGGTCGTGCTCACAAAAAGGTCCACATCCTTCAAACCGGTCTGATCAATGGGTCTTTTGCGACGCCGCAGCAGTGTCAGAAACGCACTCGCCGTATCGATGTCGCGCCTGAGAGTTCGGGCTGACACACCGTAGTGCGCTTTCCGATACCGGCAGTATTCTTCGAGCAATGGCGACAAAGGCGGAGTGTCGCTCTTGTTTCTCCACAAAGGCGTCGCCACCCCAATCGCTCGCAATGCGCAAGACCACGCGTGCAGCGCGTTATGCGCAACTCCCGCGCTGCTTGGTGCGCTGATCCGGTTCCCGAGCCGCGGCCCCACGTATTTGCGGACGAAGTGCCGAACACCCGCTTGAGTCAGTTGTTCGACGTTGTCGAAGTTCAGCCTCTCACAAAAACTTCGAAACCGCCGAACCCACAGAATATAGATCTGGATCGTCCCGGAGCCTAAGTGTCCCTTGCGCCATACATCAATGACGGCCCGCTCAAGATCATTAACCGGCGCCATGCAGTCGCTCATGCTCACTCTGACGAGTGCATGACCAAAGGGGTTGACGTGTTATCACAAGTCCCCCCGCGCGAAGCTCCCCAAGCTATTGGTTGTCGTGCCGTCGCTCTGGATAACGCCGGAGTCGAGATAATGCAGAGCATTTTTAGCTCGGCGGCGCGGCGGGACACACCTCGGGGACTCGGGAAGGCCGAATCGCCGCGACGGTGAGCTAAAAATGGCTTGGACTAAACCGCCGGTGGATCCGCCGGAGTATGGGTATTGAATTGTCCGGCTGGCGTCGCAGGCTCGGGACTGTGGGAGTATTTGGCCCGGACGATGTGATGAGCGCCCGCACACCTCAGCTTGGTATGAGGAGAAATTGCGAGAAGGTGCGCTGGCCGGTAGCCGTCGAAGCACGATTTATCGCGGAACACCCAAATGGGCAACACTACTGCGACGCACTGGCAGTGCCAAGCCGATGGGTCACCATTTGGAAGTAAGCAACAGATCATGATGAATCGATGGATGCCGCAGACTTACACGGCAGCTGTGGGAGGATTTCGACCACCAGCATGCGGCCTTGCTTGCATTGCGGGCATTGGTGCAATGAGTCGCCGGTGAGTTCTTCGTAGCGGTCCCGGTAATCCTTGTCGGTCGGGCTCGCGGGCTCGGCTGGCGGCGGCATGCCGAGGAGCCGACGGCACTGCTCCAACTTCTCTTTCCGATTTCGGTTCCCCAAGAAACCGTAGTAGCGGATGCGTTGGAATCCGTCCGGCAGAACGTGCAGCAAGAAACGCCGGATGAACTCGTCGGCGGATAAGGTCATCGTTTTGATCTGACCGCCGTCCCGATAATCCTTCCATTGAAAGCGGATCTGATCGTTGTCGATATCGAGCAAACGGTTATTGGAAATCGCGACGCGATGCGTGTATCGGCCCACGTAATCGAGGACCTGTTGGGGGCCGGCGAAGGGACGCTTGGCATACACGACCCACTCGCAAGCTTTCATTCGCTCCAGAAGCTTCACGAAGGCGTGCCGGTCGCGAAGCGCTTCTGAAGCGTTGAAGAATTGTAATTTGCCGGAATCAAAGGCTTTCTGCAAGGATTCCAAGAAGAGGCGGCGGAATAGCCGTGACAGAACCCGAACTGGCAGGAAGAAGCCGGGCCGACAGGAAACCCAGCGCTCGCCATCGGGTGACAGTCCGCCGCCAGGTACGACACAATGCAAGTGCGGGTGAAACGTGTCCTTTCGGTGAGCGTGCGTGACCCGATTGATGGGCGTTGGTAATGTGGAGCAGTCGCCGACAGGCGACTGACTATGCCCCTCCGAGCTTCGGCAAAAATCCCGGAACCGATCGTTCAGCTACAGCAACAGATCGACGAATGGCGCAGCGCGCAAACGCGACGGACGAAGCTGCCGGAGTCGTTTTGGCAGGCTGCCGTCGACCTGGCCCAGCAGTACGGCCTTTATCAGACGGCGAGCCCGCTGCGATTGGATTACATGCGGTTGAAGAAGCGGGTGATGGAAACGGCGGTTCCGCGACGCAAGGCGGCACAGCCGGCATTCGTGGAACTGATACGCCCGCCCGCTACAGAACTGCAGGAATGCGTCATCGAGTTCGAGTCTGCACAAGGAGCCAAAATGCGTATCCAATGGAAAGCCAGTGCACCACCAGACTGGGCGAGCCTGTTGCGCGCCTGGCGGGATGAAGCCCGGTGATCCAGATCACGGCTCAGATGCGGGTGCTGGTTGCCATCGAACCGGTAGACGGACGCAAGGGGATTGATTCTTTGCTCCGGCTGTGTCAGGACAAGTTGGCGGAAGATCCGTTCTCCGGGTGTGTGTTTGTGTTTCGGAGCCGGAGCGGAACAGCGATCCGACTACTCACGTACGATGGGCAAGGATGCTGGCTGGCCACGAAACGCCTTTCGAAGGGACGATTTCGTGTGGTGGCCGGAAGCCGACCAGCCGGCCAAAGCGCTGGAGGCCTACGAGGCGCATCTGTTGATGGCAGCGGGAGATATTTCGCGATTGCGGGCGGCGCCGATGTGGCGGCGTGTGGGCACGCTGAAATAGCGCCGGCAGAAAACCGATTCAGGCCCTTGCGTTCCAAGAAAAACCGGTTCATACTGCTGGAAGCATGGCTGGAGCCGCCGCGGCCGAGTTCCGATACCGGGGCCGGGAGATCACCTCGGCCGACATCCTCTCTATACGGGAGTTGATCGCCGCGCATCCCGGCGAGAGCCGGCGCACGCTATCGAAGCAGTTGTGCGAGGCGTGGGAGTGGCGACAACCCAATGGCGCCCTGCGCGACATGGTGTGCCGAGGGATGCTGCTGATGCTGGATCGCGCAGGCCAGATCGCACTGCCGCCGGTGAGTTACGTGCGGCATAATCCGCTCGCAAACCGAGCGCGGCCGATCCCGATGCTGTTGGACAGCCACGCCCATTGCCGACGGGCTGCGCAACCTCCAGCCCCTCGAGTTCCAACAGGTGCGGCGCACGTGCGATGAGCCGCTGTTCAACGGCTCTGATGGAAGAGCATCACTATCTGGGCTACGCGCAGCCGGTGGGCGAGCACCTCAAATTCCTGGTGCGGGCGCAAGGCCGGCCGGTTGCGTGCCTGGCGTGGTCCTCGGCGCCGCGCCACATCGGCAGTCGCGACCGCTACATCGGCTGGAGCGCCGACGCGCGCCGGCGCAACATCCGCTTTATCGCCTACAACACGCGATTCCTGATCCTGCCCTGGGTGCGGGTAGAACACCTGGCATCGCATATTCTGAGCCGCATGGCCGCGCGGATTTCCGCTGATTGGCAGGCCGTGTACGGTCACCCGATCTATTTTCTGGAGACCTTCGTGGATCCGGAGCGGTTCCGCGGAACCTGCTACCGGGCGGCGAACTGGACCTTGCTGGGCAGGACGACCGGGCGCGGCAAGGACGATCAGACGGGCCGGCCGAACCGATCGATCAAAGAAGTGCTGGGCTATCCGGTGCATCGGCGATTTCGCCAACTACTGAGCGAGTGAGCCTGATGAAGCCGGCGCTGGAACGGATCGATATCGGCACCGAAGAACTGAACCAGTTACTGGAGCGCGCCCGGGAACTGCTGTCGGAAGAGGATTACCGGAAACTGAAGGCGGCGGTGGACACGCTGGAGTACCTGACCGAGTTAGTGGCCGACAAGGACACCACCATCCGGCACCTGCGGCAACTGCTGTTACCGGCCAGCACGGAGAAGACCAAGGACGTACTGGCCAAGGCTGGTGCGGCACCGGCAGAGACAACGACATCGCCAGGCGCCGGGAAAGCGGCCCCGGGCGAAGAGCAGAAGGAGACCGGGCCGCGGCGGGGACATGGACGCAACGGTGCAGATGAGTTCACCGGAGCACGCCAGGTGAAGGTTCCACACCAGCACATAAAGCATGGCGATCGCTGCCCGGAGTGTGGGAAAGGCAATGTCTACGGGCAGAAGGAACCCAGGGTGCTGGTACGGATTGTAGGACAGGCGCCATTGGCCGCCACGGTCTACTCGCTGGAGCGGCTGCGCTGCGGAGCCTGCGGACAGGTCTTCACGGCGGAAGAACCGGAAGGCGTGGGTCCGGAAAGATACGACGAGACGGCGGCGGCGATGATCGCGCAACTCAAGTATGGCAGTGGCACGCCGTTCTATCGCTTGGAACAACTGGAGCAGCATCTGGGGATTCCGTTGCCGGCGGCGACGCAATGGGAGATTGTCGAGGAAGCGGCCGAGGTCATCAAGCCGGCACGCGACGAGTTACTCCGGCAGGCGGCGCAAGGCGAGGTCTTGCACAACGACGATACCGGCATGCGGGTGCTGCGGTTGGCGCGCGAGCCGTCCGACGAGCGCACCGGTGTGTTCACCAGCGGCATCGTCGCACGGACGCAAGGCCGACAGATCGCACTGTACTTCACCGGGCCGCAAGCATGCGGGCGAGAATCTGGCGGAGGTGTTGAAGCGGCGGGCTGCCGAGTTGCCTCCGCTGATCCAAATGTGCCGATGCGTTGTCGCGCAACGTGCCGAAGTTGCCTGCCGGAGTCGAGATCCTGCTGGCCAAATGCCTCGCGCACGGTCGAAGACAGTTTGTAGAAGTGGCCGCAGAACTTTCCCGATGAATGCCGCTACGTGCTGGAGACGCTGGGCGAGGTGTACGGCCACGATGCCGACCGCGCGAGAACAGCGCCTGAGTCCGGAACAGCGGCTGCGATTCCATCAAGAGCACAGCCAGCCGCTGATGGAGCAACTGCACGCCTGGCTGGAAGCGCAGTTCGCCGAGCGAAAGACGGAGCCCAACTCCGGTCTGGGCAAGGCGATCACCTATCTGCTGCGACACTGGAAGGGGCTGACGCTGTTTCTTGCGGGAAGCCGGGGCTCCGCATCGACAATAACATCTGCACTGCCGCGCGCGGCAGTGACAGATGTAATGCCGACTGCCGGATTATGCCGCGTCGGACTTGCGGAGCAACGTCGTTTGCGAAGGATCTCTGATTTTCGCGGCTCGGTTTGTCGGCATAATCACAGGCTCTCCAGGAAGGCGAGCAAGGGGTCGGGCGGCCGGAATCGGTCAGGTGCGAGCCCGGACGAAGTGGCATGGGCGAGCGCGCGTTCCTTTAGCTGCATGTCGGCATGCAGATAGATCTGGGTCGTCTCCGTCGATTCGTGGCCGAGCCAAAGAGCAATGACGCTCAGATCCACGCCGCGATGCAGCAGGGCCATGGCGGCCGCGTGCCGCAGCGTGTGGGGCGTCACCTTCTTCGGCTTCAGCGACGGACAGGTCCGACGTGCGGTGGCGATATGTCTTGAGACGAGCCGCTGGAATGCATCGGCGCTGAGGCGTCCTCCACTTGAACTGGGGAAGACGGGATCGGCGGCGGCGCCGCCCTGCTGCGACAACCATTCCTTGAGGACCGCGGCAACGTCCGGGCGTAGCGGCGTGCATCGCATCTTTCGTCCTTTTCCGAGGCAACGGACATGCGCACCTGTGCCGAACTCGACGTCCTGTTGGCGAAGGGACGTGATCTCGCTATTCCGGAGGCCCGTCTGAACGGCGACGAGCAGCAGCGCCTTATCCCGCCGTCCGATCCATGTGCCAGGATTAGGAGCTGCGACAAGGGCGGCAGTCTCTTCCTCTGTTAGAAACTCCACTGGGCCGCGCTCGTAGCGCTTTGAAGGGATCGCAAGGACGCGTTGGCACTGCAAAGCGCAGGCTGGTTCACTGATCGCTACGTATTGGAAGAAGGCATGGATTGCAGCCAGGCGGTTGTTTCGCGTCCGTGTGCAGTTGCCACGGTCGAGTTCGAGGTGTTGGAGAAACTGCCCCAGGAAGGGAACATCGAGATCTTCGATGAGCAGTTTGGACGGCGACCGCCCGAGGCGTTTACAGCCGAACTGGAGGAGTAGCCGAAAGGCATCTCGGTAAGCCGCAACGGTATATTGGCTTGCCCCTTGTTGCTTCAGCAACCGGTCGGTGAAGAAACGCTGAATGAGGGACTGCAAGCTGGAAACGCTCATCGTTCCCCTCCGGGCTGAGGCCCTACCAGGCGTTCGGTGGCAAGTTGGAGGAGTTCCGGAACCGCCTCGATATACCAGTAGGTGTGCCCGACATCGACATGGCCCAGGTAGGTGGCAAGCTTCGGCAGTTCGCGCCCCACGTCAAGGCCCGCCCGGTACCATTCGATCAGCCTGCGAGTCGCGAAACTGTGACGAAAATCCTGAAGCCTTGGCCCACGACCGATGCGCCGACTCCCAGTGGGCACCCGCAGGCCGATGGAACAGGACATCCCGGCGAAAGTGCGACGGGCTACACCGCCAGGCACTCGTTTGCCGCGCTCGGAGACGAGGAACGCCTCCGTTGCAGGTCGCGGACAGAGTTTGTCGCGCTGTCTTGCATAGCGCGCAAGGGCAGTGCGCGTCGAGTCTTCGACTGGAACGAAGCGGGACTTCCCGAACTTTGATTCGCGAATCGCAAGAATACCGTTTTGCAGATCCACGTCACCTACGTCGAGAGCCAGAGCCTCCCCTGGGCGGATGCCTGTGGCGCTGAGAAGTCCAATCAGGGTCACGTAGGTCGTTGCCCGCAATCCGGTGGAGGAACTGAGTTTGGCCGCCTCACCCATTAATCGTGCGATCTCCTGTTCCGTGAAGATGTGCGGCTTGTTGCGCCGTCGGCGGGCCGCGAGTAACCGCCGTGGCGGCACCTCGGTTCTGGGGTCGATTGTGCTGAGCCAGGAGGCGAATCGTCTCACCATGCCGAGGCGGCGCGCCCATGTAGCACGTTGGACAAGTTTGGGCTCCATCGCCCAACGGAGGGCAAGTTCTGAAGTGATGAACTCCGCTCCCTCCCGCTCAAGGAATTCCAGGAAATGGACGAGCGTCATGGCCGGCTCTTGGAGTTGCGTGCCGAGTGCCCGTCGGAGTGCCACATATTGCACCAGGGCGTCGCGCAGGGCGCTCATCGGGCACCTCCCGTAGTTGGCCACGGCAGGGCAACCGCACGCAATGCCTCGAAGGATACCTGGGCGTAGATCGCGGTCGTAGTCTGCGAGCGATGCCGGAGGACCTCCGCGATCTCGGACATGGAGGCACCGTGGCGAATCATTTTGGTCGCTAATCCGTGACGGAATAGATGGGCAGCACCGCGGCCCGAGCGACGTACCCCGGCTTGGGCCAGCGCCCGCCGTACAATATGACCAACTGCTGCCGGTCCCGTCAGGCCAATACGGGGCGCCCATGTGCGGAGGAAGATTCGCCGCGAGGCGCTGACGCCACGGTCTTCGCGAATGTACAGAGCCAGAGCCTCGCCCACGTCCGAGAGTAGCGGCAAATGGTCCACCATCCGGCCTTTGCCGCGGACGACGATCTCTCCAGCCCGCCAACGAATGTCGTCAAGTTCGAGCGCGACGACTTCACCCCCACGCAGGCCGAGTCGAGCAAGCAGAAGTAAGATCGCGTGGTCGCGGCGCCCACTGAGCGTCGATCCCGTTGCCGCCAGTACATGTTCTACTTCGCTGGGCGAGAGAAACGCGGGCGGCACGGACTGGCGATATTTGCGGAACATGGGAACGGCATTAGAGAGGTCCCGCGAGGTCTGGCCGCATAGAAGGAGGAAACGGAAAAACGACCGGAGTGCCGTGCATAGCAGCCGGGCATACTCGCTGGACCGATCGAGTGTGTGCTCCAGAATGAAGTTTCGGATGATCAACGCGTCGAACGACTTCGGGGACACGCCGCCGGTTTGCGTGGTCTGCGCGGCGAGAAAGTCTCGAATGAACGGCACGTAGACCAGCACCGAGTTCTCGGTGAGCCCGCGGTCCTTGCGCAGATAATCCTTGTAGTTCTGAAGAAGGGCGTCAGCCGCAGAAACATCATTTTGCAGGGCTGGCCGTTGCAGGCCGGCGTAACCGCGCAGGTACTCAAACAAAAGCCGCATCACTGCCAGCTCAAATTTCACATGAGCCTTCCGGTTTCGGGGCGAGCGTGCCACGAACGCGGCGATATGACCGTCGTTGAGATCGTTTCCGGCGATCTGCTTCCGTCTCGCCCATCGGGCGAAGGCTTTAGCGACCGTTCGCTTCTTGCGTAGCGTGCGTTCGGCGTAACCGGCGGCGCGAAGATGTTTGAGGAATGGCTCGATGTGGTCGTCGAGCAGACTCTCGGGCGTCCCACCTTCCAATGTGGGTGTCGTCATGCAGTCTCTCCTTGTCTGGCTTGCTTGCCAGTCGGGAGAGGCTCTATGATTATGCCGCGTCAGCAACCATCAGAAAGCAGGCAGGAAGACTCGGGAACCGTCGACGCGGCATAATCCGGCAGTCGGCATTACATCGTCACTGCCGCGCGCGGCAGTGAAGATGTTGTTATCGAGCGGCGCCCCGGCTTCTCGCAGAAACGGCGTCAGTCCCTTCCAGTGCCGCAGCAGATAGGTGATCGCCTTACCCAGACCGGAGTTCGGCTCCGTCTTCCGCTCGGCGAACTGCGCTTCCAGCCACCCGTGCAGTTGCTCCATCACCGGACCGCTGTGCTCCTGATGAAACTGCAAGCGCTCCTCCGCTGACAGCTTCTGCTCGCGCGCGTCCGCATCGTTGGCATACACCTGCCCAGCATCTCCAGCACATACCGGCACTCCTCGGGAAAGTTCTCCGCCACTTCCACAAACTGGCGTCTTCCATGAGCCTTATCTGGTGCACCAGATAAGGCTCATTATCTGGACTCTGGAATTATCCGGAGTGAATGCGAGATAGACGCGCCGGCCGAGGCGGGAGTGGGGTGAGCGGAATGCTCACTCCAGATAAGGCGTCACAAACTTTCGAGGAACGCGAGCAGTTTCGGCGATGGCCGCCATTTTCGCGGTGCTGCAGGGTCAAGTCCGGCTCGCTTCCAAAAGGCCTCCAGCACGTCGCGCTTCATCTGAAGATTGGTCGTAATGTATCGGCTTGTGGTGGCCACCGATGCATGACCGAGATAATCTCGAATCACCGAAACATCGATTCCCGCCTGCAGAAGGGCAACGGCACAACTGTGTCGCATGACGTGTGGAGTGACTCTGCGCTTTCGTAGCGCGGGAGCGTGTTGTGCCGCGGATCGGACGTACTTGCGCAGCAGATATGCGACACCATCCCGCGTTAGCGGCGCTCCACGGGTATTCCTGAAGAGGAAGTCCTCCCCGCTTTTTACGGGAATGATCCGATGTAGGGCTGATGCGGTTTCGGGCCAAAGGGGACAGATTCGTTCCTTTCGGCCTTTGCCCAGCAGTCGCACTTGCCGTGGCCTTTCCAACTGAAGATCACGGGCGCGTATCGCCAGCGCTTCGCTGACGCGCGCTCCCGTGTTATAGAGAAACAGCAGCAGGGCGTGATCGCGTTCCCCATTACGACTCCGACGATCAATGGCGGCGATCACCGCGCGGGCTTCTTCAGGTTCCAGATAAGTGGCGGCGCGTCGTAGTGCCTTTTTGTTGCGAATCGCGAGAATGCGACCGTACTGACCAGCCCGCGTTACATCATGCCGCAGGAGGTGCTGCACAAAACTGCGAACCGCGGCAAGACGGCAATTCCGGGTAACCGCGGAGTTCCCTCGGCGCGATTCGACATGATCTAAGAATGCGAGCAGGGCGTCGGATTGGATATCGTCCAGGGCGAGGTCAGCCACGGGCTTGCGCTTCTGATCTGCCAGGAACAAGTAGAAAAGCTTCAGCGCATCGCGGTAGGCTCGCACGGTATGCCCGCTTGCTCCGCGCGTCTGCTGTAAATAGTTATGGAAGAAACTTTCGGTCAGGCCCAGCAGCGACTCAGACTTGGAGCGGCTCATACACTGTCGTCCTCGGATGTTGTGTTTTTGTATCGGCGCCGCAGCCGGTTGCCGGCCAGGTCCAGGAGTTCCGGCGTGGTGTGCAGGTAACTCTCAGTGCCGATGATGTCGACATGCCCCATATACGCCGATAGCCAGGGTAGGCGGGCATGGAGGTCGACACCTTCACCATACCATCGGCTCAGACGGTGAACGGCGAAGGCATGGCGCAGGTCATAGGGTCGCGGCCCGATCCGACCCCTTTCGGGCTTCAACCCGGCCAGTTTGAACAGACCTCGGAACGTACCACTTGCGGTTTCGACCGGTAGCCGGCGTATGGTTCGCACCAACGAAAAAGCGAGCGCCCAGGTCCGATGGCGCGTACGCCAGGCGAGCGGTGAGATATCGATCGAGTTCTCGTGATAGCGAACGATGAAACGGAACCCATCGGGATCGTCCCTTGAAGGTGTCTATAAAGAGAACGGCGGATCGAGTATCCACGTCTCGCATTCGCAGGCGAAGCGCTTCTCCAAAACGAATTCCGGTACAGTACAGGACCAGAATCAACGCCCTGTATAGTGCGGCTCGGAAGGGCGGGCGCTTGAGGTTAGCGCAGAGCGCCAAGAGATGGAGAACGTCCTTTTCCGAAAGAGAATACGGAAGAAAGGAGGACTCGGTAGGCAGGTGCGGCCAGATCGGTTCAGCTACAGTCCCTGGTTCCGATGATCGGCGCAGGTATCGGTAGAACTGGCGCAGCACCGCGGCATCGGCGGACACGCTGATGGGCTTTCGGCCCGGCTTGCTCGACAGCCAGGCAATCGCGGCCCGATCGAGTTTCCAGCGGCGATTGTCCAGCCGCATACTGAATCAGAAAACGATCGAACTCGCGCAACGTAAACTCCGCGCGCATGTAGCCATAACCGAGGCTCCGCTTAAATTGTAGGAACGCATGCAGTTCGCCGCGCAGTTGGACCCTGGAAGATATTGATCATCGCGGCACCGGGAGAGCCACCGCACGCAGACGCTCCAACGCTACCCGCACATACACAGAGGTGGAGGACGAACTACGGTGACCGAGAATGTCGCTCACAACCTTGACATTGGCCCCAGAATCAATCTGCCTGCTCGCGTGACTGTGACGAAAAGCATGGGCTCCGATCACTTTGGTTGAAATGCCGGCCAGATGCGCATAGTACCGAATACGGTGGCGAATGGCGCCGCTGGTTATCGGCTCGTAGGGCATGTTTTCCCGAAGAAAGATATGCTGCACTGATCTGGCAGGCGGCCGTTCCCATCGCAGGTACGCGCTCAATGCCTGCGCAACTGCCGGCAACAGAGGAAGCTCGATCGACACCTTGGTCTTCGGCCGACAGACCCTCAGCACTCCGCCTTGCCAGTCCACATCTTCCAATCGAATTCCAAGGACTTCGGCTGCGCCGAGACCATACGTTGCCAACAGCAACACGATCGCATAATCACGTTTGCCCGGCGCTGCCGTCCGAGAGATCGCACGCAGAATCTTCTGCACGTCGCTCCACGGCAAACAGCGCGGGGGCCGCTCATCTATCCGATATCGCGGCGCGACCACCTCCACTGGCGAGATCAGTCGTCAGCCTTCCTGTCATGTGCAGAAATCGGAGAAATGCTCGGAGCGAACTGCAGGTATCGGCAACGGTTCGTTTCGAAAGACGAGTGGCAAGCTCCCGCACAAAAGCATCCACATCTGTCAATTTGCCCGTCGCAATGGTCTTCGTTCTACTGCGCAGTTGCCCGAGGAAGCCACGCGCGGTCTCCACATCGCGCACCAGCGTCCTTTCCGAGACCCCGTTGTGTGCTCGCCGGTAATGGCAGTATTCCTTCAGTAACGGTGACAGCGGTGGCGGATGTTTATCGCGCCACGGCGGCAATGGCATACCCAGCGCGCCCACGCGCAAGCCCACGCATGGAGCGCATTGCTGGCGAGGTTGCGGCTTTCCTTGGAGCTTTGTCGCCCTTTGAGTCGAGGTCCGGCATAAGCGCGAGCGAATCGGCGCGCCCCGGCCGCAGTCAGGTGTTCGGTCTCGGGTAGTTTCCGCTTGTCGCAATATGTTCGGAACCGACGGACCCACTGGAGATAGATGACGATCGTTCCGGGTGAAAGATGGCCCTTTCGCCACAACTCAACGACCGCGCGTTCGCGGCTAGTCAATCAGCCCTCACCGAATCCTTCATGCAATATTGGACGCTGTCGCATGAGAGAATTATCACGACGCCCACGAACGATTCACCCCGTTCTACGCACTTTTCACGCATTCGCTCCGGATAATTCCAGAGTCCAGATAATGCGCATTATCTGGAGCACCAGATAATGCTCATGGAAGGCGGCAGTTTGTGGAAGTCGTCAGAACTTTCCCGAGGAGTGCCGGTTTGTGCTGGAGACGCTGGGTGAGGTCTACGGCTACGATGCGGCAGGCGCGGGAGCAGGGACCTGTCAGCGGAGGAGCGACTGCGGTTTCCACCAGGAGCACAGCGGGCCGGTGATGGAGAAACTGCACGGGTGGCTGGAGGCGCAGTTCGCGGAGCGGAAGACGGAGCCGAACTCCGGTCTGGGCAAGGCGATCTCCTATTTGTTGAGGCACTGGAAAGCCTTGACTCGTTTCTGCGAGAAGCCGGGGCGCCCATTGACAATAATATCGTGGAACGCGCTCTGAAAAAGGCCATTCTGCACCGGAAGAACTCGTCTGTTCTACAAGACGCTGAATGGCGCGCGAGATGGGCGATCTGTTCATGAGTCTGATCCACACCTGCGAGTTGAACGGCGCCAATCCTTCGACTATCTGACCGAGTTGCAGCGGCATGCCGGGGAGTTGGCGCAATCCCGTCGGAGTGGATGCCCTGGAACTACCGCGATACCTGGCACGATTGGCCACGCCGGCCGCCGCGTAATATGATGAATCCTTCCTGGCCGAAAAGGATCGATCTGCGGCCATGCTTGGGTGACACTCTGAAATGGCCGCCAAACGGGCCTTTCCAAAGGCAAAATCCGATAACGTTTTTGGCCATGCACGGAAGTCGGCGAAAATGTTCCACGCTGGCCTGTACGCCCGCGTTTCGACGAACGATCAGCAGACCCTCGCGATGCAGAGCCGGGCGATGCGGGAGTATGCCGCCCGGCGCGGCTGGACGATCGCCGTGCAAGTTCGTGAGGTTGGCTCCGGTGCGGCCAAGCGAGAAGCTCGTGAGAAATTGCTGGAGTCCGCGCGCCGCCGCGAAATCGATGTCGTGCTGGTGTGGCGGTTGGACCGCTGGGGCCGCTCGGTAACGGATCTGCTGGCGACACTCCAGGAACTGGAGCATCTCGGCGTGGGCTTCGTGTCGCTGACCGAGGCGCTGGACCTGACCACGCCGGCTGGTCGAGCGATGGCGGGGCTACTCGCCGTCTTCGCAGCATTCGAACGGGAGATCCTGGGTGAGCGAACTCGGGCTGGCTTGGCCCACGCCCGGCAGAACGGCAAAAGGTTGGGCCGTCCCGCAACCGCGGCCATCCATGCTGCGGAAATCCGGAAACTACATCACGCAGGTGTCAGCAAATCCGAGATCGCTCGTCGACTGCAGATCGGGCGCACCTCAGTCCGCCGAATCCTGGGAGCGACATGAAAAGACCCAAGCAAGACCCTGTGCGAGAGGACCGCATTCACAACGAGGCCATCGTCGATGCCAGTCCGGATGAGCAGGCAATGAGCTGGTACTACTACCTCGAAAGCAAAATCCGTTTCCCGTTCCAGGCGAAGTGCTTGGCTACGAAGGTCGTCTCGCCGCTCCGGAAAGGTGAAACCGTCGAGGTCGTGCGTATGGCGCCGGACGACGTCTGCGAGCATGACATGCTCGTCCTGGTCCGATGGCAGGGCCGAACCATGGCCGTCCCGCTCGCTCAACTCACCGCTGTCGACCCAGACGAATCCACCGCTGAAGCCATCAGTGACTGGCACTATTGGGTGACGCAGGGCTACTGTCTCTAAGCCGAGTTCCCGCTTGCCCCGTTTTCGGCGTCACCTATTTCCCGGAGAAATAGCCCGGCGATTCCTTACGCAGCCTTACCGAAAGCACACGCTGCAACTCAATCAGATAGTCGAACGAGTTGATGTGAATCAAGCTCCGTATACGTTACCCTCCCCGCACTCCGGACAACGGTGCCGTGCTTCAGGCTCAACATGGCCGCCTCAGCTTCCCGATGGCGTGATCCAACCAAGGTCCGCTCGGATGTATTGTGATGTCCCCAAAGTGCTGGATCAGAGTCGAAGAACCAACGGCAGATGGGGCCTTAGGTCGACAGATTGCCCTTGCCTCGAATGATCGAATTCAATCTCGATGAGAGATCTTGCTCCGAATTGTGTCCCGAGAATGCCGCTCTCGACGATCATCTGCGATACCCGAGACCGCATAGATACCGGCGTGGTCAGAGTGATGGACGTGATCTCGCGGACGCCAATGGCGTGTTCGATAAACTGCTGTTCGTGGTGGCCCCGGCGCATAAACTGCAGATAGAACCACATCGGCTCCAAGATTCCCCCTTCCCCGATGTGGATTGACATGGAATCCGGTAAGTACGCGGGCCGATACTCCCATCCGGGAAAGGGCGGCGGGACATCCTGAGCATCGATCGGCCGCAGGCAGATGCCGAAAGGTGAGGCGCTGCGTTCTCGTCCGGACCAGCGTTCCCAGAGTAGCGTGCGCCGCGTATTCAGGCCTTTAGCGTCTGCCTCGTTGCTCACCCATAGCAATTCAAGCATCGCGTTCGCAAAGAAAAACCGGCGATTAGCTGTACCTTGGCCTGGATGGGTGTTCGGAGGGCCCTCGTGTAACCCTAACCGGACAAGCTCTTCCGCAGCGGGAGCTCCTGGCGCCGTGCAGATGAAAACATGGTCCAACTCGATCGGCACGCGAATCATTTTAGCGTGCTCGACCAGTCGACCTCCACTCGTGCTGCTCTGGAAGGAACGCGTCAGGCGCTGAGGTGCTGTAGGCCGGCGGCGATCCGGGTGACGACGAGGACGTAATCACGTGAGTGTGAAGTCGCCATGTCCGATCCTGGCAGCCAACAGATCTGGAGGCGAAACATCCTGCATGGCGGCCAGCGTTTATGTCGCTTGCCTCAGCCTTCATCGCAGAAAGATGAATGTAGGTAATTGGCGGCCTGTGCCCGAAAGACGGAAGGGCATCCCGGGCTGCATGTCTCAATGGAGTATCGCGGTTTCGCCTGAGGCGAACACGATCGTCAACTCATTCGTAAATCGTTCGCGCTCCCGGACGACGATGGTCCCGTCTTCCTGCGTCTCCTCCGATCGATCCACCACTTTGACCGGTTGCCAAACTGCAATATGCCGGCGCCCGCCGGTGCCGAAGATCCCGTTCAACATGCCGCTTACGGCGCATAGCGCTTTTCCGCGTTTTTAACGGAAAACGGGTTTGGCACTGAAAACACATGCAGATTCTTTGTGGCTAGGCCGCATAGGCGGCATCATTTCGTCTCTACATCGCCCGTGCAGAAGTTGCACTGGCAGGACTGGCGGGGCACGCCGAGCCGGCGGCCCAGTAGAAAAGGTAAACGCTTCCATGAGAAAGCCGGCCGTCGTCAAGTACTGTTTTTGGGCGGGTCACCGATGAGGCCGATCGCCGACCAACGGGAGGCGCGATACACTTTCAAACTCTTCCTCTTGGAAATGTTTTTGGCCTTTCCTGACTTCGCCCACCGCCGACTCGCCCTGCTTCCATTCGCACTCTGAAGGAGCTTTCCGCTCCGGTGCCTGTTGGTGTCCTCAATCTATAAACGGGTGCTGCCATCTCTGCATCGAACTGAACTTCTCGGTTAGGAAACCTTCGCTCCGCCGACTCGCAGTCACCCGAACTCGGCGATTGGCTTCTGCTTCAAACTCCTATTCCTTTCAGGCCGCGCCTTCCGGTCTCCTTCACCGGTGGTCCGCCTGGCTGTTCCGCAACGGCTCATACACCTCCCCCGTCACCCACAACCGGTGCAACAGCACCGCCAGCTTCCGGGCCACCGCCACCACCGCCCGCTTCTTGGCGTTCTTGCCCCCGCGTGCGCCCAGCCGCAGCCCCCACCGCTTCAGATCCGTGTCCGGCCCCCGCCGCCCCAGAATGCAGTGCGCCCCTTGCACCAGCATCTTGCGCAGATAGAGGTCCCCTTCCTTGGTGATCCGCAATTGCGGCTGGCTTTCCCCCGACTCGCTCCGCTTCGGCCGCAACCCCACGTAGCATCCCACGTCCCGGCTCTTCTGGAATCGTTCCCGATCTTCCACCGTCAGCACGAACGTCAGAGCGATCAAAGGTCCCACTCCGCTCACCTGCCGCAGGAGTTCGGTTTCCGGATACTCGGTCCGGGCGATCTGCTCGAGTTTCTGGTCCAATGCTTGGATCTTTTCGGTCAGCGATTCCACTTCTTCCAGCAGTGGCCGCAGCGCTCCCGCAGCCCTGCCGGCAGCGGCTCCAGCCGCTCCACGCCCAGCTGTCGGCGTCGCAGCTCGGCAGCCGCTCTCCCATCGCTTTCGCCAGCCCGCGCGCCGCATTCACCAGCCTCGTGCGCGCCTCCACCAGGGCCGCCCGCACCCGGATCACCAGCAGGTTCCCTGCGCCTTCTCGCTGCGGTGCCGGATCGGCCGCAGCAACTGCGGGTCCACCCGCGCCAGGCGGGCCAGCATCTGCGCGTCCATCCGATCGTTCTTCCGGCTGCTGGCGCTGATCAACTGCACCTGCCGCGCGTTGGCCACGATCACCTCGTGCCCGAAGCTGTTCAACAGCCGGCTCACCCACGGCGAATGGGTCCCCACTTCCATCGCGATCCGGCATGGCCCAACGTGGCGAACACCTGCGTCATGGCCTTCTTGGTGGTCGCCACGCTGCCTCCCGCATCACTTCTCCGTTCTCGTCCAGCACGCAATAGCGGCTGGTCTTGTCCCCCAGGTCCAAGCCGATCGTTATCGTTGCCTTGGGCGCTTTCAGCTCGCTTCGGACTCTGCAACGGTGCTATTCTTCTTCATGGCCGGTCTCCTTTGCACTTCGAGTGCGTATTGGGAGCTTAACGCATCCCGCCGGGAGCCGGCCTCTCATTCCATCT